>NZ_MCGQ01000040.1 GCF_002242805.1 Streptomyces diastatochromogenes | reverse complement strand
CGCCCCACAGGGGCCACCCGCACCCGACCACGAAAGCCGCACGGGTGGTGCGGGTGGGAACCCATACCCGGCCGAAGGCCGGGTGCCCCACAACGCACCCGCACCCGCACCCGACATGACACCCCCGGACACCCAGGCCACCATCCTCGGCAAGCGCCACCGCGTCACCTCGCCCCCGGCACCCCCCGGTGAGGACTCCGGCGAGATCCTGCTCCGGTTCGGCCCCGGGATCCCCGCCGACGAACAGCACGCGCTGCGAGCCCGGTGGCGCGAAGTCCCCGTACCCGCGGCGCAGCCCCCGCGTCGAAGACGCCGAGGCTGGCTCATCAGCACCGCGGTCGTGGCGACAGCCGCCGTCCTGCTCTGGCTGCTACTGCGCCCCACCCCCGCCCCCGCGGTCGTCGCCGTCCAGGTCCAGGCCCCCGCAGGGACCCTGCACTGCGGCCAGACGGCCGATCTGGTCGGTGTCGTCACCACCGACGGACAGGCAGGACCCGTCACCTACCGATGGCTGCGCGGGGACGGCCAGGACTCGGGCGAGCTGGTCCGCACCGCCCACAAGGGTGAGCGCCGGCTCCGGGTGCACCTGCGCTGGACGGTCCGCGGCCCCGGCCGTTTCCGCGGCACCGCCCGGCTGCGGATCGCGCACCAGCGGACCCCGATGGAGGCGAAGGCGGGCTTCACCTACGTCTGCCCCTGAACGCCACACCCGCGGCAACGGCGGGCCCCGCGGCCACAACCACCGCAAGCGCTCCGAAGCCGTACGCCAGGGTCGTGGCCGAGGCAACCACCGCGACCAGCAACGGCCCACCCGCATCACCCAGTTCACGGCCCAGCTCCGCCGCGCCCATGGTCTGGCCCAGCCGCTCGGCGGGCGTGCCCGAGGCGAGGGCCGCGAAGCCCAGCGGGGTGATCAGACCGGTGCCGGTGCCGATCAGGGCCGCGGCGAGGAGGATGCCGGTGAGGCCGGGCAGCATCGCCGCGGCCAGCCCCGCCGCCGCGAGCAGCAGACCGCAGACGAGACCGGTGCGCAGGCCGAGGCGTCCGGCGTCCAGCGCCCGCCCGGCGCGCGGCTGGACGACCGCACCACAGGCCGCCAGTACGGACACCGCCGCCCCCGTGGCCACCGTGCCCAGGCCCGCCGCCGCGCCCGACACCGGCAGGAAGCCCACCCCGGCCGACAGCGCGGCCGTCGCCCCGGCGAGCGCGGCCGTCGGCACCAGGAACACCGGGTCGGCCAGCCGCCGCCCGAGGTCCAGCAGGGTCTGCCGGCGCCGGGGGAGCGGCGGCACGCGCGGTACGGCGGCCAGCGCCCAGCCCGCCACCACCGCGGCCAGCACCGCCAGCACCGCGAACAGCAGCCGCAGCCCGCCGGCCCACACCAGCACTCCGCCGAGCAGCGGGCCGAGCGTGTAGCCGAGGGACTTGCAGAAGCCGTAGCTCCCGAACGCCCGCCCGTGCCGGGCCCCCGGGTTGAGCCGGGCGACCAGTGCCGAGGCGGCGGGGGAGAAGGCGGAGGCGGCGGCCCCCTGGCCCAGGCGGGCCGCCCACAGCCAGCCGGGACTGCCCGCGACGGAGTACAGCGCGGAGGCGGCGGCGAACGCGGCCAGCCCGCCGAGCAGCACCGGGCGCGCCCCCACCTGGTCGGCCAGCGTACCGAACACCGGTTTCAGCAGCACCTCCGCGCCGTCGTACAGCGCGAGCAGGCCGCCCAGCACCAGCAGCGAGGTGACCGCGTCCGCCGAGCGCGCCCCGAGGCTCGCGGCGACCCCGTGCGCGCCGAACGCGGTGGTGAAACCGGCGGCGTACAGCGGCCACATCCGGGCCCGGGACCCGCCTTCCGGGTGTGCGGAGGCGTCACCGGGTGCGGGAGTGACGGCTCCGTGGCCCATGGCGGCATCGTAGCCAGGGCCCGCGTGGCTCCCGGCGATCCCTGGTCACCGCCAGGTACATGTCGGATTCTCGCCAGCGGACGACCCGGACACTGGTCGATGCTGGACGCATGCAGACAGGGACGCACTTCGACCGGGAGCACTGCGTACGCGCCGTGCAGTCCAAGGACGCGCGATTCGACGGGTGGTTCTTCACGGCCGTCCTGACCACCCGCATCTACTGCCGGCCCAGCTGCCCGGTCGTCCCGCCCAAGGCGGAGAACATGACCTTCTACCCGAGCGCGGCCGCCTGCCAGCAGGCCGGCTTCCGGGCCTGCAAACGCTGCCGCCCCGACACCAGCCCCGGCTCCCCGGAGTGGAACCAGCGCGCCGACCTGGTGGCCCGGGCCATGCGGCTGATCGCCGACGGGGTCGTGGACCGCGAGGGCGTGCCCGGGCTGGCCGCCCGGCTCGGCTACAGCACCCGGCAGGTGGAGCGGCAACTCCTCGCCGAGCTGGGCGCCGGACCCCTCGCCCTCGCCCGAGCCCAGCGCGCCCAGACCGCCCGGCTGCTCGTCGAGACGACCCCGCTGCCCATGGCGGAGATCGCCTTCGCGGCCGGCTTCTCCTCCATCCGTACCTTCAACGACACCGTCCGCGAGGTCTTCGCCCTCTCCCCGAGCGAGCTGCGCGCCCGGGCGCCGAAGGGCCGGACCAGTGCCCCGGGCACCCCCGGGACGCTCGTGCTGCGGCTGCCGTTCCGCGCCCCGCTCAACCCCGACAACCTCTTCGGCCACCTGGCCGCCACGGCCGTACCGGGCGTGGAGGAGTGGCGGGACGGCGCCTACCGGCGCACGCTGCGGCTGCCGTATGGACACGGAATCGTCGCGCTCACCCCGAAACCCGACCACATCGCCTGCCGGCTCACCCTCAGCGACCTGCGGGATCTGACCGTGGCCACCAGCCGCTGCCGGCGCATGCTCGACCTGGACGCGGACCCGGTGGCGGTCGACGACCACCTGCGCACCGACCCGTTCCTCGCGCCCCTGGTCGACAAGGCGCCGGGCCGCCGGGTGCCGCGCACGGTCGACGAGGCCGAGTTCGCCGTCCGGGCCGTGCTCGGGCAGCAGGTCTCCACGGCCGCAGCGCGCACCCACGCGGCCCGTCTGGTCACCGCCCACGGCAAGCCCCTGGACGACCCCGAGGGCGGACTCACCCACCTGTTCCCGTCCCCCGAGGCGCTGGCCGCCGTGGACCCCGAGACCCTGGCGATGCCCCGCACCCGGCGCACCACGTTCACCACCCTCGTCGGTCAACTCGCCGACGGAACGATCCACTTGGGAGTGGATTCCGACTGGGCGGAGACCCGCGCCCGGCTCCTGGAGCTGCCCGGCTTCGGACCCTGGACGGTCGACGTCATCGCCATGCGCGCCCTCGGCGACCCCGACGCCTTCCTCGCCACCGACCTCGGAATCCGCCGCGCCGCAGGGGAGTTGGGCCTGCCCGCCACCCCGGCCGCGCTCACCGCCCGCGCCGAGGCCTGGCGGCCCTGGCGGGCCTACGCGGTCCAGTATCTGTGGGCCACGGACAGCCACCCGATCAACTTCCTGCCCGTATAAGGATCTCCGCGAGATGAGCGACATGAGCGAGACGAAACAGCACACCGTCATCGACAGCCCCTACGGCCCCCTCACCCTCGTCGCCGACGACGGCGTCCTGTGCGGCCTCTACATGACCGACCAGCGCCACCGCCCGCCGGAGGAGACCTTCGGCGCGCCCGACGACACCCCGTTCACCGAGGCCGTCGAGCAGCTGGCTGCCTACTTCGCGGGCGAGTTGACGGAGTTCACCCTCGAACTCCGGCTGCACGGCACCCCGTTCCAGCGCGGCGTCTGGGACCAGCTGACCCGCATCCCGTACGGCGAGACCCGCTCCTACGGCGAACTCGCCGAGGCCCTCGGCAACCCCAGGGCCTCCCGCGCGGTCGGCCTCGCCAACGGCAAGAACCCGATCGGCATCATCGTGCCCTGCCACCGCGTCATCGGCGCGGGCGGCGACCTCACCGGCTACGGCGGCGGCCTGGACCGCAAGCGCCGCCTGCTGGACTTCGAGCGCAAGACGGCCCTGTTCTAGGCGGGGGACGGCCCTGTTCCAGCGGCCCGGGCCGCTCAGCCGGACCGGTCCTGGTCCCCCTCGCCCAAGCGGCGCAGCAGCTTCGGCAGTGCCGTGCCGATCGGTTCCCGTACGACCTCGTCGGCGAGTTCGTCGTACGGCGTCGGCTCGGCGTTCACGATGATCAGGCGGGCGCCGTTGTCGGCGGCGACGCCGGCGAGTCCGGCGGCGGGCTGGACCTGCAGGCTGGTGCCGACCGCGATGAACACCTGGCAGGCCTTGGTGATGGCGAGGGCCTCGCCGAGGACGACCGGGTCGAGCCGCTGGCCGAACATCACGGTCGCCGACTTCAGGATCCCGCCGCACTCCAGGCACGGCGGATCCTCCTCACCGGCCTCGACCCGGGCCAGCGCGTCCTCCATCGGACCGCGGGCGTGACACTTCGTACAGACGACACTGCGTGCGGTGCCGTGCAGCTCCAGGACCTTGCGGGCGGGCAGCCCGGCCAGCTGGTGCAGTCCGTCCACGTTCTGCGTGATCACCCGCACCGGGACCCCGGACCTCTCCAGCTCCGCGATGGCCAGGTGCGCGGCGTTGGGCTCGGCGTGCAGCGTCCGGTTCTTGCGCCGCATCTGCCACGAGCGCCGCCGGATCTCCGGATCGTTCATGTAGTACTCGTAGGTGACCAGCTTCTCGGCCTCCGGGTCCCGCCGCCACAGCCCGTTGGGCCCGCGGTAGTCCGGAATACCGGAGTCGGTGGAGATGCCGGCCCCGCTGAGCACGGCGACGAGGGGCTTGCTCATGCGGTCGAGGGTAGGCCGGGCGGGGCGGGGGCCGCGAACGGATATCGGTCGGCCAGGGGAGCCGGTGCCGCTCGGGCGGGTCGCCCCGCATCCCTCAGGCCCACACGTTTCGGCCGACCCCGGCCCACCGCACCGCCGCCACGACCCCCAGGGCCAGCGCCGGCGTCACCCAGCCCCACCCCACGAATTGCCGTACCGACGGCAGCAGCCGCAGGAGCAGCACGGCGGCCGTGGCAGTGAGGGCCAGGACGCAGGACAGGACGATCCCGGCGTACGCCTCGTCGTCCCAGGGGCCCGAGGGGCGGATGGTCAGCGCGGTCCAGCAGAAGAACGCGGCGGTGAGGGTGAGCAGGGTCAGGGGTACGGCGAGGACCAGGCGTATGCCGCGGCGATGGTCCACGAGTCCCTCCCGTTCGAGCCGGGTCACCAGCTGGGTGATGCCCGGCCGGCTCAGCTGCTCCGTCCCCTAGGCCACCGGATGGCCGTTCTCCAGCTCCACCGTGCCCGCGCCCTGGGCCAGGACGTCCAGCGCGGCCAGGACGCGGCGGCCGAGGGCGTCGGGCAGATAGTCGGGGATCTCCTCGCGGGGCACCAGGCGCCAGGACAGCAGCTCCTCCTCCTGCAGCCGGATGGCCTTGAAGTCGGCCTCGGGCAGGACACCCCCGTCGTACAGGTACGCCACCAGCGGCGGCCGGCCCGGGCCGCACACCCAGTCCACCGCCAGGAGCCCGCCCAGCTCCCGGTCCAGGCCGATCTCCTCGAGCGTCTCGCGGCGCGCCCCCTGGCGGGGCGTCTCGCCGTCGTCCGATTCGATCGTGCCGCCAGGAAGGGCCCAGCCCTCACGGTAGTTGGGCTCGACGAGCAGCACGCGCCCCTTGTCGTCCCGGAAGAGCGCGCCGGCACCGGCGAGGACACGGGGGAGGCTCGCGATGTACGTGGCGAAGTCGTCTGTCGTGGTCACCCGGGAAGCGTAGCCAAGTGCCGGACGGCTACGGCGCCGGTGACACCAGGCGCAGGGTGCGCTCGGCCAGCGCACTGATCCGTACGCCGTCGAACCCGAACACCGCGCTCCGCACCGTGTCCTCCAGCGGGTCCTTCCACTGGGCCGGGATGGCCGCCGCGCCGGTGATCACCCCGGCCACCGAGCCGGCCGTGGCGCCGTTGGAGTCGGTGTCCAGGCCGCCGCGGACGGTGAGGGCGATGGTCCGGGTGAAGTCGCCGTCGCCGTAGAGCAGCCCGGCCGTGAGGACGGCCGCGTTCGGGACGGTGTGGATCCAGCCGAGGCCGGCCGTCTCCGCGGACACCGTGGCCAGCGTCTCCTCCCAGGGCAGACGGGTCTCGTGCAGGGACACGACCCGGCGCACGGTACGGGCGAGGCGGCTGCTCGCCGGGATCACGGCGAGCGCGGTGTCCAGCGCCTCCCGCACACCCGGCGCGGTGAAGGCCGCCGAGATCAGCGCGGCCGCGAACATCGCGCCGTAGACACCGTTGCCGGTGTGCGAGAGCACGGCGTCCCGGCGGGCCAGCGAGGCGGCGCGGGGCGGGTCGCCGGGGCAGGTCCAGCCGTAGACGTCGGCGCGGATCAGCGCACCGATCCACTCCTGGTACGGGTTGTCGTACGTCGCCGTCAGCGGCGGCTTCAGACCGTTCGCGAGGTTGCGGTACGCCGCCCGTTCCGCGGTGAAGGTCTGCAGGTACGGCAGCCTGAGCAGCCACAGGTCGCCGACCTGCTCGGTACTGAAGTCGAAGCCGTGGGTTTCCAGCAGGTCCACGCCGAGGATGGCGTAGTCGACGTCGTCGTCGCGGCAGCTGCCGTGGATACGGCCGCGCACGCACTGGCGCCACTCCGGGCGCAGTACGGCGCCGTCGGCCGCGTCGGCGGGCTCGGGCAGGTAGTCGGTGAGCGGCAGGGCGGCGGCCTGCCGCAGATAGCGGTCGATGCGCTCGCGGGTCCACACCTCGCCCTGCTCGACCGGTTTGCCGAGCATGTTGCCCGCGATCCGGCCCAGCCAGCCCCCGTGGATGCGGTCGGCGAGGTCCGCCGCGGTGCCCTGATTGCTCATGGCTGGGGTCTACCCGTTTTCCCCGCCGGCTCCCAGGGGCTGCTCAGGGTTCGGTCGGTGCATGACGGCGGGGGTGTCCTCCGGTTAAGGTCGCAGCGGCGCGACTGGCCCTGACGTGCGCAGGGCCCGGAGAGCAAGGGGAAAGCAAGGTGGCGGACGCTGCAGTGAACGAGACCCGCAGGGTGCTCATCGCCGCGGACAAGTTCAAGGGCTCGCTGACGGCCGTGCAGGTCGCCGAGCGGGTGACGGCCGGGCTGCGCCGGGTCGTGCCCGGCGTCGAGGTCGAGGCGCTGCCCGTGGCCGACGGCGGCGACGGCACCGTCGACGCGGCGGTCGCGGCCGGCTTCGAGCGGCGCGAGATCCGGGTGGCCGGGCCGCTGGGCCAGGAGGTCACGGCGGCGTTCGCGCTGCGCGGCGATACCGCGGTCGTGGAGATGGCCGAGGCGAGCGGGCTGCAGCGGCTGCCCGCCGGTGTCTTCGCGCCGCTGACCGCCTCCACGTACGGCTCCGGGGAGCTGCTGCGGGCCGCGCTGGACGCGGGCGCCCGGACGATCGTGTTCGGCGTCGGCGGGAGCGCCACGACGGACGGCGGTGCCGGGATGCTGTCGGCGCTGGGCGCCCGCTTCCTGGACGAGGACGGGGATCCGGTCCCGCCGGGCGGCGGCGGTCTCGCCGAACTGGCCCGCGCGGACCTGTCCGGCCTGGACCCGCGCCTGTCCTCCGTGGAGCTGGTGCTCGCCAGCGACGTCGACAATCCGCTGACCGGGCCGAAGGGCGCGCCCGCGGTGTACGGCCCGCAGAAGGGGGCCTCACCGGACGACGTGGCGACGCTGGACGCGGCGCTCGCCCACTTCGCCAAGGTCCTGGAGGCGGCCGTGGGGTCGCGTGCCGCCGAGCACGCGGCGGCGCCCGGCGCGGGTGCCGCCGGCGGTATCGGGTACGGCGCCCTGCTCCTGGGCGCCCGCTTCCGGCCCGGCATCGAGGTCATGCTGGACGTGCTGGGCTTCGCACCGGCGCTGGAGCGGGCTTCGCTGGTGATCACCGGTGAGGGTTCCCTCGACGAGCAGACCCTCCACGGCAAGGCACCCGCAGGGGTCGCCGCCGCCGCCCGGGCCGCGGGCAAGGAGGTCGTCGCGGTGTGCGGGCGGCTCGCCCTCCCGGAGGAGGCGTTGCTGCGGGCCGGTATCGGGCGGGCCTACCCCCTCACCTCGGTCGAGCCCGACGTCGCCAAGTGCATCGCGGACGCCGGCCCGATCCTGGAACGCGTCGCCGCGGCCATCGCCGAGGACTACCTGCGCTGACCCCCTGGGGGCTCCGCCCCCAGACCCCCGGCCTATGCCCACCC
>NZ_MCGQ01000039.1 GCF_002242805.1 Streptomyces diastatochromogenes | reverse complement strand
GGTCCTCAACATCCCTATTGCGGCGAGGTGAGCCTCATGTCCGCCCCCACCACCCAACGCACCAACGTCACCGAGCGCGAGGCCCGGCAGGTGGCGGAGGCCGCCCGCGAGCAGGACTGGCGCAAGCCCAGTTTCGCCAAGGAACTGTTCCTCGGGCGCTTCCGGCTCGACCTCATCCATCCCCATCCGCTCCCGGAGGCCGAGAGCGTGCGCCGCGGCGAGGAGTTCCTCGCCAAGCTGCGCGTCTTCTGCGAGACGACGATCGACTCGGCCCGGATCGAGCGCGAGGCCCGCATCCCCGACGAGGTCGTCGCCGGCCTGAAGGAACTCGGCGCGCTCGGCATGAAGATCGACCCCAAGTACGACGGTCTCGGCCTCACCCAGCTGTACTACAACAAGGCCCTCGCCCTGGTCGGCTCCGCGAGCCCCGCGGTCGGCGCCCTGCTCTCCGCCCACCAGTCGATCGGCGTACCCCAGCCGCTGAAGCTCTTCGGCACCCAGGAGCAGAAGGACGCCTTCCTGCCCCGCTGCGCCCGCACCGACATCTCCGCCTTCCTGCTCACCGAGCCGGACGTCGGCTCCGACCCGGCCCGCCTCGCGACGACGGCCGTCCCGGACGGCGACGACTACGTCCTCGACGGGGTGAAGCTGTGGACCACCAACGGGGTGGTCGCCGATCTGCTCGTCGTCATGGCCCGCGTGCCGAAGTCCGAGGGGCACAAGGGCGGCATCACCGCCTTCGTGGTGGAGGCGGCCGCCGAGGGCATCACCGTGGAGAACCGCAACGCCTTCATGGGCCTGCGCGGCATCGAGAACGGCGTCACCCGCTTCCACCAGGTCCGGGTCCCGGCCGCCAACCGCATCGGTCCCGAGGGCGCGGGCCTGAAGATCGCGCTCACCACCCTCAACACCGGCCGGCTGTCGCTGCCCGCGATGTGCGCCGGCGCCGGCAAGTGGTGCCTCAAGATCGCCCGTGAGTGGGCGGCGGAACGCGAGCAGTGGGGCAAGCCGGTCGCGCTGCACGAGGCCGTCGGCTCCAAGATCAGCTTCATCGCGGCCACGACCTTCGCCCTGGAGGCCGTCCTCGACCTGTCCTCGCAGATGGCCGACGAGGACCGCAACGACATCCGTATCGAGGCCGCCCTCGCCAAGCTCTACGGCTCCGAGATGGCCTGGCTGATGGCCGACGAACTGGTCCAGATCCGCGGCGGTCGCGGCTACGAGACGGCCGAGTCCCTGAAGGCGCGCGGCGAGCGGTCCGTCCCGGCCGAGCAGATCCTGCGCGACCTGCGCATCAACCGCATCTTCGAGGGCTCGACGGAGATCATGCACCTGCTGATCGCCCGCGAGGCCGTCGACGCCCACCTCTCGGTCGCCGGCGACCTCATCGACCCCGACAAGTCCCTGTCGGACAAGGCGAAAGCGGGCGCCAACGCGGGCGTCTTCTACGCCAAGTGGCTGCCGAAGCTGGTCGCCGGACCCGGCCAACTGCCCTCCTCGTACCACGCGTTCAAGCGCGAGACCGACCTCTCCGGCCATCTGCGCTACGTCGAGCGGCACGCCCGCAAGCTGGCCCGCTCCACCTTCTACGCCATGTCCCGCTGGCAGGGCCGGATGGAGACCAAGCAGGGCTTCCTCGGCCGGATCGTGGACATCGGCGCCGAGCTGTTCGCGATGAGCGCGGCCTGTGTGCGCGCCGAGCGGCTGCGCGGCGAGGGCGAGCACGGCCGCGAGGCCTACCAGCTCGCCGACGCCTTCTGCCGCCAGTCCCGGCTCCGGGTCGAGGAACTCTTCAACCGTCTGTGGGCCAACACCGACGACCTCGACCGCAAGGTGGTCAAGGGAGTGCTCGGCGGGGCCTACGAGTGGCTGGAGGAAGGCATCGTCGACCCCTCGGGCGAGGGCCCGTGGATCGCCGACGCGACCCCGGGCCCGAGCGAGCGTGAGAACGCCCGCCGCCCGTTCGGGGGCTAGCAGTACTTGTCGCTCGGATCCCGCGTCGTCCAGGAGCAGGAGTCGACCTTGGTGCCGCTCGCCTTGGTCAGCGTGGCCGTGTCCTTGTCGTTGTTCCAGACGTAGGCACGGCGGCCCTGGTACTTGGTCGACGCGGTGTCCGAGCCGCTGCCGGTACGGATCTTCATGTACTTCCCGGCGCCGATCTTGACGTCCGGGAAGACGTACTTGTGGTTCGAGGCGTCCTTCAGGACCCAGCCCTTGAGCGAGACGGCCGAGCTGCCGCCGTTCTTGATCTGCACCCACTCGGCGTTGAGGCTCGTGTTGGAGCGGTCGTCCCGGCCCGGGCTGTCGAACCAGACGTGGTGGATGTGCACGCCCCCGGCCGCCTGGGCCGGGGAGCTGAGCAGGGTTCCGATGAGCAGGGCCGCGCCCGCGAGAGCGGGCAGGGCGGCGCGTATGCGCACAGTACGCATGGAGAGATCCCCCCAAGGATGTCGTCCGCGAAGTCGTACCCGGACCGGTCGTCCACCGGCCCGACTGAAGTGTTATCACATGATCTTCACTCGGACTTCACAAGCGGAAAAACGCTCCATCGGGCGACGAAAGCTGTTAACGCACCCGCCCGAGGGATGCCCTGTCCGCCCGCCCGCGGCTTGCGGCCACAATGGGGGGATGACCGACAGTCCCGCCAGTCCGGCACCCCTCGCCGATCCGCACCTCGTCTACGACCCCCTCGCGGCCGACGGCCCGAAGGACGTGGTGATCCTCGGCTCCACCGGGTCCATCGGAACCCAGGCCATCGACCTCGTGCTGCGCAACCCCGACCGCTTCCGGGTCACCGCCCTCTCCGCGAACGGCGCCCGCACGGCCCTGCTCGCCGAGCAGGCGCACCGCCTGCGGGTGCGCACCGTGGCGGTCGCCCGCGAGGACGCCGTACCGGCCCTGCGCGAGGCGCTGACCGAGCGGTACGGCGCCGGGGAGCAGCTCCCCGAGATCCTCGCCGGACCGGACGCGGCGACCCAGGTCGCCGCCTCCGACTGCCACACGGTGCTCAACGGCATCACCGGGTCCATCGGCCTCGCGCCCACCCTCGCCGCCCTGGAGGCCGGCCGCACCCTCGCGCTCGCCAACAAGGAGTCGCTGATCGTCGGCGGCCCGCTGGTCAAGGCGCTCGCCAAGCCCGGGCAGATCATCCCGGTCGACTCCGAGCACGCCGCGCTCTTCCAGGCGCTCGCCGCCGGCACCCGCGCCGACGTGCGCAAGCTGGTCGTCACCGCCTCCGGCGGCCCCTTCCGCGGACGCAGCAAGGCCGAGCTGGCGCACGTCACCGTCGAGGACGCCCTGGCGCACCCCACCTGGGCGATGGGCCCGGTGATCACGATCAACTCGGCGACCCTCGTCAACAAGGGCCTGGAAGTCATCGAGGCGCACCTGCTCTACGACATTCCCTTCGACCGCATTGAGGTCGTCGTGCATCCCCAGTCGTATGTTCACTCGATGGTCGAGTTCACCGACGGATCCACGATCGCCCAGGCGACGCCCCCCGACATGCGCGGGCCGATCGCCATCGGTCTGGGCTGGCCCGAACGCGTTCCCGACGCGGCGCCCGCCTTCGACTGGAGCAAGGCCTCCACCTGGGAGTTCTTCCCGCTGGACAACGAGGCCTTCCCCTCGGTGAACCTCGCCCGGCACGTGGGGCAGCTCGCGGGCACCGCCCCGGCGGTGTTCAATGCGGCCAACGAGGAGTGTGTCGAGGCCTTCCGCACCGGCGCACTGCCCTTCAACGGCATCATGGAGACCGTCACCCGGGTGGTCGAGGAGCACGGCACCCCGGTCACGGGAACTTCACTCACCGTGTCGGACGTCCTCGAAGCGGAGACCTGGGCACGGGCCCGGGCCCGCGAACTGACAGACCGGACGGCAACCGCGGAGGCGCGTGCATGACGACCTTGATGTTCATCCTCGGCATAGTGGTCTTCGCGGTCGGCCTGCTCGTCTCGATCGCCTGGCACGAGCTGGGGCACCTGTCCACGGCCAAGCTCTTCGGCATCCGCGTCCCGCAGTACATGGTCGGCTTCGGCCCGACCGTCTGGTCGCGGCACAAGGGCGAGACCGAGTACGGCATCAAGGCGATCCCGCTCGGCGGCTACATCCGCATGATCGGCATGTTCCCGCCCGACGACGCCGGCCGGATCTCCGCCCGCTCCACCTCCCCGTGGCGCGGCATGATCGAGGACGCCCGCTCGGCGGCCTTCGAGGAGCTCAAGCCGGGTGACGAGACGCGCATGTTCTACACGCGCAAGCCGTGGAAGCGGGTCATCGTCATGTTCGCGGGCCCGTTCATGAACCTGGTGCTCGCGATCGGCCTGTTCCTCACCGTGCTGATGGGCTTCGGCATCCAGCAGCAGACCACCACGGTCGCCTCGGTCTCGCCCTGCGTCATCGCGCAGAGCGAGCACCGCGACAGCTGCAAGAAGTCCGACGCCCCGTCCCCGGCCCAGGCCGCCGGCATGAAGAACGGCGACAAGATCGTCTCCTTCGACGGCACGCCGACCAAGGACTGGAACACGCTGTCCGACCTCATCCGGGACAGCGCGGGCAAGACCGTGCCGATCGTCGTCGAGCGCAAGGGTCAGGAGCTGACCCTGCACGCGAAGATCGCCACCAACCAGGTCGCCAAGAAGGACTCCAGCGGCACCTACGTCCAGGGCAAGTACGTGGAGGCCGGCTTCCTCGGCTTCAGCGCCGCCACCGGCGTCGTCCAGCAGAACTTCGGCGACTCCGTCACCTGGATGACCGACCGGGTCGGCGACGCCGTCGACTCGCTGGTCGCCCTGCCCGGCAAGATCCCGGCCCTGTGGGACGCGGCCTTCGGCAACGGCCCGCGCGAGCCGGACTCCCCGATGGGCATCGTCGGCGCGGCCCGGATCACCGGTGACATCGCCACCCTGGACATCCCGGCCTCGCAGCAGGTCGCCATGTTCGTGTTCGTGCTCGCCGGCTTCAACCTCTCCCTGTTCCTGTTCAACATGCTCCCGCTGCTCCCGCTCGACGGCGGGCACATCGCGGGCGCCCTGTGGGAGTCCCTGCGGCGGAACGTGGCCCGGGTGCTGCGCCGGCCGGACCCCGGTCCGTTCGACGTGGCCAAGCTGATGCCGGTGGCCTACGTGGTGGCCGGGATCTTCGTCTGCTTCACCGTCCTGGTGCTGATCGCGGACGTGGTTAACCCGGTGAAAATCTCCTAGCCATCCGACGTTCCAGGCGGCCCGGAACCCCGAGTTCCGGGTCGCCTTCCATTGAGTGGGTTTACCGGGTGGGATGTGCTGGCGCCGGGGCCGGTGCCGTAACCTCGAAGCCTGGAGCCCGCCGTCCACGGGACCGGACCTTGATCCACGACTTGGGGTTGCACAGCAGATGACTGCGATTTCTCTCGGCATGCCGTCCGTTCCGACCAAGCTCGCCGAGCGCCGGAAGAGCCGGCAGATCCAGGTCGGATCCGTGGCGGTCGGCGGAGACGCGCCCGTCTCGGTCCAGTCGATGACCACGACCCGTACGTCCGACATCGGCGCCACCCTCCAGCAGATCGCCGAGCTGACCGCGTCCGGCTGCCAGATCGTCCGCGTCGCCTGCCCCACCCAGGACGACGCCGACGCCCTCGCGACCATCGCCCGCAAGTCGCAGATCCCGGTCATCGCGGACATCCACTTCCAGCCGAAGTACGTCTTCGCCGCCATCGAGGCCGGCTGCGCCGCCGTCCGCGTCAACCCCGGCAACATCAAGCAGTTCGACGACAAGGTCAGGGAGATCGCCAAGGCCGCCAAGGAGCACGGCACGCCGATCCGCATCGGTGTCAACGCCGGCTCCCTCGACCGCCGCCTGCTCCAGAAGTACGGCAAGGCGACCCCCGAGGCCCTGGTCGAGAGCGCCCTGTGGGAGGCCTCCCTCTTCGAGGAGCACGACTTCCGCGACATCAAGATCTCGGTCAAGCACAACGACCCGGTCGTGATGATCGAGGCCTACCGCCAGCTCGCCGAGCAGTGCGACTACCCGCTGCACCTCGGCGTGACCGAGGCCGGCCCGGCGTTCCAGGGCACCATCAAGTCGGCCGTCGCCTTCGGCGCCCTGCTCTCCCAGGGCATCGGCGACACCATCCGCGTCTCCCTCTCCGCGCCCCCCGTCGAGGAGGTCAAGGTCGGCATCCAGATCCTGGAGTCGCTGAACCTGCGCCAGCGCGGCCTGGAGATCGTCTCCTGCCCGTCCTGCGGCCGCGCCCAGGTCGACGTCTACAAGCTCGCCGAAGAGGTCACCGCCGGCCTGACCGGCATGGAGGTCCCCCTCCGCGTCGCCGTCATGGGCTGCGTCGTCAACGGCCCCGGCGAGGCCCGCGAGGCCGACCTCGGCGTCGCCTCCGGCAACGGCAAGGGCCAGATCTTCGTCAAGGGCGAGGTCATCAAGACCGTCCCCGAGTCCAAGATCGTGGAAACCCTCATCGAGGAGGCCATGAAGCTGGCCGAGCAGATGGAGGCCGAGGGCATCGCCTCCGGCGAGCCGTCGGTCTCGGTCGCGGGCTGAACCCAGCCGGATCCCGGCGCCGCTCCCACGGGGGCGGCGCCTCCTGGTTTCGCCAGGTACAGTCTGGAGATCAGCAGAACCCCAGGGTGAGGCCCCGTACGTGTTGACCCAGACCACCTCTCGGGTGCTCGAACCGAGTGACCTGGACGCCGCGCTCGCCGTCCTCGACCGCGAGCCGGTCGCGAACGCCTTCGTGACGTCCCGGGTGCAGATCGCCGGGCTCGACCCCTGGCGCCTCGGCGGCGAGATGTGGGGCTGGTACGAGGACGGCATGCTCACGTCCCTGTGCTACGCGGGCGCCAACCTGGTCCCGATCTGCGCCTCCCCGCGCGCCGTCCGCGCCTTCGCGGACCGCGCCCGCAGGGCCGGCCGCCGCTGCTCCTCCATCGTCGGGCCCGCCGAAGCCACCGCCCAGCTGTGGCGCCTGCTGGAACCGCACTGGGGCCCGGCCCGCGAGGTCCGCGCCCACCAGCCCCTGATGGTCACCGACCGCATGCCCGCCGACATCGCCCCGGATCCCTACGTCCGTCGCATCCGCAAGGACGAGATGGAGACGATCATGCCGGCGTGCGTGGCGATGTTCACCGAGGAGGTCGGCGTCTCGCCCATGGCCGGCGACGGCGGCCTGCTCTACCAGGCCCGGGTCGCCGAACTGGTCGGCTCCGGCCGCTCCTTCGCCCGCCTCGACGAGCACGGCAAGGTCGTCTTCAAGGCGGAGATCGGCGCTGCGACGAACCAGGCCTGCCAGATCCAGGGCGTGTGGGTGGCACCGGAGTACCGCGGCAGGGGCCTCGCGGCGCCCGGCATGGCAGCGGTCCTGCGCTACGCCCTGGCGGACGTGGCCCCGGTGGTCAGCCTCTACGTCAACGACTTCAACACGGCGGCGAGAAGGACGTACCGCAGGGTGGGCTTCCAAGAGGTGGGAGCCTTCATGAGCGTGCTCTTCTGAGCCACCTGTACCCTCCCCGCATGGACCTCGTGATCGGCCCCCTGGACCTCGCAGCCCACGTGGACGAGGCCCTCGCCGTCCAAGCCGTGGCTTTCGGACTCGAACCGGACGAAGTCGCCGTACGCCGCCAGATCGTCCAGCGCCACATGCAGTACCCGGGTGCCCGAGCCCTCGGCGCGACCACCGGCGGACAGCTCGTCGGATTCGTCTACGGCATGCCCAACTCCCGTACCCACTGGTGGTCCACGGTCGTGGAGCCCTACCTCCGCGCCCAGCACAACGACTTCTGGCTGGACGACTCCTTCGTCATCACCGAGCTGCACGTCCACCCCGCCCACCAGAACCGCGGCATCGGCCGCCGTCTGATCACCACCATCACCGACGGCGCCGCCGAACCCCGCTCGATCCTCTCCGCGATCGACACCGACAGCCCGGCCCGCGGCCTCTACCACTCCCTCGGCTACGTCGACCTCGCCCGGCAGGTCCACTTCCCGAGCGCCCCGAAGCCGTACGCCGTGATGGGCGCCCCCCTGCCCCTGCGTCGGCGCTAACCGATTTCCACCGGAACAGCCAGCCCGGCTAACCTCCTATGCCAGAACCCTTACCCGGCAGGAGTACGAGAACCATGGCGAACGCACCGGTCCAGCGCATGTCCCAGTTGATGGCGAAGACGCTGCGCGACGACCCGGCGGACGCCGAGGTCCTCAGCCACAAGCTCCTCGTCCGCGCCGGCTACGTCCGCCGCACCGCCGCCGGCATCTGGTCCTGGCTGCCCCTCGGCAAGAAGGTCCTGGCCAACGTGGAGCGGGTCGTCCGCGAGGAGATGGACGCCATCGGCGCCCAGGAGGTGTCGCTCCCCGCCCTGCTGCCCCGCGAGCCCTACGAGGCGACCGGCCGCTGGGACGAGTACGGCCAGGAGCTGTTCCGGCTCAAGGACCGCAAGGGCGGTGACTACCTCCTCGGCCCGACCCACGAGGAGATCTTCACCCTCCTGGTCAAGGACCAGTGCACGTCCTACAAGGACCTGCCGGTGATCCTGTACCAGATCCAGACCAAGTTCCGTGACGAGGCCCGTCCCCGCGCCGGCATCCTGCGCGGCCGCGAGTTCCTGATGAAGGACTCGTACTCCTTCGACACGGAGGACGAGGGCCTCGCCCGGTCCTACGCCCTGCACCGCGAGGCCTACCGGCGCACCTTCGAGCGCCTCGGCCTCGACTACCGCATCGTCGCCGCCACCGCCGGCGCCATGGGCGGCTCCAAGTCCGAGGAGTTCCTCGCCCCGGCCGAGGCCGGCGAGGACACCTTCGCCGACTGCCCGAACTGCGACTTCGCCGCGAACACCGAGGCGGTCTCCTACGAGCTCAAGCCGGTGGACGGCTCGGCCGTGCCCGCGCTGGAGGAGATCCCCACCCCCGACACCCCGACCATCGAGACCCTGGCCGCCTCCCTCGGCGTCCCGGCCTCCGCCACGCTGAAGAACCTGCTGGTCAAGGTGGACGGCGAGATCGTCGCCGTCGGCGTGCCCGGCGACCGCGAGGTCGACCTGGGCAAGGTCGAGGCGCACTTCGCCCCGGCGGTCGTCGAGATGGTCACCGAGGGGGACTTCGCGGGCCGCCCCGACCTGGTGCGCGGCTACGTCGGCCCGCAGGGCCTGGGCGAGAAGGTCACGTACATCGCCGACCCGCGCGTGGCCCCCGGCACCGCCTGGATCACCGGCGCCAACAAGGACAACACGCACGCGAAGAACGTCGTCGCCGGCCGTGACTTCGAGGTCGACGCGTACGTGGACGTCGTCGTGGTGCAGGAGGGCGACCCCTGCCCCAAGTGCGGCACCGGCCTGAAGCTGGACCGTGCCATCGAGATCGGCCACATCTTCCAGCTGGGCCGCAAGTACGCCGACGCCCTCAAGCTCGACGTCCTCGGCCAGAACGGCAAGCCGGTCCGCGTCACCATGGGCTCCTACGGCATCGGCGTCTCCCGCGCCGTCGCCGCGCTCGCCGAGCAGACCGCCGACGAGCACGGCCTGTGCTGGCCCAAGGAGGTCGCCCCGGCCGACGTGCACGTCGTCGCCGCCGGCAAGGCCCTGCAGACCGAGCTGGCGCTCGACGTCGCCGAGAAGCTGGCCGCCGCGGGCGTCCGGGTCCTGGTGGACGACCGGGCCGGGGTCTCCCCGGGCGTGAAGTTCACCGACGCCGAGCTGATCGGCGTACCGCAGATCCTGGTGGCCGGCCGCCGCTCCGGCGAGGGCGTGCTGGAGCTGAAGGACCGCAAGAGCGGTGAGCGCGAGGAGCTGTCCGTCGAGGACGCGATCGCCCGCCTCACCGCGCAGTAAAGGAAACCCTCAGAGAGTTCTCCCGGGGCCTATAGGCGCCGCACAGGGTTCTCTCAGGCCGTTCCCCGACCGTAGGACGTGACACAGCGTCACGATCACCACGGGAGGGGAACGGTCATGGAGACCAGGGAACGGGGTGCCGCGGCAGCGGTCCGCAGAGGGGCCCGGCGGACGGCGACCGTCGCGGCGGCGGTCACGCTGTCGGCGGCCGCCGGGATGTTCGCCCTGATCGGCACGATGCACTCGGCCACCGACACGGCGGCCGGCACCAGCAGCAGCACCAGCACCAGCGCCGGCACGAGCACCAACACCGGTACGAGCGGCAGCTCCGACGACTCCGCGAGCCTGCAGTCCTCGGACGGTCTCGCCTCCTCCTCCGGCGGATCCACCGACGCCACCTCGGGGGCATCGTGAGAACCGCCGCCGCCGACTGGCGTGCCCTCGGCACCACCGTCCGCCTGGTCGTCACCGACCCGGCCCTGCTGGACTCCTGCAACCTGCTCCTGGCCCGCCACCTCGCCGAGGTCGACGCGGCGTGCAGCCGCTTCCGGGACGACTCCGAGCTGACCGCCCTCGACACCGCCGCCGGCCGCCCGACCCGGGTCAGCCCGCTGCTCGCCGAGGCCCTGGCCGTGGCCCTGCGCGCCGCCGAGGCCACGGACGGTGCCGTGGATCCCACGGTCGGCTCGGCACTCGATGCGATCGGCTACGACCGCGACTTCACCCTGGTCGGCGAGGACGACCGCCCGGTGGCCCTGCGCCTGCGCCGGGTCCCCGGCTGGCGCCGGGTGCGCCTGGACCGCGCGACCGGCACCGTCACCGTCCCCGAGGGCGTCCGCCTCGACCTGGGCGCCACGGCCAAGGCGTGGGCCGCCGACCGGGCCGCGGCCACCCTGGCCCGTGCGGCGGGCTGCGGGGTGCTGGTGAGCCTGGGCGGCGACACCGCCGTCGCGGGCGAGGTACCGGCCGACGGCTGGCAGCTCCGCGTGCAGGACGTCACGGGACCGGTCGGCCCACCGCCCGCGCAGGGCTCGTACGACACCGTCGCCCTGCGCCACGGCGGCCTCGCCACCTCCGGCACCACCGCCCGCCGCTGGCGCCGCGGCGGCCACGACCTCCACCACATCGTCGACCCGCGCACCGGACTGCCCGTCCGCACCCCCTGGCGCACGGTCTCCGTGTCCGCTGCGACCTGCGCGGACGCGAACGCGGCGAGCACGGCGGCGCTGGTGAAGGGGGAGGGGGCGCCGCGCTGGCTGACCCGGCTCGGGCTGCCGGCCCGGCTGGTGCGGCAGGACGGGCTCATCCTCACGACACCGGGGTGGCCGACGTCGGCTCGTGCGGAGGTCGCCGCATGACCTCCGAGACCCTCTGGTACGCCAACCGGGCCACGGGCGCCGTCTGCCTCGCGCTGTTCACCCTGGTCGTCCTGCTCGGCATCGCCGTCCGCCTGAGGACCAGACTCCCCGGCCTGCCCCGCTTCGGCACCGTCTCGCTGCACCGCACGCTCTCGCTGTCCGCCACGGCCTTCCTGGCGCTGCACATCGGTGTCGCGGTGATTGACGGCTATGTGAACATCGGCGCCCTCGACGTCCTCGTCCCCTTCGTCTCCGACTACCAGCCCCTGTGGCTCGGCCTCGGCACGGTCGCCGTGGACCTGATGCTCGCGGTCCTGATCACCAGTCTGCTCCGCGAGCGCGTCGGACAGCGCGCCTGGCGTGCCGTCCACTGGCTGGCGTACGCCTCCTGGCCCGTCGCCCTGGCCCACGGCCTCGGCATCGGCACGGACACCGGCACCGACTGGATGACGTGGCTGACGGTCTGCTGTGCGGCCGCCGTCCTCGCAGCCCTCGGCATCCGCGTGGCGCACTCCGCCCGAGCCGCCCGCCGCACCCCCGCCGCCCTTCTCCGCACGGCCGAAGGAGCCCGCCCGTGACCGCGACCTTCCCCGACCTCCACATGTCCCCGCGGCTGCTCGCCCCCGGCGCCACCCCGGCCGACCACACCACCCACGTGCGGCGCTACGGCCCCCTCGCGTACGGCGACCCCGCCGGGCTGCTGCGCACCCTCGCCGAGTCCGGGCTCACCGGGCGCGGGGGAGCGGCGTTCCCGGCGTACCGCAAGTTCGTGGCGGTCGCCGACGCGGCCCGGCGCACCGGGCGGGCGCCCGTGGTCGTGGCCAACGGCGCGGAGAGCGAACCCGCGAGCCACAAGGACCGCACCCTGCTGAGACTGTCCCCGCACCTCGTCCTGGACGGGCTCCAGGTGGCGGCCTCTGCGCTCGGCGCGGAGGAGGCGCATCTCGCGGTCGAGGACGGCGCCTCCTGGCTGGAGGCCGCGCTCGCCGAGCGGCACGACCCGCTGCCCGTGACCGTCGTACGACTGCCCCGCCGGTTCCTCGCCGGACAGGCCTCGGCCCTCGCCCGGTACGTCTCCGGCGGCCCCGCCCTGCCCGCGCACCCCGACCCGCCGGTCCGCGAGCGCGGAGTGCGCCGGGCGCCGACCCTGGTCCAGAACGTCGAGACCCTGGCCCACCTCGCGCTGATCGCCCGCTACGGCGCCGACTGGTTCCGCGCCGCCGGCACACCGGCCCAGCCGGGCAGCGCGCTGTGCACCCTGCACGTACCCGGCCATGAAGTCCGGGTGGTGGAGGCCCCGTTCGGCATGCCACTGTCCCGGCTGCTGCCCCTGAACGACACAGCGGCCGTCCTCGTCGGCGGCTACCACGGCACCTGGATCCCGACCCCCCAGGCAGCCCAACTCCCCCTCGATGCCAGCACCTTGGGCGCCGGAGTCCTGGCCGCCCTCCCCGTCGACCGCTGCGGCCTCACCGAGACCGCCCGCGTCCTGCGCTACCTGGCCCTCCAGTCGGCCGGCCAGTGCGGCCCCTGCCTCAACGGCCTCCCCCGCATCGCCGCCGCCTTCCGCACCCTGGCCGAGCCCGGCCCCCAGGGCGCCACCCGCGACGACATCACCCGCTGGACGGGCCTGACACAGGGCCGCGGCGCCTGCCACCACCCCGACGGCACGATCCGCCTGGTCCGCAGCGCACTGACCACGTTCGCGCCCGAACTCGACGCCCACGCACGGGGCTTGTGCACCGCGACCGACCCGACACCCTTGCTGCCCGTTCCCCAGGAGACCTGACATGGACCAGCGAATCGACATCGACTGGACAGCCTGCGAGGGCCACGGCTTGTGCGCCGAACTCCTACCGGAACACATCACGCTGGACGAGTGGGGCTACCCACTCGTCGACGGCACTCCGCTACCGGCTCGCGCGGTGAAACGGGCCCGCAGGGCAGCGTCGGATTGTCCAGTGCTCGCTTTCAAACTGGGGACGAGTCACGAAGGGGCGCGGGGAACTGCGCGATCAGCCCCCACCGGCCCGCGGATGACAGAGCGCCTGCACCGCCCCTAGAGCCAACCCGCGAACTCCAGCAACAACTCCGCATCCTTCGGCCGCCCCACCCGCAGCGCCCGAACCCCCGACTCCACGGCCCGGAACAACGTCCACCCCCGCAGCCGCTCCTGATCCACATCCAGCGACTCGGCCAACCGCTTCACGCGCCGCCGCGTCGTGGCCGCCCCCGACGGCGAGGCAATGAGGTCCTCCACCCGATCCCGAACCAACCGCGCCAGATCAAAGGCACACTCACCAACCACCGGATCGGGCCCCACGGCCAGCCAAGGCATCCGCTCCCCGGCAAGTACCTTGCTCTGCCGAAAGGTCCCATGCAGCAGCCGATCCTCGGGCGGCGCCGCCGACAACTCCGCGCGTGCGGCCAACGCGGCGTCGACCAACTCCGCCACTTCGGCCAAGGCGGACGCAGTCGCCCGCATCGCCTCCGCCTGCCGCCCCGTCCGCTCGGCCACCGTCTCGAAGGCGTGGCCACCCGGCGGCTCCACCCACAGCCGCCGCAGCGTCCCCGCCGCCTCCAGCAGCGCCTTCGCCTCCGGCAGCGACCGCACCGACACGTCCGGGTGCAGCCGCTCCAGCAGCAGCACCCCCTCGGCGGCGTCCTCGGCATCCGTCTCCAGGAGCTGTACGGCGCCCAGGCCGGCCCAGTGCGCCAGCGCGGCCCGCTCGCTCTCGGGACGGGCCCGGGCCGGGGCCAGCTTCAGTACCGCCGGGCTGTCGTCCGCCCGCCGGACCAGCACCACCAGGCTGCTGCGCCCGCCGGGCACCTGGACCCGCTCCACGGCCAACTCGCGCCGGGCGACCGCCCGCTCGGCCGTCCCGGGCAGCCGCGCCAGCCAGTCGTCCCCGGCCGGCGCCGTCTCACCGAGCGCCCGCACCAGCCGCTGGGGCGGTTCGAAAGCCATGCGCGAGTTGTTCCCTTCCTCCTGGGCCTGCCGTACGGGCGGCTACACGATCACGTCGTCGGGGACGCCGAGGTACGGGGGCCGGCCGCACCTGCGTCGTCACCGGCCCGCTCGGCGAGCCCAGGGAAGGCTACGCTCTCCCCGCTCCAGCCCACCGCCCGCACCGCCGCCTCGCGCAGCGCCGCGGCTGCCGAGCCACGCCGCGCGCCGGTCGCCGCCCGCACCAGGTCCGAGTACACCCCGGCCACCCGCTCCTCCAACTGGGCGGCCAGCCGCACCGCTGCGGCCGCGTCCGGCACCTGGAACGGCAGCGCGTACGCGGCGCTCGCGGCCACCGGCACA
Organism: Streptomyces diastatochromogenes; assembly: GCF_002242805.1. Lineage (GTDB taxonomy): Bacteria > Actinomycetota > Actinomycetes > Streptomycetales > Streptomycetaceae > Streptomyces > Streptomyces diastatochromogenes. Next base: position 60,265 of record NZ_MCGQ01000039.1, on the reverse strand, counting down.
CCGCCCAGATCGCGTACCTCGCGCACCAGCGCGTCACGGCGGGCGCGATGCGCGTCGTACGCCGCCCGCGCCTGTGCCCGGCGCCGCTGGTCGATCCGCCCGCCGACGACGCCGTACCCGTACACCGCCGCGTGCTCCGCGCCCAGTGCCGCCTGCAGCGCGGTCAGCTCGGCCTTCTGGGTCTCGTCGGTCACTTGGCCCCCTCGGTCAGCAGGTACGCGTGGGCCGCCCCGGCCGCCGCCACCGACGCCATCAGCCGGGCCAGTTCGCCCGGCACGTCCAGCAGGGCCTCGGTCCGCCGGTCGGCGAGGCCGCGCTCGGCGGCGGCGAGATCGGCGAGGGCGTCCTTCTCGGCGGCCGGCACGGCCGGGGGAGTCGCCGTGGAGGCCGTGGGGGAGGGGGACTTGGTGGCCGTGGCCCCGGCGCCCCCGAACGCCTGCGCGTGCGCCGCCACCTCCGCGCGCAGCGGGCGCAGCCGCTCGGCCAGCGCCGGATGGGCGGCGAGCACGGCGTCGTAGCGCTCCAGCAGCCCCGCGCTGTCCTCGGCCGCACGCGCGCGTGCCCGTTCGGTCGCCGAGGGGGTGTCGCCGCCCCCGGAGTCCGGATCGGCCGAGCAGCCCACCAGCAGGGCGGCCGCGGCGGCCGACGCGAACAGGGATCTTCTGCGCGGCCCCGAGGGGGTGCGCGGCGGCGGAGGGTACGGCACTGCAGACGTCCTCGGGGAACTCGTACGAAAGGAAGAAGAAGGAAGAAATACGAAAGGAAGAACAGCGACGGGCGGCACGCCCGTGATCACGGTACCCGCGCGCCCCGCGCACACCACTCACCGGCACCGCGCGTACACAGGTGGACGGCAACACTCCCCTCGACCGGATACCCTTTGACCAGACACGCGACCCATCCCACAACAGCACACGCGGCCGAGGAGTCACCCGGATGAGCACCACCCAGAGCGAGAGGCTGCGAGAGCTGCTGGAACCGCTCGTCACCTCCCAGGGGCTGGATCTCGAAGAGATTGCCGTGGACTCCGTCGGACGCAAGAGGGTGCTGCGCGTGACCGTCGACTCCGACACCGGAGCCGACCTGGACCAGATCGCCGATGTGAGCCGCGCGCTCTCGGCGAAGCTCGACGAGACCAACGCGATGGGCGACGACGCCTACGACCTGGAAGTCGGGACCCCCGGCGCCGAGCGCCTCCTCACCGAGCACCGCCACTATGTGCGTGCCGTGGACCGCCTCGTGAAGTTCCAGCTGGCCGAGGACGGCGAACTGGTCGCGCGGATCCTCACGGTCGACGACGAGGGCATCGACGTCGAGGTGCCCGGGGTGAAGGGCCGCAAGGCGACCGCCCGCCGGCTCGGCTTCCCGGAGATCGCCAAGGCGCGCGTTCAGGTCGAGTTCAACCGCAAGGACAAGAAGGACATGAAGGAAGAGGAGGAGGCGTAGCCGTGGACATCGACATGAGCGCCCTGCGGGGCTTGGTTCGGGAGAAGGAGATCTCCTTCGACCTGCTGGTCGAGGCGATCGAGTCGGCCCTCCTCATCGCGTACCACCGCACCGAGGGAAGCCGCCGGCACGCGCGCGTGGAGCTCAACCGGGAGACCGGGCACGTGACCGTGTGGGCGAAGGAGGATCCCGAGGACCTGGAGGAGGGGCAGGAGCCGCGCGAGTTCGACGACACCCCGTCGGGCTTCGGGCGGATCGCCGCCACCACCGCCAAGCAGGTGATCCTGCAGCGGCTGCGGGACGCCGAGGACGACGCCACGCTCGGCGAGTACGCGGGGCGCGAGGGCGACATCGTCACCGGAGTGGTCCAGCAGGGCCGCGACCCGAAGAACGTGCTCGTGGACATCGGCAAGCTGGAAGCCATCCTGCCGGTGCAGGAGCAGGTGCCCGGTGAGTCGTACCAGCACGGCATGCGGCTGCGCTCGTACGTCGTCCGGGTGGCCAAGGGTGTGCGCGGCCCGTCCGTGACCCTCTCCCGTACACATCCCAATCTGGTGAAGAAACTCTTCGCCCTGGAGGTGCCGGAGATCGCCGACGGGTCGGTCGAGATCGCGGCCATCGCCCGTGAGGCCGGCCACCGCACCAAGATCGCCGTACGGTCCACCCGTTCGGGCCTGAACGCCAAGGGTGCCTGCATCGGCCCCATGGGCGGCCGGGTGCGCAACGTGATGGGCGAGCTGAACGGCGAGAAGATCGACATCGTCGACTGGTCGGACGACCCGGCCGAGATGGTGGCGAACGCGCTGTCACCCGCCCGGGTGAGCAAGGTGGAGGTCGTGGACCTCGCCTCCCGCTCCGCCCGGGTGACCGTGCCGGACTACCAGCTGTCGCTGGCGATCGGCAAGGAAGGGCAGAACGCCCGGCTCGCGGCCCGGCTCACCGGCTGGCGGATCGACATCCGTCCGGACACCGAGCAGGCCGGGGAGCCCGCCGGGGAATAGATCTCGGCCGCACGCCGCTGAGATCACGACAGCCTGCAGCAGGCAACTGTTCGACTTTTCCCCCGAAGGGGTGAGGTCGGTACGGGGAGGTAGACTTAGGAGTGTCTGGCCGGACGCGTGCCCGCGCATGCCCTGAACGCACCTGTGTGGGGTGCAGGCAGCGAGCGGCCAAGGACGATCTGCTGCGCATCGTGGCGGATCAGGAACAGTGCGTTCCCGATCCTCGCGGTACGCTGCCCGGCCGGGGTGCCTATGTACACCCCGACCTGGTCTGTCTCGACCAGGCGGTACGCCGCCGGGCGTTCCCACGGGCGCTGCGCGTCCCGGGGCCGCTCGACATAAAGGCGTTGCGCCGGTACGTCGAGCAGTCAGACAGTTGCTGAGCAGGCAACACAGTAAGAAAGCGAGCCGTACGGATCCTCCTGTACGGCCTGGTACACCTCGCGAGTCGAAAGCAGGTCGAGATTGCGATGAGCACTCGATGAGTACGCGATGAGTACGCCCATGAACTAGCGACGGTCCGGCTTCCCCGGACCTCAAAGGAGCGAAGTGGCTAAGGTCCGGGTCTACGAACTCGCCAAGGAGTTCGGTGTTGAGAGCAAGGTCGTCATGGCCAAGCTCCAGGAACTCGGTGAATTCGTCCGTTCGGCGTCTTCGACTATCGAAGCGCCTGTCGTACGCAAGCTGACCGACGCCTTCCAGGGTGGCTCCGGCAAGTCCGCCGGCAAGCCCGCCCCGCGCAAGGCCGCCCCCAAGCCCGCCGCGCCCTCTCCGGCGCAGGCGGCCCGTCCGGCTGCTCCGAGGCCGGCGGCCCCCAAGCCTCCGACGGCTCCGCAGCCCGCTGCTCCGGCGGCGGCCACGACTCCGTCGGCCCCTCTGACCCCCTCGCCGGCCCCGGGCCCGCGTCCGGGTCCGAAGCCCGCGCCGCGTCCGGCTCCGGCCGCCCCGGAGTTCACCGCTCCGCCGGCCGCTCCGGCCGCACAGGCTCCGGCCGCGCAGGCCCCGCAGGCTCCGGCCCCGCAGGGTCAGCGTCCCGGCGGCGCCCGTCCGGGCGCGCCGCGTCCCGGTGGCCGTCCGTCGGCTCCCGGTCAGGGCCAGGCCCGTCCGGGTCAGGGTGCCCCGCGCCCCGGTGGCCAGGCTCCGCGTCCCGGTGCCCGTCCGGCCGGTCCGCGTCCGGGTAACAACCCCTTCACCTCCGGTGGCTCCACCGGCATGGCCCGTCCGCAGGCTCCGCGCCCGCAGGGCGGACCCCGTCCCGGCGGCCACGGTGGCCCCGGTGCCCCCGGCGCCGGTCCCCGTCCGCAGGGCCCCGGTGCCCAGGGCGGCGGTCCGCGTCCGCAGGCTCCGGGCGGTGCCCGTCCGTCGCCCGCCGGTATGCCCCGTCCGCAGGGTGGTCCGCGTCCCGGCCCGGCCGGTCCGCGTCCTAACCCGGGCATGATGCCGCAGCGTCCCGCTGCCGGCCCGCGTCCCGGTGGCGGTGGTCCCGGCGGCCGCGGTCCCGGTGGCGGCGGTCGTCCCGGTGGTGGCGGCGGCGGTCGTCCGGGTGGCGGCGGCTTCGCCGGTCGTCCGGGTGGCGGCGGTGGCGGCTTCGCCGGTCGTCCCGGTGGTCCCGGTGGCGGTGGCGGCGGCTTCGCCGGTCGTCCCGGTGGTGGTCCTGGCGCCGGTACCGGCGGCGGTGGCCGTCCCGGCTTCGGTGGTCGTCCCGGTGGTCCCGGTGGCCGTGGTGGCACGCAGGGCGCCTTCGGTCGTCCCGGTGGTCCCGCGCGTCGTGGTCGCAAGTCGAAGCGGCAGAGGCGCCAGGAGTACGAGGCCATGCAGGCCCCGAGCGTCGGCGGCGTGATGCTGCCGCGCGGCAACGGCGAGACCATCCGTCTCTCCCGCGGCGCGTCGCTCACCGACTTCGCGGAGAAGATCAACGCCAACCCGGCGTCCCTCGTCGCGGTCATGATGAACCTCGGCGAGATGGTCACGGCCACGCAGTCCGTCTCCGACGAGACGCTGCAGCTCCTCGCGGGCGAGATGAACTACCTGGTTCAGATCGTCAGCCCCGAGGAGGAGGACCGCGAGCTGCTCGAGTCCTTCGACATCGAGTTCGGCGAGGACGAGGGCGACGAGGAGGACCTGGTGGTCCGTCCGCCGGTCGTCACCGTCATGGGTCACGTCGACCACGGTAAGACCCGACTGCTCGACGCCATCCGCAAGACGAACGTCATCGCGGGCGAGGCCGGCGGCATCACCCAGCACATCGGTGCCTACCAGGTCTCGACCGAGGTCAACGACGAAGAGCGCAAGATCACCTTCATCGACACCCCGGGTCACGAGGCGTTCACCGCCATGCGTGCCCGTGGTGCGAAGTCGACCGACATCGCGATCCTGGTCGTCGCGGCCAACGACGGCGTCATGCCGCAGACGGTCGAGGCGCTCAACCACGCCAAGGCGGCCGACGTCCCGATCGTCGTCGCGGTCAACAAGATCGACGTCGAGGGCGCCGACCCGACCAAGGTGCGCGGTCAGCTGACCGAGTACGGCCTGGTGGCCGAGGAGTACGGCGGCGACACCATGTTCGTCGACATCTCCGCCAAGCAGGGTCTGCACATCGACTCGCTGCTGGAGGCCGTGGTCCTCACGGCCGACGCCTCGCTCGACCTGCGGGCCAACCCGGCCCAGGACGCGCAGGGCATCTCGATCGAGTCCCGTCTCGACCGCGGCCGTGGTGCCGTGGCGACGGTCCTCGTCCAGCGAGGCACGCTGCGGGTCGGCGACACGATGGTCGTGGGCGACGCCTACGGTCGCGTGCGCGCCATGCTCGACGACAACGGCAACAACGTCGCCGAGGCCGGCCCGTCGACGCCGGTCCAGGTCCTGGGCCTGACCAACGTCCCGGGTGCGGGCGACAACTTCCTGGTGGTGGACGAGGACCGTACGGCCCGTCAGATCGCCGAGAAGCGCGCCGCCCGTGAGCGCAACGCCGCGTTCGCCAAGCGCACGCGCCGCGTCTCCCTCGAGGACCTGGACAAGGTGCTCAAGGCCGGCGAGGTCCAGCAGCTCAACCTCATCATCAAGGGTGACGCTTCTGGTTCCGTCGAGGCGCTCGAGTCCTCCCTGCTCCAGCTGGACGTCGGCGAAGAGGTCGACATCCGCGTCCTGCACCGCGGCGTCGGTGCGGTCACGGAGTCGGACATCGACCTGGCGATGGGCTCCGACGCCATCGTGATCGGCTTCAACGTCCGTGCGGCCGGCCGCGCGGCGCAGATGGCCGAGCGCGAGGGTGTGGACGTCCGGTACTACTCGGTCATCTACCAGGCGATCGAGGAGATCGAGGCGGCCCTCAAGGGCATGCTCAAGCCGGAGTACGAAGAGGTCGAGCTCGGTACGGCGGAGATCCGCGAGGTCTTCAAGTCGTCCAAGCTGGGCAACATCGCCGGTGTCCTCATCCGGTCCGGCGAGGTCAAGCGCAACACCAAGGCGCGCCTGGTCCGCGACGGCAAGGTCATCGCCGAGAACCTCAACATCGAGGGTCTGCGTCGCTTCAAGGACGACGTCACCGAGATCCGCGAAGGCTACGAGGGTGGTATCAACCTCGGAAACTTCAACGACATCAAGGTCGACGACGTCATCGCGACGTACGAGATGCGGGAGAAGCCGCGGGCGTAACGCCTACGGTTCGCTGCTGGCCGACGGGACTCCGGTCCTGTCGGCCAGCAGGCCGTTCCTGGGGGCTCCGCCCCCGGGCGGGAGCCGCAGCCCAGGGTGCGGTAAAACCCCGTCGAGCCTCCGGCAGGAACGGGGTACCGTTCTTGATGTCCCCGGCCCGCACGGGTCCGGGGCCATCGATCCCGTACCGGCGGGTGAACCGGCTACACACATGTACGTGGGGACTCTGTCCTTCGACCTCCTCCTCGGCGACGTCCACTCGCTGAAGGAGAAGCGCTCCGTCGTCCGCCCGATCGTCGCCGAACTCCAGCGGAAGTACGCCGTGAGCGCGGCCGAGGTGGACCACATGGACCTCCACCGGCGAGCGATCATCGGCCTGGCCATGGTCTCCGGCGACGCGGCGCACCTCACCGACGTACTGGACCGGTGCGAACGGCTGGTCGCCGGCCGCCCCGAAGTGGAACTGCTGTCCGTGCGACGGCGCTTCCACGGCGACGACGACTGACCACAGAACGAGAAGAAGAAAGAACGGGAGACGGACCAGTGGCCGACAACGCGCGGGCGAAAAGGCTGGCGGACCTCATCCGGGAGGTGGTGGCCCAGAAGCTGCAGCGCGGGATCAAGGACCCGCGGCTCGGCTCGCACGTCACCATCACGGACACCCGGGTCACGGGTGACCTGCGGGAGGCGACCGTCTTCTACACGGTCTACGGGGACGACGAGGAGCGGACGGCCGCGGCCGCCGGCCTGGAGAGCGCCAAGGGCATCCTGCGCTCCGAGGTCGGCCGCGCGGCCGGCGTGAAGTTCACGCCGACCCTCACCTTCGTCGCGGACGCCCTCCCCGACACCGCCCGGACCATCGAGGACCTCCTCGACAAGGCACGGCAGTCCGACGCGAAGGTCCGCGAGGCCTCCGCGGGCGCGTCCTACGCGGCCGGCGCGGACCCGTACCGCAAGCCGGCCGAGGACGAGAGCGCCGAGACGGACGGCGACGCCGCGGAATGACCCAGAAGCACACCACGCCCGACGGCCTTGTCATCGTCGACAAGCCGTCGGGCTTCACTTCGCACGACGTGGTCGCCAAGATGCGCGGCATCGCACGCACGCGCCGCGTCGGCCACGCCGGCACCCTCGACCCGATGGCCACCGGCGTCCTCGTCCTCGGTGTGGAGCGCGCCACCAAGCTCCTCGGGCACCTCGCCCTCACCGAGAAGGAGTACCTGGGCACCATCCGGCTCGGCCAGAACACCGTCACCGACGACGCCGAGGGGGACATCACCTCCTCCACCGACGCGTCCAAGGTGACCCGGGACGCCATCGACGCCGGCATCGCCAAGCTGACCGGCGACATCATGCAGGTGCCGTCCAAGGTCAGCGCCATCAAGATCGACGGCGTACGGTCGTACAAGCGGGCCCGCGAGGGCGAGGACTTCGAGATCCCCGCCCGGCCGGTGCGCGTCTCCTCCTTCACGGTGTACGACGTCCGGGACGCCGTCGCCGAGGACGGCACCGCCGTGCTCGACCTGGTGGTCTCGGTGGTCTGCTCGTCCGGTACCTACATCCGCGCCCTCGCCCGCGACCTCGGCGCCGACCTGGGCGTCGGCGGCCACCTCACCGCGCTGCGCCGCACCCGCGTCGGGCCGTACAAGATCGACTCCGCGAAGACGCTGGACCAGCTCCAGGCGGAGCTGACCGTCATGCCGATCGCCGAGGCCGCCGCGGCCGCGTTCCGACGCTGGGACGTGGACGCCAAGCGCGCCCGGCTGCTCCTCAACGGCGTCCGGCTGGAGATGCCCGAGACGTACGCGGGCGCCGGCCCCGTCGCCGTCTTCGACCCCGAGGGCCGCTTCCTCGCGCTGGTCGAGGAGCACAAGGGCAAGGCGAAGAGCCTGGCCGTCTTCGGCTGACCGGCGTCCGGACCGCGCGGCTCCACGGGTACCAGCCCGTGGAGCGGCGGCCACGGGGTACTGCCCTTGCCGCCGCTCCACGGTCCCCCCTCGGTTCCCCCACCCCTAGGGTGTATCCAGCCGCCCCCGCCTATTCACCCGACCGGGCAGGCGCTCGGAGTGAAGCGGGGGAGCGGAAGGGGGCGCTTTCACCCCGCGTGCTGTCCCGCTGATCACCACGCCCCTACCGTCGATCGCGAGGGCACGTGTACGGGCGGGGAGGTACGGCCATGGCAGGTCGGGTCGGCGATGCGAACCGTACCGGCGTCTTCGGCCGGGTCCCGGACGAGAGCCGCAGGGACCGGGACGAGAGCCGCGGGGACCAGGACGAGAGCCGTAGGGGCCACGACGAGCGCCGTAGGGACGGCACGGACTGTGCCGACGGTCCGCGCACGGACCGTGCCGACGATCCGGCTCGCACAGACGTCCTCGTCCGGATCCGCGACCTGGCCGGCCGCCCCCGCGGCGTCGGCTTCCTGGCCGACCATCACGGCACCCTCCTCACCAGCCACGAGGTCGTCGACGGACTCGCCCGACTGGTCGTGCACACCGCCACGGACCGCACCCTGGTGGTCGACGCCGCCGACGTCACCCCGCTGCCCGCGCTCGGCCTGGCCCTGGTCCGCACCGAGGGCCTGGATGTGGACCCCCTGCCGCTGACCGTCCGGGAGCGCGTCGAGGCCGGCACCTACGTCCGGATCGCCGCGGGCTGCTGGCGCGAGGCACGGGTGCTGGCCGCCACCCAGGTGACGTACACCGCCACCGACCGCTTCCACCTCGTCGAGGACGCCCTGGAGCTGGCCATCGGCACGGCGGGCCGGGACGCGCTCCGGCTCGGCGGCGGCGCCTGCGGGGGACCGGTGCTGGACGCGCGGACCGGCGCCGTCCTCGGCGTCCTCGGCACGGCCCTGCACTCCACCGCGCCCTCCCCTCTGCACTCCGCCCAGCGCGACGCCTGCTTCGCGGTACCGCTCCGGCCCGCCGACGGCCCGCTGGCCGAGCTGCTCGCCCGCAACGCGGCCACCGTGCCCGCCTACGGCGCCGACCTGAACCTGGCCGGCGCCCTGGAGCTGACCGCCACCTCGGTGGGCCAGGACGGCCCGCCCGGCGCCCTCGCCGGGCACGTCGGCACCGCCGGCCCCGGCCGCCTGCAACCGGTCGAACGCGCCGACGTGGCACGGGAGTTGTCCGACTTCGCCGACGGTGAACCCGACCGTGCCGTGCTCGGTCTGGTCGGCGCCCCGGGCAGCGGTCGTACCACGGAACTCGCGGCCCTCACCGCCCGTCGGGGCCGGGCCGAGCGGCCCGCGCCCACGCTGTGGCTGCGCGGCGCCGACCTGAGGGACGCCGACGACTCCGTGGCCGACGCGGCCCGCCGCACCCTCCAGCGCGCCGCCCGGATCGTGGCCGCCTCCCGCTGCGTGCACCCCGCCGACCTCGGTGACCTCAGCCCCGAGCGCCTTGCCCGCCTCGCCGGGCGGGCCGGCCGCCCGCTGCTGCTCCTGCTCGACGGCCCGGAGGAGATGCCCCCCGTACTCGTACACCGGCTGCCCGAGTGGACCAAGGGGACGGCCGCGTGGCTGCGGGAGACCGGGGCGCGGCTGGTGGTGGCCTGCCGGGAGGAGTACTGGGAGCGCGCCGCGGCCGAGTTCCCGGCGGACCGGCTCCCTTGGCCCGCCTGCGTACGGCTCGCCGACCTCACCGAGGACGAGGCCCGCCGGGCCCGGGCCCGCTACGGCATCCCCGACGGCGCCCTCACCGACCGCGACGCCCGGCACCCGCTCACCCTGCGCCTCCTCTCCGAGGTCCGTGCCGCCCTCCCGGACGTCCCGCCCACCGGGCCGCTCGACCGGCACGAGGTCTTCGCCGCCCACCTCGACCTGATGTGCCTGCGCATCGCGGTCCGCCTCGCCGCCGAGAACGGGCTGCGCGGCACGGCCGTACGGCGGCTCGCGGCCCGGGTGGCCGGGCAGGTGCACGAGGCCGCCCGGTGCAGCCTCGGCCCCGGCCAGGGCGAGCTGGACCGGGCCTCCTTCGAGGCGGTGTTCCCCTGGGGGCCCGCCCCGGCCCGGCTCGGCGGCGGCTCCGGCTGGGCCTCCGCCGTCCTCACCGAAGGCCTGCTGGTCCCGGCCGGCAGCGGCTACCGCTTCGCGTACGAGGAGCTGGCCGACTGGATCCAGGGCATGCACCTCGACCTGGACGAGGCCCTGCACGCCCTGGTCCACCGCCCCCGCACCCCGCAGGAAGCGCACCCGCTCCCCGTCCCGCACCACCGGATCGGCCCCGTCGTCCAGGCCATGCTCCTCCTCGGCCGCCAGCAGGGCCCCCATCAACTCTCCCACCAGCTACGGGAGTTGGTGGACGCCCTGGACCTGGACCCCACCTCCTGGTGGGCCGCCCGGCTGCTCGCCCACACCCTCCTCCAGCTCCCGGACGCGACGCCGTACACCGACGTACTCCGCCTCCTCGCCGACCGCATCGTCGGCTGGCGCCTGGCCCGACGCCCCGTACCGTCCGACTTCGGCCCCGCCTTCTGGACCGCGCTGCCCCTCCCTGATGCGGAGCGCTTCGCACTGCTGCGGGTGCTGGTCCTGGCGGACGGGGAAGCGTCGAACCCGGGGTCCGTCGCCGGGGGTGAGCGCCACCTGGACGCCGTGGCCCGGCTGCTCGGCGCCGAGCCCGCTGTCGTACAGCCGCATCTCACCCGCTGGTTCGACGACGAGCGGCCGTTGCCCGCGACGCCGCACGCCACCGTGGCGACCGCCGCGCAGGCCCTGCTGCACACCCACCGGCACGGGGCCCTGGACGACCTCACCGAGGTGCTCGTGGAGAGCGCGCACCGCAGGGCCGACGAGCTGCTCGCCGTCCTCGCCGAGGACGAGCCCTCGGCGCTCTGCCGGGCCGTCGACCGCTGGGCGCACGACGAGCGCCCCGCCCGCCGGGTCGCCGCGGTGGCGTACGGGCTGCGCGCGGCCCCCCACGTCCGCTCGGCGGCCGACCGTGAACTGCTGCGCTACGCCGCCCTCGCCCTGCTCGCCCGCCCCGCCGACCGCACCCTGCACGGCGGCGCCCTCGCCCTCCTGGTGCGCGACCCGGACACCCGCGACCGGAATCTCGCCGAGGCCCTGCGCCACTTCGCCGAAGGCGACCCGCAGTTCCCGCCCGCCGCCCTGGTCCCGGCCCTGACCAGCCACACCGAGCCCGTCCTCGAGGCCTTCCGCGCCCGCCTGCGCGGCGCCCCTGACGCCGGGGAGACGCTCCGCACCCTCGCCGACGTCACCACGCCGGCCCTGGCCGGCCGGGTCGCCGCCCTCGTCCGGGAGGCCGCGGCGCTGCGGCCGGAGACCGCCGGACACGTGGCCGCGTACGTCGACCGCCGCCTCGACCACGGCCCCGCCGCCCGCCCCGTCCTGCTGCCCCTGGTCACCGGCCTCCTCGACGGCGGCCCTGTGGGGGTCCGGGCGGCCCTCGCCACCGTGCTCGCCGCCCCCGGCACCCCCGCCTCCGGCCCCCTGCGCCGCGAACTGCTGGACTTCCTGCTCGCCCACGAGCACGAGCCGGACGTCCTGGACGCCGTCCTGCAGGCGGCGGCCCCGCACGGCGAGGGCCGCGACGCGGAGCTGCGCGCCCTGGTCCACCGCACCGGCCTGCTCCTCGTCCGCACCCCCGACGGCGCGACCCGGTTCGACTGGGGCCTGGTCGTCCTGGCCCGGCACGTGCCCGGCTTCGCCGCCCGGATGGCCCGCTGGCTGGGCGAGGCCCCTCAGGACTGGGCCGCGGTGGTGGGCCCCAGCACCCGCCGCGTGATCGAGAACCTGGCCGGGGTGCGCGTACCGGCCTGACCGGCCGCCGCGAACGTGCGCCCGGTCACAGCCCCCATGCCGATGCCGGGCCGGGGCACCCGGCATGGCACCCTTAGACCTGCACAAGAGGTCAACGGTAGACACGGACACGGGTTCGAGGAGCGGTCACAGTGCAGCGCTGGCGTGGCTTGGAGGACATCCCCCAGGACTGGGGGCGCAGCGTCGTCACCATCGGTTCCTACGACGGCGTTCACCGCGGCCATCAGCTGATCATCAAGCACGCCGTCGACCGCGCCCGCGAGCTGGGCGTCCCGGCCGTCGTCGTCACGTTCGACCCGCACCCCAGCGAGGTCGTCCGCCCCGGCAGCCACCCGCCCCTGCTCGCCCCGCACCACCGCCGCGCCGAGCTGATGGCGGAGCTGGGCGTCGACGCGTGCCTCATCCTCCCCTTCACCACCGAGTTCTCGAAGCTGTCGCCGGCCGAGTTCGTCGTCAAGGTGCTGGTCGACAAGCTGCACGCCCGGGCGGTCGTCGAGGGCCCGAACTTCCGCTTCGGCCACAAGGCGGCCGGCAACGTGGAGTTCCTCACCGAGCAGGGCAAGATCTACGACTTCGAGGTCGAGGTCGTGGACCTGTACGTCACCGGTGAGGCGGGCGGCGGCGAGCCGTTCTCCTCGACCCTGACCCGGCGCCTGGTCGCCGAGGGCGACGTGGCCGGTGCCCGGGAGATCCTGGGCCGCCCGCACCGGGTGGAGGGCGTGGTGGTCCGCGGCGCCCAGCGCGGCCGCGAGCTGGGCTTCCCCACGGCCAACGTCGAGACGCTCCCGCACACCGCGATCCCCGCCGACGGCGTGTACGCCGGCTATCTGCACGCGCAGGGCGAGGTCATGCCGGCCGCGATCTCCGTCGGCACCAACCCGCAGTTCGACGGCACCGAGCGCACGGTGGAGGCGTACGCCATCGACCGCGTCGGCCTCGACCTGTACGGCCTGCACGTCGCCGTCGACTTCCTCGCCTACGTCCGCGGCCAGGCGAAGTTCGAGTCGCTGGAGGCCCTGCTGGAGCAGATGGCCGAGGACGTGAAGCGCTGCCGGGAGATCGTGGCGGCGGAAGCGTAGGCCTTCGCTTCGCTTCTCCTCGGCTTCGCTTCTCTTCGACTTCGCTACGACACGAAAGGGCGGCCGGTGCGGTGAGCACCGGCCGCCCTTCGTCGTGCCGTCCTACTGCTGGGGCGGCGGCGGAGCCTGCGGAGGCTGCCCGCCCTGCGGGGGCTGCGGGTAGCCGTACAGATCGGGCTGGGGCGGCTGTCCCTGCTGCGGCGGGTACGGCTGGCCGGGGGCGGCCTGCGGGTACGGCTGGCCCGGCTGCTGCGGCGGGTAGGGCTGCCCCTGTTGCGGCGGGTAGGGCTGTCCCGGCTGCTGCGGGTACGGCTGGCCGGGGTACTGCTGGCCCGGGACAGGCTGGCCCGGCATCGGCTGGCCCGGCATCGGCGGGGCGGCCACCGGCGGCGGGTTGCCGTTGCTGGTCCACAGCCCGTGCGACTGCTGGTGGCGTACGAAGTCCTCGGCGACCATGGCGGCGAGGTTGAAGTACGCCTCCCGCACCTTGGGTCGCATCATGTCGAGGTCGACCTCGGCACCGGCGGCCAGGTGCTCGTCGAACGGCACCACGACGACACCGCGGCAGCGCGTCTCGAAGTGCCCCACGATGTCCTCGACCTTGATCATCTTGCCGGTCTCGCGGACCCCGGAGATCACGGTGATGGAGCGGGAGACCAGGTCGGCGTAGCCGTGCGCGGACAGCCAGTCCAGCGTCGTACTGGCGCTGCTCGCACCGTCCACGGACGGCGTCGAGATGATGATGAGCTGGTCGGCGAGGTCGAGCACCCCGCGCATCGCGCTGTACAGCAGACCCGTGCCCGAGTCGGTGAGGATCACCGGGTACTGCTTGCCGAGCACGTCGATGGCGCGCCGGTAGTCCTCGTCGTTGAACGTGGTCGACACGGCCGGGTCCACGTCGTTGGCGATGATCTCCAGGCCGGAGGAGGCCTGGGACGTGAACCGGCGGATGTCCATGTACGAGTTGAGGTACGGGATCGCCTGGACCAGGTCGCGGATGGTCGCACCGGTCTCCCGGCGCACCCGTCGGCCGAGCGTGCCGGCGTCCGGGTTCGCGTCGATGGCGAGGATCTTGTCCTGCCGCTCGATGGCGAGGGTGGAGCCGAGGGCGGTGGTGGTCGTCGTCTTGCCGACACCGCCCTTGAGGCTGATCACCGCGATCCGGTAGCAGGACAGCACCGGCGTGCGGATCAGCTCCAGCTTGCGCTGCCGCTCGGCCTCCTCCTTCTTGCCGCCCAGCTTGAAGCGGGACGAGGCGGCCGCGGGCCGGCCGCTCTTCGCCTTCTGCTTCTTGTTGTTGAGCAGCCGGTCCGAGGACAGCTCCACGGCCGCGGTGTAACCCAGCGGCGCCGCACCCGGGTTGGTCATCTGCCGCTGGTCGTGCTGGATGGGCTGCGGCCAGGCGGCACCGGCACGGGGGTCGGCGGCCGGCTGCGGGGCACCCGCGGCGGACTCGGGGTTCTGCGGGGGCTGAGGCTGCTGCCCCGGCTGCGGGAAGCCGTAACCGCCGGGCTGGGCCGGGGGGATGGGCGCCTCGGGCTGCGGGAAGCCGTAGCCGGACTGGGGGTTGGGGCCGTTGGGCGGGGGCGGCTGCTGTCCCGGCTGGGGGAAGCCGTAGCCGCCGGGCTGGGCCGGGGGGTTGGGGGTGCCGGGCTGCGGGAAGCCGTAGCCGGACTGGGGGTTGGGGCCGTTGGGCGGGGGCGGCTGCTGTCCCGGCTGCGGGAAGCCGTAGCCGCCGGGCTGGGCCGGAGGGTTGGGCGCGCCGGACTGCGGGTGGGGACCGCCCGGCGGCGCCGGCTGCGGTGCCGGAGGCTGCGGGAAGCCGTAACCGCCCGGCGGGGTCGGCTGCGGTGCCGGTGCGGGGGGCGTCGGCTGGCCGGCGGCGGGGGCGGGGACACCGGGAGTTGGCGGGGCGTAGGGCTGGCCGGGCTGCGGTGCGGGCTGCGCGGGCGCCGGAGCCGGCGGAGTGGGGGTGCCGGGCTGGTTCCAGGCGGCGGGTGCGGGCTGGGGTGCCTGCGGGTGGAACGGCTGCTGCTGGGGCGGCACGGGCGGGTGCGCCGGAGCGGCGGTCGGCTGCGCCTGGGCGGCGTACGGCTGCGGCGCCGACGGGTCGGTCGGCTGCGGCTGCGCGGGCCACTGCGCGGCCGGGGCCGGGGCGGCGGGCTGGTAGGAGGGGGGCAGCGGCGGCACGTTGCCCTGCGGCGCCGGCGGGGGAGCCCAGGCGGGCTGGGGGCCCGGTGTGGCTTCGGGGGCTGCGGCGGGGGAGCCGGCGTCGCCCGGTGCGGCGTCGGGGCCCGCGGGGGCGGATGCGGGGACCTGGGCGGCCTCGGCGCTCACGACGGCGGGTCCGTCGGCCTGCGCGTCCGCGCTCACGGCGGGAGCCTCGCCTGCCTGGGCGTCGCTGTTCTCCGGTGCGGGCGCCTGCGTCTGCGCGCTCGGTGCGGAGGCGTCCGGGGACGCGCCCTCGGGCTGGGTGGCGTCCGCGCCTGCCGTGTCGCCTTCACCGGGCTCGGTGTCGGGCGCGGGCTCGGCGTCGGTGTCCGGGAGGCCGGCTTCCGAGGCGTCCGCGCGGGCGTCCGTCTCCGAGTCGTCCTGGGACGCGGCGTCCCCGTCGTCCTGTGCCTCGCCGTCGTGCGTGGTGGCCGCACCGGAGGACGTGTCCACGGCGGCTGCGGCCACGTCAGCATCCGCCTCCGGACCGCCGTCGCCGTCTCCGCTCGCCGCCGACTCGGCAGCACCGTCCGGCTGTTCGGCAGAGGGTTCACTGCCGTGCGCCTGGCTGCCGGTCCCGACGTCGGTCCCGGCCTGGTCGGCAGTGGCAGCGGCTGCCGCGGCCGACCGCTCCGCGATCTCCCGCTTCACCGCCGAGGCGGAGATCCGCATGGTCGCGCCGCTGACGAGGTCACCGCTGTCCTCCTCGCTCGGCACCAAGGGCGCGACGGCAGGGGTGACCGGGGCCGCGGGCGGGGCGACAGGGTCTGCCGGAGCCACGGGCGGAGCGACCGGGGTGGGCGGCGCCGTCCAGGCCGGCTGGTAGCCGCTCCCGGGCGGCACGTCGGGAACCGCGAAGGGCTGGCCGACCGGCGGCGGCGGAGGCGTGGCGGGAGTGGCGGGCGGGGGCGGCACCGGGGCCGCGGCGGGCGTACCGGACGCACCACCCGACGCGTTCTGCGTGTACCAGGCGGGCGGCGCGTAGTCGATCGTGAACTCGCCCGTCATCTCGATGCCGGACTCCGCGTCGGTCTGGTCGTCGTCGGGTGTGTCCCAACCCCCGCGGATCCCGTCCCGATCGCTGTTCACAGTTCCTCCTGGTGTGGTCGAACACCCTCATGCCGTGCCTGGGGGCGACCGTTCCTGTCGTACGATTCGCCGGGCTTCCCCCTTGGGCCAGTTGGCCCCTTTTGTCGCGGAGCGCGCACTGCCCGCTCGCGGAAACCCGCGACGTGCCCGGTCCCAGCCTAATCACCTGAACCGTGGGCCCGGCAGGCCCGGCGGCCCCTTCGCGCCCGTCCGACGCGTCACACCGGGCCTTCGACCTCCGCGGCACACGCGTACGTACACCAAAACGTGACGAAGACGCGGTGCGCTCAGCCCCCGATAGTGCGTGAATTCACGCGATAGCGCGCCAGTCCCCGTGAAAACGGGCCAAGTTGGACGCTCGTCAGTCCATCCGGCGTGCCATGCCCAGCAGTCCGGTCTCGGGGTCCGTCGCCCGCGTCACCACGTACTGCCGGTCCCGCTCCGTGCACCACAGCGTCACACCGTCCGGCAGTGAGGGCAGCGACTCGACGTCCGGGCGCGGCAGCGCGAGCACTCGCCCGATCTCCGCCGCCTCGTCCGGCGACACCCGCTGCACGCCCACCAGACGCGCCTGGCGCATCAACCGCGGCGCCACCGGGCTCAGATACGGCAGCAGCGTCAGCACGGACTGCCACGGCGCCGACACCACACGCCCGCGCGGCGGCCGCATGCCGCAGTCCCGCACCACCAGCACGGGTGTACCGGCCGAGGCGCCCTGCGGGGGCACGCGGCCGACGTCGTACACCGCGAGGCCGTTCTGCCCGCCGCCCATGGCGTGCACCATCGGCATCCAGGCCTGGGCCCGCCCCGTCTCCACCGCCACGCGCGCGCCCGTCGCCGCGGCGCGCAGCGCCATGACCTGCGCGGTCCACAGGCCACCGATGAGCACGATGTCGTACGGCGTCGGACGGTTCACCCCGAGCACGGCGGGCTGGCCCTCGGCGTTGTCGCCGACCACCACACCGTCGTCGCCGATGGGCAGGGACAGTGCGTCGACCTGCTCCAGGGGCAGCGTGTGCCGCGGATGGCGGGGGCCCAGCAGGCCGAAGCCGGTGCGCAGCCGCTCGCCGAGGCCCGGCGCCGACCCGTTCGTGCCCGCCGGGGCGGGCGAAGTCGTCGTGGCCATCAGCGGGAACCTCCGAGCGGCAGGGTGGCGAGAACGCCGGGGAGTTGTTCACGGTCGAGACGCGCGAGCCCGGTCCGCGTCTGCCGCGCCGCATGCTCCAGATCGCGCCGCGCGTCGGTCAGCTCCTGGTTGCTGCGGCCGGTGATCCGCAGATGACCCGTGATGGCCACGTCCTGCTGCGCACCCTTGGCCAGCGTCAGGCTGAAGGTCGTCGCCAGCGCGGGAACCGCGGTCAGCTGGGCCACCAGCTGCGCCAGCGAGCCGCCCGATCCGCCCAGTTGGGGCCAGCGGCGCACCCAGTAGGTGGTGTGCCGGCGGTTGTCGCAGCGCCAGCTGCGGCTGGACTCCTCGGTACGGCGCTGCGGCGCCTCGCCCCGCCCGGCCTGGGCCGCCTGGGCCGTCACCATCGGGTTGGCGCACGCGGAGGTGGCGATGGCGGCCGTCAGCTCCTCCTCGGTGAGCACGCTCGCCTGGAACCCGGCGCCGGTCAGCCGGCTCGCCAGGTGCTCGGCCGCGCGCGTCAGGCACTTCTGCGCGCCCGGCAGCCCGCCGCCGCGAGCGGCCACCGCCTCCGGGCACAGCTCGGGATCGAGCTTCAGCGCGATCCACGTGATGCGCACGGCGGGGGAGCCGGTCTGGGCCTGCAGCGGCGCGTAGTTGCTGACCACGACCGACTGCTGGGGCAGGTGCAGCGCGGGAGCGGGCTGCGTGTGCACCACGATCTGCGCCGACTCCAGCCGGATCCCGTCGACTTCGAGGACGTCCCGTACGAGGGCCAGCGGCAGCGGTCTGCGGCTGCGCTCCGCGCGCAGTGCGTCGGCGCCCGACTCCACCTGGAGCACCGCGGTCAGGAACCCGCCGTCGCCCACCATGCCGATGGGCCGCTGGTCGCGGTCGTCGCCGCGGCTGTAGCTGTACGTGCGCAGGGTCGGGTCGCACTCCACGGCGGGCGCGAGACCGGAGTCGGTGCCCGGCGGCAGCGGCGTGCTCGCGGCCCGCCGCCTGCGGGCCCGCAGCGCCAGCAGCGTGCCGAGCCATTCCGGCAGGGAGCGCCCCCGGCGTCGTACGACCGCGAGCACCACGAACAGCGCGGCGACCGCGGCGGCGGCGATCAGCGCGACCGTACCCAGGAGCCAGCCGCTCACCACGAGCGCGCCCGCGATCTCCAGCAGCACCAGCCGCTGCACCGCGAACGAACCGCCGCGCCCCGAACGGGACTCCACATGCGGCGCGAACGCGCCCTGGTACGGCGCGGGTGCCTGCTGGGCGCGCGGCCGGGAGGAAGAAGTGCCGCGACCACGCGACCGGCGCGCGCCGCCCGATCGTGACCCCGATTGCGATCGCGACCGGGTCCGCGTTGCGGAAGCCATCACTCCAAAACCCCCGAACTCTCCCGAAAACCCTGGCGCTCCGGTCCCTTCAAGCCCTGAGCACCCTACCCGTGCCACACGCACGTCCTGGCAACAGGCATAGTAGGGGCCGGGTCTGACAGTCGAGACACCAGAGGCAACCGAGGGCGGGGGACGGATCTTCACAGGTCCCCCACGGCTCCGCAACGGGGAGAGAGCGGACACAGATGGCATCACGGCGGGACGAACTCAACGCCTACACCTTCGCGAAGCGCCGTACGCTCGCATCATTCCTGCAGCCCTCCCCCTCCGGCTCGGAGGAGGGCGCCCCCAAGCCGCTGGGCGCACTGGTGCCCGGCCTCGTCGTCGGCGCGGTGGTCCTCGCGGTGTTCGGCGCGATCGGCATGTTCAGCCCGACCGCGCCCAAGGGCTGGGACGACCCGGAAGCGCACGTCATCGTCGCCAGCGAGTCGACCACGCGGTACGTCGTCCTGAAGACGGGCAAGCAGAAGCAGCTGCACCCGGTCCTCAACATGGCCTCCGCCAAGCTCCTGCTGGACCCCGACAAGGACAGCGTCATCACCGTCGACGAGAAGATCCTCGACAGCGGCAAGCCCCCGCACGGCGCCACCATCGGCATCCCCTACGCCCCCGACCGCCTGCCCTCCCCGGACGAGGCCTCCGCCGCCAAGCGCTGGGCGGTCTGCGAACGCCCCGGCGACGGCGGCCGCGCCATCCAGAAGGCGGCGTTCGTCCTCGCGAAGAAGGAATGGCCCAAGACCGAGGGGCCCGACAAGCTCACCGGCGGCGACCTGATGTACGTCGTCGCCCCGGACGGCAAGACCCAGTACGTCGTCGACGCGCGGGGCACGGCGTACCCGATCGCCCACCCGGGCGACAAGGAAGTGCTCAAGGCCCTCGACACCCAGGGCCGCGCCCCGCAGCGCGTCTCCCAGGACTGGCTCGACACCGTCAACAAGGGCGACGCGATCTCGATCCCGCCCATCGACGGCACGCCCGGATCGAAGGCCGGTGCCGGCAGCCTGCTGGGGCAGTACGACAAGGTCGGCGAGGTCCTCACGGCGCCCGACGGCCAGACCATGCAGTACTACGTCGTCCTGCGGGGCAAGGTGGCCCGCATCTCCGAGTTCACGGCCACTCTCCTGCTCAACAGCGGTGCCCTCGTCGACGTGGGCCAGGCGGGTGAGGCGCAGAAGGTCAGCCCCGCCGCGGTCGCCGACAGCACGACGTTCGACGGCAACCGCAACTGGCCGACGTACAAGCCGAAGACGGTGAACGACGGCTCCAGCACCACCAGCGGCCGCAACACGGTCTGCAACGTCCTGCTCTCGGTCGCCGGCAAGGGCAAGACCACCCTGTCGACCTGGGTGGGCAAGGACTTCCCCGCCCAGCTGCCCACCGGCTCCTCCAGCGGGTACGTCACCGCCGGCTCCGGCCAGCTCTACCGCCAGTTCCAGGGCACGGAGACCTCGGTCGGCGGCGTCTTCCTGGTCACCGACACGGGCCTGCGCTACGCCCTGCAGTCCAACAGCGACAGCGCCACCGACGACCAGGGCATCGGCAGCTCCGCCAAGCAGCGCAAGGAGGAGCTGAGCGAGGCCAGGATCGCCCAGACCCGCCTCGGCTACGAGAAGGTCAAGCCCACTCCCATCCCCGTGCAGTGGTCGACGTTCCTGCCGACGGGCCCGCGCCTGTCGGAGGCGGCGGCGCGGCAGCCGCAGGGTTCGTAGCGGCGCGGGCAGAGGAGAAGCGAACTCATGCTGAAGGCAAGGACGTCGGGGACCGCGGCCCGGGCAGCAGGCGTGGCCGCCGCGGCGGTCCTCACCGCGACGACCATGGTGGTCGCCCTCCCCGCTTCCCCGGCCCGGGCGGACGACGGCCAGTGCACGTTCCCGTCGAAGCCCTACACGGGCCGGCCCTGGGCGCTGCAGCGCGTCAACCTGGACGAGCTGTGGGCGCAGTCGACGGGCAAGGGGGTGCAGGTGGCCGTGATCGACACCGGTGTGGACGTCAAGAACCCGCAGCTCACCAAGGCCGTGGACGTGTCGAAGGGCGAGAACCTGCTGCCGTCCAAGAACGCCAAGGGCGAGAAGATAGAGCGCGGCAACAAGTCGGGCACCACGGACACGGTCGGCCACGGCACGCGCGTGGCGGGCATCATCGCGGCCCGCCCGGCGAAGGGAACAGGCTTCGTGGGCCTGGCCCCGGACGCGACGATCATCCCGATCAAGCAGAACGACGCCGAGGGCAACGGCACGGCGGACACGTTGGCCAGGGCGATCAAGGACGCGGTCCGGGCGGGCGCCGACGTCATCAACATCTCCCAGGACACGGCCAAGGCGATCGACCCGCAGGACTCGGCCCTGAAGGACGCCGTCGACTTCGCCCTGGGCCAGAAGGTCGTGGTCGTGGCCTCGGCCGGCAACGACGGCCTGGGCGGCAACGTCAAGCAGACGTACCCGGCGTCGTACCAGGGCGTCCTGGCGGTCGCGGCGTCCGACCGCAACAACGAACGGGCCCCCTTTTCACAATCGCAGGACACGGTGGGCGTCGCCGCACCCGGTGTCGACATGATCTCCACAGTTCCCGGCGGCGGCCACTGCTCGGACAACGGCACGAGCTTCTCGGCCCCCTATGTCGCGGGCGTGGCCGCCCTGTTGAAGGCCAAGTACCCCAACTGGACGGCCCAGGAGGTCGTCGCCCAGATCGAACAGACCGCGGAACGCTCGATCCCCGGGCACGACCGGCTGGTGGGCTGGGGCGTGGTCGACCCGGTGAAGGCGCTGACCGACGTGGACCCGGGCCACCCCGTCGAGTCCCCGAAACCCGAGAACGGCGTCGCCAAGGGCGAGGCCCCGTCGGTCACGCCCCTGCACTTCGGCGAGACCGCGGACGAACGCAACTCCCGCATGGGGACGTACGTCGTGGTCGGGGGCCTGGTCGTGGTGGCGGGGCTGAGCGGTACGGCGGTGGCGGTGCGGGATGCGCGGCGCCGGCGCGGACGGAGCCTGGGCGCCGGTTGATGGACACTCTGACCAAGCTGAACACACTGAGCCTGATCCTCTGCGCCGGCCTGGTCGCCATGGCGTGCGTGAAGGCGGACCGGGTGCGCGCCTGGCGCTCGAGCATCAATCCCTCGGCACCGGAACTGCCCGACGCCGCCTTCGTCGTCGGCCGCGTCACACTCGTGACCGTGGCCGCCATCGGCGTCTACGCGTCCCTCCAGGGATTCGGTGTCGCCGACGACTTGTCGTGGGACGACAGGGAGCTGAGCAGCGCGGTACAGCACGCCAGGGACGACCTGGACGGCTACATGTTCAGGGTCGACGACTCCGGTACGCCGGACTACTTCAACAGCTACGAGTCGCTGTTGGAGGACAAGGTGGTCGAGAACGGCGGCGGCGACGCCCCGCAGGACGGCGTGACCGCCACCGCGGCCGACGGCAACACGGCCGACGACGCGTACTTCACGGTGACGGCCGAGGGCGCGGACGGCGCGTTCTGCACGCACATCGAGCGCACCCGCTCCAAGAAGGACGACTACTCCCCGCCGGGACTCAACGGTCGGGAGAGCTTTCTGAAGTATCGGGGGTACAGGATGGCTGTGACGGCGGAGCAGGGGGAGTGCTGACCAAGGGGAGTGTCGGCAGGCCGAATGACCTCATAGATTGCCGAAGACCACTCCCCGCCAGGTCCAGCCGGACTTGAGGACGGTGTTCCGCAGCGGCTCGCGCAGCTGCGCGCTGTCGAAGCGGAAGGTCTCCGTCGCTTCGAGGCCACCGCTCTCCCCGCGTCCGATGGTCCACCGGCGGCTGACAGTCCGGCTCGGCCCGCGCGTGTACTCCGACGTCCTCCGGAGCGTCGTCGGAGTCCCGACCCGGCTGACCTCCCACTGCTCCTCGAGAGCGCGCACCTCGTGCTCCTTGTGGTCCAGCCGCATCCGGATCCGCACGGCGTGACTGACCTGGGACCGGACGAAGAGGTGCTGCCAGGCGGGCTCCGTCAACCGCCACTCCGCCAGCAGATCGCACTGCTCACCGCCGCCGTAACGGATGACGTACGGAACATCGGGCTGATTGAGGCCGAGCAGCGCCGCACGCAGTTCCTCGCCCGGGACCGGCGAAACTCCCTCTGCGGGGTGCTGGGTGCCGGTGAGCTTGTCGAAGAGTCCCATGGGGCCAACCTACGAAGGAGTCGGCCCCGGCGAAACCGGGGAGCCTCCGACATCGCCCAAGTGGCCGTCGGCCTGACTCAGTTCGCGGCCGGCGAAGCCTTGTCGTCGGCCTTGATGTCGAAGTTGATCTGGTCTCCCTTGACGGAGGAGACGGTGACCGTCACTCCCAGAGTGCTGCCGTCGCTCGCCGTGAGCGTGCAACGAGTGGTGGTGCCGACCTTCCCGGCGAGGTCCTCGGGGCAGGTGATCTTCGGCTTCGGCTGACCCGTCTGGGCGGCGAGCTTCTCCGAGACCGTGGTGGCCAGCTTGTCGGCGGACAACTTCGGCTCGGACTTCTCCACCTTGACCGAGGCAGAGCAGCCGACAAGCAGCACACCGGTGGCCACGGCCGAAAGGCTCCAAGCTGCTGCGGATACACGGCCTATGGTCATGTTGGGCTCCATTTCAGGTGATCAGGACAAGGGGACGCCCGAAGCATACCGACAGCATTCCTCCGGACTTCGTACTGAAGCGGCCGCCCGGCGCGAGCCGGAGGATATTGCCACTGCGACCCTGCAAAAGATCCTCACCAATAAGGAGAAGGATCGGCAATTGTGAGGGGTGAGTGAACGTCAACCCCACACCGACGTCGGCGTGTGCTCGAGAACGTCACAAAGGAAATTGAGCTTCGGCAGCACGTCCGCGGGGCGAAGACGCCCCTCGAACCAGGTGACCAACTCGCCCTTGTCGAACCGAAGAGGAACGCCGTCGGCCCGGGGGTCGGTACGGAGGAAATTCTCCAGCTTCCCGTCGGCGAACTTCCCGCCGAGATCGCCCGGTTCGTGGACCACGGTGCGGGGGACGGTGCCGGGTGTGGTGACCGAGAAGACCGAGTAGTACGTCGTCTTCGTGTCCAAGCGCCGCGGCCCCGCCGACCGGACGGTCTCCTCGTCGCGGTACTCGAAGCAGTGGATGCTGCAGCCCCGGTGACGCCCCTCGATGTCGTCCCAGGCGCTCACCCCCGACGACAGGTTCGGGAAGGGGGCGACGCCTTCGTAGCGGTCGACACCGCCCGCGTCCTGCGCCTTGTAGGTCCATCCGTGCTCGCTCGCGAGGGCGGTGAGGCGGGACAACTCCTCGTCGCTACGGGAATCTTTCCGCGCACTTGACCAGCTGGCCCAGACGATACCGCCGAAGGCACCGGCGAAGAGCACGACGATTCCGGTGCCGGCCAGGAGGACGTAACGCCGAGGAATTTCACGGTCGTTGACGATGACCACACGGCGTCGCTCGGCCGGGCGGGACGGGGCCTCATTGTTCATGGCACAGGAGGCTACCGGCGTTCTGGGTGGCGCTGAGCAGTAGGAGTCGTGTGGGGGTAGTGAGCTGGCGGGGAGGGGGCCGGTGTTGGTGCTAGCGTGAGCGAGCTAATTCGCCAAGGCATATATGTGCAGGCGGGGTTGAGGAAAGGGGGACTGGGGTCTCGTGTCGACTGATCTGGGAGTGGAGCCGGGGGTCCTGAAGAAGGGCGCCTCGGACATTCTGGAATGTCTGACGCCGGTCCAGAAGGTGGACCTGAAGGGCCTGGCCGAGCAGGGTTCCGCGATCGGAGACGACTCTGCGGCCGAGGCGCTGGTCACGTTCTGCGGCACCTGGGAGCTGGGGGCCGAGTTCCTCGCCGACTGCGCGGCATCCCTGGCAGAGGGCCTGAACTCGGCCAACAACAACTTCACGGAGACGGACCAGGCCATCCGCGATGCGGTGAATTCGGTCAAGTCGGACTTGAGTTAGAAGACTGAATCAGAGACGGGGAATCCGAATCCATGGCAACCGAGCTGGGGTCGACGACCGACCCCAAGGAGCTCATCCCGGGAGACACCGGAAAGCTGACCGAGCTCGCCTCCTCCCTCACCGGCTGGTCCAAGAAGTTCGACAAGATCGGCGACGGCCTGCGTGACCTGAAGATCTCGGGCTGGAAGGGCGAGGCCAGTGACGCCTTCTGGCCCACCCTGTCCAAGGAGAAGTCCAACTGGTACCTCGCGGCCGACGCGATGTCGGGCGCGGCCGACGCGGTCACCTCGTACTCCTCCACGCTCGGATGGGCACAGAAGCAGGCCTCGACGGCGATCGAGCAGTGGAAGTCCGGCGACCACGACGCGGCGCAGACGACGCTGAACGCCGCGCGCAAGCAACTCAAGCCCGAGCTCGAGAAGATGACGAAGAAGCTCGGCGACCTCGCGGGGGGTGCGGCGCACAGCCCTGGCTGGCTGGTGAATGCCAGGCAACGGGTCGACGACTGGAAGTGGATCCAGGACCACAGCGTCGGCAAGACGAGTCAGAACCGGTGGAAGCTGGAGACCGAGCGCTGGCTCCCGAAGGGCGACGGCCACTATCGCGCCGACAAGGTCTGGGGCAAGGACGAGGACGGCAACTGGTTCATCCGCGACAAGCCCGAGCCGACCGGGGATGAGGAGGACGGGACCACCCCCGGCAAGAAGACCAACCTGACCGTCAAGCTCGCCGAGTGGCAGGGCGGTGCCAACGTCTGGTCGGACGGCACGAAGGGAGAGACGTCCTTCGCGGGTGACGGCAAGCTGCAAGGGTCGTTGGGCGTTTCGGCGCTCGGTGTCGACGGATCCGCCGGTGCGAGCATCACCAACGGACGGCTCCAGGCCGGCGTCTCGGGAAGCGCGTACCTCGCACAGGCCTCCGCGAACGGCAGTGTCGAGTACGGCTATGCGGCGGCCCAGGCCGAAGGGAAGGCCTATGCGGGTGCCGAGGCCTCCGCGAACCTGGGCGTCGGCAAGGACGGCCTGCACGCCGGCGCCGAGGCTTTCGCCGGCGCCAAGGCCACCGGCTCGGTCTCCGGTGACGTCGCCGGCGTCGGCGCCGGTGTCGGTGGCGAGGCGTGGGCGGGTGCGGGTGCGTCCGCCAGCGCCGACCTGGGGATGAAGGACGGCAAGTTCACCATCGGCGGCGAGGTCGGAGTCGGCCTCGGCATCGGCGGCAAGGTCTCCTTCGACGTCACCGTCGATCCGCACAAGGTGGTCGACTCGCTCGGTGACGCGGCCGACGCGATCGGCGACTGGTTCTAGGCTGAGCTGACGCTCATCAAGGAAGGGAGCATCATGGCGGCCACACTGCCGGTCAAGATCTCGTTCTCGTTGCCGGACGGCTGGCAGGCGGCGCCGCCGGACGAGGTGGGAGCACCCGGCGCCGCCTTCGTCGCGCTCCACCCCGCCTCCGTCGACGGTGGGTTCACGGCGAACATCACCATCGCCGGGCAGATGCGCAACGACAGCGCCACCATGTGGCAGATCGCCGACGAGTCGGTGCCCCGGCTCGAACAGGCGGGAACCGTGGAGGTCGTCAAGAAGTCCGAGGTGGGCACCCCGGATATCCCGGGTCTGACGGACGCCCCCGGCGTGGTCCAGAACCTCCGCCTCCACACCACCCTGAAGGGCGAGCCGCTGGAGCTGCTCCAGAGCCAGGTGTACCTCGGCATGGAGGACGTCAGGAACACGGCGAAGCGCGCGGTGATCGAACTCGTCCTCACCGCGAAGCCGAGCCAGATGGCCGAGGTGCTGGACGACTTCAAGGCCTTCCTGCGGACCGTGCGCCCGGCCGAGGAAGACTCCGACTGAACGACAGAGTGCCCGTCTTCCCGCGACCCAGCCGGCCTCGGGAAAACGGGCACTCTGATGTTGCTCAGGCGGCGCTCCAAGCCCGTTCCGGAACCCGGTCCAGGACATCGCACAGGTAGTTCAGCTTCTCGTCGACGGCCTGTGGAGTCAGGGGGCCCCGGTACCACGTGAACAGTTCGTTGTCGCGCAGCTGGAGCGAGGACCTGGTCTTCGGGTCTGTCGTCAGATAGGGCACCACGGTGTGGCTCAGAGCGTTGCGGACAAAATCCTCATCCCGGGTGATGACCCGGAAGTTCTTATCGAATTCCGGCACACCGAGCTGCATCTTGGCCCTCCGGTCGAACAGTGTGTCCAGCACGCTCGGACGGAGTATCTGCACGAACGGCCCGGAGCCAGGCGCCGTGACGATGAAAACGGACTCGATGTTGGGCTGCTTGCGTTCCCCGGTGTCCGCGCCCGACTGAAGGTTCATGGAGCGGTACTCGAAGTACTTGAAGGTACGACCGCGGAACTCTCCCGTGGTGTAGTGCCAGGCGCGCAGATTGCTCCCGCGGCCAGGAAAGGGACGCACGCCGCAGTACTGATCGATCTCCCCTTGCACGCGTGTCTGATATGTCCACCCACGTTCCGGTGCGATCCGGGCAAGCTGCTCATAGCCCTCTCTGATCCGCGCATCCTTCTTGCGTCCGCGCGCCGACACCGTGAACACGAGGACGAACATTCCCGCGATGAAGGCGAACAGCGACCACTTGATCAGTTCCCCAGCCCAATGCTCCATGTCCCCAGATTATGGCGGGCGGGGGTGACGCGGTGAACGGCGCCTTCCGTTTGGCCGCAGACGTCCGGAGACGCCAGTTCCTTGGCGACTGAACAAAGTCACGTTCGTCCGGGCCGTCACGGCGCACGATGAGGTGCGGTGAAGCACGAGGACACCCTTGACGATGTCGTATCACGAACGCCGGGACTGCTCGTGGTCCGCACTCACGCGGCAAGACTGGGTCTGAGCGCGGCCAGGACGTCGACCGCCCCCGTAGCGCAGCGGCAGACGGCGGAGACGCCGATCCGGAAGGCGTAGGCCAGTTGGGGGTAGGTGTCGCCGCAGCGCAGGTGAGCTTCATCGTCGACGGCTACCCGGATCCAGCCGACCTGTCCTCCAGGCCCTGATCGGCTCGTGCCTGGCCAAGGACCTTGCACACCGGCCCGCCCCGGCCGCGGTCGCTCAGGCGTTCGCTGCGCCGCGCGGCACCGACCGCGTATGACGTCACGGGCCCGTTGCCGCGGACATCCAGCGGCGGGAGCGCCACCTGCACGAGCTGACCACCCTGCCCGGAACCAGTGCGCCGGGCGACCTCTCCGTCGCCGCTTGTTGACGGCCCTCGCGGTCGGCGGCCCGGTCGCCCTTGCCGACGCGGGCGGCACCGCCTGGTGGCTCTGGGTGACGTAGGTCGAACCCGGGGCCGATGGCAGGTGAGGAGCGCGCTCGGGCGGGCCGTTCGACTGAGGTCAGCGCAGCTTGCTGAGGGCGTCGGTGCGGGCAGCGGCCGCGTTGTCGCGGGAGTCGTACGGCAATGAGTCTTTCAACCCCTGGTCGAGCCCCAGACCCTGGGCCCACAGGCGGGTCATGTCCATGCTCTGCGCCTCCAGCCGCGTGAGCGCGTTCTTCGGGCCGGCGTCCTTCAGCTCGCGCTTCCACGAGTTCAGCAGATGACCGGTGGGGTCCGCATGGTAGGCGGGCGGTGCCACGGCGTTCGCCGAGAGGCGCGCGACAACGTCCGCGCCCCACTTCTGCGCCTGACCCCGCCCCTGTGCCTGCGTGACCTTCTCCGCCACGCCGTCCAAGGAGCCCAGGATCCGGGCGCCGAGCTTGGCGCGGAGGCTCAGCGTGTCCTTCCCGGCGCTGCGGGGGGTCGCCGCGAGGTCGGCCGAGATGTGCCGGGTGGCGGCCTCCCGCACTGTGGCGTAGGCGGCAGGGCTGTGCGATATCGCCCGTACGACATGGAGCAGGGAGTCCACCGAGACGGACATGTGCACGCCGGCCTCGTCCTGCCACGGGGATGTGGACGAGGTGTCCGCCCGGATGTAGTCGACGTTCACCGAGGTCAGGATCTGGTCCGTGTCGTCCGCGTAGTCGGCCAGCGCCTCGGAGAAGGGAACGGCCAGGGCGGGCTCCACCTCCGCCGAGCCGGTTCCCGCCGTGTCGTCCATAGACAGCAGCAGGTTCTGCATGGACCGCGCCTGCTGAAGGGAGTGTCTGCCCGCCGTGGCCCCCATGGTGGCCCGCTTGACAGCGGCTCCCAGCTCAGAGCAGCTGAGATGGCTTCGATACTCCGACCCCAGCGCCGATCGTATGCGCTTGTCCCCCACCAGCTCCTGACACGTCCCAGAGGCGCCGCCCGAGCCGAGCCAGAGCCACGTCCCGATACCTCCGGCCATGACCAGACACACGGCAGCGATCGTGGTCTTCAGGGGGAACCGGATGGAGCGCGGCGCCGAGGCTGGGGACATGACTGCTGACGGGTGAGATGGGCGGGGGCTTTGGTCTCCTCCCGCTGGGTATGGCGACTGATCTGTGGTGCAGACAGGGCGGCCGCGGGCGAAGTGATCGCCGGGGCCATATGCTCGAACCGTGATGTTCTTGGTGGGAGTTGCTCGGCTGCGATCGACTACGCCTTCAACTCTCCAAGCGTCTTCGGTAGGACGCTCGCCTTTCAGTAGCCGATCGCGGGTGGCCCACACCGAAACCTGAGCTGCACCAGGCGCCTGCGTTGTGTTATCCCGGCGAGTGCTGTGCACGAACATGTTGATGTGGACCGCGCCCACCCCGTCGAGTCCCCGAAGGCCGACGAAGGCGTGCGCAAGGCTGAGGCCCCTTCCGTCACCCCGCCCCGCTTCGGCGAAACTGCCGACGACCGAAACACCCGCCTCGGCACGTTCGTGGTGGTTACGGTAGCGGCCTGATCGCGGTAGCCGGCCTGGGCGGCTAGGGATGAGGGATCAACCGACTTGCGGCTGGCCGTTCGGCAGGTCGGCAGCTTCCTCGCAGAGCCAAATTTTCCCGGCCATGAGTCGAATGGTGTCGGACGCCAGCGACGCCATTTCCTTGATGTCGGAGCGCTCGGTTGTCTTTTCGTACGTGACATCGACTGACAGCAACTGCGTTTCGTCGCCGGTATGGTAGGTGCAGTTGACGAATAGTGAGGCGGTCGCCCCCCGGTGGAATCCTCTGGTGCTACCGAGAACAATGCTGGTGCTGCCGGATTTGCTCGCGTCGCGGGCGACGTCCTCCATCGTATATTCGGACTTCCGTAGTATTTCTGTTTCGATTTTCACAGACTTTCCGCCGCCGGAAAGGTTGCAAATCCCGGGCCGCTTCAATTCGCGAGTATTCGACGGGTTGAAGCCGAATGAATAGCCTTCCGAGAAAGGCTTCCCCGTCTCCGGCAGCAGTGCCCTCACCGGGACGCCGGACAGGGAATCCTCGCAGACTCGCGATGGCACGGAAACGGCAGTAACTTCGGAGGGCCAGACCTGCCACACCACCACTCCGGCAGCGGCAAGTACGCCGATCGAGGCCCATGCGACCCACGTCTTGGATCGCCGCTCTTCCCTCATTTTCTTCACGTGACTCTAGTTCCCTGCCCTCTGGCGGCCCATGCCATAGCTCTCGAGGATCTGTAGCCGGGCTGCTTCGGCCTGGCTGCGTGCATTGGTGTCGTTATAACCGGCTTCCTTGGCCGCCGTGTACGTGGAATCGTAGATTGCGTCCGCAGAGCTCATCCTCTGGCTCTCCAGAAAGGTGTCCCGTTCCTGATGGGCTTCCTCACTCGAATCGTGAGTGTAATGTTCGACGACCGACTCCTGGATGTCCTCCACGACCCAGCCGGCCACCTCACCGCCCACCGGAATCTTTCCTATCCCCATGCCGATGATCCGCCCGGCCCACTTGTCCGCCGTAGCGACCCCTTCGTTGAATTCGGCATCCTTGGCAATTTTCTCGTCGTAGACCGCCTGTGTACGGGATTCCGCCATGATGCCGGCGATCTCACCCCCGGGGTGAACGCGGTTCGCGACCTCGGGAGCCAGCTCCTTGTACTTGTCCGCGTCATGGAAGGCTTCGTTGACGAGGTCCGTGGTGACGGTCTGCTGGGAGTTGATGATGGCCCCGTAGGCGTCGGGATCCTTCCCTACTTCCGCCAGGAAGTTCTTCAGGACACCGGGCGAAAGCCCCTCGGGATTGGTCTTGACGTCAAGGTCTCCGAGGTGCGCGCTCGCCCCGTGACTTCCCGCCATGGCCCCGCCGTCTCCCATGAACGCACCCTGCACGTCGCGCATGTAGTCGGCGGTAATGTTCCCGAGGCTGTCACTCATGGGTGACTCGTCGAGGTATGAGGGGTTCGTTCCGTAGTGCTCGACGATCTTGTGGAATATGGCGGCAGCGTCCTTGGAGTGCGGCGGTGACACGGCATCGCTGCCATAGGGCAAGCCGGTGGTTGCCGCTTCCAGGGCGTGACCCAGGGCGTCCTGCGGGTAGCCGACCGCCCTTTTGGCGGCGTCCTCGCCCGGCGCTTCAAGGCTGTCAGCGGGCCACTTGAAGTCCTTCTTCGTCAGCTCGTCGAAGTACGTGTAGCCGAGCGGCTTGTCTTTATTGACTGTGCCGTCCTCGTTGTATGCGAGCGGGGTATACGAGTCGGAGAAGAACTTCTCTGCCGCTTCAGGACTGTGCCCCAGTCCTTCCAGGACGCTGGTCAAGGGGTCGTACCCCGCACCCACCTTGCCCGAGGGGT
Source organism: Streptomyces diastatochromogenes (assembly GCF_002242805.1). Classification (GTDB taxonomy): domain Bacteria; phylum Actinomycetota; class Actinomycetes; order Streptomycetales; family Streptomycetaceae; genus Streptomyces; species Streptomyces diastatochromogenes. The sequence goes on along the minus strand of NZ_MCGQ01000039.1, from coordinate 28,920 downwards.
TGAAGCCGTAGTCGAGGTCGTCCCTGCTGAGCGGCTTGTTGAGCATAAACCGGTCAGGGTCCTTGTGATGCGTCTGGACGATGTGCTCCGCGATGGGGAGGATGAACCGCGAGTCGTAGTTGCCGTACCGGAGCAGTCCGCCGAGGATCTGGTACCCGTAGGGCTGGTTCATCGCCCCCCGATACAGCTCGATCTCCTGGTTTCCCAGTTTACGGAAGTCCGTTCCCCAGCTTGGCGGCAGATGGACGCGGTTGTCCGGATCGGTGGCGGTGGCCAGGGCGGTACCGAGGTTCCTCTGGAGTTCTCGTGTGAGGGCGAGGCGTGCCTTGTCATTGCCGTCCGTGCCGTCGAGCGACATCTTGCCGTAGAACTCAAGAGTTTCTTTGGGGCCGCCCAGACCCTTGTAGAACTCCGTCGTAAATTCAGGATCCCTCGAGTTGTACTTCGTGATCCTATTGAATTCGGCGAACTCTTTGTCTGTCATTTTTGTGCCCTTGTGGGCGAGTTCGAGGGCGCGCTCGGCCTCGGCATCGTCGAGGGACTCGTACTTGCTGTGGCCGGCGTTGTAGAGGTCGTTGCCGTGGCTCTTGGCCAGTGCCTGAGCGACTGCGGCGTCGATCTCCCCGGCGTGGTCCAGGATCCCGTTGATCCGGTTCTCCAGCTCCTGCTTGGCGTCGAGCTGTTCCTGGGTCCGCTCGTCGGAGTCACCGCGGACATGGATGAAGTAGCAGCGAACCTTGCCGTCGCCGAGGTCCTCCACCCGGACGCCGAGATTGCTCGCGTCCTCATGCGCGGCCCTCTTGATCTGCTTCTGAAGAGAGGCGAGCTCCGTGTGCCCGTCGTCGAGCACCTGGTAGATGCTGTTCGCCTCGGTGTGGAGGTCCGAGATCTCCTTCGCGGTCTTGGTGATGAACTCCCGCGTCACCGTCGCATTGACGCCGGCCCACCGTGCGGAGTCCGACTTCGCCTTCATGCCCTTGCGGGCGTTCTCGGCAGCGGTCTTGAGCCCGTCGACCATCTTCTTCCAGTCCGTCACGGTGCTGCCGAGCTTGTCAAGGTCGACCTCAATGAGGTCCGTGCACTTCAGAGACACCTGTGGACCTCCTACTTGAAGTACTCGTTGAGCGTTGACGCCGGCACGGCTGAACCGTCACGGCTGCGTAGGACGGCCGCGATCTGCGCGTCGTCCTCCGAGTGACGCTTCTTGCTGTAGTCGAGGTGGTTGGAGATGTGTGCACACGCCTGCAGCACGGACTTGACCTGGGACGTCCACATCTCGACGGTCATCTCCAGCGCACTGCCCATCTGGAAGCTGTGTGACTTCAACGCGGCCGCGGCCTGCATCGTCGAGCCGACCTCTCCCTTACCGGACCCCGCCGCCGCGATGTTGGCCTTCGCGCGGAGGTCGTCGAAGAGGAGATGGGCCTCGTGCCCGACAACACCCAGGTCGTCACGCTGCACGACGAGGTCCCCGCCACCGCCTCCGCCGTCGGACGCCGCCAACTGGTTGAGACGCATGTGCGTCGAACGGCGTTCGGCAGCCTCGGACTTCAGCTGCTCCCACTCGTCCCATGCCATCTGACAGGATCCTTCCCCGTGGCCGTGCTCGACTGCTTGCTGCTCCCGCCCAACCTCTGAGACTCCGGCAGAGCCTGGATCACGCTAGCAAGTCGGTTCGCACCACACGGGCGTTGCCGTGGAGTCGCGATCAGTCGGGTGTGGAAGTTTTGCGAAGGTCGCAAACGATGCCGCGTGATCAGTGTCAGTCGCGGTCACGATTGGCCCGTGCCTTGAAGTGCCGGTGGCGAGACGACCACATACCCACCCGTCACAGTCCTGCAAATCGGGCAAAGCGGGGCGCCTGGTCCGGTCTCGTAACTGAGTTAACACATACGCCGGTTGGACCCGTTGAGCAGGTTGACTACAGTGGTAAAAGCGTTGTGAGACGCGGCTCGCTTTGCGATCGTACGGCGAGTGGTCAGGCCGTCTCGTTCGCGAGGCGTACGGGGAAACGGGGAGGAGCGTCGTGCTTCCGGCAGACATGGTTGGGGGCGTGTCGGCGGCGAACCTGGAGGCCAGCGGTGACGCGCTGAAAAAGTTCGTCAGCCGGGTGGACGGGGTGCTGCAGACCCTTGAGAAGTCAGCGGGCAATCCGACGCGGGTCGGGGAGCAGTCGATCCGTCAGGGGTCGCTGAGCAGCGGGGCCGGAGCCTTCCATGAGGCCGACGCCCTGTACGGGACGTTCAACGCCGTCCACGAGAAGCTCACCACCCTTTCCAGGACCCTGCACCTGCAGATCGAGGCCATGGGTATTGCGGTTCTCGGTGCGAAGGGGACCTTCGACAACCTCGAAGAGGAGCAGCGCCGTCGGTTCTACGAGATTCAGTGGGAGATCAAGCAACTCAATCCACAGGGCGACAAGAAGGCCGGCGGTGCGGAGAAGGGAACGCTCTGAGGATGACCGACAACGACAAGCAGCACCAGGCAGACATGGACCGGGCCTCCGCCCAGAACAACGTCACGGACTACGCCCGGGGCCTCGGGGAGCACCCTTACGAGGGCGGCGGCCTTGTCGGTTTCGTTGACAACGCCATTCGTACTGCGGTCAAGCACACCCCGTATTCGCAGGCCATGGTCAGTCGTACGGAATTCGACCATCACGACCTCAACGCGATGATCGACCTGGTCGAGCAGACGGACCCGGAAGACCTGGAGTCTTCCGGCCGAGCCCTCTGGGACGCTCGCGATGCCATCAAGGCGGCGGCCGACGAACTCAAGGGCCAGTTCCACACAGTGCCATGGGTCGGCAAGGCCGGCGATGACTTCCGGACGTGGGGCGATGGGCTTGTTGCGAGCACCTATCAACTGAGTGGCTTCGCCGGCGGAGCGGGCGACCAGATCACTGCCGCCGCCGAGGGACTGGCGTCCGTCCGGAAGGCCATGCCCCCTCGCGACACCCGAGTGAACCCGACACCCGCCAAGGACTTCCCTGCACCCGAGAAGGTCGCGGGCAACAAGGACTACGCCGCTGCGGTCCAGGTGGAGAAGCACCGCCAAGAAGCGATCAACCAGATGAATCGGTTGGCGTCGTATTACGCGGTGTCCAATCAATCACTGCAGGACTTGCACAAGAACGAGCCTGAGTTCAAGGATCTCCCCGAGGTCGGGGTGCCCAGGCCCACCTCGTTCGCCGACCCCGCTCCCGGAGGGTCCGCTTCACACGGTTCCACAGGAACGGGCTCGACGGCAGTCGGGGGGCATCACGCCACGGTGGCGCCGGTGCGTCACGCAAGTGTGCCCGACGCAACCGGCACGCCGGCACCCGTAAAAGACGCTACGGACCAAGTCAGGCACCCAGACGTTCCCGTCGGAACGCATATCGACTCCACCGGCACTCTACCGCCGCCCACGACCACCACACCTGGGCCCAGCCATACTCCGCCGGTCACTGGCACTCCTCCCACAAGTGGCAGCCAACCCGATGTGTTCGGCGGTGGTGGATTCAGGCTCCCCGTCCCCAATGGCCCATCGGGTCGGGGCTTGAGCGGCACCGGTGGTTTCCGTACTCCTCCGTCGGCTCAGGGGCGCGCGGGTACGTCAGGTGTGACCAATCCAGGCTCCGGACGGTCCACGGGGCGAGGGCCCATGGACCAGATGGGCCGCGCTACGTCGACCGGTCAGTCCGCAGTCAAGGGCGCCGGTTCCGGACCGAGGGCGTCCTCCCCTATGGGGCGAGGGGTCACGGGTGGTACGCCGCGACCCGCAGGCACGGCGGCACAGCGTACGACCAGCGGGCCGACAACCGGCGCCGGCCGGTCCAACGGAGTTGTCGGGGGACGTCCCTCCGCAACGAATCCGTCGTCGAAGAACGGGTCGAGGATTCCTCGCGGCACGATCATCGGTGGTGAGGATGAAGCCAACTCCCGGAACACGACAGGCCGGCTCGGCCAGCGCGGTGTCTTCGGAACGCCCGAGTCCGAGTCCACGGCGCGGCCCGGTTCGGGGGCGACTGGCTCCCGTGCCCGCGCGGGAACGTCTGAGGCCGTCACCGGGAAGCCGACCGCACGCACCTCTGCGGCGGGAGCTGAGCGCAACGGCATGACCCATGGTGGTGCCGGTCTCACGCGCGGCGCCGGCCACAACGGAAGGCCTGGCGAAGAGCGGAAGGCGGACGGGACACCGCGGCCCGACTACCTGGTCGAAGACGAAGAGACACACCTGCCGAACGAGCCCCGGCGCAATGTGCCGCCGGTCATCAACTGAACGCGAGCGAGGACATTCAACGCCATGAAGTCAGGGACCAGCCGACGAGCCGAGCAGGCTGAACTCCGCACGGCACGCCGCGGAAGACGAGTGCGCGCGGTGGGTGCGGCCGTCGGCGCCCTGGCCGTTGTGACCGTGGGTTTGGCCCCAGCCGCAGCTGCCTCCGACGAACAGTCGAAGGAGTGGTACCTGGGCCCCATGCAAGCCGAGCAGATGTGGAAGGTGAGCACGGGGAAGGGCGTCAAGGTCGCGGTCATCGACACCGGGGTGAACGCGAATACGCCGTCGCTGAAGGGGCAAGTCCTGACCGACGAGGTTCCCAAGGCGGTTGCCTACCACGCTACGGATGATTACGCCGGCCACGGCACGAGCATGGCTGAGCTGATCGCAGGTACCGGGGCAGGCGGTGGGCTGAAGGGTCTGGCACCGGGCGCGAAGATCGTTCCCTACCGTGTTCAGCTCGAGGGGCTCAAGGATGGGAATGAGAAGGAGAAGACTCCGGAGGCCTGGCAAGCCCTCAGGGCAGCTGCTGACACTGACGCAAAGATCATCAACATGTCATTCGGCGGTATGACCACTGACGAGGATGAGGCTGCGGTCAAATACGCGGCCTCGAAGGGAAAGTTGCTGATCGCAGCAGTTGGAAACAACGGGAAGAATAGTTTCTCTGATTTCCCTGCCTCCTACCCTTATGTCCTGGGTGTTGCGTCGGTCGATAAGTCTCTCACGGTCTCGAAGTTTTCTTCGAGCGCAGGCTATGCCGACCTGGGGGCTCCCGGTGAGGGAATTCCTGCGTATTGTGGCGCCAATTTCCACTCGTACTGCGAAGGCAAAGCTGGTACGAGTCCGGCGACTGCACTCACCTCAGCCGCCGCCGCCCTTATCTGGTCGGCCCATCCGGACTGGAATGTGAACCAGGTTGTGAGGGCCATGATCGACACTGCTGGGCGCACGTTTCCGAAGGATGAACCGAGTAAGTACATCGGCTTTGGCTTGATTCGCCCCCGCGTGGTCCTCGCGAATCCCCATTACAATGCCGGCCCGCCGAACATCGACCCGCTCGCCAAGTACAACGGCGGGGACCTGCTGGCCAAATCCGCAACCACCGCCTCAGCCTCTCCCTCTCCTTCTGCATCAGCCACGTCACAAGCCTCGGAAAAGGGTTCCACCGGAGCAACCTCGGCGTCAGGATCGAATGCGGAGTCGTCGAATGGCGGCAACAGCAACACCCTCTGGATCGCGCTCGGCGCCATTGCCGCAGTCGTCGTGATCGGCGGTGGAGGCCTGGCTGTCATGCGGGCGCGACGCGCCAGGTGACGTGCTCAGTCGTCAACAGTCGTAGCAGCCCTGTGCTGTTCGGGCGGCACAGGCACTGCGTACTCATCCCTGCAGAGCAACAAGCGCAGCGGTGAGCCGAATCCATCAGATCAACAACGGACACACGAAAGGCAGGGCCGATCATGGCCGGCGGAAAGCAGAAGCTCGAAGATGCCGCAGTAGTCCACCTGCAGAAGCAGATGGTGGAGAAGTACGAGGGCATCCAGAAGCGCGTGCACGGGCTTCAGGGCGTCATCGACGGCCTGGAAGGCCAGTGGCAGGGTATCGGCCGTGCCGCGTTCGACAAGAAGCAGTTCGAGATCAACGAGTCGCTGCGGAACATCGGCAACATCCTCGGTGACGTCATCGAGGCGATGACCTCGACGCGCAACATCAAGGACAGCAAGGAAGACGAGGTGCGCGCGGCGGTCAACAAGATCGACCTCCAGGACGGCGCTCCCACCGTTCCGACGTCTTCCCTCAGCTCCTACTGAGTCGAGCGGCACTCAGGACAACTGCCGGGCAGCCGGCGCACCCACCAGCTACACACCAGCGAGACGAGGTAACAGGCATGGCCAACAACGCTGAGGGACTGTCAGTCACTTATGACGGGCTCGACGTCGCGGCAACCAAGATCGGTAACGAGGCGAGCACGCTCGAGCAGGACCTGCAGGAGCTCCGCAAGATGGTCGTGAGCAGCCTGCAGTACTGGGAGGGCGAGGCCCAGGGCACCTTCAACGAGAAGCTGCACCGCTGGGACAAGGAGGCGAACGACATCCACCAGGCCCTCACCGGCATCGGCCACGTCGTCGCCCAGTCCGGCGGTACGTACATGGAAGGTGACAAGAAGGCGGCCAGCTACTTCCGGTAGGCCGAGGCTCGTAGAAGCAACTCCAGGGTGGGCGCGCGCGGGAGGCGCCCACCCTGTGGTGTGCCGAGCCAGAGGCACGAAAGCACTGAGGCACCAAGCCACGAAGGGTGGACATGCGCGCGCCAGACACCGGACCGGGTACCCGAGGTACTCGGCAGATCGGCCCGTACACGGTCGTCACCCGGCTCGACACCGGCAGCCCCGCGCACACACCCGTCCCCGAGCACCGCTTCATCGCCCGCAGCGCCGACGGGGACCGCACCGTGCTGCTCAGCAGCCCACTGGCGACGGTCGACCCGCAGCGCTTCATGGCCGAAGCCGACACCTCCCGCTATCTCCTGGGTTCCTGGGTCCTCCCGGCCGTCGAACTCGCTGCCCCCGGCGAGCAGGCGTGGCATGCGCGTCCCTATCTGCCCGCGCTTCCGCTGCCCATCGCCCTCGCCGTGCACGGCGGCCCGCTGCCCGAGCGGACGGTCCGGGCGCTTGCCATCGCGCTGGCCGAGAACCTCGCCGTGATGCACGGGCAGAACCTGATCCACGCGGGGGTCAGCCCGTCCGCCGTGCTGATCGCCGCGGACGGACCCCGGCTCACCTGCTTCGGAGCGGTACGGGCCGCCGCACCGGACGGTGTCGCACGGCAGGAGGTGCCCGGGCTCGACCCCGGCACCCTGCCGCCCGAGCAGGCCGCAGGCGGGCAGCCGCGCCCGCTGGGTGACGTGTACGCGCTCGGTGCGACGCTCGCCTACGCCGCCACGGGCTACACCATGCCGGAGCGGGAGGAACTGCCGTCGGCGCTGCGCTCATTGGTCGCGCGGTGCCTGTCCCGCGACCCGGCCCAGCGGCCGCAACTCTCCGAGATCATCGACGAGCTGGCGGGGAGCGACCGACCGGACATCCCCGCGGGTTTCGGCCCGCCCACGCGCGCGGACGCCTTGCTGGGCCCCGGTTGGCTGCCTGCCCGACTCGTCGCCGCCATCGTCCACCAGTCGGCGTCCGTGCTGGCCGCCGAGGTGGAGCTACCGGTGCAGGCGCAGGCACATCCGGCCTGGCCGGTGGGCAGCGCGCCGTCCCAGGCCCCCGTTCCTCACCACAGTCACTGACGACAAGAACCCCATGCCGACTCCCCTCATTCACGACGACCCCGTCGCTCTCGGCCCCTACCGGCTCATCGCCCGGCTCGGCAGCGGAGGCATGGGCACCGTCTACGTGGCGCGTTCCTCCGGTGGGCGCACCGTCGCCCTGAAGACCATGCACGCCGCCATCGCCACCGATCCGGCGGCCCGCACCCGTTTCCGGCTGGAGGCGGACGCGGCCCGGGTCATCGGCGACCGGTTCGGGGCGCGGGTGGTGGACGCGGATGCGCTCGCGGAGACGCCCTGGCTGGCGACGGAGTATGTGCTCGGGCCCCCACTCGACGAGGCCGTGGAGGCAGCGGGACCGTTGCCCGAGCAGTCCGTACGGGCCCTGGGCGCCGCCCTGTGCTCGGCGCTCGGTCAGCTGCACCGGTCGGACGTCGTGCACCGCGACCTCAAGCCCTCCAACATCCTGGTCACCGCCTACGGGCCGAAGGTCATCGACTTCGGCATCGCGCGGGCGATCGGCGACGACCGGCTGACCCGCGCCGGCGCCGCCGTCGGCACACCGGCCTTCATGTCGCCGGAGCAGGCGACCGGGCAGGAGCACGACGCGGGCGGCGATGTGTTCGCGCTCGCCGGAGTGCTGGTGTACGCGGCCACCGGGCACGGCCCGTTCGGGCACGGGCAGGCGGCGGATCTGCTGTACCGGGTGCGATACGCGGAGGCGGACCTCAGCGGCGTTCCGGCCGCCCTCGCGCCGGTGCTGGCCCAATGTCTGGCCAAGGAGCCGGGGGCCCGACCCACCACGGCTTACCTTGCGGCGCAACTCCACGACGGCAAGGGTGAGTTTGCCGACCACCTTCCGCACGAGCTGCTCGCAGACATCGGACGGCGGGCGGCCGACGTCTGGCGGCTGGTGCCACAGCGGCTGCCCGCGCCGGTGGCCGGTCCGGAGGTCATGGCGGGCACCACGGCGGCCGGTCGTCGCCGGTCGCGTCGCGGGGTCCTCGCCCTCGGCGGCGCACTCGCCGTCGGAGCGGCGGCGGGCGGAGGCGCGTGGTGGTGGCAGGAGCGCACCCCAGCACGGGGCGGCGGTGGCACGAGAACGAAGAGCAGCACCCACAGGACGCAGAACATTGAGCCGCTGTGGACGTACACGGTCGACGTCGTGGTCACGGCTGAGTTGGGCGCGGTCGTCCCCCAGGCGCTCGGCGGAATGATCGTCGTGCCCACGGGCGGTGGGAGCCAAGGTGTCAGTTCGGCGAGCGGAGCCCGCAAGTGGGACAGCTACTCCGAAGAGAGCAGTTGGCAGACGCTCGTGGCGGGTGGTCGGCTCTACCGCCTCTCGATCGGGGAGGAAACCAGCGACGGGATCGGGGCCGCCGTCACGCTCCAGACCGTCGATCCGAAGAACGGGAAAACGATCAAGACCCTGGCCCGGTTCGCGGGCACCAATGACGAGCTCCCGACACATCAACTCCTGTGCGTCACGGACCGCGTCGCATACGTCGTCGTAGGCAAGGGGAAGAACGACGGGACCGGCGCCTTCTCGGTCGGGGAGACCGACGCCCTGGGTGCCGCCGACCTCGAGACCGGCAAGCTCCTGTGGTCGAAACCGCTGCCCGTACGGTTCGAGTTGAGCTCGAGGCTGCATTTCCTCGCTGCGAAGGCCGTCGGCAGCCGCCTGGTGACACTCCAGGAAGTGAAGGACGGGACCGTCCGCATCGTCGTTCGGGACGCCTCGACTGGCGCCGTCCTCTGGGAGAGGCCGTACGGCATTGACGAGCCGGACGTCCTACGGGGCGGGATCGCCGCGGACAGCGATCACCTGTATCTCGGCGGCAGTCGGCTCTGGGCGCTGCGGCTGAGCGACGGGGCCGTGACGTGGAAGACCTCGACAGAGCACGTGCACGGTCCGCCAGTGCTCAAGGCGGGCATCCTGTACGCCGTGGGCGGCGGCGTCGGTTTGACGGCGGTGGACGCGCGCAGCGGAAAGGTGCTCTGGACCGAGCGCGGCGGGGAGGTGTCGGAGGCATCCACCGCCTGGCCGCCCGTCCTCGGCACCCGCTACGCGTACTACAAGAACGGGACTCTGCTGCGCGCGATCAGCTTGTCGAGCCACACTACTTCGCTGACATACCAGACGAGTGGCAGACAGTTCTACGCGGACGCGGACGCGAAGCTGGTCCTCGGCGTGGACAGCCAGAACCTGACCGCGTATCCCCTCCAGTGACGTGACCTCGAAGCGGCAGAACACCGGTCGCGCGGAACCGCGCACGACAGCCTCGCCGCTCGGCCGCCCCCACCGACCCCTCTCGGGCAGAAGGACCCACCATGAAACCCCTTGCCACCGGCGACCCACTCCGCCTCGGTCCCTATCGTGTTCTCGGCGTTCTCGGCGAAGGCGGCATGGGCAAGGTCTACGTCGGCCAGGACGGTGCCGGTAGCCTGGCTGCTGTCAAGGTGCTGCGGCCGGAACTCACCCACGACACCCACCTCGCTCAGCGGTTCGTGCGCGAGGCGCAGGCCGCTCAGGCGGTGCGGAGCAACGGAATCGCGAATGTACTCGGCGCATGGACCGAGGGCGGACGGCCCTGGATCGCTACCGAGTTCCTCGCGGGACTCACCCTGGACCAAGCCGTCGACACCTACGGACCTCTCGACGAGTCGGCTCTGCGCGCCCTTGCCACCGCGCTCGCCCGGACCCTCGCCGACATCCACGCTGCCGGGTTCATCCACCGTGACCTGAAGCCGCCGAACATCGTGCTCACCTCGGCCGGACCGCGCATCATCGACTTCGGTATCGCTCGGCCCGAACACGGCCTGACCCTCACCACGACTGGGCAGGTGCCCGTCACTCCGGGGTACGGCGCTCCCGAGCAGGTGCTCGGTCGGCGGGTGACTCCGTCGGCGGACGTGTTCTCGCTCGGCGCGGTTCTGGCCTACGCGGCAAGTGGCAGACGGGCGTACGAGGGCTCGCATGTCGCAGCCGTGCAGTACGAAGTGGTGCACGGAGAACCACGGCTCGACGGCATCGCACCGCATCTGCAGTCACTGATCCTGCCCTGCCTGGCCAAGGAGCCGGCCGCGCGTCCTGCCCCGCCCCAGATCGTCCAGGCCATGGCGGCGCCCAAGAGAGCCGATCGAGTCTGGCAGCGTGGACCGGTTGCCGACGCCATCAGAGAGCGGGAGGTCGCGGCACGCCGACTGCCCCTACCGGTCACGACGGAGACGGCTCCGTCCGTCACCCGCAGGCGGGTGCTCACCGGGCTGGCCGCCAGTGGCGTGGTCCTGGCGGGCGGGGGCGGCACGGCCGCGTGGTGGTTCGGAACACGCGGTGGATCGACGAGGACGAAGAGCGGTCCATTCGACATTCCTCCGGCGGTGCCTGTTCCCCTGCAAAAGCTGGACGTCCACGGCATCGAGGACCCGATCAACCATGACGTTCAGCCGACGGACCTCTGGGAAGTGCACGGCAAGGCGGACGCCTACTCTCAGACGCTGCTGCCGATCGGGGACGTCATCGTCTTCGGCGTCGCGACCGGCGGCATCGCGGGATTCGACATCACCAACGGCAAGCGCCGCTGGAGCGCGCCTCACGTCAGGACGAAGAGCGGCTATCTGTCTCTCTCCGACCGGCTGGTCGTCGGCGCCGACGACAAGGGTGTCCTACGGACGTTCGTGCCTTCCACGGGTGAACCCAAGTGGACGTGCCCGGCCGCGGAGACGGCGGCGCTGCTCGCGGCCGACGACGATGCCGTGTACCTGGTGACGAAGGACCACAGGCTGCGCAGCGTGAGCCGCTCCGACGCCAGGATCCGCTGGACGACTGCCGTCCCCACAAAGTTCCGCGGGAATCTGCTCGCCCCTGCCGTTGCCGGCCAGGGCAGGCTGGTCATATCGGCCGTGGACGGCACCGTGCTCGTCGTGCACACCAACGATGGCAGCACGGCATGGACCCGCCTCGACCAGGACAAGGACCTCACGGTCAGCCCGGTGGTCTACGACGGCATCGTGTACATCAACGGCAAGTCCATGGACGCCCGCCGGCTCAGCGACGGAACGAGGATCTGGAATACCAAACTCGACGACTGGGAGACCGACGGGTACAAGTGGGGCCCTGCCGCGGTCTACGCGGACGCGGTCTACACGAACGCGGGTACAGGCACCAGGTGCCTGGACAAGGGAAACGGCAAGGTGCTGTGGGAGGCGTCGCAGAACGCGACGTGGGGGAGCCCTGTGGTACGGCAGGGCCACGGCGTCTGGACGTTCGGCAGGACCCATAACGGGTATGGGCCACAGCTGTTGATCAATGCGGTGCGGTCCTCGGACGGAAAGGACTCACGGAGCTACATGGTCCCCGATCCCGACTACGCCCGCCTGGCCGCCGCCGGAAACCGCGTCTTCGTCATGTACGACAGCTCGGTCATCGCTCTTTCGACGTTCTGAGCGGTGAGCACGTCGTTCGACCGTGTTCGGGACGGCAGGATGCCGCGGACCGGCATGGTCCGCGGCATCCAGGTCGGATCAGGAGGCGAGGGCCGTTCCTGTCGGGGAACGACTCCGAAGGCGAAGGTCTCCTAGGACTCCACCAGCCCCACCTGCACCATCGGCTTCCCCCTCTTCCGAGAAACGAAGATCCCCCGCCCCGCAGGCATCGCCCGCGGCCGTACCCCGCCGAGCAGGTCGCCCTCCGCCGGATCGCCCGCGAGGACCACGCCCTGGGCGCCGAGTTCCTTGATGCGCTGCATGAAGGACTCGTAGCCGGCGCGGGACGCGCCCGCCGTGGAGCGGGCGATGATGAAGCGGACGCCGACGTCGCGGGCGAACGGCAGCATTTCCGTGAGGCCCGCCAGCGGGTTGCCGCTGGACGTGGACACGAGGTCGTAGTCGTCGATGACGACGTACACCGTGGGGCCCCGCCACCAGCTGCGCTCGCGCAGCTGCTCCGGGGTCACGTCGGCCGTCGGGGTGCGGCGCTGCATCAGGTCGGCCAGTGCGTCCATGTGGTGCTGCATCTGGTTGGACATGGGGATGTACTCCGCCAGGTGGGACGGCGGGGTCACCCCGAGCAGCGAGCGGCGGTTGTCGACGACGAACAGCTTGCAGCTGTTGCCGTCGTAGCGCTCGGTGAGGCGCTTGATCAGCAGCTTCAGCAGGTTCGACTTGCCGGACTCGCTCTCGCCGAACACCAGGAAGAACGGGTCCTGTTCGAAGTCCACGAACACCGGCTCGAGGTTGTCCTCGTCGAGGGCGAAGGAGACGCCGCGGTTCGGGAAGCGGTCGCCCGGGGGAAGCTGGGCCGCGGCGAACTCGCGGGGCAGCAGGCGTACCTCCGGTGCGCCGGGCTCCTGCCAGTGACGGGTGACCTCGGCCGCGAGGGCGGTCGACGCCTCCGCGAGGTCCGTGTCGGAGGAGAGGCCGTCGATGCGCGGGACCGCCGCCATGAAGTGCTGCTTCTGCGGGGTCTGACCGCGACCCGGCACTCCGGTGGGGACATTGGCCGCGACCTTGCGGTCGATCTCGGAGTCCATCGGGTCGCCCAGCCGCAGCTCCAGGCGGTTCATCAGATGGTCCTTGAGGTTCGCGCGGACCTCCATCGTGCGCGAGGCGGTGAGGACGAGGTGGATGCCGTAGCCCAGGCCGCGCGCGGCGATGTCCAGGACCAGCGGCTCCAGGGCCTCGTAGTCCGAGCGGAAGTTGCCCCAGCCGTCGATGACCAGGAAGACGTCACCCCAGGGCTGGTCGGTCACCGAGATCTCGCCCCGCGCGCGGCGGGAGCGGAACTCCGCGATGGAGGAGATGCCCGCGGAGCGGAAGTACTCCTCGCGGCGAGTCATGACGCCGTACACCTCGGCCGCCGTACGCCGGACCTTCTCGGGGTCCAGTCGCGAGGCGACACCGCCCACGTGCGGCAGGCCGGCCACCGCGGCCATACCGCCACCGCCGAAGTCCAGGCCGTAGAACTGCACTTCCTGCGGGGTGTGGGTGAGCGCGAACGACGCGATGATCGAGCGCAGCAGCGTCGACTTGCCGGACTGCGGGCCGCCGACGATCTGCATGTGGCCGGCCGCGCCGCCGAAGTCGAGCCACAGCGGGTCGCGGCGCTGCTCGTAGGGCTTGTCGATGAGGCCGACGGGGACCACGAGCCGGCCCGCGCCCTCGTAGCCCGGCTGGGTCATGCCACGGCCGGGCACCGGGGCGAGCCCCGGCAGCAGCGCGTCGAGCGACGGCGGGCTGTCCAGCGGGGGCAGCCACACCTGGTGGGCGGCCGGACCCTGCGCCTCCAGGCGCCGCACGATCACGTCGAGCACGGTGTCGGCGAGTGCGTCGTCCTTCTGCTCCTCGGGCGCCTCCTGGCGCTGCTTCGGGACCGGCGCGTACTGCACCGCGACCTCGGCCGCCGTGAAGAGGACCGGCCTGCGGTCCACGGGCAGCGGACCGCCCAGCGCGGCGACCTGCTGCGAGCTGGTGCGGTACACCCCGGAGACGTACGCCGCCTTGAAGCGCACCATCTCGTCCGTACCGAACTTCAGGAAACCCGAACCCGGGACGTTCGGCAGCTCGTAGGCGTCCGGGACGCCGAGCGCGGCACGCGACTCGGCCGCCGAGAACGTGCGCAGACCGATGCGGTAGGAGAGGTACGTCTCCAGGCCGCGCAGCCGGCCCTCCTCCAGGCGCTGGGAGGCGAGCAGCAGGTGCACGCCCAGCGAACGGCCGATACGGCCGATCTGCACGAACATCTCGATGAAGTCCGGCTTCGCGGTCAGCAGTTCGCTGAACTCGTCGATCACCAGGACCAGGGACGGGATCGGCTGCAGCGGCGCGCCCGCCGCGCGGGCCTTCTCGTAGTCGTGGATGTTCGCGTAGTTGCCCGCGTCGCGGAGCATCTCCTGGCGGCGGTTCAGCTCACCCCGGATCGAGTCACCCATACGGTCGACGAGGGTCAGGTCGTCCGCGAGGTTGGTGATCACGGCCGCCACGTGCGGCATCTGGGCCATGCCCGCGAACGTGGCACCACCCTTGAAGTCGGCGAGGACGAAGTTCAGCGTCTCGGAGGAGTGGGTCACGGCGAGACCGAGCACCAGCGTACGCAGCAGCTCCGACTTGCCGGAACCGGTCGCACCGACGCACAGGCCGTGCGGGCCCATGCCCTCCTGGGCGGCCTCCTTGAGGTCCAGCATCACGGGCCGGCCGTCCTCGCCGAGACCGATCGCCACCCGCAGCCGCTCCGACTGCGAGCGCGGCCGCCAGGTCCGCTTCGTGTCGACCGAGGCCGCGTCGCCCAGGTTCAGCAGATCCGTGAACTCCAGGTTGGCGAGCAGCGGTTGGTCGTCGTCTCCGCCCGACGCCATGCGCAGCGGCGCCAGCTGGCGGGCGAGCGCCTCCGCGGCCTCGTACGACAGGACGTCCGGCGTCCCGTCGTAGACCATGCCGTGCGCCGACTCCAGGCGCAGCTCCTTGGGCTGCACGAGGACGGAGAGGTCGCCGCGGCCGAAGGTGAGGTCGCCGGGCACGACCTCCAGGACCGTCACGCCCTGCATGCCCTCGGGGCTGGCCAGCAACGACGTCGGCGGCAGGGAGATGCCGTCGAGTACGACCACCACGTGCGGCTGCTCGGGCACCGGCGGTCCGCCCGGGTGGAAGCGCGGGCGGCCCTGCAGGCGGGAGGCGAGCCGGTCCTCCAGCTCCACCGGGTCGGTGGTGATCAGACGCAAGCTGCCGGCGCCGTCGGCGACGCCCGGGACCTGCACGTGCGGCAGCCACTTGGCCCACTCCCACTCGGGCGCCGAGGCGCGTCCGGTGACGACGGCGATGACCAGGTCCTCGGGGGAGTGCAGCGAGGCGAGGGAGGCGGTGACGGCCCGGGCGGTGCCGCGCACGGTGCCCGGCTCGCCGCTGATCGTCACGTGGTAGAAGGCGCGCAGCGACACCGCCATCGGCAGGTCGTCGAGGGCGCTGTGCGTGGCCAGGAAGCGCTGCATGGCGCCCGCGGTCAGTGGCTCCAGCTCGTCGACCGGGGCGGTCTGCGGTGGGATCAGGGGAGTTGCCAGGGACTGTGGGCCGAGGCCCACCCGTACCTGTCCGAAGTCCTCGTCACCGGTGCGCCGTTCCCACACCCGGCTGCCCTCGGCGACCAGGGCCCACAGTTGCTCCGGCGAAGGGTGCAGGTAGTACTGGGCGTCGCGCTGCGCCTGCGCGGTCTCCAGGGCGCCGCGCCGCGTCTGCGACAGGTAACGCAGGTAGTCACGGCGCATGTCGGCCATCTGCCCCTGGCTGCCGCGGCGGTAGCGGATCAGCATCGAGATGCCCATGCCGATCGTCGAGGCCACCATCACCATGCCCATGATCTTCATGAAGGGCTGGGCCTGGGGGTTGAAGAAGAAGACCACGGACCCGCCCATGCCGAGCATGGGCAGGAGCTGCATCAGAGCGCCTTCCTGCTGGCCGCGCGGAAGCTCCGGCGGCGCTTGCAGTACGACCTCGTCCGTGGGCACTTCCTTCGGCAGTGCCCGCGGTGGGCGCTTGACGACGATGTGGCTCACTACGCACCAATTCCCTTGCCGGACCGAGATGTTTCGTCCGCCGCCCCGTGTCAGGCGGACGTCGACCGCGAAGCGCGATCCTACTGACAACCACTGACAACGGCGGGCGGTAGGGTGCCGGTGAGACGCGTGAGCAGTTGCGAATCGTGCCGGGAAAACCCGGGCAATCCGCAACGGTTCGAAGCAAGCGCCACCCCGCAACCCCCGGATACGACCGCTCGGTTGGCCGGCGGTGCGGATGGCGCGGCACAACCTACACAGGATCTTTACGGGCGGAAGGGTGCGCGGCGGCACGCAGGCCGCCCCACCACCGACGAGGGGGAACAGCAGGTGAGCATGACGGCCTCCGCGCCTGCCGGCGCGACCGGTGGACCGGGCACCGGAGCCCCTTCCGGGGCAGGCATGGGATTCGGCTTCTGCCGGGTCACCATCGTGGCGCCCGACAGCCGCATAGACGTGGCGCTGCCCGACGACGTACCGGTCGCCGACCTGTACCCGGAGATCCTGCGCCTGTCCCAGCAGAGCCCCTCCGAGGGCGCGCCGGTCGGCTACCACCTCGTCCGGCGTGACGGCACCGTCCTCGACGGCGCCCGGTCCTTCACGGCGCAGCGCATCCTCGACGGCGAGCTGCTCACCCTGCGCCCGTTCGCCGAGTCGCTGCCGCCCGCGGTCCTCGACGACGTCTCCGAGGCGGTGGCCTCCGCCGTCACCCGCGACCGCACCCTGTGGAGCGGCGACCTCACCCGTGCCGCCGGCCTCGTCGCGGGCGGCATCCTGCCCGCGCTGCTCGCGTTCGTGGCCTGGAGCTCCCAGATCCGCCACGACATGAACAGCCTGCAGGGCATCATCGCGGGCGTCACCGGCATCCTCCTGGTCACCATCGCCTGCGTCCGCGCGCGTGTGTACGGCGACCGGGGCTCCGCGGTCGCGCTGGGACTCGGCGCTCTGCCGAACGTGGCCGTGGCCGGTTCGGGGCTGCTGTCGCTCTCCGCCGGCCAGGGCATCGGACGGCTCCAGTTCCTGCTCGCCTGCACGGCGGTCCTGGTCGCCTCCCTGGTGCTCACCCTGATGTCGCCGGGCGGCGACGGACCCTTCGTGGCGTTCGTCTTCGCCTCCGCCATCGGTCTGATCACCAGCTTCATCGCGCTCCTCACCGAGCTGAAGGCCATCGAAACGGCCGCGATCTGCGCCCCGCTGTCCGTCGTTTCGCTGGCCTTCCTGCCGGGTCTGTCCATGCGCTTCGCACGGCTGCCCATCGGCTTCGAGCCGCCCAACCCCTCGCGCGGCGGCTACGACAGCGGCGAGCCCGCCCCGCAGGAGCCCGTGGACCTCGAGCGGGTGGCCGCCCAGGCCCGGCGCGGCCACGAACTCCTCGTCGGCCTCGTCGGCGGCTGTGCCCTCGTCGCGGTGGGCGCGTCGATCGTCCTCGGCTTCTCCAGCAACATCTGGGCCCAGCTCCTGGCCCTCGCGACCGGCGTGGCGATGCTGATGCGGGCGCACCTGTTCCGCTACACCGCGCAGGTCGGCGCCACCCTGGCCGCGGGCCTCGCCGCGATCGTCTTCCTCGGCCTCGGGCTCGCCCTGAACCCGCCCCGGAACTACCTGATCGACGCCTTCCAGGGCGACCACGCCTCCCTCGACATCCGCAGCGTCTGGCTCGCCGCGGCGGTCGGCGCGGCCACCGCCCTGGTCACCGCGATCGGTCTGATCACTCCGCGGCGCGGCGTCACCCCCTTCTGGGGCCGCTTCCTGGAGATCGCCGAGAGCTTCGTCCTGCTCACGCTGATCCCGCTGGCGCTGGCCGTGTTCGACGTGTACGAGCGGGCGCGCGCGATGACGAGCTAGGTTCTCGCAGGCTCACCAGACGCAGAAAGCAGAAAAAGGGCGGCACGCGCGCGTGCCGCCCTTTTCACGTCTCACGTTGCGCTCACTGCGCCGCGAGCCCGCCGTTCTCCGGCGTCGGCTTCAGATCGAACTCCCCGTCCCGGGCACCCAGGACGAACGCCCGCCACTCCGCCTCCGTGTACCGCAGCACGGTGTCGTGGTCGAGGGAGGACCGCATCGCCACCGCCCCTTCCGGGAGGTACGCGATCTCGACCCGCTCCTCGTGCTCCTCCGTACCCGGGGCGCTGTGCCACTCGACGCCCGAGATGTCGAGCGCGTACAGCTCGTCGCGCTCCCGCTCCTTGCGCGCCTTGATCTCCGCTTCCGTCTCCGCCATCCCGAAGCGACCCCTTCCCGACGTCCGTACGATCAGCACGCTCACCCTAGTGGCCGCCTCCACCGTGCCCGGGGCGTTCCAAAAGGTGGGAGAGGGTTCCCGCCACTGGCTGGTACCCTGTGTGACGGCCGTTTGTGTACGCACCCCCGGAGCCCTCTCAGAAGGCTCTGGAGGCCGCGCCCAGCGGATCCCCGCCTCCCGAGTTACGGAAGCTCCCCCGAGAAGTGGACCGGGGGCACTCGATGGCACTCACAGACTATGAGGAGTACGCGTGTCGCTCGACGCCGCTACGAAGAAGCAGATCATCACCGAGTTCGGTACCAAGGAGGGCGACACCGGCTCCCCCGAGGTCCAGGTCGCCATGCTCTCGCGTCGGATCTCCGACCTGACGGAGCACCTCAAGACCCACAAGCACGACCACCACTCCCGCCGTGGTCTGCTGATCCTGGTCGGTCAGCGCCGTCGCCTGCTGCAGTACCTGGCGAAGAAGGACATCCAGCGCTTCCGTACGCTGGTCGACCGCCTGGGCATCCGCCGCGGTGCTGCGGGCGCCAAGTAAGACGCCGTGAGGGGAGCGGTTCCCGGAAGGACTCCGGGACCGCTCCCTTTGCCGTATGCACGAAGCCCTCGTCGTCAGGGCCGAAACGTGCGGAGTGTCACTCACGCTTTGTAGTGTGGTAGCACACAACGCAATACGGACGACACAGCACGATAAAAAGAGGAGAAGTGCACCTCGCCGCCGCCGGTCCTCGGTAGTGGCCCCCGGGGGGAAGCGAGCCCCGGGTGCTTCGATCGAAGACCGGCCCGCACCGCACGGCGCGCTTCTCCGTAACCGTCCCCCTGCCACACGGGCAGCCCAGGGACGAAGACGAGGAGAAAACGCTAGTGGAGAACGAGACCCACTACGCCGAGGCCGTCATCGACAACGGCGCCTTCGGCACCCGTACCATCCGCTTCGAGACGGGCCGCCTGGCCAAGCAGGCCGCCGGTTCCGCCGTGGCGTACCTGGACGACGACACCATGGTGCTGTCGGCCACCACCGCATCCAAGAACCCCAAGGACCAGCTCGACTTCTTCCCCCTGACGGTGGACGTCGAGGAGCGGATGTACGCCGCCGGCAAGATCCCCGGCAGCTTCTTCCGCCGTGAGGGCCGTCCCTCCGAGGACGCGATCCTCACCTGCCGTCTGATCGACCGCCCGCTGCGCCCGTCCTTCAAGAAGGGCCTGCGCAACGAGATCCAGGTCGTCGCGACGATCATGGCCCTCAACCCCGACCACCTGTACGACGTCGTGGCGATCAACGCCGCGTCCGCGTCCACGCAGCTGGCCGGCCTGCCCTTCTCCGGCCCGATCGGCGGCGTCCGCGTCGCGCTGATCAACGGCCAGTGGGTCGCGTTCCCGACGCACACCGAGCTCGAGGACGCCGTCTTCGACATGGTGGTCGCCGGTCGCGTCCTGGAGGACGGCGACGTCGCGATCATGATGGTCGAGGCCGAGGCCACCGACAAGACCATCCAGCTGGTCGAGGGTGGCTCCGAGGCGCCGACCGAGGAGGTCGTCGCTGCCGGTCTGGAGGCCGCGAAGCCCTTCATCAAGGTCCTGTGCAAGGCCCAGGCGGACCTCGCCTCGAAGGCTGCCAAGCCGACCGGCGAGTTCCCGATCTTCCTGGACTACCAGGACGACGTCCTGGAGGCCCTGACGGCCGCCGTCCGCCCCGAGCTGGCCCAGGCGCTCACCATCGCCGGCAAGCAGGAGCGCGAGGCCGAGCTGGACCGCGTCAAGGGCCTGGCTGCCGAGAAGCTCCTGCCGGAGTTCGAGGGCCGCGAGAAGGAGATCTCCGCCGCGTACCGCTCGCTCACCAAGCAGCTGGTCCGCGAGCGCGTGATCAAGGAGAAGAAGCGCATCGACGGCCGTGGCGTCACGGACATCCGTACGCTCGCCGCCGAGGTCGAGGCCATCCCGCGGGTGCACGGTTCCGCCGTGTTCGAGCGTGGCGAGACCCAGATCCTGGGCGTCACCACCCTCAACATGCTCCGCATGGAGCAGCAGCTGGACACCCTCTCCCCGGTGACCCGCAAGCGCTACATGCACAACTACAACTTCCCGCCGTACTCCACCGGCGAGACCGGCCGCGTCGGCTCCCCGAAGCGCCGCGAGATCGGCCACGGTGCGCTCGCCGAGCGCGCCCTGGTCCCGGTCCTGCCGACGCGTGAGGAGTTCCCCTACGCGATCCGCCAGGTGTCCGAGGCGCTCAGCTCGAACGGCTCGACCTCCATGGGCTCGGTCTGCGCCTCCACCATGTCGCTGCTGAACGCCGGTGTGCCGCTGAAGGCCCCGGTCGCCGGTATCGCCATGGGTCTGATCTCCCAGGAGATCGACGGCGAGACGCACTACGTCACCCTCACCGACATCCTCGGTGCGGAGGACGCCTTCGGCGACATGGACTTCAAGGTCGCCGGCACCAAGGAGTTCGTGACCGCCCTCCAGCTCGACACCAAGCTGGACGGCATCCCGGCCTCCGTCCTGGCCGCGGCCCTCAAGCAGGCCCGCGACGCCCGGCTCCACATCCTCGACGTGATGATGGAGGCCATCGACCGGCCCGACGAGATGTCCCCGCACGCCCCGCGGATCATCACCGTCAAGATCCCGGTCGACAAGATCGGTGAGGTCATCGGCCCCAAGGGCAAGATGATCAACCAGATCCAGGAGGACACGGGCGCCGAGATCACCATCGAGGACGACGGCACGATCTACATCGGTGCCGCCGACGGCCCGTCCGCCGAGGCCGCCCGTGCCACGATCAACGGCATCGCCAACCCGACGATGCCCGAGGTCGGCGAGCGCTACCTCGGTACGGTCGTGAAGACGACCACCTTCGGTGCGTTCGTCTCCCTGCTGCCCGGCAAGGACGGTCTGCTGCACATCTCGCAGATCCGCAAGCTCGCCGGCGGCAAGCGCGTGGAGAACGTCGAGGACGTCCTCGGTGTGGGCCAGAAGGTCCAGGTCGAGATCGCCGAGATCGACTCCCGCGGCAAGCTCTCCCTCGTTCCGGTGATCGAGGGCGAAGAAGGCGACGAGACGAAGAAGGACGACGCCGAGCAGTGACGTCCCGTAGCTCCAAGGCGACGGCCCGCACCTCTACGGAGGCGCGGGCCGTTGCCCGTACCCAAACCCTGATCAAGGGCACAGCCGGCATCGGCACGGTCCGCAAGACCACCCTCCCGGGCGGCCTGCGCATCGTCACCGAGACCCTGCCCTCGGTCCGCTCCGCGACCTTCGGCATCTGGGCACACGTCGGCTCCCGCGACGAGACGCCGTCCCTGAACGGCGCCACGCACTACCTGGAGCACCTGCTCTTCAAGGGCACGAACCGCAGGTCGGCGCTGGACATCTCCTCCGCCGTCGACGCGGTCGGCGGCGAGATGAACGCGTTCACGGCCAAGGAGTACACGTGCTACTACGCGCGCGTGCTCGACACCGACCTGCCGCTCGCCATCGACGTCGTCTGCGACATGCTGACCGGCTCGCTCATCCTCGAAGACGACGTCAACGTCGAGCGCGGCGCGATCCTCGAAGAGATCGCGATGACCGAGGACGACCCGGGCGACTGTGTGCACGACCTGTTCGCGCACACGATGTTCGGAGACAACGCCCTCGGCCGCCCCGTCCTCGGCACGGTCGACACGGTCAACGCCCTCAGCGCCGACCGCATCCGCCGCTTCTACAAGAAGCACTACGACCCGACCCACCTCGTGGTCGCCTGCGCGGGCAACATCGACCACAACAAGGTCGTACGACAGGTCCGCGCGGCCTTCGAGAAGGCGGGCGCCTTCAAGAACCTGGACGCGCAGCCCATCGCCCCGCGCGACGGCAGCCGTACGATCCGCACGGCCGGCAAGGTCGAGCTGCTCGCCCGCAAGACCGAGCAGGCGCACGTCGTCCTCGGCATGCCCGGCCTGGCCCGCACGGACGACCGCCGCTGGGCCATGGGCGTGCTCAACACCGCCCTCGGCGGCGGCATGTCCTCCCGCCTCTTCCAGGAGGTCCGGGAGAAGCGCGGCCTCGCCTACAGCGTGTACTCGTACACCTCCGGCTTCGCCGACTGCGGCCTGTTCGGCGTGTACGCCGGCTGCCGCCCGAGCCAGGTGCACGACGTGCTGAAGATCTGCCGGGACGAACTCGACCACGTCGCCGCCAACGGTCTCTCCGACGACGAGATCGGCCGCGCCATCGGCCAGCTCCAGGGCTCCACGGTCCTGGGCCTGGAGGACACCGGCGCGCTGATGAACCGTATCGGCAAGAGCGAGCTGTGCTGGGGCGAGCAGATGTCCGTCGACGACATGCTGGCCCGGATAGCCGCGGTCACCCCGGACGAGGTCCGCTCGGTCGCCCGCGACATCCTGGGACAGCGCCCGTCGCTGTCGGTCATCGGCCCGCTGAAGGACAAGCAGGCCGCCCGGCTGCACGACGCCGTCGCCTGAAACACCACCGGTTAGGAAGCAGGAACATGAGCAAGCTGCGCGTGGCGGTCCTCGGTGCCAGGGGCCGGATCGGGGCCGAGGCGGTACGGGCGGTCGAGGCCGCCGAGGACATGGAGCTGGTCGCCGCCCTCGGCCGGGGCGACAAGCTTGAGACGCTGGCGGAGACCGGTGCCCAGGTCGCCGTCGAGCTGACCACCCCCGCCTCCGTCATGGGCAACCTCGACTTCTGCGTGCGCCACGGCATCCACGCGGTCGTCGGTACGACGGGCTGGACCGACGAGCGCCTCGCGCAGCTGAAGGGCTGGCTCGCCCAGTCCCCTCAGACCGGCGTGCTCATCGCGCCGAACTTCTCCATCGGCGCCGTGCTGACCATGAAGTTCGCGCAGATCGCCGCGCCGTACTTCGAGTCGGTCGAGGTCGTCGAGCTGCACCACCCGAACAAGGTGGACGCCCCCTCGGGGACCGCCACGCGCACCGCCCAGCTCATCGCCGAGGCCCGCCGCGCCGCCGGTACGGCCCCGGCGCCGGACGCCACGGTGACGGCCCTGGACGGCGCCCGGGGTGCCGATGTCGACGGCGTCCCCGTGCACGCCGTCCGCCTGCGCGGCCTCCTGGCCCACCAGGAGGTGCTGCTCGGCGGCGAGGGCGAGACCCTCACCATCCGCCACGACTCCCTGCACCACAGCAGCTTCATGCCGGGCATCCTGCTCGGCGCCCGCCGCGTGGTGTCGACTCCGGGCCTGACCTTCGGCCTGGAGCACTTCCTGGACCTGAGCTGAGACCCGAGCCGAGCCTGAAGACGTCATGCGCGCGAAGATCACCTACCTCGTCACGGCCGCCGTCCTGCTGTTCTACTTCGTGCTGGTCGGCAGCCGCGGCGTCATGCTCATCCAGTCCGGCACGGTCCTCACCGTCACCTTCGGGATCGCGGTGCTCATCCTGCCGGTCATCGGCCTGTGGTTCCTGTGGAAGAACACCCAGTTCGTCCGCAAGGCCAACCAGCTCGCCGCCGAACTCGACGCCGAGGGCGGTCTGCCCGTCGACGAGCTGAAGCGCACCCCGGGCGGCCGTGTCGACCGCGACTCGGCCGACGAGGTGTTCGCCAAGCGGAAGGCCGAGACGGAGGCGGCTCCGGACGACTGGCGCAGCTGGTTCCGGCTCGCCGTCGCCTACCACGACGCCCGGGACACCCCGCGCGCCCGCAAGGCGATGCAGCGCGCCATCGCCCTGCACGACGGCAGGCCCGTCCAGGCCTGAGCCGTACCGCTCAGGCCTGGGCGTCAGCGGCGCACGTACTCCGCGGCCCACGCCTCCACCGTGTCCGCCGCCCGGTCGAAGGCCGCGGGGCGGTTCAGGAAGTCCAGGCCGTGCGAGGTCAGCAGGGGCGCGGTGTCCTCGGCCGCCCGGTCCTTGCGTACGAGCGTCAGGGCCTGTCCCTGCACCGTGCGCGGCAGCCCCAGCCAGCGCACCGGCTGCTGGGCCGTCCGCACCGAGACCACCCGCTGCCAGGGCACCGTACGCGTCACCAGGAAGCCGACCTGGCGCAGCCCGCGTGCGCTCACCCACACGCCCATGCGCAGCATCCGCAGCGTGCTGGCGATGACCGCCAGCGCCAGGCCGAGGACCACGCCGGCCGAGGACGCCGAGCCGGTCAGGGCGATCGCGACCGCCGCGAACAGCACGAACGAGGAGAGCAGCAGCCCCAGGGCCGCCCCGCCCACCCGCCCGGGACCGGGCCGGTAGGGGCGCCGCCAGCGCTCCAGGTCGTCGAAGGGCAGCGGGCTCTCGGAAGCCGCCTCGAAGGTGCGGTCGGCCGTCAGGAAGGGCAGGGGCACGGCTGGTCCTCACTCAATCCTTGCTGGGGCTGTGCCCGGTGAGGCTATCCGGCCGAGTTCCCGCTCACCACCCTGGAGCGGCCGGAAGGGTCAGTGCCCCTGCGAGGCCTGGGACTGCTGGACCGGCGTACTGGACGGCGTGGACAGGGCCGGCATGCCGATGACCACCGAGCCGACGAGCCCGGCCACGATGGTGAGGCCCAGCAGCCAGCCTCCGGCTATCTGGCGGGCGGACGCCCGCTGACGGGGCGGGGGAGTGACATTGCTGAGCACGGGGGGCACCGCTCCTCTCGGGATCGAACACGCAAGCCTCACCGATACAGACGCACGAGTGACACAAAAGGTGCCCATGTCCGAAAAAATCCTCGACAACGTCACGGTTCGGGCTCTGTCAGTGGGCCCCCGTACAGTGGGCGCGAACCTGAAGAAGTGATGGGAAGGACCCCCGTGACCACCCCCGAGTCGCTCACCCTGCGCAGTGACGTCACCGTCGAGCTCGTGAAGTCCAGCGCTTCGGATGCCGACGTCCTCTTCGCCGCCCGCGTCTCCACGCTCGGCGAGCAGTCCCTGGACGAGCTGAAGAAGGACCCCGAGCGCTCCAAGGGCCTGATCAACTACCTGATGCGCGACCGGCACGGCAGCCCGTTCGAGCACAACTCGATGACGTTCTTCATCAGCGCCCCGATCTTCGTCTTCCGCGAGTTCATGCGGCACCGGGTCGGCTGGTCGTACAACGAGGAGTCGGGCCGCTACCGGGAGCTGGAGCCCGTCTTCTACGTCCCCGGCGAGTCCCGCAAGCTCGTGCAGGAGGGCCGCCCGGGCAAGTACGTCTTCGTCGAGGGCACCCCGGCCCAGCACGAGACCGTGCGCGGCACCCTCGAGGAGTCGTACGAGCAGGCCTACGCGGCCTACCAGAAGCTCCTCGCGGAGGGCGTCGCCCGCGAGGTCGCCCGCTCGGTCCTCCCCGTCGGCCTCTTCTCCTCCATGTACGCCACCTGCAACGCACGCTCCCTGATGCACTTCCTCGGCTTGCGCACCCAGCACGAGCTGGCCAAGGTGCCGTCCTTCCCGCAGCGGGAGATCGAGATGGTCGGCGAGAAGATGGAGGAGGAGTGGGCCAGGCTCATGCCGCTCACCTACGCCGCCTTCAATACGAACGGGCGTGTGGCCCCGTAACGAAGCCCTGTTCCCCCACGCGGAACGGATGTACGGATCAGTCGCGCGAAGTGTCCGTATTGCGGCATTTGGAGAAGTTCATCTAGCCTGATCAAACGGACCCGGCACTGCTTGAACCCCCGAGCAGGCAGTGCCGGGCTCCGCATTTGTCCTGACTTTCCCGGCACCCCGCGGGCAGACCACGCATGGAGCACCGAGTAGCGTGTTACCCATGGCTCCGACCTCGACTCCGCAGACCCCCTTCGGGAGGGTCCTCACCGCCATGGTCACGCCCTTCACGGCGGACGGCGCACTCGACCTCGACGGCGCGCAGCGGCTCGCCACCCACCTGGTGGACGCAGGCAACGACGGCCTGATCATCAACGGCACCACCGGCGAGTCCCCGACCACCACCGACGCGGAGAAATCGGACCTGGTACGAGCCGTACTGGAGGCGGTCGGAGACCGCGCCCACATCGTGGCCGGCGTCGGCACCAACGACACCCACCACAGCATCGAGCTGGCCCGCGAAGCCGAGCGCGTCGGCGCGCACGGCCTGCTGGTCGTCACGCCGTACTACAACAAGCCCCCGCAGGAGGGCCTGTACCGGCACTTCACGGCCGTCGCGGACGCCGCCGGCCTGCCGGTCATGCTCTACGACATCCCCGGCCGCAGCGGCGTCCCGATCAACACCGAGACGCTCGTCCGCCTCGCGGAGCACCCCCGGATCGTGGCCAACAAGGACGCCAAGGGCGACCTCGGCCGCGCCAGCTGGGCCATCGCCCAGTCCGGCCTCGCCTGGTACTCCGGCGACGACATGCTGAACCTGCCGCTGCTCTCCGTGGGCGCGGTCGGCTTCGTCTCGGTCGTCGGCCATGTCGTCACCCCCGACCTGCGGGCCCTCGTCGAGGCGTACACCTCGGGCGACGTCGTCAAGGCCACCGAGATCCACCAGAAGCTGCTCCCGGTCTACACCGGCATGTTCCGCACCCAGGGCGTGATGACCACCAAGGCGGCGCTCGCCCTCCAGGGCCTCCCCGCCGGGCCCCTGCGCGCCCCCATGGTCGAGTGTTCGCCCGAGGAGATCGCCCAGCTCAAGATCGATCTTGCCGCCGGCGGGGTACAGCTCTGACAACAGACTTGGCACCACCCGAGCTTCACAACTGAAGAGACAACCGCATAAGCGGGCCACCGGTGCCCGCGCCCCACAACGACAACTGCTTCTGCACGAACGTCATGCGCGCCACGTGCCCGACCGGTACGTGGCGTGCGTGGTGAGGAGAGTCTTTTGAGTCATCCGCATCCTGAACTCGGCCCGCCCCCGCCGCTCCCCGAGGGCGGCCTCCGGGTCACCCCGCTCGGCGGCCTCGGTGAGATCGGCCGAAACATGACGGTCTTCGAGTACGGCGGCCGTCTGCTGATCGTCGACTGCGGAGTGCTCTTCCCCGAGGAGGAGCAGCCCGGAATCGACCTGATCCTGCCGGACTTCTCGTCCATCCGGGACCGCCTCGACGACATCGAGGGCATCGTCCTCACGCACGGCCATGAGGACCACATCGGCGGCGTCCCCTTCCTGCTCCGCGAGAAGCCGGACATCCCGCTGATCGGCTCCAAGCTGACCCTCGCCCTCATCGAGGCCAAGCTCCAGGAGCACCGGATCCGCCCGTACACCCTGGAGGTGGCGGAGGGGAACCGCGAGCGCATCGGCCCCTTCGACTGCGAGTTCATCGCGGTCAACCACTCCATCCCGGACGCCCTGGCGGTCGCCATCCGCACCCCCGCCGGCATGGTGGTGCACACCGGCGACTTCAAGATGGACCAGCTCCCGCTGGACAACCGCCTCACCGACCTGCACGCGTTCGCCCGGCTGAGCGAGGAGGGCATCGACCTCCTGCTCACCGACTCCACGAACGCCGAGGTCCCGGGCTTCACCCCGCACGAGCGGGACATCTCCAACGTCCTGCGCCAGGTCTTCGCCGGCGCCCGCAAGCGGATCATCGTGGCGAGCTTCGCCAGCCACGTCCACCGCATCCAGCAGATCCTGGACGCGGCGCACGAGTACGGCCGCCGGGTCGCCTTCGTCGGCCGCTCCATGGTCCGCAACATGGGCATCGCCCGCGACCTCGGCTACCTGAAGGTCCCGCCGGGCCTGGTCGTCGACGTCAAGACGCTGGACGACCTGCCGGACCACGAGGTGGTCCTGGTCTGCACGGGCTCCCAGGGCGAGCCGATGGCGGCCCTGTCCCGCATGGCCAACCGGGACCACCAGATCCGCATCGTCGACGGCGACACGGTCATCCTGGCCTCGTCCCTCATCCCCGGAAACGAGAACGCGGTCTACCGCGTCATCAACGGCCTGACCCGCTGGGGCGCCAACGTCGTCCACAAGGGCAACGCCAAGGTGCATGTCTCCGGCCACGCCTCCGCGGGCGAGCTGCTGTACTTCTACAACATCTGCCGCCCGAGGAACCTGATGCCGGTCCACGGCGAATGGCGCCATCTGCGCGCCAACGCCGAGCTGGGCGCGATGACGGGTGTTCCGCACGACCGGATCGTCATCGCCGAGGACGGCGTGGTGGTGGACCTGATCGAGGGCAAGGCGAAGATCTCGGGCAAGGTCCAGGCGGGTTACGTCTACGTCGACGGCCTCTCCGTCGGCGATGTCGGCGAGCCGGCCCTGAAGGACCGCAAGATCCTCGGCGACGAGGGCATCATCTCGGTCTTCGTGGTGGTGGACTCCTCCACCGGCAAGATCACGGGTGGCCCGCACGTCCAGGCCCGCGGTTCCGGCATCGAGGACGCGGCCTTCGCCGACGTCATCCCGAAGATCACGGAGGTCCTGGAGCGCTCGGCCCAGGACGGCGTGGTGGAGCCCCACCAGCTGCAGCAACTCATTCGGCGCACCCTCGGCAAGTGGGTCTCCGACTCGTATCGCCGCAGGCCGATGATCCTGCCGGTCGTGGTGGAGGTCTGACACCCCGTCCGCGTGAACTTGGAGCGGGGCGCCTCGATTTGCATCGGGGCGCCCCGCTCCAGTACGTTTACGGCTCCGCCCAACCGGGAACCCGAGTGCCTCATATGCAGGACGACGGCGCACCGGAGCGGGTGGGAAATCCGGCTCAGAACTTCTGATAAAGTCGGAACCGCCGGAAAGG
>NZ_MCGQ01000038.1 GCF_002242805.1 Streptomyces diastatochromogenes | reverse complement strand
ACTCATGCCCCAGCAGTGACGTGCCGGTGGTGACCGGAGGGACGAGGGGCGGGCGCCCGCAGCCCGCCCCTCACCTCCCGCGCGTTGACCGCATCGAAAACCCCATGGAGACAGCAGTGACCACAACCACCCCACGCACCCCGTACGAGCAGGCCGTCGCCGAAGACCTCCCCGAGGGCTTCTCCCAGGTCATCCGGGAGGTGAACGGCACTCTGATACACGGCGTCGTCGGCGGCGAGGGCGAGCCCCTCGTGCTGCTGCACGGCTGGCCGCAGACCTGGCGGGAATGGCGGCACCTCCTGCGGCCCCTCGCCGACCTGGGATACACCGTCGTCGCCCCCGACCTGCGCGGCACCGGCGGTTCGGCGTTCACCGAGACCGGCTACGACAAGGACAACCAGGCACGCGACGTGCGCGAACTGCTCCGGTCCCTGGGCCTGAACGGCCCGGTGCGCCTGGTCGGGCACGACATCGGCGGCATGGTCGCCTTCTCGTACGCCCGCCTGTACCCCGAGCAGGTGCACCGGCTCGTCCTGGCGGACCTGGCCGTCCCCGGGTTCGGCCTCGAGGAGATCATGGACCCGGCGTCGGGCGGCTACTTCCACTTCGGTCTCTTCATGACCCCCGAGGCACCGGAACTGCTGTTCCAGGGCAACGAACGGGCCTTTCTGAGCTGGTGGTTCGGGAAGATGTCCGCCGACCCCGAGGCGTTCCCGCCGCAGGAGATCGACATCCTCGCCGCGTCCCTGCGCGCACCGTGGGCCCTCAGCGGCGGCTTCGGGCACTACCGGACCATGCTCGACGACGGCCGGACCAACCGGGCCTGGGCCGACGCGGGCGGCGTCCTGACGATGCCCGTACTGGCCGTCGGCGGTGAACACAGCGTCGGGACCTACCTGGCGCGCAGCCTCACCTCCGTCGCACCCGACCTCACGGAGGCGGTGATCGCCGGCAGCGGTCACTACATCCCCGACGAGCGGCCCGAGGCTCTCCTCGCCACGCTCGCCCCGTTCCTGGCCTAGCCGGCCAGGAGAAGAAGGAACCGCACCATGACCATGGCCTACCTGGCCCAGCCCGACCAGCAGCAGACCCTTGAGTGGCTGGACGGCGGCACGTTCTCCGTGCTCCTCGACAGTCAGGCCACGAACGGACAGCTGACCGTCGGACGGTTCGCGGTCGGCAAGGACGAGGCACCGCCCTTCCACCTGCACACCCGCGAGGACGAGATCTTCATGCTGATCAAGGGCACGGCGCTGCTCTGGCTCGGCGAGGAACGGATGGAACTGGAGGAAGGCGGCATCGTCTACCTGCCGAGGAACATTCCGCACGGTTACCGCATCACCTCGGACACCGCCGACCTCCTCATGATCGCCACGCCGGGGGGTATCGAGGGGATGTTCCGGCACGCCGGGCGTGACATCACCACCCCCCGGCCGAAGGACTTCGCCATCACACCGGAGAGGCTCGCCGAAGCCTCGGAGCGCTACGGGCAGGTGGTGCTCGGGCCGCCGCGCTGACGGTCCGGCGCACCGTACACTTGGTCGACCAATGAATCTGGAGGGAGCGACTCTCCGATCGCTGGACCCGTGCCGCCACACAGGAGGAACAGCAACCGTGCCACCCACGTCCGAATCGATACAGGGGAGGACCGACGCGGTCCCGACCGCCGCCGAGGCTCCGCTGGGCGAGGCCCTCTTCCGCGCCGCTCGCGTGCACCGGATCGTGGCCGGCAACCTACTGCGCGAGACCGGCCTCTACCCGGGTCAGGAGCTTCTGATGATGCAGCTGTGGGAGCACGGCGAGCAGCGCCAGGCGGACCTCATCAAGACCCTGGGCCTCGATCCGTCGACCGTCACCAAGATGCTGCAGCGCCTGGAACAGTCCGGCTTCGTCACCCGCAAACCCTCCGACCGGGACCGCCGCGCCGTGGTCGTGAGCGCGACCCGCGCCGGCCAGGCCCTGCGCGACCGGGTCCAGCAGGTGTGGCGCGACCTGGAGACGATCACCACGGACGGATTCACGGACGAGGAGTGCGACCGGGCCATGCGGCTGCTGGCCAGGATCGACGCGAACCTCAACGGCACGTCGCCCACGGCGGTCGCCGACCCCCGCACCACGGTCGACCAATGAGCCAAGGGATGTGGGCCGCGTGATAGTGCGAAATAAGCGGATACACGTGACTCGGGTGGTGGGCATGTGCCGGTAGGTCAGGGGAATCCTCCTCCCGATGACGACGACTCGGTCGGCGAGGCACTGACAGCACGCGCCGCCGTCGACGAGCACGGGACCCCCGCTGGGCCTGGGCGGACTGCCTTTCGAGGCTGCCGAGATCGACGTACCGGAAGGCAGCCTGCTCGTGCTCTACACCGACGGCCTGGTCGCATCGCGCGACCTCGACATCGATGACGGCATCACACGGCTGTGCCGAGCCCTGGATCCCGCGGTCTCCCTGGACGCTGCGTGCGACGCGGTGCTCGCGCCGATGCTGCCCGGGCGGCCGGCCGACGACGTGGCCCTGCTCATGGCGCGCACCCGGGCGCTGGACGCCTCGCAGGTCGCCACCTGGGACGTGGAACCCGACCCCGCCGCCGTCGCCGAGGCCCGCAAGGAAGCCGTTCGCCAGATGGAGGCGTGGGGGCTGACCGACGCCGTCTTCGTCACCGAACTGGTCGTCAGCGAGCTGGTCACCAACGCCATCCGCTACGGCGAGCCGCCCATCCAGCTGCGTCTCATCAACGACAGCAGCCTCATCTGCGAGGTCTCGGACGCCAGCAACACGGCACCTCACCTGCGCCGCGCACGCACCTACGACGAGGGCGGCCGCGGTCTGCTGCTGGTCGCCCGGCTCAGCGAACGCTGGGGGACCCGCCAGACCACCCGGGGCAAGACGATCTGGGCGGAACAGAACCTGCGCTCCCAGCCGGCTCCCGGCGCGACTCTCGCGCTCGAATTCCCGGCCTGACCAGGCGATCGCCCGAAG
The DNA here is from genome assembly GCF_002242805.1 of Streptomyces diastatochromogenes. Taxonomy (GTDB): domain Bacteria; phylum Actinomycetota; class Actinomycetes; order Streptomycetales; family Streptomycetaceae; genus Streptomyces; species Streptomyces diastatochromogenes. The sequence goes on along the minus strand of NZ_MCGQ01000038.1, from coordinate 259,643 downwards.
CCCTTCCGTGAGACGGAAGAGCCGTTGCGGCCCCGTGGCGCCCTCTTCGACGATGCCACCACCGCAGACAGACGGGAGCCGCATCCATGCCTCATGTGACCGCGTTCGCCAGGAACCAGTGGTACGTCGCCGCCTACAGCGAGGAGGTCGGGCGCGAGTTGCTCGGCCGGACGATCCTCGGTGAGCCGCTCGTGTTCTACCGCGCCGAGGAGGACGGCGCCCCGGTCGCCCTGTACGACCGCTGTGTGCACCGGCGTTACCCGCTCTCGGAGAGCGGTCTGGACGGCGACCGGATCGTGTGCGGGTACCACGGGTTCACCTACGACCGCACCGGCACCTGTGTGTACGTGCCGGGCCAGAACCGTGTGCCGCGCACCGCCCGTGTCGCCGCCTACCCGGTCGTGGAGCAGGACTCGCTGGTCTGGGTGTGGATCGGCGACCCGGCCCTCGCCGACCCGGGGACGATCCCCCGGGCCCGGCACCTGGACGCGCCGGGCTGGGTGACGGTCCGGGGCATGGAGCCGATCGACGCCGACTACGGCCTGCTCGTGGACAACCTGCTCGACCTCTCCCACGAGACCTATCTGCACGGCGGCTACATCGGCACCCCGGAGGTGGCTGAGACACCCATCACCACCGAGGTGGACGAGGGCGCGGGCGTCGTCCGGGTCAGCCGGCACATGGACGACGCCGAGTGCCCGCCGTTCTACGCCCGTTCGACCGGCATCGAGGGCCGGATCACCCGCTGGCAGGACATCGAGTACCACGCGCCCTGTCTGTACCTGCTGCACAGCCGCATCGCCCCGGTGGGCGTCGTACCCGAGCCGGACGGCAGCGACCCGAACGGCTTCCACACCGAGATCACCTACGCCGTCACGCCGTCGTCGGAGGGGAAGGTGTACGACTTCTGGGCCGTCTCCCGGGACTGGGCGACCGAGGAAGCCGAGGTCACCGAGTTCCTGCGGGGCAACAACCACACCGTGGTGATGCAGGACGTGGACGCGCTCAACCTGCTCCAGCGCACGCTCGGCACCGAACGCACCGGTTACCAGGAGCTGAGCATCAACATCGACACCGGAGGCCTGGCCGCCCGTCGCATCCTGAGCCGGCTGGTCGAGGAGGGTGCCAAGCCCGTGGAGAAGGTCCGGTGAGCACACCCACCGGGGAGATCTACCGCATCGACTGGCTGCCCGGCACCGATCTGCTGCACGGCACCTGCCACTGCGGGGCCGAGCATTCCGCGCAGGATCCGGTCGAGATGTGGGAGTGGATGCTCGGGCATCCCGAAGGACACCGGCCGCAGGGGGCGTCGCGATGAACGAGTTCGAAGTCGTCGTCGACGCGCGGGAGTTCGCCGCCGACGGCGTTCTCGCCCTGACCCTGCGCGACCCCCTCGGCGGGGACCTGCCCGTCTGGGAGCCCGGCGCGCATGTGGACCTGCTGCTCGGGCCCGGACTGGAACGGCAGTACTCGCTGTGCTCGGACCCGGCGGACCGGTCCGCGTGGCGGATCGCGGTGCTGCGGGAGCCGGCCGGGCGGGGAGGATCCGCTTACGTGCACGGCCAGTTGGGCGTGGGCGACAAGGTACGGGTGCGCGGGCCGCGCAACCACTTCCGGCTGGAGCCCGCGCCGCGCTACCGGTTCGTCGCTGGCGGCATCGGCATCACCCCGATCCTGCCGATGCTCGCGGCGGCCGAGGCCGCGGGCGCCGAGTGGTCCCTGCTGTACGGCGGCCGCAGCCGCGGCTCCATGGCCTTCACCGCGGAGCTGGCGCGCTACGGCGACCGGGTCGCCCTCGCCCCGCAGGACGAGAGCGGGCTCCTCGACCTGGGCCCGGTGCTGGACGAGATCCCCGACGGCACCCTGGTCTACTGCTGCGGTCCGACGCCCCTGCTGGACGCGGTCGAGGAGCGTTGCCCGGGCGGGGCACTGCGGGTGGAGCGGTTCCAGCCGAAGGCCCAACAGGGCGCTGCCGACAGTGAGTTCGAGGTCGAGCTGGCGCGCAGCGGCCGTACCCTCGTCGTCCCGGCGGACGTCTCCGTGCTGGACGCGGTGCGCGGTGCCGGGGTCGAGGTGCTGTACTCCTGCACCGAGGGCACCTGTGGTACCTGTGAGACGGACGTTCTGGACGGCGCCCCGGATCACCGGGACTCGGTCCTCACCGAGGAGGAGCGGGCAGCGGGCGAGACGATGATGATCTGCGTGTCCCGGTGCCGGGGCGCTCGTCTGGTGCTCGATCTGTGACGCTCGGGCCGGGTCAGGAGGTGAGGTAGGCCTCCACCTCGCTGAACTGCCCGGCCGGCCAGCCCGTGTTGGCGCTGACGCTCAGGCGCAGGTAGCGCAGGTTGGTGCTGCCGGGCAGGGAGACGGTGGCGGTGTTGCCGGTGGCCGGGTCGAAGCGGTAGCCCTGCGAGCCGGCCACGGTCGAGTAGGCCGAGCCGTCGGTACTGCCGAGCACCGTGATGGTCTGGGTGCGGGCGCCCCAGGCCGAGGACGGGGGCAGCTTCAGCACCAGTCGGCGCACCGCGTAGGACGAGCCGAGGTCGACCGTCCAGGACTGCGGGAAGGCGTTGTTGGTGGACTCCCAGTACGAGTTCGCGTCGCCGTCGACCGCCTTGCCGGGGGTGTAGACGTCCTGGGAGCCGGTCGCGGTGGCCGGACGGCCCTTGGCGAGGTTGCGGTTCGGGTCGGGGTCGGGGTTGCCCTGGCCGGGCTGGGGCCAGGTGGAGCAGTCCGCCCAGGTGCTGGACCAGCCGGAGTTGCCGCCGCCGTCGGTGAGCGTGAAGGAGCCGGAGTTCGCCGGGTAGGGGCAGTTGTAGATGCCGGCGGCGCCGACCTGGGTGGCGGTGACGTTGCGGAAGGTGGCCGCGCCCTGTGCCTCGGCCTGGACCACGACCGTCCCGGTGTTCTGCACGGTCGCACCGGTCACGTTGACGTTCCTGACCGGATACCCCTGCCCGCCGCCGGAGACGAACTCGAAGGCGCTGTAGGGGCTGTCGGTGATCGTCGTGTTGGTGATGTTGACCGTGGCGTTGATCGCGCTGTCGTAGGAGTCCACGCGCAACGCGCCCATCGGATGGTTCCAGTTGGGGTTCATCGCGCCGGCGCGCACGAGGGTGTTGCCGTCGACGGTGATGGTGCCGGACAGGGGGTTGAAGGGGTCGAGGAACTTCTGGTTGGAGATCGCGATGCCGCTGCCGAGGGCGTTGGTGTCGGAGATCAGGTTGTTCTTCACCGAGATGTCGGTGCCGCCGTAGACGGCGATGCCGTTGGCGAGGTTGGGCTGCGAGATGGTGTTGTTCTCGAAGCTGGAGTTCGTGTCCGGGGAGTACAGCGACCACATGGCGAGCGCGTCGTCGCCCTGGTTGCGCAGGAAGTTGTTGCTGACCCGGACGCCCTTGGCGGTGCCGTTGAGGTTGAGGCCGTCGGCGGTGGTGTCGAGGATGCGGTTGTTCTCGACGACCAGGTTGTCGTTGTTGCCCATCAGCCAGAGGCCGACCTTCATGTGCTGGATCCACATGCCGGAGACCGAACTCCCGGGTCCCAGTGCGCCGTTGACGAAGTTGTCCGGGCTGGAGTCGACGCGCTCGGTGACCTCGCCGATCACCGCGAAGTCCTTGATGTGCACGCCTCCGGAGGAGCTGGACTGGTCGATGAACCGGGAGGTGTGCACGACCGAGTACCAGCTGCCCGCGCCCTGCAGGGTCACGTTCTGGACCCCGCCCAGGGAGGAGGTGATCCGGTAGTCGCCCGGCGGGATCCACACCACGCTGCCCTGGGCCGCGGCGATGGCGTCCCGGAAGGCCTGGGTGGAGTCGCCGTTGCCGCTGGGGTCGGCGCCCTTGGACACGACGGACACCGAGCCGGCGGGCTGGGCGGCGGCCGCGGCGACCTGCTCGAAGTCGGCGACGTCCACGGTGACCTGGGTGCCGGTCGACTCGAAGGCGATCTTGTCGCCCGCCTGGACGTTCTGCCCCAGCAGCAGCCGGGCGTTGTCGAAGAAGTGGTGGGTCTTGGCTCCCGGGATCCAGCCGGTGTCGATGTAGGAGTACTTGGAGGTCACCGGGAGCGTCTTGGCGAGCCTGGTGCCGTTGACGTACACGTTGAGCGAGCCGGACTGGCCGTCCGGGACGCTGTAGGCGACGTTCACGGCGTTGGCCGCGTGCGGCACGGTGAACTCCACCCGCTGCCCGGAGGTCAGCCGTACGGCCTGCCGGCCGGAGGCCTCCGAGGCGAGCGTGCCCTGGGTGTAGTCGGGGCCGATCTTCGCGCCGGTGGTGCTCGCCGACTCGGCCTCGACGGAGGTGAAGGGGAGCGTGGCGCCGGCGGCCGCGTGGGCGGCGGGGGCCACGGCGACGAGCATGCCGGCGGCGAGGGCGACGACCGCCCCGATTGCTGGCATGCGCCTGACATGTCTGGCGGTGCTGCTGTGCATGTGCTGATCCCTTCGTGGTGGGGGTGCGTGGGATAGCAGGGGGTGCGGGGAGGGCGGCTCAGGCGCGCAGCCAGGCCGCCGTGTCCTGGGGCAGCCGGCCGTCACCGTCGAGCGGGCCGCTGCTGAGCAGGAGTCGGGAGTGCGCGGGCAGTTCGGCGGGTGCGGCGGCGAGGTTCACGACGCATGTCACGCCCTGCGCACGGGAGAAGGCGAGCACACCCTCGGGGGCGGGCAGCCAGGTCAGGGGGCCGTCGCCGAAGACCGGGCGGGCGGCGATGGCCTCGCGGTAGAGGGCGAGCATGGAGTATGCGTTCTGCTGCTGAAGGTCGACTGCATACGATGTCCAGTCGACCGGCTGCGGCAGCCATGGCTCCTCGCGTGAGCCGAATCCCGCGTACGGCGCGTCGGCCGCCCAGGGCAGCGGCACCCGGCAGCCGTCCCGGCCCGGGGCGACACCCCGCGATCGGAAGTACATCGGATCCTGTATGCGGTCGGCCGGGATCTCGGCCTCCGGCAGCCCCAGCTCCTCCCCCTGGTAGAGGTACACCGCCCCGGGCAGCGCCAGCGACAGCAGGGCCGCCGCCCGGGCCCGGCGGGTGCCGAGCGCCAGGTCCGTCGGGGTGCCGAAGGCCTTGGTGGCGAAGTCGAAGGCGGTGTCCTCGCGGCCGTAGCGGGTGACCGTGCGCGTCACGTCGTGGTTGCACAGCACCCAGGTGGCCGGGGCGCCGACGGGGGCGTGCTCGGCGAGGGTGGTGTCGATGGCGGCGCGCAGCCGGTCGGCGTCCCAGGGGCAGGACAGGAAGGAGAAGTTGAAGGCGGTGTGGAGTTCGTCGGGGCGCAGGTAGCGGGCGAAGCGTTCGGGGTCGGGGAGCCAGACCTCGCCGACGAACACGCCGTCGTAGGCGTCGGCGACGGCGCGCCAGGAGCGGTAGATGGCGTGGAGTTCGTCGCGGTCGACGAACGGGTGCGGCTCGGGGTGGGTGGCGAGGTCGGGCAGGTCCGGGTCCTTGGCGAGCAGGGCCGCCGAGTCGATGCGGACGCCGGCCACACCGCGCTCGAACCAGAAGCGCAGGATGTCCTCGTGTTCCTGGCGGACCGCCGGGTGGGCCCAGTTGAGGTCGGGCTGCTCGGGGGTGAACAGGTGCAGGTACCAGTCGCCGTCGGGCAGCCGGGTCCAGACCGGTTCGGTGGAGCCGACGAACTGCGAGGGCCAGTCGTTGGGCGGGAGTTCGCCGTGCGGGCCGCGTCCGGGCCGGAAGTGGAACAGCTCGCGCTCGGGGCTGCCGGGCCCCGCGGCGAGCGCCGCCCGGAACCAGGGGTGCTGGTCGGAGACGTGGTTGGGCACGATGTCGACGATCGTGCGGATGCCCAGCTCGCGGGCCTCGGAGATGAGTTTCTCGGCTTCGGCGAGGGTGCCGAAGGCCGGGTCGACGGCACGGTAGTCGGCGACGTCGTAGCCGCCGTCCTTCATCGGTGACAGGTACCAGGGGTTGAACCACAGGGCGTCCACGCCGAGTTCGGCGAGGTACGGCAGCCGGGCGCGGACCCCCGCGAGGTCGCCGGTGCCGTCGCCGTCGCCGTCCGCGAAGCTGCGGACGTACACCTGGTAGATGACGGCCGAGCGCCACCAGTCAGGGTCCTTCGGGGCATGGGTGGGCTGTCCCACTGAGCGTCCCTTTCTGTAGACGGGGCGGCGGCGTCAGCCCTTGGTGCTGCCCGCGCTGATCCCGGCGATGATGTGCCGCTGGAAGACGAGGAACAGGGCCACCATCGGGATGCTGGCGATCACCATCGCGGCGATGAGCACGGTGAGCTGGATGTTCTGCGACAGCTGGACGAGGGCCACGCTGATCGGCTGTTTGCCGGTGTCGGAGAAGACCATCAGCGGCCACAGGAAGTCCTGCCACACCGCGACCAGGGCGAAGATCGACACCACGCCGAGGACCGGCCGGGACATGGGGAGGACGACCGACCACAGGATGCGCAGTCTGCCCGCGCCGTCGATCTCGGCGGCCTCCAGGACGTCATGCGGCAGCTGGTCGAAGAACCGCTTCAGCAGATACAGGTTGAAGGCGTTGGCCACGGCCGGGAGCCAGATCGCGAGGGGGTCGTTGAGCAGGCTGGTGTGGATCAGCGGGAGGTCGGCGACGGTCAGGTACTTGGGTACGACCAGTGCCTGGGCCGGGACCATCAGGGTGGCGAGGATGCCGCCGAGGACCACCTTGCCGAAGGCCGGCTTCAGCTTGGACAGGGCGTAGGCGGCCGCCGTGCAGAAGACCAGCTGGAACGCCCAGGCGCCGGCCGCCTGCACCACCGTGTTCCACAGGTGCTGGGGCAGCTGCATCAGGTCCCAGGCATCGGTGTAGCCGCCGGTGTGCCAGTGCCGCGGGATCAGTGTCGGCGGGGTCCGGGCCACCTCGTCCGGTGACTTCATCGCGCCGGTCACCATCCAGTAGACCGGGAAGAGGAAGGCGAGCGCGAAGAGCAGGACGACGCCGGTGAACACGGTCCAGTAGGCGGCCTTGCCGCGGGGGCGGGCGAGCGTGGCCGGGGAGATCAGGGTCCGGGTGCTCATGCGTCCCCCTCGGAGCGGATGCTCATGCGTCCCCCTCGGAGCGGGTGAGCCGCAGATAGACGGCGGAGAAGGCGCCGAGCAGGACGAGGAGCATCACGCTGAGCGCGCAGGCGCCGCCGAAGTCGTTGTAGAGGAAGGCGTACTTGTAGATGAGGTAGAGGACGGTGACCGTGGCGTTCTCCGGTCCGCCGCCCGTGATGACGAACGGTTCGGTGAACACCTGCATGGTGGCGATGATCTGAAGGAGCATCAGCATCAGGATGACGAACCGGGTCTGCGGAATCGTCACGTGCCGGATGCGCTGGAGCAGGTTCGCGCCGTCGAGTTCGGCGGCCTCGTACAGCTCGCCGGGGATGGACTGCAGGGCGGCCAGGTAGATGAGGACGGTGCCGCCCATGTTGGCCCAAGTGGCCACGATCACCAGGGAGATGAGCGCGGTGTCGGTGCCGTTGGTCCAGTTCGAGGTGGGCAGGTGCAGGAAGCGCAGCGCCTCGTTGGCGAGGCCGGCTCCGGGGTCGTAGAACCACTTCCACAGCAGGGCGCTGACCACCGGCGGGATCATCACCGGCAGGTAGACCACGACCCGGAAGAAGGCCTTCGCGTGCCGCAGCTCGTTGAGGACGAGGGCGAGGACGAAGGGGACGGCGAAGCCCAGCAGCAGGGCCAGCAGGGTGAAGGTGAGGGTGTTGCGCCAGGCCGCCGTGAACTCGGGGTCGTGCCAGACGCGGGTGAAGTTGGCGGTGCCGACCCACTCGGGCGGGGAACCGGGCGTGTACTTCTGGAAGGCGATGACGACCGCGCGGATCGCCGGGTACCAGGAGAACAGCGCGAAGCAGATCAGGCCGCCGAGGAGGAAGCCGTAGGCACGGGCCTGGTCGGCGAGGCGGCGCCGCCCCCGGCCCCCTACCGGGGGCGGCGCCTGCACCGGGTGGACGGCGGCCTCCTCGGCCGGGCGCCGCTCGGCCGTCTTCGTCATGGCGGTCAGCTCCGGGCCAGAATGCTGTCGATCTTGCCGGACGCGTCCTTCAGGAGCTGGTCGATGTCCGCGTCCTTCTTGGTGAGGACGGCGGAGACGACACCGTCGAGGACGGAGTAGATCTGCTGGGCGTCCGGCCTGGAGCTGCTGGTTGCCGTCGAGGAAGGCCTGGTAGTTCTCCACCGGGACGTTGGCGTTGGCCTTCTTGACCTGCTGGTCCTTGGCGTCGGCGGCGCCGGTGAACAGGCGCGGCTCGGGCAGGCCGACCGGCGCGTCGTTCTTCTTGGCGCGGGCGTAGTCGCCGAGGAAGCCCGATCCCGGGGTGAGGAACATGTGGTCGAGCCACTTCAGGCCGGCGCGGATCTGGGCGGGCGTGTCCTTCTTGTTGAACATGTAGCCGTCGCCGCCGATGAGGGTGCCCTTGCCGCCGGGCATGGGGGCGAGGGCGAGGTCCTTGTAGTTTCCGCCCTTCTCCTTGACCAGGATCGGGATGTTGTCGGGGGCGCTGAGGTACATGCCGAGCTTGCCCGAACCCATCATCTGCTGCACGTCGTTGATGATCAGGAGCTGCTTGCTGCCCATCGAGTCGTCGGTCCACCGCATGTCGTGCAGGTTCCGCAGGACGGCGTGGCCCTCGGGGGTGTCGACGGTGGCCTTCTTGCCGTCTGCGCCGACGACGTCGCCGCCCTGCGAGTACAGCTCGGCGGTGAAGTGCCAGCCGCCCTGGTTCTGCGCGCTGTAGTCGGCGTATCCGACGGTGCCGTTGCCCAGGGCGGCGATCTTCCTGGCGTCGGCGCGGACCTCGTCCCAGGTCGCCGGGGGCTTGTCGGGGTCGAGTCCGGCCTTCTCGAAGAGCTTGCGGTTGTAGATCAGCCCCATGCTGTATCCGGTACGCGGTATGCCGTAGACCTTTCCGTCCACGGTGTAGATGTCCCGCAGCTGCTTCTGGATGGTGTCGTAGCTCTTCAGTTCCTTGAGGTACGGCGTGAGGTCGGCGGCCTGGTTGATGTCGACGACGTGCCTGGCGTCGGTGAAGTACGTGTAGAAGACGTCCTCCATCTGCCCGCCGGCGAGCTTGGCGTCGAACGTCTTCGGGTCCTGGCAGGGGAAGGCGTCGTGCGCGACGACGTCGATGTGCGGGTTCCGCTTCTCGAACGCGGCGATGTCCTCCTCGAAGAACCGCCGGTCGACCTTGGCGCTCTTGGGCGGCTCGCAGTTGACCGTGATGCGGGTCTTGCCGCTGGCCGAGCCGTCGTCGCCCGACCCACAGGCGGACGCGGCGAGGGCGAGCGAGGAACAGACGCCGATCGCGGCGACGGTACGGCGGAACCCGGTGCTTCTCATCGGTGGACCCCCAGATGGCACTCATGGCAGGAGCGGTGGGCGCCGCACACTCAAGCACCGACGACATCGGGCCGCAAGATGTCGCGCAGAATCTGTAATTATTCGACAGCTGCGTGGATCTCAGGCGCGTGGTGCTTGCGCGGTCGACCCGCGGACCACCAGTTCCGGTTCGAACAGCAGCTCCTCGGCCGGTACGGCCGTCCCGCCGATCTGCGCGTTCAGCAGCTCGACCGCCGCCCGGCCCATGGCCTCGATGGGCTGGCGGACGGTGGTCAGCGGGGGTTCGGTGCAGTTCATGAACGCGGAGTCGTCGTAGCCGACCACGGAGATCTGGGACGGGACGTCGAGCCCCTTGCGGCGGGCCGCCCTGATCGCGCCGAGCGCCAGCGGGTCGCTGGCGCAGATGATGCCCGTGACGCCCTGGTCGATCAGCCGGGCGGCCGCCGCGTGACCGCCCTCGATGGAGAAGATGGCCCGCGCGACGAAGGCGTCCGGCAGCTCCCCTGCGACCGCCCGCGCCGCCGCCAGTTTCCGCGCCGACGGCACATGGTCACCCGGCCCGAGCACGAGGCCGATCCGCTCGTGCCCCAGGGAGGCCAGGTGCCGCCAGGCCTGCTCGACGGCGACGGCGTCGTCGCAGGACACGCCCGGGAAGCCGAGGTGTTCGATGGCCGCGTTGACCAGCACCACCGGGATGTTGCGGTCGGCGAGCAGCCGGTAGTGGTCGTGCGGGGCGTCGGCCTGCGCGTACAGGCCGCCGGCGAAGACGACGCCGGAGACCTGCTGCTGCAGCAGCAGCTCCACGTAGTCCGCTTCCGAGACCCCACCCTTGGTCTGGGTGCACAGCACCGGGGTGAGTCCCAGCTGGGCGAGGGCGCCCCCGATGACCTCGGCGAACGCCGGGAAGATGGGGTTCTGCAGTTCCGGCAGGACCAGGCCGACGAGCCGGGCGCGTTCGCCGCGCAGCTGGGTGGGGCGCTCGTAGCCGAGGACGTCGAGGGCCGTCAGCACGGCCTGCCGGGTGGCTTCGGAGACGCCGGGCTTGCCGTTGAGCACCCGGCTGACCGTGGCCTCGCTGACCCCGACCTTCTTCGCCACTTCCGCAAGTCGTCGCGTCATGCGCGCAAGAGTAGCGCAAGCTATGCAAGCTGCTTGCGTAAACGCGGGTGTGGGGTGCCGTAGGGCGGAGAGACGGGTTTCCTGCCCGGCCCCGTCGGCGACCTGAACGCCGACGGAGCCGGGTCAGTCCTGGGGGTCCGGGACGACCGTCAGATGCGTGCCCGCTCCGCGCGGCCGGCGCGGACGGCGCGAGGCCGCGGCCGGGCGGCGGGCGTCGCGCAGGACCATGGTCAGGCGGGTGCAGCCGATCTCCTGGAGCGTCAGGGGCGTCTCCTCGACGATCCGGCACTCGGTCGGGCCCCGGCGCGGGTCGGGGTGGAGCAGGAGACGTACGGCACCGTCGAGCTGGGTGCCGGCCTCGCCGACGGCGCGGATCCAGTGCGGCAGGCCCTGCCGGTAGGCGGCCTCCATGATCGGGTCCTGGGCGATGTCCCGGCGGACGGCCTGGAGTTCGTGGTCGTGGCCGTAGCGCTCGACGGCGGTCTTGAAGTGAGCCAGCATCGGCAGGCACCAGCCCGCCTCGTGGTCGCCGAGGATCTCGGCGGCATCGGGGTGGAACAGGACGAACCGCAGGAAGTTACCCCCGGGCATGGCCGTCGGATGAGGGCGCACGCCCCGGAAAAGTGTCTCGAAAGCGCCGTTGGCGATCACCACGTTCCACCGGTGGTCGACGACCAGGGACGGGAGCGGAACGGCCTCCAGAAGGGTGGCGTAGTCCTGTAGATACGCCTGGACCTCACAGCCCTCGGGGACGGGCCGCGGCGCCGGCCACTGCCCTCCTGCCTGATGTGCCATCGGGAGGTCACCCCTCTTGCCTCTGCGGCCTTCACGCGGCGAAGCGATCCTGCTGCCCCGACGAGATCCATGTCAACTATCGTGGCATTTCATGCCGGTTGACGGCCGAAATTCGCCACAGTTGTGGCGAGACCTGGATGTGAGTTCGAAGCACCCGCTACTCTCCGGGAAGTTCACGACAACCGCTTGTGAGAAGCACGGACGCACCTCAAGCCCTCGAGAGACGTAGGAGTTCTGTCGGTGACGGATGGCTACGAGGATCCGGGCGCCACGGAGACCGCTCAGCTGCCGGCCGTCGTCGCCCGCGTCACCGCACTCGCCGGCCGGCTCGGCGTACCGCAGGCCGAAGTCTTCGACACAGGGCGGCTCTCCGTCGCCTGCGGTGTCCCGGAGCCGGTGGTCAAGGCCCTGCTCAGCGGCCGCCCGGCGGGCGAGCCGGACGTCCAGGCCCGCTTTCTGCAGCGCCTGGACCTGCTGCGCCGCACCCGGCTGAAGCCCAATGGCCGCAAGTACACCCAGCAGGAGATCGCCGACGGCGCGGGCATGTCCCGGCAGCAGGCCGGCGCGCTCATCAACGGCGACCGGCGGCCCACCATGGAGCACTGCGACGCCCTGCAGCGGTTCTTCCGGGTGCACGCCGGTTTCCTGACCGCGGAGGACCCCGAGGCCCTCGCGGGTGCGCTGCAGCGCACCGAGCAGGAGCTGCTGCAGAAGCTCGCCGACCGGGAGCGGGCCGCGGCCGAGGCGGCGGACGATCCGCTGGAGCGGCTGCTGCAGGACCACGGCGTGCGCGGGATCGCCTGGCGGGCCGCGCAACTGCCCACCGACCAGCACCGGGACAAGGTCGCGGAGTGGCTCGACATGCTGCTGGAGAGCGTCAAGCGGCCCGAGTCGTGAACCAGGGGAGGACTGTGGGCATCGGCAGGGACATGCGCCGGCTGTGCGCCGAGCTGGTCGGGGACCTCACCCTGCCGGCGCCGGCCCCGCCGCACGAGCTGTACCGCGCGCTGTGCGAGACGATGAGCCGCCGCCGCGGCCGCCCCGTCCACTTCCGTACGGCCGCCTTCCCGCCCGGTACGGCCAGCGGGCTGTGGCTGGACATGGCCGACCGCGATCTGATCGTCGTGGAGGAACGCACCGCGCCCGCCCACCAGTTGGTCATCCTCGGTCACGAGCTGTGGCACATGCAGGCCGACCACTGCGGCCACCACCTCGACCACGCCGGGATCGGCGTCGCGACCCGCCTGCTGAGCGACGACACGGACCAGGCCGCCCTGCAGGCCACGATCCACCGCGTCGCCGCCCGCACCCGCTTCGACCAGGCCGAGGAACGCGAGGCCGAGACCTTCGGTCTGCTCCTCGCCAGCAAGTGCCGTACCTGGCTGGCCGGTTCGGCCCTGCGCGGCCCTGGCCGGCGGGACGACGTGGCGGGCCGCATCGAGGCGTCGCTGGGGTACCCGGGGCTCCAGGGCTGACCCCCGGCACCCCACCGCCGACCTCACGTCGCGCTGCGTTCGCTCGCCTCGCGCAGTTCCCGCTGCCGTGCTTCGGCGCGGGCCGTGCCGGGGCCGCCCTCCAGGAGGAGTTCTCGCCAGCGTTCGCGGCTCCAGGCAGCCGGTGCGGTCGTGGAGGTGAACTCCTGGACCAGGGCGAGGAAGCGGGCCGGGTCGGTGTGGAAGGGGAAGTGGCCGGCGCCCTCGAAGATCTCCAGACGGCTGCCGGGCATGGCCGCGTGGGCGTTGTACGCGTGCCGGACCGGTACCACGCTGTCCCGGTCGCCCCAGAGCAGCAGGGTGGGCATGCCCTGGGTGAGGTAGCAGCGGTCCAGCATGGTGACGACCTGGCCGCGCCAGTCGACGACCGCGCGCAGGGTGCGGATGAAGGCGTTGCGGGAGGTGCCGTCCGGCAACGCGTCCACCAGGGTGAGCAGTTCGGGCGCGTCCTGGCCGAGGTCGGTGTCCAGCAGCTTCAGCAGTCGGGCGGCGAGGCCGATGTTCAGGCGCATGCCGGGCAGCCGCAGCGCGGAGAGCATCAGGTCGGCGCCGGGCAGCGAGACCAGCCGCAGCACCGGGTTGACCTCACGGCCCACTCCGCCCGCGCTGACCAGGATGAGGCGTTCGGTGCGCTCGGGGAACTGGTAGGCGAACTGCATCGCCACTCCCCCGCCCAGCGAGTGCCCGACCAGCGTCGCCGACTCGACGCCCAGCGCGGTGAGCAGATCGCGCAGGCCGTTGGCGTACGCGGCCACCGAGTAGTCGGCGCGCGGCCGGTCGGAGCCGCCGTGCCCGAGCAGGTCGGGCGCGATCACGGTGTGGGTACGGGCGAGGTCCGGGATCAGGTCGGCCCAGGTGGCCGAGGAGTCGCCGATGCCGTGGACGAGGACCAGGGCCGGGCCCCGGCCCGCCATGCGGAAGGCGCGCCGGTAGCCGTGCACGACCCGGTGGTGCGGCTGGAGTTCGGTGTCGCCCACCGGACGCAGCCGTACGGCCCGCACCGGGCGCGGTCGCTGCATGTCGGCCACCCTGCGTCCTCCCTCCGTCGACCGGGCCGGACGCTCGCGCGGACGCGGCCCCCGGCCCCCTCCTTCCAGCGTAGGCAGGCCTGCGCACCGGGGGTTTCGGTGGCGTTTCACCTCGGCTAAGCGGGCGAACCGAGGCAGAGCCGAACGGCGTTGTCAGTGGTGGACGGCAAGCTGGTGGTGTGCGCCGCACGACGCGGTGCACGGCGCCGCAGGGCGCGTGACCGTGACGCCGAACCGGGGAGAGCCGACCGATGCCCACCGCCGTACTGACCGACCGTGAGCGCACCGCCGTACAGGCCTATCTGAGGCTGCTGCACACCGTGCGCGCCGCCTTCGACGGGCCTGTGGACGGCGGCCGGCCCGTCATGGTGCCGCCCGCCGTGCTCGCCGAGGCGGACGGGGCCCTGGCGCGGGCGGGACTCGCGGGCAACGAGGAGGAGTTCTTCAGGTTGCTGCGCCACTGGTGCCCACAGGAGTGAGGCGGCGGGTGCCGTCCCGTTCAGTGGTGCGGGACGGCCACCGTCGTCAGGACGAGACCGTCCGCGACCAGCCAGCGGCCGTCGAACCCGGTCAGGCGTACGCCGTCCACCACCGGCCCCGGGACGAGGAGCCGGGCGTGGAAGCGGCCGCGCGTCCCCGGGCCCGGTTCGGTGATCAGCTCGATGTCGGCCTCGGAGAAGTCCAGCCAGGCGCGGGCGAGGGGAAACCACGCCTTGTAGACGGACTCCTTGGCGCTGAACAGCACCCGGCCCCAGTGCACGCCGGGCCGGGTGGCGCACAGCCGGCGGTGGCGGTCCTGCTCGGTGGGCAGGGCGATGCTCTCGAACACACCCTCCGGCAGCGGTCCGTGCACCTCGGCGTCGATCCCGAGGGAGGCCAGATCCGCGGCGCGGACCAGTGCGGCGGCGCGGTATCCGTCGCAGTGGGTCATGCTGCCGACGAGCCCGGCCGGCCAGCGGGGCGCACCGCGCTCGCCGGTCAGCACGGGCTGCGGCGGCACCCCGAGCTTCTCCATGGCGCGCCGGGCGCAGACCCGTACGGCCGCGAACTCCCGGCGGCGCTTGGCCACCGCCCGTGCGACGAGCTGCTGCTCCTCCGGGTACAGCGAGGTCTCCTGGTCCGCGTGGTCACCGAACGCTTCCACGGCCACCACCGACTCCGGGAGCAGCTCCTCGATCACCGGGTCCGACCTCCATCGGCAGAATGCGGCGCGGCTTCCCCGGGGGTACCGAGCGCTTGCGCCATTCACGTGGGTATCCGACGGACACCTCTTCGAAGCGGACGCCCTCGTGCCAGGTCGTCCGCGGGATGTGCAGATGTCCGTAGACCATCGTCTCGACCCGGAACCGGCGGTGCCAGTCGGCGGTGAGGGCGGTGCCGCACCACATGGCGAACTCCGGGTGCCAGAGCACGTCCATCGGGTGCCGGTCGAGCGGATAGTGGTTCGCGAGGACGGTGGGCAGGTCCGCCGGCAGCTCGGCGAGTCTGCGCTCGGTCTCGGCGACGCGGGCCCGGCACCAGTCCTCGCGGGTCGGGTAGGGGTCCGGGTGGAGCAGGTACTCGTCGTTGCAGACGATGCCGGTGCTCTCCGCGTAGGCCAGGCCCTCCGCCTTGGTGGCGCAGCCGTCAGGCAGGAAGGAGTAGTCGTACAGCAGGAACAGCGGGGCGACGACGACCGGTCCGCCCGGGCCGCGCCAGACCGGGTACGGGTCCTCGGGCGTGGTCACGCCCAGTTCCCGGCACAGGGCGACGAGGTGCTCGTAACGGGCGACGCCGCGCAGGGTGACGGTGTCCCTCGGATGGGTCCACAGGTCGTGGTTGCCGGGCGCCCACAGGACCTTGCTGAAGCGGTCCGCGAGGGTGGCGAGGGTCCAGCGGATGTCCTCCACGGTCTCCGCGATGTCCCCGGCGACGATCAGCCAGTCGTCGTCCGTCCCGGGCCGCATGCGCTCGACGAGCGCGCGGTTCTCCGGATAGGAGATGTGCAGGTCACTGATGGCCAGTAGCTGTCCGGCCCCGGCCGTCGACTCCACCCCGTACCCCTTCCGATCATCCTGTCCGCACCACGACAACACATGCACCGGCCCGGGGACAAGGGGAACCCGCGCCGGCCGGGCGCCCCTGGCCGGCTCCGGACGGCCCTGGACAACCCCGGGAAATCCGTAACATGCGCGTTGCACGCGCGGGCTCTTGAAAGCCGTATGATCGCCCCAACGCCAACACCCTTAATTCCCCTTCGCACAGGGTTGTTTGGTGTCCCTTCCTTCCTCCTGCCCGGGCACGGGCCGCTGAGCCCTGCCCGAAAACCCTGAAAGGCGGCCTGCATGCTCTCTCGCGTACGCGTCTGGCTCAACCGCACGTACGCGGAGAACGTGTTCTTCATGGATCAGCTGCGGAGAAATCCCAGCGACCGGGCGGTCGAGATCCATGCCACGCACGGGGATGCCGACTCCCCCGTGCTGGCCGCCGCCGACACCGCCGACCTGGAGCCGGAGGGCCTGTCCCCGGCCGCGTACGTCGAGTACGCCCTCGACCAGTGCGCACGGCGCGGCATCGACGTGTTCGTGCCGCGGCTGCACCAGACGGCGATCGTGGCGCACCGGGCCGAGTTCGCGGCGGTGGGTACGGCGCTGCTGGCGCCGACCCCCGAGGCGGTGGCCGTGTTCGAGGACAAGGCGACCGCGTACGAGGCGGTCCGCTCGGTCGGCGTGCCGGTGCCGCCGTGGTGGCGGGTGCGTACGGCCGACGAACTCGTCGCTGCTGTCGAGGAGTTGGAGGCGGCCGGGCACCGGGCGTGCTTCAAGCCGGCCGCCGGCGCGGGCGGGGTCGGCTTCCGTATGATCACGCGCGCCCCCTTCTCACTCATGCACCTCAACGGCTTCCCGGGCCCGTACGTCCAGCTGGATCTGGTCGTCGAGGCGCTGGAGCGGGCCGAGGAGACGGTGGACTGGCTGGTGATGCCGCGCCTGGAGCAGCCGGAGGTGTCCGTCGACTGCCTGACCGGGCCGGACAACCGCCTCCGGCTGTCCGTGGGCCGTACCAAGAACGGCCGCCGCCGGGGCTTCACGCTGCACGAGCAGTGGCTGGAGCCGGCCCGGCTGATCGCGGAGGGCTTCGGGCTGCACTACCTGTCCAACATCCAGTTCCGGATGCTGGGCGACCGCCCGGTGCTGCTGGACGTCAACACGCGGCCCGCGGGCGGGCTGCACCAGCTGTCGCTCTGTGGGGTGAACGCGCCCTGGGCCGCGGTGCAGTTGGCCCTCGGCGAAGACCCGGGTGCGGTGGAGCCGCCGTTCCTCGGACAGGACTACACGGTGGTGTCGGGGCCGCGGCCGTTGCGGCCGGTGACCCTGCCCCAGCAGCGGGTCGAGGAGCCGGACGTTCTGCTGCCGGCCGTGCCGGCGCCCGCTCACGACGTCACCACGGGGGCCGGCACCCCCGCCACCGCCCCCGCATAGCCACAACCCCCACACCGGTCTGGACCAATTCGGGCTCATCCTCTTGACACCCGGATTGGTCCATACCAACTTGGTTGGCGCACCTTCGCACTCCCCTGCACTCCCGAACACCCCATTCCCCACAGGGAGATCGCGTGCGCCACATACTCGGGCGTCCCAGACGCCGGTTTCTCGCCCTCCTCGGCACCGCCGCCCTCGCGCTCGGCGGAGCCATCGCCCTCCCCGGCACCGCTCAAGCCGCGAACATCCTCACCAACCCCGGCTTCGAGTCGGGCAGCCTCTCCCCCTGGACCTGCACCGGCAACCTCGGTTCGGTCGTCTCCTCCCCCGTGCACGGCGGATCCAAGGCCCTGCAGGGCGCGGTGACGTCGAGCGACAACGCGCAGTGCAGCCAGACGGTCGCGGTCCAGCCGAACACGACGTACTCCCTCAGCGGCTGGGTCCGCGGCTCGTACGTCTACCTCGGCGTCAACGGCGGCGCCTCCACCTGGACGACGTCCCCGTCCGCGTACAGCCAGCTCAGCGTCTCCTTCACCACCGGCGCCTCGCAGACCAGCGCCACCATCTATGTGCACGGCTGGTACGCGCAGGGCACGTACTACGCCGACGACATCAGCCTGGACGGCCCGGGCGGCGGCGGAGGCGGCGGGGACACCCAGGCGCCGACCGCGCCCAGCGGGCTCACCTCGACCGGCAAGACCTCGTCGAGCGTGTCGCTCCGGTGGAACGCCTCCTCGGACAACGTGGGCGTGACGGCGTACGACATCTACAGCGGATCGAGCCAGGTCCTCAGCGTCTCCGGTACGTCCGCCACGGTCAGCGGGCTGTCGCCGAGCACGTCGTACACCTTCAGCGTGAAGGCACGGGACGCGGCCGGGAACGTGTCGGCGGCCTCCAACTCCGTCTCCGTCACCACGGACGCGGGCAGCGGCGGCGGCACCGGATTCAAGCAGGCGGCGCCGTACCTGTACGAGGGCTGGGGCGATCCGCCGAGCCCGAGCACGGTGATGAGCGCGACCGGCATCAAGTGGTTCACGATGGCGTTCGTGCTGGACTCGGGCGGCTGCACCCCCGCCTGGGACGGCAGCCGGGCGCTGACCGGCGGTGTCGACCAGACCGCCATCAACCAGATCCGCTCGGCGGGCGGTGACATCGTCCCGTCGTTCGGCGGCTGGCAGGGCAGCAAGCTGGGCGCCAACTGCTCCTCGTCGAGCGCGCTGGCCGGGGCCCTGCAGAAGGTGATCGACGCCTACTCGCTCAAGGCGATCGACATGGACATCGAGAACACGGACGAGTTCGAGAACGAGGCCGTCCAGGCGAAGATCCTCACCGCCCTGAAGACGGTCAAGGCCAACAACCCCGGCCTGAAGACCATCGTCACCTTCGGCACCTCGACCACCGGCCCGACCTACTACGGCAACCGGCTCATCGAGCAGGCACAGTCGCTCGGCGCCAACATCGACGTCTTCACCATCATGCCGTTCGACTTCGGCGGCGGCTCCGACATGTACGGCAACACCGTCAACGCGGCCGAGGGCCTGAAGGCCAAGCTCAAGTCGACCTTCGGCTGGGACGACGCGACCGCCTACTCCCACATCGGCATCTCCGGCATGAACGGCCTGTCCGACCAGCAGGAGAACACCACGCCGGCGATCTGGACCCAGATCCGCGACTGGGCGAACTCGCACCACATCGCCCGGCTCGCCTACTGGGCCGTCAACCGCGACCGCCCCTGCCCCGGCGGTGGCGTGGTGAGCAACTGCTCCGGCATCAGCCAGAACACCTGGCAGTTCACCTCGATCACGGCCGGGTTCACCGGCTGAGCACGGCCCCGGTACGACCGGAATCCCCCCGGCTCCCGGGCCGGGGGGATTTTTTTCCGCCCGGGGTGTATCAGGGGGCGGCCCGGCCGCTCTCACTATCAGGAACGGGGAACACGGGGGAACAACGGGGGAAGCACCGACGGGGGAAGCACCAACGGGGGTACGGGGGATCGGGTCGGTCGGTCGCGGTCACGGGGAGCGACCGGCCGACCCGATGCACATCTCCCGGGGCGCAAGCAGGTGCACCGCCGTCAGAAGCGGCCCGCCCCCCGGTAGAGCTCCAGCTCACCGTCCAGTTCCACCGCGAGCACCGTGGCGTGCGGGTCGAGGTCGGCCCCGGCGGGCGGCTCGATCCACAGCACCCCGGGCGTCTCGTGCAGACCGCCGGTGACCCGGTGGGCCAGCTCCCGGCCGGTGCCGAGCACACTGACCCGGCGCACCTTGCCGAGCAGCCCGCGTACGTTGATCTCGGCGCGCGGGGCGTCGAACAGGACCAGGTACAGGGTGCGGCGGTCCGCCGACAGGGTGCTCGGGCCGTAGTGGTGCCCGGCGGGCAGCCCCCGCACGGTCCCGTACACGGCCTCCGCGTGCCTGCGGATCCAGTCGCCGAGCCCTTCGAGGCGTTCGGCCTGCTCGGCCGGGATCGTCCCGTCCTCCCGCGGGCCGACGTCGAGGAGCAGGTTGCCTCCGCCGCCGATGGTCTCCGTGAAGTACCGGATCAGCTGGTCGACCGACTTGTGGTTGTGGTCGTGGTGCTGGAAACCCCAGGAGTCGTTGACCGTCAGGCACAGCTCCCAGGGCCCCTCCGGCGGAACCACCGGGGCACCCTGCTCGGGCGTGGCGTAGTCGCCCTCGCTCAGCATGCGGGCGTTGAAGACGACGTCCGGCGTGTACGAGCGGATCAGCGCGGCGAGTTCGGGGATGCGCCACTGCTCCTCGCTGCGGTCCCACTCGCCGTCGAACCACATCAGGTCGGGCCGGTAGCGGGAGGCCAGCTCCCGGATCTGGCCGTCCCGGTAGGCGATGAACCGCTCCCAGGCGTCCAGGTCCTCGAACTCGGCCGCGACCTCGGAGTACCGGTTGTCCTCCTGCTCCGGCGGGCGGCCCGGCCTGCGCGTGGAGGCGTAGTCGGGGTGGCTCCAGTCGGAGTGGGAGTAGTAGAGGCCGACCTTGAGGCCCTGTTCGCGCAGGGCCTCGGCGTACGGCCCGACGAAGTCGCGGCCCAAGTTGAGGTCGCCGTACTCCGTGTCCCACAGGGCGACGCCGTCGTGGTGCCGGCTGGTCAGCACGGCGTACCGGGCGCCCGCGCGGGCGAACAGGGCCGCCCAGTCGCGCGGGTGGTAGCGCGCGGCCGTGAACCGGCCGCGCTGGGACATGTAGCGGTCGTACGGCACGATGTCGTCGTAGAACGACCAGGACTCCTGGACGCCGTCGACGGCGTAGATGCCCCAGTGGACGAAGATCCCCAACTTGGCGTCGGTGAACCAGGGTTGTACGGCCATGGGTCAGCTCACCTCGGCACGCCGCAGCCGCAGGGTCAGGATCTGGAAGGGCCGCAGCGCGACGGCGACGCCACCGTCGGCCGCCACGGCCGCGTCCTCCAGCGGCCGCTCCAGCAGGTCGGTGACCTGGGCGCCGGCGAGCGGGAATCCGGTGCGCAGCACACCGCTCGCCCGGCCGCCCCGGGACTCGTAGAGCCGTACGACGACGTCACCGGAGCGGTCGTCGGCGAGCTTGACCGCCTCGACCGTCACGCCCTCGCCGTCCACCGAGACCACCGGCTCCGGTGCGCCCGCCGCCTCGGCCACCCGCAGCGGGAGGTTCAGCGCGTAGCCCTCGGCGACCGCGTCCGCGATGTCCGCGCCGGGCAGCAGGGAGTAGGTGAAGCGGTGCCGGCCCTGGTCGGCGCCCGGGTCCGGGACGCGGGGGGCGCGCACCAGGCTCAGGCGGACCGTGGTCGTCGTACCGCCGTCCTCGCGGACCGTGCGGGAGACGTCGTGGCCGTACGTCGAGTCGTTGAGGACCGCGACGCCGTAGCCGGGCTCGGCGATGTGCACCCAGCGGTGGCCGGAGACCTCGAAACGGGCCGCCTCCCAGCTGGTGTTGGTGTGGGTGGGGCGCTGGACGTGGCCGAACTGGATCTCGGCCGAGGAGTGCGGGGCGCGGATGTCCACGGGGAAGGCGGCCTTGAGGATCTTCTCGGCCTCGTGCCAGTCGATGTCCGTCTCGATGTCGATACGGGGGCTGCCCGCGCGGACGGTGATCGTCTGGGTGATGGTCGAACCCTTGCCGAAGGAGCGCGTGACGCGGATCGCGCCGACGAGCGGGGACTCCTCGACGACGGTGACGGAGTCGGCGTCCAGGAGGTCCGTGTACCGGTTCTGGTAGTGCTTGTCGATGTCCCAGGCGTCCCAGTAGTTGGGGAGGTCGGTGTGGAGGCGGAGGAGGTTGCCCGGCTCGGCGAGGACTTCGCGATGCGCCCGTAGATCGTATACAGAAGACAGTGTTCCGTCTTCCGCCACCTGTACCCGGACCAGACCGTTGTCGAGGACGCGGCCGCCGACCGTCACCGGCTGCGCGGGCTCCGCGTCCCCGAGGGGCGCGCTGCCGTTGGCGGGCACCCGCACGTACGCCGGTGCGCCCTCGGAGGTGCGGACGACCTCGGCGCGGTCGTACGGGCTGGTGTTGAAGGCGCGCGTCCCGCCGGCGCCGAGCGCGGCCACCGCCTCGGCGGTCAGCTCCTCCAACTCCCCTGCCACACGGGCGTATTCGGCCTCCGCCTCGCGGTGCACCCAGGCGATGGACGAGCCGGGCAGGATGTCGTGGAACTGGTGCAGCAGGACCGTCTTCCAGAGGCGGTCGAGCTTCTCGTACGGGTAGGTGTAGCCCGGCGCGTGCAGCGCGGCCGTCGTCGCCCACAACTCGGCCTCGCGCAGCCGGTGTTCGCTGCGCCGGTTGCCCTGCTTGGTGCGGGCCTGGGAGGTGTAGGTGGCGCGGTGCAGCTCCAGGTACAGCTCGCCGACCCAGACCGGGGCGTCGGGGTACTCGGCGCGGGCCTTCGCGAAGAACGCGTCGGGGTGCTCGATCTCGACCTTCGGGGAGCCCTCCAGGTCCTTCAGCCGCCGGGCCCGTTCCATGATCTCGCGGGTGGGGCCGCCACCGCCGTCGCCCCAGCCGAAGGGCGCCAGCGAGCGCGTGGCGCCGCCCTTCTCGCTGTAGTTGCGGACCGCGCGGGACATCTCCTCGCCGCTGAAGCGGGCGTTGTAGGTGTCGATGGGCGGGAAGTGGGTGAAGATGCGGGTGCCGTCGATGCCCTCCCACCAGAAGGTGTGGTGGGGGAACTTGTTGGTCTGGTTCCAGGAGATCTTCTGGGTGAGGAACCAGTCGTTGCCGGCGAGCTTGGCGAGCTGCGGGTAGGCGGCGGTGTAGCCGAAGGAGTCGGGCAGCCAGACGCCCTTGGTCTCGATGCCGAAGTGCTCGATGAAGAACCGCTTGCCGTGGATGAGCTGGCGGGCGATGGCCTCGCCGCCGGGCAGGTTGCCGTCGGCCTCCACCCACATGCCGCCGACCGGCGCCCACTGGCCCTTCTTCACGGACTCCTGGATCCGGGCCCACACATGCGGGTAGTTGTCGCGCACCCACTCGTACTGCTGGGCCTGGGAGCAGGCGAAGACGAACTCCTCGTACTCGTCGGCCAGGGAGGTCACGTTGGAGAAGGTGCGGGACGTCTTGCGCTTGGTCTCGCGGATCGGCCACAGCCAGGCCGAGTCGATGTGGGCGTGGCCGACACCGGAGAGGCGGTGCGCGCTCGCGTTCGCGGGCTTGGCCAGGGCCGGCTTCAGCGCCTCGCGCACGGCGGCCGCCGAGCCGGAGATGTCGTCCAGGTCGAGCAGGTCCATGGCCCGGTCGAGGGCGTGCATGATCTCGTGCCGGCGCGGGTCGTGCTCGCCCAGCTCCAGCATCAGTTCGCGCAGCACCTGGACGTCGAGGTCGAGGTGCCAGACCTCCTCGTCGAGGACGGCGATGTCGGCGCGCCGGAACGTGTACAGCGGACGGTCGCCCGCCGTCAGTACATCGCCGAGCGGGGTCGGGCCCGCGAAGTCGTTGGCGAGGATGTCCGGGTTGGAAGCCGCCTCGACCAGGTAGTCCACCGACTCACCGCCCGCCGCCGGGTTGGCGATGGGCACGTACTGGTTGAGCGGGTTGACCGCCTTCAGCGGCGTCCCGTTCGTCAGGTGCACCAGCGCCTCGGCCTGGTTGCCGGGCCAGTCGCCCACGAAGCCGAGGTCGATGACGGCCTCGACGCGCCGGCCCGCGAACCCGTCGGGCACCCGGCCGCGCATCCGGAACCAGGTCGTGCCCCAGGGCGGTCCCCACGGGGTGCCCATCGCGAAGGGCTCGTACGGGGCGGCCGCGGCCTCCTCGAAGGAGACCGGCTCCCCCGGGGCCTGCCAGGACTCCACCTCGAAGGGGACGGTGGCCGCGTAGATCGCGGGCTTGATCCGCTGGTTGTGGAGGCGCTCTACGCGCTCCTCGATCCGACGGCGTTCGTCGTGCATGGAAGTCTCCAGGAAGCGGGGAGGGAAAGCGCTTACTTAAGATACGCCAGGCCGGGATGGACCTCGGTGTAGCCCTCGACGAGCCTGCGGGCCACGTTCACCGAGTCGACCAGCGGGTGCAGCGCGAAGGCCTTCACGGCCGTCGTGCGCGAGGCGGACTCGGCGGCGGCGAGCACCTCGCGCTCGACCGCCTTGACCGCGCACACCAGGCCGGTGGCGTGGCCGGGCAGCGGATCGACGGCGACCGGGTGGGCGCCGTTGGCGTCGACCAGGCACGGCACCTCGATGACGGCGTCCGCGTCGAGGACCGACAGGGTGGACCGGTTGCGCACGTTGAGGATCAGGGTCGTGCGCTCGTCCCGGGCGATGGCCCGCATCAGCGCGAGGGCCACCTTCTCGTAGCCGCCGGAGAGGTCGTCGGCGTCGCGTTCTCCGGCGCCGGCCGTCTCCCGGTTCTCGGCCATGTAGGTCGCCTCGCGTTCGGCGCGGGTGCGGTCCCAGGCGTCGAGGGCGGAGGCGTCCGACCGCCTGACCTCCTCGTAGAAGTGCGCCTGCTGGTCGCGCAGGAAGGCACCGCGGGTCTTCTCGGCCTGCTGGTAGGCGCGTACGGCCTCGCGGTTGAAGTAGTAGTAGTGCAGGTACTCGTTGGGGATCGCGCCGAGGGACTGCAGCCAGTCGACGCCGAAGAGCTTGCCCTCCTCGAAGGAGCCGAGCAGGCCCGGGTCGGCGAGCAGACGCGGGAGTTCGTCGCGGCCCGCGACGCGCAGGCCGCGCACCCAGCCGAGGTGGTTGAGGCCGACGTAGTCGATCCATGCCTCGTTCGGGTTGGCGCCGAGGACCCGGGCGATACGGCGGCCGAGGCCGACCGGCGAGTCGCAGATGCCGATGACCCGGTCGCCGAGGTGTCGGGACATGGCCTCGGTGACCAGTCCGGCCGGGTTGGTGAAGTTGATGACCCAGGCGTCGGGCGCCAGGCGGGCCACCCGCCGGGCGATGTCGACGGCGACCGGGACGGTCCGCAGACCGTATGCGATCCCGCCCGCGCCGACCGTCTCCTGCCCGAGGACGCCCTCGGCCAGGGCCACCCGCTCGTCGTTCGCCCTGCCCTCCAGGCCGCCGACGCGGATCGCGGAGAAGACGAAGTCGGCGCCGCGCAGGGCCTCGTCGAGATCGGTCGTGGCGGTCACGCGAGGGGCGTCGTCGACGGTCGACGCCTGTTCATCCAGTACACGGGCGACCGCATACAGTCGACTGTCGTCCAGGTCGTGCAGCACGACCTCGGTGACCCGCCCCTCGGCGCGGTCCGTCAGCAGCGCCCCGTACACGAGCGGCACCCGGAATCCGCCGCCGCCCAGAATCGTCAGCTTCACGTCTGCACCCTTCCGGCCAGGACCACCTCGACGCCCGCCTCCTCCAGTGCGGAGCGGGTCGCCGGGTCGACCGGCCCGTTCGTCACCACCACGTCCAGGTCCTCCGGGCCGCAGACCTTCGCCATCCCCGTACCCGGGAACTTCGCCGCGTCGGCGAGCAGCACGACCCGGTCGCCGGCCTTGATCATCGCGCGCTTGACCGGCACCTCGACGACCGTCGTGTCCATCACCTGCCCGCCCGGGCGCACCCCACTGGTGCCGAGGAAGAGCCAGTCGGCGTGCAGCTGGCGCAGGTTGTCCTCGGTGAGGAAGCCGACCAGGGAGCGGTACTCGCGGCGGACCATGCCGCCGAGCAGCACCAGTTCGATGCCCTCGTCGTCGGCCAGCTCCTCGTAGACCACCAGGTTGCTGGTGATCACGGTGAGCCGGCGGCCGTGCAGCTGGCGGGCGAGCCGGTAGGCGGTGGTGCCGATGTCGAGCAGCACCGACTGACCGTCCTCGACCATCGCCGCCGCGCGCGCCGCTATGGCGTCCTTCTCGGCCACCCGCATCTCGGCGACCTCGGCGAAGGGCTGGTCGCCCTCCTCCACGACCGCGCCGCCATGGACCCGGGTGAGCAGGCCGTCCTCCTCCAGTTTCACCAGGTCACGCCTGATGGTGGCGGGGCTCACGCCCAGCTGTTCGGAGAGATCGGTCACGGCCGCGGGGCCACCGGAGCGCAGGGCCCGCAGGATGAGTTGATGTCGTCGTTCTGCCAGCACGGCATGAACACTACTCGTCATCTTCAATCAAATCCATGCTCACTTCTGCTCGGGTATTGACCAATCTCTCGGAGCGGCGCACGATTCCGTGCACCGAATTTGAACAGTTCTGACGAGCGGTTCTGACGAGCGGTTCTGAACGACTCCGACGAGAGGACGCCTCCGTGGACGACGACCGGCCCGATGTGCTCCTGACCGGGCTGCTCTTCTACGACCTCGTCCTCACGGGTCTGGGCAGACCGCCGACGCCGGGCGAGGAGATCTGGACGGCGGGCATGGGCTGCGGCCCCGGCGGCATAGCCAACCTCGCGGTGGCCGCCGCCCGGTTCGGCCTGCGCACCTCGCTCGCCACCGTCTTCGGCGACGACTTCTACGGCGCCTACTGCCAGGAGATCCTCGCCGGCCAGGAGGGCGTCGACCTCACCCTCTCCCGCCGGGCGGACGGCTGGCCCACCCCGGTCACCGTCTCCCTCGCTCACGGCTCCGACCGGGCCCTGGTCACCCACGGCAGCGAGCCGCCGTACTCGCAGGACGCGCTGATGGGCGACCCGCCCGAGGCGCGCACCGCCCTCGTCCACATCGAGGCGGAGCCCCGCGCCTGGCTCGCCAAGGCCGCCGCCAACGGCACCCACATCTACGCCGACGTCGGCTGGGACCCCACCCAGCAGTGGTCCCGTGACCTCCTCGACCAGCTCTCCCTGTGCCACGCCTTCCTCCCCAACGAGGCCGAGGCGATGGCCTACACCCGCACCGACAGCGCCGTCGCCGCCCTCGGCACGCTCGCCGAGCTGGTCCCGGTGGCGGTCGTGACGCGCGGCGGCGACGGGGCGATCGCCGTCGACCAGACCACCGGCGAGTACGCGGACGTCCCGGCCCTCGACATCGATGTCCTGGACGCGACGGGCGCCGGCGACGTGTTCGCGGCGAGCTTCGTCGCCGCCACGCTCGCGGGCTGGCCCCTGGAGGAACGGCTGCGGTTCGCCGTCCTGGCCGCCGGCCTCTCCGTCCAGCGGCACGGCGGGGCACTGGCGGCACCCGGCTGGTACGGCGTCGACCGCTGGTGGCGCTCACTGACCGACCCGGACCTCGGGCGCGCGTACGGGTTCCTGGCGGACCGCCTCCCGGCGGATCCGGGCCCGCCCGTGCGGTACGCCCCCGTCACTCCCCCCGCACGGCAGTACTGACCCCCACTCCCGCACCCATGCGAAGTCCCGAACAGATCCGAAAGGCGGTGGGAGCTGTGCGGCTCTCACGAAGAGGCCTGCTGCGCGCGGGCCTGGCCACCGGGGCCGCCACGGCGCTCGGCGGCCTGGCGTCCGGCTGTGCCGTTCCGACCGGCTCCACCGGCCGGAACATGGTCCTGTGGTATTGGGACGGCGGCCTCGGCGACACGGTCCTGAAGAAGGCCAGGGCCCGTTACGACTCCACGGTGAACCTGCAGGCCATCAAGATCGGCGGCTACTACCGGTCAAAACTGATCACCACGATGACCGGCAACGCCCATGTCCCCGACATCGCGGGCCTCAAGGGCGAGGACATGGCCTCCTATCTGCCCAACGCGGACCAGTTCGTGGACCTGCGCACGCTGGGGGCGGAGAAGTACCAGAGCCAGTACCTGGCGTGGAAGTGGGAGCAGGGCATCGCCGACGACGGCTCGATGGTCGGCTTCCCGATCGACTGCGGACCGGTCGCGCACTTCTATCAGTACCAGGTGTTCCGGAAGGCGGGGCTGCCGTACGAACCCGCTGACGTCTCCGAGGAGTTGAACACCTGGGAGAAGTACTTCGCGGCGGGCGAGCAGCTCAGGAAGCGGATCCCGGACACGTACCTGCTCACCGACGTCAACGCCGTCTTCGAGAACGCGGTGCAGCAGGGCAGCAAGCGGTACGTCGACAAGGACCGGCACTTCATCGGCGACCAGGCACATGTCCGGCGCGCCTGGTCGCTGGCCGTGGAGGCCAAGCGGCGCGGCATCGTCTCGAACCTCGTCACCGGCACCCCGGACCAGATCTCCGCGGTGGACGACGGCAAGCTGCCCAGTCAGCTCGGTGCTTCCTGGGCGACGTACGACATCAAGAACGGCAACCCGAAGACCAAGGGCAAGTGGCGGATCGCCGACATGCCGGTGCGGCCCTCCAACAACGGCGGCTCGTTCCTGTCGATCACCAAGGAGTGCCGGGAGCCCGAGCGGGCCTTCGAGATCATCGCGTGGATGCTCAATGCGGCCAACCAGGCCTCGGGTTACGTCGACGCGGGTCTGTTCCCCTCCACGCCCGCCTCCTACGGCCTGAGGCAACTGCGCGAGCCCGACCCCTTCTTCGGCGGCCAGGTGACGACGGACGTCTTCGGGCCGGCCGCGCAGAAGATCGCGGTCGCCTACAACAGCCCGTACGACGTGGCGCTCGGGCAGCCCATCAAGGACGAGATCAAGAACGTCGGCGTCCTCGGCAAGGACCCGGACAAGGCCTGGAGTGACGCCATGAGCAAGTGCCGGCGCATCGCGAAGCACCTGGGGGTGAGCTACTGATGGCCACCGCTCTGGAGAAGCCTCCCGTCGTCGCGGAACAGACCCCGACTGCCGGACCCCGCACGGGCTTCCGCAAGTACTGGCACCTGTACGCCGCGATCTCCCCCTTCTATCTGCTGTTCCTCGCCTTCGGCCTGATCCCCGTCGGCTTCTCGCTCTACCTGTCCTTCCACCGCTGGGACGGCCTCGGCTCGATGGAGTGGGCGGGTCTGTCGCAGTACCGGTACCTGCTGAGCGACAGCGACTTCTGGAGCTCGATCGGGAACACGGTCATCATCTGGGCGCTGGCCACCTTCCCCATGATCTTCCTGGCGATGGTCACGGCCGTGATGCTCAACTCGGCGGTCCGCTTCAAGAACGTCTACCGCTTCGCCTACTTCCTGCCGAACGTGACCTCCGTCGTCGCCGTCGCGATCGTCTTCGGCTCGGTCTTCTCCACCAACTTCGGCCTGATGAACGCCCTGTTGCAGGCGGTGGGCCTGGACCAGGTGGCGTGGCTGAACACCCCCTGGGGCATCAAGGTCGCCATCGCGACACTGATGACCTGGCAGTGGACCGGCTACAACGCGATCATCTTCCTCGCCGGCCTGCAGACCATCCCGAGCGAGCTGTACGAGGCGGCGCGGGTGGACGGCGCGGGTCCCGTGGAGACGTTCTTCCGGATCACACTGCCCCAGCTGCGGCCGACCCTGCTCTTCGTGCTCGTCGTGTCGACGGTCACCGGCCTGCAGAGCTTCACCGAGGCACAGGTGCTGCTGCAGAACACCTCGAACGACTCGACGTTCTCGGGCGGCCCGGGCCACGCGGGCCGGACCATGGTCCTCTACTTCTTCCAGCAGACCTTCGACAACAACGACTTCGGCTACGGCGCCGCCGTGGCGTGGGGGATCTTCCTCGTCGTCGTCCTCTTCTCGATCATCAACTGGCGCCTGGTGCAGCGCCGGGGCGAAGAATAGGCAGGCCGGTCACCATGGCATCCATCAAGGGAACCCGCAGCAGAGGGATAGCGCTGCACGCCGTACTCGTCATCGGACTGCTGCTGTCGGCCTTCCCGTTCTACTGGGCCGTCATCATGTCGACGCACACGGCGACCGAGATCTTCTCCTACCCGCCGAAGCTGCTGCCGGGCTCGCACTTCCTGCAGAACGTCCGCAGTCTCTTCGACAACGTCGACTTCTTCGGCTCGATGCTGAACTCACTGCTGGTGGCGTCGTCGGTGACCTTCCTGGTCCTGCTGTTCGACTCGCTGGCCGCGTTCGTCTTCGCCAAGTTCGAGTTCCCGGGCCGCAGGCTGCTGTTCGGGCTGCTCATGCTGATCTTCATGGTGCCGACGCAGCTGGCGATCATCCCGCAGTTCGTGATGATGGCGAAGATCGGCTGGATCGGCTCGATGACGGCGCTGATCGTGCCGGCGGCGGCCAACGCCTTCGGCATCTTCTGGATGCGCCAGTACATGCGGAGCGCGATCCACGACGAACTCCTCGACGCCTCGCGCATCGACGGGGCGAACTTCCTGCGCCAGTACTGGCACGTGGCCCTTCCGGTGGTCCGGCCGGGGCTGGCCTTCCTCGGCATCTTCACCTTCATGGGCACCTGGAACGACTACGCCTGGCCCCTGGTCGCCCTCACCAACCCGGACAACGTCACCCTCCAGGTGGCACTGTCCCAGCTCAACGGCGTCCACGGCACCACGGACTACGGAATGGTCATGACCGGCGCACTCCTCGCCCTCGTCCCCCTGCTGATCGTCTTCGCGATCGGCGCCAAGCAGATCATCGGCGACCTGGGCAAGGGAGCCGTCAAGTGACGGACCCGCTGTCCGCGCTGCGCCCCTGGGAGGCACCCGAGGTGACCTCCTGGGGGCGGCTGCCCATGAACGCCGTCGACCGGCGCTCCGGAGCACTCCCCCTGGACGGCGACTGGCGATTCCAGCTGCTGCCCGCTCCGGACGCGCCGGTCGGCGGTGCCTGGTCGTCGTCGTACGTCCCGGGCGTCTGGACCATGCAGTCCGCCGGTGCCGACGACCTTCCGCAGTACACGAACGTCCGTATGCCGTATACAGAATTCCCGCCACAGTCGCCCGCGGCCAATCCTACGGGCGTCTACGAGCGCGAGATGGACGTCCCCGACGACTGGGCCGGACGCCGGATCGTGCTTCAGGTCGGGGCCGCCGAGAGCGTGCTCCTCGTGCACGTGGACGGACGGCCCGTCGGGATCTCCAAGGACTCCCACCTGGCCGCCGAGTTCGACCTCACGGATGTCGTGCGCCCCGGCGAGCGGTCCGTCGTACGACTCACCGTCGTGAAGTGGTCGGACGCCTCGCACATCGAGGACCAGGACCAGTGGTGGCACGGCGGGATCACCCGGTCCGTGCTGCTGTACGCCACCGATCCCCTGTACCTCGCCGACGTGACCGTGCGGGCCGCGTACGACGGTGATCTGCGCGTCGACTGCCGGGTGCGGGACACCCGCGGCGCGCTGCCCGAGGGGTGGTACGTCAGCGGCGATCTGGACGGCCGGCTCCTCGCCCAGGACACGGAGTTCGACCGCGTCAACGCCGAGGACGACCGCGTCTCCGATTTCCTCGGCGAGGCCCGTGTCCACGCCACGATCCCCGACGTGCGCACCTGGAACGCCGAGACCCCCGAGCTGTACGACCTCACCGTCCGCCTGCACCGCCCGGACGGAACGGTCGCCGACATCTCGCGGCACCGCGTCGGCTTCCGCGACGTCGAGATCGTCGGCCGCGATCTGCTGGTCAACGGCGAGCGCGTGTACATCCGGGGCGTGAACCGGCACGACTTCCATCCGCTGACCGGGCGGACGGTGTCGTACGACGACATGCGTGCGGACCTCGTCCTGCTCAAGCGGTTCGGCTTCAACGCGATCCGCACCTCCCACTACCCGAACGACCCGGCCCTCTACGACCTCGCCGACGAGCTGGGCCTCTACGTCGTCGACGAGGCCGACATCGAGTCGCACGACCACGCGCACGAGATCGCCGACGACCCGCGCTATCTGAACGCGTTCGTGGACCGGGTCTCCCGGATGGTGTTGCGCGACAAGAACCACCCGTCGGTCATCATCTGGTCGCTGGGCAACGAGTCCGACTACGGGGCGAACCACGACGCGGCGGCCGGCTGGGTGCGACGGCACGATCCGACCCGGCCCCTCCAGTACGAGGGGGCAGCCAAGCGCGGCTGGGCGGATCCGGACGTGGCGTCCGACATCGCGTGCCCGATGTACGCGCCGATCGTGGACTGTGTGGCGCACGCCCTGTCCGGGGAGCAGACCAAGCCGCTGATCCAGTGCGAGTACTCGCACGCGATGGGCAACAGCAACGGCACCCTGGCCGACCACTGGGCGGCCATCGAGTCAACGCCGGGTCTTCAGGGCGGCTTCATCTGGGAGTTCTGGGACCACGGAATTCTGCAGCGCGTGAGCGATGGAAGACCGGCCGGGCGCGCGGGCGCCGGGCTGTATGACAACGGTGTCGCCGCGCCCGGCCATCGCTGGGCGTACGGCGGCGACTTCGGCGAGCCCCTCCACGACGGTGCCTTCATCGCCGACGGGGTCGTCTTCCCGGACCGCACGGCCAAGCCCGTGCTGTACGAGCACCGGGAGCTGGCGGCACCGGTCCGCATCCGGTGCTACCAACACGAGGGGATCGTCCTCGCCAACCATCAGCACTTCCGCGGCCTGGACTGGCTGGCGGCCAGGTGGGAGCTGTCCCTGGCCGACGGTCGCGTGCTGACCGGGCCGGCCGAGCTGCCGGATCTGCGGCCCGGCGAGACGGCCGCCGTACCGCTGCCGTTCACGCTGCCCGAGGACGGCGGCGAGGCGTGGCTGACGCTGCGGGTGACGACCGCCGAGGACGAGGCGTGGGCGCCGCGCGGTACGGAGGTGTGCGCGCCGCAGGTGCGGCTGCGGGCGGCCGCCGTAACGGAGCCGGGACCGGCCGCGCCCGGGCGGACGGTGCGGGTGGACGACGACGGGCTGCTGGTGCATCCGCTGCTGACGGCCGCGCCGGTGCTGTCCCTGTGGCGGGCGCCCACCGACAACGACGAGCTGGGCGGCATCGCCCGCCGCTGGCGGACCTGGGGTCTGGACACCCTGGTCCGCAAGGTCGTCTCGGTGCGCCACGAGGGCGAGACGGTGACCGTGCTCGCCGAGTACGCCGGGACGGCCGGTGTCGTACGGCACCGGCAGGAGTTCACGCCGGTCGAGGGCGGCGTCCGGGTGACCGAGTCGGCCGAACTGCCTCCCGAGTTCGACGATGTGGCCCGGGTCGGGTCGGTGTTCGAGACGGTGCCGGGGCTCGATCTGCTGGAGTGGTTCGGGCAGGGGCCCTGGGAGTCGTACCCGGACCGCTCGACGGGCGCGCCGGTCGGCCATTACGCGCTGCCCGTGGACGAGCTGTTCACGCCGTATCTGCGCCCGCAGGAGAGCGGCGGCCGGCACGGGGTACGGCGGTTCAGGCTGTCGGCGTCCGACGCGACCGGGATCGCGGTC
Source organism: Streptomyces diastatochromogenes (assembly GCF_002242805.1). Classification (GTDB taxonomy): domain Bacteria; phylum Actinomycetota; class Actinomycetes; order Streptomycetales; family Streptomycetaceae; genus Streptomyces; species Streptomyces diastatochromogenes. Next base: position 226,868 of record NZ_MCGQ01000038.1, on the reverse strand, counting down.
GAGCTGGACGAGCCACGGCAGGTGTCCGTCACCCGCTACCGCGCCGAGGACCTGACCGCCGCCGCGCACCACGACGAACTGGTGCCGCGCCAGGGCTGCGTGGTGCACCTGGACGCCGCGCACCGGGGCCTCGGCACGGCGTCCTGCGGCCCGGACACCGCCCCCTCCTACCTCGTCCCCGCCGGGGTCCACCGCTGGAGCTGGACCCTGCGCGCTCTCTGACTCCCCCCACGCCTCCTCTCCCCTTCACCCCTCTCACGGAGCACACGTGTGTACTTCGCATGACCACCCCCAGGGCGAGGCCGCGCAGGCCGGAGCCGGAAGGCGCGGCTTCCTCAGGGCCACGGCGCTGCTCGGCGCCGCCGCCACGGCCGGCGTCGCGCTGCCGACCGCCGCCGAGGCGGCGCCCGCGTCGGCCTCCCGCTGGCGGCCCGATCCGGAGAGCCGCCGCTTCACCCTCGCGGTGATGCCCGACACCCAGTACCTCTTCGACGGACCGAGCATCGACAAGGCGCCCGTCGAGGCGTCCCTGCGCTATCTGCTGGAACACGGCAGGGACGAGAACGTCGTCTTTCTGTCCCACCTCGGTGACCTCACCCAGAACGGCGCCAAGGACGAATTCGCGGCGATCGGCGAGGCGTTCGGGATCCTCGACCGGCGGGGCGTCGGCTACAGCGTCCTCGCCGGCAACCACGATGTGCGGTCCTCGACGGACGACCAGCGCGGTGCGACGGCGTACCTGGACGTCTTCGGGCCGCAGCGGTTCCAGGGCAGGAAGACGTTCGGCGGGGCCTCGCCCGACGGCTACAACACCTTCCATCTCTTCCGGGCCGGCGGACGGGAGTGGATGGTGCTGGCGCTGGACTGGCGGCTGTCGGCGAAGGGGTACGCCTGGGCGAAGGACGTCCTCGCCCAGCACCCGAAGACGCCGGTCATCCTCACCACGCACGAGCTGGTCGTCGAGGACGACACCTTGTCGGCCTACGGGCAGCAGCTGTGGGACCGGCTGATCGAGGACCACGACCAGATCTTCCTGACCCTGAACGGCCACTACTGGCCCGCGGGCCGCGCGACCCTCAAGAACGCGGCCGGCAACGAGGTGCACCTGCACCTGACCAACTACCAGAACCGGTACTTCGGCGGCGCGGCGATGATCCGCCTGTACCGCTTCGACCTGGACCGGAACGTCATCGACGTGGAGACGGTCTCGCCCTGGATCCTGGGCCGGGCCGCGAAGGGGCTCAACGAGCTGGAGCGGCAGGAGATCGAGCTGAGCGGGGACGCGGACCGGTTCTCCGTCGGCATCGACTTCGCCGCGCGCTTCTCCGGTTTCGCCCCGGTCCCCGCGCGTCCGGCGCGCCCCGCGTCCCGGATGGTCGTCCCCGGCACGGTCGCCTACTGGCGCTTCGACGGACACGACAACGGTACGGGCGTGAGCGGTACGGTCCGTGACCTGTCCGGGCGCGGCAACGACCTCACGCTCGTCACGGTCGGCGGCGGCGCGCTGACCTGGTCGGCGGACCACCACCCCGACCAGCCGGGCCACGGCAGCCTGGAGTTCCAGGGCTTCAAGTCCCCGCTGAAGGGGGCGTATCTGCGCACGGTCGACGGCGCGCCCCTCAACTCGGCGACGTTCGAGGCCGGTTACACCATCGAGGCCTTCTACCGCCTCCCCGCCGACTGGGACCCCTCGCACCACGCCTGGTCCGGCGTCGTCAGCCGCACCGGCACCGGCGGCGCCGCCGGGAAGACCGGCGACGACCCCGACGAGCCGCTGGCCACGCTGTCCCTGTCGAACGACCGGGAGCCGCAGTGGGCGATGCGTCCGCTCAACCAGGAGGGCATCGCCACCAACTGGGGGCAGGAGACGCCGCTGGAGACCTGGTGGCACCTGGCGGTCGTCAACGACGGGCAGCACACCACGCTGTACGTCGAGGGCTGCCCGGTCGTCCGCAACCCCAAGGCGCCGGCCGTCGGGATCACCTCCGTCGGTCTGCCCTGGCTGCTCGGCGGCTACGAGTACGCCGGGAAGATCGACCAGATCCTGCACGGCCGTCTCGGCGACGTGCGCATCGTCGAACGGGCGCTGCCCGTCACCTCCTTCATGAACCACTGACGCCCTCGAAGAGGACTTTTCACGATCATGACCGAGCAGCAGCTGCCCTCCTGGGCCGACCCGTCCGTCTCCCCCGCCTCCCTCGACGCGCAGGGCGTGTCGAGACGCGGACTCCTCCACCGCGCCGGACTGTTCGGGGCCGCGTTCGCCCTGGGTTCGGCCGCGACACCGGCCTTCGCCTCGGCCTCCCCTGCCCACCAGAAGGGCTTCGGCGGCGAGGATCCGCGCCTCGCCTACCTCGTGGGCGACCACCACGTCCACTCCGTCTACAGCCACGACGCCAAGTACACGTTCTCGCAGCAGGCCCAGGCCGCCGCCAGGTACGGCCTGGACTGGATGGTGTTCAACGAGCACTCCAACTTCGGCCACGCCCACTACGGCGCCGCGCTGGAACACCAGGAGATCCTCAAGGCCCGCGCCGAGAACCCGCGCCAGCTGATCTTCCAGGGCCTGGAGTGGTACATCCCGGCCGCCGAGCACTGCACGATCTTCGCGGCCCCCGGCCCCCACGAGGTCGACCTGCTCACCCAGTTCGAGCTGGCCTACGACGGCAAGCTGCTCGGCTACACCGACGGCGCGCCGGACAACGCCAACACCGCCCGCAACGAGGCCCATGCCGTCAAGGCCATCCAGTGGCTGGCCGAGCAGCGCCGCACCGGTTACGTCGACGACGTCCTCGTCCTCGCCAACCACCCGCTGCGCCTCGGCATCGACTCCCCGCACGAGATGCGCAACTGGCGCGACGCGGCCCCCGAGATCATGATCGGCATGGAGGGTGCGCCCGGCGCCCAGGGCGCGGCCATCCCCGGCTGGCGCGGCGCGACGTCGATCCGCGGCGAGTACGAGAACAAGCCCTCCGCGAACTCCTTCACCGGCTACCCGACGGACGCCTACCTCACCTACGGCGGCTTCGACTGGGCCACCGCGACGGTCGGCGGTCTGTGGGACTCGATGCTGGCCGAGGGCCGGCTGTTCTCGATCACCACCAACTCCGACAACCACCGCACCGTCTTCGACACCTGGAAGAACGGCGACTGGCAGCCCGGCCAGAACTTCGACAACACCGGGAAGCTGCCCGACCCGGTCGACACCGACACCCCGCAGCCCGGCAGCGACTTCTGGCCCGGCGAGTTCAGCCGGACCCACGTCGGCGTGACCCGCTACGGCTACCGCGCCGTGATGGCGGGCCTGCGCGCGGGCCGCGTCTGGCTGGACCACGGGCATCTGCTCGACGGGCTCGACGTGCGGCTCAAGCGGGACTGCGACTTCGGGCGGGGGGTCACACTGGGCGGCCGGCTCCGCGTGCGCAAGGGCGAGAAGATCACGCTGTACGTGACGGTGACGACCGCCTCCCGGGCCAACCCGCAGGGGATCCTGCCCCAGTTGGCGCACGTCGACGTGATCCGGGGCGCGGTGCGCGGCCCGGTCGCCGACCGCGACAGCTGGCAGGCGCCGGACACCAAGGTCGTCGAGACCAGGGACGTCAGCGGCCGTACCGGCACGTACACCCTGCGCATCCCGCTGACCGCCGGGGACGAGTCGTTCTACGTACGGCTGCGCGGCAGCGACGGCAACCGGCACGGCGCCGGCTACCTCGGCGCCGCGGTCGACCCGCACGGGCCGATCGCCCACGAGCCCGGAAACGGTGACCCGTGGGCCGACACGTGGTTCTACTCCAACCCCGTCTTCGTCGACGTGCAGCGGTGACCGCTCACGCGTAGAAGCGGGAGAGACTCTGCAGGACGGCGGCGGGCTTCCCGCCGCCGTCGATCTCTATCGTGCCGTCGACGGCGATCTGCACCCCGCCCGGCACGTCCTCCACGGAGGCGAGCCGCGCGGTGAGCCGGATGCGCGAGCCCACCTTCACCGGGGAGGGGAAACGCACCTTGTTCAGCCCGTAGTTGACCTTCGTGGTCACGCCCTGGACGTCCAGCAGCTCGGTGAAGAGCGGGATGAACAGGGAGAGGGTGAGGTAGCCGTGGGCGATCGGGGCGCCGAAGGGGCCCTCCTTGGCGCGTTCGGGGTCCACGTGGATCCACTGGTGGTCGCCGGTGGCGTCGGCGAAGGTGTCGATGCGCTCCTGGGTGACCTCGATCCACTCGCTGGTGCCCAGGTCGCTGCCCGCGAGCTTCTTCAGTTCGTCGATGCCGTTGACGGTGACGCTCATATGGCTTTCCTTCGCTAGGAGTTGGTGCCGTAGCGCTTGCGCACGCGGGACTTGAGGAGTTTCCCGGAGGCGGTGCGCGGGAGTTCGTCCGCGAGGACCACCGACTTCGGGATCTTGTACTTGGCGAGGCGTCCGGCCAGCGAGGCCAGCAGCTCGTCGGGGTCGACCGAGGCACCCTCGCGGGGCACCACGACCGCGCGCGGCACCTCGCCCCACTTGTCGTCCGGCACGCCGATGACCGCGCACTCGACGATGTCGGGGTGGGAGAGCAGCAGGTCCTCGATCTCGGCCGGGTAGACGTTCTCGCCGCCGGAAATGATCATGTCCTTGATGCGGTCGACGATATGGACGTACCCGTCCTCGTCGACCCGGGCCGCGTCCCCGCTGCGGAACCAGCCGTCCGCGAACGAGGCGGCCGTCTCCTCGGGCAGCCCCCAGTAGCCGGGCATGACATGCGGACCACGGACCACGACCTCGCCGGTCTCACCGACGTCGACCGGCGTGAAGTCCGGCCGCACGACGCGTACGTCGCTGAAGAAGTGCTGGACTCCGGCCGACCCGGCCTTGCCGACCGCGTGTTCCGCGTCCAGGAAGAGCGTGCCGGGGGACGCCTCCGTCATGCCGTAGCCCTGGAGGAAGGTGAGCCCGCGCTCCTGGTAGGCGGCGATGAGCGGGGTCGGGACCGGGGAGCCGCCGCAGGTCAGGATCCTCAGCGACGACAGGTCGGCGTCCGGCCAGCGCGGGTGCCGGGCGACCTGCTCGAACATCGTCGGCACCCCGAACATGAAGGTGATCCGGTGCTCTTCGATCAGGTCGAAGGTGGCGTTCGGGTCGAAGGCTTCGACCAGGACGCAGGTGCCGCCCTTCAGCAGCACGGGCAGCGTCAGCATGTTCAGGCCGGCCGTGTGGAACAACGGCGCGGAGACCAGGGCGCGTTCGTCGGCGATCAGGTCGGTGTCGACGAGGACGTTGATCGCGTTCCAGGTCAGGTTGGAGTGGGTGAGCATCGCGCCCTTGGGGCGGCCGGTCGTCCCCGAGGTGTACATGATGATGCAGGTGTCGTCGGGGGTGACCGGCTCGTCGACCGGGTCGGTCGCCGCGGAGGTGATCGCCTCCTCGTACTCGGCGCCCACCTCGACGTACGTACGCACGTCGGTGTCGCCCGGCAGTCCGGCGACCAGGCCCGCGTGCGAGGGGCCGTAGACGAGTGCCCTCGCGCCCGAGTCGGCGAGCTGGAAGGCGATCTCCGGGCCCGCCAGGCGGGTGTTGAGCGGGACGAAGACCGCGCCGAGCGTGCCGGCCGCGAAGAGGGTCTCCAGGTAGGAGGGGTGGTTGGGGCCGAGGTAGGCGATGCGGTCGCCGCGCCGGACGCCCCGGGAACGCAGGGCGTGGGCGAGGCGGGTGGTGCGGTCGTACAGCTGCGCGTACGTGAGCGAGGTGCCGCCGTGGATCAGGGCGGTACGGTGCGGGGTCTTGCGGGCCCGGCGTGCGGGCCACGACCCCAGTCCCTCATTGCGCATCTACGGCCCCTTATGGCTTGGTCAGCCCGAGCAGGCGGGCGGCGTTCTCCTTGAGGATCCTCGGCCTGACCTCGTCCTTGACGGGCAGCTTCGCGAAGTCGGCGAGCCAGCGGTCCGGGGTGAGGACGGGGAAGTCGGAGCCGAACAGGACCTTGTCCTTCAGCAGCGTGTTGGCGTACTGCACCAGTTGCGGCGGGAAGTACTTCGGCGACCAGCCGGACAGGTCGATGTGCACGCCCGGCTTGTGTGTGGCGACGGCCAGGGCCTCGTCCTGCCAGGGGAACGAGGGATGCGCCAGGATGATCTTCAGATGGGGGAAGTCGGCGGCGACGTCGTCCACGTGCAGGGGGTTGGAGTACTTCAGGCGGATGCCGCCCCCGCCGGGCACGCCCGCGCCGATGCCGGTCTGGCCGGTGTGGAACAGGGCGATCGTGCCGGTCTCCTCGATCACCTCGTACAGCGCGTAGGCCACCGCGCGGTCGTTGGGGAAGAAGCCCTGGATGCTGGGGTGGAACTTGAAGCCCTTCACCCCGTACTCCTCCACCAGCCGCCGGGCCTGCCGTACGCCGGCCTTCCCGCGGAAGGGGTCGATGGAGGCGAAGGGGATGAGGACGTCGGAGTTGGCGGCCGCGGCCTCGGCGACCTCCTCGTTCGGGACGGGCGCGGTGCCGGTGGCGGACTCGGCGTCCACGGTGAAGATCACCGCGGCCATCTTCCGCTCGCGGTAGTAGGCGGCCGTCTCCTCCAGGGTCGGCTTCCGCTTGCCCTCGACCTTGAAGTAGGCGGAGGAGGCGTCGTGCAGGTCGTCGTCCAGGGAGGAGTGGCCTTGCGAGGACACCTCCGCGTGGGTGTGGACGTCGATCGCGACCAGGTCCTCGATGTCCATCACGCCTCCGGGATCTTCGGGGCGGGGATGCCGACCGTCTGGGGTTCGGCGCCCACCGACGTGTGCCAGGCGTCGGCCAGCGCCTCGGGGCTCCAGCCGCCGTTCGCGTACGCCGCCCGGACCTCCTGCGGATGCGACCAGAGTGCCACCTTGTCGCCGCCGATACCGATGGCCTGGCCGGTGATGCCGCGCGCCGCCTCGGAGGCGAGGAAGGGCACGAGGGCCGCGCAGTCCTCGGGGGTGCCGAATCCCTCGCCCTTGCGCAGGAAGTCCGGCAGCGGCGCGCCGCCCCGCATCGCCTCGACATAGGGGGCGAAGGCCGGGATCGTCTCGGTCATCGCGGTCGCGGCGACCGGCACGATCGCGTTGACGGTGATCTGCGCGCGGGCCAGCTCCATCGACCAGGTACGGGCCATGGCGGCGATGCCGGCCTTGGCGGCGGCGTAGTTGGTCTGCCCGAAGTTGCCGCGCTGCCCGGCCGGGGAGCCGACCAGGATCAGGGTGCCGCCCCCGCCCTGCTCGCGCATCCGGACGGCGGCGGCGCGGGCGCAGGTGAAGGTGCCCTTGAGGTGGGTGGTGACCACGGCGTCGAAGTCGTCGTCGGTCATCTTCCACAGCACCTTGTCGCGCAGGATGCCGGCGTTGGTGACCAGGACGTCGAGCCGGCCGAACTCCTCGACCGCGCGGGCGACCAGCCGGTCGGCGGCCTCGGCGGTGCCGACCGGGACCACCTCGGCCACGGCGGTGCCGCCGGCCTCGGTGATCGACTTCACGGCCTGCTCGGCCACGGCCTCGTCGATGTCGTTGACGACCACCGAGGCGCCGTGGGCGGCGAGGGCGTGGGCGTAGGCGAGGCCGAGGCCCCGGCCGCTGCCGGTGACGACGGCGGCCTTGCCGGTGAGATCGATGGGGGGCACGTGCGGGTCCCTTCGGCTGGGAAGCGGGTGAGATCGAAGCTAAGAGCAATAATTGTTGTCGTCAATAGTTGTTGCGAACCTTCGGATGCGGCATGCTGGGATCCGTACCGCACGCAGGAACCGAGACAGGGAGTCCGTCATCAGCCCCCGGCACACGAACGACCCGACACCGATCGACGCGGACGAGCCGTGGATGCGCGGGCTGCACGCGGACACCGGCTACCTGCTGTACCGTCTGGGCCTGCGCTCCGGGCAGCTGTTCAACGCCTTTCTGCAGGAGTCGGGGCTGCGGCTGCGCCACTACGCGGTGCTGCGGTTCCTGGCCGGCTCCGACGGGGCCCTGCAGCGCGAGCTGAGCACCCGGCTCGGCTACGACCCGAGCGCCATCGTGGGCCTGGTCGACGATCTGGAGAAGCTCGGCCTCACCGAGCGGCGCCCCTCTCCCGACGACCGCCGCAGCAAGATCGTCGTCCTCACCGAGGACGGACGTGCCTTCCTGCGCGGCACGGACGAGGCGGGCCGGCGCGTCACCAACGACCTGCTGGGCCCGCTCGACCCCGCCGAGCGCGAGACACTGCACGCCCTGCTGCTACGGGTCGCCGACCGGCCATGACCGGCGAGCCGGTCCGCTCCGCCCGCTCCGCACCCGAGCGGCTGCTGGCCGTGCTCGCCGCGTTCGACCACGCGCACCCGGCGCTGTCGCTGACGGACATCAGCCGCCGGGCCGGGCTCAGCCTGACCACCGCGCACCGGCTCGTGCACGCGCTCACCACGTGGGGCGCCCTGGAGCGGGACGACGACGGGGTCTACCACGTGGGCCTGCGCCTGTGGGAGGTGGCCGCACTCGCCCCGCGCGGCCTGGCGCTGCGGCAGGTCGCGCTGCCGTACCTGGAGGACCTGTACGAAGCGACCCACGAGAACGTGCAGTTGGCGGTCCGCGACGGTGCGCAGGTCGTCTACATCGAGTGGCTGTCCGGGCGTTCGGCGGTCGGCGTGCACATCCGGGTCGGCGCCCGCTGGCCGCTGCACGCCACCGGAGTCGGCCTCGCCCTCCTCGCCCACGGCGACCCCGGCTTCCAGGAGGAGTACTGCACCGGCCCGCTCACCTCCTTCACGCCGTACACGATCACCGACCCGGCACACCTGCGCCGCACCCTGGCCGAAGTACGCCGCACCGGGGCAGCGGTGAGCAACCGTCAGATCACCGACGACGCCCTGTCGGTGGCGTCCGCCGTGCGCGGAGCGGGCGGCGCCGTGGTCGCGGCGGTCTCCGTCGTCGTGCCCCAAGAGAGCGCGCAAGTACCGGTGTTGATACCGGCGGTGCGGCTGGCGGCGCGGGGGATCTCGCGGGCACTGGGCTGGCGACCGGATCGGGCGGACGCGTGAGGTCCCCGCGCCGTGGGGTTCCGGCGCGGGGACCTCTGCGGGGTGCCGGGGTCAGCAGTTCCCGGCGTCCGCCTTGCCCGCGAAACGGTCGCCGAGCCAGGCCACCACGTCACCGATCGCCTGGGCGTCACCGGTGAGGTGGTCGCCGGCGTACGAGGTCCAGCGGGTGGTGACACCGGCGGCGCAGTAGGCGCGACGGGTGGCGCTCGCCATCTGCGCGGGGATCACCTCGTCCAGCAGGCCGCGGTACTGCAGCACCGGGAAGCCGATCTCGTACCGGGCGCCGGATCCGGGGGTGCCGACCCCGGTGCCCAGTTTGTTGGCCTCGACCGCGTCGCCCCAGGTGGTGCCGTCGGAGCCGTGCAGGGCGTAGATCTGGTCGAGGGTCAGTCCGTCCTTGGTGTACTGCTCGATCCGCGTGCCCGGGAAGCGGCTCACGGTGCCGAGCGCGCAGAGCGACTCGGCGTCCTTGACGGCCTTGCGGCCGCTGTCGTTGAGGAGGCTGTCGAACGGCATGTCCGGATGGGTGACGGACAGACCGATGAACGCGTCCACCAGGAACCCGGCGAAGAACTGTCCGTCGAGGTTGCTCGCCACCTGCTTGAGGTCGGCGGGGATCCCGCCGGAGGCCGAGCCGACGACGTTGAGTTCGGGGGCGTACGACTTGGCGAGCTGGGCCGCCCAGAGGCTGCCGGAGCCGCCCTCCGAGTAGCCCCAGATCCCGACCTCGGCATCGGGGCTCACCCCGGCGCCGGGCACCCGGGAGGCCGCGCGGGCCACGTCGAGAGCGGCGTGACCGGCCTCGGCCCCGGAGGCGTACGGGTGGACCTGGCCGTCCATGTAACCCTGGCCGTCCGTCGCGGCGACGGCGTAACCGGCGTTGAGCAGCGCCGCGATGTTCGGGCCCTCGTAGGCGTCCTGGTACTGGCCCGCGAGCTGCTTGGAGAACGCGCACTGCGGTCCGATGCCGAGGGTGCCGGGCACGAACGCGACCAGCGGCCGCTCGCCCGGTCCGGTCCACGGCTTCTGCGGTACGACGACGGTGCCGACGACGGAGACCCGCCGGCCGCGCCCGTCGGTGGAGCCGTACTGCACCTTCCACGCGTTCAGCGGGGGGCCGCCGACCACCATGGGCAGCGAGTCGACCCGGCGGCAGGCGACGACGGCGCCCGGTGCGGCGGTGGCGCCGTCCGGGGGCCGGTAGATGTCGGCGTCCGCGGCGGAGCACGCCTCCGGCGTTCCGGCCGCCGCGTTCACCGCCGGCACCGCCAGCAGTCCGCCGAGCAGACCCGCGGCGGCGAGCAGTGCGGCTCTCTTCGGCAGGGGCTTCCTCGACCTGTGGGAGTTCACCTCAGAGCGTCCCTTCTGTGGGGTGAAGAGGTACGTGAAGCTGAGCAGGCCGAGAGGTTACGGAGGCGTAGGTAAGCACTGATAGTTAAAGGACGACGAACCGGCGGGGGCAGAGCTGTGCGCCGGTGACTAGCGTGGCCGGGCAACCGCCGGAGGGCCGGGCGTCGTCCCCCTGATCATCATGCCCACTACACATCCGGCCGGTCTGCCGGCCTCCCCCGTCGGCCAGTTGCTCGATTTCACCTGGACACAGGCCCGGTCCTGCGCCTTCGCCATCGCCCTGCTGTCCGGGGTGGCGGCATCGACCCTGCTGCCGCACCTGCCGGTGGCCCGCTACGACCTGCTCCTCGGCTACGGCCTGCTGCTGACCCTGCTGTTCTGGCGGCGTGGCTGGGAGAGCGGGCGGGACGTCGCCGTCATCGCCGCCTGCCATGTCGTCGGTCTCGCCTTCGAGCTGGTGAAGGTCTCGCTCGGCTCGTGGAGCTACCCGGAGCCGGCCGTGCTGAAGTTCGCGGGCGTCCCGCTGTACGGGGGCTTCCTCTACGCGGCCGTCGGCAGCTATGTCTGCCGGGCCTGGCACCTGTTCGACCTGGAGCTGGTCCGCTACCGGCCCCGGGCGACGGCCCTGGTGGCCGCCGCCGTCTACGTCAACTTCTTCAGCCACCACTGGCTGCCCGACGCCCGCTGGCCCCTCGCGGCCCTCCTCGTGGCCGTCACCGCGGGCACCTGGGTGCGCTACACCGTGCGCGGGGTACGGCGGCGCATGCCGCTCGCGCTGTCGTTCACCCTGATCGGCTTCTTCCTGTGGCTGGCGGAGAACCTCGCCACCTATGTGGGCGCCTGGCGCTACCCGTACCAACTCCACGGCTGGCAGCCCGTCGACGTCGGCAAGTTCGGCGCCTGGTCCCTGCTCATCAGCGTCACGTTCGTCCTCGCGGCACTCGGCAGGTCGAGGTCACCGTCCCCGATGGCACGCTGACCTCGCGACGGGCGTCCGGTCAGCCGGGCAGGGCGGCCAGCAACCGCCGGTCGCGCGGGGCCGGTTTGCGGTCCAGGCGGGCGTCCAGCAGGCTGCGGGCCGCGTCGCAGCGGCCCGCGGCCACCAGGGCGTACAGCAGCGTCTCCTCGACGACCTCCCGCTGGGCCGCGCTGCCGCCGACCCCGCGCAGCACGGGCAGCAGCGCGTCGAGGCCACGGGCCGCCTCCCCGAAGCGTTCCTCGACGAGCGCGGCGAACGCCTCGCACAGCGGCCCGACGACCTCGCGTTGCACCAGGTCCGCGCCCAGGGCGTGGTCGCGCAGCCGGCGCAGGCCGGGCAGGTCCCCGGCGGCGGTGAGGGCGACCGCGACGTGCAGCGCGGTGAAGGCGGTCGCCGGCCGCTCCAGCACCTCCCGCTCGACCGAGTCCAGCACGTCGGCCGCGGGCAGTTCGCCCCGCCAGCTGTCGCTCAGCCGCGCCCGCCACAGCAGCGACCCCGAGTCGACCAGGGCCCGTACACCGGTCACCCGGCCGGGCGCGAGCTGCGCGAACCAGCGCTTGCGGACCGCCGCCGGGTCGTCGAGGGCGAGTTCGTGCAGGGCGATGTGCCAGGAGAAGTGCGCCCGGTGGACCGCGCCCCGGCCCCGGCCGGACACCCAGCGGTCCAGCCAGTCACGGCCGGCCTCGTGCGCGCCCGACTCGTAGTGCACATGCGCCAGGGCGTGCACGGCGTGCCCGGAGGCGGGTTCGACGGCCAGCGCCCGGTGCGCCAGCTCGCCCGCCTCGTACAGGCGGCCCTGCTCCTGGCGCAGGAAGGCGAGCAGCGAGGTGTGGAACCAGTGCCCGTCGTACGCCGGTGACGTCAGCGCGAGCAGACCGAGCGCGTCGTCGTCGTGCAGGTCGCTGACACCGGAGAAGGCGATGGTGGGCACGGCGGCGGCGAGCGCGAGGGCGTCGGCGGGGTACGTCCGCAGGTGTCGTACGAGCGCCTCGTCCCCGTCCTCGCCGGTGATCCGGCGCGTGACCACGTCCACGAAGGACCGCTCGCGTTCGTCGGACCGCTCGCGGGCCGAGCGCTGGGCGTCGGCGAGGGCGCGGGGCACGTCGACGGCGGCCCCGCCCTCATGGCCCAGCAGGGCGAGGGCCGCGTGGCCGAGGGCGAAGCCGGGGTCGAGGGCGACCGCACGGGCGAAGGCGTCCTGGGCTCCGGAGCGTACCTTCAGGACCCGGTCGAGCCCGCCGCGGTAGGCGGCGGCCGCCTCGGCGTGCGTGGTCAGGGCGAGGCCGTGCCCGTCGACCGGGCGGCGGGTCGTACGCCGCCTCGGGGTGAGCGGGCCCAGCAGCTGCTGGGCCAACTCGGCTGCCTGGACACGGATTTCGGGGATCGCGGTGGTCTCCCACAGCTCGCCCCGGCGCGGGGCGCCCAGCGTGAACAGAGGGAGCCCGGCCTCGCCCCGGGCGTCGAGAAGGCGGCCGTCCCGGGTCGCGGCGCCCATGCCCTGCGGGCCGGGAACCACCGTCCCGGACGCGAACAGCGCACGCCACAGCGGGTCGTCGGGGCGCCGTCCCGGGCCGGTGCAGTCGACCACCCAGCCCACGTGCAGCGTGCGGCCGTCCGACAGCTCGACGGCGAGCGGTCCGCCGCCGGTTGCGGTGGCCCGTACGACCGTGCCCGTGTGGACCTGGAGGCGGCGGGCGGTGCGGGCCCGCAGGACGTGTTCGGCGGTGGCGGGGGCCATGCGGTGGCGGTGGGTGTTCCACAGGGCGCCCTCGCGGGCGAGGAAATCCTCGCGCTCCTCGGGGGTGAGGCTGCGCCACAGGCGCGTGGTGTGCGGGCGGAGGCTGTCGAGGCCGGGGCGCCAGTCGCCGTGGGTGCGGACCGAGCGGCTCAGGTGCCGGTAGACGGCGCGGCGCAGTAGGCCCAGGGACGTGTCGTACAGGTCCTGAGGCGCGGGCATCACACCAGCCGGACCGAGCGCGTGCGGCTGGGGCAGCAGGCCGTTGCGGGAGAGCGCGTGCACGGTACGGCCGGGGCGGTCGAGGGTCAGAGCGAGGTCGACGGCGGTCAGGCCCGTGCCGACGAGCAGCACGTCGTCGGTGCCGTCGCGGGCGCCGTCCAGGGCACCCGGCACCCACGGAGCGCCGATGAAGCGGGGCGAGGCGCGCAGGGCGGGCGGGGCCCATGCGGCGGTCGGCGCGGCGGGGCCGGTGGCGAGGACGGCGGCGTCGGCGGTCAGGGGTCCCCCGTCGGCGAGGCGCAGCTCCACCCGCCCGTCGGGGGTGCCGGTACAGCTCTCCGCCCGGGTGCGCAGCCGGCGTACGCCGACCGTGCCGTGGGCGCGGACGATCGCCTGGCCGAGGGTGTCGGCGAGGTACGCGCCGTAGCGGTAGCGGGTGGCGTAGTCGGCGCCGGTGACCTCGGGTTCGCCGTGCCGGCACAGCCAGCGGATGAAATGGCCGGAATCATCCGGGTAGGCGCTCATATTGCCCGCGGGCACGTTCAGTCGGTGGCGTGGGTCATGGGTGGCATAGGCGGTGCCGCGGCCCGCTTCGGGGGCCGCGTCGATCAGGACCACGTCGAGGGGAGTCCGGCGGCGGGTCGCCGTCTCGCAGAGCTGGACGGCCGCCAGGGCGCCGGCCGCGCCGGCTCCGACGATGGCCACGGTCTGCCGCTTGCGGACTTCGGTCACGGATACCTCCGGCGGGTCGGTGAAAGTGCCTCTTCACTCTTCCGATCGGGTCGCGGCCCCCACAACCACGACTTCCAGCCGTCTCTCCGCGCGTCCTCATGGGAATCTCAGGCAGCACCCCACGGATTCAAAGGGCCGGCCCAGACAACCGGCGCAGGATGCCCACGCACGGACGGACAACTCAGAAAGGCGTGTCGTGGGCGTCTCGCACATATCGAACCGGTCCGGACAGCGGTCGCGCGGGTGGTCCCGGCGCGGGATCCTCGCCGCTCTCGGGGCGGTACCGGCCGCCGCCCTCGCGGGCTGCAGTTCCTCGGCGGACGCCTCGGCGGCCTCGGACGGCAAGGACGCGGCCGCGACCGCCCGGGCCGCCACGACCAAGAAGGCGACGATCACGGTCACACCCGCGCCCGGCACCGGGAAGGCCGGCTTCACCAGTCCGGTCGAGGTCACCGTGGCCGACGGCACGCTGACCTCGGTCACGGTCGCCGGAAACGACGGCTCCACCCTCTCGGGCTCCTTCAACGAGGCCCGGACGAAGTGGACTTCGGCGAGGAACCCGTACTCGGGCACGAAGTACACGGTGACGGCGAAGGCGGAGGGCGCCGCCGAGGCGTCGGTGACGACGTTCACCACGCGGTCGCCCGGTGCCACGTTCGTCGGCTACTTCACCCCCGAGGCGGGCGCCACCTCCGGCGTCGGCATGCCCGTGTCGATCAACTTCACCCACGCCGTCGCCGACCGGGCCGCCGTCCAGAAGGCGATCACGGTGACCGCCGAACCGGCCGTCGAGGTGGTCGGGCACTGGTTCAGCGACACCCGGCTGGACTTCCGGCCGGAGACGTACTGGGCCCCCGGCACGAAGATCACCCTGAGTCTGCGAATGAAGGACGTCGAGGGCGCGGACGGCGTCTACGGCATCCAGCACAAGGACGTCACCTTCCACATCGGCCGCGAGCAGATCAGCACGGTGGACCTGTCGGCGAAGACGATGACGGTCAAGCGGAACGGCGAGACCGTAGCCGGCTACCCGGTCACCGGTGGCGGCTCCGGCCACACCACCTGGTCCGGGATCATGGTGATCAGCGAGCGGTTCGAGCAGACCCGGATGGAGTCGTCCACGGTCGGCCTCGGCGACGAGTACGACATCCCGGACGTGCCGCACGCCCAGCGGCTCACCACCTCCGGCACCTTCGTGCACGGCAACTACTGGGCGTCCACGGCGGTGTTCGGTCAGCAGAACACCAGTCACGGCAGCATCGGCCTGCACGACACCAAGGGCGCGGGCGACAGCTCCGTGGCCGGCTACAAGTTCTACGAGAGTTCGATGCTCGGCGATGTGGTGATCGTGAAGAACTCCGGCGAGAGGACGGTGGATCCGGCCAACGGGCTCAACGGGTGGAACCTGTCGTGGGCCGACTGGAAGGCGGGCAGCGCGGTCTGAGCCGGTACGGGTGACTTCATGGGGTGAACTCCCGTACAGCAAAAGGAGTTTCTCTGCTTTAACTCTTGACGACCGCAGGGCCGGGGAGCACATTGGCGGCACCGTGAGAGCGCTCTCAATCGACCGTGGGAGCGCTCTCCCAGGTCTCCCGCACACCCCTCCGTACCCGAGAGGCCCTCCCTCATGAGCGATTCCTCCGGCATACCCAGACCCCGTGCCCTCCGCCGCGCACTCGTCGCCGCCGTCGCCACGCTCGGTCTGGCCGCCGCTGTCGCGACGGCCGCCACCGCACCCGCCAACGCCTCCGCCCCCACACCCCCGTCCGGCTGGACACAGGTCTTCCTGGACGACTTCAACGGATCGGCCGGCTCCGGCGTCAGCACCTCCAACTGGCAGTACGACACCGGCACTTCGTACCCGGGCGGGGCCGCCAACTGGGGCACCGGCGAGGTCGAGACGATGACCTCCAGCACCAACAACGTCTCGCTGGACGGCAACGGCAACCTGCTCATCACCCCGCGCCGCGACGCGTCCGGCAACTGGACCTCCGGGCGCATCGAGACCACCCGCACCGACTTCCAGCCGCCGGCCGGCGGCAAGCTGCGCGTGCAGGCCCGAATCCAGCTGCCCAACGTCACCGGGGCGGCCGCCAAGGGCTACTGGCCGGCGTTCTGGATGCTGGGCGCGCCCTACCGCGGCAACTACCAGAACTGGCCGAGCGTCGGCGAGCTGGACATCATGGAGAACGTCCAGGGCCTGAACACCGACTGGGCCACCGTGCACTGCGGCACCAACCCGGGCGGCCCCTGCAACGAGACATCGGGCATCGGCGGCAACACCCCGTGTTCCGGTACGACCTGCCAGGCGGGCTTCCACACCTACGCGATGGAGTGGGACCGCTCGACCAGCCCCGAGGAGATCCGCTTCTACCTCGACGGCGTCAACTTCCACACCGTCAAGGCCAACCAGGTCGACGCAACGACCTGGGCCAACGCCACCAACCACGGCTTCTTCATCATCCTGAACGTGGCGATGGGCGGCGGCTTCCCGGCCGCCTTCGGCGGCGGCCCGGACAGCGGCACCGAGCCCAACCACCCGATGACCGTGGACTACGTCCAGGTGCTCCAGTCCACGGGCAGCGGCGGCGGCACCACTCCCCCGCCCTCCGGCAACCGGGACGCCTACAGCGCGATCCAGGCCGAGTCCTACGACAGCCAGTCCGGCGTGATCCCCGAGACCACCACGGACACCGGCGGCGGCCAGGACATCGGCTCCCTGGCCAACGGCGACTGGGCCCTCTACAAGGGCGTCGACTTCGGCTCCACGGCGGCCACCCAGTTCTACGCACGCGTGGCCAGTGGCGCCGCGGGCGGCGTGAGCGGGCTGGTCGAGGTCCGCCTCGACAGCCGCAGCAACGCCCCCATAGGCAGCTTCGCGCTGGCCAACACCGGGGGATGGCAGAGCTGGAAGACGATCCCGGCGAACATCAGCTCGGTGACCGGCACGCACGACGTGTACCTGACGTTCACCAGCGGCCAGCCGGCCGACTTCGTGAACGTGAACTGGTTCGACTTCGGTCACTGACCGGTGTGTCGACGCTGCCCCCGTGAGGCCGGTGCGGTCTCGCGGGGGCAGCGGCCCGTCACCCCAGATAGGCGGGGGCGAGGGCCGAGGTCATCAGCCGGCGGGCCGTGCCGCTGCCGTCGGCGGAGACGGTCCACAGGTCCGAGCCGTAGTCGCCGGGGAGGGCGTAGACCAGGGTGGAGCCGTCGGCCCACAGGGCCTGGTCGTCGATGTTGCGCCGCTCGGCGGTCGCGGTCTCCTTCATGGTGCGCAGGTTCAGGACGTACAGGCGCCAGGGGGCGTCGGGCGAGGCCCCCTTGACGCGTTTCTTGTAGGCGATCCGCGTGCCGTCGGGTGAGAGGGAGGGGCATTCGACGTTGCGGTGCAGGGTGGTGAGGGTGCGCGCGGTGACGTCGCCCCGGACGAGGTAGGTCTGGCCGCCGGTCGCCAGCGTGGCGTAGAAGCGGTTGTCGTCGGCGAAGGTGACGCCCCAGATGTTGGTGTCGGCGGCGCGGTAGGGGCGGCCGTCCTTGACGACGTGGAAGGTCTCCAGGTTGTCGTCGATCTTCCAGGTGCGGGTGTCGACGATGGCGGTGCGGGTGGAGAAGTTGGTGCCGGAGTACGAGTCTCCGCTGACGAACACCGTCCAGGCGACCAGGTGACCCGAGGGCGAGACCCGGGCCCGGGTGGGGATCCCGGGTACGGGGAAGCGGTGCAGCTCGTGCAGGTGTGAGTCGAGTACCACCGCTCGGTAGGTGTCCTCCAGTGCGCCGTGCACGGCCTGCAGGCAGATACCGGTACCGGCTGCCGCGTGGAAGCGCAGGCACTTCACGCCCGACACGGTGCGCGGGCCCTGCGGATCGTCGGCGGGCACGGTGGCGATCTCGTCGCGCTTCGGGCCCCAGGCCAGGTTGCGCACCAGCAGGCGGCGGCCGTCCGTCGGCCGGAGCGAGACGGTACCGGTCCGCACGGTCGGACCGTCCGCCTGCTGCTGGTCCCGCATGCCCGACCGGTGGGCGGCGTACAGCACCGACCCGGTGCCGACCGCGCCGAGCAGGACAACGGCGACCAGCAGGACGACCAGGCGGGTTGTTCGGGTCATACGGGCACCTCATCGGTGGTACGGAGGACGAACGAGGCCACGACGGCGCTGACGGCCAGTGCGGCGGCGGTGACGGCGAGCGCGGTCCGCCCGCCCCACAGGCTCCAGGCCGCGCCGAAGGCGAGCGAGCAGGCGAACCGGGCCAGCGCCTGCCCGGTGCCCACCAGCGCCTGCCCGGCGCCCTGGTGCTGTGCCGGGACGACCCCGGCGGTGGCGGCCGCGAGCACTCCGTCGGTGGCCGCGTAGAAGGTGCCGTGCAGCACGAGGACGGCGACCACGGCCGGGGCGCCGTGCCACGGGGAGAGCACCAGGCCGTAGCCGAGCAGCAGGACGCCGTGGCCGGCGAGGAAGAGCCGGCGGCGGCTGACGCGGTCGGCGAGTGCGCCGAGCGGGACCGCGAGCAGCAGGAAGAAGGCGGCGGTGCCCAGGGGCAGGAGCGGGAACAGGTGGGCGGGCAGGTCCCCTTCGCGTTGGAGCAGCAGATAGAGGAAGGAGTCGCTGACGGTGGTCAGACCGAGCAGGGCCGCGCACAGGGTGAGCCGGCGCAGTTCCGGGCGGCGCAGCAGCCCGAGCGCATCGCGCAGCTCCGGCCGGGCCGGCTCGGGCAGGGCAGGCTCGGGCCGCCGTACGGCATCGGCGGGGGCGACGATGCGGCGGGGCACGAAGAGCACCAGCACCAGGACGCCGAGGACGGCGACGCAGCCGCTGACCGCGAAGACCGCGTCGTAGCCGTCGACGGTGGCCCGCAGCACGGCGAAGGCGACGAGCGGGCCGAGCAGCGCGCCGGTGGTGTCCATGGCGCGGTGCACCCCGAACGCCCGCCCCCGGTGCTCGGGTTCGGTGGCCAGCGAGATCATCGCGTCCCGGGGCGCGGTGCGCAGCCCCTTGCCGGTGCGGTCGGCCGCGAGTACGGCGCTGATCACCGGGAGGGTGTGGGCGAGCAGCAGCAGTGGCTTGCACACCGCCGACAGGCCGTAGCCGATGCCCGCGACGACCTTGTGCCGACGGCCTCCCCGGTCGGCGAGGTGGCCGCCGGCCAGCCGGACCAGGGCTCCGACGCCGTTGTTGATGCCGTCCAGCAGCCCGAAGCCGAGCGGTGACAGGCCGAGGCCCGCGACCACGTACAGCGGCAGGACGGCCGTGACCATCTCCGAGGAGATGTCCGTGATCAGGCTGACCGCTCCCAGGGCCAGCACCGTGCCGGGCACAGCGGCCGGCCGCCGCCCCGGACCGGAGTCCGGGACGACGGCGGCCTTGTTGCTGCGGGAGTCCGCGAGGTACACGGGCGTCAGTTCCAGATGCCGGCGATGTCGGATGCCGTGGCGGCGTTGCCCGCGTGCGTGGTCAGACCGGCGAGGTCCTCCACCGTGCGCAGGACGTTGTAGTGGTTGTAGGTGGTGGCGGTGGAGCTGCCGGGGGTGACGTGCTGCCCGTAAAGGACGGTCGGGATGCGGTTGCCGGACTGCTTGTTGTCCTCGTCGAAGGTGACGACGAGGATGCTGTTGTGGGTCTGGGCCCAGGTGGCGTAGGCGCCCAGGTTGTTCTGGATCCAGGTGTCGCCCGTGGAGACCGAACAGTCGTGCATGTCGCTGCACAGGTTCGGGACGACGAAGGAGACCTTCGGCAGGGTCGTGTAGTCGGTCGGGAACTGCGCGAAGGTCATCGCGGTGTTCGTCGGCACGTTGGAGAAGCCGAACCACGGGTTGTGCTTCTGCGCGTAGTTGCCGCTGCTGCAGACCGTCGAACCCTGGCTGGGCAGCGACTCGTTGTAGCTCTTCCAGGTCTTGCCCGCGGCGATCAGCTCGGAGCCGAGGTTCGGCGCGGAGATGGAACCGACCGGGACGCAGCTGTCGTCGGTGCGGCCCTGGTTGGAGCCCGAGAAGAGCATGTAGTAGTTCGGCTCACTGGGGTGGGTGAGGCCGAAGGACTGGGTGAGGTTGGCGCCACCCGCCTTGAGGGTGTTGTTGATGTACGGGGCGCTGGAGCTGCCGATCACCTGCGAGTAGGAGTGGTTCTCCATCACCACGACCACGACGTGGTCGGGGGTCGGGAGAGCGACGGCGGAAGCGGTGGTGGACGAGGTCGCCCACAGCCCGATCGACGCGGTGGTGAGGGCGACGGCCCCGGCGAGAGCGGAGAGGGAACGTCGGTTACGCTGGGGAGCCTTTACGGCGGCCATGACTGTCCTCCGGACAGAAGTGACGGACGTACACGGGGGAGCGGCGCCGCAACCCTAGAAGCCCCCGCCCGGTCTTGGGTGAAGCCCAGACGAACCGTGGACCCTGCCGGGCGAACATCACGTCACGCACAGGTCACGCACAGCAAAAGCCGCCTGCAGCAAGTATTACAAGGACCCTGTTTCTGCTCGGAGTTGGGCGAAGCGGCCATCGGGCGACAGTTCGGTGAGGGGGACGACAACAGCCCGCTCTCTCAACGCAGTTCCGCCCGGAACGCCGCCGGCGTCACCCCTGTGTGCAGATGGAAGAACTTGGAGAAGTTCGCCGCGTCGGGGAAGCCCACCGCCGCCCCGACGCGGCCGATCGGCGTGTCCGTGTGGGCGAGGAGGCGCTTGGCCTCCAGGACGACCCGCTTGTCGATGAAGCCCTTCGGCGTCTCTCCGGTGGCCGCGCGGACCGCGCGGACGAGGGTGCGGCGGGAGTAACCGAGCGCGTCGGCGTACGCGCTGACGCTGTGGTTGGTGGCGAAGCCCTGCTCGACCGCGTCCCGGAAGAGGGTGAAGGTGGTGTCCGCCTGTTCCCGGGACGCCTCGGCGGAGCTGGCCGCGAGGTGGGCCAGGCGCAGCAGGAACGCGGTCAGGGTGTGCCGGAGGACGGCCGTGTGCAGGCTCAGCGGGAGGGTCGCGGTGTCCTCGTACTCGCGGCACAGTTGGTCGAGGGCGGCCCGGAGTGCGGCGAGCTGGGGCGGGGAGGGGTGCAGCAGCGGTGGCAGGTCGTAGCGGTACAGGCCGGTGGCCTCGACCGTGGCGCGGGGGAGGAAGCCGGGTTGCATGGACAGGACGGTGCCGCGGTACTCGCTCGTCGGGGAGAACCGGTGGACCTGTCCGGGGCGGATCCACAACAGGTCGCCGGCCGCGGCCTCGTACTCGGTGAAGTCGATCACGTGCCGGACAGGGCCCTCGGTGAAGAGCATGACGACGTGGAAGTCGATGCGGTGGAACCGGTGCAGCGGGACGTCGACGGTCCAGGTCTCGGTCCCCATGGTGCCGATCCGCATGCCGACGCCGCCGACGGCCAGCTCCGCCGGGAAGGGGAAGGTCTTGATGCCCTCGCCGTCGCCTTGGTGTGTTCTGTCCGCCATGTCCTGCTCGTGCCGTCCTGTCGCGCGACCACTGTCCCAGATTCACCACAGGCTGACACACCCCGCCCTTCCCCCTAAAAAGTCAGACTTTTACTTTTGAACGCGTCCGGCCAGCAATCACGCATCGAACGAGGATTTCTTGAAGATGAGCACGCAGACATCCGATGGCTTCGAGTGGACCGACCTCGACCGGCGTGCCGTGGACACGGCCCGGCTTCTCGCGGCAGATGCCGTACAGAAGGTCGGCAACGGACATCCGGGCACCGCGATGAGCCTGGCCCCCGCCGCGTACACGATCTTTCAGAAGGTGATGCGGCACGACCCGGCCGACCCGGAGTGGACCGGCCGTGACCGCTTCGTGCTGTCCCCCGGCCACACCTCGCTGACCCTCTACACCCAGCTCTTCCTCGCCGGGTACGAGCTGGGGCTGGACGACCTGAAGGCGTTCCGGACGCACGGGTCGAAGACGCCCGGTCACCCCGAGTACGGGCACACCGCCGGCGTCGAGACCACCACCGGCCCGCTCGGGCAGGGCGCCGCCAACGCCGTGGGCATGGCGATGGCCGCGCGGTACGAGCGCGGTCTGTTCGACCCGGAGGCGCCCGAGGGCACCTCCCCCTTCGACCACACCATCTGGGCGATCGTCTCCGACGGCGACCTGGAGGAGGGCGTCTCCGCCGAGGCCTCCTCGCTCGCCGGCCACCAGAAGCTCGGCAACCTGGTCTTCCTCTACGACGACAACCACATCTCCATCGAGGGCGACACCGCGACCGCCTTCTCGGAGGACGTGCTGAAGCGGTACGAGGCCTACGGCTGGCACACCCAGCGCATCGAGCCCACCGCCGACGGCGACGTCGACGTGCCCGCCCTGTACGCGGCGCTGAAGGCCGCACAGGCCGAGACCGGGCGGCCCTCGATCATCGCGATGCGCACGGTCATCGCCTGGCCGGCTCCGAACGCGCAGAACACCGAGGCCTCCCACGGCTCCGCGCTCGGCGCGGACGAGATCGCCGCCACCAAGCGCGTCCTCGGCTTCGACCCGGAGCGGTCCTTCGAGGTCACGGACGAGGTTCTCCGGCACACCCGCCGGGCCCTGGACCGGGGTGCCGAGGCGCACGCCGCCTGGGACAAGCGGATCGCCGAGTGGCGCGCGGCCGACGAGGATCGGGCGCAGCTGTTCGACCGGATCAGCAAGGGCGAGCTGCCCGAGGGCTGGGAGGACGCCCTGCCGGTGTTCGAGGAGGGCAAGGCCGTCGCCACCCGCGCCGCCTCCGGCAAGGTGCTGCAGGCGCTCGGCCCGGTCCTCCCCGAGCTGTGGGGCGGCTCCGCCGACCTCGCCGGCTCGAACAACACCACCATCGACAAGACCAGCTCCTTCCTGCCGAAGGGCAACCCGCTGCCCGAGGCGGACCCGTACGGCCGAACCGTCCACTTCGGCATCCGCGAGTTCTCGATGGCCGCGGAGATGAACGGCATCGCCCTGCACGGCAACACCCGCGTCTACGGCGGCACCTTCCTGGTCTTCTCCGACTACATGCGCAACGCCGTCCGGATGTCGGCCCTGATGCAGCTGCCGGTGACGTACGTGTGGACGCACGACTCCATCGGTCTCGGCGAGGACGGGCCCACCCACCAGCCGGTCGAGCACCTGGCCGCGCTGCGCGCGATCCCGGGCCTGAACGTCGTCCGCCCGGCGGACGCCAACGAGACCGCGGTGGCCTGGGCCGAGATCCTGAAGAGGCACACCACCGACCCGGCCCCGCACGGGCTCGCGCTCACCCGCCAGGGCGTGCCGACGTACGCGCCCCACGAGGACGCGGCCAAGGGCGGCTATGTGCTGCGCGAGTCGTCGACCGAGACCCCGGAGGTGATCATCATCGCGACCGGTTCCGAGGTGCACCTGGCCGTCGCCGCGCGGGAGCGGCTGGAGGCCGAGGGGATCGGCACGCGGGTGGTGTCGATGCCGTCCGTGGAGTGGTTCGAGGAGCAGCCGCGCGCCTACCGCGAGAGCGTGCTGCCGCCGGCCGTGAAGGCCCGTGTCGCCGTCGAGGCCGGTATCGGCCTCACGTGGTACCGGTTCGTGGGCGACGCAGGTCGGATTGTCTCCCTCGAACATTTCGGTGCCTCCGCCGACGCGACGACACTGTTCGCCGAGTTCGGCTTCACCCCCGAGAACGTCGCCGCCGCTGCCCGCGAGTCGCTGGCCGCCGCGCGCGCCTGATACCGACGCGACTAGAAAGATGATCACTGTGACCGAAGCAATCGCGACCCCGGGAGCCCTGAAGCGCCTCGCCGACGAGGGCGTGTCGATCTGGCTGGACGACCTGTCGCGCAAGCGGATCACCTCGGGCGGCCTGGCCGAGCTGGTGCAGAGCGGTGGCGTCGTCGGCGTCACCACCAACCCGTCGATCTTCCAGGCGGCCATCGGCTCCGGCGAGGGGTACGAGGAGCAGCTGAGCGACCTCGCCGTACGGGGTGTCACGGTCGACGAGGCCGTACGGATGATGACGACCGCCGATGTGCGGGCGGCCGCCGACATCCTGCGTCCGGTGTACGACGCCTCCGAGGGCCGCGACGGCCGGGTCTCCATCGAGGTCGACCCCCGGCTCGCCCACCAGACCGTGGCGACGGTCGCCGAGGCCAGGCAGCTGGCCTGGCTGGTCGACCGCCCCAACGTGATGATCAAGATCCCGGCGACCGAGGCGGGCCTTCCGGCCATCACCGAGGTCATCGGCCTCGGCATCAGCGTCAACGTGACGCTGATCTTCTCCCTGGAGCGCTACCGCGAGGTCATGGCCGCCTACCTGGCCGGCCTGGAGAAGGCCCGCGAGCGGGGTCTGGACCTGTCGAGGATCCACTCGGTGGCGTCCTTCTTCGTCTCCCGCGTGGACAGCGAGATCGACAAGCGGCTGACCGCCCTCGGCACCGACGAGGCCCGCGCGCTCAAGGGCCGGGCTGCGCTCGCCAACGCGCGGCTCGCCTACGAGGCATACGAGGAGGTCTTCGCCTCCGAGCGCTGGCTGGCGCTCGCCGGTGACCGGGCGAACAAGCAGCGCCCGCTGTGGGCCTCCACCGGTGTGAAGGACCCCGCGTACAAGGACACACTGTATGTGGACGAGCTGGTCGCGCCCGGCACGGTGAACACCATGCCGGAGGCCACCCTGAAGGCCACCGCCGACCACGGCGAGATCACCGGCGACACGGTGACCGGCGGCTACGCCCAGGCCCGCGCCGACCTCGCCGCCGTGGAGCGGCTCGGCATCTCCTACGACGAGGTCGTCCAGCAGCTGGAGGACGAAGGCGTCGCCAAGTTCGAGACGGCCTGGCAGGAGCTGCTGGACGCCGTCACCAAGTCCCTGGACAGCAAGGGAGTTGACGCGTAATGACGACCAAGGCTCCGGAACCCGAGACGCCCCCCGTCGAGGCGGTCGGTGTCCCGGTCACCCCGGCCACCGACTGGGACAACCCGCTGCGGGACACCCGCGACCGCCGGCTCCCCCGCATCGCGGGCCCCTCCGGCCTGGTCATCTTCGGTGTGACCGGCGACCTGTCCCGCAAGAAGCTGATGCCGGCCGTGTACGACCTGGCCAACCGCGGCCTGCTGCCGCCGGGCTTCTCCCTCGTCGGCTTCGCCCGCCGGGACTGGGAGGACCAGGACTTCGCGCAGGTCGTCCATGACGCCGTGCGCGAGCACTCCCGCACCCCGTTCCGCGAGGAGGTGTGGCAGCAGCTCGCCGAGGGGATGCGGTTCATCCCCGGCGACTTCGACGACGACACCGCCTTCAAGCAGCTGAAGCAGGCCGTCGAGGAGCTGGACGCCTCCCGCGGCACCGGCGGCAACTTCGCCTTCTACCTCTCCGTCCCGCCGAAGTTCTTCCCCAAGGTCGTGCAGCAGCTGAAGAAGCACGGTCTCGCGAACCCGCCGCAGGACTCCTGGCGCCGGGCGGTCATCGAGAAGCCGTTCGGCCACGACCTGACGTCGGCTCAGGAGCTGAACAAGGTCGTGCACGACGTGTTCGAGCCCGACCAGGTGTTCCGCATCGACCACTACCTCGGCAAGGAGACGGTCCAGAACATCCTGGCCCTGCGCTTCGCCAACCAGATGTACGAGCCGATCTGGAACCGCAGTTACGTCGACCACGTGCAGATCACCATGGCCGAGGACATCGGCATCGGCGGCCGCGCGGGCTACTACGACGGCATCGGGTCGGCCCGTGACGTCATCCAGAACCACCTCCTGCAGCTGATGGCGCTGACCGCCATGGAGGAGCCCATCGCGTTCGACGCGGAGGCGCTGCTCACCGAGAAGCTGAAGGTGCTCAAGTCGGTGCGGCTGCCGGAGGAGCTGGGCAAGCACACCGTGCGCGGCCAGTACGCGACTGGCTGGCAGGGCGGCGAGAAGGTCGTCGGCTACCTGGAGGAGGACGGCATCGACCCCAAGTCGAAGACCGACACCTTCGCCGCGATCAAGCTGGGCATCGACAACCGCCGCTGGGCGGGCGTCCCGTTCTACCTGCGCACCGGCAAGCGGCTGGGTCGCCGGGTCACAGAGATCGCGGTGGTCTTCAAGCGGGCCCCGCACTCCCCGTTCGACTCCACCGCCACCGAGGAGCTGGGCCAGAACGCGATCGTCATCCGCGTCCAGCCCGACGAGGGCATGACCGTCCGGTTCGGCTCCAAGGTGCCGGGCACCTCGATGGAGATCCGGGACGTGTCCATGGACTTCGCCTACGGCGAGTCGTTCACCGAGTCGAGCCCGGAGGCGTACGAGCGGCTCATCCTGGACGTGCTGCTCGGCGACGCCAATTTGTTCCCCCGTCACCAGGAAGTGGAAGAGTCCTGGAAGATCCTCGACCCGATCGAGGAGTACTGGGCGGCGCACGGCAGGCCGGCGCAGTACGCGTCGGGCAGCTGGGGACCCAGGGAAGCGGACGAGATGCTCGCACGAGACGGACGGAGCTGGCGCAGGCCATGAAGATCGACCTGACCGACACCACGGCAAGCAAGATCAACAAGGCGCTGGTGCAGGGCCGCCGCGCCATCGGCACCCCCGCCGTGGGCATGGTCCTGACGATGGTCATCGTCACGGACGAGGAGAACGCCTACGACTCGATCCGGGCCGCCGAGGAGGCCTCGCACGAGCACCCCTCGCGGACCCTGGTCGTCATCAAGCGGCACGCCCGCACCCTGCGCGACCGCACCACCTCGCGGCTGGACGCCGAGGTCCGGGTCGGCACGGAGGCCGGCACCGGTGAGACGGTCGTGCTGCGGACCTACGGCGAGGTGTCCGACCACGCCGACTCGGTGGTCCTGCCGCTGCTGCTGCCGGACGCCCCGGTGGTCGTGTGGTGGCCGGTGGACGCGCCGGAAACCCCGTCCAAGGACCCGCTCGGCGCGCTCGCCCAGCGCCGGATCACCGACCTGTACGCGGTCGAGCGGCCGATGCAGGTCCTGGAGACCCGGGCCGGCAACTACGCGCCCGGCGACACCGACCTCGCCTGGACCCGGCTCACGCTGTGGCGGTCCATGCTGGCCGCCGCCCTGGACCAGGCCCGCGCGAAGGTGACGTCGGCGGCCGTGGAGGCCGAGGCGGACAACCCCAGCGCCGAACTCCTCGCCCGCTGGCTGGAGGCCCGCCTGAACGTCCGGGTGGACCGCGTGGTCACCGCCGGCCCGGTCGTCACGGCCGTACGCCTCGGCACCGCGAACGGCGAGATCGTCATCGACCGCCCCGAAGGGCCCCTCGCGACGCTGACCCTGCCGGGCCAGCCGCCGCGCACCCTCGCCCTGAAGGTCCGCACCACCTCCGAACTCATCGCCGAGGAGCTGCGCCGCCTCGACGCCGACGAGATGTACGCCATCGCCCTCAAGGGCGAGGCCACCAAGGAGAACGCCTGAGATGTCCGACGCACCGTCAGACTCCCCCAAGCTCATCCGCCGGCCCGAGTGGACGGCCCTCGCCGACCACCGCGCCGAGGGGCAGCCGCACCTGCGTGAGCTGTTCGCGACGGACCCCGGCCGTGCCGAGCGGTACGTCGTCCGGGTCGGCGATCTGCACATCGACTACAGCAAGCACCTGATCACGGACGAGACCCTGGCCCTCCTCCAGGAACTCGCCACCGCCACCGGCGTGTTCGCGCTGCGGGACGCCATGTTCCGCGGCGAGAAGATCAACATCACCGAGCGGCGGGCTGTCCTGCACACCGCGCTGCGCGCCCCGCGGGACGCGGTGGTCGAGGTCGACGGCGAGAACGTCGTACCGGCCGTGCACGCCGTGCTGGACAAGATGGCCGGCTTCGCCGAGCGGGTCCGCTCGGGCGAGTGGACCGGCCACACCGGCAAGCGGATCCGCAACGTCGTCAACATCGGCATCGGCGGCTCCGACCTCGGTCCGGCGATGGCGTACGAGGCCCTGCGCGCCTACACGGCACGGGAGTTGACGTTCCGGTTCGTGTCGAACGTGGACGGCGCCGACCTGCACGAGGCGGTACGGGACCTGGATCCGTCCGAGACCCTGTTCATCGTCGCCTCGAAGACCTTCACCACCATCGAGACGATCACCAACGCCACCTCGGCCCGCTCCTGGCTCCTCGGGGGCCTGGACGGCGACGAGAAGGCCGTGGCGAAGCACTTCGTGGCACTGTCCACGAACGCCGGGAAGGTCACCGAGTTCGGCATCGACCCGGACAACATGTTCGAGTTCTGGGACTGGGTCGGCGGACGGTACTCGTACGACTCCGCGATCGGCCTGTCGCTGATGATCGCCATCGGCCCGGACCGGTTCCGGGAGATGCTGGACGGCTTCCATCTCGTCGACGAGCACTTCCGCACCGCGCCCACCGAGTCCAATGTGCCGCTGCTGCTGGGCCTGTTGGGCATCTGGTACGACAACTTCCACGACGCCCAGTCGCACGCGGTGCTGCCGTACAGCCACTACCTGTCGAAGTTCACGGCCTACTTGCAGCAGCTGGACATGGAGTCCAACGGCAAGTCGGTGGACCGGGACGGCAACCCGGTGGAGTGGCAGACCGGGCCGGTCGTATGGGGTACGCCCGGCACCAACGGGCAGCACGCCTACTACCAGTTGATCCACCAGGGCACCAAGCTCATCCCGGCGGACTTCATCGGCTTCGCCGAGCCGGTCGCCGAGCTGAGCGGTGAACTCAGGGCCCAGCACGACCTGTTGATGGCCAACTTCTTCGCCCAGACCCAGGCCCTCGCCTTCGGCAAGACGGCCGAGGAGGTCCGCGCGGAGGGCGTGTCCGAGGAGCAGGTGGCGCACCGCACCTTCCGCGGCAACCACCCCACCACCACGATCCTCGCGCGCGAGCTGACCCCGTCCGTGCTCGGCCAGCTCGTCGCGCTCTACGAGCACAAGGTGTTCGTCCAGGGCGCCGTGTGGAACATCGACTCCTTCGACCAGTGGGGCGTGGAGCTGGGCAAGGTCCTCGCCAAGCGCATCGAGCCCGCCCTGACCACGGGCGCCGAGGTGCCCGGTCTCGACCCGTCCACCACGGCCCTCGTCGCCGCCTACCGCACTCTCAAGAACGCTCAGGAGAACTGATCATGCAGCTCGGTCTCATCGGTCTCGGCAAGATGGGCGGCAACATGCGCGAGCGGATCCGCCGCGCCGGCCACACCGTCCTCGGCTACGACCGCAACCCGGACGTCTCCGACGTCAAGAGCCTGGAAGAACTGGTCCAGAAGCTCGACGCTCCGCGCACGATCTGGGTGATGGTCCCGGCCGGCACCGCCACCCAGACGGTCATCGACGAGCTCAAGGACCTGCTCACCCCCGGTGACGTGGTCGTCGACGGCGGCAACTCCCGCTGGACGGACGACGAGAAGCACGCCGCCGAACTCGGCATCAAGGGCATCGGCTTCGTCGACGCGGGCGTCTCCGGCGGTGTGTGGGGCCTGCAGAACGGCTACGCGCTCATGGTCGGCGGCGACAAGGAGCACGTGGAGCGGCTCCAGCCCATCTTCGAGGCGCTCAAGCCGGAGGGCCCGTACGGTTACGTGCACGCCGGCCGGGTCGGCGCCGGGCACTTCTCGAAGATGGTCCACAACGGCATCGAGTACGCCATGATGCAGGCGTACGCCGAGGGCTGGGAGCTGCTGGAGAAGGTCCACTCCGTGGAGAACGTCCGCGAGGTGTTCCGCTCCTGGCAGGAGGGCACCGTCATCCGCTCCTGGCTCCTCGACCTCGCGGTCAACGCCCTGGACGAGGACGAGCACCTGGAGGAGCTGCGCGGGTACGCGGAGGACTCCGGCGAGGGCCGCTGGACGGTCGAGGCGGCCATCGACAACTCGGTGCCGCTCCCGGCGATCACCGCCTCCCTCTTCGCCCGGTTCGCCTCCCGGCAGGACGACTCCCCGCAGATGAAGATGATCGCCGCGCTGCGCAACCAGTTCGGCGGCCACGCCGTGGAGAAGAAGGACTGAGCAACCGTGGGTGACCTCCTCCTGGTCCGCCACGGCGAGACGGAGTGGAGCCTGTCGGGCCAGCACACCAGCTGGACCGACCTGCCCCTCACCACGCACGGTGAGGAACAGGCCAAGTCCCTCGCCCCGCTCCTCACCGAACGGACCTACGCCCTCGCGCTGACCAGCCCACTGGGCCGCGCGATACGCACCGCCGAACTGGCGGGCCTGACCGGGGCCGTACCCGACCCCGATCTGCACGAGTGGGACTACGGCGGCTACGAGGGTGTCACCACGGTCGACATCCATCGCGCCCGCCCCGCCTGGGACCTGTGGACCGACGGCGTACCGCCCGGCCCCGAGGGGCACCCCGGCGAGTCGCCCGAGCAGATCGGGGCGCGCGCCGACCGGGTGCTGGCCCGGGTGGAGTCGGCGCTCGCCACGGACAGCGGTGACGTGATCCTGGTGGCGCACGCCCACTTCCTGCGGGTGTTCACCGCCCGTCGGCTGGGTCTGCCGCCCGCCGAGGGCCGGCTGTTCCAGCTGGCGACCGGCACGGTCAGCCGGCTCTCCACGGAGCACGGCCGGCCGGTCGTCGCCGAGTGGAACAAGCGCCCGTAACCGGTCCTTCCGCGGCCCGGGTCACCCCGTGTGACCCGGGCCGCAGTCGTACAGCAGCCGGGTCCGGTCGCCGGGGTCGTAGGCGGCGGGCGGGACGAGCCGGCAGTGGGCGGCGGTCCAGCGCACCAGCGTCCCGTCGGGGATGCGTGCGGTACGGGCGCCCGGACGCAGGTCGGCGCGCGACAGGACGATGTAGCGCAGTCGCCCGGAGCCGATCAGACGGTGGAAGGCCGCCGGTGCCGGGTACGGGACGCGGCCGGTGAAGCCGCCCATCGGCAGCACGGGCGCGTTCGCGGCGATGACGTAGGGCGCGGCGGCCTGCCAGCCGGGGACGGCCGCCAGGTAGCGGGCGCCGTCGCGGTGCGCGGTCAGGTAGGCGAGGAGCCGCTGCCGGTCGGGGCCGAGCGTGGACAGCGCGGAACCGGTACGGGTGCTGGTGGGGCCGACCCGGCCGAAGCCGCCGGGCTGGTTGTAGCGCGGGGACAGGGCGGAGGCCGACCAGACGGCGGGGATCAGCAGGACGGCACAGAGGCCGACGGCGAGTGCGGCCGGCCGGCGGCGGGTGCCGGCCAGCAGCAGGGCGAGCAGGCCCAGGGCCACGGCGTACGCCGCCGACCAGACGAAGAAGCGCGGGTACCACAGCGTCAGGGCCACGCACCAGAACACGTTGACCAGCAGCACCACCGGCAGCACGCGACTGCGCCGCGCCCGCACGACCCCGGCCGCGGCGAGCGCGCACACGCCCACCGCGACGACGCCCATGTAATAGGTGTGGCCGGTCACGCTGCCGAAGCTGAACACCAGGAAGAAGGTCGCCAGCCACACCCCCCACAGCAGATACCCGGCGAGCAGCGGGTCCGTGCGCGGCAGGCCCCGCCGGCGCAGCGCCAGCACGCCGCCGACCAGGCCGAACGCGGCCAGCGGGTACAGCCAGCCCGTCTGGGTGGCCAGGCCCGGGCCGAACATCTTCCAGACGCCGTCCCCCATGCCGGGCGGCAACCGGTGGCCGCCGTGGGCGGCCCGGCTCGTGACGATGCTGCCGGTGCCGGACGCGTCGACGCCGACGGCGTGGAAGCGGGTCAGGAAGTTGTAGCCGACGACCATCCCGAACGGCGAGTCGTCGGTGGTGCCGTCGAGGTACGGGCGGGCCCCGGACGGGGTGAACGCGGCCACCAGCATCCACGACAGCGACACCGCGACCGTGACCGCCGCGGCCAGGGCGAGATGGCCGACGCGGCGGCGCGGCGGGGTGGGGGCGGCGACGGCATAGGTCACGGTCAGGGCGGGCAGCACCGCCCACGCCTCCAGCATCTTGCACTGGAAGGCGAGCCCCACCCAGGCCGCCGCGAGCAGCAGGGTGCGCGGCCGGGCGTGTGCGGTGGCCCGCCAGGTGGCCTCGGCGGCCAGCAGCAGGAGCAGCACGAACGGCGCGTCCTCGGTGACCGAGCGGCCCAGGCCCACGGTCACCGGGGTCAGGGCGAGGAACGCGGCGGCGAGCAGCCCGGCCGGCACCCCGGCCCAGCGGCGCACCAGCACGTGGAGGAGCAGCACACAGCCCACCATCTCCAGCGCCTGCGGCAGCACCAGCGCCCACGGGTGGAAGCCGAAGGCCAGCGCGGAGAGCGCCTGCGGCCACAGGAAGCCGGGCAGCTTGTCCAGGGTGATGGAGTTCGCCGGGTCGAAGGAGCCGTAGAAGAAGGCGACCGGGTTGTCGGTCATGCTGCGTACGGCGGCCGCGTAGAAGGAGTGGTAGGCGCTGTGGCCGAGTCCCCACAGGCACAGCACGCCCGCGAGTGCGGCGAGGGCCGCGAGCAGGGGGCGCTCGTGGCGCTCGGCGGCGGTGCGCACGGCCGTGCCGGGTATGGGCGGCGGGCCGTGGCGGACGAGGAGCGGCTTACTGGCGGGGCTCGGCATGAACGGCCTTCCAGGCATCCCGGGAATCTCACGGCCCGGGACGCTGGGAACGCCCCGGACCGTGGTGAGTATCGGCCGGGGTACCGAGCCCGGTGACGGTGGCGCGGCCCTGTCTCACCGAGGTCTCACCGGGGGCACACCTGGTGCTTGGGCTGCTCTCACCGGGGACGGGGCGCTGCGGGGGGCGCGGTCACGGGGGGCGAACGCGGCCTGCCGTCCGGCTCAAGGGGTACGGGTGCTGTCCGACGCGCCCTCGCGGGGGAACGCGGCCTGCCCTCCGGCCCACGGGCGTACGAACGCTGCCCGATGCGCCCTCACGGGATGCGAGCACGGCCTGCCCGCCCGCTCACAGGTGTACGGGTGCTCCCGGCCGCGCGTAGGGGCCGGCCGCGGCCGCTTCATCAGCCTGTGGTCAAGCCGAGGTGCTCGGCCGCCGTGCCCCGGTACACCCGAGTGACATCGTGCGGCCGGCCGCGTGGGCGCGACCAGCCGTGAACCGCCCCGCCTCTATCCCACCGCCTGACCCGCGTCGCACTGCCTGACCCACGTCACACCGCCCGACCCGCGGAGCGCTCCGCGCCGGCCAGTTCCGCGATGTCCGTCAGCATGTGGTCCGTGTCGGGCTCGCGGCCCGTGAACAGGCGGAAGGCGTCCGCGGCCTGGAAGACCGCCATCCCGCCGCCGTCCAGGGTGGCGCAGCCGGCCGCTCGGGCGGTGCGCAGCAGCTCGGTCTCCAGGGGGCGGTAGACGACCTCGGCGACCCACAGACCGGGGTGCAGGAGGTCCGCGGGCAGGGGCAGGCCGGGGTGGGCGGCCATGCCGGTGGGGGTTGCGTGGACGAGGCCGTCGGCGCCGGTCAGCAGGTGCGCGAGGCGATCCGGGGTCGCAGAGGCCGCTCGGCCGGCGCCGAAGTGCCGGTTCAGGGACGCGGCGAGGGCGGCGGCGCGCTCCGGCAGGGCGTCGACGACCGTGACCCGCTCGGCGCCCAGGGTGAGGGTGGCGTGGGCGACGGCCGCGCCCGCTCCTCCGGCGCCGAGCTGCACGATCTCCCGCAGGGGCGCGTCGGGCAGGCCGCGCGCGAAGGACGCGGCGAAGCCGGTGACGTCCGTGTTGTGACCGACCGTTCGCCCCTGCGGCTCGAAGACGACCGTGTTGACCGCGCCCAGCGCCTCGGCCTGCGGCGAGAGCGCGTCGAGGTGCTCGATGACGAGCTGCTTGCACGGGTGGGTGATGTTGAGCCCGTCGAAGCCCAGGTCACGGGCGGCCCGGACGAGATCCCCGACGGCCTCGGGCGGTACGCCGAGCGCGTCGATGTCGATGAGCCGGTACAGGTAGCGCAGCCCCTGGCGGTCGGCCTCGCGTTCGTGCAGCGCGGGACTGAGCGACGGACCGATGCCGGAACCGATCAGCCCGACGAGATACGCGTCCTTGGCCACGGGGACCTCCTGGTGCGACCCAACTAATGTACGAACTAGTACGTTAGCTATATCAGCCCCCGCCTTCTTCGGGAAGGCCCGGACCGCTCCGGCGGGCCCTGCTTCTACAATCACCGGCACTGGCCCCATGCCCGAAGGAACCCGATGACCAGCGTCGAAGAACCGGTACGCCCCGGCGGACGGACGCGTGACGCCGTCCGCACCAAAGCCGAGATCCTCGACGTGGCCACGCAGGAGTTCGCCCGGGCCGGCTACGACGGCGCCCGGGTGGACGAGATCGCGGCCCGCACCCGCACCACCAAGCGGATGATCTACTACTACTTCGGCGGCAAGGAGCAGCTGTTCACGGCCGTGCTGGAGCGGGCGTACGGCGTGATCCGCGAGGCCGAGCAGGAGCTGGACGTCGACCATCTGGACCCGGTCGCGGCGATCCGGCGCCTGGCCGAGCTGACCTTCGACCACCACGAGCAGCACCCGGACTTCATCCGCCTGGTCAGCATCGAGAACATCCACGGCGCCGAGCACATCGCCGCCTCCGAGAAGCTCGGCAGGATCGGCTCGCCGGCGCTGGACGTGATCCGCCGCATCCTGGCCTCGGGGCAGGAGTCCGGCCTGTTCACGGCGGACGTGGACGCCGTCGACCTGCACGCGATGATCAGCTCGTTCTGCTTCTTCCGGGTCGCCAACCGGCACACCTTCGGCGCCCTGTTCGGCCGCGACCTGGTGGACCCGGCGCAGCGCGAGCACTACCGGACCATGCTCGGCGACATGGTGATCGCCTACCTCACCGCGGAGCGGGCCGCGGACTGACCGCCTCGCGCACGACCTCTTGACACGGCGGAAACGCGGGCGCAACATCCCACCCACCACAACTAACTACCCAGTGGGTTAATTAGCTGCCGAGATCCGGCCCTTCGCCCCGCCGCCCACTCCGCCCCTCCGTAGGGTGGAGTTCCCCCGAAGGAGCACCGCCGTGTCCGTCCCCACCCCCGCTCCCGCCGCCGAGGCCCCACCCGGCCAGCCCAGGAAGGCCGCCACGGCCGCCTGGATCGGCAGCGCGCTCGAGTACTACGACTTCTTCATCTACGGCAGCGCCGCCGCGCTGATCTTCCCGAAGGTGTTCTTCGACTCCTCCGACCCGGCCACCGCGACCCTGCTGTCGCTGGCCACGTTCGGGGTGGCCTACGCGGCCCGGCCCGTCGGCGCGCTGTTCCTCGGGCACGTCGGGGACCGGCTCGGCCGCAAGAAGATCATGGTGTTCACGCTGATCCTGATGGGCCTGTCGACGTTCCTCATCGGCTGTCTGCCCACCCGGGCCCAGGTCGGCGGCCTCGCTCCCGTCCTGCTGGTGCTGTGCCGGGTCCTGCAGGGCATATCGGCCGCCGGTGAGCAGGCGAGCGCCAGTTCCATGACCCTGGAGCACGCGCCACCGGGCCGGCGGGGCTTCTTCACGAGCTTCACGCTCAGCGGCACCCAGGGCGGCCAGCTCATCGCCACCCTCGTCTTCATCGCGGTCGCTCAGCTCCCCGAGGACCAGCTGCTGTCCTGGGGCTGGCGGGTGCCGTTCTGGCTGAGCGTGGCGGTCGCCGTCGTCGGCTACGGCATCCGGCGCCGGCTCCGGGAGACCCCGGCCTTCTCCCGGCAGGCGGCGACCGAGGGCGTGGTCCGGCTGCCGCTGGTGGTGCTGCTGCGGGAACACTGGGCGGACGTTCTGCGGGTGATCGCGGGCGCGCTGATCGCCTCGGTGAGCACGATCTTCACGGTGTGGGCACTGGCCTACGCGACCAGCGACGCGGTCGGCATGTCCCGTACGTCGATGCTGTGGGTGGGCGCCCTGGCCAACCTGGTCGCACTGGCCGCGATCCCGCTGTGGGCGACACTCTCCGACCGGATCGGACGCCGCCCCGTCTACCTGATCGGCGCGGTGGGCAGCGCGGCCGCCATGGCCGGCTACCTCTGGGCCATCTCCACCGGCTCCTACCCCCTCACCCTGGCCCTCGGGATCATCGCCTTCGGCATCGTCTACAGCGCCGCGAACGGTGTGTGGCCCGCCTTCTACGGCGAGATGTTCGCGACCCGGGTCCGGCTGTCCGGCATGGCGATCGGCACCCAGATCGGCTTCGCGGTGGCGGGATTCGCGGTCACCTTCGCCGCCGAGATCGCAGGCCCCGGCGGCGACGACTGGCCGGCGGTCGCCCTGTTCACCGCGGCCCTGTGCATCCCCCCGACCCTCGCGGCCCTCACCGCCCGCGAGACCCACACGACCCCGACGGAACTCCTGGGCGAACACCCGAACCGCAACGAGTCACACCCGGAGACAGTGTCGGCCTGACACGATCCCGACCGGCAGGGCCCGCCGCGGTGCGGGCCCGACGGCCGGACGGGCAACGTGCCGCTGTGACGGACGGCCCCGGCCGAGGCCAGCCTCGGCCGAACATCACCTCCGCCTCACGGCCGCCGTACTCCCCATCGAACCGACTTACAGACCCGCCGGGCCGCCGCGGCGCGCGCCCGGCTACCGGACGGGCAACCTTCGACCGGGACCAACGGCGCGGCCCGCCCGCAGCCCTACGGCCATGGATGGCGCGGCTCGCACAGGTCGAGCGAGGGCTTCCGCATCCGAACCACTGCACTGGGCCCCCGCCCGCGGCCCCACAGCCGAAGACAGCCTCGACCTCACCCCGCCTGCCGGGCCTCCGCAGGTCGCGCGCCCGGCTGCCGGACAGGCGACCTGCCAGCGGGGCCGACGGCCCTGCCTGCCAGGGCCTGCACCACCCCCACACCGACCACCCCGGCAGCCCAACACCCCACAACGGCCCCCGCGCCAAGCCCCCGGCGGGGGCTTCCCGCAACCGAACGCCTACACCGCGACCGACCCCGCCCCACCCCGCCCGCAGCCCTACGGCCGTGGATGGCGCGGCTCGTACAACCCGAGTCGGCTGCCGCTCGGCAGGCGGAGGGCCGTGAGTCGGCCCCAGCGGGCCTCCTCGACCGGCTCGGCGAACTCCACGCCCTGCTGGGCGAGTTGTTCCCGTGTCGCGTCGAGGTCGTCGCACATCAGCATCAGCTCGTGCGACGGGTCGCCGTCCGTGGGATGGCAGGCCACCTCCGCGGGCGGTGCCTGGAAGATCAGCCAACCGTGGCCCGCGTCGACGTACGGCCAACCGAGAACGTCCCGCAGGAAGGTCCGGTCGGCCTCGGCGTCCCGGCTGTAGATCACCACATGTGCCCCATTGATCACGCGCGGAGGTTAATGCGGGAGAGGGCGCGGAACAAGCACCCACATGCCGGGGCGTCACGCGGAAGAGACCACCGCGGCGTCGAGCAGCGGTCCGAGTTCGCGGACCGCGGTCACCAGCGGGCGTACGTCCTGTTCGGCGCGGGCCATCAGGATCGCGCCCTCCAGGGTGCTGATCATCAGGGTGGCCAGGGCGTCGGCGCGGGCGGTCGGGACGCCCATGCCGGTCAGGGCCTCGGCGACCGGGGCGCGCCAGGTCGCGAACGCGGCGGCCGCCGCCTCGCGGGTGGAGGGGCCCATGGCGGCGCAGTCCACGGTCGCCGCGGCGACCGGGCAGCCCCCGGCGAAGCCTTCCGCCTCGTACTCGTCCGTCCACTGGGCCGCCATCGCCGCGAACAGGCCGCTCGGCGTCGGCTCGTCCAGGCCCGCGAGGAAGCGGGCGACGCGCTTGCCGGCGTACCGTCCGGCCCAGCCCACGGCCTCGTTGACCAGCTGTTCCTTGCCGTCCGGGAAGTAGTGCTGGAGCGAACCGCGCGGCGCACCGGCATGGGCGGCGACGTCCCGCATGCCGGTCGCGCCGACCCCGTCGCGCCGGATCAGCTGGGCCGCGCTGAACACCATCCGCTCGCGCGGTCCGCGCCCCGACTCCGTCATGGACAACCACCTGCCTCCGATCACCCCTCAGCCTCCGCCCTCACCCTATGACCGCTGTCATAACACTCGCTACTATGACAGCGGTCATAGCCGGCCCGGAGCGGAAAGGGCCCAGGAGGAGAAGAAAGGACGGCCCCCGTGAACGTCGGATTCATCGGCCTCGGAGTGATGGGTCAGCCGATGGCGCTGCGGCTGGCGGCATGCGGCACACCCCTCGTGGTGTGGAACCGGACACCGGAGCGCACCGAACCGTTGCGCGCGGCCGGCGCCGAGGTCGCGGTGGACGCCGACGAGGTGTTCGCGCGGGCGGAGGTGGTGCTGCTGATGCTCGCCGACGAGGCGTCGCTCGACACCGTCCTCGGCCGCGGCACCCCCGCCCTCGCCGCGCGCGTCGCCGGACGCGTCGTCGTCCACATGGGCACGACCTCCCCCGAGTACTCCCACGCCCTGGAGTCGGACGTCCGCGCGGCCGGCGGCCGGTACGTGGAGGCGCCCGTCTCCGGGTCCCGGGTACCGGCCGAGCAGGGGCAGCTGGTGGCGATGCTGGCCGGCGAGGAGTCCGCCGTGGACGTCGTACGACCGCTGCTCGCGCCCCTGTGCCGGGAGACCTTCACGTGCGGCGCGGCACCGGGCGCGCTGCTGATGAAGCTGTCCGTGAACCTGTTCCTGATCACCCTGGTGACCGGGCTGACCGAGGCCTTCCACTTCGCCGAACGGCACGGTCTGGACCGTCGACTGTTCCTGGACGTCCTGGACGCGGGCCCCATGGCCAGCGGGGTCTCCCGGATGAAGGCGCCCAAGCTGCGCGAGCGGGACTTCGCCGTGCAGGCGGCCGCCCTGGACGTCCTGAAGAACAACCGGCTCATCGCCGAGGCGGCCCGCAAGGCACACCTGGCCTCGCCGCTGCTGGACGTCTGCCACAGCCTGTTCGAGGAGACGGTGGCACAGGGGCACGGCGGCGAGGACATGGTGGCGGTACTGCGGGCGATCGAGACGCGGACCGCCGAGGCGGCGTACGTCAGCCCCGACGCGCCGTGACTCAGCCCTTCGGGATGCCGTACACCCGCTCGACGGGCAGCCGCAGCACCAGCCGCCGGTCGCGGACCATCGCGGCCCGGTAGTCGTCCCAGTCCGGGTGTTCGCCGAGGACGTCCCGGTAGATCCGGATCAGCTCCTCGACGGTCTCGTCGTGCGGGTCCTCGGCGACCGGCGACAGCTCGGCCGCGCCCTCGGCGACCGTGTACGCCCAGCGGTCCTGGCTGGTGACGTGGTAGGAGGCACGGGGGTCGCGACGGAGGTTGCGGGTCTTGGCGCGGCCGTCGGTGACCGAGATCCGGATGACCCGCTCGTCGGGGTAGTAGGCGTGGCTGACGTTGGACAGCTGGGGGCGGCCGTCGCTCTTGAGGGTGACCAGCACCCCGCCTCGCGTGTCGGAGAGCAGCTTGAGCAGGGCGTCCTGCGTCGGGTCCTGAGTCATATGAGGGTCAACTGGCCCGACGGTACGGGCATTCCCCGCACGGACGCGACCGGCAACCCCTGTGGTGGACACCGCAGTAGACACTGTCTACGCACGCCTGGTAGACAGTGTCTATGACTGAATCCGGCACGGGACTGCGGGCCCGTCTGATCGACGCCGGGGTGGAACTGGTCGCCGCCGAGGGCGCCCAGGCGCTGACGCTCCGGGAGATCGCCCGGCGCGCGGGGGTCTCGCACGGGGCGCCGCGCCGCTACTTCCCCACCCATCTGGAGCTGCTGTCCGCCATCGCCCGGCGGGGATTCGCCGATCTGGGCGACCGGGTCCGGCCGGCGCTCGACGGCGGCGGTCCACGCGCACAGGTGAGGGAACTGGCCCGCGTCTACCTGGAGTTCGCTCTGGACAACCCGGGCATGTATGAGCTGATGTTCCGTCACGATCTGCTGGAGAGCGGACACCTGGGTCTGCGGGACACGAGCCTGCCGCTGTTCGGGCTGCTCGCGGACCTGGTCGGTCAGGTCCGCCCGGAGGCCGACGCCCGGCGCACGGCGGGCGCCCTGTGGGGCAACCTGCACGGCATCGCCCAGCTGTGGCGCTGGGGCAGCCTCCAACTCGCCACGGGCGACGAGGACTTCGGTCCGCTGCTGGACGCGGCCCTGCTCGCCCACCTGGGCCCGGAGGGCGGGCGGTGAACCGCCGGCAGACCCGGCTGACCCTGGTGAGCAGTGTGGCGGGCGCCGTGCTCGTCGCCCTGGACGGTACGGTCCTCACGGTCGCCCAGCCCTCCCTGCAACGGGCGCTGCACGCGTCGTACGCGCAGGTGCAGTGGACCAGTACCGGGTATCTCGTGGCGGTGGCGAGCCTGCTGGTGTTCGCGGGGCGGCTCGGCGACCGGTACGGGCAGCGGCGGATGTTCGCGCTCGGCATGCTGGGGTTCGGCGCGGCCTCGGTGGGCGTGGGACTCGCACCCTCGATCGGCTGGGTGATCGGACTGCGGGCGGCGCAGGGGGTGTTCGGGGCGCTGTTGCAGCCGGCCACACTCGGGATGCTGCGGGCCGCGTTCCCGCCGGACCGGCTGGCGATGCCGCTCGCGGTGCGCACCAGCGCGATCGGTCTGGCGGCGGCAGCGGGGCCGCTGGTGGGCGGGGCGCTGGTGAACGGGCTGGGCTGGCGTGCGGTGTTCTTCCTGAGCGTGCTGCCGGCCGTGGGCTTCGGGGTGGCGGCAGTGGTCGGGCCCGCACCGGACCGGGTACCCGTCTCCCGTACCCCGTTGGACCTGCCGGGGGCGCTGCTCCTCGCCGTGACCCTCGCCTGTCTCGTCCAGACGCTGGTCGCGCTGCCCGCCTCCCCTGCGGCCATCGCGGCCGGGTTCGGGGGTGCCGCGCTCGCCGCTGCCGCCTTCGTGCGGCACGAGCGGCGCGCCGCGAGCCCTCTGCTGCCGCCCGACGTGATCCGCTCGCCCGCGGTCGGGGCGGCCCTCGCCCTCCTGGTCGCCGCGTCGGCCTCGCTCTTCGGCACCCTGTTCGTCGAGACGTACGTGCTGCAGCGCCGGCTCGGCCTCGACCCGTTCCACAGCGCCCTGCGCAGCCTGCCGTTGGCGGCGCTGATGGTGCTGTCCGCTCCCCTGTGCCCGGTGCTGCTGCGCCGGGCAGGTGCGCGGCGAACGACGGCAGTGGCGACGGCGCTGCTCGCGCTCGCCGTCCTCGTCCTGTCCGGGGCCACCGGCGCCCTCGCCCAGGGCTTCGGCTTCGCGCTGCTGGGTGCCGGGTTCGGCACGGTGATGGTGGCGGCCACCCATGTGGTCGTACGGCGGGCAGGGGTGGAGGTGGCCGGAGTGGCAGGGGGGCTGCAGCAGACCGCGCTCAACGTGGGGCCGGTGCTCGGCGTGGCCGCCGGCACGGCCCTCATGGACGCGGGCCCGCGAACGGCGCTGCTCGTGCTCGCCGCCGTGGCCGCGATCGCCGTACCGGCTGCCCGCGCGCTGCCGGGGCCCGGCGTCGCGTCGATCACACACACCCCTGATGAGCGGGCCCGTCCCGGGGTTCCTGCGCAACGATGAGGTGTGCGCCCGGCGTCCCAGCGGGTACGCCGGACCGCACGCGTACGACGCGACCGGAGGAGAGCGATGGCACAGCTGCGACAGGACGTCGACCCGGACGAGGCCGGGCTGGACGCGAAGGCCCTGGACCGCCTCGACCAGCACTTCGCCCACTACGTCGACGAAGGGCGCCTGCCCGGCTACCTGGTGGCCGTGGCCCGCGGCGGCCGCGTCGCCCACCTCACCACGCACGGCCACCGGGACCTCGCGGCCGGGCTGCCGGTCGAGGCGGACACGCTGTGGCGGATCTACTCCATGACCAAGCCCGTCACCGCGGTCGCGGTGCTGCAACTGGTGGAGGAGGGCCGCCTGTCCCTGGACGACCCGCTCGACCGCTACCTGCCGGAGTTCGCGGACCCCCAGGTCTACGAAAGCGGTGCGGGAACCGACGTACGCACACGCCCCGCCTCCGGCCCCATCCTCATCCGGCATCTGCTCACCCACACGGCGGGCCTGACCTTCGGCTTCTACTACAAACACCCCGTGGACGCCCTCTATCGCGAGGCCGGCCTGGAGTCGTCCGTACCACCGGGCGCGAACCTCGCCGAGACGATGAAGGTGTACGCGCGCCTGCCCCTCCAGTTCGATCCCGGCACGCAGTGGAACTACTCGGTCGCCTCCAACGTGCTGGGCAGGGTCATCGAGGTGGTCTCCGGACAGCCTCTGGACGAGTACTTCACCGACCGGATCTTCCGCCCGCTCGGCATGACCGACGCCGGCTTCCACATCACCGACGAACAGGCCGGGCGACTGGCCGAGATGTACGGCGAGACCGAGGACGCCGGCATCGCACCGATCCCCGGACTGCCGCTGCGCGGCCGCCCGCGGTTCCTGTCCGGCAGCGGCGGCATGGTCGCCACCGCGCAGGACTACCACCGGTTCATGGAGATGCTGCGCCGCGGCGGCGAACTGGACGGCACCCGCCTGCTCTCCTCGGACACGCTCGCCCTGATGACCCACAACCAGCTGCCGGGCGGTGCCGACCTGCGCACCTTCGGCGCCCCCACCCACCAGGAGCGCGCCAACGAAGGCCTCGGCTTCGGCTTCAACGTCTCCGTCGTCACCGACCCCACCCGCACCCTGGCCCCCCAGGGCCTCGGCACCTACGGCTGGACCGGCGTGGCCACCACCGCCTTCTGGATCGACCCGACCCACGACCTGACCGTCCAGTTCATGACCCAGGTCCGCCCGAAGACACTGAAGATCTTCCCGGAGCTACGGCGACTGGTGCACGA
The DNA here is from genome assembly GCF_002242805.1 of Streptomyces diastatochromogenes. Taxonomy (GTDB): domain Bacteria; phylum Actinomycetota; class Actinomycetes; order Streptomycetales; family Streptomycetaceae; genus Streptomyces; species Streptomyces diastatochromogenes. The sequence goes on along the minus strand of NZ_MCGQ01000038.1, from coordinate 184,337 downwards.
GGCGGTGGTGGACTGACCGCCCGGTTGCGCTGGGGCGTCAGCGCAGTGCCGCCTCGCCCGCCCGGACGGCACGCAGGGCGCGTTCGACGGTCTCCTGGTTCTCGCCGACCGGTGCCACATAGCCGATGACGTCGCGGGCCGGGTCCTCGCCGAGCGTGCGGGTGATCACCCAGGTGGCGAGGTACTGCGACGCCAGACAGCCGCCCGCCGTGGCGATGTTGCCCTCGGCGTGGAACGGCGCGTCCAGCACGGTGACGTCGCAGGCTTCGACGAAGGGCCGGCTCGTCATGTCCGTGCAGGCGGGCATGCCGTCCAGCAAGCCGAGCCGGGCGAGCACCAGCGCGCCGGAGCACTGCGCACCGATCAGCTGTCGCGCGGGGTCGAGCGGCAGCCTGGAGATCAGGCGGTCGTCGGCGACCACGTCGCGCGTCTTCACCCCGCTGCCGATCAGCACCACGTCGGCTTCGGTCACGAACTCCATCGGGCGCTGCCCGGTCACCTCGACGCCGTTCATGGACGTCACCACCGGCGTCGGTGTCGTGATGAACGCCTCCAAGCCGTCCCTTCGGCACCGGTTGATCAGCGCGGAGGCGATGAAGCTGTCCAACTCGTTGAATCCATCAAAGGTGACCACGGCTACCTGCATGGCGTCTCCTCGAAGTTCGGTGCTGGAGGCGCAGGCTCTCAGGCTCACTGTGTCCAGGTCGCGGGCCAATCGGCGGTCAGTGGACCGCGGCCTGTCGCCCGTCCTGTGTCGCGGAGGCGATCACGGCGGACAGAACGGCGGTCACCACGAAGCTCCCCAGCATGACCATCCCCACGCCGACCATGAAGAGGCCGCTCGAGTCGTCCGACCAGTCGACGTAGGCCGCAACCGTCAGGCCGACCGTGGTGCCGAGCACAGCGCCCGCGGTGTAGCGCCGGAATGCCGCCCAGCACACCGGTGCCAGCAGAGTCAGCACCAGCCCGATCACTTGCCACGCCTCGTACGGGCCGGTCGTCGAACCGTCGGGGTGCACGTCGCGCTGCTGGTCCCAGCCCAGCCAGGCAGCCCACAACGCCAGCGACACCCCGGCCAGCACGGGGATCGACACCAGCTGGAGAACGGGTTTCGGTGTTCCTTGCCTCATGGCCCAAGCGTCTCGGCCCGCCCTGTCACCGACCAGAGCGCACGTACTCAGATCCACCCGAGTACCCCGACCCGTTGTCAGTGCCGCCTGCCCTGATACTTGGCGGATGGATGGATCAAGGGCTTCCTGGACCAACACCACCCACGACTGGGCCCGCGCCACGGACCTGGACCATCTTGCGCACATTCGCCATGGGCCAGCAGAGTTTGCGCCCGGTGGCCCGGGGCACCTCGTCCTCGAGGTCGTCGCCTATGCCGCCGACGAGGCAGCGAGCAGAGCAGGAGGACGATGCACGATCACTCTGCATCGCGACGGCTCTGTGTCCGTGGTCGATGACGGACGAGGTACCGACACGCGCGTCGATGAGCACGGCCGGCCCGTGAAGAAGCCAGTCATGGCCACGAAGGACCTGCGGTTCTTCGACTTCCCGGACGCGGAACGCCTTCCGGACGGGCACCCGCGTCGTGGCATGTCCGTCGTGGCGGCGCTCAGCGAGTGGCTGATTCACGCCAACCGCCGTCTCGACGGAGCCTGGGCCCAGCGTTATGAGCATGGCGTTCCGGTGACCGGCCTGGAACCCCTCCAGGCCGACGGGACGACCGGGACGCTCGTCCGGTTCCTGCCGGGCAAGTCGCTGCGCTCGCAGCGGCTGCCGGCCGCGGACGATCTGAGACGGTGGACCGCGCGCTGGCCTGACCTGCAGGTCCTCATCGACGACCAGCGCGCGAGCCAGGCCTCCTCTACCGACCGAGCCGCAGAGTGAAGTCCAGTCCCTCCTCGGAGAGTTCGGCGAGCCACTGGTCCGACCGCTCCGCCGTCTCCGCCGCCCGGTTCAGCCCCGCCGGCAGGCTGCCGTCCAGGATGTGGCGGACGCCGAGGGCTAGAGGGCGGGAGACGCAGCGGGCCATGGCCGACTCCTCGGTGTCGCCCATGAGGTCGAGGAGGTAGATGCCCGTCCAGGTGTGGTCCGGGGCGGTCTCGACCTCCAGGGATACGGAGAGCACCACGCGGTCGCGGTCCGTGTCGGTGGTCGGGTAAGCCGCTGCCAGTTCGCGGGCCAGTGCGGCGATGCTCTCGTCGTCGCCCGACCTCAGTTCCTCGAAGACCGGCTCCCACGCCTTCAGCCAGCCGTCCAGGCGCAGGGTGCCCCGTACGAAGGTGCGCGGGGTCCAGGCGGAGGGGAGCCCGTACTGGGCGATGAAGGGGATGCTGTCCCGGTTGGGGTAGGCCTCGAAGGTCTCCCCGGAGAGGATGTGCGGCCTGGTGGCCTCCCAGGGGCGGGTGGCCGTGGTCTCGGTGCCGTTCTCGAGGTAACGGGCCGGTGAGCGGAGGGCGTTGAGGACGCCGAGGGGTGCCCAGCTGAAGCGGTAGCGGAAGTCGTTCGGGACCGCCGGGACGCCGCCGCAGTAGGAGGTGAGGCGGTAGGTCGCCGGGGTGTCCGCGCCGATCTCCGTACGCGCCCTGCCGATGAGGCTGTGTGCGAAGAGGTGGTCGATGCCCGGGTCCAGGCCCGACTCGGTGAGGACGACCAGGCCGGCCGCCTCGGCCGAGGGCACGCGCTCCAGCACCTCGGGCGAGACATAGCTGGAGCAGGCGAAGTGGGCCCGTGCGTCCACGCACGCGGACAGGAGTCCGGCGTGTTCGGGTGCGGGCAGCATGGAGACGACGATGTCGCCGGGCGCGAGTTCGGCGGCGAGCGCGGGGAGCGTGAAGGCTCGGGGCTCGGCGCGGCCGGTCAGGCCCAGGGCGGCGAGGGCGGCGGACGCCCGTTCCCCGGTGCGGTGCCACAGCCGTACCCGCTCGGCCGTGTCGCAGAGGGCGGCCAGTCCGCTGCCGGTGGACAGGCCCGCACCGACCCAGTGGACGGTGCCGGACGCCGGGACGCGGTCAGTCATGGGGCAACTCCCTTTCGTCGGCGATGCCCAGCTCACGGCAGGCCTCGTGGAAGCGGTCGAGGCAGCGTCCCCAGGGGCCCGCAGGGCCGAAGTCGAGCAGCTGGGGCACGAGGGCCGCCGAGAAGTCGGTGCTGGACTCGCGGGGCAGGAGCGAGGGCAGGTTGTCGATGGCGATCAGGTCCAGCGGCGGCTCCTTGCCCAGCCGGCGCACGGGTTCCGTCCAGTCGGTGGTGCGGTCGTAGACGGGCAGGACGTTCAGCGGGGAGCCGACGTCGCAGGTGACGTCGCACAGGGTGCGCAGGCGGCGGGCCGGGGCGTCCAGGTCCGCCTCGCGCAGGAAGGGCGGCACGGGGGTGGTGGCGAGGACACAGTTCACCATCACGTCGTGGCCGAGCAGGGCCGGGCGGTCGAGGGCGCGGGTCTCGGCGAGATCCCAGTGGGTCGCCCGCACGCCCGCGGTGTCGAGGGCGGCCGCGGCGCCCCGGCCGCTGCGGCCCAGCGCGCCGATGACCAGAGCCGTGAAGTCCTCGTCCCCGGCGACCGGTTCGAGGGTGGCGTCCAGCTCCTCCTTCGTGGTGGGGCGCAGCGGTGCCACCAGGCGGCCCCGGTGCTGGAGCACGGCGAGCGCGGCCCCCAGATAGCCTGCCCAGAAGCCGAACGCGGCCAGCCTGCGCCCCTGGTCGTCCACCAGGTACTCCAGGTCCAGCAGCGCTCCTCCCCCGGCCGCGAACCGGCGCAACAGCGCGGCCGCGCCGGGTTGTTGCTTGTAGGCGTGCCCGAAGAAGATGTGCCGGTGCGTCAACGTCGCCGGCTCGTTGTCCGGGAGCTCCTTCAGGCCCAGGATCACGGACTCCGGTGGTGCCGTCACCCAGGAGCCCGTGGCAGCGCGGCCGCAGCCGGCCGCCTCGTACTCCTCGATGGGGAAGATGCGCTGCGGGGACTCCTCGACGGTCAGTCGCACCCCGCTCTCGATCAGGCGGCGGGCGTCGGCGGGGACGACCGGCGTGCGCCGCTCGGTCGTACGGGCCTCGTGGCGCAGCCACAGGTGGAGCTCGCTCATACCAGGTTGGCCTCCGGGCGCGGGGCGTCGGCCGCGAACCGGCCGGCGCTCAGGGGGCGGACGTCCAGGAAGGGTACGCGGCCCAGGTACAGGTCGCGGACGATCTCGCCCACGGCGGGTCCCTGCAGGAAGCCGTGGCCGGAGAAGCCGGTCGCATACAGAAAACGGGATACCGAAGACGCCTCGCCGATCAGGGCGTTGTGATCGGGGGTGTTCTCGTACAGGCCCGCCCAGGTGGCGGCGCGGCGCAGGTCGAGCAGGGCGGGGGCGCGGTGCTGCATCGCCTCGTACAGCCGGGGGATCCAGCGGTCGTGGGTGTCGGTGGCGAAGCCCGGTTTCTCGTCCGGGTCGGACATGCCGAGCAGCAGGCCGGGGCCCTCGGCGTGGAAGTAGAGGCTGGTGGTGAAGTCGATGGTCATGGGGAGCGACGGCGGAAGCCCGGGGACGGGTTCGGTGACCGCGATCTGGCGGCGCAGCGGCTGCACCGGCAGGTCCACGCCCACCATGGCGCCGACCGCCTTCGACCAGGCGCCGGCCGCGCAGATCACCGTGTCGGTGGCGATGCGGCCGAGGGTGGTGCTGACGGCGGTGATCGCGTCGCCGTGCAGTTCGATGCCGGTCACCTCGGTGTGGCGCAGGATGCGGGCGCCGTGGGCGCGGGCGGCGGCCGCATACCCGTGGACGACGGCCTCGGGTGTGCAGTGGCCGTCGTCCGGGGAGTAGGCGGCGGCCAGCAGTCCGTCGGTGGTGATCAGCGGGGAGAGCCGACGGGCCTCCTGCGGGGTGAGCATGCGGCTGGGCACCCCGAGGGAGTTCTGGAGCCGTACGCTCGCCTCGAAGGAGGCGACCTCCTCGGGTGTGGACAGCAGGAACAGGTAGCCGACCCGGTGCAGCCCGATGTCCTGTCCGATCTCGTCGGCGAACCGGCCGAACGCCTCCAGGCTGTGTGCACCGAGCCGGATGTTCAGCTCGTCGGAGAACTGCGCGCGTACTCCGCCCGCGGCCTTGGAGGTGGAGCCGGCGGCGAGTTCGTCGCGTTCGACCAGGACGACGTCACGTACTCCGGCGCGCGCCAGGTGGTGGGCGATGCTCGTGCCCATCACCCCGCCGCCGACGATGACCACCCGGGCCTGAAGGTTCACTCGGCCGCCTCCTTCGCCGCGCGGATCACGGCCCAGGCCGCCGCGGCGTCCTGGATGCCGAGTCCGGTGCTGTTGTAGTAGACGATGTCCTCCGGTGCGGTACGGGCGCCACGGCGTCCGGTGAGCACCTCGCCCAGCGGGATCAGGGCGTCGGGGGTGAGCAGCCCGTCGCGCAGGGCGTCCACGACCGGCCCGGCGTGCCCGGCCGCAGTACCAGCGTCGTCCACGACGACGGCCGCGGCACGTCGTACGACGTCGGGGTCGACCTCCCGGCGGGTGGGCTCGAAGGAGCCGACGCTGACCACCGTGCAGCCCGGGGCCAGCCAGGCGCCGCGCACCACGGGCGTCGTACTGAGCGTGCAGGCGGCGACGACGCCGGCGCCGGTCACGGCCTCCTCGGGGCTGTCCACCGCCCGGGCGGGGACACCGAGTTCGGCGGCGAGGGTGTCCGCCGCGGCGGTGCGGCGGCTCGGGGTCGGGCTCCACAGCCGTACCGCCGTCACCTCCCGCACCCGGGCGATCATGTGGGCGTGGGCGAGGGCCTGGGTGCCGGAGCCGAGCAGCGCCAGCTCGGTGCGGCCGGGCACGGCCAGGGCGTCCACGGCCACGGCGCTGCCCGCGGCCGTACGCAGCGTGGTCACCGCCGTACCGTCCAGGACGGCGACGAGCCGCCCGGTGTCGGGGTCGAACGCGGTGACGACCGCGTGCACGGTGGGCAGCCCGGCGGCCGCGTTGCCCGGGTTGACGCTGCCGAACTTCGCCACCGCCCCGGTGTCCTTGGACAGCCGGGAGACGTAGGCGAAGACCACGCTGTCGTCGAAGCGGCTCGGCTCCATGATCTTGCCGGGCAGATCGGCCTCACCGGTGCCGAGCGCGGTGAAGGCCGCCCGCTGCGAGGCGATCGCCGCGTCCGCGCCGAGCAGCCGTGTCACCTCGGCGGCGGAGAGGAAGAGGACGTCGTCGTCGGTCATCCCCTGATCCTGTCCGGACGGCCGCCCGCCGAATCAGGAGCCGTGCGCGACGGCGTCCAGATGGGGCAGGTGGTGGTCCAGACGCTCCCGCTTCGTGCGCAGATACGTGATGTTGCTCTCGCACGGCTCGATCAGCAGCGGCACCTGTTCGGCGACCTGGATGCCGTGCGTCACCAGCGCCTCCCGCTTGCGCGGGTTGTTGGACATCAGCCGCACCGAACGCACCCCGAGGTCGTGCAGGATCTGCGCGGCGACGCCGTAGTCGCGGGCGTCGACCGGCAGCCCGAGCGCCAGGTTCGCCTCGACCGTGTCGAGACCCTCCGCCTGCAGGGCCATCGCGCGCAGCTTCGCCAGCAGACCGATGCCACGGCCCTCGTGGCCCCTCAAGTACACGACGACACCGCTGCCTTCGGCGACCACCGCGCGCAGCGCCGCGGCCAGCTGGTCGCCGCACTCGCAGTGCTGGGAGCCGAACGCGTCGCCGGTCAGGCACTCCGAGTGCAGCCGGACCAGAACGTTCTCGGCGCCGATCTCCCCGTACACCAGGGCGACTTGCTCGTCACCGCGGTCGTGGTCCAGGTAGCCGATCGCCTGGAATTTCCCGTACACGGTGGGCAGCGGTGTATTCACAACGCGTTCCGCACCCGAACGCCGCGGGGACTTCTTGCCGAGGATGCCGATGTTTTCTGTCATGATCTGATTCCTAAGCAGAGACGAAAGGCCGGGAAAAGATGAGTGGTTCGGGCGCGCGGGCGGCGGCATACGGGGTGGTGCCGGCAGACACCACGGAGGACGTACGGATGCGGGGGGCGGGCGTTTCAACTCAGGTCGCCGTCCTTCCCGTCGGCAGCTTCGAACAGCATGGCCCGTTCCTTCCGCTGGCGACCGACACGCTGGTCGCCTGTGCCGTGGCACGGGAGATCGCCGCCGCGTACCCGGTGCACCTCCTCCCTCCGGTGACGGTCTCCTGCTCGCACGAGCACGCGGCCTGGCCGGGGACCGTCAGCATCTCCTCCGTGACCCTCCATGCGGTGGTCCGGGACATCGCGGCGTCGCTGCGCCGCTCCGGTGTCGACGCGCTCGTCGTGGTCAACGGGCACGGCGGCAACTACGTGCTGGGCAACGTCGTGCAGGAGGCCTCCGCGCGCGGGGAGAGGATGGGCCTGTTCCCGGCCGCCGAGGACTGGGAAGCGGCGCGGGAGGCGGCGGGGGTGCACACCTCGCTGCTCACCGACATGCACGCAGGGGAAATCGAGACCTCCATTCTGCTGCACGCTCATCCCGAATTCGTCCGCCCTGGATACGAGTCCGCCGATTTCACCGCGGACGACCGTCGTCATCTGCTCACCGTGGGAATGTCCGCCTATACCGAATCGGGCGTCATCGGCCGTCCTTCCCTGGGGTCGGCGGAAAAGGGGAAGGAACTGCTGGCGAGCCTGACGGAATCGTTCGGCGCGATTTTCGCGCTGCTGACGTCCGCCGAAGGCTCCGGGGCCGTGGACGGGTAGCCGCGCAGTCCGGTGTACCAGCGGGCGACCAGGACGACGACGCCGGGCAGGCTCGCCACGAAGCTGAGCACGCCGTACACGACGGCGACGGTCACCCCGCTGCTCGCGCCGAGCCCGGCGGCGCCGAACGCCCAGGCGGTGACGCCCTCGCGGGGGCCGAAACCGCCGACGTTCAGCGGCAGGCCCATGGCGACCAGGGCGAGGACCGCGAGCGGGAGCAGCACCGCCACGGAGGCGGCGGAGCCGGCGACCCGGGCCGCCACGACGAACATCGCGACGTGCCCGGCCAGGATGACCGCCGAGGACAGGGCGACACCGGGCCCGGCCTGACGGGACAGCAGCCCCTCCCGCACCTCGCCGAGGCCCCGGCGCAGGGCGCCGCCGCGGCGGGCGGCCGCGCGGTTCATCCGGACGGCGAGGAGCACGGCGAGCACGCCCGCCGCGGCGAGGGCCGTCGGCGCGGCGAAGGTGCGGACGTCGTCCCGGACGGGCGAGGGCAGGGTCAGCAGCACCGCCGCGCCGAACACGGTCAGCGCGATCTGCCCGGCGACCCGCTCCAGAACGACCGCCTTCACCCCGCGCCGCAGGTCACCGGCGCTCTGCCCGTGCCGGACCGCCCGGTGCACATCGCCCAGGACCCCGCCGGGCAGGGCCGCGTTCAGGAACAGTGCCCGGTAGTAGTCGGCCACCGCGGGGCCCAGCGGCAGCCGGATGCGCAGCCCCCGGGCCACCAACTGCCAGCGCCACGCGCTGAACACGGTGGTGACCACCCCGATGCCCAACGCCACCAGCAGGGTCACCGTGTCGATCCGCCGCAGCCCGTCGAGCAGCACACCGGTACCCAGCCGCCACAGGAGGGCGCCGAGGATGGCCACGCCGGCGATCGTGCCGATGTGGGTGCGGAGGGCACGGGAGCCGAAGCGGCGGGGGGTGGGCTGCTTGGGCTGGGGGGTGGTGCGCTGCTCGGGTTCGGGGGTGATGTGCTCCGCGGGTTCAAGGGCGAGGTGCTGCGCGGGCTCGGCGGCGCTACGCCCCGCAGGCACGGCGGCGTTACGCCCCGCGGGCTCGACAACACGCCCCGCAGGCACGGCGGCAACGCGCTCCACGTGCTCGGCGGCATTACGCCGCGCGGGTCCGGCGGCGATGCGCCCCGCAGGCTCGGCGGCGCAGGCGTGCGTCTCCTCGCCGACCGGCGGTTCCAGCAGGGCCGTTACGGCGTCCGGGGCCGAAACCGCGCCCGCCTGCCCGCTCATGACTCCTGTCCCGTCGGCCGGGGCAGCGCCAGCAGGTCGCTGTGGTGGAGCACCACCCTCAGCTCGCCTGCCTCGCAGGCGGCCAGGCGTTCGCGCAGGTAGCGCTCGGCGGGCTCGCGCAGTTCGGGCCGCTGTTCGACGGCCGCGCCCACCCAGCCCCGTAGCCACTGGGCGGTCAGTGCGGCCTCCTCGGGGCCGAGCCGCCACGGGCTCGAATGCACCCGTACCGTCGCCCCGCGCTCGGCGAACGCCTCGCAGGCCACCGTGACCGCGTCCGGACCGAGCAGGCCGGTACGGCGCTGGTGGGCGTTGAACGCCTCGGCGATCTCGGCGTCCAGCGGGTCGGACGGGGTGAGTTCGACGCGTCCGGCGACGGACAGCGTGAGCAGGGCCGGGCAGCCCGCTCCCGCGCAGGCGGCGGCCAGGGCCTCGATCTCCTCGCGGGTCAGGACGTCCAGCAGGGCCGAGGCCGTCACCAGGGAGGCCCCGGTCAGCGCGTCCGGGGTGAGCCGGGCGACGTCGCCGCGCCGCGTCTCGACCGAGACCCGGCTGCCGTCGGCGGCGGAGCGCGGGGAGGCCACGGCGGCGAAGTGCAGCAGGTACGGGTCGCGGTCGTGCAGGATCCAGTGCTGGGCGCCGTCCAGGCGGGGCGCGAGCCAACGGCCCATCGAGCCGGTTCCGCAGCCCAGGTCGTGCACGACGAGACCGCCCGTGCGGCCCGGCAGATTGGCCAGCCGGATCCGCAGCGGGTCCAGCAGCTCCTGGGCCCGGGCGTCCGCGTCGGCCGCTTCGCGCAGTTGCAGCCACTCGGGCGCGTAGCGCGGCGGCTCCTCTTCCCCGCCCTCCCGCAGCCGTACGGTGGCCCGCTCGCCGGGGCGGGCGACGGGGCCGGCACCGGCGATCACGTCGGTGGGTTCCCTGTCCTGGGGCGCGCCACCCATCGGCTGCTCCTCACCGCCCCGGGATCCGGCGCCCGTCGACTGCGCGCCCTCTCCCCGTGCGAACTCCGCCTCGCTCGGACCGGGCTGGGCCGGGATCCCCCCGGTCACCGTCGTGATGTCGGTCATGCCGCCCTCCTCGGTGCCTCGGGCAGCCGGCCGAGGACTCCGGCCAGGCTGCGCGCGGTGGTCGCCCAGCCGTCGAGGGCCGCGCGGCGACTGCGGGCGGCGGCCTTCAGACGGCGGCGTACGTCGGGTTCGCCGAACCAGCCGCGCAGTTCGGCGGCGAGTGCGGCGGGGTCCTCCGGTGGGACGAGGATGCCGGGGACGCCGCCGTCGGGGGCGCGGCCGACCGCCTCGGGGACACCGCCGACGTCGGTCGCCAGCACCGGGATGCCGCGGGCGAGGGCCTCGGTGATGGCCATGCCGTACGTCTCGGCGTACGAGGTGAGGACCATCAGGTCGGCCGTGGCGTAGGCGGCGTCGAGTGCGGCGCCGGCCTGCGGTCCGGCGAGCCGCAGCCGGTCCTGGAGGCCGTGCCGCCGGATCAGCTCGCGCAGATGGGCGACGTACTCCGGGTCCTGGGTGAGCCCGCCGACGCAGACGCAGTTCCACGGCAGGTCGGTCACCGCGGCCAGTGCCTCCACCAGCCGGTGCTGGCCCTTGCGCGGGGTGACGGCGGCGACGCAGACCAGCTGGGAGACGCCGTCGGTGCCGGGTGCGAGGGGCGCGATGTCGGCGCCGGGGGCGGCGACGTGCACCCGGTCGGGGGCGAGGCCGTGGTGCGAGACGAGGCGGCGGACCGCCCAGTCGCTGGTGGCGATGACCGCGGGCACCGCCCGTAGCACCGTCCGCTCGCGGGCGTCGAGGTCGGCGGCCACGGCCGCGTCCAGGCCGGTCTCGTCACCGAGGGGCAGGTGCACCAGCACGGCGAGCCGCAGGCGTTCGGCCTCGGGGACGACGACCTCCGGGACGCCGCAGGCGACCAGGCCGTCGAGGAGGACGACGGTGTCGTCCGGCAGGTCCCGGAGGATGCGGGCGAGCACGTCACGGTCGGTGCGGCCGGGGCGCGGCCAGCTGCCGGGCACGGAGTGCCGCACGGCCTGCCAGCCGAAGCCGGGCAGGTCCAGGCAGACCCGGCGGTCGTAGGCGTTGCCGCCGCTGGGCGCGGCCGGGTCGTCGACACCGCCCGGCATGACGAAGTGCACGGTGCGCAGGGACATGGGGATGATCCCGGCCTTCTCGGAAGGGGTGGGCTGCGCGGGCACGTAGGCGAGCCGCGCCTTCGCCACGGTCGTCTCGGTCACACGCCACGCTCGTAGCTCGCCCAGGCGATGTGCGACTCGTGCAGGGTGACCGAAACGCTCTTCAGGCCCTTCGCGCCCTCGCCCAGGGCGCCCTTGTGGACGCGTTCGGCGAGCCGGTCGGCGATGACCTTGGCCAGGAACTCCGTGGACGTGTTGATCCCGGCGAACTCGGGCTCGTCGTCGAGGTTGCGGTAGTTCAGCTCGGCGGTGATGGCACCCAGTTCCTGTGTGGCCAGGCCGATGTCGACGACGATGTTGTCCTCGTCCAGCTGTTCGCGGCGGAACGTCGCGTCCACGAGGAACGTGGCGCCGTGCAGTCGCTGCGCGGGCCCGAACACCTCGCCGCGGAAGCTGTGGGCGATCATGATGTGATCGCGGACGGTGATGCTGAACAACGGACGACCCTCCAGGTGCGGCGCGTCTGGTGCCCCCTGCGGTTCCCTGCCGGGGGGATGCCGTGTAGTACGGCTCTTCGCTTCCCCGTGTTCAGCCTCCTCTCACTCTTTTCTCAGGTCAGGCCGCTGCCGGTGTAGTTGATGCGGTGGCACAGGGCCGGGATCTCGCCGGCGGCGAGCCTCGGCATCAGCTCCGGCAGCTCCTCGAAGGCGCTTTCGCCGGTGATGAGCGCGTCCAGGGCCGGGTCGGCGAGCAGGTCGAGGGCGAGCGCCATCCGTTCGGCGTAGCCGCGGCCGGCGCGGGCGGCCGGGGAGACAGTGCCGACCTGGCTGCTGCGCACGGTGAGCCGGCGCGAGTGGAAGGCCTCGCCGAGCGGCAGGGCGACGCGCCGGTCGCCGTACCAGCTCAGTTCGACGACCGTGCCCTCGGCGGCGAGGAGTTCGAGGGAGCGGGTGAGGCCCTGTTCGGTGGCGCTGGCGTGGACGACGAGGTCGCAGTCGCCGAGGGCGTCCCCGGGTGCGGCGAAGTCCACGCCGAGGGCCTCGGCGGTCTTCGCGCGGGCCGGGTCGGCGTCGACCAGCTGCAGCCGTACGCCGGGGAAGCGGGCGAGCAGCGCGGCCACCGAGCAGCCGACCATGCCGCCGCCGACCACCGCGATCCGGTCGCCGATCAGCGGCGCCGCGTCCCAGACGGCGTTCACCGCGGTCTCCACGGTCCCGGCGAGCACGGCCCGCTCGGCGGGTACCCGCTCGGGTACGACGGTCACGGCGCTCACCGGAACGGCGTAACGGCTCTGGTGCGGATACAGGCAGAACACCGTGCGGCCGACCAGCTCCCGCGGCCCCTCCTCGACGACGCCGACGTTCAGGTAGCCGTACTTCACCGGCCCGGGGAAGTCGCCCTCCTGGAACGGTGCCCGCATCACGGCGTGTTGGGACTCCGGCACCCCGCCCCGGAACACCAGGGTCTCCGTGCCGCGGCTGACCCCGGAGTACAGCGTGCGGACCAGCACCTCGCCCTCGGCCGGCCCCGCGAGGGCGACGTCGCGGATCTCTCCGTGCCCCGGTGAGCGGAGCCAGAACGCGCGGGCCGAGTGGTTCATCGGCATCCTCCTGAACGATAGGGAAGTTGTTCACGTACCGAGAAGTGCACAGGCCGCGCACAGTACGCGGCGTTGATCGACTCTGTCACTCGGCCGGAGGAATGCGCGGTGGCCCTGAACAACATGTATGACGCAAGGCTCCAGCAGGAGACCGCCGTGGGAGCGGGCGTCCAGATCCTGCTGCTGGCCCTGCTCGGCACGGCCATCGGCATGGGGCCGGCCGGCTGGCTGACCGGGCTCGCCTTCGCGTTCGCCACCTGGGCGGTCCTCTCCCGCGCCCTGCACCGCTCCCGGCTCAGCTCCTTCGGTCCCGCCAACCGGGTCACCCTCGGCCGGGCCACCCTGGTCGGCGGGGTGACCGCGCTGGTCGCGGACTCCTTCGAGAGCGCACCGCCGGTGACCCTGCTGGTCGCCCTGACCGCCGTCGCCCTGCTCCTGGACGGCGTGGACGGCAAGGTGGCCCGCCGCACCGGCACCTCCAGCGCGCTCGGCGCCCGCTTCGACATGGAGGTCGACGCGTTCCTGATCCTGGTGCTGAGCGTGTACGTGTCCATGCAACTCGGCCCGTGGGTGCTGCTGATCGGCGGCATGCGCTACGCGTTCGTCGCCGCGGCCCGCGTCGCCCCCTGGCTGAACGCCCCGCTGCCGCCGTCCTTCGCGCGCAAGACGGTCGCCGCGCTCCAGGGCATCTGCCTGCTGCTGGCGGGCGCGGACCTGCTGCCGCACATGGCCAACCTGGGCATCGCCCTCCTGTCCCTCGGCTCGCTGGTGTGGTCGTTCGGCCGGGATGTGCTGTGGCTGTGGCGGAACTCGCGTGCGACCGCGGAGGAGACGGTCACCGAGCCGGAGCCGATGGTGCTGGAGTTGGCGGCGCGCTGAGGGATGGCGCGAAGGGCCCGGACCGGTTGCTGGTCCGGGCCCTTCCGCGTGCGCGTACGACGGTGTGTGGTTACGACCGCGCGGACTGGCCTCGTACGATCGCGCACGCGGCGGCGGCCAGGCCCAGCACACCGACGACCAGGAGCGCGGCGAGGACGGGTGGCATGGCGTCTCCGCCAGAGGCGAGGCAGCCGGCCGGCAGCGGGACGAGGGTCAGCCCGGCGAGCACACGGGAGAGACGCATCCCCTCTCGCCCAGCGCTATCTCGAAGTGTACGATGCCTTGTTCACCGCCGACGGCCCGACGTCGTGCACGGCTGTCCCGATCGACCGCCAGAACGCCTCGGCACCCGGCACGGCGGGATCGGTGTGCAGATACAGGGCCCGGTACCCGCCGTCCGCGACGGCGAACTCCACCAGCTGCGCCACCAACTCCCGTGCGATACCCCGCCGTCGATGCCCGGGCCGCACATACACCCGCCGCAGCTGCGCCGTCTCCCCCGACGGATACCGCTCGGCCAGCCACCGCGGATTCGGCGGCGACCCCGGCCCCCGCGAGTCCAGCGCCCCGGTCCCGACGACGCCCCCCTCGCCGTCCACCACGACCAGCAGGGTGTGCCGCGGCTATACGAGACAGGCCCCGGCTTGATCGCCGCAGCACCGCACGCCTCCGTTCCACCCGTGTCGACGTGGGACGACTGATACTTTGTGCAGATCGCATGGAAATCCTGGTGGGGGGAAGCCGCCGGGCCCGGAGAGCAGGAAGCAAGTGCGTATTTCCCAGATTCTCGACAAGGTGGACTCCGGCGACATCGCGCTGCCGGAATTCCAGCGCGGCTACGTCTGGACGCGCGACCAGGTGCGCGGCTTCTTCCAGTCCCTGTACCGCGGTTATCCGATCGGCGGCTTCCTGACGTGGAGCACCAAGGCCGAGACGACCCAGACGCGCGGGGGCGACTTCGGCAGGGACGGTACGGTCCATCTCCTCTTGGACGGCCAGCAGCGGGTCACCACGCTCTACGGGGTCACTCGCGGCCACCTTCCCCGCTTCTTCGAGGGCAACCCGTCCACGCTGACCGGTCTTCACTTCAACCTGGAGACCGAGGCGTTCGAGTTCTACGCGCCGGCGAAGATGAAGGACAACCCCCAGTGGGTCGACGTCACCGCGCTGCTCCAGGGCGGTCTCGGCAGCCAGTTGCTGACCGTGACCCAGCTCGCCGAGGGTGACACGCAGGTGCAGGCCGTCTACGTGGAGCGGCTGAACCGCATCACCCAGATCAAGGAACGCGACGTCCACATCGACGAGGTGACGGGCGAGGACAAGACGATCGACGTCGTCGTCGAGATCTTCAACCGGGTCAACTCGGGCGGCACCAAGCTCTCCAAGGGCGATCTCGCCCTGGCCGCGATCTGCGCCTCCTGGCCCGAGGCCCGGCCCACCATGAACGAGGCCCTGGCGAGCTGGTCCGCCGCGGGATTCGACTTCAAGCTCGACTGGCTGCTGCGCAACGTCAACGCGGTCCTCACCGGGGAGGCGCAGTTCTCGAAGCTGGCCGAGGTGAGGGTCCCGCACTTCCAGGCGGGCCTGAAGGAGACCATCGACTCCGTCGCCCACGTCCTCAACACGCTCGGCGGCCGGCTCGGCCTCGACCACGGCAAGGTGCTGAGCGGCCGAGGCGCCTTCCCGGTCATGAGCCGTCTGCTGCACCTGCACGGCGGCCGTTTCCCCGACGCCCTCACCCGTGACCGGCTGTTCTACTGGTACGTGCACAGCTTCCTGTGGGGCCGGCACACCGGCGCGACCGAAACGGCCCTCAACCAGGATCTGCAGGCGCTGGACGACGGCGGGGTGGAGCGGCTCATCGACGTGCTGCGGCGTAGCCGCGGGGGCACCCTGGAGGTGCGCCCCGACGACTTCGTGGGCTCCAGCATGGGATCGCGCTTCTATCCACTGCTCTACATGCTCACGCGTGTCCACAAGGCTCAGGACCTCGGCAGCGGAGTGCCGCTGCGCGACGGCATGCTCGGCCGGCTGAACTCCCTCCAGGTGCACCACATCTTTCCCAAGGCGCGCCTGCGCGAGCACGGCTACAACCGGGCCGAGATCAACGCGGTCGCCAACTTCTGCTTCCTCACGCAGGACACCAACCTGCGGGTCGGGGCGAGGAATCCGGCGGACTACCTCCCCGAGATCACGATGCGGGCCCCGGGTGCGCTCGAGTCCCAGTGGATCCCGATGGATCCGGAACTGTGGCGCGTGGAGAACTACCCGGACTTCCTGGCGGCGCGGCGCGAGTTGCTGTCCTATGCCGCGAACGACTTCCTGGAGACGCTGCACGACGGCCCGGCCCCCGTGGACCTCGTCCCGTCCACGCGCAGCGCCCTCCCGCCGACCGCGGTGGCCGTGACCGAACCCTCCGCGGTGGACGAGGTCCCCGGGCTCGCCGCGCTCCTCGGTGAACTGGCGGAAGCCGGGTTCGCCCACCCCGAGCTGGACAGCGAGGTCATCGATCCGCGCAGCGGCGAGGCCATCACCATCGCCGCCGCCTACTGGCCGCACGGTCTCCAGGAAGAGGTGGGCACGCCCGTCGTGCTCGCGACCGACACCACTCCCGCGGAGCAGGAGGCGCTGGAGGCCAGCGACTACCGGGTCTTCCACAGCGCCGACGCCCTGAGCCGGTACGTCAGGAACATGCGCGACGAGCACACGGCGGCGTGAACACGGTCAGCCTTTCTGCTCGACCCGCACCCAGTCCACCTCCGCCTGCACTCCCCCACCCCCGACCTTGTCCACACTCGCCTGCGGCAGCCCCCAGTAAGGACTGGTCACCTTGTTCCAGCCGGCCGGGTACGCGCCTCCCAGGGCCAGGTTGAGGATCACGTACTGGTTGTGGTCGTAGACCCACTGGCCCCGAGTGGACTCAAGGACGTTGCGGGTCGTCTCCTGGACGAGGCGGTCGTCGACGTAGAACCGCATCGCCGTCGGTGTCCACTCGACGGCGTACGTGTGCCACTGGTCCGCCGTGCCGCCGTTCGGGTAGGTCTGGCGGGCGCCGATGTTGCCGTCCGCCGAGTAGCCCGGGCCGTGCAGGGACGTGCTCGTCCAGTCGCCGTAGCCGATGTTCTCCATGATGTCGGTCTCGCCGGAGGCGGGCCAGGACACGGACGGGTCGTCGACGTTGCTGCCGAGCAGCCAGAAGGCGGGCCAGAACCCGTCGCCGACCGGCACCTTCATCCGGGCGCTGACCCTCCCGTACGTGAAGTCGAACTTCGTATGGGTGTCGATGCGGCCCGACGTGAAGTCGTACGTTCCCCCGCCCGCCTGCGTGCAGCCCTTGCAGTACTTGGCCTTCAGGATCAGGCTGCCGTTCGCGGTGCGGACGTTGTCCGTGGAGTCGACGTACGCCTGGGACTCGCCGTTCACCGGGCCCATCTCCGTGCCGGTGCGCACCACCCGCCATTTCGAGCGGTCGAGCGAGGCGCCCGTGAAGTCGTCGAAGAACGTGGTGCGGTACGTGCCCGACTGGTCGGCGGGGAGAGCCGGGTAGGCGGCCGCGGCGCTGCCGCCGGTGCCCCAGACCTGGAACTCGTAGAGGGAGTAGCCGAACTGGGCCGTGGCGGGCGCGGGGTTGTAGAAGGAGCGGCGTTCCTTGCCGAGCATCCGGACGTAGCGACCGGTCACGGGCGAGGGAAGCTTGATCGTGTCGTGCAGGCCGGCCGCGTCGGAGGGGGACTTGACGTCGGCGCGACGGGCGGCGATGTCGGTGGACGACGGCTCGTAGACCGTGCGCCAGGTGCGGTTGTCGTCCGACACCTGCACCACATAGTCGACCGCATACGCCGACTCCCAGTACAGGTCCACCGTGTCGATCGTCGACTGCGCGCCCAGGTCCACGGACACCCACCGGTCCGCGTTCCAGTCGCTCGACGAGCGGGTCAGGTCTCCCTTGAGATCGGCCGGCCAGCCGCCGTCCGTGACGAACGCCGGTGAGTTTCCCGCGTGCTGGTAGTAGTTCGAGTACGCCGGGTGGTTCAGCGCGAGGTTGGTGCGGGTCGTGGACGCCGGGGCCGGTTCGCCGCCGTAGACCTTGAAGCTCCACAGGGAGTAGCCGTAGGGCGTGGCGCGTTCGAGGCCTCGCAGGCGGACGTAGCGGCCGGTGACCTCCTGGGGGTAGGTGTGGGCCGTGACGGAGCCTCCCGTGCCGGCGGTCTCCGTGTAGAAGGGGGTCCAGTCCGTGCCGTTCCTGGAGACCTCCAGGACGTAGCGCTTGCCGTAGGCGGCCTCCCAGTCCAGGACGACCCGGTCGATGCGGATCGTGGAGCCGAGGTCGACGCGGATCCAGGCGTCGTCGGCGAAGTTGCTGGACCAGCGGGTGGCACCGTTGCCGTCGACGGCGAGGTCGGGGGTGGTGCCGGCGTTCTCGCTGCCGGAGGCGGTGACGGCGGCCGGGTTCACGGCGTAGGCGCCGGCCGCGCGGTCGGTGTCCCAGGAGACGGTGGCGGCGTGGGCGGGGGTGGCCAGCAGCGGGCCCGATGCCAGCAGGGCCACGGTGGACAGGGTGGCGAGCAGGGTGCGCGGGATACGGGATGGCATGCGGCTCTCCTCACGAGACGGGTGTTGGCGCGTGCATGACAGTTCAGAGGTTCCAAGTGAGGTACGGGCCGGTGGGCACGGGCTCCCGCACCCGCGCCCACCGGCCTTCCGGGCCCCGGCTCAGGCGGCCCGGCGCACCTGGCCGCGGTGGGCACGCACGATGTCGGCGTACCGGTGTCCGCTGCCCTTGATGGTGCGCACCTGGGTGCGGTAGTCGACGTGAACGAGTCCGAAGCGCTTGGCGTAGCCGTACGCCCACTCGAAGTTGTCCAGCAGCGACCAGGCGAAGTAGCCGGCGAGCGGGGCGCCCTTGCGCGCCGCCGAGGCGCAGGCGGCGAGGTGCCGCTCCAGGTAGTCCTGGCGCTCGGGGTCGTCGACGGTGCCGTCGGGGCGGACCACGTCCGGGTAGGCCGAGCCGTTCTCGGTGACGTAGATCTTCCGTGCGCCGTACTCCTCGGTGAGGCGCAGCAGCAGTGTCTCGATGCCGCTCGGGTCGATCTCCCAGTCCATGCCGGTGCGCGGGACGTCCGGGCGGCGTACGGAGCGGACGCGGGGGGCCGGCCCGTCGGGGTCGTCGGCGACGTACGCCGGGAAGTAGTAGTTCAGGCCGAGCCAGTCCAACGGGGCAGCGATCGTCTCCAGATCGCCATCGGCGATGGGCAGTTCGACTCCGTAGGCCTCGACCATGTCGGCGGGGAAGCCACGGCCGTGCACCGGGTCGAGCCACCAGCGGTTCACATGGCCGTCGTGGCGGCGGGCGGCCGCCAGGTCTTCGGGGCGGTCGGTGGCGGGGTGCACGGTGGAGAGGTTGTTGACGATGCCGACCTGCGCGTCGGGGACGGCGGCGCGGATCGCCTGGGTGGCGAGGCCGTGGCCGAGGAGCAGGTGGTAGGAGGCGCGTACGGCCGCGGTGAGGTCGGTCCAGCCGGGGGCCATCTTGCCCTCCAGGTGGCCGATCCAGGCCGAGCAGGAGGGCTCGTTGAGGGTGGCCCACAACTTGACGCGGTCGCCGAGGCGTTCGGCGACGGTCGAGGCGTAGTCGGCGAACGCGAGGGCGGTCGCCCGCTCCGGCCAGCCGCCGCGGTCCTGGAGCACCTGCGGCAGGTCCCAGTGGTAGAGGGTGACGGACGGGGTGATGCCCGCCTCCAGCAGGGCGTCCACCAACTCGTCATAGAAGGCGAGCCCCTTGGGGTTCAGCGGTCCGTCCCCGCCCGGGAACACGCGCGGCCAGGCGACGGACAACCGGTAGGCGTCGACTCCGAGTTGCCGCATCAGGCCGATGTCCTCGCGCCAGCGGTGGTAGTGGTCGCAGGCGACGTCGCCGTTGTCGTCGTTCGCGATCTTCCCCGGGGTGTGCGAGAAGGTGTCCCAGATCGACGGTGAACGGCCGTCCTCGGCGACGGCCCCCTCGATCTGGTACGCCGCTGTGGCCGCGCCCCACAGGAAGTCGTGCGGTAGTGCGGCGAGGTCGATGCGTTCGGACACGGAAGTCCCTTCGGAATGCGGGGTGTTGGTCACTTGACGGCGCCCGCCGTCAGTCCGGCGACGAGATAGCGCTGCAGGAGAAGGAACCCGGCGACCACCGGCACGCTCACCACGAGCGAGGCGGCCATGATCTGGTTCCAGTAGACGTCGTTGAGGGTGGAGTAGCCCTGGAGGCCGACGGCGAGGGTGCGGGTGGTGTCGTTGGTCATGACGGACGCGAAGAGCACCTCGCCCCACGCGGTCATGAAGGCGTACACGGCAACCGCGACGATGCCGGGGACGGCGGCCGGTACGACGATCCTGAGCAGCGCGCCGAGCGGGCCGCAGCCGTCCACCAGCGCCGCCTCGTCCAGGTCGCGCGGCACCGAGTCGAAGTAGCCGATCAGCATCCAGATCGAGAACGGGAGGGAGAAGGTCAGATACGTCAGGATCAGGCCGCCGCGGGAGCCGAACAGGGCGATGCCGGTGGCGTTGCCGATGTTGACGTAGATCAGGAACAGCGGGAGGAGGAAGAGGATGCCCGGGAGCATCTGCGTCGACAGCACGGTCACCGTGAAGACCCGCTTGCCGCGGAAGTCGTAGCGGCTGACGGCGTAGGCGGCGAACACGGCGATGACCACCGAGCAGACCGTGGCCGCGCCCGCCACGATCAGCGAGTTCACGAAGTACTTCGCGAGCGGGACCGTCGACCAGATGTCGATGTACGGCCGGAAGGTCAGCCCGCTGGGCAGCCAGCGGAACTTGCCCGTGACGTCCGCGAGCGGCTTCAGCGAGCTGGAGACCATCACGTACACCGGCACGAGCACGAATCCGGTGAGCAGGGTGAGGAAGATCCGCCGGGACCACAGGAACGAACGGGGCGGCGCCATCGGGGAGTCAGACATCGGCGGCCCTCCGTCCGCGTGAGGTGAACAGGAGGTACAGGCCCGTCACGACCAGCAGGAACAGCAGCAGCAGGACGGACATGGCGGATCCGGTGCCGAAGTTCCAGGTGACGAAGGAGGCCTGGTAGATGTGCACCGAGATGAGGTCGGCGGCCTCGGGGGCGGCCTTGCCGAACAGCACGTACGGCGTGTTGAAGTCGTTGAACGTCCAGAGGAACAGCACGAGGACCAGCACCTGGTTGACCGGGCGCAGGGACGGCAGGGTGATGCGGCGGATCTGCTGCCACATGCCGGCGCCGTCCAGCGCGGCCGCCTCGTACAGTTCGCGCGGGATGTTCTGCAGTCCGGCCATCACGATGAGGAAGGCGAACGGCCAGCCCTTCCACACGGACACGGTCAGCAGGGCGTAGAAGCTGTTGTCGCCGATCAGCCAGAACGACGGCTTGTCGGTGAGGTGCAGCTGGTCGTGCAGGACGTGGTTCACCAGGCCGTTGTCGTGCTGGAACATGAACACCCAGGTGATGACGGCCGCGTAGACGGGCAGCGCGTACGGCACCAGGAACAGCGCGCGCAGCAGACCGCGGCCGCGGAAGGTGTCCTGCATGAACACCGCGGCGGCGGTGCCGATCAGCCAGCACAGGGCGACGGACAGCAGGGTGAAGCCGACGGTGACGAAGAAGGAGTGCAGCAGGGCCTCGCCGACGGGGGCGTCGAAGTCCACCGACACCTTGTAGTTGCCGAAGCCGGACCAGGGGGCGCTGCCCCAGTCGCGGATGTAGAACTGGGTGAGTTCCTTGAAGCTCATCACGATGCCGATGGCCATCGGCACCAGGTGGACGAGGAGTTCGAGGAGCAGGGCGGGCAGGAGCAGCAGATACGGCAGTCCGACGCGGCGGATCCGCCCGGTGCGGCGGCGGGGTTCGCGCGCCGCACCGGGGGAGGTATCGCGCACCGGCTCCTTCAGAGCGGTGGTCGTCATCGTGCTCAGGCCGCCGGCATCTGCTGCTGCGCCTTCTCCAGCGCGGCCTTGACGGAGTCGGCGGTCACCGCGCGTCCGCCGGCGGCGTCGGCGAACAGCTCCTTGACGGCCGTACCGACCGCCGTCTCGAACTGCGACTCGGCGGCGACCTGCGGCAGCGCGGCCGCGCTGGTGGCGAGGGTCTGCTTCAGCACCGCCGTGTCCGGGGAGTTGAAGGCGGCGTCCTCCTGGGCGGTCTTGACCGGCGGTACGGTGCTGTAGGCCGTGTTGAGGACCTTCTGCTCCTCGTCACTAGTCATGAACTTCACGAACTTCGTGGCGCCGTCGAGGTTGTGGCTGTTCTTGAAGACCGCCATGTTGATGCCGGCGACCATCGAGTTGGTCTGGGCGCCGGTGCCGGGGGTGCCGGACTGCACGGGTACGGGGGCGATGCCGTAGGCGTCCTCGCTCATGCCCTGGGACTTGAGGTTGGCAGCGGCGGACTGCCACAGCAGCATGGCCTGCTTGCCCTTGGCGAAGTCGCTGACGGACTGGTTCTGCGCGTACTCGGCGTCGCCGGTCGGGATGACCTTGTCCTTGGCCATCAGGTCGACGTACTGCTTGACCGCGTCGACCACCTTGGGATCGGTGAAGTCCGGCTTGCCGTCGGCGGTGAAGAAGTCGGCGCCGTGCTGCTTGGCGAAGACGAAGACGTGGTGGATGTTCTCCGACACGTTCGCGCCCTCGGCGCCGAGGACCGACTTGCCCTTGGCCTTGATCTTCTTCCCGTCGGCGATCAGCTCGTCCCAGGTGGCCGGGGGCTTGGAGATGCCCGCGTCGGCGAAGATCTGCTTGTTGTAGTAGAGCGCGTACGCCATCGAGTACAGCGGTACGGCGGCCGGATCCTTGCCCTGCGCACCCGTGGACCCGAGCGCGGAGTCGACAAACCGCTCCTTCCCCCCGATCTTCTCGAAGTTCTTCGCGTCCCACGGCAGCAGCGCGCCGGTGGCCTGCAGGGAGGCGCTCCAGGTGTTGCCGATGTTCAGCACGTCCGGGCCCTGACCGGACGTGGTCGCCGTCAGAATCCGGTTGAGCAGATCGGACCAGGGCACGACCTCAAGCTTCACCTTGATGCCGGTCTGCTTCTCGAACTTGTCGAGTTCGGGCTGCAGAACCTTCTTGTCGACCGCGATACTGGCCCCCTGGTTGGAGGCCCAGTAGGTGAGCGTCTTCGGCGAGTCGTTGGACCCTCCGCCGCTGGACGAACCGCCTCCGCAGGCCGTGGCCGCGAGGGCGAGAGACATGGTGACGGCGCCTACGGCCGCGGCTCGGATGCTGCGCATGGCTCCTGGTGTCCCTTTCGGGGAGTCGAGAACCCCGAGGGGCGCTCGCCGAAGCCGACACCCCGTTCGGCTCCCGAAGCCCCTCATGGCTTAATTTAGGATGTGAGTTAAACCTCAAGAGAAACGCTCGTCAAGGGATCCGGCAACGACATCCGGTCCGGCGGGCCGACATGGGGCGCGAACCAGGGAGGTCGGGTGGCAGGGCAGGGCGGCCGTACGGTGCGTGACCTGCGGCGGGAGAGCCGGGGCGCCGTTCTGCAACGGTTGTATTTCGACGGCCCGATGAGCCGGCATGCCCTCGGTCCGGCGACCGGGCTGAGTTCGGGCTCCGTCAGCAACGTCGTGGCCGAACTGCTGGCCGACGGCCTGGTGGAGGAGGCGGGCAGCGTCGGCTCCGACGCCGGCCGACCGCGCCGGCTGCTGCGGATACGACCGGACAGCGGCCGGCTCATCGGGGTCGACATGGGCGAGACCCGGGTGCACGTGGAGCTGTTCGACCTCGGGCTACGTGAACTTGCCCGCACAGAGCGCCCGTTGGGACCACACGGCTACGACGTCGACGCCGTCGTAGGCCGTGTGCACGAGGGCATCACCGAGGTGCTCACCACGGCCCGCCTCTCCCCCACCGACCTGCTGGGCGTCGGCATCGGCGTGCCCGGCATCATCGAGGACGCGGGCCAGGACGGCGCCGTCGTACACGGCCAGACGATCGGCTGGGACGCGGTCCCACTGGAGAGGATGCTCCGCCGGACCGGACAACTACCCGCTCATGTGCCGTACTTCATCGACAACGGGGCGAAGACCCTGGGGCAGGCGGAGATGTGGTTCGGCGCCGGACGCGGCGCCCGCAACGCGGTGGTCATCCTGTTCGGCTCGGGCGTCGGCGCCTGTGTGGTCACCGAGGAGGCGGCCCAGGGCCGGGCGGTGGAGTGGGGACATCTGACGGTACGGGTCGGCGGGCGCCGATGCCGCTGCGGCGCCGTGGGCTGCCTGGAGGCGTACGCGGGCGCGGAGGCCCTGGTGGCACGCTGGCAGGAGGCAGGCGGGCAGCCGTCGTCGGAGGCCGACGAGGAGAAGGCCCTGACCGAACTACTGGCCGCGGCACGCCCCTCGAACGACCGCAAGCCCGACCCGGTGGCGACGGCCGTCCTCACCGAGACCGCCGAGTACCTGGGCGCCGGCCTCTCCGACCTGATCAACCTCTTCCAGCCCGAACGCGTCCTGATCGGCGGCTGGGCGGGCCTCCAACTGGGCGGCGCCTTCCTGGACGAGGTCCGCGCCCACGCCCTGGCACACGCCCTCCGCTTCCCCTCGAACCGGGTCGGCATCGAACTGGGCCACCTGGGACCGGACGCGGTGACCGTGGGCGCGGCGGTCCTCCCACTGGCGGCGTTCTTCACCCGGGGCGGCCAGCGGCTGCCGATGGCCGGTTCGATGCCTTCACCGACTTGGCAGGCAGCGCTGGACGGACGGTTGGCCTGACGCGGCGCAGGCGGCGCTGGAGGGACAGTTGGCCCGACGCGGCGCAGGCGGCGCTGGACGCACGGTCGTCCCGACACGACGCAGACAGCGCTCGACGCACGGTCGTCCCGACACGACGCAGACAGCGTTGAACGCCCGGTCGACCCGACACGACGCGCCCGTACGGCGCCGCACCCGCGCACGGCGGGAAGGGGACGTGTCGGGGGGTGTCCGCCCGCAGCGGCCGGCGCAAACCCGGGGTACCTCTCGGCCCCACAGTGCGCCGGACCGAGGACGGACACCCCCCGGCGCGGCCCCGACCCACGACACACAGCAGGCGCGACCCGGGCCCCCACGCACCCGCAGCTGCGCCGCAGGCATGGAGCCGCGCCACGCGCAGCGCGTGGCGCGGCCCACACAGGCGAGGGTGACGACTACCGGACCGGCACCGGCTGCGGTGCCGCCGCATACCCCGCGGGACGGGCGGTGAAGGTACCCCGCCCCTGAGTCCGGCTCCGCAACCGAGTCGCGTAGCCGAACAGTTCGGCCAGCGGCACGGTGGCGGTCAGCACCGCCGAGCCGCCCCGGCTCTCGGACCCCGTGACCCGGCCACGCCGAGCGGCCAGGTCACCGAGCACCCCGCCGACCGCGTCCTCCGGCACGGTGACCGTGACCTCGGCCACCGGTTCCAGCAGGGCGACCGCACAGACGCGCAGCGCCTCGCGCAGTCCCAGCCGCCCGGCGGTGCGGAAGGCCATGTCGGAGGAGTCCTTCACATGGGTGGAGCCGTCGGTCAGCGTGACCCGCAGCCCGGTCACCGGGTGACCACCGAGCGGCCCCTCGGCCAGCGCGTCCCGACAGCCGGCTTCCACCGCCCGCACATACTCCTGCGGCACCCGCCCGCCGACCACGACGGACCGGAACTCGAAGCCGGTGACGCCGACTTCGGCCCCGAGCGGCTCGACATCGAACACGACATGCGCGAACTGCCCGGCCCCGCCGTCCTGTTTGACGTGCCGGTAGACCAGCCCGCGCACCCCACCCACGACGGTCTCCCGGTGCGCGACCCGCGGACGCCCCACGACAACCTCCGGTCCACCGTCCCGGCGGATCTTCTCCACCGCGACCTCCAGATGCAGTTCGCCCATCCCGGACAGCACGGTCTGCCCGGTCTCGTCGTCGGTGCGCACCACCAGCGAGGGATCCTCCTCAGCCAGCCGCGCCAGCGCATTCACCAGCCGCCCGGTGTCGGTGCCACGGCGCGCCTCGACGGCGACGGACACCACGGGCTCGGCGACCACGGCCGGCTCCAGCAGCAGCGGGGCGCCGGCATCGCAGAGCGTCGAACCGGCCCGCGCCGACTTCAGGCCCGCGAGGGCGACGATGTCACCGGCGACCGCCCGGTCCAGCTGGACATGCCGGTCCGCCATGAGCCGCAGGATCCGCGCCACCCGCTCGGTGCGCCCGGTGCCGGGGTCCCACACGGTGTCTCCCTTCTCGATGGTGCCCGAGTAGACGCGCACACAGGTCAGCCGCCCGGTGCTGCCCGCGTTCACCTTGAACGCGAGCGCCGCGAACGGCGCTTCGGGGTCGGCGGCCCGCCGCTGTTCGGTGTCCTCGTGGACACCGCGTACGGCGGGCACGTCCAGCGGCGACGGCAGATAGGCAACCACCGCGTCCAGCAGCGGTTCGATGCCGCGGTTGCGATAGGCGGAGCCGCAGAGCACGACCACACCGTCCCCGGTACGGGTGAGGTCCCGGAGCGCGGCGACCAGAGTCGGCTCGGACAGAACCGACCGGGCGCAGAACTCCTCCAACGCCGCCGGATGCAGCTCCGCGACCGCCTCCTCCAGCACCCGGCGCCGCCGCCGGGCCTCTACCGCCAGCTCCTCGGGAACCGGCCCCTCCACCGCCGTACCGTCACCGCCGTCCCAGACCAGGGAGCGCATGCGGACCAGGTCCACGACGCCGGTGAAGCCGTCCTCGGCCCCGATCGGCAACTGGACGACGAGCGGGGCGGGATGCAACCGCTCCCGGATCGAGTCGACGGCCCGGTCGAGGTCGGCGCCCGCACGGTCCAGCTTGTTGACGAACGCGATTCTGGGTACGCCGTGCCGGTCGGCCTGCCGCCACACCGACTCGCTCTGCGGCTCGACGCCGGCGACCGCGTCGAAGACGGCGATCGCCCCGTCGAGGACGCGCAGCGAACGCTCGACCTCGTCGGCGAAGTCGACGTGGCCCGGGGTGTCGATGAGGTTGATGCGGTGGCCGTCCCAGCCACAGCTGACGGCGGCGGCGAAGATGGTGATGCCACGGTCGCGTTCCTGGGGGTCGAAGTCGGTGACGGTGGTGCCGTCGTGGACCTCGCCGCGCTTGTGGGTGGTCCCCGTCGCATACAGGAAGCGCTCGGTGACGGTGGTCTTGCCGGCGTCGACGTGGGCGAGGATGCCGAGGTTACGGACGGCGGCGAGGTTGCTGAGGTTGGTGCGCACGGCCCAGGGCCTTTCTGAGGATCAGGAAAAAGGGCAGCGCGATTTCCCGGACGAGGACACACCGAGCCTGACCGACCCGCAAGACGGGTCGTACGAGTGAGCGAACCGGGTCAGAGCGTCGTCACGGGCATCCGGTGCCGGCCGCGCAGCGGGCACCGGACGGACGAGGACACCAGGATCACCTCGGACCGCGAAGGGGGAACGACGACGGCGGTACGGTCACGCACGGCCGGGCTCCCCTCTTGAATCACGGAGGCGCACCGCCCCACAGGGCAGCGCGCGATGTTCTGTCGCCGTCGACAGTACGGAAGACACAACGAAGAGGGCCACGCATTTTCCCGGCGGACGGCGTCATCGCCCATGAGATCGCCGGGTGTTGCCATTTCGGCACTGCGACCGCCCCCAGGCTTCTACGCTGTGCCGACAAGGCGGCTGGACCAACGCTGGGGGGCGTTCCATGGAGATCGGCTTGGCTGACGCGGTCACTGCGGTGCGGGAGGAGCTGACCAGAGCCGCCGCGCAAGGGGCGGGACAGGACTGGCAGTTCAGCGTCGGACCGGTACAGATGGAGTTCGAGGTCGAGCTGCGCGCGGACGCGAGGGCGAGAGGCGGCTTCCGGGTCTGGGCGGTCACGGCGGACGCGGAAGCCGGCGTGGCCCGAGCCCACACGCACCGGATCTCGTTCACGCTGACGCCCCGCCGTACGGACGGTACGGAGGCACGGATCGGAGTCGACACGAGCGACCCCTTCGGCCCGGGTGACGTGAGCGAGACCGAGGAGTAGCTCGCCCGCACCTCCGACTCCGCCGTGGCGGACCCGAGTCGGAGCACGGCAGTTCGATCGAGTCCAACAGATCCTGTGGGGGAACCATGGATCGGAATCGCGTGGTGGCGGTCGGTTCGTCGGAGGCCCAGGGTTCCGGCTATGTCGTCGGTCCCCAGCTGGTGCTGACATCCGCTCATGTGGTCGGCCCGGAGGGCACACCCGTAAAGCTGTTCCGCCCCGGACGGAAGCTGGTCTACCACGGGACCGTCGTCTGGCGCGGCACGCCGAACGGACGCGACGACGCGGCCCTGGCCCGGATCGACGACCCCGCCTGGCAGCCCCCCGCGGGCAGAGCCGAACCGTGGGGGCGGCTGGGCACTTGGCTGCCCCAGCAGGAGTGCCAGACCTGGGGCGTGCCCAAGGTGGCCGAGCTGAAGCGCCCCCCGGCATCGGGTAACGCGCAAAAAGGGAAAGGCACACCCGAGCTGAAACAGCTGAGCGGTCGGATCAACCCCGGCAGCGGTCTCGTCGCCAACCGCTACGTCATGGATCTGAGCCAGACCCCGCCGACCTGGACGGATGCCGAAGGGTCCCGGTCCCCGTGGGCGCGTCTGTCCGGCGCCGCCCTGGTCTGCGATGAGCAGATCATCGGTGTGATGGCGGTCGACCCGGCCCACTCCGGGTTCGGGACACTGCACGCCGTTCCCGCCTACATGCTCCACCGCAGCGACTCCTTCCGCAGCGCCCTGAAGGAGTACGGGGCGGACTCCACGACTCTGGAGGTCACCGAGTTCCGCGAACTCGGCGGGGTGGCAGGGGCGGGTGCGGGACAGCAGGAGGAGACGCTGCTCTCGCCGGCGGCGTTGCTGGAGCCCTCACGTCAGGTGGTGGGTTTCCACGGACGCGGGGAACTGCTCCAACGCCTTGAGGACTGGTGCGCGCAGGACGGGCCCGGCGTCTGGCTCGTCCATGCCCCGGGCGGCCAGGGCAAGACCCGCCTGGCACTCCAGTTGCAGGCGAATCTCGGCCGCACGGGTCGGAAAGGGCCGGGGGCGGCGAAACCACGGCCATGGCAGGTGATCTGGCCCGGATTCGACGCCCCTCCGGAGGAACTGGACCGGTTGCGGCACGCAGTCGATCCGGTGCTGGTGGTGCTGGACCTGGCGGAGATCAGGGTCCCTCAGCTCGACGCCCTGCTGAAGGCCGCCGCCGATCCGATGCGCGCGGAGCCGTTCAAACTGCTGCTGTTGGCCCGCACCGCAGGCGAATGGTGGCAGAGCGCCCGGCGCGGCCCGGGGAGCGGCAAGCACCTGCTGGGGGCCGCCGAGGTCACCGACCTCCCGGCGCTGCTGCCCAACCCCACGGCCCGCGAAGCGGCGTACCGGGAGGCGCTCCAGGCCTTCGCGGACGCGCTGCCCTCGGTCGGGCCGCGGCCTCGCGCCGACTGGGCGGAGCTGGCCGCGTCGATCACGCCGCCGGAGCTGCGCGGCAGCGGCTGGAGCAACGCGCTCACCCTCCACATGACCGCCCTGGCGGACCTTCTGGATGCCGCGTCAAAGGGATCCGGCTCGGCGACCGAGGCTGCGCCGGGGCCGGATGACCGGTCAAGGGACACGGATGACCGGTCACTGGATGCGGAAGACCGGCTGCTGGAGCACCAGACGTGGTACTGGGAGCAGGCTGCCGTCGCCCACGGCCTGGGACTCTCCCGGCGTAGCCTCAAGGACGCCATGGCATTCGCCATGCTGGTCGAGCCGGCCGACGAGCAGCATGGGCTCGCCCTGCTGAGCCGCGTACCCGCCCTGAACGGGCAGACCTCCGACGTCCTCGATCGGGCCAGCCACTGGATCCGCGCCCTGTGCCCGGGTGATCCCGGCCGTCCCTGGGGCACTCTGCAGCCGGACCGACTGGCGGAGCGCCTGGTCGGCCGCCGTCTGCTGACCCGTCCTCACCTGGCCACGGCTGTCCTCGACAGCCCGGACCTCACGGACCCGCAGGCCGCCCGGCTGCTGGCCTTTGTGACCCGGGCCGCCGGGCACCCGCCGTTGCGCGAGACACTCGCCCCGCAGGTGACGCTGATGTGCGGCGCCCACCTGCCCCGGCTGGCCCTCCCCGCGATGGACGCCGCCACCCAGGTGGAGATCCCCGAGCCGCTGATCGCCGCGCTCACCCACCACGCGGCGGCCCCTGACACCACGATCACCGAGCTGGAGCGCCTGGCCGACCACCTGCCGGACTCCACCTACAACCTGACCGAACTCGGTGTCCACCTGCTCGAACGCATCGCGGATTTGCATCCTGCGGCAAAGGCAGACGCGGTGGATTCCCCAGGACCGCTGACCCGCGGAGCGCGCAGACTGTTCCGGGCGCGGGCGGTCGCACAGAAACGAGCGGCACAGGCCCGGCGCGAACTGGAGCTGTCCCGACGACTCCGCCAACTCTCCAAGAACCGCCTGGAGATGGGACTTCGAGCAGAAGGGCTGGCGGCGGCGCAGGCGGCGGTGGATCTGCTCCGGCCGCTGGTCGCCGAGGGCCTGGACGGCGCGCGGGCGGAGCTGGCAGCCGCGCTCAACAACGTGTCCGTCGGTCAGAGCGAACTCGGCCTGAGGGCCGAGGCGTTGACCACCGCTACCGAGGCCGTGGACATCGCCCAGGCCGTCGTGGACGCGGAAGCGGCACCCGTCGGCCTGAGTCCACACGGCCCGCGCCGGCGCCTGGCCCAGACGCTGAACACCCGGGCGATGGCCGAGGGTGGTCTCGGCAGGCCCGAGGACGCGCGGAATTCCTCCGAGTGCGCGGCGCATCACCTTCGAGAGGTGGTGGCTCTGGGGGCAGAGGACGCGGACGACGCGCTCGCGAACAATCTGCTGCTCCTCTCCAACTATCGTGCCGCCACAGGGCACTACGAGGATGCGTTGGAAGCCGCCGAGGAGGCAGTGAAGAACTACGAGGAACTCGCGGCGAAGCACCCGGACGCGTACGGCGTGGCCCTGGCCGGCTGTGTGGGCGTCCATGCCCAGCGTCTGGGGGAGCTGGGCCGGTCGGAGGAGTCGCTGGCCGCGACGCGCCGTACCGTCGCCCTGCGCAGAAGGCCGGCCGGTGAGCGGCCCAGGGCGCACGGCTCGGATCTCGTGAACAGCCTCAACTCGCTCGCGCTGGAACTCGGTGATGCCGGCCTCCACGACGAGGCGGAGGAGGCCCTTGGCGAGGCGGTCGAGCTGTGCGAGAGCCTGGTCGCCGACGAGCCCGGCGCCTTCCGCGACCGGCAGGCCATGGTTCTCCACAACCTCGCCAACCAGCGTGCGGAAAGGGGCGATCCCGACGGAGCCGTGTCGGCCGCCCGACAGGCCGCCGACCTCTACGCCGCCCTGGAGGCGGAGCACCCGACGGCGTTCCAGGACGACGTCGCGATGAGCCTCGCCACCCTGGCCGGCTGTCTGGCCGCCACCGGGCAGCACGAAGAGGCTGTCGCCCACTACCTCTCCGCGGCGGAGACGTACCGCGCCCTGGCGGCCGAGGCACCGACGAGCACGAACCCGGGACTCGCCCTGTGCCTCAACAACCTCGCGGTCCAGCAGCGCATGCTCGGTCAGGGTGAGGAGGCGCTCGCCACGGTGCGGGAGACCATCGAGCTGCAGCGCCCCCTGGCCGAGGCCACCCCCGACGCACACCTTCCAGGACTGTCGCGCTACTGCATGCACGAGGCCGTCTGCCTCAACTTCCTCGGCCGCCAGGCCGAGACCGTGGCCGCACTGCAGCGGGCCGTGGACATCGACGAGAGGCTGGCGGAGAAGTCTCCCGCGCGGTTCGAGGCCCAACTGGTCGAGCGGCTCACCATGATCGGTGGGCTCGCCGGGACCTGCTCGCTGCGGCCGCAGGGGCTGCGGGCAGTGGAACGCGCCCTGACGATCCGCCGGAAGCGCGCCGAGGCCGACGGGGTTCTTCACGACCCTCAGCGGGCACAGCTGTTGCAGCTCCTGAGCAACCACCTGCACAACAGCGGCCGTTACGACGAGTGCGTCGACGCCGCCGGGGAAGCCGTCGCGATCCGGCGCGCACTGGCGGAGCAGGCCGACGGGCCCGAGTCCCGCGTCGCACTCGCCGAAGCACTCTCGAATCTGGGGCTGCGCCACGCGCAAGCGGGGCTGCGCCCGCAGGCGGTCCCGCCGCTGGAGGAGGCGGAGCACGAGCTGCGGCGACTCGGGGAGCAGCCGAGCGCGGCCCAGAAGTCCGCCCTGGGCACGGTCCGGATGCTGCTGACGCTGTCCTACCTCGCCCTCGGCTCGGCCGAGGCAGCCCAGGCCGCGGCCGAGGAGGCGGCGGAGATCTTCGAACGGCTCCCGGTGACCAGCCCCGCGGACGAACTCAATCTCGCTGCCGCGTTGAGCGGCTTGGGTACGGTGCGCAGCGAGCTGGGCGAGCCGGCGGACGGTCTGGCCCTGCTCGATCGCGGCATCGAGATCGCACGCCGTCCCGCCCTCGGCGGTGCGGCACCCCTCCTCAGTTTCCTCGGCCACCAGCTCACCAGCTCGGGCACCCAGCTCCTGCGGCTCCCCCGGCGGTTGGAGGAGGCGATCGAGACCTCCGAGGAGGCGGTCGCGGTGGCCGCTCCTCTCGCCGAGGAGGACCCGATCCCCTACGAGCCGCAACTGATCGCCGCTCAGGCCAATCTGGGCATCTGTCTGGCGCTGGCGGGACGCGCCGACGAGGCCGTGCAGCTCACCGCCCAGGCCCTGGCCCGCGTACGCCCTCTTGCGGCGGCCTCGCCCACGGCCCGGGCACTGGAACTCGGCACCGCCCTCCATGCCTTCGCCTTCGCCCGTTCGCATGCCGGGGTCGAGCAGGCGGAGGCGGCAGCGGCCGCGCAGGAGGCCGTCGAGCTGTTGACACGGCTGGCGGAGCAGGAGCCCGGATTCCTGCGCCGCGCGCTGCCGGAAGCACAACAGACGCTGGGTCAGCTCACCGCCAGGCTCACGTAGTACCGGACGTCGGCGCCACGGGGGCCGCCGACGCCAACGGCAACTCGGCCCAGATGGTCTTGCCGGTGGCGGCGTGCCGCGTGCCCCAGCGCTCGGTGAGCTGGGCGACCAGCATCAGGCCGCGTCCGCCCTCGTCGAAGATGCGGGCTCGGCGCAGGTGCGGTGCGGTGTTGCTGGCGTCGCAGACCTCGCAGATCAGCGTTCGGTCCTTGATGAGCCGCAGCCGGATGGGCGGGGCGGCGTGCCGGATCGCGTTGGTGACCAGCTCGCTGACCACGAGTTCGGCGACGAAGGCCAACTCGTCCAGATCCCAGGTGTGGAGCTGGGCGGCCGTGCGTGAGCGGGCCTCCGCCACGACAGCCGGATCGGCGGGCAGATCCCATTGGACGATGTGCCGGCTGTCCAGGGCCCGGGTGCGAGCGACGAGCAGCGCGACATCGTCGGCGGGGCGCCCGTCGAGCAGCGCCTTGAGGACGATGTCGCAGGTGGTCTCGAGCGAGGGAGCAGGGTCGGCGAGGGCGGAGCGCAGGGCGCGCAGCCCGGCGTCGATGTCCTGGCCGCGGGCCTCGATCAGGCCGTCGGTGTAGAGCGCGAGGAGGCTGCCTTCGGGAAGTTCGACGTCGACGGACTCGAAGGGCAGTCCGCCGAGGCCCAGGGGCGGGCCGGTGGGCAGTTCGAGGAAGTCCACCGTGCCGTCAGGGGTGACCAGAGCGGGCCAGGGGTGGCCGGCGCTGGCTAGGGAGCAGGTGCGGGAGGCCGGGTCGTAGACCGCGTACAGGCACGTGGCTCCGAGGTCGGAGGTCGGTGGCTCGGCCGCGGTCTCCAGGCCGGTGCTGAGGCGGATGACCAGGTCGTCCAGGTGCGCGAGCAGTTCGTCAGGGGGCAGGTCGACGTCGGCGAGCGTGCGGACGGCCGTACGCAGGCGTCCCATGGCGGCGGAGGCATGGAGTCCGTGGCCGACGACGTCGCCGACGACCAGGGCGACGCGGGCGCCGGAGAGCGGGATCACGTCGAACCAGTCGCCTCCGACCCCGGCCTGCGACCCCGCGGGCAGATAGCGGCCGGCGGCCTCGACGGCGGCCTGCTCGGGAATCCCCTGGGGCAGCAGGCTGTGCTGCAGGGCGAGGGTGGTGGTGCGCTCGCGCGTGTAGCGGCGGGCGTTGTCGATGCAGACCGCTGCCCGTGCCGCGAGTTCCTCGACGATCCGCAGGTCGTCCTCCGTGTACGGCGGGGTCGTCGGGTCCAGACGGGTGAAGAGGGCGGCGCCGAGGTTCACGCCGCGGGCGCGTAGCGGCACCGCCATGAGCGAGTGCGGGCGGTTCCGGTTCACCCAGTCGGCCCGGTCGGTGTCCTGGGACAGCCACCGTACGACCTCGGGGTCGGTGATCCGGTGCACGGTGCCGCGGCCGGTGGCCAGGCAGCGTTCGAGGGGTGAGAAGGCCGGGTAGCGGGCCAGGTCGCCGGCCTCTACGATGCCCGGCACGTGGGAGCGGATCGCCGTGCGCCGCAGCATCAGGGGGGCGCCGACGGGGATGGGCGCGGGCTCGTCGCCGTGCAGCACGGCGTCGAGCAGATCGACCGAGGCGAAGTCCGCGCACACGGGCACGGCCACGTCCGCCAGCTCCTGGGCGGTACGGGCCACGTCCAGGCTGCTGCCGATGCGCGTGCTGGCCTCGTTGAGCAGCGCCAGCCGCTCGCGGGCCGCGGACTGCTCCGAGAAGTCGAGCGCGGCCACCTGCACGCCCTGCACCAGTCCGGCCGGGTCCTTGAGGGGGTCCACGTGCACGATCCAGGCGTGTGCGTACGGTTCACCCGGTACCCGCACATGGTTCTCGATGTGCTCCGGCACACCGGTCGCCGCCACCCGGTCGACGGCCTGCTCAGGACGCTGGAACCGGGGGTCCGGCATGTGCTCGGTGATCCGGAGCCCGCGAAGCTCCCGCTCCGACGCTCCGAGCTGCTGCTCCATGCGGGGGTTGGCCCGGAGGAACCGGCCCTCGGGGTCGTAGACGGCCAGGGCGAACGGGGACTGATCGAACGACCAGCGCAGCAGCGTGTCCGTGTCGCGGCCGTCCTCTCTTGTCTCTCCGTCCTGCGCGGGTACGGCCTCCAGGCACCAGCCGGTCCGCCCGTCACCGGTGGCCAGCGGACGCGCCCGAAGGCTGCACTCCACGGAGCGTCCGCCACGGTCGCGGAGCACCACCGGCCCGGCCCAGCCCGCCTGCCCGGCAAGTCTCTCGAGAGCGGCCCCGGGGAGGGGCGAAGCGAGCAGGTCCGCCGCCGGCCGGCCCACCGCCTCGGCGGCGGAGTACCCGAGCAACCGCCGCGCACCGGCACTCCAGCCCGTGAGCACTCCGTCCGGAGCCGTCACCGCCACGGCCTCTCCGGTGTCGAGGGGATCACTCGGTTCATGGTGGCCGGCCGCCGGTGCATCCATGATCCTCAGCTCCCCTCGAATCCTCGCCGACTCAAGAATCCCTCAGGAGCACGAAAAAGGCCTGGTCACCATGTTGACCAGGCCTTTCACTCTGTGGATCGTTCACGAGTCCCACTGACCAGCGACGATGCGGCCAAATGAGCGTGCACTTCCCGGCCACACCAAGATCACTTCACAGATAGTTGCGGATTCACTCAACCGCGATGGGTGGGCGCCGGGCAAACATGACTCCCGCGTGATCATCGAGGGTGGCGTCGACTCGCCTCGGTCACCAGCCTCTCCCTGAAGTTCCTCACTATGCTGCTGGGTGTGGTCATGGCAGGCCAATCGGCTGCTCGGCCCAAATGGTCTTGCCACGGGCGTGGTAGCGAGTACCCCACAGTTGGGCGAACTGCGCGACCATGTAGAGCCCACGGCCCCCCTCGTCGGTCTCCACCGCGCGCCGGATGTGTGGAGAGGTGCTGCTGCCGTCGGAGACCTCGCAGATCAGGCTGCGGTCCTGGATCAACCGCAACATGATCGGCGGGCTCCCATAGCGGATGGCGTTGGTGACCAGCTCACTGACGATCAGTTCCGTCGTGAACTCCAGGTCTTCCAATCCCCACTCGGACAACCTGCGGCCGGCCAACTTCCGTGCCTCGGCCACGAACTC
Organism: Streptomyces diastatochromogenes; assembly: GCF_002242805.1. GTDB lineage: Bacteria > Actinomycetota > Actinomycetes > Streptomycetales > Streptomycetaceae > Streptomyces > Streptomyces diastatochromogenes. Next base: position 148,706 of record NZ_MCGQ01000038.1, on the reverse strand, counting down.
GGGATCCGTCGGCAGCTCCCACGCGATGTGCCGGTCCGGATCCAGCGCGCGGACCCGCGCCACGAGCAGCGCCAAGTCATCTTGCGGAGGGGACGGCGGTAGATGCCGGATCAGAGCGTTGCAGATGTCGTCGAGCGAGGCGGAAGCGGTGCCTTGGCCGTCGGGCAGGGCCTCGCGGAGCCAGGTCAGGTTCGTGTCGGTGCTCGGGTGCCACGCGTCCCCTGGGCCGCCGGTACAGAGGACCAGAAGGTCGTCGTCGTGCAGGGTCACTTCGCCGCAGTCGAAGGGTGCTCCGCCTTGGCCGAGGGGAGGGCCGACGGGCAGGTCGAGCTCCTCGACCTGCCCGTCGGCCGATATACGGGCGGGTGGCCGATGACCCGCCCGGGCCACGGCACACCGGCGGGAGATGGGGTCGAAGACCGCGTACAGGCAACGGGTCCCAGCCGCGCCGCCGGTCCAATCTTCCGTGTGCTCGTCCTGGAAGCGGTTCACCTGGTCGTCCAGGTGGGTGAGCAGTTCCTCCGGCGGCAGATCGAGATCCGCGAGGGTGCGCACTGCGGTACGCAGCCGCCCCATGGTCACCGCCGAGTGCAGGCCGTGTCCGGCCACGTCTCCGACCACCAGCGCCACCCGTGCCCCCGACAGCGGGATCACGTCGAACCAGGCACCTCCCAGGACCGTGCTGCCGCTTGCCGGTACATAGCGCGACGCCGTCTCCACGGCACCGAGCACCGGCATCCGCTGGGGCAGCAGGCTGCGTTGCAGTGCCAACGCCGTCGTCCGTTCCCGGGTGTACCGCCTGGCGTTGTCGATGCACACCGCGGCACGCGCCACGAGATCCTGGGCCAGCAGTACATCGTCCGCCTCGAACGGATGATCGCCCCTGAAGCGCAGGAAGACCGCCGTCCCCAGCGGGGCGCCGCGCGCGTACATCGGCACCAGCAGCCACGAGTGCACTCCGTAGGCATGTACCAGCGCAGCCCGTTGAGGGTCGACCAGGGCCAGTTCAGCGCCCAGTTGGTCGCCTCCCAGCAGCAGGGGTTCCCCGCTGACCAGCGCCCGGGAGAACAGTGAGGCGGTTCCGGAACTGAAAGGGTCGACATCTCCGGTGGCGACCACCGGCTCCCCCGGGCCCTCCGGGACACTGGAACTCGCCGCACGGCGCAGCGCTGTTCCTTCGGCGATCGGTCCGGCGACTGGCTCCTGCCCGCCGAGGACCGGGTCCAGGAGGTTGACGTAGGCGTGGTCGGCGAAGACAGGCACCGCCACGTCGGTCAGCTCGCGGGCGGTGTACAGGACGTCAAGCCTACTGCCGATCTTCGCGCTCGCATCGTTGACCAGCGCCAACCGTTCGCGGGCCCGGACCCGGTCGGTCACCTCGAAAACGGCGTGCGCCAGACCGATCACTTCCCCTGACTCGCTTCGCAAGGGAACGATGGTTTCCGAAAAGACCTGCTGCCGATCCGGATCGTCGGGAGGCCGGGCGCGGACCTCCGTGGCAACCAGCGCCTCGCCCGTGGCCAGGACCTTCCGTTGCCGCTCCTCAAACGCCGCCATGTCCAGCATCCCGACCGGCGCCACCTCCCACATGGGCCGCCCGAGAAAGTCCTGGTCGCGGAAACCCTTCAGACGTCGCGCGTTCTGTGCGACGTAGCGCAGGTCAGTATCGAACACGTCGATATGGAAAGGGGATTCGGTGAACAGCCCCCTCAGCAGTGCCCGCCCGAGGTTCTTCCGCCGGACGGCATCGGCGCTCTCCGCCTGAAGCAGCCAATACGGCTCACCGGAGGTGGTCACCAGGGGATGGGCCCACATCCCGACCTCGACGGGGCTACCGTCCCGATGCCGCAGGACGACCTGGCCGAGAACGGCCGTCCGCCGTACTCGGGCGCGCTCGGCGAGCCGAGTGGCGTCGGCGCGGGTGTACAGAAGGTCGGCACCGTATTGCCCGCGGACTTCCCTCGCGGTGTGGCCGAGCAGTCGCTGAGCGCCTGAGCCCCAGCTCGTCAGCACGCCGCGAGCGTCGACGGTGGCGTACGCCTCGTCCCCGGACTCGGGGAGATCTTCGAGGGCGTCGTGGAACATGGCATCGCGCATGCGTCACACCCACTCCACGACCCGCGGCACTCGACTGGACCCGCGCCCAGGGAGTTCCGCAGCCGTATCAAGTGGAAGGCGTTGTTTCATCGGCCGGACCGACTCACCGGAACGCAATTCTATCGCCGCAACCTGAAGGTCATGCCGGCGTGCAAGCCGAGTGGCGGCTCGCAGGCACCGTCTGATCGGTAGCGCGACCTTTCAGGCGGCGGGAAGCTGCCGCATCCATGGGCTGTCAGTAGCTTGCCCTGAGGTCAGTGCGAGCGACAATTGCAACATTCCGGCAGACCTTCTCTCGTAGTCGACGAGTCGGAGCCGTGACTCGTTGGTCGAGACGCGAAGCTTGCGGGCTCGTCCTTTCCGAACGAACGAGGCGTGGCGCGGGAGCAGCCCGCTGGCACAAGGGAGTAACGCGGGTATGGCAGAAAAAGCCAATGCGAGCGGTAATCCGGTGGCCGTCGTCGCGGGCGGATCGACGGGGATCGGTGCATCCGTCGCCACGCGGCTCGACGAGGAGGGCTACAGAGTCGTTGTCGTGGGGTCGAAGAGCGTCGAGGAGGGCAAGGCCGTCGCGGCGAGCCTGCATGACGGCTTGTTCCTCCAAGCGGATCTCGGCGAGGCTGACGCGGCTCAGCACGTCGTCACGGCGGTGGAGAACCGTTACGGACGGTTGGACACGGTCGTCTATGCGGCAGGCACTACTGTCCGCATCCCGCATTCGGACATCCAGGCCGTCACTGACGAGGTATGGGAGGACATCCTGCGCATGAACGTGCTGGGGCCCTGGCGCTTCGTGCGAGCTGCCGAATCGCTGCTGAAAAGAGGCGGGCAGGGCAACTTGATCGTCGTGGGCGCGCTGGCCGGTGTGGACACCGGGGGCAGCAGCTTGCCCTATGCGGTCAGCAAAGCGGCGGTGCACCACATGTGCAAGCTGCTCGGCTGGGCGCTCGGACCGCACGTGCGGGTCAATGTGGTGGCGCCTGGCTTCATTGAGACTCGCTGGACCGAGGACTGGGCGGAGCTGCGATCTTTGGTCACCGAAAAGGCACCACTGCACCGCACAGGCCGCCCCGAGGAGATCGCCGAAATCGTCATCGGCCTGATGCGCAGCACCTACGTGACCGGCCAGGTCGTGGTCGCCGACGGCGGCCTCTCACTCGTGCCCTGATCACCGGCACTCCGGGAGCCGAGTCATGCCAGAGAACATTCCGATGTCCAAGCGCAAGATTGACCCCGCAGCCTCCGTGCAACGGTTTCGTAGGCTCGTGACCGGTCTGGACGAGCGCGGCCGGTCGACGTTCCTGTCGGACGAACTGTGCCCGCACATGCAGGTCGTCGCCGACACTCCGACGTTCGTTGCTACCGACTTCTGGCGCCACGAGAACGTGCCGGTGGACAATTCCGGTCCGATGGACGACGGCGTCATGGATCAGGTGTCGATTTCCCCGCCGGCCACCGGATCGGTCTGCAGGGTGGTGGAGTTCCCGCCGGACAGCCACTGGGACGACGGCGGCGAGATCCGTTCCCGGATGTTCCACAGCACTGCCTCACTCGACTACGTGGTCGTACTACGCGGTGAGATCTGGGCGGTGCTGGACGCAGCTGAACGAAAGATGACCGCTGGGGACGTGCTGATCCAGCGGGGGACCAACCACTCCTGGTCCAACCGGTCGGAATCATCCTGTGTCGTGCTCTTCGTTTTGATCGGCGGTACCGCAGTCCGACCATGCTGATCCGCGTTCATACCGCCATCAGTGCGCTGAGGCGTGGCGAGGACCAGAAACGACGAAAAACCGGCGAGCCGCATGGCCCGACCGGTCGTTCGTGAACGCACCGGGACGATCTCGCGAACGTCCCTACTCTGTGTCCGAGGGGGGACTTGAACCCCCACGCCCGATAAAGGGCACTAGCACCTCAAGCTAGCGCGTCTGCCATTCCGCCACCCGGACTAGGTGTCTGTCGCCTTGCGGGGGCTGTTCCCCGCGGCGACATGGACAACAATACCAAGGTTTCGGAGCGCGTTTCACCTGCGTATCCGTCCCGTGGAGCGGTGGCCGGGGCGCCTGGAGCACCCCGGCCGCGCTTCCTACCTGACGTGACGGAACGCGTACGGTCCGCACCCGATCAGGGCATGAGCTGGTACTCCGGGAAGTTCCCGGGCAGCCGCTCCCCCGCCGGGCCCCGGGTGACGGCCCGCACCAGCAGCTCGCCGCCGACGAAGGCGCCGCGCCAGGAGGCGCCGAACCCGCCGAACAGCTCGTCGCGGTCCCCGCGGGAGCGCGGCCTGCCGTGGCCGGTCTTGAAGGCGCGGATCTGCGGGGCGAGCCGGCCGTAGGTGGCGGGGTCGTCCGTGGACAGGGTCGCCACCAGCGCACCGTTGGACGCGTTCATGGCGGCCAGCAGCTCGGCCTCGGTGTCCACCAGGACGATCGTGTCGACCGGGCCGAAGGGTTCCGCGTGGTGCAGGGGGGAGGAGGGCGGCGGGTTGAGGAGGGTGACCGGCCGGACGTAGGCCGAGGTGTCCTGGCCGGGCAGGAAGCGCGCCTCGTCGGGCCGGCCGCGGTGCAGGGGTACGGCGCCCCGGTCGACGGCCTCGGCGACCTGGTCGGTGAGTTCCTTGGCCTTGGCCGCGTTGATCAGCGGTCCGAAGTCCAGTTCGGGCGGCGGGTCGCCGGGGTCGGTGACGGCGAGGGGGTGGCCGACGCGGACGGTGGCGACCGCCGGGAGGTAGGCGGCCAGGAAGGAGTCGAAGAGGGAGCGCTGGACGACGAAGCGCGGGTAGGCCGTGCAGCGCTGCTTGCCGTAGTCGAAGAGCTTCGGGATCAGGGCGGTGAGCTGGGGCCAGTCGGAGAAGCCCCAGATGCCCCAGGTGTTGAGTCCCTCCTGTTCCAGGATGTGCCGTTTGCCGAGGTCGGCGACGGCGGTGGCGACGGCCGCACCGGCGCCGCGGCCGCCGACGAAGGAGACACAGCCGATCTCCGGCGCCCGCACCAGCGCCCGGTTCAGCTCGCCGCCGCTGCCGCCGACCAGGGTCACGGGAACGCCCTCGCGGGCGGCCAGCGCCGAGGCGAGGGTGAGGCAGGCCACGCCCCCGTCGGTCGGGGTCTTCGCGATCACCGCGTTGCCCGCCAGCGCCTGCACCAGCAGGGCGTGCACGAGCACGCTCATCGGGTAGTTCCAGCTGGCGATGTTGGACACCGGCCCGTCCAGCGGGGCCCGGCCGGCGAGCATCGGCTCGATGCCGTCGACGTACCAGCGCACCCCGTCGATCGCCCGGTCGACGTCCGCGAGGGCGAGCCGCCAGGGTTTCCCGATCTCCCAGACGAGGAGCAGGGCGAGCAGTTCGCGGTGCTCGGCGAGGGAGTCCAGGGTGGCGGCGATCCGGGCCCGCCGCTCGGGCAGCGGGACGTGCCGCCAGGCCCGGTGCTGGTCGAGGGCCGCGCGTACGGCCCGCTGGGCGGTGGTGCCGTCGAGGCGCGGTGCGCCGGCGATGGGGGTGCCGTCGACCGGGGTGGTCGCGGGCAGGGTCCGCCCGTCGGTCTGCCAGGCGGCGCCCCAGAGATTGAGGACACGGTCGTCCCGAAAGGCCTCGGGGGCCACGGCGAGACACCGCTGCCAGGCGTGGGTGTAAGAGGTGCCGGGTTTCAGGACCGGGGTCGGGGTGGGGGGCGGTTGGTTCGGGGTGAGGGTGGGTGCCATACGTCAGCTCCGCTCTCGGTGCACGGTCGGGGCGGGGTGGGGCGGGGTGGAGGCAGGGCGGGAAGCGCGTCAGCCGCGCCGAAGCGTCTCCAGTACCAGCCGAGCGGTCTCCGTGGGGGTCCGGCCGACCCGGACCCCGGCCGCTTCCAGCGCCTCCTGCTTGGCGTGGGCCGTGCCCGCCGAGCCGGAGACGATGGCGCCCGCGTGGCCCATGGTCCGGCCCTCGGGTGCGGTGAACCCGGCTATGTAGCCGACGACCGGCTTGGTGACGTGCTCGCGGATGTACGCGGCCGCGCGTTCCTCCGCGTCGCCGCCGATCTCCCCGATGAGGACGACGAGTTCGGTGTCGGGGTCGTCCTGGAAGGCGGCGAGGCAGTCGATGTGGCTGGTGCCGACGACGGGGTCGCCGCCGATGCCGACGCAGGTGGAGAAGCCGATGTCGCGCAGCTCGTACATGAGCTGGTAGGTGAGCGTGCCCGACTTGGAGACGAGCCCGACGGGGCCCGGCTTGGTGATGTCGGCGGGGATGATGCCCGCGTTGGACTGGCCGGGGGTGATCAGGCCGGGGCAGTTGGGGCCGATGACGCGGGTGCCGCGCTCGGCGGCGTACGTGGTGAAGGCGACGGTGTCGTGGACCGGGATGCCCTCGGTGATGACGACGGCGAGGGGGATGCGGGCGTCGGCGGCCTCGGTGACGGCCGCCTTGGCGAAGGCGGGCGGGACGAAGACGACGGTGACATCGGCTCCGGTCGACCGTATACCGTCGGCGACCGACCCGAAGACGGGAACGACCTGCCCGTCGAAGTCGACGGTCCGCCCGGCCTTGCGCGGGTTGACGCCGCCGACGACGTGCGTGCCGGCCGCGAGCATGCGCCGGGTGTGCTTCATGCCCTCGCCGCCCGTCATGCCCTGGACGAGGACCTTGCTCTCCTTGGTGAGGTGGATGGCCATGTTCCCTCTCCTCAGGCGGTGCGGGCGAGTTGGGCGGCCCGCCGGGCGGCGCCGTCCATGGTGGTGGCCTGTTCGACCAGCGGGTGCGCGCGCTCCTGGAGGATCGCGCGGCCGCGGGCGGCGTTGTTGCCGTCGAGGCGGACCACCAGCGGCTTGGTCAGCCGGATACTGTCGACAGCCGCCACGATCCCGTCGGCGACCGCGTCGCAGGCGGTGATCCCGCCGAAGACGTTGACGAAGACGGACTTCACGGCCGGGTCGGAGAGGATCACCGAAAGGCCGTCGGCCATGATCCGGGCGGAGGCGCCGCCGCCGATGTCGAGGAAGTTGGCGGGCCGCGCACCGCTGCCGGCGACCACGTCGAGGGTCGACATGACCAGGCCCGCGCCGTTGCCGATGACGCCGACCTCGCCGTCGAGCTTGACGTAGTTGAGGCCGCGGGCGGCGGCCGCCGCCTCCAGCGGATCGTGGTGCTCCTGCGTCCCGTCCCCCCAACGTGCCTGTCGGAAGCGGGCGTTGTCGTCCAGGGTGACCTTGCCGTCGAGGGCGAGGATGTGCCCCTGGGCGGTGCGCACGAGCGGGTTGACCTCGACGAGCAGCGCGTCCTCGCGGACCAGCACCTGCCACAGCCGTACGAGGACGTCGACGGTCTGCGGCGGCAGCCCGGCCGCCTCGGCGATCTGACCCGCCTTGGCGGAGGTGACACCCTCGGCCGGGTCGACGGGGATCCGCGCGACCGCTTCCGGCCGGGTCGCGGCCACTTCCTCGATCTCCATGCCGCCCTCGGCCGAGGCGATCGCCAGGAAGCGGCCCGCCGCGCGGTCGAGGACGTAGGAGACGTAGAACTCGCTGTCGATGTCGACGGGTTGGGCCAGCATCACCTTGCCGACCGTGTGGCCCTTGATGTCCATGCCGAGGATCTGGCGTGCCGTCAATTCCGCCGCGGCCGGATCGGCGGCGAGTTTCACACCGCCCGCCTTGCCCCGGCCACCGGTCTTGACCTGCGCCTTCACTACGACCCGGCCGCCGAGCCTGCGGGCGATCTCGCGGGCCTCCTTGGGCGAGTCCGTCACCTCGGCCCTCGGCACCAAGATGCCGTGTTCCTCGAAGAGTTCCCTTGCCTGGTGTTCGTACAGGTCCATTCCGGCTCCTGTCTTAAAAGTGCCGCACGCCCCCTGGACACCACCCACTGGATGCGGGATAACAAGCTTCATACAGTATTCGTCGACTGTATGCAATGTACTGCCGACAGTCGACGACGTACGACGAGTGCGTTCCCAACCCCGTACGAAGGGACAAGGACCTCGCCATGCCCGACGACACCCAGGACGTGATCTCCGGTGGTCATCTCGTTGCCAAGGCACTGAAGGCGGAGGGGGTCGACCGCATCTACACCCTGTGCGGCGGCCACATCATCGACATCTACGACGGCTGCGTCGACGAGGGCATAGAAGTCGTCGACGTACGCCACGAGCAGGTGGCCGCCCACGCCGCCGACGGCTACGCCCGCATCACCGGCAAGCCGGGCTGCGCGGTGGTCACCGCCGGTCCAGGGACGACCGACGCCGTCACCGGGGTCGCCAATGCCTTCCGCGCGGAGTCGCCGATGCTGCTGATCGGCGGCCAAGGGGCGCTCACCCAGCACAAGATGGGGTCACTCCAGGACCTGCCGCACGTCGACATGATGGCGCCGATCACCAAGTTCGCGGCGACCGTACCCGACACAGCGCGCGCCGCCGACATGGTGTCCATGGCGTTCCGCGAGTGCTACCACGGCGCGCCCGGCCCCTCCTTCCTGGAGATACCGCGCGACGTACTGGACGCCAAGGTCCCGGCGGACAAGGCGCGGATACCGAAGGCCGGCGCCTACCGCGCCTCGACCCGCTCCGCCGGCGACCCGGAGGCCGTCGAGAAGCTCGCCGACCTGCTGGTGCACGCCGAGAAGCCCGCGATCCTGCTGGGCAGCCAGGTGTGGACGACCCGCGGCACCGAGGCCGCCATCGACCTGGTCCGCACCCTGAACATCCCGGCGTACATGAACGGCGCCGGCCGTGGCACCCTCCCGCCCGGGGACCCGCACCACTTCCAGCTCTCCCGCCGGTACGCCTTCTCCAACGCCGATGTCATCGTGATCGTCGGCACCCCGTTCGACTTCCGCATGGGCTACGGCAAGCGCCTCTCCCCCGACGCCACGGTCGTACAGATCGACCTGGACTACCGGACCGTCGGCAAGAACCGGGACATCGACCTGGGCATCGTCGGCGACGCCGGTCTGGTGCTGAAGTCGGTGACCGAGGCGGCCTCGGGACGTCTCAACGGGGGCGCGTCGAAGCGCAAGGAGTGGCTGGACGAGTTGCGCGCCGCCGAGCAGACCGCCCTCCAGAAGCGGCTGCCGAGCCTCAGGTCGGACGCCTCGCCCATCCACCCGTACCGCCTGGTCAGCGAGATCAACGACTTCCTCACCGAGGACTCGATCTACATCGGCGACGGCGGCGACATCGTCACCTTCTCCGGGCAGGTCGTGCAGCCCAAGTCCCCCGGCCACTGGATGGACCCGGGCCCGCTCGGCACCCTCGGCGTCGGCGTGCCCTTCGTGCTCGCCGCCAAGCAGGCACGCCCCGACAAGGAGGTCGTGGCCCTGTTCGGCGACGGCGCGTTCTCCCTCACCGGCTGGGACTTCGAGACCCTCGTCCGCTACGGCCTCCCGTTCGTCGGCATCGTCGGCAACAACTCCTCGATGAACCAGATCCGTTACGGCCAGGCCGCCAAGTACGGCAAGGAGCGCGAGCGGGTCGGCAACACCCTCGGCGACGTGGCGTACGACAAGTTCGCGCAGATGCTGGGCGGTTACGGCGAGGAGGTCCGCGATCCGGCCGACATCGGCCCCGCACTGCGCCGGGCCCGCGAGTCGGGCAAGCCGTCGCTGATCAACGTCTGGGTCGACCCGGACGCGTACGCCCCCGGAACCATGAACCAGACCATGTACAAGTGAGGTGACCCCGGTGACCAACAAGGCACTGACCGGCATCCGCGTCCTGGACATGACGCACGTGCAGTCCGGTCCCTCCGCCACCCAGCTGCTCGCCTGGCTCGGCGCCGACGTCGTCAAGCTGGAGGCGCCGAGCGGCGACATCACCCGCAAGCAACTGCGGGACCTGCCGGACGTCGACTCGCTGTACTTCACGATGCTCAACTGCAACAAGCGGAGCATCACGCTGAACACCAAGACCGAGCGCGGCAAGGAGATCCTCACCGAGCTGATCCGGCGCTCGGACGTCATGGTCGAGAACTTCGGGCCGGGCGCGGTCGACCGGATGGGGTTCACCTGGGACCGCATCAAGGAGATCAACCCTCGGATCGTCTATGCCTCCATCAAGGGGTTCGGGGACGGCCCGTACACCGACTTCAAGGCGTACGAGGTCGTCGCGCAGGCCATGGGCGGGTCGATGTCGACCACCGGTTTCGAGGACGGGCCACCGCTGGCGACGGGGGCCCAGATCGGGGACTCGGGCACGGGCGTCCACGCCGTGGCGGGGATACTCGCGGCGCTGTACCAGCGGGAGCACACCGGGCGCGGTCAGCGGGTCAATGTGGCCATGCAGCACGCCGTGCTCAACCTCTGCCGGGTGAAGCTGCGCGACCAGCAGCGCCTGGCACACGGCCCGCTCGCCGAATATCCCAACGAGGACTTCGGCACCGAGGTTCCCAGGTCCGGGAACGCGTCCGGGGGCGGTCAGCCCGGCTGGGCGGTCAAGTGCGCGCCGGGCGGCCCGAACGACTACGTGTACGTCATCGTGCAGCCGGTCGGCTGGCAGCCGATCAGCGAACTCATCGGCCGGCCCGAACTCGCCGGCGACCCCGAGTGGGCGACGCCCGAGGCCCGGCTGCCGAAGCTGAGCAAGATGTTCCAGCTGATCGAGGAGTGGTCGTCCACGCTCCCCAAGTGGGAGGTGCTGGAGAGGCTGAACGCGCACAACATCCCGTGCGGGCCGATCCTGTCCACCAAGGAGATCATCGAGGACGAGTCGCTGGCCGCCAACGAGATGGTGGTGCGTGTCCCGCACCCCGAGCGCGGCGAGTTCGTCACGGTCGGCAGCCCGCTCAAGCTCTCCGACTCCCCCGTCGAGGTGACCGGTTCACCGCTGCTCGGCGAGCACAACGCAGAGGTCTACATCGGCGAACTGGGCCTCGGCGACGAAGAGTTGCGCCTGTTGAAGTCGAACGGAGTGATCTGACGTGATGGCCGAAGACCGGGTGCTGAAGGTGCGCTCGCTCCTCGACGCCGTGCGGGCCGAGGGCCGTACCGCGCTGACCGCGCCCGAGGGCAAGGTGATCGCCGACGCGTACGGGATCGCCGTACCCGGCGAGGAGCTGGCGACCGACGTCGACGAGGCCGTGGCGTACGCGGCACGCTTCGGCGGGCCCGTCGTGATGAAGATCGTCTCCCCGGACATCCTGCACAAGACCGACGCCGGCGGTGTGGTCGTCGGGGTGGAGGGCGCGGCGGACGTACGGGCCGCGTTCCACCGGATCATCGAGAACGCGCGGGCGTACGACGCGGACGCACGCATCGAGGGCGTGCAGGTGCAGGAGCTGCTGCCGCAGGGGCAGGAGGTCATCGTCGGCGCGGTCACCGACCCCACGTTCGGGAAGGTCGTGGCGTTCGGGCTCGGCGGGGTGCTGGTCGAGGTGCTCAAGGACGTGACGTTCCGGCTCGCGCCCGTGTCAGCCGACGAGGCGCTGTCGATGCTCGACTCCATCCGGGCGGCGGAGGTCCTGCGCGGGGTGCGCGGGCAGGCGGGGGTGGACCGGTGGGCGGTCGCCGAGCAGATCCGGCGGGTGTCCCAACTGGTCGCTGACTTCCCGGAGATCGCCGAGGTTGACCTCAACCCGGTGATCGCGACGGCGGAGGGCGCGGTCGCGGCCGACATCCGGGTGATCCTCGCCGAGCAGCAGCCGGTACCGAGGAGGACGTACACCCGCGACGAGATCCTCACGTCCATGCGCCGGCTGATGCAGCCCTCCTCCGTCGCCGTCATCGGTGCCTCCAACGAGCAGGGCAAGATCGGCAATTCGGTGATGCGCAACCTCATCGACGGCGGTTTCTCCGGGGAGATCCATCCGGTGAACCCCAAGGCCGATGACATTCTGGGCCGCAAGGCGTACAAGAGTGTCACGGACGTTCCCGGTGAGGTGGATGTGGCCGTCTTCGCCATTCCCGCCCCGTTCGTGGCCGCGGCCCTGGAGGAGGTGGGACGGAAGAAGATCCCCAACGCCGTCCTCATCCCGTCCGGTTTCGCGGAGACCGGCGAGCACGAACTCCAGGCGGAGATCGTGCGGATCGCCGAGCGGCACGGCATCCGCCTGCTCGGCCCCAACATCTACGGCTACTACTCCACCTGGCAGGACCTGTGCGCCACGTTCTGCACGCCGTACGACGTGAAGGGGGGCGTGGCGCTGACCTCGCAGTCCGGTGGCATCGGCATGGCCATCCTGGGCTTCGCCCGCACCACGAAGACGGGCGTGTCGGCGATCGTCGGCCTCGGCAACAAGTCGGACCTGGACGAGGACGACCTGCTGACCTGGTTCGGCGAGGACCCGCACACCGAGTGCATCGCCATGCACCTGGAGGACCTCAAGGACGGGCGGGCGTTCGTGGCGGCGGCCCGTGCGACCGTGCCGAAGAAGCCGGTCGTGGTGCTGAAGGCGGGCCGTACGGCGGCGGGCGCGAAGGCGGCCGGTTCGCACACCGGGGCGCTCGCGGGCGACGACGCGGTGTACGACGACATCCTGCGGCAGGCGGGCGTCATCCGGGCGCCGGGCCTGAACGACATGCTGGAGTACGCCCGCGCCCTCCCCGTCCTGCCCACTCCCCAGGGCGACAACGTCGTGATCATCACCGGGGCGGGCGGCAGCGGCGTGCTGCTGTCCGACGCGGTGACCGACAACGGGCTGTCCCTGATGGAGATCCCGCCCGACCTGGACGAGGCGTTCCGCCGGTACATCCCGCCGTTCGGGGCGGCCGGCAACCCCGTGGACATCACGGGGGGCGAGCCGCCGTCGACGTACGAGGCGACGATCCGGCTCGGCCTGGAGGACCCGCGGATCCACGCGCTCGTCCTCGGCTACTGGCACACCATCGTCACCCCGCCGATGGTGTTCGCCGAACTGACCGCGCGCGTGGTCGCCGAGTTCCGCGAGCGGGGCGTCGAGAAGCCGGTCGTGGCGTCCCTCGCCGGGGACGTCGAGGTCGAGGAGGCCTGCCAGTACCTGTTCGAGCGGGGGGTCGTGGCGTACCCGTACACCACCGAGCGGCCGGTGGCCGTGCTCGGCGCGAAATACCGGTGGGCGCGGGCGGCAGGACTGTTGGGGGGCGGTTCATGAGGTGAGTGAGGAGGGGTCCGGCCGACGGTGCGCGTCGGCCGGGCCCGGGACCCGTGCGCGCACGAAAGGCATTGGACAGGGGGCGCTGGCCAGAGCTTTCGACGCAAGGGGTGCTAGCAGGGATGAGAACCACCGACTGTACGACGTCCGTCCCCTACCGGGAGGTGACGGACCGCAACGGCCGCGTGTACCGGATCGGCGAGTCGGACGTCGATCTGATGGGCCGGACCCGGAAGTGGATGGTCGTCCTGCCCTGGGTGGGCATGATGGGCATCAGCTCCGCCGAGTACGCGTTCACGTCGGCGGAGGACACGCTCCACGAGGCGCATCTGTGGAGCAGCGGGCACATCTTCTGGCTGATGGGCGTCTGGGTGTTCTTCCAGGCGGCCGTGGCCTTTCCGGCCGGGCGGCTGCGGGAGAGCGGACGGCTTCCGGCCCGTACGGCCATGCTGATCGGCGCGGTGGGTACGCTGCTGGGCTATCTGGCGCTGGCGTTCGCGCCGAACGTGGTCGTCGCCTATCTCGGCTTCGGCATGTGCAGCGGCATCGGCGCCGGTCTGGTCTACGCGACCTGCGTGAACATGGTCGGCAAGTGGTATCCGGAGCGCAAGGGCGGCAAGACGGGCTTCGTGAACGGCGGTTTCGCCTACGGGTCCGTGCCGTTCGTGTTCCTCTTCACCTCGGTGCTGGACCTGGGCAACTACCGGGTGCTGCTGGCCTCGGTCGGTGTCGGGCTGTGTCTGGTGGTGGCCTCGGCGGGCTGGTTCTTCAAGGACCCGCCGATGAACTGGTGGCCGCCGCACGTCGATCCGCTCAAGGCCACCGAAGACCCCAGGATCCGCCGGGCGTTGGAGAAGAACCCGCCGGCGATCAAGCAGTACACGCCGAAGGAGGCGGCCCGCACGCCCGTGCTGTGGATGATGTGGTTCTGTCTGCTGTGCACGGCCGGCATCAACATCTTCGGCATCGCCTTCCAGGTGCCGTTCGGCAAGGACATGGGCTTCGCCGGCGGGATCGTGGCCACGGCGATGTCCCTGAAGGCCATCGTGAACGGTACCGGGCGCGGGGTCATCGGCTGGATCTCCGACCGCTACGGCCGCCGCAACACACTGATCATCGTGTGTCTGGTGCTGGGTGCCGCGCAGTTCGGGGTGCTGGTCTCGGGCCAGATGGGCAGCATGCCGTTCTTCCTGTTCTGCTCGATGGTCTCCGGGTTCGGCGGCGGGGCGATCTTCCCGCTGTTCGCGGCCATGACGGCCGACTACTTCGGTGAGAACAACAACGCCACCAACTACGGGATGGTCTACAGCTCGAAGCTGATCTCGGGCCTGGTCGGCTCCGGTCTGGGCGCGGTCGTCGTCGGCGAGTGGGACTACCACGGCGCGTTCGTCCTCGCGGGCTCCATCGGCCTGGCCTCCGCGGTGCTGGCCCTCTTCCTCAAGGCGCCGGGCAGGCCGAACGCCCGGCGCATCGTCCCCAACCCGCACCCGCTCGGCGAGGAGATGGCGTGACATGACGGCAGACCCGATAGCCACGAACAGCACCGGCGCAGGCGCGCGGCCGTACCGTGAAGTGACCGACGGGCACGGGCGCGTGTACCGGATCGGGGAGAGCGACCGGGACATCCTCGGCCACTCCCGCAAGCTGATGGTGTACCTGCCGTGGATCGCCATGATGGCGATCAGCGTCTTCGAGTACGCCTACGGCTCCGCGGAGGACACCCTCTCCCACGCGCACGGCTGGACGCAGTCCAACACCTTCTGGATCCTGAGCGTCTGGGTGTTCTTCCAGGCCGGCATCGCCTTCCCGGCGGGCTGGCTGCGGGAGAAGGGAATGCTGACCGCACGCAGGGCGATGTACACAGGATCCGGTATGTGCCTGGTGGGCTTCCTCGCCCTCTCGCACCTCGGCAACGTGTGGCTGGCGATCCTGGGCTTCGGCGTGGTCGGCGGGATCGGCGCCGGGCTGGTGTACGCGACGTGCATCAACATGGTCGGCAAGTGGTTCCCCGAACGGCGCGGCGCCCGCACGGGTTTCGTCAACGGCGGCTTCGCGTACGGCTCCCTGCCGTTCATCTTCATCTTCAACTACGCGTTCGACACCGCGAACTACCACCGGGTCCTGGACCTCATCGGCTGCTACATCATGATCGTGGTCCTCGCCACGGCGTTCTTCTTCAAGGACCCGCCGAAGAACTGGTGGCCGGCCGACATCGACCCGCTCACGTTCTCCGGTGACACCAAGAACGCGACGAGCCTCGCCAAGAACCCCCCTGCCGTACGGCAGTTCACGCCTCGGGAGGCCGTCCGCACGGGCATGCTCCCGCTGATGTGGATCTCCATCGTGATGACCGCCGGAGTCTCCATCTTCGGTATCTCGTTCCAGGTCGACTTCGCCAAGGACGTGGGCTTCGGCCCGCTGGTCGCGGCCTCCTCGATGGGCGTGATGGCGGTCATCAACGGCGTCGGCCGGGGTGTCGTGGGCTGGCTGTCCGACCGCTGGGGCCGCAGGCCGACCCTCGTGTTCGTCATCGTCGTCCTGGGTCTCGCCCAGTTCGGGGTGATCTGGGCGGGCGACATCAAGAGCGAGTGGCTGTTCCTGTTCTTCGCCTTCCTCTCCGGCTTCGGCGGCGGCGCCTTCTACCCGCTCTTCGCCGCACTGACCCCGGACTACTTCGGCGAGAACTACAACGCCACCAACTACGGCCTGGTGTACAGCGGCAAACTCGTCAGCGGCCTGTTCGGCGGCGGCCTGGGCTCGATGGTGGTCGGCGCCTGGGGCTACAACGGGGCGTACGCACTGGCCGGTTGCGTGTCGATGGTGGCAGCGGCCATCGCCTTGCTGCTACGGCAACCGGGCCGGGACAGCGGAGCTGCGGCCGTACCGGGGGTGAGCCTGCGGACCTCGTCCTGACAACAGGACCTCCCGCCGCTCCACCCAGGACAACGGTGAGCAGACCGAGAAGCCCCCGGAGGTGTCTCCGGGGGCCTCTCGGACTCAGGCGTTGTTGCGCTCGTGGTACGACCGCCGCGTGTGCTCCGTGTGTTCGCGCATCAGGTGGGTGGCGCGCTGTGCGTCGTTGAAGGCGATCGCGGTGATCAGCTCGCGGTGCTCGATCCACGACTGCCGGCCGCGCTGCCGCGCCACCGGCGTGTAGTACCAGCGGACCCTGCGGTCGACCTGGGCGGCCAGTTCGGCGAGGACCGTGTTGCCCGCCATCTCCATCACCTTGGCGTGGAAGGCCGCGTTGAGGGCGACCGCACGGTCCACGTCCTCGGCCGCGACCGCCTTCTCACCCTCGGCGCACAGCTCCTCCAGGGCGTTGATGCCCGCCTTGTCGGCGGTGATGGCGGCCAGCCGGGCCGCCTCCGCCTCCAGGAGGGTGCGGACGGTCAGGAGTTGGTCGGCCTCCTCCTGGGTGGGCTCGTGGACGAACGCGCCCTGGGCGGGGCGCAGGTCGACCCAGCCCTCGGTGTTGAGCCGCTGCAGCGCCTCGCGGACCGGCTGCCGGGACACGCCCAGGTGTCCGGCGAGTTCGCTCTCGACCAGGTGCTGGCCGGGTTGCAGGGCGCGGGTGGTGATCAGCTCCAGCAGTGCCTCGTAGACACGGTCGCGCAACGGGCCGGGCCGTTCCAGCTTGGGCACGGCTCCCTGCGGCAGTCCGGTCGGCAACATCGCGGTCCCCCTCCTGGGCGGGCAGCCGTAGACAGCAGCCTGTATGCAGTACACGGTGGACTGCCCACTATGGATTGTCTTTCGTCTACAGTCTACGGTGCACAAAAGCCAGAGGCAGCGGGAGTCGAGTACGTCACGGGCACCGTACGACCTGCCCGGCGTACGACAGGTTGCCGCCGAAGCCGAACAGCAGGGCCGGGTCGCCGCTGCGGACCGCACCCTGTTCGATCAGCTTGGACAGCGCGAGCGGAATGCTGGCCGCCGAGGTGTTGCCCGATTCGGTGACGTCGCGGGCGATCACGGCGTTGACGGCGCCGATCTTCTGCGCGAGCGGCTCGATGATGCGCAGGTTGGCCTGGTGCAGCACCACCGCGGCGAGGTCGGCGGGTTCGATGCCGGCCTTCTCGCAGGCGCGCCGGGCGATGGGCGGCAGCTGGGTGGTGGCCCAGCGGTAGACGCTCTGCCCCTCCTGCGCGAACCGGGGCGGCGTGCCCTCGATGCGCACCGCGTTGCCCATCTCCGGCACCGACCCCCACAGCACCGGCCCGATCCCCGGTTCCTGCCCCGGTGCGCACGCCTCGACCACGGCGGCCCCGGCGCCGTCGCCGACCAGGACACACGTGGTGCGGTCGCTCCAGTCGGTGACCTCGGACATCTTGTCGGCGCCGATCACCAGCGCACGGCTCGCGGCGCCCGCCCGGACCGTGTGGTCGGCGGTGGCCAGCGCGTGGGTGAAGCCGGCGCAGACGACATTGATGTCCATCGCGGCAGGCTGCGGGATGCCGAGGCGGGCGGCCACCCGGGCGGCGGTGTTCGGGGAGCGGTCGATCGCCGTGGACGTGGCCACCAGCACCAGGTCGATGTCCTGCGCGGTGAGCCCGGCGGCGGCCAGGGCCTTGGCGGCGGCGTGCGCGGCGAGTTCGTCGACCGGTTCGTCCGGGCCCGCGATGTGCCGGGTCCGGATGCCCACCCGGCTGCGGATCCACTCGTCACTGGTGTCGACCATGCCCGCCAGGTCCTCGTTGGTGAGCACCTTGGCGGGCTGGTAGTGACCGATGGCGGCGATGCGCGTGCCGTGCATGTCGGGGATCCCCTTGTTGCCGTGGGTAGCGGGATCCACCAGTCTGATCAGTGACTCGCGAGTACGACGGCAGGTGAAGCCACAGGATTCGGGCGCCCGTGTTGTCGGCTTCCCTCAGACGCTCGGACGCCCGAGCACTCATCCCGTGAACAGCTGTGTCGCCTTGTGTACCAGCTCGTACAGCCCGTAGGCGAGGGGCGCCCCGACCCACAGCCAGGCGAGGGCGATCAGGCCGCGGCGGCTAGGCGGCGGGCTGCTGTCGCTGGTCATCGGCGGCCTCCCTCTGGGCGGGGATGTGGTGGCGGGCATGGACGGGGCGGACGAGTTCGTTGGCCACGAAGCCGATGACGAGCAGGCCGATCATGATGCCGAAGGACAGCCCGTACAGCGCCGGGCCGTGCTTCCCGGCCTCCTTCTGCCGGTCGGCGATCCAGTTGACGATCAGCGGGCCGAGCACCCCGGCCGTGGACCAGGCGGTGAGCAGGCGGCCGTGGATGGCACCGACCTGGTACGTGCCGAAGAGGTCCTTCAGATAGGCGGGGATCGTGGCGAAGCCGCCGCCGTAGAAGGAGAGGATCACCAGCGCGCACAGCACGAACAGGGGCTTCGCCGAGTCCCCGACCAGGGCGATCAGCAGGTACATCAGCGCGCCGACGCCGAGGTAGACGCGGTAGATGTTCTTGCGCCCGATGAGGTCGGAGGTGAACGACCAGCCGATCCGGCCGGCCATGTTGGCGGCCGACAGGAGCGCGACGAATCCGGCGGCCGCGGAGGCCGACACGGGGGTGGAGCTGTCCGCGAAGAAGTCCGTGATCATCGGCGCGGCCTTCTCCAGGATGCCGATGCCGGCCGTCACGTTCATACACAGGACGACCCACAGGCACCAGAACTGCGGGGTGCGCACCGCGCTGCGGGCGGACACCTGCACGCCGCCGCCCGCGGCCGGCGCGCCCTCGACGGGCCTCTCGGTGCGTGGCACGCGCACGAGGAGCACGCCGAGCGTCATGAAGACGGCGTACGACAGCCCGTGCACGAGGAAGGCGAGCGCGATCCCGGAGTGGTCGGTGCCGAAGGACTCGAGCATCTGCGCCGACCAGGGCGAGGCGATCAGCGCGCCGCCGCCGAAGCCCATGATGGCGATGCCGGTGGCCATGCCGGGCCGCTCCGGGAACCACTTGATCAGGGTGGAGACGGGCGAGATGTAGCCGATGCCGAGGCCGATCCCGCCGACGAAGCCGTAGCCGAGGACGATCAGCCAGAACTGCTTCGTCTGGGCGCCGAGCGCGGAGATCAGGAAGCCGGAGGAGAAGCAGACGAGGGCCACGGTCATCGCCCAGCGCGGCCCGTTGCGCTCGACGAGCGTGCCGCCGAACGCGGCCGACAGTCCGAGCATCACGATCGCCAGCTGGAAGGGCAGCGCGCTCTGGGTGCCGTCGAGCTTCAGCGCGGACTCGAGGGGCGGCTTGAACACGCTCCAGGCGTAGGCCTGGCCGATGGACAGGTGGACGGAGAGGGCGGCGGGCGGGACGAGCCAGCGGCTCCAGCCCGGGGGTGCCAGTGGGGGGCTGCTCATGAACCCCGAACGGTAGGGCGGGGCGCGGGAGTTGAGAAGGCGCGGGGTCGACCGTATGCGGTGAACGGTATGCGGAATGCGCTCAACGGTCGCCGCACGACCCTTGCTGGCGCATGGCTCCATACTGTAGACAATATTTCGTCGACAGGATTCAGCCGTCGGGCTGACTGCCGGCCCTCACAGGTTCCGGATCCTCCTCCCCCCACCTCCGCGGTATCCCTCAAACCGAACGGAGTGCTCCCGTGAAAGTCGCAGTCCTCGGCGCCGGTGCGATCGGCGCCTACGTCGGTGCCGCGCTCCACCGCGCGGGCGCCGATGTGCACCTCATCGCCCGTGGACCGCATCTCGCGGCCATGAGGCAGCACGGCGTACGTGTGCTCAGCCCGCGCGGCGACTTCACCGCGCACGCCCACGCCACCGACGACCCGGCCGAGGTAGGCCCGGCCGACTTCGTCTTCCTCGGCCTGAAGGCCAACGCGTACGCGGCGTGCGGGCCGCTGATCAAGCCGCTGCTGCACGAGCGCACGGCGGTGGTGGCCGCCCAGAACGGCATCCCGTGGTGGTACTTCCACCGGCACGGCGGCCCCTACGACGGCCACCGCGTCGAGAGCGTCGACCCGGGCGGCGCCGTCAGCGCCGTCCTCGCGCCCGAACGGGCCGTCGGCTGTGTCGTCTACGCGGCGACCGAACTCCAGTCGCCGGGTGTCGTACGGCACCTGGAGGGCACCCGGTTCTCCATCGGCGAGCCCGACCGCAGCATCTCGCCGCGCTGTCTGGACTTCAGCGAGGCGATGAGGGCCGGCGGCCTGAAGTGCCCGGTGGAGCAGGACCTGCGCGGCGACATCTGGGTCAAGCTGCTCGGCAACATCTCCTTCAACCCGATCAGCGCCCTGGCCCGCGCCACGATGCGGCAGATGTGCCTGCACGGCGGCACCCGCCGGGTCATCGAGACGATGATGCGCGAGACCCTCGCCGTCGCCGAGGCGCTGGGCTGTGAGGTCGGCGTCTCCATCGAACGGCGGCTCGCGGGCGCGGAACGCGTCGGCGACCACCGCACCTCCACGCTCCAGGACCTGGAGCGCGGCAAGCCGCTGGAACTCGACGTGCTGCTCGCGGCCGTCGTCGAACTGGCGGAGATCACCGGCGTGCCGGTGCCCACCCTGCGCACGGTGCACGCCATCTCGGACCTGCTCGCGCTGAGGAGCGCCGCATGAGGAACCGGCAACCGAAGACGTACACCCGGCTCACCCGCCCCCTGGTGCGCGACTCCCGCGACGAGCCGTTCCGGGAGGCGAGCTGGGAGGAGGCGCTGGACCGGGCCGCGCGAGGTCTCGACCGGCACCGGGGGGCGTTCGGGATGTTCTCCTGTGCCCGCGCCACCAACGAGATGAACTATGTGGCGCAGAAGTTCGCCCGGGTCGTGATGGGCACCAACAACGTCGACTCCTGCAACCGGACGTGCCACGCACCCAGCGTCGCGGGCCTGTCGGCCGCCTTCGGGTCCGGCGGCGGCACGTCGTCGTACGAGGAGATCGAGCACACCGACGTCATCGTGATGTGGGGCTCCAACGCCCGTTTCGCCCACCCGATCTTCTTCCAGCACGCGCTGAAGGGAATCAGGAACGGCGCCCGGATGTACGCGGTCGACCCGCGTCGGACGTCCACCGCCGAGTGGGCCGAGAGCTGGCTCGGGCTGAACGTCGGCACCGACATCCCGATGGCGCACGCGATCGGCCGGGAGATCATCCACGCGGGCCTGGTCAACGAGGCGTTCGTCGAGCGGGCGACGTCGGGCTTCGAGGAGTACCGCAGGCTGGTGGAGCCGTGGACACTGTCGCTCGCGGAGAAGGTGACGGGCGTACCGGCCCGCGCCATCAGGGAGTTGGCGCACGCCTACGCCCGCGCCGAGCGGGCCCAGCTGTGCTGGACGCTCGGCATCACCGAGCACCACAACGGCACCGACAACGTCCGCGCCCTGATCAACCTGTCCCTGCTCACCGGCCATGTCGGCCGCTACGGCTCCGGACTGCAGCCGCTGCGCGGGCAGAACAACGTGCAGGGCGGCGGCGACATGGGCGCGATCCCCAACCGGCTGCCCGGCTTCCAGGACATCCTCGACGCGGATGTCCGGCTGAAGTTCGAGTCGGCCTGGGACACCGTCATCCAGCCGCACTACGGGCTGAACCTGACGGAGATGTTCGAGGCGATGGAGGAGGGCTCGCTGCGGGCCGTGTACTGCATCGGGGAGAACCCGGCGCAGTCGGAGGCCGACAGCGAGCAGGCCGTACGGCGGCTCAGGGCGCTGGACTTCCTCGTGGTGCAGGACATCTTCCTGACGAAGACGGCCGAGTTGGCGGACGTGGTGCTGCCCGCCACCGCGGGCTGGGCGGAGACCGACGGCACCACCACCAACAGCGAGCGGCGAGTTCAGCGCGTCCGGCGTGCGGTCACCCCGCCCGGCGAGGCCCGCGAGGACATCGACATCATCTGCGAGCTGGCGGCCCGGCTCGGCCACGACTGGAAGTACGCCGACGCGCAGGCCGTCTGGAACGAGCTGCGCTCGGTGTCGCCGGACCACTACGGGATGACGTACGAGCGGCTGGCGGAGCACCAGGGCATCCAGTGGCCGTGCCCGAGCACCCAGCGGCTCGAACCCACCTATCTGCACGGCCGGTTGTGGGAGAAGGACCCCGAGAGGCGGGGAGCGGCGGCACCCTTCGGGCTGGTGCAGCACGATCCGCCGGTGGACCTCACGGACGAGGAGTACCCGATCCGGCTCACCACCGGCCGGCGCCTGGACTCGTACAACACCGGTGTGCAGAGCGGCGGTTTCGCCTCTCCGCTCAGGCGCGGCGAGTACGTCGAGCTGTGCCCGGAGGACGCCGAGCGGTACGGGGTCGTGGTCGGCGAGGAGGTGCGGGTGTCCTCGCGGCGCGGGTCGGTGGTGGCGCCGGTGTGGGTCGACACCGCGCTGCGGCCCGGCCTCGCCTTCATGACCATGCACTTTCCCGACGAGGTGGACACCAACCAGCTGACGATCGAGGCGAACTGCCCGATCGCGGGGACGGCGGAGTTCAAGGCGTCGGCGATCCGGATCGAGAAGCTGCCGGCCGTTACGTACGTGGGGTGAGGGCGTGGATCTGCACTTCGGCGACAGCAAGCCGACGGACGAGGAACGGGCCGCCGTGGACGCCTTGTTGGGCCCCCCGGAGTCCTCCTGGGAGGGCGCCGACCGCACGGACGCCGACCTGAGGTGGGCGCGCGGCGGCCGTGCGGCCCGCGACCGGCGCGATCTGCTGCTGCCGGGGCTGCACGCGGTCAACGACCGGATCGGCTGGATCAGCGAAGGCGCCCTCGACTATCTGTGCCGGCGGCTGACCGTGCCGCCCGCGGAGGCGTACGGGGTGGCCACGTTCTACGCGATGTTCTCCGTCCGGCCCCGCCCGGCCACCGTGCTGCACGTCTGCACCGACCTCGCCTGTACGGCGGCCGGGGCGGGCGACCTGTGTGCCGGGATCGAGGCGCGGCTCGGCCCGGGCAGCGGGGTGAGTGTCGAGCGCAGCCCGTGTCTGGGCCTGTGCGAGCGGGCCCCGGCGGCCCTGGCGATCCGGGCGGGCGATCCGGTGCGTACGGCCGTGTCGGCGCCGGCGGCGGTCGAGGCGGCCGTCCTCGCGGCGAGCGCGCCGGACGCGGCACCCGAGGAGCCACCGGCGGTGGCGGCCGTGCCCCAGGCGGGCGACCCGTCGCTGCTGCTGCGCCGGGTCGGTGTCGTGGATGCGTCCTCGCTGGACGACTACCGGGCGCACGGCGGCTACACGGCGCTGCGCCGGGCCTTCGAGCTGGGTCCCGCCGGGGTGATCCGGGAGGTCACCGACTCGGGTCTGGTCGGGCGCGGCGGCGCGGCCTTCCCGACCGGCCGCAAGTGGCAGGCCACGGCGTCCCAGCCGGACCACCCGCACTACCTGGTGTGCAACGCGGACGAGTCCGAGCCGGGCACCTTCAAGGACCGGGTGCTCATGGAGGGCGATCCGTACGCGCTCGTGGAGGCGATCACGATCGCGTCGTATGCGATATCCGCGCACCGGGCTTTCGTCTACATCCGCGGCGAGTACCCGCGAGCCGTACACCGTCTGCAGTATGCGATCGACCAGGCCCGGGCCCGCGGTCTGCTCGGCGACGACATCCTCGGCCAGGGCTACCGCCTGGACATCGAGATCCGGCGCGGCGCCGGCGCGTACATCTGCGGCGAGGAGACGGCCCTGTTCAACTCCATCGAGGGCTACCGGGGCGAACCCCGCTCCAAGCCGCCCTTCCCGGTGGAGAAGGGCCTGTTCGGCAAGCCCACGGTGGAGAACAACGTGGAGACGCTGGTCAACGTCCTGCCGATCCTCACCATGGGCGCCCCGGCCTACGCGGCGATCGGCACCGGACGGTCCACCGGCCCCAAGCTGTTCTGCGTGTCGGGCAGTGTGGAGCGGCCCGGCGTGTACGAGCTGCCGTTCGGGGCGACGCTCGGCGAGCTGCTGGAGCTGGCCGGTGTGCGGGAGGGGCTGCGGGCGGTGCTGCTGGGCGGGGCGGCCGGCGGCTTCGTACGGCCGGACGAACTCGGCGTCCCGCTCACCTTCGAGGGCACCCGGGAGGCCGGGACCACGCTCGGTTCCGGCGTGGTCATGGCCTTCGACGACACCGTGCCGCTCCCCCGCCTGCTGCTGCGCATCGCCGAGTTCTTCCGCGACGAGTCCTGCGGGCAGTGCGTGCCGTGCCGGGTCGGGACGGTCCGGCAGGAGGAGGCGCTGCGCCGGATCGTGGAGCGCACGGGGGCCGGGGCCGCCGACGACATCGCCCTGCTGCGCGAGGTGGGCCGGGCGATGCGGGACGCCTCGATCTGCGGTCTGGGGCAGACCGCGTGGAACGCCGTGGAATCCGCCATCGACCGTCTGGGGGCATACGAATGACCGTCACACCGCTGGGGATCCCGCGCCGTCTGCTGGAGTTCACGATCGACGGCGAGCCGGCCCGGGTCCCGGAGGGCTCGACCGTCCTGGACGCGTGCCGGGCGGCGGGGAAGGACATCCCGACCCTCTGCGAGGGCGACACGCTGCGGCCGAAGAACGCCTGCCGGGTGTGCGTGGTGGAGGTGGAGGGGTCGCGGACGCTGGTGCCGGCCTGCTCGCGCAGGGCGGAGCCCGGGATGGAGGTCCGTACGGACACGGAGCGGGCCCGGCACAGCAGGAAGATCGTGCTGGAGCTGCTGGCATCCTCGGTCGACTTGTCGACGACCCCGAAGGTCGCCGAGTGGATCAAGGAGTACGAGGCGAAGCCCGACCGTTTCGGCCCCGGCGCGGCCCGGCTGCACGAGGAACCGAAGGTCGACAACGAGCTGTATGTGCGTGACTACGACAAGTGCATCCTGTGCTACAAGTGCGTCGACGCCTGCGGCGACCAGTGGCAGAACACCTTCGCGATCTCGGTCGCCGGGCGCGGTTTCGACGCGCGGATCGCAGTCGAGCACGAGGCGCCGCTGACCGATTCCGCCTGCGTGTACTGCGGGAACTGCATCGAGGTGTGCCCGACGGGGGCGCTGTCGTTCAGATCCGAGTTCGACATGCGGGCGGCGGGTACCTGGGACGAGTCGAGGCAGTCGGAGACGACCACGGTGTGCGCCTACTGCGGGGTGGGCTGCAACCTCACGCTCCATGTGCAGGACAATGAGATCGTGAAGGTCACCTCACCGCACGACAATCCGGTGACTCACGGCAACCTCTGCATCAAGGGCCGTTTCGGCTACCAGCACGTACAGAACCGGGGCTGATCAGGACATGGGACGAGTCACGGAACGACGCAAGGTGCTCCGCATCCGGGACGGGGCGGTCTCCACCCGGCCGGACACGCTCGTCGCCGAGGAACCCCTGGAGATCCGGCTGAACGGGAAGCCGCTCGCGATCACCATGCGCACACCGGGCGACGACTTCGCGCTGGCGGCGGGGTTCCTGGTGAGCGAGGGCGTACTGGCCACCGCATCCGATCTGCAGAACATCGTCTACTGCGCCGGGGCGACCGTAGACGGTTCGAACACCTACAACGTGGTCGACGTCCGCACCACCCCGGGGATCGCCCTCCCCGATTTCACCCTGGAGCGGAACGTCTACACGTCGTCCTCGTGCGGGCTGTGCGGCAAGGCCAGCCTGGACGCCGTGCGGACGACCGCGCGCTGGCCGATCGCCGACACTCCCCCGGTCCGGGTGACCCCCGAGCTGCTGGCGAGCCTCCCCGACCGGCTGCGGGCGGCCCAGCGGGTGTTCGACCGGACCGGGGGGCTGCACGCGGCCGCCCTGTTCACCGAGGACGGGGAGCTGCTGGACATACGGGAGGACGTGGGCCGGCACAACGCGGTCGACAAGCTGGTCGGGCGGGCGCTGCAGAACGGGGATCTGCCGCTGTCGCGGACGATCCTGCTGGTCTCGGGCCGAGCCTCGTTCGAGCTGGCGCAGAAGGCCGTGATGGCGGGGATCCCGGTGCTGGCGGCGGTGTCGGCGCCCTCGTCGCTGGCGGTGGACCTGGCCGCCGAGACGGGTCTGACCCTGGTGGGTTTCCTGCGGGGCAGCTCGATGAACGTGTACGCGGGCGAGGACCGCATCGCCCTGCGGGCCGCGGCCGCCCAGGGCTGACCGGTCCCCCGCGACACGGCGGCGGGGCCCCGAACGGCGGGGAGCGCCCCCTGCGCCGCAGGGGCCCCGCCTCAGCCGGCCGCTTCCGCCTGAGCCTGGGCGGCGGTGACGAACCCGGCGATCAGCGGTGAGCGTCGGCGTGCCTCCCAGGCCAGGAGCACCTCGTCGGGCTCCGCGTCCGGCACCGGCACGTAGGTGATGTCCGGGCGGGAGTACTGCAGGGCGACGGACTCCGGTACGAGCGTGATGCCGGCTCCGCTCGCCACGCACTCGAACTTCTCCTCGATCGTGCGGATCGGCAGGTCGTCGGGGCCCGGGTGGGCGTAGCTGAGCCTCGGCTCGTCCACCAGGTCGGCGAGGCACAGCTCCTGCTTGCCGGCGAGCCGGTGGTCGGCGGGCAGCATCGCCACGCGTGCCTCGCCGTACAGCGGCAGCAGCCTCAGTCCCCGGTCCCGGACCGGGCGTCGTACGTAGGCGATGTCGACGGTGCCGTCGAGAATCAGCTCCTCCTGGTCGTCCCACTCGACTCGGCGCGCGTGGACGTCGACGTCCGGGTGGGCGGCCCCGAAGTCCCGCAGCGCGCGGGTGACGACCACCCCGGCGCGGAACCCGACGACGAAGCGCCCCGGGCCGCGGGCGGCCCGCCGCACCCGGCGGCGTGCGGCGTCCGCGCTCGCGAGCAGATGCCGTGCGTCGTCCAGGAGTTGACGACCGGCCGACGTCAACGTCACGCCGTGGCTGTCGCGTACGAACAGCTCCGCGCCCAAGTCCTTCTCCAGTGCGCGGATCTGACGGCTGAGGACGGGCTGGGCGATGTGCAGTTGCTCGGCGGCGCGGCCGAAGTGCAGCAGTTCGGCGACCGCCACGAAGTAGCGGACCTTCCGCAGGTCCAGGTCCATGGCCGCCCCTTCCGTCGTACCGGTGGCGATGCCTTCAGGGTATCGCCGCGGACGGAAGAGGTCTTGGACGGCGAGGCGGGCGCGATCGCAGGCTGGACGCACCAGGCAGGACAAGGAAGGAACGCATCATGGATCTGCAGGGACAGCGCGTCGTCGTCATCGGGGGTACGTCGGGCATCGGGCTCGCGGTTGCCGAGGGTGCGGCGCGGGAGGGCGCCGAGGTGGTGGTCGCCTCGCGCCGGCAGGAGAGTGTGGACGCGGCGCTGAAGCGGCTGCCCGGGAACGCCGAGGGCTGGGTGCTGGACGCGAACGACGAGGCCGCGGTGCGCGGCTTCTTCGAGAGGATCGGCGGCTTCGACCACCTGGTGTACACGGCCGGTGAGTCGCTGCTGCTGCAGAGCCTGGCCGAGGCGGATCTCGGGCGGGCCCGGAGGTTCCTCGACACGCGGCTGTGGGGTGCGTACACGGCCGTGAAGTACGGCGCCGGCTCGATCCGTGAGGGCGGCTCGGTGGTGCTGACCACCGGGACCGCCGGGCGGCGGCCGATGCCGGGGACGACGGCCGCGGCGGCGCTGTGCGGGGCGATGGAGTCGCTGACCCGGGCGCTGGCCCTGGAGCTGGCGCCGGTCCGGGTCAACGTGGTCTCGCCGGGGGTGGTGCGTACGGAGCTGTGGCGGGAGCTGCCGGAGGCCGAGCGGGAGGGGCTGTTCCGGTCGTCCGCCGAGTCGCTGCCGGTGGGGCGGGTCGGCGAGCCGGCGGATGTGGCGGAGGCGTACCTGTACCTGATGCGCGGCGGTTACAGCACCGGGTCGGTGGTGACCGTGGACGGGGGCGGGCTGCTGGTGTGAGGGGTCAGCGGGTCGCGAGGCGCACCTGGGAGGCGGTCACGACCGTGCCGAGCCGCGGGAAGTCGAGCCTGACCGACGCCTCGTGCTCCGGCGCGGTGAACGCGGCCATGGCGTCCTCGACGAAGACGAGGTCGTAGCCGAGGTCGGCGGCGGCGCGGGCGGTGGACTCGACGCCGAGGTTGGTGGCGATGCCGCCGAACAGCAGGGTGCGGATGCCGCGTTCGCGCAGCCGATCGTCCAGGCCCGTGCCCTGGAAGCCGCCGATGGTGCGCTTGACGACCTCCAGGTCGCCGTCCCTGAGCAGCCCCGCCACCAGCCCGCTGCCGGGCGGCTGTTCGGCGACCGCGGGGCGTTCGACCCGGATCAGGACGACGAGCGCCCCGGCGGCACGGAAGGCGGCCACCAACTCCTCGGCGGTGGCGAGCACTTCGGTGCCCTTGCGGGGTTCCAGGGGCAGCGCGACGATGCGGTCCATCAGGTCGACGAGGACGAGGGCGGTGCGCTGCGGATCGAGCACGGGAGCTGCGGTCATGACGGAACGTTAGCCGTCATCAGCCGTCCGTGCCGGAAATCCGGATCAACAGTCCCATGAACTGATCGCGTTCGGCCGGCGACAGCGGGGCGAGCAGTTCGTCGTTGGCCTCGCGCGCGGCCTTCTCGCAGCGGGTGAGCAGGCGGGCGCCGTCGCCGGTGAGGGACACGGCGTTCTTGCGCCGGTCCTTGGGGTCGGGGGCGCGTACAGCGAGGCCGGCGGACTGCAGGTCATTGAGGACGCCGACCAGGTCCTTGGGGTCGAGGCCCACGCTGCGGCCGAGGTCCGCCTGGGCGACGGGGGCGAGATCACGGACGGCGGAGAGGACCACGTGGTGCCACATCTTCATGCCCTCGGCCGCCAGGGCGTCGGCGACCAGGGAGCGGCCGCGGGCCGCGGCCCGGCCGAGGAGCCAGCTGGGCAGGGCGCGGATGGCGGGGAGGGGTGCTTCGGCCATACGGGCAGCCTACCGAAGAATCATTGGACTTCCCAACGAACCACCGCTACCGTTGGGACTCCCAACGAATTCATGGGTACTCCCAACGACCATCCCCGCTCCTGGAGGTTGCGATGCGTCGCGTCCGGTACGAGTCCACCGGCGGTCCCCTGTTCCTGGAGGAGGCACCTGTCCCCGAGCCCGGCGCAGGTGAGCTGCTGGTGCGCTGCGAGGCGGTCGGCGTGACCCTGCCCGTCGTCCGCAAGGTCACCGAGGCCGCCGAACCGATCCCGCTGGGCGGCGAGATCGCCGGTGAGGTGGTGGCCGTCGGCGAGGGCGTGACCCGCTTCCGCGCCGGCGACCGGGTCACCGGGCTGTGCTTCGGCCACGGGTACGCCGGCTTCGCCCTGCTGCACGAGGCCTTGGCCTCCCCCGTACCCGACGGCGCCACCCCCGTCGACGCGGTCGCCCTGGTGCGCGCCGGACTGGTGGCGCTCGGCGCACTGGCGGCGGCACGCCCCGTGGCGGGCGAGGCGGTGCTGGTCACGGCCGCGGCGAGCGGGGTCGGGCACCTCGCGGTGCAGCTGGCGCGGGCGCGGGGTGCGGGCCGGGTGGTGGGCGCCGTCTCCGATCCGGCGAAGGCGGACTTCGTCCGCTCGCTGGGCGCGGACGACTGTATTCGATATGGCGACGACAGTTGGGGGGAGCCTGTCGACTGTGTACTGGATGCGGTCGGCGGCGATCTACTCACCCCCGCCCTCGCCGCGCTCGCCCCGCACGGCCGTCTGGTCGCCTACAGCTCGGGCGGCGGCACGATCCAGGCGTACGACCTGCTGGTCGGCGCCAAGTCGGTGATCGGCTTCCAGATGGCGCTGATCGCCCGCGGCCGGCCGGAACTGTACGAGCAGTGGCGGCAGGAGCTGTGGCGGCTGTTCACCGACGGCACCCTGAAGCCCGCCGTGCACGGCGAGTTCGCGCTGGAGGACGCGGCGAAGGCGCACGAGGTGATCGAGACACGGGCCAACCTCGGGAAGGTCGTTCTGCGCCCGTGAGCCCTCTGAAGTAGCTGCACGCTTCTTGTGAGGCGCCAGAGGCCCCAACTACCGTCTGAGAGGCGCATGTTGGACGTTGGATGTCCGGATGTCCACATGTCTCGACGCATGAAGGGCAGGTCGCACCATGCCGTCAAGAATCAGCGCCCGTCTCAGAAGCTGCCTGGCCGCCGCCCTCACGGCGGCCGCTCTGCTAGTGCTGCCGCACCCGGCACACGCCCAACCCGCCACCGACGCAACCGACTTCGAGCAGCAGATCCTCTTCAAGGCGTCCCAGGATCCCGGCTACGCCTGCTTCCGCATACCGGCGATCGTCCGGACGACCGACGGCACGCTGCTCGCGTTCGCCGAGGGCCGGGTGCTCAACTGCGGAGACGCGGCCGACATCGACATCGTGGTCAAGCGCTCCACCGACGGCGGCCGCACCTGGGGCCCGCTGCGGGTGGTCAACGAGGGAGCGGGCGACACCCACGGCAACCCGGCGCCGATGGTGGACCGCGACACCGGCCGGATCTGGCTCGCGGAGACGTACAACACCGGGCGTACGGACAGCGCCAGTTGCTCGGTGCCCTGTGACCGCAGCCCGCATCTGCAGTACAGCGACGACGACGGACTGACCTGGTCCGAGCCGCGCGATCTGAGCCCGGAGATCCTGCCCGCGGACTGGAACTCCTGGTACGCGACCGGCCCCGTGCACGGCATCCAGCTCACCCGCGGCCGGTACGCCGGCCGGCTGGTCTTCGGGGTCAACACCGAGACGTGGAACGGCAGCCGGGTCACCGCCAACCACGCCGCGCTCATCGTCAGCGACGACCACGGCGGCCACTGGCGGATCGGCGCCACCGACACCTGGCCGATCGCCGCCGACGGCACCTTCCGGCAGAAGCCCTCCGAACTCACCCTCGCCGAACGCACCGACGGCTCGGTCCTGGTCAGCGGCCGGGAGCAGGACGGCACCGACCTCGGCCACCGCACCCAGGCCGTCAGCCGGGACGGCGGCGGCAGCTTCGCCGCGCCCTTCCGCGACCTCCCGGACCTCTACACCCCGCAGGTGCAGGGCTCGATCCTGCGCCTGGGCGACCGCATCCTGCTCTCCTGCCCCGGCGACCCCGACCGGCGCCGCACGATGATGATCCGCTCCTCCTACGACGGCGGCCGCACCTGGGACAGCGTGGACCGCGGCACGGTCGTCACCACGGACTGGTCCGGCTACTCCGACCTGGTGCGCGTCGACCACGACACGGCGGGTCTGATGTACGAGGGCGGGGCGGTCGACGCACGCGACGAGATCCGCTTCGCCCGCTTCACCGAGGACTGGCTCGCCCCGCGCCGCGGCCCCGACCCGCACACCGCCGACCTCGCCCCGCACGCCCGCCCGGCCGCGGTGCTCGGCGGCGCCGAGGAGACGGACGGCGTGGTGGGCGGCGCGCTGGAGTTCGACGGCAGCGACGATGCCGTACGCCTGCCGTACCGCCCCGGGCTTCCGCTCGGCAGCGGGGACTTCACGGCCTCCCTGTGGTTCCGGTACACGGCCACGACCGGCGAGCAGCCGCTGCTCTGGATGGGTGGCGTCGGCACCACCCAGCCGCAGGTGTGGGTGCGCGGCGAGCCGGCGAACCACCGCCTGCAGGGCCTGATCACCGTGCGGAACGGTGCGGCCGCACCGCAGACCGCGTACGTGCGCACGGACACCGCGTACAACGACGGCCAGTGGCATCACGCCGTCCTCAGGCGCGGTGGCGGCCTGCTGTCGCTGTCCGTCGACGGTATGCAGTCCACCGTCGCCGATGTGCCGGGTTCCGTCAGCCGCAACTCGCCCTTCGGCGTGCACATCGGTCAGCGCATGGACAGCCGGGCCTTCTTCACCGGAGCGATCGACGACGTCCATGTCTGGGACCGCGCCCTGACCGACGAGGAACTCGCCGACCCGAAGGTGTCGCGGTCAGCGAAGGACACGGTCCTGTGGCTGCCCCTGGACCACGTGGGCGGCTGACGCCTGCGTGGGCTCGTCCAGGTCGTGGGAGCGCCGCTTGGCGATGACCGCGCACACCATCAGCTGCATCTGGTGGAAGAGCATCAGCGGCAGCACGGCCAGGGAGGCATGGGCGCCGAACAGGACGCTCGCCATCGGCAGACCGGAGGCGAGGGACTTCTTGGACCCGGCGAACTGGATGGCGATCCGGTCCTCCCGGCCGAAGCCGAGCGCCCGGCCGCCGTACCAGGTCAGGACGAGCATGACGGCCAGCAGGGCGGCCTCGACGCCGAGCAGCGCGGCCAGCCGGACGGGGCTGACCTGGTGCCAGATGCCCCGGGTCATGCCCTCGCTGAACGCGGTGTAGACGACCAGCAGGATCGAGCCGCGGTCGACCAGGCCGAGGACCTTCTTGTGCCGGGCGACGAAGTCGCCCGCCCGTCGCCCGCCACCACCCTGCTCGACGCGCTCCGCGCGGCCCCTTTTGACTCCGCAGCGGCGCAGCACCTGCCCGGCCAGGAACGGCACCAGCAGCTGGAGCACGATCTTCACCACTGAGTCCGCGGAGAACCCGCCGCCGTCGTTGCCCAGCAGCCCGGCCGCCAGCAGCGGGGTGACGAGGATGCCGACCAGCGAGGAGAACGAGCCCGCGCAGATGGCGGCAGGCACGTTTCCGCGAGCGATCGAGGTGAACGCGATCGACGACTGGATCGTGGACGGCACCAGGGTGAGGAACAGCAGCCCCTGGTACAGCGGCTGGGTCAGCACCACCGGCACCAGGCCGCGGGCGGCCACACCGAGCACCGGGAAGATGACGAAGGTGCAGGCCAGGACGGTGACGTGGAGCCGCCAGTGCCTGAGGCCGTCCAGCGCCTCACGGGTGGAGAGCCGGGCGCCGTAGAGGAAGAAGAGGAAGGCGATCGCCGCGGTGGAAGCCCCGGAGGCGACGTCGGCGCCGGTGCCCCGGGCCGGGAGGAGCGCCGCGAGGCCCACCGTGCCGAGCAGCAGCACGATGTAGGGGTCGATCGGCATCCAGCTCGGCCAGCGCAGGCGTTTCACGGTGCTCCACTTGCAGTTCGTCACGTACGTGCGGGAGCCCGGAGGACCCCTCTCCATCGTCCTCTTCCCCGCACCGATCGGGAATCCCGCATACCACTCTGACTGTCATCGTGTTCCGCGATGACAAGGAGTACGCTGCCGCCGTGTACGACCCCACCCACCTGCGCACGTTCCTGGCGGTGGCGCAGACGCTGAGTTTCACGCAGGCCGCCCGGCGGCTCGGGCTGCGCCAGTCCACGGTCAGCCAGCATGTGCGCCGGCTGGAGGAGGCCACCGGACGGCAGCTGTTCTCCCGGGACACCCACTCCGTGGAGCTGACCGAGGACGGCGAGGCGATGCTGGGCTTCGCCCGCAGGCTGCTGGAGGTGCACGAGCAGGCGACGGCGTTCTTCACCGGCACCCGGGTGCGGGGCCGGCTGCGCTTCGGCGCCTCGGAGGACTTCGTCCTCACCCGGCTGCCGGAGATCCTGGAGGGCTTCCGCCACGACCACCCGGAGGTCGACCTGGAGCTGACGGTGGAGCTGTCGGGCACCCTGCACGAGCAGCTGGCGGCGGGGAAGCTCGATCTGGTGCTGGCCAAGCGGCGCCCGCAGGACCCGCGCGGCGAGCTGGTGTGGCGCGACGACCTGGTGTGGGTCGGCTCCGAACACGTCCGTCTGGAGCCCGACCGGCCGGTCCCGCTGATCGTGTATCCCCCGCCCGGCATCACCCGCGCCCGCGCCCTGGAGGCGCTGGAGGAGCAGGGGCGCGAGTGGCGGATCGTGTGCACCAGCGGCAGCCTCAACGGTCTGATCGCCGCCGCGCGCGCGGGGCTCGGCGTGATGGCCCACTCGCGGCGGCTGATCCCGCCGGGGCTGTTCCGGGTGCCGGACCGTTCGGGCCTGCCGGAGCTGGGCAAGGTGGACTTCGTCCTCGTGCACGGCCGGCGGCGGGGCGCGGCGGAGGGCGCGGCGAACGCGCTGGCGGCGGCGGTCCTGGCGGGCGGGGACCGGTTGCACCGGGGTCAGCGCGGCGGCCGCTGATACGTCAGCTGCTTGACCCGGCGCAGGAACGGCGTGGTCTCCACGTGCTGGACGCCCTCCAGCCGGCCGAGCGGTCCGCTGAGGTAGCCGTACAGGCTGGTCGTGTCGCGGACGACCGCGGTGACGACGATGTGCGAGGGGCCGGCGGTGGCGGAGGCGAAGGCGATCTCTTCGTGGGTCGCGAGGGCCTCGCCGACGGTGTGCAGGGCGGCGGGGGCGGTGGTGATCCACAGGGCGGCGGCCCGGGAGTAGCCGAGGATCTCCGAGTGGTACTCGACGTCGATGTACACCGCTCCGGAGGCGAGCAGGGCGGCGAGGCGGCGTTTGACCGCGGACTCGGAGCGGCCGGTGGCGCGCTGCAGTTCGGGGTGGCCGGCCCGGCCGTCGCGTTCCAGGACGGCGAGGAGCGGCTCGTCCTCGGGGTCGATGCGGGCCGGTCCGGCCGGGGCCTGGGGCTCGGGGCGCAGGGCGGCGATCTGGTCGTCGTCGAGTGCCCGGAACTTGCGCAGCCAGCCGGTGGGTCCGCCGTAGAAGCGGTGCAGGAGCTGCTGGGCGCGGATCTCCACCACGCTCGGGGTGCGCGGCAGCTTGCCGAGGAGGAGGTCGTCGTGGTCGCCGGGGCTGCGCGGCCGGGTCATGCAGACGACCTCGGTGCCGCCGGCGGCCAGGCCGATCCAGGCGGTGTCGGGGCGTTTGGCGAGTGCGTCGGCGATGACGGAGGCGCCGTCGGGGGCGCAGCGCAGGCGGAGCATCCACTGGTCCTGGCCGAGGGCCTCGGCGTCGCGCAGGGCGACGACCCTGAGGCCGCCCTCGGCGGACAGCCGGCGGAAGCGGCGCGCGATCGTCTGGTCGGAGACGCCGAGCACCTGCGCGATCCGGCTGAAGGAGGCCCGGGCGTCGACCTCCAGGGCGGACAGCAGCTGGAGGTCGAGGTGATCGAAGGTGTCGGATTCCATCTTCAGCATGTGCTCCCCCGTCGGATTCCGTCGCTGTGGCGGTCTTTTCCGGGTTGATCGGCCGCGTCCTACGCATCGTACGGAGCGATACGCAGCCGTCGTACAGGGAGTTGAGGACATGCGTGGATGGGGGACGCTCACGGCCGTGTGCCTGGGCACGTTCATGTTGCTGCTGGACGTGACGATCGTGGTGGTGGCGCTGCCGGACATGGCCGGTGCGCTGCATGCGTCGCTGAGCGATCTGCAGTGGGTGGTCGACGGGTACGCGCTGGCGCTGGCGGCGCTGCTGCTCGGGGTGGGAGCGGCCGCGGACGTGCTGGGGCGGCGCCGGGTGCATGTGGCGGGTGTGGTGCTGTTCGCGGTGGCGTCGCTGCTGTGCGGGCTGGCGTCCGGGCCGGGTGTGCTGGTGGCCGCGCGCGCGGTGCAGGGTGTGGGTGCGGCGGCGATGTTCGCGACGACGCTGCCGTTGCTGGGCTCGGTCTACCAGGGGCAGCGGCGGTCGGCGGCGCTCGGGGTGTGGGGCGCGGTGAGCGGCGGGGCCGCGGCCGTCGGCCCGATAGTGGGCGGCCTGCTCACCGAGGGGCCGGGCTGGCGGTGGATCTTCTTCGTGAACCTGCCGGTGAGCGTGGTCGAGGTGTGGCTGACCCTGCGGGTGGTGCCGGAGTCGCGGGGTCCGCGCGGGATGCGCGTCGACTGGCCGGGCACGGCGGCCTTCGCCGGCTTCGCGGGCGGGCTGACGTACGCGGTGGTGCGGGCCGGGGAGGACGGCTGGACGGCGCCGGCGGCGCTCACGGCGTTCGGGTGCGCGGCGCTGGCGCTGCTGGTCTTCGTGCTGGTGGAGCGGCGGGCGGCGCATCCGCTGCTGGACCTCGGGCTGCTGCGCAAGCCCGCGTTCGTGGGGGTGATGGCGGGGGCGTTCGCGTTCAACGGGGTGGCGTTCGGGGTGACGCCGTACGTGTCGATCTGGATGCAGACGCTGCTGGGCATGAGTCCGGTGCGCGGCGGGCTGACGCTGCTGCCGCTGACGGTCGCGGCGATGATCGTCGCCGTGCTGGTGGGCAAGCTGCTGCACGGGGTGCCGGCCCGGCTGACGATCGGCGGCGGGCTGCTGCTGATCGGTTCCGGGAACATCTGCCAGGCGGTGCTGGACGCGGGCTCCGGCTGGTCGGCGCTGGTGCCGGGGTTCGTGCTGGTGGGCGTCGGCACCGGGTTCGTGTCGCCGACCGTGGCCGGGGCAGCGCTGGCGTCGGTGCCGCCGGAGCGGGCCGGGATGGCGGGCGGTGCGGTCAACACCGTACGGCAGCTGGGGTACGCGCTGGGGGTCGCGGTGTTCGGCACCGTGCTGACGTCCCGGATGCGGGACTCGCTCCCGGACGGTGCGGCGCACACGCTGGCGGGCGGCGGCGCGGGCGCGCTGCGCGGCTCGATCCCCGAGCACACGCTGCGGGCCGCGTTCGCCTCCGGCCTCGACACGGCGCTGGTGACCGCGGGGCTTGCCGGGATCGTGGCGGGCGCGCTGGTCCTGGCCCTGGTCAGGGAGCCCCGCGCACAGCGGACCGGAGTGACGGAATCGGCTGCCGCGACGCAGACAAAAGAGACGACTGCGCCGCGCGTCTGACCCGCTCAGGAGGCGGATGCCGACCGTAATCGGGTCGTACAGATTCGGTGGAGATTACGGCACCGAAACTTACTGAACCGTAAGTATTCTGTCCGACCCTTCCGCATGTGAGCGTATTTTCCGGGCACCGGCCAGACCGTTGGTGAGCATCGGGCGATTTCGTACCCCCTCCCGCCCCGTCTGTGCGTGGGGTAGCTTTCACGGCGCTGCGGAGCGTCACAGGAACGGGGAGCGAGGGATTGCGCGAGTTCACCACCCCTCCGTTGGCGTCGGCGCCGCCGGTGGGCGGTCTGGCCGATGTCGTCTTCGAGCATGCCCGGACGGACCCGCTGCACATCGCGCTGGGCCGCAAGGACGAGTCGGGACAGTGGCGGGACGTGACCTCCGCCGAGTTCCGCGACGAGGTCCTCGCCCTGGCCAAGGGGCTCCTCGCCCGGGGCATCCGGTTCGGCGACCGGGTCGCGATCATGTCCCGCACCCGCTACGAGTGGACCCTGTTCGACTTCGCGCTGTGGACGATCGGCGCCCAGGTGATCCCCGTCTACCCGACCTCCTCGGCCGAGCAGTGCTTCTGGATGCTGTACGACGCCGAGGTGTCGGCGGCGATCGTGGAGCACGAGGACCACGCGATGACCATCGCCACCGTCATCGACCGGCTCCCGCAGCTGCGGGAGCTGTGGCAGCTGGACTCGGGCTGCGTGCAGGAGCTGTACGACGCCGGCGCGCATCTGGACGACGAGGTGGTGCACCGGCACCGGCAGGCGGTCACCCCGGACTCGGTCGCCACGATCATCTACACCTCGGGCACGACCGGCCGCCCCAAGGGCTGTGTGCTCTCGCACGGGAACTTCATGTACGAGGCGGACACCGTCATCGAGCGGTGGGAGCCGGTGTTCCACTCCAAGAAGGGCGACGAGGCCTCCACCCTGCTCTTCCTGCCGCTCGCGCACGTCTTCGGGCGGATGGTGGAGGTCGCCGCGATCCGTGGCCGGGTCCGTTTCGGGCACCAGCCGCAGCTGCACGCGGCCGCGCTGCTGCCGGACCTGGCCGCGTTCCGGCCGACGTTCATCCTCGCGGTGCCGTACATCTTCGAGAAGGTGTTCAACGCGGCCCGGCGCAAGGCGGAGAAGGACGGCAAGGCGGGGCCGTTCGAGAAGGCGGTCGAGGTCGCCGTGAAGTACGCCGACGCCGTCGAGGCCAAGGCCTGGGGCATCGGACCGGGACCGTCGGCGGCCCTCAGGATGCAGCACCAGTTGTTCGACAAGCTCGTGTACGCGAAGGTCCGCGCGGCGATGGGCGGGCGGATCCGGAACGCGATGTCCGGTGGATCGGCGATGGACCGCCGCCTCGGCCTGTTCTTCGCGGGCGCGGGCGTGCAGATCTACGAGGGCTACGGCCTGACCGAGTCGACGGCGGCGGCGACCGCGAACCCGCCCGACCGCACCCGCTACGGCACCGTCGGCCAGACCATCCCGGGTGTCACCGTGCACATCGCGGACGACGGGGAGATCTGGCTGCACGGCGGCAACGTCTTCCAGGGCTACCTCAACAACCAGAAGGCCACCGACGCGACCCTGCACGACGGCTGGCTCGCCACCGGCGACCTCGGCTCCCTCGACGAGGACGGCTATCTGACCATCACCGGCCGCAAGAAGGAGATCCTGGTGACCTCCGGCGGCAAGAGCGTCTCCCCCGGTGTCCTGGAGGAGCGGGTCCGCGACCATCCGCTGGTCAACCAGTGCATCGTCGTCGGCAACGACCGCCCCTACATCGCCGCCCTGGTCACCCTCGACCAGGAGGCGGTGGAGCACTGGCTGCAGATGCGCGGCAAACCGCATCTGACGGCCGCTCAGCTGGTCCGGGACCCGGACCTGGAGACGGAGGTGCGGCGGGCGGTGGTCGCCGCCAACACCCTCGTCTCCCAGGCCGAGTCCATCCGCACTTTCCGCATCCTGGCGCAGCCGTTCACCGAGGAACACGGCCTGCTGACACCGTCGTTGAAGCTGAAGCGGAAGGCGATCGAGAAGGCGTACGAGAACGAGGTCGAGGCCCTCTACCGAGCCTGACGACCGTCAGCTGATCGTCACCTTGAAGATCTTGTCGGATCCGTCCGCCGCTCCTCCGTTGTTGTCGCAGTTGGTGGTGGACAGCCACAACTGGTCGGCGCCCGGCACCTTGGTGACGGTACGCAGTCGACCGTAGGTACCGACGTAGTACGCGGTCGGCGTGCCGACGCTCTCGTTGTCGCCGTTGATCGGGATGCGCCACAGGCGCTCGCCGCGCAGGGAGGCCATGTAGATCACGTTGCGGACGACGGCGATGCCGCTGGGCGAGGCCTCGGAGACGTTCCAGGTGGCCTTGGGGTTGGTCATCCCGGCGACGGAGCAGCTGCCTTCGCAGGTCGGCCAGCCGTAGTTGGCGCCGGGCTTGATGAGGTTCAGCTCGTCCTTGGAGCTGTTGCCGAACTCGGCTTCCCACAGGCGCCCGTTCCGGTCGAAGGCGAGGCCCTGCGGGTTGCGGTGGCCCAGGGAGTAGACGTAGGTGCCGAAGGGGTTGCCGGGGGCCGGCTTTCCGTCGGTCGTCATGCGCAGGATCTTGCCGTTGAGGGAGTTCTTGTCCTGCGCGAGGTCGGGCGTCTGGGCCTCGCCGGTGGAGACGTACAGATAGCCGTCGGGGCCGAAGGCGAGGCGTCCGCCGTTGTGGTAGCGGTTCTTCTTGATGCCCTGGAGCAGGATCTTGTAGTCGGTGAGCTGGGTGCCGTCGTACGTCATGCGGACGACCCGGTTGCCTTCGGACGCGGTGTGCATGAAGTAGACGTAGTGGTTGGTGTCCCACTTGGGGTCGACGGCGACTCCGAGCAGACCGCCCTCGCCGTTGGTGGTCACGGCGTTGGGGACCGTGCCCACCTGGGTCCGAGTGCCGCTCTTGGTCAGTTTCCAGACCCGGAAGTCGTCCCGCTCGGTGACCAGCGCGGACTGGCCGTCGGGCAGCCAGTAGGTGCCCCAGGGGATCGTCCAGCCGCTGGAGAGCGTGGCGATCGAGGACGGGACACCGCCGTCGGTGGCGCAGGCCTTGGTGGTGAAGGTGACGGTGTTGCTCGGCTGCGAGACGTTCCCGGCGGCGTCGCGGGCGACGACGTTCAGCGTGTACGGGCTGTTGCAGGCGAGACCGGTGAGGGTGGTCGACGTACCGCTGGTGACGGTCTTGTAGACGGTGGTGTCGCTGCGGATGTCGTAGCCGACGACCGCGCGGTCGTCCGTCGACGCGCCCCAGCCGAGGTCGACTGTATTCGATGTGATGTCGGCTGTGGACAGTATGCCGGGGGCGGTCGGCGGTGTGGTGTCGGAGCTGGGCTTGGTCGTGCAGTCGACGACGGGGCTGGCCTGCGAGGTGTTGCCGGCCGCGTCCCGGGCGATGACGGTGAGGTTGTAGGTGGTGTTCGGGGTGAGCCCGGTCAGTGTCTTGCTGGTCGAACTCCCGGGCGCCTCACCGATCTTGTTGCCGTGCTCGTAGATGTCGTACGCCGTCACGCCCACATTGTCGGTGGACGCGCCCCAGCCGAGGGTGAGGCCGTTCTCGCCGATGTCGGAGCAGCCGGGCCGGCCGGGGCGGGTGGGGGCCTGGGTGTCGGTGGCGGCGTCGACGCTGATGCGGTCCAGGTTGGGTCCGCCGTCGGCCGTGGTGGCGGTCGCGCGGATCTTGTCGGATCCGGCGGTGAGCGGCACGGTGAGGGTCCTGGTGGCCCAGGTGTTCCAGTCGGCGGTGGCCGGGAAGGAGACGGCGGGCGCGACGACCGTGCCGCCCACGGAGATGTCCATGGGCCGGTCGGTGGAGGTGCCGTTGGCGTAGCGGAGGGTGACCGCTGCGGTGCCCGCGGAGGCCGCGTTCACCGTGAACTCCACGTACGAGCCCTTGATGTTGGTGTAGTCGACGAAGCCGGTGCCCGTGTAGCCGGTGTGGTTGGTGGCCACGGTGCCCTGGGAGATATGGGCGTCCTCGGCCTGGTAGTCGGTGGCCGCGCGGGCGACGCCGCCGGTCAGGCCGGTCAGTGGTGCGGCCAGGGCCAGGGAGAGGCCCCAGACGAGAACTCTGTCGCGTTTCATGATTCTCCCCTCAGCGCGCTGTTGACTGGGTTCACACGGATCAGCCGTGTTTCGCCCGGCCGCAGCGTTGCGCTGTACGAGTCCGTGATCACACCCTTGTGAGAGCCGGACCAGAGGTCCGTGACGTCACCGGAGCCGGTGAAACCCACCTGCGACCAGTTCACGGTGACCGTGGCGTTGTCGGACGTACCGGTGTTGAACAGCGCGACCACGTAGTCGCCGCTGTTCTCCTGTTTGCTCCAGACCTGCTTGACCCCACTGTTCACAACCCGTTTCGCCGCGACCCCGTCCTGGTCGACCCCGGTCAGCCGGTCGTTGGTGAGCATCGCCTTGTCGACGGGGTCGAGGTGGGTGAGGTCGGTGCCGAGCAGCAGGGGTGCGCCTGCCATCGCCCACAGGGTGAAGTGCGAGCGCCGCTGGTCGGCGGTCAGGCCCACCTGGTCACCGTTGCCGATCTCCAGCGAGTCGAGGTCGTTCCAGCCGCCGGGGCCGGCATACGGCTGCCAGTTGGCGGCCGAGGTGAAGCGGGCGGAGACGTGGGACCAGTCCGTGAGCGGGTAGCCGCTGCCGTTCGCGCCCGACCCGCAGTAGCACTCCACATCGCCCTGGGTGCGCCAGCTGTTGGCCAGCTGCCGCCAGGTGGCGGCGTTCGCGATCGGCAGGTTGTTGGAGAGGGCGAAGGTGAGGGGCCGCCCGGTGGCGCGCAGGGCCTTGTCCCAGGCCTGGACGTCGGGGATGTCCTGGCTGCCCACGCCGTCGATCTTCAGGTAGTCGACTCCCCAGGACGCGAACTGCTTCGCCCACGAGTTCACGAACTCCTGCGCGCCCGGCTTGGAGTAGTCGATGTAGTACATGTTCTTGCAGTTGTAGTTCTTCTCCGTCTTCGAGGTGTCCGCAATGTCCTTCGCGTGGTACGGAGTCCCTTCGATCGGCGTATTCGCGGTGACCGCGTTCTTGGCGATGCCCGGGGTGACGTAGAAGCCGAACTTCAGCCCCTTGGAGTGGATGTAGTCCGCGAGCGCCCTGATCCCGGACGGGAACTTGGCGGTGTCCACGGCCCAGCGGCCGTAGGAGTCGACGACGAAGCCGTTGGAGTCGCACTTCTGCCAGAAGTCGTCGAGGTTGACGTACACGAACCCGTGGTCCTTGAGACCGCTCGCCACCAGTGCGTCCGCCTGCGCCTTGATCTTGGCCTCGGTCGGCCGGCGGCGCACGAAGCTCCAGCTGCTCCAGCCCATGGCGGGGCGCAGGGACTGGCCGTTGTCCGACTCGACGGTGACAGGCGCCGGCGTCGCGTACGCGGTGCCGATCCACGCCTCGTCGATCCGCAGCCGCCGGTAGCGGGTGGTGTCGGTCGACGCGGCCCAGGTGGTGTCGACCTCCAGGCGTACGTAGCGGGCGTGCGCGGAGGTGAGGTCGATGCCCTGCATGCCCCGCCGGCTGGGGAGCTGCCCGGTCTTCACGGGGCTGCCCCAGGTGGTGCCGTCATCGCTCAGGAACACCTTGTAGTCCTTGATGCGGGCGGACTGCTCGGTGGCGGAGCGGGCGTAGGCGACGGAGTCCTCGCGCTGGTTGAGGCCGATGTACTGCACCTTCTTCGGCGCACCGAGGTCGAAGGTGAGGTTGACGGGCAGGGTCTTGTTGTTGTCCCAGTAGGTGAGGTGGTCGCCGTCTCCGGCGGCCTGGCCCGCGTGGCCGCTCGCGGAGGCGCTCGCGGTGACCTCGACGCCGGTGGCGATTCCCTGGCGGCCGACGGTCGTGACCTTGAAGACGGTGTCGTACGGGTCCCAGGAGCCGAGACCGGTCAGCGTCAGCACGCCACCGGCCTGCGACCACGAAACCGCCGCGCCCGTACGGAGGTTGGAGACGGACGCGATCCTGTAGCCGTTGTCGCGGATGCGCAGGGTGCCGGTGCTGGGCGGGGTCAGGACGTGGATGTACTGGCGGTTCGGGTCCGCCCTGCTGATCGTCGTCACGCCGTGGGCGCCGTCGTTCCAGAAGCCGGGCTTGAGGCCGCCGTACATGTAGCCGCCGCCCTCGGTTCCGTGCAGGGACTCCCAGACGGTGTCGAGGTAGGTGTCGGCGAAGTTGTTGAAGGCGGCCTGGTTGGCCGGGAACTTGCCGTTGACCTGGGCGGTTTCGGCCATCAGCGACTTGACCGAGGAGCCGGCGTCGGTGACGAGGCGGCCGAGCGTGAGCTTACGGTCGACGGACGGGTCGGAGCCGTCGTACCACCAGGCGCCGGTCGAGGGGAGTTTGAAGTCGGCCTCGGTCAGGCGGGGCTGGGCGGTGTAGACAGCCTGCGGATAGTCGTATGCGGGCGTCATGCCGGTCTTCTGCTCGTTGCTGATCATGTCCATGATCGGCGTGTCTTCGTTGTTGTTGCTGAGCGTGTAGTGGGGGCGCTTGGCATAGATCTGCGCGTAGAGGTCGTGGCTCTCCCAGTACGCGTTGTCGTTGTCGATCCAGAAGCCGCCGAGGTCGGGGTAGCGGTCCATCACCTCGAAGAAGTTGTCGTA
Organism: Streptomyces diastatochromogenes; assembly: GCF_002242805.1. Lineage (GTDB taxonomy): Bacteria > Actinomycetota > Actinomycetes > Streptomycetales > Streptomycetaceae > Streptomyces > Streptomyces diastatochromogenes. Next base: position 105,562 of record NZ_MCGQ01000038.1, on the reverse strand, counting down.
GCTGAACTGCCCGAAGCCGTCGCGGGTGGTCAGGTCGACGTTCTTGCCCTTGTAGGCGGAGTAGGCGGCCGAGTCGAGCCACTCGTGGCCGCCCTCGGCGTGCCACTGGGGGTCGTCGGTCATGTAGAGGATGACCTTCATGCCCTTGGCCTTGGCGGCGGCGATCAGCTCGCCGAGGAAGTCCCGCTGGGTGGAGCAGGAGCCGGGGATCTTCGAGGGCCAGGGGCGGGCGTAGCCCAGTCGACTGTGGAAGGTAGCCAGTACAAGGTATTGCGTATGCAGTTTGCGGGCTTCGTTCACCCAGTAGTCCGGTGTCCAGCCGCCGCCGGTGACGTCGTTCTCCCACGCGCCGCAGCTGGTGTGGGCGGGGGCGGTGCGCAGGCCCCAGTGCAGGAAGAGGCCGCCGACCGAGCCCCGGAGGAAGTCCTGGCGGGGGTTCTCCAGATCCAGGGGCCTGGCCGCCGTACCGCAGTTCTCGGTGGATCCGGTGGACGAGATCCGCAGGGCGCCGCCGGAGGTGGTGTGGCTGTCCGTCAGACAGTAGCCGGTGACGTTCTGGAAGCCGGCGTCATGCGGGGAGTCGCCGCCGCGCTGTGCGGTGAAGCGGGTGAAGCGGATGTCGCTCGCCGCGTCGGCGATGACCGCGGGACGGCCGTCGTCCGCGGCGAACCTCACCGAGCTGTCGGTGAACCGCACGCTGTCGGCGTTGTGCAGGTACCAGCCGTAGGCCGGCCGGGTGCCGATGCTCTTCGGGTTGTAGTCGTTCGGGTCGTTGCTCGGCACCGCGGTGGACAGGGTGCCGTTGCCGCCGGGCACGGTGATGTCGACGTGGTCGAAGGTGACGCCGCTGATCCGGTGGCCGGTCTCGCCCCACAGGGTCGGGCTGAAGGACGGGCTGGTGCCGGTGGCGGTGATGTCGTCGTACGTCACGTCGCTGATCGAGCCGACGCCCGGGCTGTTGCCGCAGCGCTTGCGCGTGCCGATCTTCTGCATGATCGGCGAGTGGACGTCGGTCATGGTGATGTCGCGGTAGTGGACGTCGGAGATCTTCGCGCCGTCCATGGAGACCATGCCGAGCCCGGACTTGTCGGCGCCCTCGATGCGGATCTTCTCGAACTGGTAGTCCGAGAAGTCGCCGCAGGTCTCGGAGCCGAACATCAGGGCATTGCAGCACCTCGCCGAGAGGTACGCATCGCTCACCCGGACATGGCCGTTGGGGAGCTCGGCGCCGAGGGCGTAGTCGCTCTTGAAGACGAGTGCGTCGTCGTTCGCCTTGATGCGCGCGTGGGTCACCGTGACGTTGGTGGTGGAGATGATGTTCCAGCCGTCGCGGTCGCTCGCGGTGTCGATGGTCAGGTGGTCCGACGTCACGTTCTTGCAGCCGTTGACGAGGGCCGCGAAGTGGCCGCCGCGTCGGAGGGTGAGGCCGTCGCCGACGCGCAGGCCGTCGCAGCGGGTCAGCGAGAGGATCTTGTCGGCCTCGCCCGGCTTCGGGTTGCCGGTGATCAGGTTGCCGGCGCCGTCGATGACCCCGCCGCCGACGAAGCCGATGTTCGTGAGCCGGTCGCCGTAGATCATCGCGTTGTGGAAGTGGCTGTGCCCGTAGTCCTGGTACTTGTCGTAGGCGTTGGACTCGGGCGGGTCATAGGTGTCCGCGGACGAGCCCTGGATCGTGGCACCCGTGTCGACCTGGAGCGTCACGTTGCTCTTCATGTGGATGGTGTTCTTGGACTTGTAGGTGCCGGACGGGAAGCGGACGGTGCCTCCGCCGGCCGAACTGGCCGCGGTGATGGCCTTGTTGACGGCCGGGGTGTCGTTGCTGGAGCCGTCACCCTTGGCGCCGTAGTCGCGTACGTCGAAGACGGCGGCGTGGGGCGACGGCTGGGGGGCCGCGAGGGCGGCGGGGTGGGTGAGGCCGAGGACGACGGCGAGGACGCACAGGACGATCGCCGCCGCACCTCTTCCGTGGGGGGTTCTCGAACACTTCGGGTGTCTCGAAGGCGTGGCGCCGAGCACCCCTCTTCTGGACGTGCTCATGACACTATTCACCTCGCAGTTGCTCGTTCATGATCAGGAAGGCGCCCAGGCCGTGGAAGTCGTTGACGGCCCGGGTGCGGGCGGCGTAGTACGCGTAGTCGCCGACGTTCGTGCCGACGGAGATGTCGGCGAGGTTCGTGCGGCCGTCGGCGCCGACCGAGATCTTCGCCAGCACGCCTTCGTAGCCGCGCCGGGCGACGGCCGCGTAGTGCGGATCGAGATAGCCCTGCTGCACACCGCGCGAGAGGGCGTAGGTGAACATGCTGGAGCAGGACGTCTCGGTCCAGTCGTCGTTCCTCGCCCCCTTGTCCATGACCTGGAACCAGCGGCCGCCGGCCGGGTCCTGGTACCGCTCCAGACCTGCCGCCAAGTTCCGGAAGATGCCGAGGAGTTGGGGCCGTCGCGGCTGGTTCTCCGGGATCGCGTCGAGGACGTTCACGATCGCCATCGCGTACCAGCCGACCGCGCGGCACCAGTGCTCGGGGGCGAGCCCGGTCTGCGGGTCGGCCCAGCTCGCGGTTCTCGACTCGTCGTAGGCGTGCCTCAACAGGCCGTTGCCGACTTGGAGATGGCTGCCGTAGACGGCGAGCTGCCTGGCCGCCTCGTCGTTCGTGTACGCGCTGTCGCCGAACTCCCTGCCGTACTCGACGAGGAACGGGTTCACCATGTAGACGCCGTCCGCCCAGAGTTGGTGGGCGCGGCTGCTGTTGTCCGCGTGCCAGAATCCGCCGTCGCTCGTGCGCGGGTAGGTGGTGAGGCGGTCGCGGATCTTCTTCGCCGCCCTGCGGTAGCGGTCCTGACCGGTCTCGTGGTGCAGGATCACCAGGAGGCGGCCGGCCTGCATGCTGTCCAGGCTGTTGAAGGACTGGTCGATGGAGCCGTCGCTCTTCACGAAGCGGTCGACGTAGGTCTTGATGTAGGTGAGGTAGCGCGGGTCGTGGGTGCGGCGGTAGGTGAGGTACTGGCCGTAGAGGTAGAGCCCGACCGGGTACGACCAGCCGCCGATGCCGGCCGGCGTGTAGCGGGCCATGGTGGAGTCGACCACGGCCGTGGACCAGTCGGGGGCGGCGGCCGGCCGGGGCAGGGCGGGGGCGGCGGCCGCCGGGGGTACGGCCGCGGGGAGTGCGGCCAGGCCGGCGGTGGTGAGCGCGAGTGCCGTCAGGGCCGCGCACAGGGGTCGGCGTCTCATGGTCCTTCCTCTCGCTGGAGGTCTCGGATGCCTCGCCGGAGGTCTCGCGGGACTTCTCGCTGGGCTTGCGGGGCTTCTCGCGGGGCTTCTCGGTAGGCGTACGCGAGCCGCCTGGGCCCGCCCACGAGGTCATGCACGAGGTCGCGTACGACGTGGTGGTCAGGGGCGTGCCGGCAGGCGGGGTCGGTGCGGGCGGGGTCGCCGGTGAGGGCGTAGGCCTGGCAGCGGCAGCCGCCGTGGTCGGTGGCGCGCAGGGCGCAGCCACGGCAGGGATCGGGCATCCAGGACTCGCCCCGGAAGGCGTTGAAGGCCTTCGACTCCCGCCAGATCACACCCAGTTGATGCTCTCGGACGTTCGGCGGGTCCAGGCCCGGCAGACTGCCCGCGGCCGGACAGGGCAGGACCGTGCCGTCGGGAGCGACGGTGAGCGAGATGCGGCCCCAGCCGCCCATGCACGGCTTCGCGGTGGCGTCCAGCAGATCGGGGGCCACCCACACCAACTCCAGGTAATCGCCCAGTCGTTCACGCCAGCGGGCGATCGTCGAGCGGGCCCGTTCGACCTGGCCGGGTGTGGGCAGCAGGGCGGCACGGTTGCGCAGCGCCCAGCCGTGGTACTGGGTGTGGGCCAGTTCGAGCCGGTCAGCGCCCCAGGCCACGGCGAGCCGGATCAGCTCGTCCAGGGCGTCGAGGTTGCCGCGGTGCAGGACGGCGTTGAGCCCGAGCGGCAGTCCCGCCTCGCGGATCAGCCGGGCCGCACGCTCCTTCGCCGCGAACGACCGTGCGCCCGCGATGCGTTCGGCGACGGCGGGGTCCGCGTGCTGCACGGACAGCTGGACGCTGCGAAGACCGGACTCGACCAGCCCGGCCAGCCGCCGCTCGCCCAGGCCCACCCCGCTGGTGACGAGCTGGGTGTACAGGCCGGCCGCGTCGGCGGCGGCCACCAGGTCGGGCAGGTCGCGGCGCAGCAGCGGTTCACCGCCGGACAGATGGGTGTGGACGACCCCGAGGGCGCCCGCCTGTGCGAACACCCCGGCCCACTGTTCCGTGGTCAACTCCGCTGACCGACCGACCAGTTCGACAGGGTTGGAGCAGTATCCGCAGCGCAGCGGGCAGGCGTGGGTGAGTTCGGCGAGCAGGGCCCACGGTGGAGCGACGGTCGTCATGTCAGCCAGCCCTCCTTCCGCAACCCGGCCAGGAAGTCCGGGACTTCGGCGGCGACGGGTGCGCCGGGATACTCGGCGGACAGCTCGGCGACGATGCCGGCCACGGTCCGGCTGCCGTCGCACCGCGCGAGGACGGCGCCCGCGCGGCCGTGCAGGACGACCACACGCTCCGGCAGCAGCAACAGATCCGCGTCCCGCACCGGGTCGTGCCGCGGCAGCACGCCCCGGGCGAGGGCGGGACGCCAGGCGGTCACGTTCGGGACGAGGGCGGGAGCCCAGCCGGCCGCGTTCTGGCGGGCTGCGGGACGTAAGGAGGTCACGAAGTGCCCCCGCCCACCGCGTCCAGCAGCGCCCACAGCACCTCGCACTTGAAGGTGAGCGCGGCCACCGCCCGTTCCTGCTGCTCACGGGTGCGGGCGGAGGCGAGGACCAGGGCGAGGGCCTCCTCGCCGTCGCGGGCGCCCTGGGTGACACGGGTGCGGAAGTAGGCGAGACCGGCCGGGTCGATCCACGGGTAGTGGCGTTCGAAGGCGGCGATGCGGGTGCGCATCAGGTCCGGGGCGGACAGCTCGGTCAGGGAGGCGGCGACCGCGTCCAGCGTGGGGCGCAGCCGGCAGAAGGTGACGTACCCCTCGACCGCGAACCGCACCCCGGGCGGCACCCGGGAGGTGTCCCACAGCTCCTCGCGGCTGAGCCCGGCCGCCTCGCCGAGCCGCAGCCAGCGCTCGATCCCGCCCTCGCTCCCGGGGCCGCCGTCCCCCGTGCCGTCGTGGTCGCGGATCCGCCGCAGCCAGAGGCGGCGCTGCTCGGGCCGGTCGAGCCCCGCGAGGATCAGGGCGTCCTTGACGGGGATGTGCCGCTGGTAGTGGAAGCGTGCGGCGATCCAGCGGCGCAGCTCGGCGGGGGTCAGCTCGCCGCGGTGCATCCGCAGGTTGAAGGGGTGCCGGTCGTGGTAGCGGGCCGCGGTGACGGCGCGCAGCCGGTCGGTGAACTCGGCGGGCGACCAGGCGGCCACGGCGGCGTCAGGGCGAGGGACGGTCGAGGCGTCCGCGATGCGCGGGACGGCCGTACTCGGGACCGTCGTACTCATGAGGCCCGGGGCGGCTCGGGTGCGCGGCGGTCGGTGAGCGCGTAGGCGGTCACTTCGAGGGCGGTCTCCACGACCTGGTAGCCGGGGCTTTCCCAGACCTTTTCATCCGATGTCTTCGGGTCCGGGAGGGTCGTACGAGGGGTCGGGGGCAGGGTTTTGTTCATGTGCGCGTACCCGCTTTCCTGAGGGTGGGGGTTCTCAGAGGGCAGACGGAGGCAGACGGAGGCCATGGTCAGAGGCCGTTCACATGTGTGCACCGGGTTCAGCGACACGTCCGGTGGCGCGATACAGAGTCCCGGGACGAAGGGCCGCGGTCAATGGTCCGGACCGATAACGTCGGATGCGTTTCCGGCCAATCTGCGACTCCGGAGACTGACTCACCGGTCAGTTGATGCGGATTCCGCGGTCAGGAATGCAAGGTGGCGCGTGATCGTTGACGATGGGAGTACCACCTGTCGACAACCGAAGGATCAAGAAGCTCGTGAGCAGCAAGGTCCCCCCGATCATCCTCAACAACGGCGTCGAGATGCCCCAGCTGGGTTTCGGCGTCTGGCAGGTGCCGGACGACGAGGCCGAGCAGGCCGTCGGCACGGCGCTCGAGGCCGGGTACCGCAGCATCGACACAGCGGCGATCTACGGCAACGAAGCGGGCACCGGCAAGGCCATCGCCGCCTCCGGCCTGCCCCGTGAGGACATCTTCGTCACCACCAAGCTCTGGAACAGCGACCAGGGGTACGACTCCACGCTGCGCGCTTTCGACGTGTCGCTGGAGAAGCTGGGTCTCGACTATCTGGACCTGTACCTGATCCACTGGCCGCTGCCGACCCGGGACAAGTACCTCGACACCTACAAGGCGTTCGAGAAGCTGTACGCCGAAGGCCGCGTCAAGGCGATCGGCGTGTCCAACTTCCTGCCCGAGCACCTGCGGCGGCTGATCGAGGAGACCTCGGTCATCCCGGCGGTCAACCAGATCGAGCTGCACCCGCACCTGCAGCAGCGCGCGGCGCGCGAGTTCCACGCGGAGCAGGGCATCAGGACCGAGGCCTGGTCGCCGCTCGGCCAGGGCAAGGGCCTGCTGGAGGTGCCGGCCATCGTCGCCATCGGACAGAAGCACAACCGCACTCCGGCCCAGGTCGTGCTGCGCTGGCACATCCAGCGCGGCAACATCGTGATCCCGAAGTCCGTGACGCCGTCCCGGATCAAGGAGAACATCGAGGTGTTCGACTTCAGCCTGGACGACGAGGACCTCGCGGCGATCAGCGCCCTGAACGAGGACCGCCGTATCGGCCCGGACCCGGCCACCTTCGACATGGGCTGAACAGCCGCCCGGCGCACGGCCGTCGGCCCCACCCGAGCGGTGGGGCCGACGGCCGTTTCCCGTCCTGGGGGGCGCGTTCGAACGCTGGTGCGGAACGGGTCGGAGCGGGTCAGCCGACGTGCACGTCCGTGTGCACGACCTCGAACTCCTCCAGGCCGACGACGCTCACATGCGCTTTGGCCACGCCCTCGTGCCGAGCCGCCGCCTGGCCGGCCCGCGACACCACCATCGAGTCGCGGTCGACGAAGAGGGTGCCGACCTGGCCCGTGCCGCGTTCGCGGTCGATGAGCAGGCCCGTCGTGGCCAGGCCGGGCAGGGTCTCAAGACGCGGGAGGACGGTCGACCGGAAGGTCTCGGCGACCAGATCGGCGTCCGCGGGGTCGAACTCCACCCGCGTGACACGCAGTCCGCCGCCCATGCGCGGCGGCTGGAGCGGCTGGTACACCACCGCCTCGAAGTTCTCCACCGTCAGCGTGCCGGCGAACGGCCCCAGCAGCGCGTCCCTGCGGCCGCGCATGACCTCGTCGCTGTTCTGCCGCGCCTCGGCCGTTTCCCACCAGCTCACGCCCAGCAGCTTGCCGAGATCCCGGTCCACGAAGACCCCGGCTCCGCGGTAGCCCGGCCGTTCCTCGAGCAGTTCCCGCCCTTCGGTGTTCAGCGCTCTGATGGCCGTGTCGATCTTCGTGGGGTCGCCGGTCACATAGACGGTGCGTACGAACATGACGATCGCCTCCCAGTTCGACATGACCAGTGTTCCCCGGGGGGCAATGCACTGCATCCGGTGCCAGGACTTGACGGGGACATGCCGGAGGGGCCACCTTGTACGGCACCCGGTAAGGAAACTTTCCTAACAGAAGGGTCCCCCACAGTGCGCCTTCGAACACTGACCCTCGCCGCAGCCTCCGGAGCCGCCCTCCTCGCCGCCGGAGTGCTGCCCGCCAACGCCTCCGGCAACCGCGCACCCACCTCCGCCCAGGAGGGCTCGGTCAGCGCGTCCGACCTGCTCTCCAAGGTGACGTCCTGTTCGCAGATATCGAACGGCAAGTACAAGACCGACGACGAGACCTCGGCCACGATCCCCGTGTGCGGCAAGAACGGTGCGGTGTTCTGGAAGGCCGACATGGACATCGACTGCGACGGCCAGCGCACCACCAACTGCAACGAGAACCGCGACCCCTGGTACCAGGACGACACCGCCTTCCACCAGTCCGACGGCAAGCCCCTGAAGGCCGAGTCGCTGCCGTACGTCGTGGTGCCCAGCTCCAGCAGCATCTGGAACTACTCCGGTGCCGGCATCAAGGGCGGCGGTGTCGTCGCCGTCATCTACAACAACAAGGTCGAGTACGCCGTTGTCGGCGACACCGGCCCCACGAAGATCATCGGTGAGGCCTCGTACGCCACCGCCAAGGCGCTCGGCATCGACCCCGACCCGGCCACCGGCGGGGTCGACTCCGGCGTGACCTACATCCTGTTCAAGAACTCCAAGGTCTCCCCCATCGAGAGCCACAGCGCGGCCGTCTCCCTCGGGGACCAGTTGGCCAAGCAGTTCCTCGCCAACAACTGAGGCCGCACGTACGTCAGTTGGGCTGACCCAGCGGACGTATGACCACGGTGTTGACGTCGACCCCGGCCGGCTGCCGGATCGCCCAGACCACCGAGTCGGCGATCTGGTCCGCGGTCAGGAGGTGCCCCGGGGGCAGGCTGCCGTAGCTGTCCCAGAACGGGGTCTCCACCCGGCCGGGGGCGACCAGCGTGACACCGACGCCGAACTCCGTGACCTGGCGCCGGGTGTTCTCGGCGAGTCCGGTGACCGCCCACTTGGTGGCGCCGTAGAGGTTGCCCGGCGTGTTCACGAACCCGGCGACACTGCCGATGAGGACGATCCGGCCGCCGGTCTCCTTCAGCGCGTCGACGGAGGCACGGATGAGCAGGGCGGGGCCGAGGACGTTGGTGAGGACCATCTCGGTCCAGCCGGACGGGTCGCCGTCGGCGACGGAGTCGTGGGTGGCGGAGCCGGCGTTGGCGACGACGGTATCCAGTCGACCGTATGCCTTGAGCGTACGGTCGACCGCATCCTGTATGTCGTCGAAGGTCGACGCGCTGCCGGCGACCGTCAGCAGTTCGTCGGGATTTCCCAGACTGTCGGCGAACTCCCGCAGCCGCTGCTCGCCGCGCCCGGTGACCGTGACCCTGTATCCGGCGTCCAGCAGCTGCCGGGCGACGGCGGCGCCGATACCGCTGCCGCCGCCGGTGATGAGCGCGACCGGAGCGTCGTTCATGGTTTCCCCCTGTGTGTCGGTGAACGCCCGCAGTCCATCACTTCGAGCGTTCTCCAAGTCAAGTGCGGTCGCAGGTGGGGCTGTACGACACCGCGGGGAGGTAGCGGTGCCATTCCGCCTGGGCCAGCCCCCTTCCGGTCCGCGCACACACCGTGGCCGCGGCCCGGCGCGGCTCCAACGAGGCCGTACGGTCGGCCAGATGAGCGGTCGCGACGTGCAACTCCTCCCCGTGTTGCGGAAATCCGACCGCCAGTACGGGCCCGTCACCGACCGGCAGCCTGGCCGCCGGCAGGCGGGGAGAGGCCGTCTCCCACACCTCGACGGACCCGTCGGGCGCCCCTGCCGTGACCAGCGAGCCGTCGGCGGAGAACGCCAGCGCCGTCCGCTGCGTCGTGGAGCCGACCGTCCGCAGCACAGCGGTCCGGCGCCAGGTGCGCGCGTCCCACAGCGTGACCCGGCCCCGGAAGTCGGCGACCACGGCATACCTCCCGTCGGGGCTGAAGGCTCCCGCCACCAGCAGGTCCTCCCCTCTCACTCCGCCGACTCCCTTTCGCTGTTTGCCCGTTGAGGCGTCGACAAGCGTGCCGTCGGTGGTCAGGGCGTAACGGCCGGACGGGTCGAGGGCCATGCTGTCCTCCGTCGGCGCGGGTCCGGGCCGCACGGGCCGGCCCTCCCGGTCGAACGCGGCCCGGGTCACCGCCTTCTGCCGCCACGCACCGCCCACGAGCCCGTGCAGCGCGACGGTGCCGACGACAGCGGTACGCGTCTGCTCCGCGTAGCGCAGCACGCCGTCGGCGAGGTCCAGGCGCAGGCCCGTGAGGGACGGTGTGGCGAGGGGGACGGTCAGCAGCGGTTCGCGTGGGCCGTCGTCGACGGGGGCCGGCAGGTCCGTGCGCCACAGGGCGAGGGAGGAGTACGCCGTCCAGGTCAGCGCGTAGTCGCCGACGAACTCCACGGCGGTGCCGCCCGGCAGGGGCAGCCGGGGGCGTTCCCGACCGGTGTGGAAGTCCCAGCTCACGACCGCGTCGGAGACCACGGTCGCCACGGCCCGGCCGTCGGAGGTGAAGGTCAGCTCGTCGCCCCGGCACAGCAGGTGCTCGGTCGCCGCGGGCACCGGGACGGTCACCAGGCGCCGCTCGGCGACGTCGAGGACGCGCAGCCGCTCGCCGTAGCCGGTGCACCAGGCGATGTGGCGCTCGTCGGGGCTGAGCACCGGCAGCGGGCCGTCGCGGTCGGCCCGGTCGTAGCGGAGCAGAACGCGTTGTGTGCGGACGTCCCACAGTGTCAGCGTCGCGCGCTCGCCGGTCGGCTGTCCCCGTTGCAGGTAGGTGCGGCCGCTCGGCCCGAACGCGCCGTCGGTGTCGGTCCAGGAGCCGGTGGCGAGGCGGTGGGTGCTGCCGTTCCTCAGGTCGGCGATCACCAGGTCCTGGTGGTGCGGGCCGCGGTAGGCGATCAGCCGGCCGTCCCCGCTGACACCGCTCACACCCGCGGAGAGCCCGTCGCGTCGTACGGCACGGATGCGTCGGTGGGTGCGCACGTCCCACTGAGTCGCTCGGTCGTGCGCGACCGTCGTCAGGATCCGGCCGTCGGCACTGAGCCAGTAGGGCGCGTTGAGCGAGCGGCCGCCCTCTTCGGGCGCGGTGAAGACGTCCTGTTCGCTCTGTGCGGCGGCGCCGCGCAGGGCCTGCCGGGTCTCGGGCAGGTCGGCGGTGTGCCAGGCGGCGAGGGCGAGGCGCATGGCGGTGCGGGGGTCGGTTGCGCGCAGGGTGCCGGCGAGGGCGGCGACCCGGCGGGCTTCGGCCTCGTCGCGCTGCCGGGCGCTGACCCCGCTCTGCCGCCAGGCGACCGCGCCGGTGACCAGGGCGGCGCAGAGCAGCACCGCGAGCGCGACGATGAGCCGGCGCAGTCGGCGCGCGGCCCGGACGGCACTGCGCCGACCGCGTTCGTACGACTCGACGCTCGCCGTGAGGAAGTCGCGTTCGAGCCGGTTCAACTCCGCTTCCCGCTCGCTCTCCTGGAACATCTCGCGGGCCTCGGTGAGCCGCACCCCGCGGTACAGCGCCCCTGCGTCCCGGTCCAACTCCGCCCAGACGAGCGCTGCTTCGGTGAGGCGGCGGTGCGCCCGCAGGCGTTCGCGATCGGCGTCGATCCAGCCGCGCAGCCGGGGCCAGGCCTGCAGCAGGGCCTCGTGGGCGAGGTCGACCGTGCTGCCGTCGACGGTCAGCAGACGGGCCCGGACCAGGCGTTCGAGGACGCGGGCGGTGGTGTCGTCCGTGCCGAGTTCGGTGCGGTCGGCCGGGCGGCGGGTGTCCTCGGTGCCGTCGCCGGGGGTGACCAGGCGCAGCAGCAGGGCGCGGAGGGCGGTGGCTTCGGCCGCGGTGCAGTGGGCGTGGACGTCCTCGGCGGTGTGGGCGACCGCGCCGCGGACCCCGCCGACGGCCTCGTACGCGGCGAGGGTGAGGGTCTTGGCGGTACGGCGGCGCCAGACCTCGCGCAGGGCGTGGGCCATCAGCGGGAGTCCGCCCGGCTCGCCGGCGACGTCCGCCACGATCCGTGCGCTCAGGGCGCGTTCGACGACGAGCCGGTGCGCGGCGGCGGGCCGTACGACCGCCTCGCGCAGCTGCCGGCCGGTCATCGGGCCGAGTAAGAGCGTGGAGTCGCGCAGCCCGTGGGCCAGTTCGGCGTGGTCGGCGCAGCGGCCGTAGAAGTCGGCGCGCACGGCCAGGACGACGCGGAGCCGGGAGGCGGGGTCGAGCGCGGTGAGCAGCCGGCCGAGGAACAGCTCGCGTTCGGCCGGGTCCGGGCAGAGGGCGAAGACCTCCTCGAACTGGTCGACGACGAGGACGGTGTCGCCGGGTCCGTCGTGCGGGGTGAACAGGGCCTCGTGAGTGCGGGCCGGGTGGGAGCCCGGGGTGAGGACACGGATGGCGGCCGGCCGCTCCACGGGGTCGGTTCGTTCGCTCAGTTCAGGGATGAGTCCGGCCCGGAGCAGGGACGACTTGCCGCTGCCGGAGGCTCCGACGACCGCGCAGACGCGGGTGCGGCGGGTGTGGGCGGCGAGTTCGGCGATCAGGTCGTCGCGGCCGTGAAAGTGGTCCCGGTCCGCGGTGTCGAACCGGGCGAGCCCCGGATAGGGGCTGTCGGCCTCCTCGTCGGGGGCCGGAGTGGCGGCGGCCTCGGCGACCGCCGTGTGCCAGCGGCGCTCCCACTCCTCGGGGTCGCCGCCGCACGCGGTGACGAAGGCGCGCAGGACAGGCAGGGTGGGCAGCCGTTCCCCGGCGGCCGCGGCGGACAGGGTGGGACCGGAGTAGCCGGCCCGCGCCGCCATGGCGCGGTAGGTCGGGGTGCCCGCCTCGTCGCGCAGCTTGCGCAGCTCGTACGCGAGCCGCTGCGCCACCCCCGCCGCCGGATCCAGCGCTTTCTCCCGGCGCCCCATGCAACGCCTCCCCCGTCGACCGTGACCGTCCTCCACGTTAACAACGCCCGTACGGCGATTGATTGGTGAGCCGGACGGGGGCTGCCCATCAATCGTCCGGCGCCTGAACTCGTCGGTGCACGTCGGCGCGGAACCCCCTCGCGGGGCCGCGCCTCCCCGACACGCACCGGAGTCCGTCATCGCCACCGTCCAGAGCCCCAGGACCGCGCGCCCGCCCGCTCCGCCGGCCGTCCCGCGCCCGACCGGTCCGGTCCCCGTACTCGTCGTACTCGTCCCCGTCCTGCTGTCGCTCGCCCTCGGTCTGTGGGGTGTCCGGCGGGGCGGAAGCCTGTGGCGGGACGAGGTGGTGACGTACGACATGGCGCGGCGCCCGCTGCCGGACCTGGGCCGGGCCCTGGAGCACGCCGACGCGGTGCACGGCCTGTACTACCTGCTGATGCACGGCCTGTTCCGCGCGTTCGGGGCAGCCGATCCGCTGCTGGTGCTGCGGCTGCCGTCGGTGCTGGCGACCGCGGTGGCGGCCGGGCTGCTCGCCCTGCTCGGGCTGCGGCTTGCGGGACCGGGGGCGGGATTGCTCGCCGGGGTGGTGTTCGGGATGCTGCCGCCGGTGCAGCGGTATGCGCAGGAAGGCAGATCGTATGCGGTCGTCTGCATGCTGGTGGTCTGGGCGTCCTGCCTGTTGGTCCGCGCGGTGCGGCTGGGGACCGGCCGGGCCTGGGCCGGCTACGCCGGCGTCCTGCTGGGCGCCTGTCTGCTGCACGAGTTCGCCGTACTGGCCCTGCTCGCACACGCCGTGGCCGTCCCCCGTGCGGTCCGGCGCGAGTGGGCACTCGCCGCGGGCGCGGTGATCGTCGGCATCACGCCGTTGACTGTATGCAGTATGCGCCAAACCGAGCAGGTCGCCTGGATCGGCGGCCCGGGGAGCGGGGCGCTGCTGGGCCTCACCGGGGTCACCCTGCTCGGTGCGGGCTGCGCCGCGCTGCTGCCGGGGCAGCGCACGCCCGGCCGGACGGTGGGCCCGGTCGCCCTCGCCCTGCCGCTGTGCGCGCTGCCCGGGCCGCTGCTGATGCTGGTGTCCCTGGTCAAGCCGCTGTACGTGGACCGGTACGTGCTGTACGGCCAGGCGGGAACCGCGCTGCTGGTCGGCGCGGCCCTGGACCGGCTGCTGCGGGCCGGCGGCAGACTCCGGGCCGGAGCGGTGCTGGCCGCCTTGGCCGCGGTGGCCGCGCTGCTGCCCGTCACCCTGTACTTGCGCACCCCGGACAGTCGCCTCGACAACGTCACCGCCGTCGCCACCGCCGTCCGCTCGGCGGGCGAGGGGGCCGACGGGGTGCTGTACCTGCCCGGCCGGCGCCGGGTGTGGTCGCTGGTCGACCCGCAGGCGGTACACGGTCTGCGCGACCTCGCCCTGGAGCGAGCCCCGCGGGACTCCGGCACGTTGTACGGCACGGAGGCCGGGCCGTCCGTCATCCGCCCCCGGCTGCTCGCCGCCCGGCGGATCGTCGTCCTGCGCGATCCGGCCGGACAGCCGCTGGGCCCGGACCCGCGGGAGGCGGTGAAGCGGCGGGTGCTCTCCGCGGCCTTCAAGGAGTGCGGGACCCGGACGGTCCGCGGGGCCCGGGTGAGCGTGTACGCCCGGCCGGGGCGGTGCTGAGCGCGGCGCCGGCTAGACGGGGCGTACCGCCGTGTGGACCGTGTACGCGCCCAGGACGAACACGTCCGGCCTGCGGTGCACGCTCGCCGGGTCGGCCGGGTCGAGCAGGCGGTCCAGGGTGGCCAGGTCCTCGGCGTCCAGGCTCTCGCCGATCTCTTGGCGGAACCGGGACAGGATGGCGGCGACATAGGTGCGGGCCCGGTCGGTCGCCGGGGCGGGCAGGTCGAGCAGGAAGCTGCGGGTGCGGGTGTGCTTCAGGCCGACGGAGGTCAGCAGGGCCGGCCAGTCCTCGGTCACCGCGACCGAGCCGGGCAGGTCGGCGCGCATCCGCGCGAACCACTCCGCCTGCACCACGTCCAGCCGCTCCTGCAGTCCGGGGCGTCCGATGCCGATGTCCCGGGGCAGGAAGCGGGAGGGGAGGCCGCCTTCGAGCAGGGCCAGGGTGCCGCCGGGGGCGAGCCGGGCGGCGAACGCGGTGAGCGCGGCCCGCTGGTCGCCGAGGTGGTGCAGGCTGCGGCTGGCCCACAGCAGGTCGGCCGGGTAGTCCAACTCGCCCAGCACGCCTGGAAGTTCACCCGCGAGGATGTCGAAGCGGTCCGCCACGCCCTGCCGTACGGCGCGGTCGCGGGCGCGCTCCAGCAGCGGCTCGGTGCTGTCGACGGCCACGACCCGCGCCCCGGGGAAGGTCTCGGCGAACAGGCAGGCGACGACCCCGGGGCCGCTGCCCGCGTCGACGATCAGCCCCGGCTCGGTCACCTCCTTCCCGAGCCAGGCCATCACACGCTCGTAGACGGGGGTGAACAGCTCCGCCTGGGCCTCGAGGTGCGGGCCCATCTCGGCCCAGTCGACGTCGGTGGGTCCGTGCTCGTGGTGGTGGTGCGCCATGGTGGTCAGCCTCTCGTCCTGGTGCGGTCAGCGTGCGCCGACGCACCGCGCGCGGGCCAGTCCTGTTGCCGGGACGGCAAAAAACCGGGTGCACACCGACCTGCGGACCAGAGAGCGTGCGCTGGAGTTCGCGATCCGCCGGGGCCCGTCCCTGGAGGACCGGCCCCGGCGGGGTGTCACCGTGTCGTCAGGGCAGCGGCGGGTACGCGTTCTGCATCAGCTGCTGGAACTGGGCGGAGAACCAGTGTCCGGACAGCGGGGCGTTCGGCAGGGCGCCGGACATGTTGTTGTTGTTGCGCGCGTTGCCCGTGTACGTCGGGTCGCACATGCGGTCGAAGCCCTTGCCCTCGTCGTTCGCGATGGCGCTGCTGGAGCCGTCGGACTCGCCCGGGGGCTTCATCCAGACGTAGGCGTCGATCCCGGCGGCCGGGCTGGCCTGGGGGCGTTCGCCGAGGCCGGCGCCGGACTGGTTGCACCAGTTGCCGACGTGGATGCGGCGGTCGTAGCGGCCGCCGTCGACGTAGGTGTCCACGCTGGTCTTCGGGCCGGGTCCGGTCGGGCGGGCGGTGCCGCCCCAGCCGTTGCGGGAGGTGTCGATCAGCATGCCGATGTTCGAGTTGAAGCCGACCGAGACCAGCTGGTTGCGGAAGGCCTGGGCGAAGGACAGCTCGTCGGCGTACCGGTTCCAGTCGACCCACTTGGACTGGCGTACCGAGGTGCCGTTGACGCTGTCGTTGATGGTGAAGTTGTCCTCCTTCAGGGCGCTGTAGTTGGCCGTGTTGGTGATGAAGCCCTGGACGTCGTCCACGGTCGCACCCTCGCTGGTGGCGGCCTGCTTGAACACGTTGGCGGCCGCGCCGAAGTTGTCGTCCCAGCCGAGCCAGCCGTGGTGGCCGGCGTCGAGGTAGTTGTAGACGTTGGGGATGGCGCCGAGCTTGGCGAGGGCGTAGCCGACGCCCTTCACGTAGTTGCCGTTGGCGAGCATGGTGTCGCAGTTGGCGGTGGCGGTGGCGCGGCTGCCGGTGTTGGTGACGAGGTTGGGCAGCGAGTCGATCTCGATGGTGGTGACGATCCTGAGGGAGGCGTACTTCGGGTCGGACAGGATCGTCGCGATCGGGTCGATGAACTGCGTCTTGTACTTGTCGATCTCGGTGGGGCCGAGTTCACCGTTGGAGGCCAGTGCCGCGCAGTCCCGGCCCGGCAGGTCGTAGACGACCAGCTGAACGACTTCTTCGCCGCTGCCCTTCTGGGCGAGGGCAGCGTCCAGGTGGGCGCGCAGCCCCATGCCTCCGCCCGCACCGTTGATCGCGGCGATGCGGTCCAGCCAGACGCCGGTGGGCTGGTTGGAGACGCGGCTGCCGCCCGGTTCGGCGGCGGCCTTCGCCGACCACTCCGGGTTCACGTACACCTTGGCGCCCGTGTAGGGGTTGTCGACGCGGGTGCCGGTGCCGCCCCCGCCGCCTCCTCCGCCCCCGCCGCCGCTGCCGCCGTCGTCGACGTTGCAGGTGACGCCGTCGAGGGTGAACGTGGTGGGTACGGCGTTGGTGCCGCTGTAGGAGCCGTTGAAGCCGAAGCTGACCGAACCGCCGGTCGCCAGCGTGCCGTTGTAGGTCTCGTTGCCGGCGGTGACGGCGGTGCCGCTCTGGGTGAGCTTCGTGTTCCAGTAGCTGGTGACCTTCTGGTTCCCGGCGTACGACCACTTCAGCGACCAACTCGACTTGGCGGCCGCGTTGTTGGTGATGGTCACGGCGGCGGTGAAGCCGGTGTCCCACTGGTTCTGCACCTTGTAGTCGACGGTGCAGGGGATGGAGGTGGCGGCGCCGGCCGGTGCGGCGGTGAGCGCCGCACCGGAGGCCCCGGCGACCAGCACCAGGGCGGCGAGCAGTGAGGTTCTGGTACGACTCATGAGTGCGGGTTTCCTTCTTCCGTGAGGCTTCCGTGAGGCTTCCGAGAGTCCTGTGCGGGGCTTACGGGTTGAGGGCGCGCAGATGGTCACGCAGCCCGATGCCGTACGCGGTGGGTGTCCCGTCGTAGGCGGAGATCAGGGACGGGCCGGAGGAGCAGTCCCAGGTGTTCCAGGTCCAGCCGAGGTAGGACAGGCCCCGGTCGTCGAACCACTTCATGACCTGGTCGACGAACCCGTGCGAGCAGGTGTTCTCGCCGATCTCCCCGGCGACCAGCGGTACTTGGGCCGCGACGGGGGCGAGCGTGGAGTTCCAGCAGCTCTCGCTCGCGCAGGTGTTGAAGTTGTAGACGTGGTAGGCGGCGGCGAGATTGCCCGTCGGGTCGGTGGGCTTGTACGTCAGCCACTGGCTCAGGTCGTTCGAGTACGCGAGCCCGCCGGCCATGATGACGTTCTTCGCCCCGGCGCCGCGGATACTGTCGACAAGATCCTGCACACCGGCGACCTCGTACGAGATCCCGGGGCAGGTGCCGCCGTCCCGCCAGCACTTCCAGGCGTCCGTCGTGCTGGAGGTCGCCCGGTCCGGATAGGGCTCGTTGAACAGGTCGAACACGGCCGCCGGGTCGTCCTTGAAGGTGCCGGCCACCGACGCCCAGAAGGACGGTGCGTACTGCAGGTCGGGCATCGGCTTCTGGCAGGTGGCGTGTACGTCGGAGCAGCCGGCCGAGTTGCCGGTGTACTGGCCGTAGGACCAGTGCATTTCGAGGATCGGCGTCATGCCGTGCGCCTCGACGCGGGCCACCAGCTCCTTCACGGCGTTGATGTAGTTCGTGCCGCCGTACTCGGGCTTGATGTTGGAAAGGCCCAGCCAGCACTCCTCGTTGAGCGGGATGCGGACGGCGTTGGCCTTCCAGTCGGCGATCGCCTTGATCGCCGCGTCGTCCACCGGGCCGTCCCAGATGCCGTAACCCTGCACGCACATGAACTCGCCGCCGGAGCGGTTCACGCCGAGCAGGCGGTGGGTCTTGCCGGCCGCGTCCACGAGCTTGGTGCCCGAGACGTGCAGGGCGGGCGCGGTGCCGGTGGACGGGGGCGGATCGGTCGGCGGGGGTGTCGTCGGGTCGGAATCCACGTTGCACGTGGTGCCGTTGAGCTTGAACGTCGTCGGTACGGCGTTGCTCCCCGACCAGGAGCCGAGGAACCCGGCGCTGACGCTCGCGCCGGAGCCGAGGGAGCCGTTCCAGCTTTCGTTGGCGGCCGTCACGGTCGTACCGGACTGGGACCACTTGGCGTTCCAGCCCTGGGTGACCTTCTGGCCGCCCGCGAAGTCGAAGGTGAGCTGCCAACTGCTCAGCGCGGACCGGTTGTTGGTGATCTTCACGGATCCCTGGAAGCCGGTGTCCCACTGGCTGGTGACGGCGTACTCCACCGTGCAGGCGGGCGTGGCTCCCTGGGCCGTGACCACCGGGACGACCACGCTCCCGAGGAGCGCGACCGCACCGGCGACGGCTAAAAGTACTGAACGCGGGGGGTGTCGCATGAGCGACTCCTTGCAGCTTGGCGCGTCGTGACGGACGCGTCGACTGAACGGAATCGCTCCCACTGGTGCGAAGGAAGGTAGCGCCAAGTGGCTTGAATGCCCATACGCGGCGCTTGACTTTTCCTCAACCGGATCCGTCGAATCTTTTCGACTCTTCAAGCACCTTGACCGTCCTCACCCCCATCCTCACTATGGGAGCGCTCCCACTGGTTCAAGCCTTGACTTCTTCCCGAGCCGCAAGCCCGCAAGGAGGAACCAGCACATGGATCCCGGACGCAGACGCAGAGCCGTGCGGCGGTGGTGGACCGCCGCACTGGCCGCGCTCGCCCTGCCCCTGACGATGCTCGCCACCGGCACGACCGCCGCGCAGGCGGCGACCGTTCAGTGCAGCGTCGACTACAAGACGAACGACTGGGGTTCCGGCTTCACGGCCGACCTCACGATCACCAACCGCGGCACGGCCGCGATCGACGGCTGGACCCTGACCTACGGCTACACGGGCAACCAGAAGCTGACGAACGGCTGGAACGGCACCTGGTCCCAGTCCGGCCAGACCGTCACCGTGCAGAACGCCTCGTACAACGGCACGATCGCCGCCGGAGCCGCGGTCTCCACGGGGGCGCAGTTCACCTACAGCGGCGCCAACACCGCCCCCGCCTCCTTCGCGGTCAACGGCACCACCTGCGCCGGCGCGCACCAGCCGCCGGTCACCGTGCTGACCAGCCCCGGCGCGGGCGCGGTCTACACGCAGGGGGACGCGGTGCCGCTCGCGGCGACCGCGGCGGCGGCCGACAACGCGACGATCAGCAAGGTGGAGTTCTACGACGACACCACGCTGCTGGGCACCGACACGAGCGCGCCGTACTCGCTCTCGGTCTCCAGCTTGGCCGTGGGCAGTCATTCGCTGGTAGCGAAGGCGTACGACAGCCTCGGCGCCTCCGCCGAGTCCACACCGGTCGGCATCACGGTCGCCTCGGGACCGGCCGTCGTGGCGACGCCGGCCCAGCTGGGCATCCAGCAGGGCAGGACGGGCTCGTTCTCGGTGAAGCTGTCGACGCAGCCGAGCGCCAGTGTGACGGTGAGCGTGGCCCGCACGGACGGCAACACGGGGCTGTCCGTCACCGGAGGCTCCTCGCTGACCTTCACCCCGTCGAACTGGAGCACCGCGCAGCCGGTGACCATCACGGCCGACGCCTCCGGCACCGGGAGCGCCACCTTCACCGCCTCGGCGACCGGCCACACCAAGGCCACGGTCACGGTGACCGAGCTGGCGGCGACGAAGGCGTACGACGCCCGCTTCCTGGACCTGTACGGGAAGATCACCAACCCGGCGAACGGCTACTTCTCCCCCGAGGGCATCCCCTACCACTCGGTGGAGACGCTGATCGTCGAGGCCCCGGACCAGGGCCACGAGACCACGTCGGAGGCGTACAGCTACCTTCTCTGGCTGCAGGCCATGTACGGCAAGGTCACCGGTGACTGGTCGAAGTTCAACGGCGCGTGGGACCTCATGGAGAAGTACATGATCCCGACCCACGCCGACCAGCCGACCAACTCCTTCTACAACGCCTCGAAGCCGGCGACGTACGCGCCGGAGCTGGACACGCCGAACGAGTATCCGGCGAAGCTGGACACGTCGGTGTCGGTCGGATCGGATCCGATCGCCGGCGAGCTGAAGTCGGCCTACGGCACGGACGACGTCTACGGCATGCACTGGATCCAGGACGTCGACAACGTCTACGGCTACGGCAACGAGCCCGGCAAGTGCGAGGCGGGGCCGACGGCCACCGGGCCGTCGTACATCAACACCTTCCAGCGCGGTCCGCAGGAGTCGGTCTGGGAGACCGTCCCGCAGCCGACCTGCGACGCCTTCAAGTACGGCGGCACCAACGGCTACCTGGACCTGTTCACCGGCGACTCCTCCTACGCCAAGCAGTGGAAGTACACGGACGCCCCGGACGCGGACGCGCGCGCGGTGCAGGCCGCGTACTGGGCGGACGTGTGGGCGAAGGGACAGGGCAAGGGCGGTGACGTGTCCGCGACGGTCGCCAAGGCCGCGAAGATGGGCGACTACCTGCGGTACGCGATGTACGACAAGTACTTCAAGAAGATCGGCAACTGTGTGGGGGCCTCGTCCTGCCCGGCCGGCACCGGCAAGGACGCCTCGCACTACCTGCTGTCCTGGTACTACGCCTGGGGCGGCGCCACCGACACCAGCGCCGGCTGGGCCTGGCGCATCGGCTCCAGCCATGTCCACGGCGGCTACCAGAACCCCCTTGCGGCGTACGCGCTCAGCTCCTACGCCGACCTGAAGCCGAAGTCGGCGACCGGCGCCGCCGACTGGGGCAAGTCGCTGCAGCGGCAGCTGGAGTTCTACCAGTGGCTGCAGTCGTCCGAGGGCGCGATCGCGGGCGGCGCGACCAACAGCTGGCAGGGCCGGTACGCCACCCCGCCCGCGGGCACGCCGACGTTCTACGGCATGTACTACGACTGGCAGCCCGTCTACCACGACCCGCCCTCCAACCAGTGGTTCGGGTTCCAGGCCTGGTCGATGGAGCGGGTCGCCGAGTACTACCAGCAGACCGGGAACGCCACCGCGAAGGCGGTCCTCGACAAGTGGGTGAAGTGGGCGCTGTCCAAGACCACGATCAACCCGGACGGCACCTACCGGATCCCCTCCACCCTCCAGTGGTCGGGCCAGCCCGACACCTGGAACGCGTCGAGCCCCGGCGGCAACAGCGGACTGCACGTCACGGTCGCCGACTACACGAACGACGTCGGCGTGACGGCCGCCTACGCCAAGACGCTCACCTACTACGCCGCCAAGTCCGGTGACGCGACGGCGAAGTCGACGGCGAAGGCGCTGCTGGACGGCATGTGGGCCAACTACCAGGACAGCCTCGGCATCGCGGTCCCCGAGACCCGCAGCGACTACAGCAGGTTCGGGGACAGCGTGTACGTGCCGAGCGGCTGGAGCGGCACGATGCCGAACGGCGACGCGATCAACTCGTCCTCGACGTTCTCCTCGATCCGGTCCCTCTACAAGAACGACCCGGCCTGGTCGAAGATCGAGGCCTACCTCAAGGGCGGCGCCGCGCCCGTGTTCACGTACCACCGCTTCTGGGCCGAGGCGGACATCGCCCTGGCCATGGGCTCGTACGCGGAGCTACTCGAATAAACCCCCGCTGAGGCTCCGTGTACCGCGACGGGCGGTCCCCACCCGCACTGGGGGCCGCCCGGTCGTCGCGCGTTCCCCTCGAGGAAGGACCCCACCGTGCGAAGAACCCGCATCCTCACCGCCGTGCTGGCGCTGGCCGCCGGTCTGCTCGTCGGCACTCCGCCCGCACTGGCCACCTCCACCGCCAAGGTGACCCTCGCCGCCGACACGTACACCTGGAAGAACGCCCGGATCGACGGCGGCGGCTTCGTCCCCGGGATCGTGTTCAACCGGTCCGAGAAGAACCTGATCTACGCCCGTACCGACATCGGCGGCGCCTACCGCTGGCAGGAGGCGTCGAAGACCTGGACCCCGCTGCTGGACCCGGTCGGCTGGAACGACTGGGGCCACACCGGAGTCGTCAGCCTGGCCTCGGACTCCGCCGACCCGAACAAGGTGTACGCGGCGGTCGGCACGTACACCAACAGCTGGGACCCCGGGAACGGCGCGGTGCTGCGCTCCGCCGACCGGGGCGCGAGCTGGCAGAAGACGGATCTGCCGTTCAAGCTGGGCGGCAACATGCCCGGCCGGGGCATGGGCGAGCGCCTCGCGATCGACCCGAACAAGGACAGCGTGCTGTATCTGGGGGCGCCCAGCGGCAAGGGCCTGTGGCGGTCGACGGACTCCGGGGTGACCTGGTCGCAGGTGACCGGCTTCCCCGATCCGGGCAACTACCAGCAGGATCCGAGCGATTCGACCGGGTACGCCAGCGACAACCAGGGGATCGTCTGGGTCACGTTCGACGAGTCGACGGGGACGTCGGGCAGCGCGACGAAGACGATCTACGTCGGGGTCGCCGACAAGGACAACGCGGTGTACCGGTCGACGGACGCGGGCGCGACCTGGCAGCGGGTGGCCGGCCAGCCCACCGGCTATCTGCCGCACAGGGGCGTACTGGATGCGAAGAACGGGATTCTGTACATCGCATACAGTGACAAGGGTGGCCCGTACGACGGCGGCAAGGGCCAGCTGTGGCGGTACGCGACCGCGACCGGCACCTGGACCAACATCAGCCCGGTGGCGGAGGCCGACACCTACTACGGCTTCAGCGGCCTGACGGTCGACCGTCAGCACCCGTCCACCCTCATGGCGACCGCGTACAGTTCCTGGTGGCCGGACACCCAGATCTTCCGCTCGACGGACAGCGGCGCGACCTGGACCAAGGCCTGGGACTACTCCTCGTACCCCAACCGCTCGAACCGCTACACGGTCGACGTCTCCACCTCCCCCTGGCTCACGTTCGGCGCGAACCCGTCCCCGCCCGAACAGACCCCGAAACTGGGCTGGATGACGGAGTCCCTGGAGATCGACCCGTTCAACTCCTCCCGCATGATGTACGGGACGGGCGCCACGCTCTACGGCACCGAGAACCTGGACAACTGGGACAGCGGCGGCCAGTTCACGGTCAAGCCGATGGTGCAGGGCCTGGAGGAGACCGCGGTCAACGACCTGGCCGCTCCCCCGTCCGGCGGCGCCCAGCTCTTCAGCGCCCTCGGCGACATCGGCGGCTTCCGCCACACGGACCTCACCAAGGTCCCGTCGATGATGTACACCTCCCCCACCTTCACCACGACCACCAGCCTGGACTTCGCCGAGACCAACCCGAACACGGTGGTCCGCGTCGGCAACCTGGACTCCGGCCCGCACATCGCGTTCTCGACGGACAACGGCGCCAACTGGTTCGCGGGGACGGACCCTTCGGGCGTCTCGGGCGGCGGCACGGTGGCGGCGGCCGCGGACGGCAGCCGCTTCGTGTGGAGCCCGGCGGGTACGGGCGTGCAGTACACCACCGGCTTCGGCTCGTCCTGGTCGGCGTCGAGCGGCATCCCGTCCGGCGCGGTCGTCGAGTCGGACCGGGTCGACCCGAAGACCTTCTACGGCTTCAAGTCCGGCAAGTTCTACGTGAGTACGGACGGCGGGGCGACCTTCACGGCGTCCTCCGCGACCGGTCTCCCCAGCGGCGGCAGCGTGCGCTTCAAGGCGCTGCCCGGCACGAAGGGTGACGTGTGGCTGGCGGGCGGTGCGACCGACGGGGCGTACGGCTTGTGGCACTCCACGGACAGCGGCGCGAGCTTCACCAAGCTCGGGGGCGTCGACCAGGCCGACACCATCGGCTTCGGCAAGGCGGCGAGCGGGGCGTCGTACCAGACCCTCTACTCCAGCGCGAAGATCGGTGGCGTACGCGGGATCTTCCGCTCCACCGACAAGGGCGCGACCTGGACCCGCATCAACGACGATGCCCACCAGTGGGGTTGGACGGGCGCGGCGATCACGGGCGACCCGCGGGTGTACGGCCGCGTGTACGTCTCGACCAACGGCCGGGGGGTCATCTACGGCGACACCTCCGACACCGGCGGCGGTGACGGCGGGGGTGGCGGCACCGACCCGACACCGACGCCCACCGGCGCCTGCATGGTGACGTACAAGATCACGAACCAGTGGTCGGGCGGCTTCCAGGCGGACGTGCAGCTCGCCAACACCGGCTCAACCGCCTGGACCGGCTGGTCACTCGGCTGGTCCTTCGCCGACGGCCAGAAGATCACGCAGCTGTGGAACGCCGACTACACCCAGTCGGGCACGGCGGTGACCGCGAAGAACCTGAACTGGAACGCCAACGTGGCGGCCGGCTCGTCCGTGAGCTTCGGGTTCACCGGGAGCTGGACGGGGTCGAACCCGAAACCGACGTCGTTCAGGCTGGGTGACCAGACCTGCACGGTGGCCTGACCGACTGTCCGTGTGCAACGGGCGCCGTTGCACACGGGCCGGTCAACCGGCGCTGGGCTGGGGGCCGCCGGGGTCCCGTCGTCGGGTGGTCCCGTCGTCGGGGTCGGGTGGCCGTCTCCGGAAGGGGTACTCGTCTTCGGCCTGATCAGGACGGGACCAGGTACGGTATGGGGCCGCCTGGGGCCGGCGCCGCTCGGGCTCTGCGGGACGATACTCCCCCGGCTGGAAGTCACTCAGGAACATGAGGTCTTCCAGCATCCGCTCGGACAGCTCAGGCGTGATGTGCTCGGCCGCGCCCTCCGCCCCCCAGCGCAGCAAGTGCTCCGCAGCCCTGGCCAGGGCGTCGACCGACGCGCCGGGAAAGGCGAGGGCAAGGGACGCCCGCACGATTTCGACCGCGTCCTCGGATCGCACCGTCATCGCCGCCTTTCACACACGATGCACTGACCCACGCGTGCGGTCACCGCCAGCGCGAGACGGGCCGTCCCCTGAGCCTGCCGAAGGCACTCGTGACGGTCCAGGTGGGCGTACTGCTGCGTGGAGACCATGTCCCTGATGAAGACCTCCCAGTGGTCCTGGGCTCGGTCCCAGTCGTTCCGGTGGGCGACGCGCACCCACATGTCGACAAAATACTGCTGGGCGACGGGACCGTGGAAGTACCGCCGCAGGTCGTCGATCAGCCCCGGAGGCCGGATACGCTGCCCCAGCTTTCGCTGCCGGAACAGCGTCTCCGTGGAGATCGACTTGGCGCTGCTGATACGGGTGGCGATCACATGACCTGCGAACCCACCGATGATGGCAGGCACCAGAAGCCAACCGATCAGGGACGCGGTCCACAGAAGTGCGCCATGCGGCGGATCGATGAGGGCGAAGGTCTTGTAGACCCTGCTGGGGGATGCGGACCGAGCGGCGTAGAAGTACAGAAGTCCCGCCCCGACCGCCATGGGCACGCCCCAGTCGATCACCCACTGGGTGACACCCTTCAGGGCCTTCCTCGAACGCCAGACACGTCGTATCCGTCGGAACGTGCCGAACTTGGCAGGCGCCAGTTTCAGATCCAGCGGCACCGGAATGGGACCTATAGGCAAGTAACTCCCCCGACAAAACGTGCAGTTGTCGTGCCCGGCAGGCCTGGCACGACGAGTCGCCGAGGCTGATTGTGCATCACGCGACGCGCGACCGGCCACCGGTTCCGTTCATGTGCCCCGCCCCGCACGACTCGTGAGCGGTGGGTGCGCGCCCCTCTCGGGCCCGCACCCACCGTCGTTCACGGCGTGTACACCGCCGGCCGCGGCGCCGTCGCCATCCCGTCCCCGATGAAGAAGCTCGGGTGCGGCGGCTGGTTATAAGCCGTATTTTGCCAGGCCAGGGCCGTGCGGTACTGGGTGTCGTGGAGGAGGGTCGTGATGCGTGTGGTGGTGTCGTACGGGGTGGAGTAGATGCGCAGGGCCGTGTTGTCGGACGTCGGCCAGACGACCTCCTCGCGCCAGTCGCCGAGGATGTCGCCGGACAGCGACGGGGTCGCCTTGGTGCCGTTGTTTGAGTGAACGGAGGCGCCGGTCAGCAGTCGGGTGTCGGACGACGTGCCGTACTTGTCGATGTGGGTGCCGTCGAGGAGTTCGCGTACCGGGTCGCCGTCCCACCAGGACAGGAAGTTGGTGCTGGACGGTTTGCGGCTCGCGACCACCGTGCCCTTCGGGTCGCGGATGCCGCTCTCGGCCGACGACCAGGACTCGGCGCCCGCGCTGCCCGCCCAGATGTCCCCGGACACGCCCCGGCCGTTGTCGCCGTTGGGGGCGGTGGACCACAGGACCTGGCCGGTCTTCGCGTCGGCCATCCAGGAGGACGGTTTCGAGGAGTCCTCGTCGACCTTGAACTCCTCCAGGCCGGGCCGGGACGGGTCCAGGTCGCCCACGTGCAGGGCGTCGCCGTGGCCGTTCTTCGTGGTCCACAGGGCGTTGCCGTTGTCGTCCACGGCCATCGAGCCGTACACGATCTCGTCCCTGCCGTCGCCGTCGACGTCGGCCACGGACAGCTGGTGGTTGCCCTGGCTGTCGTAGCCCTTGCCGCTGTTGGTGGAGGAGTTGGTGTCGAAGGTCCAGCGGCGCGTGAAGGAGCCGCCCCGCCAGTCCCAGGCCGCGATCACCGTACGGGTGTAGTAGCCGCGGGCCATGACGAGCGACGGGCGGGAGCCGTCCAGGTATGCCGTCCCGGCCAGGAAGCGGTCGACGCGGTTGCCGTAGGAGTCGCCCCAGGAGGAGACCGTGCCACGCGCGGGGACGTAGTCGACGGTCTGCATCGCCTTGCCCGTCTGCCCGTTGAACATGGTCAGGTATTCGGGGCCGGAGAGGATGTAGCCGCTGGAGTTGCGGTGGTCGGCGGACGCGCTGCCGATCACCGCGCCCGTGCCGTCGACCGTGCCGTCGGCCGTCTTCATGGCGACCTCGGCCTTGCCGTCGCCGTCGTAGTCGTACACCTGGAACTGCGTGTAGTGCGCGCCGGAGCGGATGTTGCGGCCCAGGTCGATGCGCCACAGGCGGGTGCCGTCGAGCTTGACGCCGTCCAGGTAGGTGTCGCCGGTGTAGCCGGACTGGGAGTTGTCCTTGGCGTTGGTCGGCTGCCATTTCAGGACGAAGTCCAGCTGTCCGTCGCCGTCGAGGTCGCCGACGGAGGCGTCGTTGGCCTCGTAGGTGTACGACGCCCCGTCGGGGGTGGTGCCGCCTGCGGGTGGGCTGATCGGTACGTCCTTGTAGCCGGTGCGGAACTGGATGGCGTGGACGGAGTCGGGCTGCTCGGCGCCGTTCACGATCGCGCGGACCGTGTAGTCGGCCTGGGCGGGGGCGCCGACGTGGAAGAAGGTCGTGGAGCCGGTGACCGGGGCCGAGTTGACCTTCGTACCGGCGCGGTAGACGTTGAAGGAGACGTTGTCGGGGTCGGTGCCGAGCCAGCGCCAGCTGACCAGGTTGCCGCTGTCGGTGTGGACGCTGACCACGCCCCGGTCGAGCTTCTCGACCTGGCGGGCGGTGGCGGCTTCGGCGGTACCGGTGGTGGTCACTGCGGTGAGGCCGGCGGCGACCAGGGCCGCGGCCGTTGTCACTGCCGAGAGGAGGGCTCGGCGTCTGCGGTGCCTGTGCGGGTGCTGCACGTGACGAACCTCCAGAGAGGACGGACGGGTTCCGCCCACTCAGTCGCCGCCGCTCCGAGTCGAGTTGCCGTACATTCCGGCCAGTTCGGCCACGGTGCGGGCGATGCTCGCGCGCAGTTCAGGCGGTTGGAGCACCTCGATGTCAGCGCCCAGGCGCAGAAACTCGCCATGGGCGTGGTCGACGGACTCGATGGGGACCCTGGCAAGGGTCCAACCGTCGTCGTCCGTACGTGCGTCGACCGCCCTCGACAGCGTCACACCCGGCGCCAGCCGGACCACCGCCTCGGCGCGGTACAGCCGGTCGCGGAAGTCGCGCTGGTACGCCGTCCAGTAGGCGGCCAGGTCGAAGTCGTCGGGGCGGGTGAACTCCTCCTCCGAGGGCGCGAGTTCGAGGATCTGGTCGACGCGGAAGGTGCGCGGCCCGGGGCCTGCGACGACGTACCAGCGGCCCGCTTTCAGGACCAGTCCGTACGGTTCCAGGCGGCGCTCGACGTCAGTGGGTTCGCGCCAGCGCCGGTAGACGACGTGCAGGACCCGGCTCGTCCACACCGCGTCGGCCACCGCCGGCAGATGAGGCGTCGCCTCGGCGTCCGCGTACCAGCCGGGTGCGTCCAGGTGGAAGCGGCCGCTGATCCGGTCGGCGTGGCCGCGGAGTTCGGGCGGCAGGGCGGCGCGGACCTTCAGCTGGGCGGCGGCCAGGAACGGGCCGAGTCCGAGGTCGGCGGCGGGGCCGGGGGCGCCGGCCAGGAACAGGGCCTCGGCCTCGGCGGCGGTGAGACCCGTCAGTCGGGTGCGGTAGCCGTCGAGGAGGCGGTAGCCGCCCGCGTGGCCCGCGTCGCCGTACAGCGGGACGCCTGCCGCGCTCAGCGCCTCGACATCGCGGTAGACGGTGCGCACGGAGACCTCCAGTTCCTCGGCGAGCTGGGCGGCGGTCATCCGGCCCCGGGTCTGGAGCAGGAGCAGGATCGAGACGAGACGGCTGGACTTCACTGCCACAGGGTGTCAGTGAAGCGGGCCTAGCGTCGCGTTCATGGCCTTCCGAGAGAAACTGCTGACCGTGCCGCCGCCGATCGAGGTGGCCGGACGGCATGTCAAGCGCTACCACGTCACCGCCGACCCGGCGGGCATCGCGCCCGAGGTGGAGCGGGCGGCGTACGCGATCCTGCCCGAGCTGCTGCCGGAGCCGGACGGCACTCCGCCGGCGACGTTCGTGGTGCTGCACCGCGGCGGCGACGACGGCGCCTACCTCAACGCGTACAGCTGGGTGTGGGACAACGTGCTGCACTTCCGGGGAGCCGCGGCCGGCCAGCCGGTGCTCGGCTGCCCGGACCGCGATCCCGCGCACTTCGTCCGGCCGGACCTGCCGTGGATCGGCTGCGTCTGGGAGCTGCCGCCGATCCGGCACGAACGGGACGCCTGGGTACGGCACCTGCTGACCCCCGAAGTCCCGGATCTGGAGGCCTACTTGACCGACAGCCTGCCCGAGGGAACCACAGGAGACCACGCATGAGCAGCCCGCACGACTTCGACTTCTTCCACGGCGCGTGGCAGGTCCTCAACCGCCGCCGCACCGACTTCCTGGACCCCGGCAGCGACTGGGAGGAGTTCCCGGCCACGAGCCGCTGCCGGCCGCTGTTCGACGGCGCCGCGAACATCGACGAGATCGACATGCCCCACCTGGGCGCCAAGGGGCTCACGCTGCGGCTCTTCGACCATGAGACCGGACAGTGGTCCCTGAACTGGTCGGCCAGCCGCAGCGGCAAGCTCTTCCCGCCCGTGACCGGCCGCTTCGAGGGCGACCGCGGCGAGTTCTACGGCGACGACGCGTACCGCGGCAAGGACGTGCGGGTGCGGTTCGTCTGGTCGGGGGTCTCGCCGACCGCCGCCCGCTGGGAGCAGGCGTTCTCGGTGGACGGCGAGAGGACGTGGGTGACCAACTGGACGATGGACTTCAGGCGGCCGCCGGCTTCCTGAAGGCGCGCACGCGGAAGACGGGGTCGGGGCGCGGGCGGTCCTGGTGGGGGAGGCGGGCCAGGTCTTCGGCGAACGTCTCGATGCGCGGATCGCCGGGCTGCAGCGCGGTGAACCAGCCGCGCCGCAGGTCGGCGATGGTGGAGCGGGGGCTGCGGCCCTGGCCGAGGCCGGGGAAGGAGGCCTGTCCGGCCGGTTGCAGGCGGTGCTCGGCCGCGTGGGCCGTGACGGCTTCGGCGGCGTCCTGGGCGGGGCGGCGGGGGCGCGGGGCCAGGACGGTGTCGATGTCGCTGCCGACGTCGTGCGCGGCGGCCTTGTCGACGGTGGTGACGTAGACCCCGCCGGGCCGCAGCACGCGGGCGCACTCGGCGACGACGGCGCGGACGTCGGCGGGGTCGGAGAGCAGGTGCAGCAGCCAGATGCTGGTGACTGCGTCGAAGGTGGCGTCGGCGAAGGGCAGCCGGCGGCTGTCGGCCAGCAGGACCGCGCCGGGCAGGCGGGCCGCGGCCATGCGGGCCATGCCGGGGGCGAGGTCCGCGCCCGTCACCCGCAGCCCGGGGCGGGAGGCGGCCAGGCGCCGGGTGACGATGCCGGTGCCGCAGGCGACGTCGAGGAGGCGGCCCTGCCGGTCGGGGATCAGGCCGAGGACGGCTTCCGTGGCGGCTTCGGCGCGCGGCTCGCCGCCGCGGGACGCGTCGTAGGCGTCGGCTTCCTTGTCGTAGTTCAGCACGCCCCTCAGTGTGGTCCGTGACCTGGGGCGATGTCCTCCACCCTGCGGGCGAGCGCGAAGTCCTTCTCGGTGATGGCGCCGCCCGCGCTGTGGGTGTTCACGCTGAGGGAGACGGTGTTGTAGCCGAGGGTCAGGTCGGAGTGGTGGTCCAGTTCGTCCTGGATGCGTGCGATGTGGACGACCAGCGCCGTGGCCGCGAAGTGCGAGCCGAGCCGGTAGGTGCGGGTGAGGCGGTCGCCGTCCACCGACCAGCCGGGCAGCTCGGCCAGCCGGTCCTCGATCTCCTTCTGCGACAGCGGTTCGACGGCCATCACCGGTCTCCCTTCGGGGCGGGTTGGTACGCGTTCAGCCTGCCACGGTCAGCCCCGTACGCGCTCCGCCGCGAGGTCGTCCGCCAGTGCGGCGATACGGGCGCGCCCCTCCACCCGCTCGACCCAGGCGTGCGGCAGGCCGACGTCGCCGTGCCGGGCGCCGAGCAGGTTGCCGCAGATCGAACCGGTGGAGTCGCTGTCACCCGAGTGGTTGACGGACAGCAGCAGGGCGTCCTTGACGCGGGGCTCGGCCAGGGCGCAGTAGACGCCGATGGCGAGGGCTTCCTCGGCGACCCAGCCCGCGCCGAGGGACTCGGCCTTCTCCGCGGTCGGCGACCCGTCCGCGGCCAGGTCGAGGGCCTCGCGCAGGGCGGCCGAGGTCTCCTCGTGGCCGGGGTGCCGACCCAGCAGCCGCAGGGTGCTCAGCACCGCGCCCTCCAGGGAGTCCCCGGCGACGAGGTGGGCCACGATCGCGGCCAGGGCGCCCGCCGCGTAGTAGCCGGTGGGGTGGCCGTGGGTGATCTGGGCGCCGCGGGCGGCCATGGCGAAGGCCGCGCCGGCGGGGTTGACGAGCCCGAAGGGGGCCGAGCGCATCACCGCGCCGCAGCCCTTGGAGTCCGGGTTGATCTCCCCCGGCCTGCCGTCGAGCGGGAGCTGGGGGTCGGGGTGGTACATCTGGGCGACCCCGGACAGGCAGGCGTTGCCGGGGGCGCGGCGGGCATACAGCCAGGCCTCGGCGAGCAGGCCTGCGCCGTGCGGCGGTTCGGCCTCCTCGGGGCCCGGCTTCGACTGGGTCTGGAGCCAGCGCTCGTACGCCTGACGCAGCAGCAGGGACCAGCCTCCGCCGATCCCCTTCTCCCGCTCCCGGGCCTGGGCCTGGACGAGGGCCTCGACGGTGAACAGGGTCATCTGCGTGTCGTCGCTGATCCGGCCGACCATCCCGTGCCCGCCGGGGACCAGGCCGGTGACCCCGCGCTCGCCGTGCAGGGAGCGGATCCGGTCGAGGGAGGCGAACTCGACGGGATAGCCGAGGGCGTCGCCGACGGCTCCGCCGAGCAGACAGCCGCGGACCCGGGACCGGTACACCGCCGCGGCTTCCCAGGACTGCTGCCACGGCTGGTTCATGCGGGTGCTCCTCAACTCCGGTGCCCGGTTGCGGTCGTCGGACGCACACCTCGACTACGGTCGTCCGTATGACCATTGTCGCGACCGGCCTCCACGCATCCGCCGCCACCCCCGCCGACAGGACCGACAAGGCCAACAGGGCAGACAGAGCCGATAAAGCCGACAAGGGCGTGGGCCCGCTGCTGCGCGCCTGGCGGGAGCGGCGCAGGATCTCGCAGCTGGAGCTGGCGCTGCGCGCCGACTCCTCCGCCCGGCACATCAGTTTCATCGAGACCGGCCGCTCCCGGCCCAGCGAGGAGATGGTGCTGCGGCTGGCCGAGCACCTGGACGTGCCGGTGCGCGAGCGCAACGCCCTGCTGCTGGCGGCCGGTTACGCCCCGCACTACCCGGAGACCCCGCTGGACGACCCGGCGCTGGACGCGCTGCGCGACGGCATGGAGCGCCTGATCCAGGGGTACGAGCCGTATCCGGCGCTGGTGGTCGACGCCGGGTACACCGTGGTGGCCGCCAACCGGGGCATCACGATGCTGCTGGAGGGCGTCCCCGAGAAGCTGATGACGCCGGCGCCGAACGCGATGCGGCTGACCCTGCACCCGGAGGGGCTCGCCCCGCGCATCCGCAACCTGCGGGAGTGGCGCGGGCATCTGCTGGCGCAGATGGAGCGGGAGATCGCCCTGCACCGCTCGGACCAACTGCGTGCCCTGTACGAGGAGGTGGCCGCCTACCCGGTGCCCGAGGACGCGCCCGGCGTCGAACCGGCCGAGCCGGTGCCGTACTTCGCGCTGCCGATGCAGATCGAGCACGACGGCCGGATCCTGTCGTTCGTGTCGTCGATCTCCACCTTCAACACGCCCATGGACGTCACGGTCGCCGAGCTCGCCATCGAGACGTTCCTACCCGCGGACCCGGCGACCACCAAGTACCTGCACATGCTGGCCGGTTGACGAACCCGCCCGAGCCGACTCTCTTCGACCGCCTGTGCGAGACGGCGTCGCATGGCAGACTGCGCGCATACTTCGGCGCGTAGGGGAGGGCGTGGCGTGAGTGAGCGGCGGGCCGCGCCCACCGTGGGCCAGGTGGTGCTCGGCAAGCGGTTGCAGGAGCTGCGGGAGGCGGCCGGCCTCAGCCGCGAGGAGGCCGCCCGGGTGCTCCGGGTGGCGTCGGCGACCGTACGGCGGATGGAGATGGCCGAGGTCGCGCTGAAGATCCCGTACGTGCAGGTGCTGCTGACCACCTACGGGGTGCCCGAGGAGGAGTCGGCCGCGTTCGTGCGGCTGGCCGAGGAGGCGAACCAGCCCGGCTGGTGGCAGCGGTTCCACGACGTGCTGCCCGACTGGTTCAGCCTGTATGTGAGCCTGGAGGGCGCCGCCCGGATCATCCGCTCCTACGAGCCGCACTTCGTGCCCGGTCTGTTGCAGACCGAGGAGTACGCGCGCGAGGTGATGGAGGCCGGGACGATAGGGCAGACCGGCCCGGAGACGGTCGAGCGGCATGTGTCGCTGCGCATGGAGCGGCAGCGGCTGCTGGAGCGGGACGATCCGCCCCATCTGTGGGTGATCATGGACGAGACGGTGCTGCGGCGCCCGGTGAGCATCCGGCCCGAGGTGATGCGCGACCAGCTGGACCGGCTGCTGGAGTACGCCGAGCGGGACCGGGTCACGCTTCAGCTCGCCGAGTTCGCGGCCGGCCCGCACCCGGGGACGTACGCCCCGTTCACGCTGTTCCGGTTCGCCGAGCCGGAGCTCCCGGACATGGTGTTCACCGAGTACCTGACCGGCGCCCTGTACCTGGACTCCCGGCAGGAGGTCTCGGCGCATCTGGAGGTGCTGGACCACATGACGGCCCGGGCCGCCTCCGCGCAGCGCACGATGAAGCTGCTGCGGGAGTACCGCGGGAGCCTCTGACCCCCGGTGAGACCTCCGACAACCCGATGACCCCTGACCGCCAGGTGAGACCTCCGACCGCCCCGTGACCAGCCGAGGAGCACACACCGCATGACCGGACCCGACGCCGCGCCGCCCACCGCGATCGACACCAGCAGGCCGCACCCGGCACGGGTGTACGACTGGTGGCTGGGCGGCAAGGACAACTACCCGGTGGACGAGGAGCTGGCCCGGAAGATCCTGGCCGCGGACGGCACGGCGGTGCGCGGGGCGCGTGCCAACCGCCGGTTCATGCACCGCGCCGTGCGGGCGGCGGCCGGGGCGGGGATACGGCAGTTCCTGGACATCGGCACCGGCATCCCCACCGAGCCCAACCTGCACCAGGTGGCGCAGGAGGCGGCCCCGGAGTCCAGGGTGGTGTACGCGGACAACGACCCGATCGTGCTGCGGCACGCCGAGGCGCTGCTGCGCGGCTCCGCCGAGGGCCGCACGGAGTACCTGCACGCCGATGCCCGGGACCCCGAGACGATCCTCGCGCGGGCCGGGGAGAGCCTCGACCTCGGCCGGCCGGTGGCGCTGTCCCTGGTCGCACTGACCCACTACCTGGGCGACGGGGCCGATGCCGACGACGACGTGTACGGCCTGGTCGAGCGCTATGTCGCGCGGCTCGCGCCGGGCAGCTTCCTGATCCTGTCCCAGGTCACGCAGGACCTCAGCCCGGACGGGGTGGCCCGGGCCGCCGAGCTGTTCCGCAGGAGCGGCACGCCCTTCCACCCGCGCACGCTGCCCGAGTTCCGGCGGTTCTTCGACGGCCTGGAACTCCTCGGTCCGGGGGTGATCCCCGTGCACGGGTGGCGTCCGGAGCCGGAGGACGTGGCGGCCCAGGCGGAGGGTGTCGTGCCCGTGTACGCGGGGGTGGCGCGCAAGCCCTGACCCGGACGGGTGCCCGCCCGCGCCCGGTGACCCGTACGGCGGTCTGAACAGGTGCGTATCCCTGCCCGCCCCTAGGTTCTGAACCATGGGGTGAGCAAGGGAGCGCACGTGACGGACACGCAGCAACCACCCAGGGAGCCCGGCGCTGTACTGCTGGGCACCGGGCGGTTCTTCCGGCCGGGCACGCCGGCGCCCGACCTGCACAGCGTGACGCTGACCGGCGGCCGGGAGGCGGACGCCTTCTACCGGGACCGCTGGAGCCACGACAAGGTGGTGCACTCCACCCACGGGGTGAACTGCACCGGCTCCTGCCGGTGGAAGGTGTACGTCAAGGACGGGATCATCACCTGGGAGACGCAGGAGACGGACTATCCGTCGGTGGGCCCGGACCGCCCCGAGTACGAGCCGCGCGGCTGCCCGCGCGGCGCCGCGTTCTCCTGGTACACCTACTCCCCCACCCGGGTGCGCTACCCCTACGTCCGGGGCGTGCTGCTGGAGTTGTACCGGGAGGCGAAGCAGCGGCTCGGCGACCCGGTGCTGGCGTGGGCGGACCTGCAGAACGACCCGGAGCGGCGGCGCCGTTACCAGCGGGCGCGCGGCAAGGGCGGCCTGGTGCGGGCGAGTTGGGACGAGGCCGTGGAGATCGTCGCGGCCGCCCAGGTCCACACCATCAAGGCGTACGGGCCCGACCGCATCGCCGGGTTCTCCCCGATCCCGGCGATGTCGATGGTGTCGCACGCGGCCGGCGCCCGCTACCACTCCCTGATCGGCGCGCCGATGCTGTCGTTCTACGACTGGTACGCGGACCTGCCGGTGGCCTCCCCGCAGGTCTTCGGCGACCAGACGGACGTACCGGAGTCGGGCGACTGGTGGGACGCCGCCTACCTGATCATGTGGGGCTCCAACGTGCCGGTGACGCGGACCCCGGACGCGCACTGGATGGCGGAGGCCCGCTACCGCGGCCAGAAGGTCGTGGTGGTGGCGCCGGACTACGCGGACAACGCCAAGTTCGCCGACGAGTGGCTGCACCCGCACCCCGGCACCGACGGCGCGCTGGCGCTCGCCATGGGACACGTGATCCTCAAGGAGTTCTTCGTCGACCGGGAGACACCGTTCTTCGCGGACTACGTACGGAAGTTCACCGACCTGCCGTTCCTGGTGACACTGCGCGAGCGGGACGGGGCGTACGTACCGGACAAGTTCCTGCGCGCCGGCGACATCGGACAGGCCGGCGAGGGCGCTCAGTGGAAGACGGTCGTCCTGGACCGGGCGAGTGGCCGCGCGGTCGTCCCGAACGGCTCCCTGGGCTTCCGCTGGACCGAGTCCGGCATGGGGAAGTGGAATCTCGAACTCGGCGCTTTCGAACCTGAGTTGAGTCTCTACGGCAGTGAGATCGCGGCCCACGTCGAGGTGCTGCTGCCGCGGTTCGACACCGAGGGCGGGGAGCACGGGCAGGGGCGTGGGGACGTACTGCGGCGCAGCGTGCCGGCGACCCGGCTGGGCGGCGCGGACGGCCCGCTCGTGACGACTGTCTACGATCTACTGCTGGCACAGTACGGGGTGTGGCGGCCCGGTATGCCGGGCGGCTGGCCCGCCTCCTACGAGGACGCACGCTCCCCGGCGACGCCCGCCTGGCAGGAGCGGCACACCTCCGTCCCGGCCGCCCAGTGCGTGAAGATCGCCCGCGAGTTCGCGCGGACCGCCGAGCGGTCCAAAGGCCGCTGCATGATCCTGATGGGCGCCGGCACCAACCACTGGTTCCACTCCGAGACGATCTACCGCGCCTTCCTCGCCCTGCTCCAGCTCACCGGCTGCCAGGGCCGCAACGGCGGCGGCTGGGCGCACTACGTCGGCCAGGAGAAGTGCCGTCCGGTGACGGGCTGGGCGACGCTGGCCGCCGCCTCCGACTGGGCGCGGCCGCCACGGCAGATGATCGGCACCGGGTACTGGTTCCTCAACACCGACCAGTGGCGCTACGACCGTTTCGGCGCCGACGTGCTGGCCTCGCCGCTCGGTGAGGGCCGGTTCGCGGGGATGACGGGGGCCGACTGTCTCGCCCTGTCCGCCCGCGTGGGCTGGATGCCGTCGTATCCGACCTTCGACCGCAACCCACTCGAGCTGGCCGAGGTGTTCGGCGACCCGGTGGCGAAGACGGTGGCCGAACTCCGGGCGGGAACCCTGAAGTTCGCCTGCGAGGACCCGGACGCACCGGAGAACTGGCCGCGCGTGCTCACCCTGTGGCGGGCCAACCTGCTGGGCTCGTCCGCGAAGGGCGCCGAGTACTTCACGAAGCATCTGCTCGGCACCCACTCCTCGCTGCGCGCCGAACAGGCCGCGCCCGGCGAACGGCCCCGGGACGTCGTCTGGCGGGAGGAGGCACCCGAGGGCAAGCTCGACCTGCTGCTGTCGCTGGACTTCCGGCAGACCTCCTCCACCCTGCTGTCGGACGTGGTGCTGCCCGCTGCCACCTGGTACGAGAAGCACGACCTCTCCTCCACCGACATGCACCCCTATGTGCACTCCTTCACCCCGGCCGTGGACCCGCCCTGGCAGGCCCGCACCGACTTCGACACCTTCAAGGCCCTCGCCGAGAAGCTGAGCGAGCTGGCCGTGGACCACCTGGGCGTCCGCAGGGACCTGGTGGCGACCCCGCTCCAGCACGACACCCCGGGCGAGACCGCCCAGCCCGGCGGGGTGGTCCTGGACTGGAAGCGCGGGGAGTGCGACCCCGTGCCCGGGCAGACCCTGCCCCACCTCACCGTCGTGGAGCGGGACTACACGGCGATCGGCGCCGAGTTCGCCGCGCTCGGCCCGCTGGTGGAGGAACTCGGGCTGCCCGCCAAGGGGATCGCCCTGCGGCCGGACGAAGAGGTCGAGCATCTGCGGCAGTTGAACGGCGTCGGCTACCAGGGGCGTCCGTCGCTCGACACCGCCGTGAAGGCCGCGAACACCATTCTGGCCCTGTCCGGCACCACCAACGGGCGCCTGGCCACCCAGGGGTTCCACACGCTGGAGCAGCGCACCGGGCAGGAGATGGCGCATCTGGCCGCCGAGCACGAGGGCAAGCGGATCACCTACGCCGACACGCAGGCGGCGCCGGTGCCGGTGATCACCTCGCCGGAGTGGTCCGGCAGCGAGTCGGGCGGGCGACGGTACACCGCGTTCACGCTGAACACCGAGCACAGCAAGCCGTGGCACACCCTCACCGGCCGCCAGCACTTCTTCCTCGACCACGACTGGATCCACGAACTCGGCGAGGCGCTGCCGGTGTACCGGCCGCCGCTGGACATGAACCGGCTCTTCGGCGAACCACGCCTCGGACCGGACGGACAGCGGGAAGTGACGGTCCGTTACCTCACCCCGCACAACAAGTGGTCCATCCACTCCGAGTACCAGGACAACCTGTTCATGCTGGCCCTCTCCCGGGGCGGCCAGAACATCTGGATGTCCCCGCAGGACGCGGACGCGATCGGAGTGCAGGACAACGACTGGGTCGAGGCGGTCAACCGCAACGGCGTGGTCGTCGCCCGCGCGGTCGTCTCGCACCGGATGCCGGCCGGCACCGTCTACATGCACCACGCACAGGAGCGCACGGTGAACGTGCCGAAGACGGAGACCACCGGAATGCGCGGCGGCATCCACAACACGCTGACCCGGCTGATCCTCAAACCGTCCCATCTGATCGGCGGCTACGCCCAGCTGTCCTGGGCCTTCAACTACCTGGGCCCGACGGGCAACCAGCGTGACGAGGTGACGGTGATCCGCCGCCGCAGCCAGGAGGTCGAGTACTGATGCGCCCGATGGCCCAGATCGCGATGGTCATGAACCTCGACAAGTGCATCGGCTGCCACACCTGTTCGGTCACCTGCAAGCAGACGTGGACCAACCGGCGGGGCATGGAGTACGTCTGGTTCAACAACGTCGAGACCCGGCCCGGGCAGGGCTATCCGCGCCGCTACGAGGACCAGGAGAAGTGGCGCGGCGGCTGGGAGCTGAACCGTCGCGGAGCCCTGAAGCTCAAGGCGGGCGGCCGGCTGCACAAGCTCGCCGGGATCTTCTCCAACCCCAAACTGCCGGAGATCAAGGACTACTACGAGCCCTGGACGTACGACTACCGGAACCTCACCGACGCCCCACTCGGCGACGACTACCCGGTCGCCCGGCCGGTGTCGTCCCTCGACGGCAAGCCGATGAAGATCGGGTGGTCCTCGAACTGGGACGACAACCTTGCGGGCGCCCCGGCCTACGGCGACCTCGACCCGATGGTCGAGCGCACCCGCCAACAGGCCTCGGAGAAGGTGAAGTTCGCGTTCGAGCAGACCTTCATGTTCTATCTGCCGCGGATCTGCGAGCACTGCCTCAACCCCTCGTGCGTGGCCTCCTGCCCGTCGGGGGCGATGTACAAGCGGGCCGAGGACGGCATCGTGCTGGTCGACCAGGACCAGTGCCGGGGCTGGCGGATGTGCGTGACCGGATGCCCGTACAAGAAGGTGTACTTCAACCACGCCACCGGCAAGGCCGAGAAGTGCACCCTGTGCTATCCGCGGATCGAGGTCGGCCTGCCGACGGTCTGCTCCGAGACCTGCGTGGGCCGGCTGCGCTACCTGGGCGTGATCCTCTACGACGCCGACCGGGTGACCGCGGCCGCTTCCGTGCGCGAGGAAAAGGATCTGTACGAGGCCCAGTTGGGCGTCTTCCTCGACCCGGAGGACCCCGCGGTGCGGCAGGCCTGCGAGCGGGCGGGCATCCCGCACGACTGGATCGAGGCCGCCCGCCGCTCCCCCGTGCACGCGCTGATCAGCAGGTACCGGGTGGCGCTGCCGCTGCATCCCGAGTACCGGACCATGCCGATGGTCTGGTACATCCCGCCGCTGTCGCCGGTGGTGGACGCGCTGACCGGGACCGGGCACGACGGGGAGGACGCGCTGAACCTGTTCGGCGCGATCGACACGCTGCGCATCCCGCTGGAGTACCTGGCGGAGATGTTCACGGCGGGCGACACCGGGCCGGTGCGGGCCTCGCTGGACAAGCTCGCCGCGATGCGCTCCCACATGCGCGCGCTCAACCTCGGTGACGTACCGGACCCGGCGATCGCGTCCGCGGTCGGGATGCGGCCGCACGAGATCGAGGAGATGTACCGGCTGCTGGCCATCGCCAAGTACGAGGAGCGGTACGTCATCCCGACCGCCGCCGTCGGCGACGCCCGCCGGCTGGAGGAGTCGGCACTGCCCGCGGGGTGCAGCCTCGACTACGACGGCGGCCCGGGCATGGGCGGCGACGGCCCCTTCGGGCAGGACTCCGGCCGCAGACAGCTGCCGCTGGTGTCCGTCGAGAACTTCCATCTGCTGCGCAAGCGGCAGACCTCCGACCACGCGGACGACGCCTAGGAGACCTGATGCCCTCGGACGCGGTGCTGTACCAGGCGGCGGCGCTCTGCCTGACCTACCCGGACGACGACTTCTTCGCCCGGCTGCCGCTGCTGCGCGAAGCCGCCCCGCAGCTGCGGACGTTCACCGACCACGCGGCGGTCAGCGAGCCGCAGGAGCTGGCCGAGCACTATGTGCAGGTCTTCGACTTCAGGAACCGGCACAGCCTGTATCTGAGCTGGTGGTCGGACGGCGACACCCGGCGGCGGGGCATGTCACTGGTCCGCTTCAAGGAGGTCTACCGGGAGCACGGCCTGGAGTTCAGCGGCGAGGAGCTGCCGGACTTCCTGCCGGCGGTGCTGGAGTTCACCGCCCGCACCGGCAACACCGATCTGCTGACCGAGTACCGCGACGCTCTGGAGCAGCTGCGGTCCCGGCTGACCGACCACGGCACACCGTATGCGGTCGTCCTGGATGCGGTATGCGCCACACTGCCGACCGTATACACCGGGGTGCGCTCATGACCACACTCCTGTGGGGCGCCCTGCCCTACATCGCCTTCGCCCTCCTGGTCGCCGGCCTCGTCTGGCGCTACCGCTACGACAAGTACGGCTGGACCACGCGCTCGTCGCAGGTGTACGAGTCGAGACTGCTGAGCATCGCCTCCCCCTGCTTCCACTACGGCATCCTGTTCGTGCTGGCCGGGCATCTGGTGGGCCTGTTCGTGCCGATGTCCTGGACGCACGCGCTGGGCGTGAGCGAGCACACCTACCACCTGTTCTCGCTGTACGGCGGGACGGCGGCCGGAGTGCTGACGGTCCTCGGGATCCTGTTGCTCGTATACCGTCGACGGACCCGCTCCCCCGTGTTCCGGGCCACCACGGCCAACGACAAGGTGATGTACGTCGTCCTGCTCGCGGCGATCGTGCTGGGCATGACCGCCAAGCTCACCCACCCCTCCGGCGACGGCTACAACTACCGGGAGACGATCGCCCCCTGGGCGCGCAGCCTGTTCACGCTCCGGCCGAGGACGCAGCTGATGGCGGGCGTGCCCGTGCTGTACCAGGTGCACGCGGTGATCGGCATGCTGCTGATCGCGTTCGTGCCGTACAGCCGGCTGGTGCACATGTTCAGCGCACCGGTGCCGTACCTGTTCCGGCCGTACATCGTCTACCGGACACGGGATCCGAAACAGCTCGGGCCGCGG
This sequence comes from Streptomyces diastatochromogenes, assembly GCF_002242805.1. Taxonomy (GTDB): domain Bacteria; phylum Actinomycetota; class Actinomycetes; order Streptomycetales; family Streptomycetaceae; genus Streptomyces; species Streptomyces diastatochromogenes. The sequence continues at coordinate 64,456 of NZ_MCGQ01000038.1, read as the reverse complement.
CCGGAGCGGCGGGGCTGGGAGCGGCTGGGCAGCTGACCCGGGACCGGTCAAGCGGCCTTCCACTCCGGCCACCTTTTCAGCGCGGCGGAGACACGGTCCGTCAGGGGCGGCAGGGTCACCTGTGCCTGTTTGAAGGCTGCGACGAGCTGCTGCAGCATCCTGGTGTTGCGATCGACGTCGTCCCCCGAGCCGTCGAGGACCGCCTTGCACTCCCCGGCCGCGTCCCCGCCGCGGTCCAGCAGGGTGGACCACTTCCGGTCCAGGCCGGGGTCGGGCACCCGTAGATGGCGGCGGGCGGTGGCCGTGTCGCGAGCCAGGTCGTCGCACAGGGGGTGAAGGGTGTCGCCGTCGAAGGACCCCTTGTCGGCGTTCACACCCTTGAACCACTTCGCGAATTCGTCGTACCGGTTGGCCAGCGCCACGATGTCGGACTGGCCGCCCACCTTGAACCAGGCCAGGAGCTGGAAGTCGCGCACCTTTTCGGCGGTGCCGGCCGGTTCGGGGCGGGCCGGCACGGCCGAGGGCGTGCTGCCGTCGCCCGGCATCGGGTTCGTGACGACGGCCGTGAGGACGATCCCGGCCACCCCCGCGACGGCCACCACGGTCCGGGCCGGCCAGGAGCGTCGTACGGCGCCCGAGGACACCGACTCGCACTCCGCGCGGGGCAGTTGGGCTGCGGCGGTCGCGGCGAGGGCGGCTCCGAAGAAGGCCGGTGTCACCGGTTGGGCGAGCAGCTCGGTCAGTGTCCAGGAGGCGTCGGGCAGCACGTGGCAGGTGTCGCCCATGACCCGCAGCGGGCCGAGGCAGCCGTCGGCGGCCTGGAGGACGAACTGTCCGGCCAGCACGACGACCTGCGCGATGGCCGCCGCCGTCAGGGCACGGGGCAGGCGGTGGGTGCGGGTGGTCGCGGCGACCACGGCCGCCGTGCCCACCACCCCGGCCCACAGGGCGACCACCCGCCACCACAGGTAGACCACTCCGTAGGCGAGGGTCCGTTCCTCCAGCGGAGGGCGCCAGGAGTGGACGTACGCCATCACCGCCGCCACGGCGGCGACGCCCGCGACGCCTCCGGCCAGCCCGGCGAGGACGGTGGAGCGCAGCCCCTCCGTCCTCGGCCGCCGTAACAGCAGCACTGCCGGATACGCCCACAGCGCCACCGCGGCGGCGGCGTTCGTCGGGGACGCGCCCGCGATGGCCAGGCTGATCAGCACCGAGCCGATCCAGGGCAGCACGGACGCGTACGGGGCGAAGCTGTCCCAGGGGCCCGGGAAGGAGTCCCGGGCCAGTTCCGACATGCCGCCGGCCGCGAAGATGTCCCCCGTCATCCACAGCTGGCCCTCGTGCAGCCACCAGTCCAGCCCCGCAGCCGCCACGACGGACCCGGCGACGGCCGTGCCGAGGACGGCCCGGCGCGGCACGGCACGCCCGCTCGGTGCGGCCCGCAGGTGCAGCCGGACGCACTGGGCGAGCCAGGCGACGAAGACGACGGAGCCGAGGAGCGGGAAGAGGAGCGGTTCCACGTGCTCGGGCCACCAGCCTGGCTGTACGGTCGGCCCGGACAGCAGCTCCCCGCAGACCAGGCCGAGCCCGAGGGCGAGCCCCGCCCGCATGCCCCTGGGTCCGGGCGCCTGGGCGTGGACGGCGTACAGGACCGCCCGCCAGACCGCGACCGTCAGCACGCACGCGGCGAGAGACCCGACGATCCAGGCGGCCGCGTCCCTGTTCCACACCGCCGCCAGCGCGTTCCCGGTGACGAGCGTGACCACGCCGAGCAGGAACAGCGGCACGTCCGTCAGCGTGAACAACCCCGCCGGGTTGCGCAGCGACTGCCACCGCTCGGCCCAGGAGGGGTGGCTGCGCCACAGCGAGGTGACGGCCCGGGTCGCCGAGCGGTCCTGGGTACGCCGTTCGGCCTGCGCCGCCCAGACGGCCGGGTCGGCGCCCAGGGCGACCGCGCCCCGGTCGGCGTACAGCTCACGGTGGCGCAGGGTGTCGGCGCGGGCCAGGACGACCAGCAGGAACAGGAACGCGGCGACGGCGATCGCCTTGATCGTGGCCGGCCGGCTGGCCGGCCAGAAGACCTCGTCGGCGCCCAGGAACACATGGAAGAACTGCGCCGCGACCAGGCTCCCGCCGATCAGGAGCGTGTACGGGACGACGACCAGCGCCAGGAAGACCCGCCACAGTGCCGTCACCGCGTAGGCGATGTCCACGTCCCGGTGGCGGAGGTGGGCCAGTTCGTGCAGGACCACGGCCTCGAAGCGGGCGGAGTCCACGCGACGGGCGTGCAGCAGGCCGCTGTTCAGACAGAGCGTGCGGCGGCCGGCCCGGCCGTGGACGACCGCGCCGGGATCGAGGGCGAGCCGGTCGACCACGAGGTCGGGCAGGGACCGCACCCCGGCACGCTGTGCGAGCCGTACGACCTCGGCCCGCACCTCGCCCTGCGGGTCCCGTGTGTGCAGCGGCTCCACGCCGCGTCGGCTCCGCTTCCAGCGCGGCAGCAGCAGATACAGCCCAACGGCCGCCAGCAGCACGGTGCCGGTCCCGGCCAGCCCGTACCAGCGCGGGACCGCCGGCGCACCCTCGGCGCACGCCCGCACCGCCTGGGCCTGCGCCGGGTCCCGCACCAGCTCGTCGATCAGCTTGCCCCCGGGGTCGAACCCGGCGGCGAAGTCGCACACCAACTGCACGTCCTGGTACGGCAGCGGCCGCAGAATGCCGCTCAGCATCTCGACCATGGCCACCACCATGGCGACGACCAGCACGAGGAAGCGCAGGGTGGTGCCCGCGGGCAGTGCGCCGGGGTCGGGGCCGGCGGGAGGGGGCGGGGCGGACTCGGGATCCGGGCGAGACGCCGGGGTCTGAGTGGCCCCGCTCATGTCGCCGAGGCTCCGTCCTGTTCGGAGCGCTCCGCCGGTTCGGAGCCCCCCGCCTGCTCAGCGCCCTCCGCCGGTTCGGCGCCCTCCGTTCCGGCCAGCGCCAGCCTCGCGACCACGCTGTCCGCCAGGGCCTCCGCGTCCGGCTCGGGGAGCCCGCGGCGTACCGCCTCCGTGCGCACCCGGTGTCGTACGGCCGCCAGTTGGTCCCGGTCGAGGTCCGGGACCTCGGGCGGGGCGGTCGGGCGGCGGCTCGGCGGGCGCAGGCGGCCCAGGGCGCGGGACAGCAGGCGGCCGGTCGCCTCCGCCACCGCGGCCCGGCAGGCCTCGTCGACCGCCAGCAGCACGACAGGCGTGACGAATGCCGTGACCTCGGAAAGGCCGAAGCCGAGGGGGTCACCGCCCCTTCCGTCGTTCGCCTGTCGCAGCCGCCGTACGACGAGCCCGTAGTCCATCCCCGTCAGATCGTCGACCAACGGACGCTCGTCCGGCGCCCGTTGGTCCACGACGTCCCGCACCACGTCCAGCACGGTCGCGCGCATGCGTCCCCTCCCTGACTGTCCCGCACGTCTCTGCCGACCAGCAACACCAGCATCACTGCTGTACGGGCTTTGCGGTAGCGGGCGCGGGCGCGACAACTAGGCGGCGCCGCCCTTCGTGTCCCGTTCGTCGTCGACGATCTCCGCGTCCACCACGCCTTCTTCGTCGGTCCCGGTGCTCTGTTCCTCGGCGGAACCGGCCGAACCGGCCGAACCGGCGGAGGCCGAGGGCTGGGCCTGGGCGTACATGGCCTGCCCCATCTTCTGGCTGACCGTGGCGAGTTTCTCGACTCCCGTGCGCAGGGCGGCCGTGTCGGCGTTCTGCTCCAGCAGGGTCTTGAGTTCCGTGGCCGCCTCCTCGACCTCGGTGCGGGTGTCGGCGGGCACGCGGTCCTGGTTGTCGCGGATGAACTTCTCGGTCTGGTAGACGAGTTGCTCGGCCTGGTTGCGGGTCTCGGCGGCCTCCTTGCGCTGCCGGTCGTCCTCGGCGTACTGCTCGGCCTCCCGCATCATGCGGTCGATGTCGTCCTTGGGGAGCGCGGAGCCGCCGGTGACGGTCATCTTCTGTTCCCGTCCGGTCGCGAGGTCCTTCGCGGAGACGTGCATGATGCCGTTGGCGTCGATGTCGAAGGCCACCTCGATCTGCGGGACGCCGCGCGGGGCGGGCGGCAGGCCGGTGAGGTCGAAGACGCCGAGCTTCTTGTTGTAGGCGGCGATCTCGCGTTCGCCCTGGTACACCTGGATGCCGACCGAGGGCTGGTTGTCGGTGGCGGTGGTGAAGATCTCCGAACGGCGGGTCGGGATCGTGGTGTTCCGCTCGATCAGCTTGGTCATGATGCCGCCCTTGGTCTCGATGCCCAGGGACAGCGGGGTGACGTCCAGGAGGAGGACGTCCTTGACGTCGCCGCGGAGCACGCCCGCCTGGAGGGTGGCGCCGACCGCCACCACCTCGTCGGGGTTGACGCCCTTGTGCGGGTCCTTGCCGGTCAGCTCCTTGACCAGTTCGGTGACCGCGGGCATCCGGGTCGAGCCGCCGACGAGGATGACGTGGTCGATGGCGGAGAGCTTCAGGTTGGCGTCCTTGACCGCCTGGTGGAAGGGGGTCTTGCAGCGGTCCAGCAGGTCCGCGGTCAGTTCCTGGAACTGGGCGCGGGTCAGCTTCTCCTCCAGGTGCAGCGGGCCCTCGGCGGAGGCGGTGATGTAGGGCAGGTTGATCGAGGTCTCCGAGGACGAGGACAGCTCGATCTTGGCCTTCTCCGCGGCCTCGCGCAGCCGCTGCACCGCCATCTTGTCGCCGCCGAGGTCGATGCCGTACTGCCCCTTGAACCGCTTGACCAGGTGGTCGACGACCCGCTGGTCCCAGTCGTCGCCGCCGAGGTGGGTGTCGCCGTTGGTGGCCTTCACCTCGATGACGCCGTCGCCGATCTCCAGCAGGGACACGTCGAAGGTGCCGCCGCCCAGGTCGAAGACGAGCACGGTCTGCTCCTCGCCGCGGTCCAGGCCGTAGGCGAGGGCGGCGGCCGTGGGCTCGTTGATGATCCGCAGCACCTTCAGGCCGGCGATCTCCCCGGCCTCCTTGGTCGCCTGCCGCTGGGCGTCGTCGAAGTACGCGGGTACGGTGATCACCGCGTCCGTGACGTCCTCGCCGAGGTAGGCCTCCGCGTCCCGCTTCAGCTTCTGCAGCACCCGCGCCGACAGCTCCTGGGCGCGCAGCCGGGCGCCGTCCACCGTGCCCTGCTCGGGGAAGCGCCAGCCCCCGTCGCCCATGTGCCGCTTCACCGAGCGGGCGGTGCGCTCCACGTTCGTCACGGCCTGCCGTTTGGCGACCTCGCCGACCAGCACCTCGCCGTTCTTCGCGAACGCCACCACGGAGGGGGTCGTCCGCGCGCCCTCCGCGTTGGTGACGACGGTGGGCTCGCCGCCCTCCAGGACGGCCACCACCGAGTTCGTCGTCCCGAGATCGATCCCGACCGCACGTGCCATGGTCCGTTCCCTTCCGCCAGGGCGCCTCGCACCCTTCCAGCACAAAGCGCGCGTACGGCGCTGTCAATGGACGAATACCCGGAAACGGCGATGCCGCGCCCCTGCGGGGGAGCGCGGCATCGTGGAGGTCGTACGGCGGTCAGGCCAGCTCGGCCGTCAGGGTGATGGTCGTACCGGTCAGGGCCTGGCTGACCGGGCAGTTCTTCTTGGCGTCCTCGGCCGCCGAGGCGAAGCCCTCCGCGTCCAGGCCCGGCACCTCGCCGCGGACGGTGAGGTGGATGCCGGTGATGCCCTCGCCGGGCTGGAAGGTGACGTCGGCGTTGGTCTCCAGGCGGGTGGGCGGGGTGCCGGCGCCGGCCAGGGCGTGCGAGAGCGCCATGGAGAAGCAGCTGGAGTGGGCGGCCGCGATCAGCTCCTCCGGGCTGGTCTTGCCGTTCGCCTCCTGGGAGCGCGAGGCCCACGTCACCGGCTGACCCGCGATGCCGGAGGAGTCGAAGGTGATGTCGCCCTTGCCGTGGAGCAGGTCGCCTTCCCAGACGGTGTGTGCGGTGCGCGTGGTGGCCACGGTGGTTCCTTTCGCGTGTGGGTCCCGTGTGCGGGTTCCTGCGTTCCCCATCCGATCACATCCGGGCTCACCGCACCCTGAAGACCGGGCCACGCGGGGTGAACGGAAGGCGACCACCCTGCGGGATCAGATAGGCGTGCTCGCGCCGAACCCGCAGCACGTCGCACCAGCCGTCGGTGATCACCAGCACCGGTGCGCCCGGCGGGAAGTCGTCGGCGCGGTGCAGCAGGTCGATACCGGGCTGCAGGACCGTACCGCCGCGCCCGTGCACCCGTACCCGGCCGGCGATCTCGGTGACCGGTACATAGCCCGCGTCGTGCGGGGCGGCGTCGCAGAACACCACGCGGGCGGCCGGTACGTCGCGGGCCTCGGCGTAGGAGGCGATGGCGCCGAGGGCCTTGCCGAGCAGGGTGCGGTCCATGGAGCCGGAGGTGTCGAGGACGACACCGAAGGTGCAGCGGGCGATCTCCTCGGGCGGGAAGTAGCGGCCCGCGCGGGGGATGTCGGGGGTGGCGGACTGGCGGCGCGAGGGACGGGCGTAGGACCGGACCGGCTGCGGGCTCGGCACGAACTCGTCGAACCAGCGGGCCAGTCGGGCGTCCCAGGGCAGCGGCGGGTGGCTGAGCGCGCGGATCTCCTCGACCAGCCCGCCGGGCAGGAAGCCCCGTTCCTGCCCCTGGTGCAGATCCAGGCCCCGGACCAGGCCGCGGCGGTAGAACTCGTCCAGGTCGACGGGAGCGCCGGGCGGGCCGAGCGGGGCGCCGAGGACGTCGCCGAGGCCCTTGCCGCGCAGGGTGGCGAGCCGGCGCATGCGGCGCAGGTCGCCGGCGATCCGGTCGTAGACCTCCTCGGCGGACAGACCCGCCAGCTGCGGGTCGTGCAGCAGTCCGTCGGGCATGGTGCCGACCTGCATCTCGGCGAGCCAGCCGTTGATGACGTAGTCGCAGGCGACGTTGAACAGGTAGGGGTCGCGGGTGCCGCAGCGGTCGCCGTGGTGCAGGGCGGCGTGCAGCATCTCGTGGGCGAGGATGAACCGCCACTCCTCGTCCTCGAAGGTGCGCAGCGGGTTGACGTAGATCTCGCCGGCCTCGGCGTTGACGGCGGCGACGGCGATGCCGTGGGCGCGGGCGAGTTCGGCGTCGGCGACCAGGGTGATGCCGGCCGCGATGCCACCGAGGAGCGGGTAGGAGGAGACGAACCAGCTCAGGGCCCGCTCCCAGGGGCGCAGCCGGGTGGGGCCGCCGGTCATGGAGTCGCGGCGGCCGCCGGCCAGATCCATGGCGGTGGCCATGGTGCGGGTGAGACCGTGGGCGAAGGCGAGCTGCCAGTCGGGGGGCTTCTGGAGGTATCCGGTCCAGGGCACGAGGAGCTGGTCGGGTTCGGTGCCGGCCGTGCCGCAGCGCTCGTACCGGGCCGGGATGTGCTCGTCGCGGCGCCAGCGGGCGGCGATCCGCTCCTCGTCGCCGTCGGGGTAGGAGGCGGGGAGGTCGTCGGGGGTGCGGCCGACGGGGAAGGTGAGCAGGAAGCGATTGACGACGGCGCAGCGCGCGGCGAGGTCGTAGCGGTCCGGCTGGACGCGTTCGCCCTTGGCGGCGGGGACGTGTCCGAAGCCGAGGTGGATCAGGCCGTGGGCGATGGCCCAGGCCCACTCGTCGGGCTCCGCCCGGCGGGTGGGGTGCAGGTGGACGCGGCCGCCGGAGTCGATGCGGACCAGGCCCTGGCGGGGCGAGGCGGAGCAGTCCTCACGGCGGCACAGGTCGGCCTCGATCGCGGCGAGCGCCGGGTTGGCCCACACCAGCTGGACACCCTTGGCGCAGTCCTCGGCGGCCGGATCCGGCTTCTTCTTGGTCTTCGCGCCGCGGCTGCTCATCGCCGGGCCTCGACCAGCCGGGGCATGTCCCGGGCGGCCTCGATGAGGAACCAGCCGGGCAGGACGGGGTTGCCGTCGGCGTCGGAGGCGATGACGCTCTGGGCGACCTCGACGGAGATCTCGGCGAGCTGCACCAGCAGGGACTTGGCGCGGTAGGCGGTCTGCCGGCCGTTGGCCGACATGTGCTCCTTGCTGACCGGCAGCTCCTTGACCAGGCGGCCGCGGAAGGACTCGGCGAGGTAGTACAGCAGGTCGCGGTCCTCCAGGCGGTGCGGCCAGCGGGCGTCGCCCTTGAGGATCGCCTCGATGCCGAACCGGCTGCGGACGATCTTGACGTAGCCGCAGAAGGCGGTGGCGTGCGTGGGGGTGAGGGTGCCGTGCGCGAGGACGCTCAGGGTGGGCTCGTCGAGGTCGTCTCCGAAGGAGTGCAGGGCGTCGGAGAGCATGTGCCAGGAGCGGGGCGTGGAAAAGGGCTCCTCGGTCTTCGGCGGCTTGGACCACAGGTGGTCGGGCCGGTCGGTGAGGTGGTCCAGGATCCACGGGTGGATGCCGTGGCCCGCGGCCCAGGCGAGCCAGTCCTTCGGGGAGGCCTCGAGATGGACGTGGGCGAGCCGGTTGACCAGGGCGGAGGCGATGGGCCGGGCGAGGGCGTTGTCGGTGGCGCGGTTGCCGGCGCCGATGACGATGGATCCCTCGGGCAGCTCGTAGCTGCCGATGCGGCGGTCGAGGATGAGCGAGTAGAAGGCCTTCTGCACGTCCGGGGTGGCCGCGTTCAGCTCGTCCAGGAACAGGCAGTACGGCTCGTCCCGGGCGATGGTCTCCGGCGGGCAGAAGACGGAGCGCCCGTCGCGGATCTGCGGCACACCGATCAGGTCCTCGGGGGCGAGCTGGGTGCCGAGCAGGCTCACGCACTCCAGTCCGAGCGAGGCGGCGAACTCCCGTACCAGGGAGGACTTTCCGATGCCGGGGGCGCCCCAGACGAAAACGGGCCGGACGGTGGCGAGGCCGAGCAGCAGCTCGGGGAGACGGGCAGGGGTGACCGTGACGGCAGCCTGCAAAGCAGAGGCTCCTTGGGGATGTTCGAGGATGTGCGACTCGAACAGTGTGGGTGTACGTCCCCTCGGGCGCAGCCGAATTTCAGGCGGCCCGCTCCTCCTCCGCCGCCTCGGTGATCGGCACCTGGGGTCCGTTCAGCTCGCTCAGCCACCCGCGCAGTACGTGGTGCACGTCCTCGGCGCCGGTCAGTTCCCCGTCCGGCGCGGACAGGGTGAGCGGGGAGAGCAGGAAGGGGTGGGACTGGGCGCCGCCGAGGCCGCCGTGGGAGCCGATCTGCTCCTCGAAGGCGAGGACTTCGCCGTCGGCGGGGTCGTGGAGGGAGTTGACCATGATGTCGGCGGTGTGCGGGAAGGAGTGGGTGCGGCGCACGGCGTCGGCGGCGCCGGGGCCGAACCGGGCCAGCGGGCCGGGCTGGTGGTCCAGGTCGGCCAGCGGGATCTCGGTGCCGTACGGGCCGAGCAGCACGCCGTCGTGTTCCTCGCTGCGCACCAGCAGGAAGCCGATGCCGGGGTGGTTGGCGAGGGTGGTGAGCAGGGCGGGGTGGCGGGCCTCGATCTCCTCCTTGGTCATGCGGTGCGGCACGTCCGGGAAGGAGACCAGGCCGAGGTTGCCGGAGGCCAGCACGATCGGCTCGGAGTTCCGGGCGGGCCGGTGCTGCTCGCCCTTCTCCTCCACGGGGCGGCGCAGGGCCGCGCGGACGGCGGTGCGGGCCTCGGCGCCGCTGTGCGTCCGCTCGGCCCGGCGGGGCACGGGCAGTCCGCAGCCGGCGCGGACGAGGTCGGTGAGGGTGAGGCCGTAGCGGGCGCGGAAGGTCTCGCCGGGGCTCTGGCCGTGGTCGGACAGGACGACGATCCGGTAGGGGCGCGGGGCGTGTTCGGCGGCCTTCTCGATGAGCGCGAGGGACCGGTCCAGGCGCTGCAGGACCTTCTCGGCGTCCCGGCTGCGCGGTCCGGAGTGGTGGGCGACCTCGTCGTAGGCGACGAGGTCGGCGTAGACGGAGGTGCGGCCGACGAGCAGGTCGCCCATCACGGCGGCGACCACGACGTCCCGTTCGACGACGGTGGCGAAGGCGCGCACGAAGGGGTAGAGGCCGCCGCGGCTCACGCGGGGCCGCTGTCTGCGGATGCGGGCCCGGGTGGACTGGACGATCTCGCGGGCGACCTCGGCGACGAAGGACAGGGCGGTGCGCACCGCGTTGGCGGGGTCGGAGAAGTAGGCGAAGTAGCCCGCGCGGGAGCGGTTGTCCCGGCCGCGGCGGCGGGTGGCGATGGACAGCACGAGGGCCTGTTCGCCCGCGCCGCCGCCGAACAGGTTGCCTCGGCTGGCTCCGTCGACGGTGAGCAGTCCACCGTCGCCTGTATGCAGTATGGCGCGGTGCTGCAGTTCGGCGGCGCTCGTCGGCCGGTTGCACACCATCACCTCGCCCCGGTCCTTCTCGTACCAGCGGAAGGCCGGCACGTCGAAGGTGCTGCCGTGCAGGATGCCGAGCTGACTGGCGCCGGTCTGGCTGGACCAGTCGGTACGCCAGGGGGCGAGCCGGTGGGTCGGCTGTATACGGTCGACCGCCTCCCGCGTACGGTCGACGGACTCCTGCGTACCGTCGACCGCCTCCCGCGTACCGCCAACGGCCTCCTGCTCACCGTCACCTGTCGCCAGCCAGCGGCCGACGGTCGGCATCAGGCCCTTGCGGACGGCATCGGTCAGCACGTCGTGGCCGACGCCGTCGAGCTGGACGCAGACCAGGCCGGGCGTGGCCGCGCACGGCGGACCGGCTCTGCGGCGGCGGTCGGCCAGCCGCAGCAGCCGGCGGCGGTAGGCGTCGTCGTCGCGTACGGCGAGGGCGGCGCCGGTGGCCGAGGCGACGGCGGACATCACGGCGGCCACGATGACGGCGGTCTCCGGGGCGACCTCGCCCCGTCCGGAGGGGTTGATGCGCAGGGCGAGCAGCAGCAGGGAACCGTTGAGGAAGAAGACCAGCAGGCCGAGGACGAACGCGGGCACGAGCAGCAGCAGCCGTACCAGGAGCGGCCACACCACGGCCGAGAGCAGACCGAAGGCCCCGGCCCCGCACGCGGCGGTGACGGCTATCTGCGTGGCGCTGTCGCCGTCGGCGGACTGGAGCCTGAAGTCGGGCAGGAGGCCGGCGAGCACGAGCATCGTGAGCGTGGAGACCGCCCACACCGTGACGCTCCGCCCGATCTGACTGGCGATCCGCCGCCACCGCACGCCCCGCACGCCCCCTGCACCTCGCGTCCCGGCCCGCTCGGTCACCGGGCCTCACTCCACCTTGTCACACGGGACGGAGCCCGGCCGGGCGGGGCGACGAGCCCTCACCGCCCGTCGTAGCCCGCCGTCGGCATGGACAGCCTGCGGTGCACCCGCGCCTTCATCTGCGCGTCGTACGACGGCTCGGCCCGCCCCACCGTCTCCACCCGCACCCCGCGCCGCGCGCACTCGGCGGTGAACTCCTCCACCGAGGACAGGGCACGCTCCAGCACGCGCCGGCTGGGTGCGACGAACACGTCCACACCGGGCCGTACGCCGTCCCACAGTGCGCAATGGTCGAAACGCAGCCCGCCGACGAGAAGTTCCCGCGCGACCACATAGCCGCGCTCCGCCGCCCACCGGGCACACATGGCGTGCTGGCTGCGGGAGTCGACCAGGAACGGGTCCGCCTCCAGCTCCTCCAGAGGCGTCAGGCTCGCGATGGCGGTGACCCGCACCTGCGCGAGCCCGCCGGAGGCACCCCGCAGTTGTCCCATGGCGTCCCCCTCACCTCCGGGTTTCGCCGCCGACCCTACTCCTGCCCGTAGGCTTCGGGGGAGTCGCGCGAGGAGGCGAAGAAGGTGCCGGTGGAGATCACCTGGTGGGGTCACGCCACCTGCACGCTCCTGGATTCGAACATACGGGTGCTCACCGATCCCCTGTTCGCGAGCAGGCTCGCGCATCTGCGCCGCCGCCGGGGCGCGGTGCCCCCCGCCGAGGCCCACCGCGCGGACGTGGCGCTCGTCTCCCATCTGCACGCCGACCATCTGCACGTGCCCTCGCTGGCCGCCCTCGCCCCGGGCACGCGCCTACTCGTGCCCCGGGGCGCACGACGGGCGGTCCCCGGGCTGCGCCGGCTGCGGCATCTGGAGATCACCGAGGTGGGCCCGGGGGACGCGGTCCGGGTCGGGGACCTGGTGGTCCGGGCGGTGCCCGCGCGGCACGACGGGCGCCGGCTGCCGGTCGGCCCGCACCGCTCCCCCGCGCTCGGATACGTCGTCGAGGGCGAGGCGCGGACCTACTTCGCCGGGGACACGGGGCTGTTCGACGGCATGGCCGAGCAGGTCGGGCCGGTGGACGTGGCCCTGCTCCCGGTGGGCGGCTGGGGGCCGTACCTCGGCGAGGGGCACCTGGACGCGGGGCGGGCGGCCCGGGCGCTGGCCCGGCTGGCGCCGCGGGTCGCGGTGCCGGTGCACTACGGGACGTACTGGCCGATCGGCATGGACGCGGTGCGCCCGCACGAATTCCACGCGCCGGGCGACGAGTTCGTACGCCTGGCGGCCGCGGCGGCGCCGCAGGTGGCCGTGCACAAGCTCGGGCACGGGGAAAGTGTGCGGCTGGAGGTCGCGCGGTGAGATGGTCCGCCGCGGTGGCGCTGGCCGCTGCTTCCACGTCCACGGTGCCGCGGGAGTCGACGCAGCAGGCGATCGGGTATCCGTCCTTGTTCCTGCTGGTGCTCATCGGGGCGTTGGTGCCGGTGGTGCCTACAGGGGCGCTGGTGAGTTCGGCCGCGGTGGTGGCGTTCCATCAGACGGCGCCGTTCTCTTTGCTGCTGGTGTTCGTCACGGCTTCGCTGGCGGCCTTTCTGGGGGATGCGACGCTGTACTGGCTGGGGCAGCGGGGGATGCGGTCGCGGAACGGGTCGCGGTGGCTGGAGGCGATTCGGGCCCGTGCTCCGGAGGAGCGGCTTGCTCAGTCCCGGGAGAAGTTGGCCGAGCACGGGGTGGCTGTGCTGGTGCTGTCCCGGCTGGTGCCGGCCGGGCGGTTGCCGGTGATGTTGGCCTGTCTGGTGGCCGAGTGGCCCTTGCGGCGGTTCAGTCGGGGGAACCTGCCGGCTTGTCTGGCTTGGGCGTTGACGTATCAGGTGATCGGGATTCTGGGGGGTTCCCTGTTTCCGGAGCCTTGGGAGGGGGTGGTGGCCGCGGTGGGGTTGACGGTGGTGATCAGCGTGGTTCCGAGTCTGGTGCGGCGGGTTTCGCGGTAGCGCCGTTGGTATAGGGAGTTCAGTCCAGCACTCTTGAGCCGCCTACCGGTAGATCCCACAGGTCCTCTCGATCCAGGCCCGCCTTCTCCCAGGCCGTCTGCACCCTGGTGAGCGGTTCCAGGACCGGCTCTGCCGAGAGGATGAACGTGCCCCAGTGCATCGGGGCCATTCTTCGGGCGCCCAGGTCCTGGGTGGCCTGGACTGCCTCCTCCGGGTCGCAGTGGACGTCGCTGAGCCACCAGCGGGGGTCGTAGGCGCCGATGGGCATGAGGGCCAGGTCGATTCCGGGGTAGCGGCGGCCGATGCGGGAGAACCAGTGGCCGTAGCCGGTGTCCCCGGCGAAGTAGAGGCGTTGTCCGTCGCGGTCGGTGAGGACCCAGCCGCCCCAGAGGCTGTGGCAGGTGTCGGTGAGGGTGCGCTTGGACCAGTGGTGGGCGGGCACGAAGTCGAAGCGGACGCCGGACAGTTCGGCACCCTCCCACCAGTCCAGCTCGGTGACGTGGGTGAACCGGCGCCGCTGGAACCAGCGGCCGAGGCCGGCGGGCACGAACACCGGTGTGGTGCGCGGGAGTCGGCGCAGCGTGGGGGCGTCCAGGTGGTCGTAGTGGTTGTGGCTGATGACGACCGCGTCCACGTGCGGCAGGTCCTCCCAGGGGACGCCGACGGGGGTGATGCGGGCCGGGGTGCCGAGGATGCGGCGGGACCACACGGGGTCGGTGAGGACGGTCAGCCCGCCGATCCGGACGATCCAACTGGCGTGTCCCGCCCAGGTGACGGCGAGCGTGCGGGTCCCCGTGCGGGGCAACGGGGCGGGGGCGTAAGGGAGCCGGGCAATGTCGGCGAGGCCCACGGGACCGGGGCGTACGGCGCCCTCGCGGGCGAAGCGGGCGAGGGCCTTGAGGCCGGGCAGGGGCGCGGTGAGCCGGTCGTGGAAGGTCCGCGGCCACACCCGGTGTTCGCCCAGCGGGCGGGGCTCGGCCAGTGGAGGGAACGGGGGCGCGAGGGGGGTCGGGGTCACGGGGGCGCCGGCTTCGGCGCCGGTCGAGGTCGCGGTCGTGGGCGTGCTCGTCGTCGCGGTCGGGGTGGCGGACTCGGGCTCATGCGTCTGCTGCGTCATCGAGGAGGCTCCCGTCGCTGAGCGTCGTCGCGGAGATCGTCGAAGGCCGACCTCAAGGACATCAACGCGCGTTGCACGTGTGGCAGTTCCAACGGTGAGGGTGACGTGAGACATTCCGTGCGCTCCTCGTCCGTGCCGCCCAGCAGGGGCCCCGTGGCGAGCCGTACGCGCAGCGCCCCGAGGTCGTCGCCGAAGCGGTGGCCGCCGGGCGCGGGCATGCCGAGCCGGGCGGTGAGGAGGTCCTCCAGTTCCTGGGCGTCGCCGACGCCCCGCTCGGCGAGCGCCTCGCGCAACGGGCCGAGGTCGGCGTACAGATGGCGGCCTGTCTGCGGCGGCCGGGCGAGCCCGCCGGCCGCGACGACCTCGCCGTGCACGGCGGCCGCCACGCGCGCGTGCAGGCGTACGGCGGCTTCGCGGCGCTCGGTGACGGGCGCGGGTTCGTCGAGGGCGTACCCGGCTGCCGCGGCGACCGGTGCGGCGATCCGGGCACCGAGCGCGGTGAGGATGTCGAGCACGCGCGCGTGAAGGTGCTCCCCCGTCTCTCCCGCGGGGAAGCGGGCGACGGCCGCGGGCCAGCCGGTCGGCAGCAGGGCACCGGCCAGGTCGGTGACGACGGTGACCCCGTCGGGCACCATCTCGGCGGGGCTGAGCAGGACCGTCTGGTGCGGGTCGTGCACGGTGTCGCGCCAGGTCTCGTCGCTGACCAGGTGCAGGCCCTCGGCGGCCGCCGCCTCGACGGTCTCGTGCAGCAGTTCGGGCGGGGCGACGGTGGCGGTGGGGTCGTCGGCGACGGACAGCACCAGCAGCCGGGGGTCCCCGCCCTCGGTACGGACCCTGCGGACGGTCTCCAGCAGGGCGTAGGGGTCGGGGACCCCGCCGCTCTCGGCCGGGGTCGGCACGGAGAAGACGGGCCTCCCGAGCAGGCGGGCGTAGGGCGCCCACCAGGCGGCGCACGGCCGGGGCACGAGCACGTCACCGGTGTCACCGGCGACCGCGGCGGTCAGGGCCAGCAGCAGCTGGGGGGCGCCGGGTCCGGCGGCCACCCGGTCGGGGACGCAGGGCAGTCCGCGCCGGGTCCAGTAGCCGCAGGCCGCCTCCAGCAGTGCGGGGGCGCCGCCGACCGGCTGCGCCTCGGCGCGGCCCGCCGCGGCGGCCAGGACGGCGGAGAGTTCCGGGAGGACCGGCAGGCCGTCGCCGGGCAGCGGAGGCCCGTAGCGGACCGGGCCGTGGCCCTCCGGGTACGTCCGCCGCATGTCCGCCTCCGCGCAGTCCGTGGTGCCGTGTGGTGTTCCCGTCCGGGCCGTGCTCTCCTGACTCTCCTCGTCGGCTGTTCCCGTGCCTGCTGGTGTGCCTTCTCCTGTGATGCCGGCTGTGTGGCCGGCTGGTGCGTGTGGTGCCTGCCGTCGTGCCCTCGGGATGTGTACCCGGCGGACGGCCCGCCATGGCCGGTGACCGGATCTGGTCCCTGTCACGGGCCCCGGCCCGGGGCCCGCGTCAGCCGTCCATGGACCTCCTACGGCCGCACAGCCGGTAGCCGGCTCCCGCGCAGGCGGTGGCGATCAGCACACCGCCCGCGACCAGCGCCGGAACCGAGTCGCTGAAGGATCCACCCGTCCCTGCCTCGACCCCGTGCCCTCCCGTCGCCCGGCCGCAGTCGCCGTCGTCGGCCGCGCCGTGGGAGTCGTCGTGAAAGTCGCCGTGGGAGTCCTCGCACTGGTGGTCATCGGTGCACGACCGCGCCGCCGCGCACTTCTGTCCGTCGCCGTCGTCCCCGTGACACTGCCCGGGCTCGCGGCACTGGGCGGCCCCGTCGGAACAGGTGCGCGTGCCTCCCTGGCACTCCCGCCCCTGATCCGGCCGCTGTCCCTGCCCCTGCCCCTGCCCCTGCCCCTGCCCCTGGCCCTGGCCCTGCCCCTGGCCCTGCCCTTGACCCTGCTCTCGCCCCTGCCCCTGCGACGTCCCAGGCTCCTGCCACTGCGGCTGCCCCGTCTCCTGCCCCGCCCCCGGATCCTCCCGCTCCCCCGGCACCAGCCCCGGCGTCTCGCCCTGGCCCAGTCCCCGCCCCTGCCCCATCCCCTGTCCGTCGTCACACTGCGCGCTGCCGTCCGCAGAGGCCGGAGGCGCGGCGTCCGTGGTGTCCGGTACCAGTCCGGCGAGGGCATCGCACGGCACGGACACACTGGGCGTGCCATCGGGCTGGACGGCACCGGGGCTGGCCCCGGGCGTGGGGTCCGCGGACGCGGCGGGCCCCGCTATGACGAGCGCGGCCCCGGCCAGGAGGGCGACGGACAGAGCACGGGCGGTGCGGCGCATGGGGCGGGCTCCCTCGGCGGTACGGCCACGGGACACGGCTCTCGTGCCCTGCGGGACACGGCTGTCGTGCCCTCGCTGCCATCACAGCCCGGCGGACGCCGCCGCGCGCGCGGCCGGGCCCCATTCGCGGGACGCGAACGGCCTAACGGGTGACCTGAAGGCAACGGCCGCCGAACGGCTCGACACAGGTTTTCCGCCCCCCGTGCAGGTGACTCGGGAGGTGCTGACCCTCGACCCTCTGGAGGAAGTCATGCAGCGAGGCAGTGACCGACTGAGCGTCCACCGGGACGACGAGATGAAACACGAGCTGCAGGAGCTGCTCAGGTCAGGGCACCCGACACGCACCGAGGAATGGCACGATCCGGAACCGACCGCCGACGACGACCCGGAGGTCTGGAGCGGGCCGGTGGGCGGCCTCGGATCACCGGCGTCGCTGGAACGGGTACGGCTGGCGCTGGCCCGGAACCTGAACCGGCACGCCTTCCCCGCCGACGCGCACGAGCTGGCCCGGGCCCTGCGCCGGGGCAACGCACCGGGCGCGCTGATCGACGCGGTGTCCGGCCTGCCGCGCTCGCATCGGTACGCCAATGTGCAGCAGCTGGCCGAGGCGCTGGCGGGCGGCTGACGAGCCGGGACCAGAGCGCTGCGCGCACCGGGAGGAGCAGGTGAGGAGCTGGTGAGGAGTCATGCGCATGCGCATCGCGTTTCTGGTGGCGCCCGAGGGCGTCGAGCAGATCGAACTGGCCCAGCCGTGGAAGGCCGTGCGGTCCCACGGCCATGAGCCGGTCCTCGTGTCGACGCGGGCCGGCCAGGTCCGGGCCTTCCACCACCTGGACAGGGCGGACGCGTTCCCCGTGGACGAGGTGGTGGGCCGGACCTCGGCCGACGCCTTCGACGCGCTGGTCCTGCCGGGTGGCCTGGCCAGTCCCGACTTCCTGCGCATGGACGAGGGAGCCGTGGCCTTCGTGCGGGAGTTCTTCGACCGGGGCCGGCCCGTCGCCGCGATCTGCCACGCCCCGTGGACGCTGGTCGAGGCGGATGTCGTACGCGGCCGGACGCTGACCTCCTGGCCGAGCCTGCGGACGGACATCCGCAACGCGGGTGGCATCTGGGTGGACGAGGAGGTGACGATCTGCGACAACGGCCCGAACACGCTCGTGACCAGCCGCAGGCCGCGCGACCTGAAGGCGTTCTGCGACGCGTTCCTGCGGGTCCTCTCCGGCGTGGCGGCCTGACCCGTGCCGCGTGCGGCCGCCTCAGACACCGGACCGTGCGGCCGCTCAGGCACCGGACCCTACGGCCGCCTCAGCTGCCGGACGTGCCCGGAGTCGCCGCCTCGCCGCAACCGCGCTCACGGGCGCCCTCGCGGGTGCGGCCCGCGCTGACGAGGCGGCGCGGGTTGCGGCGCAGGTACTCGCCCTCGAGCTGCGCCATGCGCTCGTTGTGGGCCCGTAGCGCGTCGTTCGAGCCGTACAGGAGGGTGTCGTGGCGCGTGCGGTGGATCGTCTCCAGCTCTTTCATGAGCTGCTGGTCGTCCAGCCGGCTGGGGTCGACTCCGGTCATGGTGGTGCCCCGCTCGTCGTGTTCGTTCATCCGGTTCGGGTACCCGCCCGGGCGCGCACTGCCCCCGAGCGTTTCCGGGAGGGAGCCGTGGAGCTCGTTTCCTGAGTCCACTGTACGAACATCCGGCTCCCCGGGCCCTCCGGCGGAGCCACGCGGCTACCGGGCCCGTTCCACCCGGCGTTCGTCCCAGACCGGCTCCGGGGTCTCGCGGACCCGGCCGTCGCTGCCGAAGACCAGGAAGCGGTCGAAGGAGCGGGCGAACCAGCGGTCGTGGGTGACCGCGAGGACCGTGCCGTCGAAAGCCTCCAGCCCCTCCTGGAGAGCCTCGGCGGACTCCAGGTCGAGGTTGTCGGTCGGCTCGTCCAGCAGCAGCGCGGTGACTCCCTGGAGTTCCAGCAGAAGGATCTGGAAGCGGGCCTGCTGGCCGCCCGAGAGCCGGTCGAAGGGCTGCTCGGCCTGGCCGGTCAGCTCGTAGCGGCGCAGCCGGGACATGGCCGCGCCCCGGTCCTGTGAGTGTTCCTTCCACAGGATGTCGAGCAGGGTGCGGCCCTGCAGCTCGGGGTGGGCGTGGGTCTGGGCGAAGTGGCCGGGGACGACCCGCGCGCCGAGTTTCCACCGCCCGGTGTGCGCCACGTCCTCGCCGGCGAGCAGCCGCAGGAAGTGCGACTTGCCCGAGCCGTTCGAGCCGAGCACGGCGACCCGTTCGCCGTAGAAGACCTCCAGGTCGAAGGGGTTCATCAGGCCGGTCAGTTCCAGCTGCTCGCAGGTGACGGCCCGCACGCCGGTACGGCCGCCCTTGAGCCGCATGGTGATGTCCTGCTCGCGCGGCGGCTCGGGCGGCGGCCCGGCCTCCTCGAACTTGCGCAGGCGGGTCTGCGCGGCCTGGTAGCGGGACGCCAGCTCGTGGCTGATGGAGGCCGCCTGGCGGAGGTTGAGCACCAGCTTCTTCAGCTGGGCGTGCTTCTCGTCCCAGCGGCGGCGCAACTCCTCGAAGCGGGCGAAGCGTTCACGGCGGGCCTCGTGGTAGGTGGCGAAGCCGCCGCCGTGCACCCAGGCGTCGGCGCCGGCCGGGCCGGGCTCCACGGAGACGATCTTCGCGGCGGCGCGGGCGAGGAGTTCGCGGTCGTGGGAGACGAACAGGACCGTCTTGCGGGTCTCCTTCAGCTGCTGCTCCAGCCAGCGCTTGCCGGGCACGTCCAGGTAGTTGTCCGGCTCGTCCAGCAGCAGGACCTCGTCGGTGCCGCGCAGCAGCGCCTCCAGCACGAGACGCTTCTGCTCGCCGCCGGAGAGGGTGCGCACCTGCCGCCACTGGGCCCGCTCGTACGGCATGCCGAGTGCGGCGGTGGTGCACATGTCCCACAGGGTCTCGGCCTCGTAGCCGCGTACCTCGGCCCAGTCGGCGAGGGCCTGGGCGTAGGCCAGCTGGGCGGCCTCGTCGTCGACGGTCATGAGGGCGTGCTCGGCCCGGTCCACGGCCCCGGCGGCCTCGCGGATGCGCGGCGGGGCGACGGAGACGAGCAGGTCGCGGACGGTCGACTCGTCCCGTACGGAGCCCACGAACTGGCGCATCACACCGAGGCCGCCGCTGACGGTGACCGTGCCGCCGTGCGGCTTCAGCTCGCCGGAGATCAGGCGCAGGAGGGTCGTCTTGCCGGCGCCGTTCGGGCCGACCAGGGCGACGGACGCCCCTTCGCCGACCCGGAAGGAGACATCGCCGAGCAGCGTCCTCCCGTCGGGGAGGTGGTACTCGAGGTGCGCGGCTTCCAGATGTCCCATGAGGAGGCATTCTGTGGGGCGCCGCCGACCTGGGGCAAACGCTTATGCGGGCTCCGACGGTCCCCCGCCCATGCGTCCCGCCGTGTCCAGCGGCGCGCCGGCCGGCCCGCCCTCGCCCGCCGGTACGACCGTGGCGCCGGCCCAGGACAGCGCCTTGAAGCCGTCGGACGGGGAGCCCTCCAGGATCACCACGCCGGTGTTGGCCAGCGGGCGGGCGGCGGCGAAGGCCACGTCGACGTTGTCGGCGCGGGCGGCGGTCCACATGCGGATGGCGGCGCCGTGGCTGATCATCGCGACGGTCCCGGCGCCGCTCCCGGCGGCCTCGGCGATCACGGCGTCGTACCGGTCCAGGACCTCCTCGCCGTTCTCCCCGCCGGGGATCCTGAGCGCGGTGTCCCCGGCCGCCCACGCGAACACCGTGCGCATGTAGCGCTCGCCCTGCGGGGAGTCGCCGGGCACCATCTCCAGGTCGCCGGCGGAGATCTCGCGGATGCCGTCGCGGACGGTCACCTCCAGGCCGCGGGCGGCGGCCAGCGGGGCGGCGGTGAGCCGGGTGCGGAGCAGGGTGGAGGCGTAGAGGGCCTCGATGTCCTCGTCCGCGAGCGCCGCGGGCAGGGCGGCGGCCTGCGCCTCGCCGAGCGGGGTCAGGCCCGCTCCTGGTACGGCGGTGTCCAGCAGATGGTCCAGGTTGGACGGGGTCTCGCCGTGGCGGACGAGGAGCAGACGCATGGCAGGGGCCCTCCGGGTGTCGATCATCGCCCGCCGGTCGGGAAAACGTCCGGTTCAGGGTACCCGGCAGCCTATGAGCCCAGACGTCGATCTCACCGTCGCGAAGCCCGGCCCCCATCCCCTGCGCAACCGGCTGCTCGCTCTCGACAGCCGGCTGTTCGAGTTCGCGGCCGAGCAGCACTGGCCGTTCGCCGAGCCCGTGCTGCCACGGTTGAGCCGGAGCGCGAACCACGGTCTCCTGTGGTTCGCGACGGCGGCCGCGATGGCGGCGAGCCGTACGCCCCGGGCCCGCCGGGCGGCCGCCCGCGGGCTGGCCTCGCTGAGCCTGGCCTCGCTGGCCGTCAACACGCTCGGCAAGCGCTCGGTGCGCCGTCCACGGCCCGTCCTGGATCCGGTCCCGCCGGTCCGGCACCTGAAGCGGCTGCCGATCACCACGTCGTTCCCGTCCGGTCACTCCGCGTCGGCGGCCGCGTTCGCGACCGGCGTCGCCCTGGAGTCACCGGCGTGGGGCGCGGCGGTGGCTCCCGTGGCCTGGTCCGTCGCGCTCTCCCGCGTCTACACCGGCGTCCACTTCCCGAGCGACGTGCTCGCGGGCGCGGTGCTGGGCGCGGGTGCCGCGTTCGCCGTACGGGGCATGGTGCCGACCCGTGCCCAGGTCGTGCCGCCGGCCCGGCCCCGCGCCGAGGTCCCGGCGCTGCCCGACGGGGCGGGGCTGGTCGTCGTGGCCAACTCCGGCTCGGGCACCGCGGACCGGGTGCGCACCCTGCGCGCCGGCCTGCCGCTCACCGAGGTCGTCGAGTGCGAACCGGACGATGTGCCGGCCGAGTTGGAGAAGGCGGCGGCCCGTGCGCGGGTGCTCGGTGTGTGCGGCGGGGACGGGACGGTGAACGCGGCCGCCGAGGTCGCCCTGCGCCACGGCCTGCCCCTCGCGGTGCTGCCCGGCGGCACCCTGAACCACTTCGCCCACGACCTCGGCGTGGAGGACGGCAGCGACCTGGCGCGGGCGGTCCGGCGGGGCGAGGCGGTGCGCGTGGACGTCGGCCGGTTCACCTGCGGCGCCAGGTGGGGCATCTTCCTCAACACGTGCAGCCTGGGCGTGTACCCGGAGCTGGTGCGGGAGCGGGAGCACTGGTCGCGCCGGATCGGCGGCTGGCCGGCCGGGGTGCTCGCGGCGCTGCGCGTGCTGCGCGCGCACGGGCATCCGATGCAGGCCGAGTTCCTTGGCCAGGTACGCCCGTTGTGGCTGCTGTTCGCCGGCAACGGCACCTACCACCGGATGGGCCTCGCCCCCGGCCGCCGCGTCGACCTGGCCGACGGGCAGCTCGACGTGCGGGTGGTGCACGGCGGCCGCCGCCCCGCGCTGCGTCTGCTGGCGGCGGCGCTGGCCGGCCCGCTGACCCGCTCCCCCGCGCATGCGGCGGTCCAGGTGAGCCGTCTGCACCTCGCGGGTGTCGCGCCCGGCACCCTTCTCGCCTATGACGGCGAAGTCACCGAGATCGCGGGCGAAGTGACGCTGGAAAAGCTCCCCGAGGCGCTCACGGTGTACCGCCCACTGTACGGATTCTGACGCTCCATCAGTCCACATGGCAAAACACAGGTCTCATTATTCGACATGCAGGCATACGGTGAGGCGTAGCGACAGGACGTCGAACAGGGGAGTTCAGCCATGCCGAAAACGCAGGAGACCGCCGTCTACACGCACGGCCACCACGAGTCGGTACTGCGGTCGCACACCTGGCGGACCGCCGCCAACTCCGCGGCCTATCTGCTCGGTTCGCTGAAGCCGCACATGAAGATCCTGGACATCGGCTGCGGCCCGGGCACCATCACCGCCGACCTGGCGGAACTGGTCCCCGACGGCCATGTCACCGGCGTGGACCACGCCCCGGGAATCCTGGACCAGGCCCGCAAGGCCGCGGCCGAACGCGGTCTGGCCAACGTGGACTTCGCGGTCGCCGACGTGCACGCCCTGGACTACCCCGACGACACCTTCTGCGTGGTCCACGCCCACCAGGTGCTCCAGCACGTCGGCGACCCGGTGCAGGCGCTGCGCGAGATGCACCGGGTGACGAAGCCGGGCGGCTTCATCGCCGTACGCGACGCGGACTACGAGGCGATGACCTGGTATCCGGCGGTGCCGGGGCTGGAGGACTGGCTGGACCTGTACAGGCGGGTCGCCCGGGCCAACGGCGGAGAGCCCGACGCGGGGCGCCGGCTGAAGGCCTGGGCGCTGGCCGCGGGCCTGCGGGACATCACGGCCACCTCCGGCACCTGGACGTTCGCCACGCCCGAGGAGCGGGCCTGGTGGAGCGGGCTGTGGGCGGACCGCACCCTCGCCTCGGCCTACGCCGACCGAGCCACGCAGGGCGGTCACGCCACGCCGGAGCACCTGCGGGCGGTGTCCGAGGCGTGGCGGGAGTGGGGCCGGCGGGAGGACGGCTGGTTCACCGTCCTGCACGGGGAGATCCTGTGCCGCAAGGAACGCCAGGAGCGATAGGAACGCCAGGAAGCGGCGGTCACGTCTCGTCCCCGCTGAACTCCCCGGAGAACGAGTAGGCGGCCCAGGGCCCGGTGAGGTGCACCCTCAGTCCGGGCACCTCGGCCTTCGTACGCCGCACCAGTTCCACGAACTCCTCGGAGTCCGCCCGGCGCACGAGGTAGGCCGCGTCGAGCACCGGCCGGCCCGGCGCCGCGGCGGGCGGGGCGTGCTGCGGTGGCTGCAGCCGGGAGTCCTCGGCGTGCCGGGAGAGCCGTTCGTGCAGGGCCCGGGCGGGCGCATCGGGCCCGCTGCCGGCGCGGTCGGCGTGGGCCTGGACGCGCCACTCCACCCGGCCCTCCAGCCGGTCGAGGACGCGCCGGAAGTCGTCCTCGCGGGCCTCGACCATCGTCCGGACCCCGCTGTCGTCCCGGAAGACGGTGACGGGCCTGAGCGGCAGCGGGGTGGTGACGGTGGTGAGCGCGTCGATCACGCCCTGGTGGGCGCGGGTGGTCGCGGCCAGCCAGTCGTGGTCGCCCTGGCGGGCCCGCAGGGCCTCCTCGCCGAAGTCGCCCTCCGGGACCGTGCTGACGACCACGACCAGCCCGTGGTGGTGCAGCAACGCCGGCGGGGCGCCGCCGATGCCGGTCAGCTGGGCCTGCAGCGGCGCTCCGGGCGGGCGGCAGACGGCGTAGACGTAGCGCAGTCCGGGCATGGAGCCTCCTTCGGCGGCTCGGCCGCCTCCTGGGCGGATCGGTGTGCCTCGCTCAGCGCACGATCGCCTCCTCGACCAGCAGTTTCGCCGTGGCCGCGATGCCCAGGGCGTCGATGCCGGCCGCGTGCAACTGTTCGTCGGGCGCGGCCGAGCCCGGCATGGTGCGTACCGCGAGCCGGACCAGGCGGGGTGCGGGCCGGCCGTCGCCGAACGCCTCCGCGACGGCGTCGCCGAGGCCGCCCTGCTCGTGGTGGTCCTCGACGGTCACCAGACAGCCGGTCTCCTCGGCGGCCCGGCGCAGGGTCGCCACGTCGACGGGCTTGACGGAGTACAGGTCGATCACCCGCACCGCGATGTCCTCCTCCGCGAGCCGGTCGGCGGCGGCGAGCGCCTCGTGCACGGTGACGCCGGCCGCGACGACGGTCAGCCGGTCCTGGTCGCCGGAGCGCAGCACCTTGCTGCCGCCGATGGGGAACTCCTCCTCGGGGCCGTAGATCACCGGGGTCGCGCCGCGCGAGGTGCGCAGATAGCGGATGCCGTCGAGTGCGGCCATCTCCGCGACCAGCCGGGCGGTCTGGTTGGCGTCGCACGGGTAGAGCACGGTCGAGCCGTACAGCGCCCGGAACATCGCCAGGTCCTCCAGGCCCATCTGCGAGGGCCCGTCCTGCCCGATCGCGACCCCCGCGTGCGAGCCGACCAGGTTGATGCCGGAGCCACTGATCGAGGCCATCCGCAGGAAGTCGTGGGCGCGGGTGAAGAACGCCGCGAACGTGGCGGCGTACGGTACCCAGCCGCGGGCCGCGATGCCGACGGCCGAGGCGACGAGCTGCTGTTCGGCGATGTAGCACTCGAAGAAGCGGTCCGGGTGCTCCTTGGCGAACACCTCGGTACGGGTGGAGTCGCCGACCTCGCCGTCCAGGGCGACGACGTCGCCGCGGGCGGTGCCGAGCGCCGCGAGGGCCTTGCCGAAGGCGTCGCGGGTGGCGACCTCGTCCCCCTGGTCGTAGTGCGGGAGCTGGACGACCTCGGTGGTCAGAGAGCGGAGCATCGCGGCGGCGGGCGGCTCGCCGACGCGGACGCGCACGTCACGCGGTCCGCCCAGTTCGGCGATGGCCTCCTCGGGTTCGGGCAGCGGCTTGCCGTGCAGGCCCTCGCGGTCCTCGACCGAGGCGACGCCCTTGCCCTTGAGGGTGCGGGCGAGGATCACCGTGGGCTGCCCGGTCCGGGCCAGCGCGTCGCCGTAGGCCCGGTCGATGGCGTCGACGTCGTGACCGTCGATCTCCATCGTGTGCCAGCCGAAGGCCGCGAAGCGGCGGGCGTAGGCGTCCAGGTCGTGGCCGTGCCGGGTCGGGCCGCGCTGGCCCAGCCGGTTGACGTCCACGATCATCGTCAGGTTGTCGAGGTGTTCGTACCCGGCGTGTTCGGCGGCCTCCCACACCGAGCCCTCGGCGAGCTCGCTGTCCCCGCACAGCACCCACACGCGGTAGCCGACGCGGTCCAGGCGTTTGCCGGCGAGCGCGATGCCGACACCGACCGGCAGGCCCTGGCCGAGCGAGCCGGTGGCCGTCTCCACCCACGGCAGCCGGCGCGGGGTCGGGTGGCCTTCGAGGCGGCTGCCGAGCTTGCGGAAGGTGAGCAGTTCGCCGTCCTCGACGACACCGGCCGCCTTGTACGCGGCGTACAGCAGCGGCGAGGCGTGTCCCTTGGAGAGCACGAAGCGGTCGTTGGCGGGGTGCTCGGGGCGTTCGAAGTCGTAGCGCAGATGGTGGGCGAGCAGGACGGCCATCAGATCGGCGGCGGACATCGAGGAGGTCGGATGCCCGGAGCCCGCCGCGGCGGCGGCCCGCACACTGTCGACGCGCAACTGCTGGCCGAGTTGGGCGAGTTCGGCGGTGTTCATGAGACTCCTTCGGGGTGTTGCGGGAGAGGGTGCTCCGGTGACGCCGTGTCCAGGGGCACCGCCCAGGACCGGACGAGCCCCAACTGGACGGCCTGGCGCGGGAGTACGGCGTCCAGGAGCCAGTCGGCGGCGACTCGGACGCGGTTGCCGGGCAGCGCGGCCAGGTGGTAGCCGCGGGTGACCGCGCCGGCCGGCAGCCCGGACAGCGGGATGCCGAACGGGTTGGCGGCGGCCCGGACGCCGCCGAGGTCGACGGCGAAGCCCAGGTCGCGGTGGCGGTAGGCGCGCCGGCGCCGGCCGAGGCCGAGCGAGGCGGCCACGTTCTCGCCGGCCACCCGGCCCTGCCGCCAGGCGTGCTGGGCCGTCATCGGCGTGAACCCGCCCGGGTGCTCCAGATCGGGTACGGCGGCCGCGTCCCCGCAGGCGAACACATCCGCGCTCCCCGGCATCCGGAGGTAGGGATCGACGATCAGCCGGCCCCGCTCCAGCGGCTGTCCGACGGCCTCGACCAGCGGATCCGGCCGGACCCCGACGCACCACACCAGGGTCCGCGACTCGACGAACTCGCCGTCGGTGAGCAGCACCCCGTCCCGGCCGGCCTCCTTCACGGAGGTCCCCGTCCGTACGTCGACGCCCCGCGCCCGCAGCACCCGGCCGGCCGTGCGGGAGAGCCGCTCGTCCAGCTCCGGCAGCACCCGCGGTGCGGTGTCCAGCAGGATCCAGCGGGGCCGCCCGGCGCCCGCCGGATGCCGGCGCGCGAGGCTGTCGGTGAGCAGCTGCATCTGCGCGGCCACCTCGGTGCCGGTGTAGCCCGCGCCGACCACGACGAACGTGCACCGGGCGGCGCGGATCCCCGGGTCGTCGGCCGTGGCGGCCAGCTCCACCTGCCGGGTCACGTGGTCGCGCAGGTACAGCGCCTCGGGCAGTGCGCGGAACCCGTGCGCGTGCTGGGCGACCCCCGGGATCGGCAACAGCTTGTTGACGCTGCCGACGGCCAGCACCAGCCGCTCGTAGCCGACGGTCCCGGTGCCGCCCTCGGGGTCCGTGTAGTGGACGGTGCAGCCGTCCAGGTCGACGTGGTGCGCCTCGCCCAGCAGCAGCCGCACCCCGCGCAGGGTGCCGGGCAGCGACACGGTGATCCTGCGGGGTTCCAGGATCCCGGCGGCCACCTGGGGCAGCAGGGGCAGATACAGGAAGTAGTCGGTCGGGTTGAGCAGGGTGATCAGGGCCCGGCCCCGGGTCACACGGGCGAGGGTGCGGGCGGCCCGGTACCCGGCGAAACCGGCGCCGACGATCACGACGCGTGGTCGACTCACGGTGTGCCTCCGGCGGTGTGGCTCCTCCGAGGCTTTCCGCGTAACCGGCCCCGCGCCACCCAAACGCCGCTCAGCTCACCCGGACGCCGGTGCGGCCCCCGTTCCCCCCTGTGGGGGGTCAGGCCCGGTGGTGCGGGCCCTCGGGGTCGATGCCCGGCCGGAGGGGGGCCTCGGACGGCATCGGCGGGTACGGCGTGCCGGGCGGGACGGCGGCCTCACCCACGGCGGCCGCATGCGGGTGCTTCGGGTGGGCGGCGCCGCGCAGCAGGTAGGCGATGACGCCGAGGATCGCCGCGGTGATGAGCGCGGCGGCCCAGCCGGGCAGGCCGGCGGCGAGGCCGAGGATCAGGGCGAGCGCGAGCGCGCCGCCCGCGTACAGGGCGACGGCGCCCGAGGCGGCGTAGAGCATGGCGGTGCGGCGCTGCCTGCGGGTCTGCTCGCGCAGCTCGTCGCGTACCGTCTCGCGTGCCACCTGAGCCAGCTCTTCGACGAGGTGCTTGTCCAGATGTTCCAGGTGATCCAAGTGATCCGAGTGCTCCATGAACTGCGGGTACCCACCGGGCACGATGCGTAACAGCGACGGCCACGGCCCTGGCCTGTGCGCGCCCGTCCGCCCCAACTAGGCTCGTCCGTATGGAGATTCTGGGCGCCTCACTGCGCATCTGCGTCGACGACCTCGAAGCCGCGATCCCCTTCTACGAGCGTCTCGCGGGCGGCAGAGCGCTCCGGTTCGAACGCGGGGGCGTGCAGGTCGCCGCGATCGGCTCCTTCCTGCTGATGAGCGGTCCCGAGTCCGAGCTGGAGCTGCTGCGCAAGGTGACGGCCACGATCGCCGTGAAGGACGTGGACGAGGCCCACCGGCTGCTCACGGAGCTGGGCGCCCGGATCGTCGCGGGACCGGTGCCGACGCCGGTGGGCCGGAATCTGCTCGCGGTGCACCCGGACGGCTCGGTCTTCGAGTACGTCGACCACAGCGGCTGACTCAGGCTCTCAGGGCGTGTCCGGGCGCATCCGGAAGTCGTAGCGGGCGGGCAGGGGCTCGTCGGTGAGACGGGCCCACAGCCGGCCGATCACCTCCGCGCCCTCCCGCAGGTCCGCGACCTCGAAGCCCGCGTCGAAGACGGCCCGGGCGTCGGTGCGCCGTCCCTCGGCGAGCAGCAGCTCGGCCTCCAGCAGCCGGAACCGGCCGCGCCGCCGCACGGCGGGCAGCAGCCGCTCCCACACCGCGCGGGCGTCCGCCGTCCGCCGGGCCCGCAGCAGCGCCCCCAGGGCCTCCCGGCCGAGCGCGGCCACGGCGGCCGTCCAGGCCTCGCCGTCGTCGCGCCGCTCGCGGCACAGGTCGTCGAAGGCCTCCGCGTACCGTTCGGCGGCCCGCTCGTGGTGGCCGGACTCCTGGTCGGCCACGGCGAGGCAGCGCAGCAGGGGCCACAGGGACGGGGCGAGCGGGAGGGCGCGTTCCCAGCTGCGGACCGCCTGGGCGCGGTCGCCGGCGTGCCACTGGGCGACGCCGAGGTGGTACTCGGTGTGCGGGTCGGCGGGCGCGGTCTCCAGCATGTCCCGCCAGTGCGGGGCGACCGGTGTCTCGCCGGGCGGGCGGACCCGGCGCGGCTCGGGCAGGGAACCGGTGCGCAGCAGCTCCCGCCAGGGCGCCTGTGTCTCGCCGAGGGTGGACTCGGGGAAGGGGGTGCCGGGCAGTTTCCAGTCGGCGCGCAGCACTTCGAGCGCGCCCCAGCCGGAGCCGGTGGCGAGGATCTCGCCGGGTTCGGTGTCGGCGTACGGCTTCCAGGCCGCGTGCGCCTCCTCGACACGGGCGCGCGGCAGCACCGCGGCGAGCCGCTCCTCGGCGCCCCGGACGACCTCCGGCCACGCGCCCTCGGCGGGGGTGTCGAGCGGGCCGTACGCCTCCAGCCAGGACACCTCGCTCTCCGGCTCCAGCCGGACGTGCTCCAGCTGGGTGCGGGCGAGCCCCGCCTGGATCTCGCAGTAGCCGCCGGTGCCGGGCTCGGTCAGCCACTCCTGCCAGCGCCGGCCGCCGGGCCCGCTGCCCCACACGAACAGCTTGCGGCCGCGCAGTGCGTCGGTGGAGGTCTGCACCAGCCCGTGCCCGTCCGCGTCCAGCGCGGCGATCCAGCGGCGCCGGCCGTCCGGGACCTCGTAGAAGTAGTCGGCGGCGTAGGGGCTGTTCAGCGGGTACGTACGGTCGATGCCGTCGTACGACGGCACGGGCACCCGGCGCAGCCGACGCTCGTAGCCGATGGGGGTACCTCCCACGCCCTCAAGGCAGTGGGGGAGCCACGCCTCCTCGGCGGGGGCCAGGATCCGGCGCTCCTCGGGTACGGCGGTGTTGGACCACCAGTACGTGGGCACCGGGCGCTCGTGCGGGTTGCGGATCCGGACGCCGACGTACAGGAACTCGGAGCCCTCCGGGAGCCACAGGTCGACCTGGAAGGGCAGGTCGCGCAGCCGCTCCCACTCCCACAGCCGCAGCATCTCGCCGCCGTCGGGGGCGGGGACGCGGGCGGCGTGCAGGGGGGCGCAGGACAGGGTGGTGTGGCCGGTGGCGCCGATGTTCCACTCGATGCCGCCGGAGTACCAGGCGCCGTTGAGGGCGAAGTCGGCGGGCTGGAACACCGGGTTGCGGTAGAGGAGTTCCCGTCCGGTGGGCAGGTGGACCAGGGAGGCGATCCGGCCGCCGAGGCCGGGCAGGACGGTGGCGCGCAGCCGGTCGTTCTCGATCACCAGCGCGTCGAGGGCGCGGGGTTCACGGGTTCTGCCGTACCCGTCGCGGACGCGCACCGGCAACAGGCTGTGCAGCGGCTCGTAGCCGAGCTGCCGGGCCATGTCCCGGGGCATGTCGTCCCGCTCCCGGCCGTCGATGCGGTGCTCCCCCACTGCCTCAAGGGCGTGGGCGGTGCCCCCATCGTCGAGAGGCCGGAGCGGGGGCAGGGGGTTGTCGGGGCCCAACTGCGCGGCGGGCAGGGTCAGTACCTCACGTCGGATCCTCGTCACGATGACCATGCAACCCGCGGTGCGCGGAGTCGACCAGGGGCGCTGCCGGTCAGGATTGCGCAAAGGCGGGGTCGGACGTGGCGCGCATCTCGACGGTGAGCGCCCAGCGTTCATGGTCCCGCCAGGCCCCGTCGATGAAGATCATGTCGGGTGAGAACCCCTCCAGCCGGAAGCCGGCGCCCCGCGCCATCGCGACGGAGGGGACGTTGTCGGGCTGCGCGTTGATCTCCAGCCGGTGCAGCCCCAGCGGCCCGAACGCGTACCCGATCACCAGGTCGAGGCCCTCGCGCATCAGCCCCCGGCCCGCCGCGTGCACGAAGGCGCCGTAGCCGAGGGCGCCGCACTGGAAGCCGCCCCGGACGATGTTGTTGATGTTGATGAACCCGGCGATGTCCCCGGAGTCCTTCTCGCACACGAGGAACCCGGCCTTGCTCGGATCCTCGATGAGCGGCTTGGCGTAGGCGGCGTAGCCCTCGTCGGTGTCCGGCGGGAACAGCCACGGCCGGTGCAGGTCCTTGCTCTCCCTGGCCCGGGCGGTGAACTCGGGGCCGTCGTCCAGGGTGAAGGGGCGGATGCCCACGCGGGGGCCTTCGGCGAGGTAGCGGGATGCGGTGTGCGGCATCCCGCCAGCCTAAGGGCCGGACTCAGCCGCCGAGCACCGGAAGCTCCAGCACCCCGGTGTCGTCGGGCGCGCTGACCACGGTGACCGGCTTGATCCCCCGGTTGCCGAAGTACGCGTCGTCGCTCGCCGCGATCACGAACCGCAGCCGGTGGCCCTTCTCGTACCGGTGCACGATGCCCGGCAGGGTCACGGTGAAGCTCCGGGTCACGTCGGGCACGCGGACCGGCGCGACGAGCCGGTGCACCAGCGTCTGCGTGCCGTCGGGCGCGACGTCGTACAGCTTGGCGAACAGGACCAGCTTGTCGGCGGCGTTGCCCGAGTGCTGCGTCCGCTCGGCCTGCGGGGACACCACCTTCAGGACGGCCCGGGGTGCGCCGACGACATCCGTGGCGCGGGTCAGCGGCGCGCTGCTCCAGCCCAGGTAGGTGCCCTCGGTGTCGTACGGCGCCGGGTCCGGCAGCCCGACGGTCCCGGTCAGCAGGCTTTCCGAATGGCTCGTGGGGAGTGGCCCGTTGCGGTACGTACGGCTTCCTCGCGCCACCTTCCCGCGGTTGTCGACGAGCTTGCCGTCGCCGGAGAGGTAGAGCTTCCGGGTGCGGGCGGGCAGGTGGGCGGCGGTGGCGTAGGTGTGGTTCGGGTCGGTGATCCAGTCGCGGTAGTAGGCGAAGGCCGGGCCGGTGTCGGCGTCCGGGCGCCGGTGGAGGTAGCGGTCGAACCAGGCGAGGATGCGCCGGCCGACGTAGCTGGACTCCAAGTTGCCCTGCGTCAGGTCGAGTTCACCGGCGGCCGGGTCGGTCATGCCGCCGCTGTGGCCCCAGGACTGCCAGATCATCCGGGTGGGCACGCCCTGGGCCTTGAGCGTCCGGTACGTCGCCGTGGCCTCGTTGAGGTTGAAGAGGCTGTCGGCCTGCCCCTGGACCAGCAGGGTGGGCGCCTCGACCCGGTTCAGGTACGACACCGGGGAGACGCTGCGGAGGTAGGCGAGCAGCTCGGCGGTGGCGCGCGCCGGGTAGCTGCCGGAGTTGAGGGTGCGGATCGTCTCGCAGGCCTCGGTGACGAAGTGACGGCAGGCGAGGGAGTTGATCCGGGACGGGTCCAGGTTCGGCACGGTCAGCGGCCGGCTCTCGCCGATGAGGTAGAAGCCGTTGGTCCACTGCCACTTGAAGGCGCCGGGGACACCGCCGGCGGTGTTGTTCGGGTCCAGCGAGTAGGCGAGGTCGTTCCAGGTGATCAGGGGGACGAGCGCGTCGACCCGGTGGTCCACGGCGGCCGTCGCCGGCTGGATGGCACCCCCGTAGGAGCCGCCGACCATGCCGACGCGCGGGTCACCGGCGGAGTCGAGGGTGACGAAGTCGGCCCTGGTGCCGTCGTCGGCGGCCCGCTTTCCGCCCAGGAAGTCGACGAGCCGGGAAGCGGCGGTGCCGTCGATTCCGGGGTCGTCGAGCGAGATGAGGCAGCCGGACCGGCCGAAGCCGAGTCCGGAGTAGACGAGCGAGACGTATCCGCGCCGGGCGAAGGCCTTGCCGATCGCGTCGGTCGAGCCGTCGGTCTTGCTCCCGCCGAAGCCGTTCGTGGCGAGCACGGCGGGTGCGGGGTGGGCGCGGTCCACGCCCGCCGGGCGGTAGAGGTCGGCGTCGACCGTGCAGGTACGGCCGCCCGCCTGGACGGTGAACGTCAGCGCGGTGACGGAGAACGGGCCGGTCGCGGCCGCGGGAGCGGTGAGCGCGAGGGGGACGGTGAGCGCGGCGCCCAGGGCGAGAGCGAGCGTGGCTCGGGATCTGGGCAGGCGTCGGGGCACGGAAACCTCCACACCGAGGCAACGCGGATACCGGCCGGTAGGTAACGGCCGGTCCTCATGCTGTGACCCGTGTCGGACCCTGGCCGATCGGCCTGCGTGTGGTTTCTTGACGGAGATTCAGCAGGGAATCTCAGCGCAGGGCGGGCTCGTCCAGCGTCAACGTGCCCGCGCCCGCGTCGAGTTCGGCCGCGACACCGAAGGGGATGGTCAACGCGCCCTCGCAGTGCCCGAAGCCGAACTCCTCGACGACGGGGACACCGAGCGGACCGAGGCGGTCGGCGAGCATGGGCCGCACCCGCTCGTAGGGATCGCACTTCGCCCAGGAGCCGAGCAGCACCCCGCGCACCCCCTCCAGCCAGCCGGCGCGCAGGAGTTGGGTGAGGTAGCGGTCGAGCCGGTACGTCTCCTCGCCCACGTCCTCCAGGCACAGCAGCCCGCCGCTTGCGGAGGGACGGGCGTGCGGGGTGCCGAGATCCGCAGCGAGCAGGCTCAGGCAACCGCCGAGGGTGACCCCGCGGGCCCGGCCGGGGACGAGGGCCGTGCCGCCGGAGGCGATGGTGCGGACGGTCTCCGGGGCGAGGAGCGTGGCTTTCAGGTGCTCCTGCGCCCGGTCGTTCTTGATGAAGTCGATGCCGGCCGCCATCGGCCCGTGCAGGGTGGCGAGCCCCAGGCGGGCGGCGAAGGCCTCGTGCAGGACGGTGATGTCGCTGAAGCCGACGAACACCTTCGGCCCGGCCTCGCGCATCGCCTCCCAGTCGAGCAGGTCGATCATCCGCTGCACGCCGTACCCGCCGCGGGCGCACAGGACCGCGTCCACCGCCGGGTCGCACCAGGCGTTCTGGAAGTCGGCGGCACGGTCGGCGTCCGTGCCCGCCAGATAGGCGAACTCCCCGTGGCGGTCCAGCACATGGGGTGCGACCACCGGGTCGAGGTCCCAGCCGCGCAGCACGTCCAGTCCCGCCTGCAGCCGCTCCTCGGGCACCGGCCCGCTGGGGGCCACCACGGCCACGCGCGCCCCGGGGGCCAGCCGGGCCGGCCGTACCAGCTCTCTCACGTGCGCAGCTCCAACTCCGGGACCCCGGGAACATCCAGCTCGAACACCTGAGCGTACAGGGACAGCTCGGCCTCCAGCGCGCGCACCATGGTCTCGGCCCGCCGGAACCCGTGCCCCTCCCCCGCGAAGGTGAGGTAGGCGTGCGGCACCCCCCGGCCCGCGATCCCGGCGAGGAAGCGCTCGCACTGGGCGGGCGGGCAGATCACGTCGTCCAGGCCCTGGAGCAGCAGGAAGGGCACGGTGAGCCGGTCGGCGTGTGCGGTGGGCGAACGCTCGGCGTACCGCGCGGGTACCTCGGTGAGCGGGCCGATCAGCGACTCCAGGTACCGCGACTCGAAGTCGTGGGTCTCCCCCGGCCCCCAGGTGGCGAGGTCGAGGACGGGGTAGACGATGGTGCCGCAGGCGTAGACGTCGGTCGTGGTCAGGGAGGCGGCGGTGGTCCAGCCGCCGGCGCTGCCGCCCCGGATCGCGAGCCGGCCCGGGTCGGCGGTGCCCTCCTCGGCGAGGGCGCGGGCGACGGCCGCGCAGTCCTCGACGTCGACCACGCCCCACTGCTCGCGCAGCCGCTCCCGGTAGGCGCGGCCGTATCCGGTGGAGCCGCCGTAGTTGACCTCGGCGACCCCGATGCCCCGCGAGGTGAAGTAGGCGATCTCCAGGTCCAGCACGAGCGGCACCCTGCTGGTGGGGCCGCCGTGCGCCCAGATGACGTAGGGCGGCAGCTCGCCGTCCGGGGCGGTGCGGCCGGGGTGGTGGGGCGGGTAGACGTGGGCGTGCACCTCGCGGCCGCCGGGTCCGGTGAAGGTGCGGATCCGCGGCTCGGGGTAGTAGGCCGGGTCGACGGGATCCCGGTGCCGGGCGCCGATCGCGCGGGCGTGTCCGCTGCTGGTGTCCAGCTCGACCACTTCGTATCCGGTGCGCGGGCCGGCGCCCACCGCGACAACGCGTCCGCCGTGGGCCGCGAGGCTGGGCGCGAACTCGGTCCAGGGTCCGGTGGCGTCGACGACCTCGCCGGATTCTGGATCCAGTATCCCGAATACGGTCGACCCTCGACCGTGTACGACCGCGATCAGCCCGTTGCCGAGCGGCGCGAACCAGCGCAGTCCGAGCTTCCACAGCGGCCCGGCGAACTCCTCCTCGCGCGGGCACAGCGGGGTGCCGTCCCGGTACAGGTTCCACCAGCCGCTGCGGTCGCTCGCATACAGAAGACGGCCGTCCGCGGACCACTCCACCTGGGCCACGGCCTCCTCCGGACCACCCGCGACCGTGTGGACGGTATGCAGTGTGCCGTCGTCACCGACCTCGCCGACGAGCAGTTCCGTGCCGTCCCACGGCATCCGCGGATGGTCCCAGGCGAGCCACGCGGCCCGGCGCCCGTCGGGCGAGACCCGGGGTCCGGTGACGAACCGGTGCCGGCCGTCGGTGAGTTCGCGTACGGCGGCCCGGTCGTCGGCGGCCGAGCCGTCCAGCGGTACGGCGGCCAGGACGCGCCGTACGTCGTCCGGACCGTCCCCGGTGAACTCCTCCAGCACGCACCACACCTCGCCGCGGGCGAGGTCCACCTGCGGCTCCGCCCAGCGCAGCCCGCCGCCCACCGGCGAGACGGGGGTCAGCGGGCGCGGCTCGCCGCCGGGCTCGTACCGGTACAGGCGCTGATCGGCGAAGTGCGTGAACACCACCAGGGGTCCGTCGTCCCGCATCACGCCGTCCCAGGGCCGGCCGCCGTACTCGATGACCCGGCTGCGCACGTTCCACGGCGCCGGCAGCACCGACTCCTCCGCACCGTCCGTGCCACGCCGCACCAAGGCCCGGCGCCCGCCCTCGGCGGGCCGGGGTTCGGTCCACCACACCTCGTCCCCGACGAAGCCCACCCACTCCGGGTGCCCGTCGTGCGCGGCGGCCAGCGCCGCGTCGATGGGCGAGGGCCAGGAACCGTACGCCTGCTGGTGCACCTCGTCCCCCATCGCCTAGGCCGTCCGCAGGAAGCGGTCGAGGACCCGGACGCCGAAGTGCAGCGCCTCGACCGGGACGCGCTCGTCGACGCCGTGGAACATCGCCTGGTAGTCGAAGCCCTCGGGGAGCCTCAACGGAGCGAATCCGTAGGCGGCGGTGATGCCGAGCAGCGAGAACTGCTTGGCGTCCGTGCCGCCGGTCATGCAGTACGGCACCACGTGTCCCTCGGGCGCGAACTCCTCGACGGCCGCCCGCATCCCGGCGAACGTGGGCGAGTCGACGGGCGCCTGCAGCGCGACCGACCGGTGGTGGAACTCCCAGTCCACGTCCGGCCCGGTCAGCTGGTCCAGGGTGGCGCGGAACTCCTCCTCGCCGCCGGCCAGATAGCGTCCGTCCACGAACGCGACCGCCTCGCCCGGGATGACGTTGACCTTGTAACCGGCGTCCAGCATGGTCGGGTTGGCGCTGTTGCGGACGGTCGCCTCGACCAGCTTGGCGGCCGGGCCGAGCTTGTCCAGCAGCCCGTCCACGTCGCCGAAGTCCGGTTCGATGCCGTAGACGGCGGCGAGTTCGGTGAGGGCGGCCCGTACGGTCGGGGTGAGCCTCAGCGGCCACTCGTGCTCGCCGATACGGGTGACGGCGGCGGCGAGCCGGGTCACCGCGTTCTCCTGGTTCACCTTGGAGCCGTGCCCGGCCCGGCCGTGCGCGGTGAGCTTCAGCCAGCCGGTGCCGCGCTCCCCCGCTGCGATGGGGTAGATCTCCCGGCCGGCGCCGTCGTGGAAGGTGAAGG
The DNA here is from genome assembly GCF_002242805.1 of Streptomyces diastatochromogenes. GTDB lineage: Bacteria > Actinomycetota > Actinomycetes > Streptomycetales > Streptomycetaceae > Streptomyces > Streptomyces diastatochromogenes. Next base: position 28,190 of record NZ_MCGQ01000038.1, on the reverse strand, counting down.
CGCCCGACTCGCCGATGGCCTCCGTGCAGCCCTCGAACAGCTCCGGGTGCCGGCCGGCGAGGAACCCGGCGCCGTCCTCGGCGCTGTCCTCCTCGTCCGCGGTGAACGCGATGACGAGGTCACGGCGGGGCCGTACGCCCTGCCGGGCCCAGGAGCGGACGACCGCGAGGATCATCGCGTCCATGTTCTTCATGTCGACGGCGCCGCGCCCCCACACGACTCCGTCGCGGATCTCGCCCGAGAACGGGTGCACGCTCCAGTCGGCGGCCTCGGCCGGCACCACGTCCAGATGACCGTGCACCAGCAGGGCGTCGGCGGACGGGTCGATGCCCTCGATCCGGGCGACGACGTTGGTCCGCCCCGGGGTCCGCTCCAGCAGCAGGGGTTCCAGTCCCGCCCCGGCCAGCCGCTCGGCCGCGTACTCGGCGGCGGGCCGCTCCCGGCAGTCGCCGCCGCCCCGGTTGCTGGTGTCGATCCGGATCAGACCGGAGGTGAACTCGACCACCTCGTCCAGTGCCTGCTGGTCAGCCATACTGCTCCTCCACCGCGGCCGAGACGATCGTGGTGACCGCCTTGAAGGTCCGGATTCCCTCGTACATGGTGTCGCTGGTGTACGCCACCTTCCGCTCGCCGATACGGGCGACACCCGGGACGACGGTCGCCGCCATCGCCAGGTGCTCGGCGTCGAACTCGACGGCGACGGTGAACGGCCCGCCGTGCACGGGCGCGTGGCGGACGGCCAGCTGTGCGGCCTCCTTGGCGGCCGCGCGGATGTCGGCGGCGGTCCGGGCCGGGGTGCGGCACACCGCCGCGTAGCGGGACACATGGTCCTTGACCGCGACCTTCAGCGCCTCGGGCGCGTACCCGAGCGCGTCCTCGCAGGCCAGGTCGTCGCCGGTGACGAGCACGACCGGTACGCCGTACTCGGCGACCACCTGCGCGTTGAGCAGACCCTCGCTCGCGCGGACGTCGTTCACCCACACCCCGGTGATCTGGTTCGCGAGGTAGGTGTGGGCGAGGACGCCCTCCATGCCGGCGCCCGCGTGGTAGCCGACGAACGCGATGCCGTCCACGTCGCCGTGCTGCACGCCCTCCACCATGGTCAGCTCCTTGTGCCGCCCGGTGAGCATCTCGACCCGCTCGTCGAGCCGTTCCAGCAGCAGGTTGCGCATGGTCCAGTGGGCCTCGTTGACGAGCACCTGGTCGGCGCCGCCGTCGAAGAAGCCGAGCGCGGCGGCGTTCACGTCCGAGGTGAACATCGACCGGCACCGCTGCCACTCCGGGGTGCCCGGGAGCACGTCGGCCGGCCAGGTGACGCCGGTGGCACCCTCCATGTCCGCACTGATCAGGATCTTCATGCCGGGCACGTTACGCGTCCCGACCGGGCGAGGCCACGACGGGGCGGCGCCGCGTCCTCACGACCGGCCGGCGCTCTGCCTGACCCAGATCTCGAAGTGCCCGCCGCCCGTGGACGTCCGGTACGGCAGCGAACTGGTCAGGCGGTAGCGGCCGCTGGTGCGCATCTCCTGGCGTACGGCCTCCTGCGCCGCGGGCAGGCCACCGGAGTAGTTCAGCACCACACCGTCGAAGTAGCCCGCGCGGACGGCCGCGCGGTAGCCGGGCACGCCCGACAGGTGGCGGCCGTCGGGGGCCTTGTAGTCGATGAAGAAGAAGGAGGTCCAGTCCTGGTACGAGGAGCGGCGCTCACGGCTGAGGTAGTACACCGGGCCCTCCTTCGGATCGCCCAGCCAGTGCTGGCCCGGACGCACCGTGTAGGAGAGCTGCGGGATCAGGTAGCGGGTGTCCGGCCAGCTGCCGAAGTAGGCGGCGGACTGGCTCAGGCCGAGGGTGAGCGCGACGACCCCGATGGCGATGGCCCACTGCGGGAACTTGAAGTGGGCGCCCATCAGCCGGGTGATCCCGACGCCCGCCATGGGCGCGGCGAAGAACAGCCCGAAGCCGATGTGCTTCTGCAGGGACGTCTCGGTCTGCAGATGAATCTGGTAGGCGGGCGCGAGCAGCGCCGTGCCGGTGAGCAGCACGCCCAGGCAGGTGCGCCAGCGCCGGCCCGGGACGGCCCGCCGCCACCCCGGGATCTCGCTCAGCCGGGCGGTGCGGGCGTAGGTGACCGTGCCGACCAGGGCGACGGCGATCAGCAGCCCCGCCCAGCGGGTGGTGTCCTGGAGGATCTGCCAGGCGGGCGTGTCCCCGTGGGCGCGCGCCGTGGTGGTGCTCTGGATCGCCGTCAGATAGCCGCTGGCCGCGAGGCCGCCGAGGAGCGCGCCGATGGTGGCCACGCTGAAGAGCGCGCCGCGCAGCAGGGAGCGGCGCACATGGTGGTGCCGGTAGGCGGCCAGCACGAACAGCAGCACCAGCGTCGGCAGGAACAGCGCGGAGGCGTACTTCACGGCGACCGCGAGCGCGGCGACCAGCCCGACGGGGACGGCCAGGAGCCAGTGCCGCGGTGCGACCACCACCAGGAGCCAGGCGGTGAGGGCCAGCAGGCAGACGGCCAGGGCGTCGTAGGTGGCGAAGTGGCCGAGGAAGAGCGTCGGCATGGAGACGGCGAACAGCGCGCCGGCGCACAGACCCGCGCGCTCGTTGAACAGGCGCCGGGTCAGCCCGTACAGACAGGCGGTGGCCGTCAGCATGAACAGCAGGCTGAGCGCGCGGACCCCGGCGAGACCGAGGACGGAGTCCACGGCGGCCGCGAGCACCGGGTACAGGACGGGCGCGCCGGAGAAGTAGCTGTCGAAGCCGCCGTAGTCGGGTGCCCCGTAGAAGAGGTGGCCGATCTCCACGTGGCCCGCGTAGACGTAGAGCGCCTCGTCCTCGAAGGCGGAGTTGGCCAGCCGCAGCGAGAGCGCGGCCTGGACGAGCAGGATCACGGCGAGCAGCACGCGGCCGACCATGCGGCGCCGCCGTCCGGTGTCCGCGGCCCAGCCCATCTCGGCGACCGGCGGCAGGGTCCAGCCGGGCAGCGGCTGCTCGACGAAGGAGAAGCCGGGGTCGGCCTCGGCCGGGGGCGGCGGCAGGACCCGCAGTTGCAGGGTCTCGTCGTGCACCGGCCGCGGGTGCTCCGTGTAGGTCATCGTGGTTTCTGTCTTGTCTGCTTCTTCTGCTTCGTCTGCTTCGGCTACTTCAGGGCGGCGAAGTCGAGGTCGTACCGGTGGTTCCGGGCTGCCGTGCGGAACGCGGCCAGCGTCTCGGGACTGCTGTCGACCCGCCAGTCCGTCTCCTTGTTCAGGTCGAACCAGATGAAGCCCACGACGTCGCTGCGGGTGGCGACGGTCTTCAGCAGTTCGGTGATCTGCGCGCTCTTGCGCGGATTGGGCTGGGCCCCCGTCTCGGCCAGCAGGAAGGGACGCTGGGTGAAGGTCCTGATCTGGCGGAAGGTGGGCCCGAAGAGGGTCTGGAAGTCCTGGGCCCCGGTGCGCGCGTAGTAGCCGACGACGCCGATCCAGTCGACGTACCCGTCGCCGGGGTAGTACGGCTTCAGGGCCACCTGGGGCACCGGGTTGATGATGTTCGGGCTCCAGACCCAGATGACGGTGGAGACGCCCTCGTCCTGGAAGACGTCGTGGACGTGGCGCCAGGCCTTGACGAACTGGGCGGCGGTCGCGCCCTTGGTGCCCCAGGGGTACCAGGCGCCGTTCATCTCGTGGGCCAGGCTCATCGCCACGGGCACGTTCAGGGCGCGCAGCGTACGGGCGGTGCTGACGATGTACGCGTCCTGGCTGCCGTCGGCGATCTGCGCGAGGGTGGCCTTGTGCGGCTCCCAGGCGATGTACGGCAGCTGGCCGTTCTCCCACACGGCCTCGGTCTGGTCCGTCTGCAGCTCGTCGCCCCAGCCGAGGTAGTACTCCAGCATCGTCGGGGTGCGCCCGACCTGGGAGGCGTAGCGTGCGACGGGGCTCAGGTCCTTGGGGACGCCGTCGAAGGTGGCGCCGAAGTACTTGGCCTTGGGGTGCAACAGCGGGGTGACGTCGTAGGGCTGCGCGGGCACGTACGACGCGCCGCCGGGCCCGGTCGCGGCCGGCTGGGCGCCGTTGCCGCCGGCGCCGATGGGCGCCGGGCCGGAGCTGACGCAGCCCGCCAGGCAGAGGATCCCGGTCAGCAGGGCCGCCAGCGTCCGGGCGAGGGCGGTGGCCTTCACTCGGTCACCTCCTTCGGCTGGATCAGCACCCGGCCGACGGCCACCGCGTAGAACAGGCCCAGGGCCAGCATCAGCGCGAAGTTCTCCGGGTGGGCGCCGTTCATGCGCCACACGGCGAGGACCGGCCACAGCACGGCCGTGGGGGCGCTCCACAGCCACATCCCGCCCCAGAAGCGGCGGGTCTTGTTCTTCTTCGCGCCGCTGGATCCGGTGGGCTGCCAGCCCATCGGGCGGCGGCGTACGACGTCCCAGATGGCGAAGACGTGCGCCCATCCGTACATCACCCGGGTCGCCCAGGCCTCCAGCCGGTAGGGGTTGCGGTGCCACAGGGGGTAGACCACGGTCAGGTAGAGCACGCTGGGCAGGACCATCCAGTAGTTGGTGGCCTGCAGCTGGTCCGGGTAGTGGATCAGCAGGGTCAGCGCGATGAGCGGGGTGGTGAAGGTGAGCAGGGCCGTCTCGATGTAGTAGATGAAGCCGGACATGTAGCAGAGGCGGCTGGCGAAGCGCATCCGCACCTGCCAGAAGTCGCGCAGGCTGCCGAGCATGCTCATCGAGGCCATGCACCAGCGGTACTGCTGGTTGTAGTAGGCGCCCACGGTGTCGGGGCAGATGCCGGTGGACAGCGCGAGCGGTACGTAGCGCAGGTCCCAGCCGCGGGCCCGCAGGTCGAAGCCGGTGTGCATGTCCTCGGAGTGCTCGATGAGGCTGGTGCCGCCGATCTCGTCCAGGGCCGCGCGCCGGTAGACCGCGCAGGAGCCCACGCAGATGGAGCCGTCGCTGCGCTGCCGGGAGACCTGCACCGAGCGGTAGAACAGCTCCTGGACGGCGCCGCCGCCGCGCTCGATCCAGTTCTGCTGGTCCAGCACCCGGAAGAACTGCGGGGACTGGACGATGGCGCAGCGCGGGTCGTCGTCCAGGTACGGCATCAGCTCGTGCAGCAGGTCCGGGCGCGGGACGAAGTCGGCGTCCAGGATGAGGATCGCCTCGCCGGAGGAGTTCTCGAAGCCGTGGCGGAGGTTGCCGGCCTTCTTCATCCAGCCCCGGTTGGGCCGCACCAGGTGGCGGAAGCCGAAGTCGGCGGCCATGGCGGCCGCCTCCGCGCTGTCCCCGTCGTCGAGCACCAGGACCTCGACCCGGCCGGGGTAGGTGTCGGCCAGGATCCGTACGTGGCGCCAGGTGTTGTGCAGCACTTCCAGGGGCTCGCCGCACACCGGCAGGAAGACGTCGACGCTCGGGTGGTGCTGCGGCTGCCAGCGGCGGACCAGACGCCGGTGCCCCTTGAGGTCGAAGCTGGGCGCGAACGCCTCCAGGCGCAGGGATATGAGGAAGCCGACGACGGCCAGCAGCAGGGTGGGCGCGAACACCCAGATCCACCCGCTGTGCCGGGCGGTGTCGGCCTGGCTGTACAGCACACAGGCGAAGCCGAGGAAGGAACTGGACGTCAGCACCCAGGTGTGGCGCTTGACGTAGCTGTACTTCTCCCGTTCGTCGGGGGGCGTGGGCAGCAGCCCTGCGGGGGCCTTCGGGCGCCCGGAGCGCGGAGCACGCCGCCGCCCTCGGCTGCGTACTTCGGCCGTACGGACGGTCACGGCTAAGGGCCCCCCTCTACACCTTCGGGTGAATCAGCGAGGGGAATGCTATCGGAGGGATCTTCACCTAAGGGACACGGCTTAGTCACGGCCGGACCATCCCGTTCCGGCCGTGACGGGGCTGCTTACTTTCCGGTCAGGACGAACCAGCGCGCCGGCAGGTCGATGCGGGTGCCGTCGGCGTGGTACTCGGTCTGCGGCAGGGTCGTCTCGCCGCTCGCCAGGACCTTGAGGCCGGCCTTGCCGAGCAGCTGGGGGATCTCCTCGTCCTCGGCGTCGGCGGGCTTGAGGCCGTGGTGGAAGACGCGGCGCAGTTTGGGCGGCGGGCCGTCCGGGCCGGTGGCCGCCCGCTTGAGGACATCGCGTGAGCCGGAGGTGAGTTCGACGACGAAGGCGCGTCCCTCGGTGCCGATGATCTCGGCGACCGCGGCGGCCACCGCGGCACGCGCGTCCGGTTCGCTCTGGTGGATGACGGCCCGCATGTACACGTTGCTGTCGCCGAGCCGCTCGTGCAGGGCCCGTACGGCGTCGGTGTCGGTCAGGTCGAGCTGCTGGAACTCGACGGTGTCGCCGTGGCCGGCGCGGCGGGCGTGCTCGATGGCGGCGGGCGAGAGGTCGACGCCGACGGCTCGGGCGAACCGGGTGGCGAGGTAGCGGGTCTGGGTGCCGTTGCCGCAGCCCAGGTCGACGATGGTGCGCGCGGTGTCCGCATAGGGCAGGAGCAGCTCGCTGTGCGGCTCGGCGGTGAGGGAGGGATCGGAGTCCCAGATCGCCTCGCCCGTCGCGTCGGAGGTCTCGCGCCAGTAACTCTCCCACGCGTCACGGTAGTTGTCCGAGACGTTCATGTCGATCTCCCCACGGTCGGTTCCGTGATCGGGATATCGCGACGGCCGTCAGTGGGGCAAGGGGCGGGCGGTCACCTTCACCTTCCGCTGACGGTCTGTTCGAACCAGACGGTCTTGCGGTGCCCGGTCGCGCTGGCGCCCCACTCCCGGGCCAGCCGGCTGACCACGCGCAGACCGCGGCCCGACTCGTCGTACGGTCCGCTGGCGAGCATGGCGGGCAGGCCCGGTTCGTCGTCGGTGACCTCGAACAGCAGGGCGTCGGTGCGGACCACCCGCAGTCCGACCCGGCCGCCTCCCGCGTGCTGGACGGCGTTGGTGACGACCTCGCTGACCAGCAGCTGTGCCGTCTCCACCGTCTGCGGCAGGCCCCACTCCAGCAGCCGGTCCCGGACCAGGCGCCGGGCCCGGGCCACTTCGCGCGGGTCGGCGTCGAGGTGCCACTCGGCGACGTGGTCGTCGGGGATGCCGTTGAGCCGGGCCATGAGGAGGGCGACGTCGTCCTTGCGGCCGCCACGGGTGTTGAGGGCGCGGATGATGGTGTCGCAGGCGACGTCCATCGAGGCCGCGGGGTGGGCGGCGGACTCGCAGAGCGCGGCGAGGCCCTCGCCGATGTCGGAGCCGCGCACCTCGACCAGTCCGTCGGTGCACAGCACCAGCCGGTCGCCGGGTGAGACGCGGACGACGGTGGACTCGAACGGGACGCCGCCGACCCCTATGGGAGCGCCGGTGGGCAGGTCGAGCAGTTCGCTGCGGCCGTCCTCGGCGCGCACCAGGACGGGCGGGATGTGTCCGGCGTTGGCCAGGTGCAGTTCGCCGCGGATCGGGTCGTAGACCGCGTACAGGCAGGTGGCGAGGTAGTTCTCGCCGAGCCGCCGGGCCAGGTCGTCCAGGTTGCGCAGCAGTTGGGCCGGCGGGGTCTCCATGGTGGCCATGGTCTGTACGGCCGTACGCAACTGGCCCATCATGGCGGCCGAGTTGAGGCCGTGGCCCATGACGTCGCCGACCACGAGGGCGGTGCGCGAGCCGGGCAGCTTGATGGTGTCGAACCAGTCGCCGCCGATCCGGCCGAGCCGGGTGCCGGGCAGATAGCGGGTCGCCACGTCACAGCCGGCCATCCGCGGGTTCACCTGCGGCAGCATGCTGTCCTGGAGGGTGTCGGCGACGTTCTCCTGGTACGTGTACATGCGGGCGTTGTCGAGCACGAGCCCTGCGCGGGCGGCGAGTTCGGCGCCGGTGGTGCGGTCCATGTCGTCGAAGGCCGGGCGGTCGGGGCGGCGCATGAGCACCATGAAGCCGAGCACGACGTTGCGGGCCTTGAGCGGCACGATGAGCAGGGAGCGGCCGGTGATGAGCGGCCTGAGGTCGCGCTTCTCGAACTCGCCGGAGATGCGGTGGGACAGCTCCTCGGTGACCCTCGGGATGAGCACCGGTTCGCCCGTGACCATGCACTTGTAGAACGGGGTGTGTTCGGGGAAGGCGACTGCCTCGCCGACCGGCACGGTGTCGTCCCAGCGGCCCGGTTCGTCGTTGTGCTCGACCGAGACGCGGAACATCACGGTGCTCGTGTCCGGCGGGCCGTCCGGGAAGCCCTCGCCCGCGAGGACGGCGGCGCGCAGATGGGTGCCGGCGAAGTCCGCGAAGCGGGGCACGGCGGCGCTGGTGACCTCGCGGATGGTCTCGCCGAGGTCGAGCGAGGACCCGATGCCGGAGCTGACCTCGTTGAGGAACTCCAGCCGCTCGCGCACGGCGGCGTACTCGAGGTCCTGCTCGGCGCCGAGCGGGACCACGGCGGCCGTGCGCTGCTGCGGTACGAGGGCTTCGGCGGGGCCGCGGCCGGGGCGGCGCGGGACGCCCCAGTACGGGGTGACGGGCACCCGGTCGTACTGGCTGAACTCCAGGACGGGGTAGCCGAGTTCGAGGACCTGGGAGACGATGCGGCCGCTGAGTCCGGGGCCCATGTTGGGCAGGATCTCGGGGAGCCGGCGCTCCAGTTCGGCGGAGGCGGGCAGTTCGGTGTGGCGGGCGAAGCCGGGCGAGATGCGTTCGGCGGTCTCGTCGTCGTACCCGCGCTCGTCCCGCAGCCGGGTGGCGTCCGCGGCGAGCACCAGAAGCCGCGAGGGCCCCGGGCCGATCAGCGGGTAGGCCCACCACAGCACGTCGATGCGGGTGCCGTGGTCCGCGTGCGGGAAGAGGCGGGCGCGGCCCGCCGTCGCGTAGCCGGTACGGCCGTCGAGGGAGGCCTCCAGGTCGGGGCCGAGCCCGTCGTGCGCCTGGTGGAGGCCGTAGGTGTCCGGCAGCGCGTCGTCGGGGAGGTCGTCGGCGAGTGCGCCGGAGACCGGGAGCAGGTCGGCGGCGGGGTGCCCGATCGCGTCGTCGCGCTGCACGCCGAACAGGCGGCGCGCTCCGCTGCTCCAGTGGGACACCAGGCCGTCGCGGTCGACGACGATCACGCCCAGCGGAACCCGGCCCGCGGCCGCGTCGCCTGCGCCGCGGCCGGGAGGTTCGTCCCGCTCGCTGCCACGGTCCATGGCCCAGGCCCTCTCTCCCCACGGCTGTTCGCAAACGATCTGTGCCGCCCGTCACTACGGTACGGCGGCGGCCGGTAGCAATGTGTGGCAATCCTGGAATTGGTTTCACCGGATCACCCCGGCGCGCAGCTCAGCGCCCTGCGGGCGCCCCCCTCAGTCCTCGTGGCCCAACTGCAGGTCACGTTCGGTGCGGCCGCCGCCCGCGACCTGGAGGACGGTGGCGACCGGTGGGTAACCTGCGGCGATGACGGTGTACTCGCCGGAGGAGAGATCCACGAACCGGAAGGTTCCGTCCGTTCCGGTGGTGAGGGTGTCGACGACGTTGCCGGCGGCGTCCAGGAGCGTGACGCGCGCGTCCTCCACGGGGCGGCCGCCGTTCGCCCGGACGGTGCCCTTCAGGACGGCGCCGCCCGCGAGTTCGATGTCCTGCCGGGTCTCCCGGGCGGCCTGCACGGTGACCGGCAGGGCCGCGGGGCGGAAGACGGGGGCGCTGGCGGCGAGGGTGTACTCGCCGGCGACCAGTTCGGTGATGACGTAACTGCCCTCGCGGCCGCTGCGGGTGGCGGCGACGACCTCGCCGTGCACGTTGGTGAGGGTGACGGTGGCGTCCCGGACGGCGCTGCCGTCGGCGGTGAGCACGCTGCCGGCGAGGCGTCCGGCGCCGCCGAGGACGACGTCGAGTTCGACGGGCCGCTCGCCGACGGTCACGGAGACGGCCTGCGGCTGGTGGCCGCCCGCGGCGGCGATCAGGACGTACGAGCCGGTGCCGGGAGTGGCGAGCGCGTACCGTCCGTCCTCGCCGCTCGCGCCCCGTCCGACCTGCTGTCCGGCGATGTCGATGAGGGTGAGCGCCGCGCGGGGCACCACGGTCCCGTCGGGGTGCTGGACCGTGCCGCACACCGGGATTCCGGCGCTGTGCGGCGAACGGGCCTGCGGGATGGGGGCGTTCACGGTGGCGGGCTCCGTCTCGGTGGCGTGGTGGGACACCAGCGGTTTCTCCTTGAGGAAGAAGGCGATGACCAGGCCGAGGACGAGCACCGGGACGAGATAGAGGAAGATCCGGGGCATCGCGTCGGCGTAGGCGCGGATGTAGGCGTCGCGCAGGGCCGGCGGCAGCGCGTGGACGAGCTGCGGGGTGAGCGACTCGGGGTCGGGCAGCCGGGCGCCCGCGCGCGGGGGCAGTTCCCTGCGCAGGGAGTCGGTGAGCCGGTTCGCGAAGAGGGTGCCGAAGACGGCGGCGCCGACGCTGCCGCCGATCTGCCGGAAGTAGGTGTTGGCGCTGGTGGCGGTGCCGAGGTCGGCGGGGCGCACGGAGTTCTGCACGGCGAGCACGAGGACGGGCATCACCAGGCCGATGCCCGCGCCGAGGACCGCCATCCAGATGCTGTAGTGCAGCCGGGGCGTGTCGGTCTCCAGGCGGGACAGCAGCCACATGCCGACGGCGGCGAGGGCGCCGCCGAGCAGGGGGAAGATCTTGTAGCGCCCGGTGTGGGTGATGAGCTGCCCGCCGATGACCGAGGCGCCGACGATGCCGGCCATCATCGGCAGCATCAGCAGCCCGGACTCGGTGGCGCTGGCCCCGTCGACCATCTGCAGGAAGGTCGGCAGATAGCTGGCCGCGCCGAACAGGGCGACACCGATCACCAGGCCGACCAGGCCGGTGACGTTGAAGACGGAGTCCCTGAACAGCCGGAGCGGGATGAGGGGTTCGGCGGCGAAGTGCTCGGCGACGAGGAAGAGGACGGTGGCGGCGAGGGCGCCCGCGCCGAGGCCGAGGATCTCCCGCGAGCCCCAGGCGTACTCCGTGCCGCCCCAACTGGTCAGCAGCACCAGGCAGGTGGAGGCCGCGGCGAGCAGCAGGGCGCCGAGGACGTCGAGGCGGGCCTTGGTGGCAGGCTTGGGCAGCTTGAGGACGACGGTGACGACGGCCAGGGTGACCAGGCCGAAGGGGACGTTGACGTAGAAGCACCAGCGCCAGGAGAGGTGGTCGGTGAAGTAGCCGCCGAGCAGCGGTCCGGCGACGGAGGCGAGGCCGAAGACGGCGCCGATCAGGCCCATGTAGCGGCCGCGCTGCCGGGACGGCACGATGTCGGCGATGATCGCCTGCACGCCGATCATGAGCCCGCCCGCGCCCACGCCCTGGAGGGCGCGGAAGGCGATCAGCTGGTCCATGGTCTGCGCCCGCCCGGCGAGCGCGGAGCCGACGACGAAGACCAGGATCGCGAACTGGAAGACGCCCTTGCGGCCGAAGAGGTCACCCATCTTGCCGTACAGGGGCAGGCCGATGGTGGAGGTCAGCAGATAGGCCGTGATCGCCCAGGACATCCGGTCCAGGCCGTGCAGCTCGCCGACGATCTTCGGCAGCGCGGTGGCGACGATCATCTGGTCCAGCGCGGCGAGCAGCAGCGTGAGCATGAGCCCGAAGAAGACCAACCGCACCCGGCGCGTGCCGAGTTCCGCGGCCGGGGCGGGGGGCGGAGGTTCGTCGGCAGTCTCCGCCGGGGCCGGTGCCACGGCCGGCTCGTGCTGCACCAGAGTCGTCCCGCCCACGTACGGCTCCCCTCGTCGCGCCTGTCACACATTTCCCGCGTTATGCGACAACTGCGAACAAGTACGGCGAGTTACGGCGCAATTCCGGACGGCACCGAGAACCACCCGAACCGGTGAGGGGGCGCAACGCCCCCTCACCGGCCCGTGTTTGACGTTACTTCTCCACCTGGGCGGCGAGGTTGGCGAGGATCGCGTCGTAGATCCGGCCGAGGCCCTTGGGGGCGAAGGTCTTCTCGAAGAAGCCGCCGATGCCGCCGGCGCCCTTCCACGTGGTGGTGACGACGACCCGGGAGCTGCCCTCGCCGGCCGGGGTGACGCGCCAGGTGGTGACCATCGAGGAGTTGCGGTCCTTCTCGACGAGTTCGCCGTCGGTGGGCTCGCTGACCTCCAGGAGGCAGTCGCGCACACGCTTGCTGGTGGCCTGGAGCTTCCAGTGGACGAGGGTGCCCTCGCCGTCGCCACCCTCGCGCACCTCGTACTCGCTGAAGTGTTCGGGCAGCAGCTGCTGCCGCGTGCCGGTGTAGTCGGCGAGCGCGTCGAACACCTTCTCCGCGTCCGCCGCGACGACCCGCTCCGTGGTGGCCTCGACCTGCGCCATTGCGTTCCTCCAGGACCTGGTTTCTCGGGGTTGGGGCAAGCCAACCACCCCGGCGCCCGGCCACCCAAATCGGGGTCGCACGATCATGGGAACGTATGTTCTATTGTGTGCGCGAGCGCTACCTAGGAGGCGTCATGCGCTGGGAGAACCTCACCGTGGAATCCGGGGAGCCCGGAGAGTCCGGCGGTCACGGCCGGGCCGCCGATGCCGCGCTGTTCGGCGCGGACGCCGTCGTCACCCGCACCTTCGACACGCCCGAGTTCCGCGGGATCACCTTCCACGAGGTGCGGGCCCGCTCGATCCTGAACCGGGTGCCGGGCGCCTCGCGCATGCCGTTCGAATGGACGGTGAACCCCTACCGCGGCTGCACGCACGCGTGCGTGTACTGCTTCGCCCGCAAGACGCACAGCTACCTGGACCTCGACACGGGGATCGGCTTCGACACCCAGATCGTGGTGAAGGTGAACGCGCCCGAGGTGCTGCGCCGCCAGCTGGCCTCGCGCCGCTGGCAGGGCGACCACGTGGCGATGGGCACCAACGTCGACTGCTACCAGCGCGCCGAGGGCCGCTACCGGCTGATGCCGGGCATCATCACGGCCCTCACCGAGCACGCGAACCCGTTCTCGATCCTGACCAAGGGCACGCTGATCCTGCGCGACCTGGAGCTGCTGACCCGGGCGGCCCAGGTGACGGACGTCGGCATCTCGGTCTCCGTGGGCTTCACCGACACCGAGCTGTGGCGCACGGTGGAGCCGGGCACACCGGCGCCCGAGCGCCGCCTGGACGTCGTGCGCACCCTCGGCGAGCACGGCATCGGCTGCGGGGTGCTGATGGCGCCGGTCGTCCCGTTCCTGAGCGACCATCCGGCCCAACTGCGGGACACCGTGCGGGCGATCGCGGCGGCCGGGGCCACCTCGGTCACCCCGCTGGTGCTGCATCTGCGGCCGGGCGCCCGGGAGTGGTTCATGGCCTGGCTCGGCCGGCACCACCCGCACCTGGTGCGCCGCTACGAGCGGCTGTACGCGGAGGGTGTCTACGCGCCCAAGTGGTACCAGCGCCGGATCACCCGTCAGGTGCACGAGCTGGCCCAGGAGTACGGCATCGGCCCCACGCGCGCGGGCGCGGCCCGGCGAATCCGGCCGACCGAGGCCTCCGCCGCCGCCGAGCCTCCGGCCACGTCCGAACCGACCCAACTCACCCTCATTTGAGAGCGTTGGAGCGCATCCCTCGACCCAATTGGGTCAACTATTGACAGAACGGGTTCTTCAGGGCGCTCTCTTCGGGACGATGCGGCGAGAACCGTGACCTTCGCGGTTCGCATCACCCTCCGTCCCGGGAGGACCCATGAGGACACGCGCAGCCATGCTGTGCGCAGCCGCCGCCATGGTGGCGGGCTCGGTCACGGCCGTGCCCGCGCAGGCGGCCCCCACCGCTCCGGCGGCGAAGCTCGCCTGGAAGACCTGTGGCACCAGCGACTACCCGACGCTCCAGTGCGCGTCCGTGAAGGTGCCGCTGGACCACACGCACCCGTCCGGCAAGCAGATCACCCTCGCCCTGTCCCGCGTCCCGCACACCGCGGAGACCTCCCAGGGCCCGCTGCTGGTCAACCCCGGCGGCCCCGGCGGCAGCGGTCTGACGCTCGCCGGATTCGTCGCGGCCGCGCTGCCCAGGAGCGTGGCGGCGCAGTACGACGTCATCGGCTTCGACCCGCGCGGGGTGGGCCGCAGCACCCCGGCCCTCGACTGCTCGCCCCGCCACTTCAAGACGGTGCGTCCGGACACCGTGCCCGCCACCGCCGCGCTGGAGCAGAAGAACCTGCAGCGCGCGCGGTCCTTCGCCGCCGCCTGCGGCAGCAAGTACGCGAGCGTGCTGCCGTACATCAACACCGCCGAAGCGGTCCAGGACATGGACTCGATCCGGCAGGCCCTGGGCGCGCGGAAGATCAGCTACTTCGGCTACTCCTACGGCACCTACCTCGGCGCGGTCTACGCCAAGCTCTTCCCCGAGCGGGTCCGCCGCCTGGTGCTGGACTCGATCGTGAACCCGACCGGGGTCTGGTACGAGGACAACCTCGGCCAGGACTACGCCTTCAACGACCGCCACCGGGCGCTGATGGCGTGGATCGCCAAGTACGACTCCACGTACCGGCTCGGCAAGGACCCCGAGAAGGTCGAGGCCGCGTGGTACGCGATGCGGGCGGCCCTGGCGAAGAAGCCGGCCGGCGGCAAGGTCGGCGCCGCCGAGCTGGAGGACACCTTCATCCCCGGCGGCTACTTCAACGGCTACTGGCCCTACCTCGCCCAGGCGTTCTCGGCCTACGTCCACGACAGGAACGCCGAGCCGCTGGTGGAGGCGTACCAGAACTTCGCCGCCGTGGACGCCTCGGGCGACAACGGCTACAGCGTCTACACGGCGGTGCAGTGCCGTGACGCCTCCTGGCCGCGCTCGTGGACTCGCTGGCGGACGGACACCTGGGGGGTGTACGCGAAGGCACCCTTCATGGCCTGGAACAACGCCTGGTACAACGCCCCGTGCGCGTACTGGCCCGCCAGTACCCGCAAGCCGGTGAACATCGCCAACGGCAAGCTGCCCCCGACGCTGCTGTTCCAGGCGACGGACGACGCGGCGACCCCGTACCCCGGCGGAGTGACGGCCCACCACCTGCTGGCCCGCTCCAGCCTGGTGGTCGAGGAGGGCGGCGGCAACCACGGCGTCACGCTGAGCGGCAACAGCTGCCTGGACAAGTACCTGGCCGCGTATCTGAAGAGCGGCGCGGTGCCGCACGGCACCGGCACGGTGGACGCGGTGTGCCGGAAGTCCCCGGACCCGAAGCCGCTCAAGGCGAAGGCGGCCTCGACGTCGTCGCGCGGCTCGACCCTGCACGGCCTGCTGGGCTTCCGCCGGTAGCCGACCCTCCCGGCCCGTCGGGGGCGTTGTCGGACCCGTGGTCCACCATGGAGCCATGAGTGAACCGACCCGGATCCCCGCCCCCGACGGGGTCGCACCCGCGGCCCAGTACAGCCACGTGGTCAGCCGGTCGGCGAGGACGAGCCGACCGCCCAAACCCGGCAGGTATCCGAGAACCTGAGGCGCTGTCCGGCCACCACCGGGGTGTACGTACCAGCGATCCTTCCCCTGGCTCTCAGCCCCGTTTGAGCAGGGGAGAGCCCTGTAGCCCATGCCGCACCCATACCCGACGCCTGGCTTCCGGCGAATAACCACGGGCGCCCGCGGGAGCGGCTCTCTAGGGTGCCGCCATGGACACCCCGCCCCCGCACATCCGTCCGATGGCCCTCGGCGACTGCGACCGCGTCTCGGAGATCCGTATCCGTGGCTGGCAGCACGCCTACCGGGGGCTCATGCCGCAGCCGTACCTCGACGCGCTCAGCGTGGCGCGGGACGCCGAGAAGCGGCGGGCCTGGTTCGGGCAGGGGGACGGCACCGTGGTGAACCTGGTCGCCGAGCGGGACGGCCAGGTCGTCGGGTGGGCGGCGTACGGGCCGTACCGGGACGGTGAAGTGCGGACCGGGGACGCCGAGTTGTACGCCATCTACATCGATCCCGTGCACCTCGGCAGCGGGGCCGGGCGGGCGCTGCTGGCCGCGTCGGTCGAGCGGTGCTCCGGGTACCCGCGCATGTTCCTGTGGGTCCTGAAGGAGAACACGCGGGCCCGCCGCTTCTACGAGCGGGCCGGTTTCCGTGCGGACGGCGCCGAGGAGCCCTTCGACGTGGACGGCGTGGCCGTCCCCGAGGTGCGGTACGCCAGGGAGCTGTGAGCGGGCGTCACCCCTGCCTCTGCTGCGGGATGCGGGCCAGCGCGTGCACCGCCGCCTCGGCGAGCGCCGGATGCGCGAGGGCCTCGCTCAGGACCCGGCGGGCGCGGGCGTCGCCGAGGGTGCCGAGGCCCTCCACGCAGGCCAGGGCCACCCGCCGGTACGGGTCGTGCGGGCTCAGCCGCCGCTCCAGGGTGGTGATCAGCGCGGGCACGGACTCGGGCGCGCGCAACTCGACCAGGAGCCGTACCGGGTGCAGGGCGTAGGCGACCCGCAGTTCGTTGGTGGCGAGGGCCGCGGCCGCGCGGGCCGTGCGCGGGTCGCCGAGCCGGGAGAGGGCGTGGGCGGCGGAGGCACAGCGCGGCGGGTCGCGGTGGTTGAGCAGCAGCACCAGGGACTCGAAGGCGCGCCGGTCGCCGGCGACGCCCAGCCGGAACGCCGCCAGTTCCCTGGCCCACAGCGGCTGTCCCGGCGCGATGAGCACCTCGGCCAGTTCGTCGTGGTCCTCGGTCGCCACCAGCCGCTCGTACGCCACCGAGCCGCGCGACTCCTGCCGTACGCGTTCCGTGAGCGATCGCCACTCTTCGTCCACGAAGACCAGCCTAGGCGGGTCGCCCCCGCCGAGGGAGCTACATCACAAACTCGGTCCGGCTCAGGGCTGGCGCGCTCGTTACCCGCCGGTTAAGCTCATTCGAGCGAGTTACCCACTCGCACATCCACTGACGACGGTTTGGTGACGCAGCCGTCGTGAGCGTGGTCGGTTCGGTACATCGGTACCGCTTGCACGACCCGGCTCCGGGACAGGGCCGGTCGGATTCAGCCGCTCCCGGGCGTGTGCACGCCCGCGGCGACGGCCCCCGGGCGTGTGCGCTCGCAGCCCGGCAACACCCGCACTTCTCTCCGCACCGGTGTGCGCCTTCCGGCGCACCCGGCGCGTTCCCAGTCGTCACCCTCATTCCTGGAGTCCCGCGATGGCCACTCCCCTGTCCGACACCCCTCTGTCCCCGCTCAAGACGATCGCCGTCGTCGGTCTCGGCACCATGGGCACCGGCATCACCGAGGTCCTCGCGAAGGCCGGCCGCGAGGTGATCGGCATCGACGTCAGCGAGGCCCAGGCCACGAAGGCCGTCGCCGCCCTGGAGGCCGCCACCGCCCGCGCCGTGGAGCGCGGCCGGCTGACCGAGCAGGAGCGCGCGGACCTCCTGGCCCGGGTCCGCACCTCCACCGACCTCGCCGCGGCGGCCGCCGCCGACCTGGTCATCGAGGTGGCACCGGAGTCGTACGAGATCAAGCACCAGATCTTCCGCGAACTGGACGGCATCGTCCGCCCCGAGACGATCCTCGCGACCGGCACCAACGCCCTGTCGGTCACCCGGCTCGCCGCCGACTCGGCCCGCCCGGAGCGCGTGCTCGGCCTGCACTTCTTCAACCCGGCCCCGGCGATGAAGCTGGTCGAGGTGGTCTCCTCGGTGCTGACCGCTCCGCCGGCCGTCGCCGCCGTCACCGACCTCGCGATCGAACTCGGCAAGGAGCCGGTCGCGGTCGGCGACCGCCCCGGCTTCGTCGCGGACGGGCTGCTGTTCGGCTACCTCAACCAGGCCGCCGCGATGTACGAGGCCCGGTACGCCTCCCGCGAGGACATCGACGCGGCGATGCGGCTCGGCTGCGGCCTGCCCATGGGCCCCCTCGCCCTGCTGGACCTCATCGGCGTCGACACCGCGCGTACGGTCCTGGAGGCCATGTACGCCGAGTCCGGCGACCGGCTGCACGCCCCCGCCCCGATCCTGAAGCAGCTCAGCGAGGCGGGCCTGACCGGCCGCAAGTCGGGGCGCGGCTTCTACACGTACGAGGCACCGGGCAGCGCCGTGACCGTCCCGGACGCACTGACCCCGCAGGAGGGGAACACGCGGGTCGCGGCCCGTTCCGTGCGCTCCGTCGGCGTCGCGGGGTCGGGCACGATGGCCTCCGGGATCGCCGAGGTGTTCGCCAAGGCCGGGTACGAGGTCGTCCTGGCCGCCCGCAGCGAGGAGAAGGCCCAGGTCGCCAAGGCCCGGATCGGCAAGTCGCTGGCCCGCTCCGTCGACAAGGGCCGGCTGACCGCCGAGGCCGCCGCCCAGGCGCTGGAGCTGATCACCCCGGCGGGCTCGTACGACGCCTTCGCCGACGTCGACCTGGCCGTCGAGGCGGTCGCCGAGGACCTGGAGATCAAGCAGCAGCTGTTCGCGACGCTGGACAAGGTCTGCAAGCCGGGCGCGGTGCTCGCCACCACCACCTCCTCGCTGCCCGTGGTCGCCTGCGCCCGCGCCACCTCGCGCCCGCAGGACGTGATCGGCATGCACTTCTTCAACCCGGCCCCGGCGATGAAGCTGGTCGAGGTCGTGCGCACGGTCCTGACGGCCGACGACGTCCACGCCACCGTCCGCGAGGTCTGCGCGAAGGTCAGGAAGCACGCCGTGGACTGCGGCGACCGGGCCGGGTTCATCGTGAACGCGCTGCTGTTCCCGTACCTGAACAACGCGGTCAAGATGGTCCAGGAGCACTACGCGTCCCTGGACGACATCGACGCCGCGATGAAGCTGGGCGGCGGCTACCCGATGGGCCCCTTCGAGCTGCTGGACGTCGTCGGTCTGGACGTCTCGCTCGCGATCGAGAAGGTGCTGCACCGCGAGTTCCGCGACCCGGGCCTGGCCCCGGCCCCGCTGCTGGAGCACCTGGTGGCCGCGGGCTGCCTCGGCCGCAAGACCGGCCGCGGCTTCCGCGAGTATGCCCGCCGCTGACGGGCTCGGTGACTGGTTCGACGGTGCCCCGGAGGGCGCGGAGTGGGGCGGGCTGCTGGATCCGGTGGCGTTTCCCCCGCTCTCCCGAGCCGGCGGTCCCCCGCCCTCCACGGGCGGGGGAAACCCCGGACCTGCGCATCGAGCTGCGGACATGCAGTACGTTCGGGTCATGCCCCAGCCCGCCAAGTCCTCACGTACACCAGCCACGCCCGACGCACCGGAAAGTGCCGCAGGCAGTCGCGCCGCCGCCCAGCGGCTGAAAATGCGCCGGGAACTGGCAGCCGCAGCGATGGAGCTGTTCGCTACCAAGGGGTACGAGGCGACCACCGTCGACGAGATCGCGGCCGCGGCCGGGGTCGCGCGCCGTACCTTCTTCCGCCACTTCCGCTCCAAGGAAGAGGCGATCTTCCCGGACCACGACGACACGCTGATCCGCGCCGAGGCGGTCCTCAACGCCGCCCCCGCGCACGAGCACCCGCTCGACACCGTGTGCCGAGGCATCAAGGAAGTCATGAAGATGTACGCGGCCCGGCCGGAGATCTCGGTCGCCCGCTACAAGCTGACGCGCGAGGTGCCCACCCTGCGCGAGGCCGAGATCGCCTCGGTCGCCCGCTACGAGCGTCTGTTCACCCGCTATCTGCTCGGCCACTTCGACGAGCACGCGCACGCCGACGACGCCAACGACGACCCGCTGCTCGCCGAGGTGGCCGCCTCCGCCGTCGTCACCGCCCACAACCACGTCCTCAGGCGCTGGCTGCGGGCCGGTGGCCAGGGCGACGTGGAGGCCCAGCTCGACCACGCCTTCGCGATCGTGCGCAAGACCTTCGGCACCGGCATCGGCGCCGGACGCGGCTCGGCGCCCAGGCCCGCAGCCACGGCCCCGGCGACGGTCTCCGCGCACGGCGAGGTGCTCGTGACGGTCGCCCGCACGGACGCCCCGCTGGACGAGGTCATGCGCACCATCGAGGAGGCGCTCAAGGAACGCTGAGCACGCTGAGCACGCGTTCCCCGCTGTGACAACGGCCACCCCAACCGGGTGGCCGTTTTGGCATGTCAGGGGCCCTTTTCCAGCAGATTTCAGAGGCCGTTCGATCGATCATCGCTCATTTGTTACGTAAAGATTTCATCTGAGGCCAGCTTCTGGCACTCAGTGCCTTGCGGCCTGACACGCGGTGTCATACGTTGAAGGAGTCCGGGCGGCCGGCGCGCAGAGACCCATCGCGCGTCGGCTGTCCCAGCAAGCCGATGGCCTGCACGCCCGGACGCCTGCGTCACAGGCAACCTCCCGCGCCACAAAGCGCTGCCGAAGCACCACCCGCCGAACCGACGGCATCACCCAAAACCCTCAGCAGCACTCTCAGCAGCACCGACGAACCCTCAGCGCCCCTCCCTCAGGGCGCTCACCGCCGGAGGCAATACCGTGACCGTGAAGGACATCCTGGACGCGATCCAGTCGCCGGAATCGACGCCGGCCGACTTCGCAGCCCTGCCGCTCCCCGAGTCGTACCGCGCGATCACCGTGCACAAGGACGAGACGGAGATGTTCGCGGGCCTGGAGACCCGCGACAAGGACCCGCGCAAGTCGATCCACCTGGACGAGGTCCCGGTGCCCGAACTGGGCCCGGGCGAGGCCCTGGTGGCCGTCATGGCCTCCTCGGTCAACTACAACTCGGTGTGGACCTCGATCTTCGAGCCGCTGTCCACCTTCGGGTTCCTGGAGCGCTACGGCCGGCTCAGCGAGCTGACCAAGCGCCACGACCTGCCGTACCACATCATCGGCTCCGACCTCGCGGGCGTCGTCCTGCGCACCGGCCCCGGCGTGAACGCCTGGAACCCCGGTGACGAGGTCGTCGCGCACTGCCTGTCCGTCGAGCTGGAGTCCAGCGACGGCCACAACGACACGATGCTCGACCCCGAGCAGCGCATCTGGGGCTTCGAGACCAACTTCGGTGGTCTCGCCGAGATCGCGCTCGTCAAGTCCAACCAGCTGATGCCGAAGCCCAAGCACCTCAGCTGGGAGGAGGCCGCGGCCCCGGGCCTGGTCAACTCCACCGCCTACCGCCAGCTGGTCTCCCGCAACGGCGCCGGCATGAAGCAGGGCGACAACGTCCTCATCTGGGGCGCGAGCGGCGGACTCGGCTCGTACGCCACGCAGTTCGCGCTCGCGGGCGGCGCCAACCCGATCTGTGTCGTCTCCAGCGACCAGAAGGCGGACATCTGCCGGTCCATGGGCGCCGAGGCGATCATCGACCGCAACGCCGAGGGCTACAAGTTCTGGAAGGACGAGCAGAACCAGGACCCGCGCGAGTGGAAGCGCTTCGGCAAGCGCATCCGTGAACTCACCGGCGGCGAGGACGTGGACATCGTCTTCGAGCACCCCGGCCGCGAGACCTTCGGCGCCTCGGTCTACGTCACGCGCAAGGGCGGCACCATCGTCACCTGCGCCTCGACGTCCGGCTACAACCACGAGTACGACAACCGCTACCTGTGGATGTCGCTGAAGCGGATCATCGGCTCGCACTTCGCCAACTACCGCGAGGCCTGGGAGGCCAACCGGCTCATCGCGAAGGGCAAGATCCACCCGACCCTGTCGAAGGTCTACTCCCTGGAGGAGACCGGCCAGGCCGCCTACGACGTGCACCGCAACCTCCACCAGGGCAAGGTCGGCGTGCTGTGCCTCGCCCCCGAGGAGGGCCTGGGCGTGCGCGACGAGGAGATGCGCGCCAAGCACATCGACGCCATCAACCGCTTCCGGAACATCTGAGAGCCATAGATGACAGAGCGTCAGAAGGACCGTCCGTGGCTCATGCGGACGTACGCCGGCCACTCCACGGCCGAGGCGTCCAACGAGCTGTACCGGCGCAACCTCGCCAAGGGGCAGACCGGTCTGTCGGTGGCGTTCGACCTGCCGACGCAGACCGGCTACGACCCCGACCACATCCTCGCCCGCGGCGAGGTCGGCCGGGTCGGCGTGCCCGTATCGCATCTTGGTGACATGCGCCGTCTCTTCCAGGACATCCCCCTGGAGCAGATGAACACCTCGATGACGATCAACGCCACCGCCATGTGGCTGCTGGCGCTCTACCAGGTCGTCGCCGAGGAGCAGGGCGCGGACATCACCAAGCTCCAGGGCACGACCCAGAACGACATCGTCAAGGAGTACCTGTCCCGGGGGACGCACGTCTTCCCGCCCGGGCCGTCGCTCCGTCTGACGACGGACATGATCGCGTACACGGTCTCCCACATCCCGAAGTGGAACCCGATCAACATCTGCAGCTACCACCTGCAGGAGGCCGGGGCCACGCCGGTGCAGGAGATCGCGTACGCGATGTCCACCGCCATCGCCGTCCTCGACGCCGTGCGCGACAGCGGCCAGGTGCCGCAGGAGCGCATGGGCGACGTGGTCGCGCGCATCTCCTTCTTCGTGAACGCGGGCGTCCGCTTCGTCGAGGAGATGTGCAAGATGCGGGCGTTCGGCCGCATCTGGGACAAGGTCACGCGTGAGCGGTACGGCATCGAGAACCCCAAGCAGCGCCGGTTCCGCTACGGCGTCCAGGTCAACTCGCTCGGCCTGACCGAGGCGCAGCCGGAGAACAACGTCCAGCGGATCGTGCTGGAGATGCTGGCCGTGACCCTCTCCAAGGACGCACGCGCGCGTGCCGTGCAGCTGCCGGCCTGGAACGAGGCCCTGGGCCTGCCCCGCCCCTGGGACCAGCAGTGGTCGCTGCGCATCCAGCAGGTCCTCGCGCACGAGAGCGACCTGCTGGAGTACGAGGACATCTTCGAGGGCTCGCACGTCATCGAGGCGAAGGTCTCCCAGCTGATCGAGGACTCCCTCGCGGAGATCGACCGCATCCAGGAGATGGGCGGCGCGATGGCGGCCGTCGAGTCCGGCTACCTCAAGTCGCAGCTCGTTTCCTCGCACGCCGAGCGCCGGGGCCGGATCGAGTCCGGCCAGGAGAAGATCGTCGGCGTCAACATCTTCGAGACGACCGAGCCGAACCCGCTCACCGCCGACCTGGACGCCGCGATCCAGACGGTCGACCCGGCCGTCGAGGCCCGGGTGGTCGCCGCCATCGGGACCTGGCGCGACACGCGCTACCAGCCGCCCTTCAACCACCCGCGCCCGTGCAAGGCGCTGGAGCGGCTCAAGGAGGCCGCCAAGGGCACCGGCAACCTGATGGAGGCCACCCTGGAGTGCGCCCGTGCCGGGGTCACGACCGGCGAGTGGGCGGGCGCGCTGCGGGAGGTGTTCGGGGAGTTCCGGGCGCCGACCGGGGTCTCCTCCGCCCCCATAGCCGTCCCCGTCGAGGCGGGCTCGGCACTCGCCGAGGTCCGTGCCAAGGTGGACGCCACCGCCCGCGAGCTGGGCTCCGGCAAGCTCCGCTTCCTGGTCGGCAAGCCCGGCCTGGACGGGCACTCCAACGGCGCCGAGCAGATAGCCGTCCGCGCGCGTGACGCCGGCTTCGAGGTGGTCTACCAGGGCATCCGGCTCACCCCCGAGCAGATCGTGGACGCCGCCCTGGCGGAGGACGTGCACGCCGTGGGCCTGTCGATCCTGTCCGGCTCGCACGCCCAGCTGGTGCCGGACGTCCTCGAGCGGCTGCGTGTGGCCGGTGCCACAGATATACCGGTGATCGCCGGTGGCATCATCCCCAACGGTGATGCCGAGCAGCTCAGGGAAGCCGGAGTGGCCGCGGTCTTCACCCCGAAGGACTTCGACATCACCGGGATCATCGGCCGCATCGTCGACGAGATCCGGAAAGCGAACAAGCTCGACCCCCTGGAGGTCCCCGCATGACCGTCAACCGTCTTCGTCCGCGGCGTTCCTGCCTCGCCGTGCCGGGGAGCAACCCCCGCTTCCTGGAGAAGGCGCAGGGCCTCCCGGCCGACCAGGTCTTCCTGGACCTGGAGGACGCGTGCGCGCCGCTCGCGAAGCCCGAGGCCCGGCACACCATCGTCAAGTTCCTCAACGAGGGCGACTGGACGGGCAAGACGCGGGTCGTGCGCGTCAACGACTGGACGACCGAGTGGACGTACCGCGATGTCGTGACGGTGGTCGAGGGCGCCGGCCAGAACCTCGACTGCATCATGCTGCCCAAGGTGCAGAACGCCGAGCAGATCGTCGCCCTGGACCTGCTGCTGACGCAGATCGAGAAGACCATGGGCTTCGAGGTCGGCAAGATCGGCATCGAGGCGCAGATCGAGAACGCCCAGGGCCTCAACAACGTCAACGCGATCGCCCAGGCCTCGCCGCGCGTCGAGACGATCATCTTCGGCCCGGCCGACTTCATGGCCTCCATCAACATGAAGTCGCTGGTCGTGGGCGAGCAGCCGCCCGGCTACCCGGCGGACGCCTACCACTACATCCTGATGAAGATCCTGATGGCCGCCCGCGCCAACAACCTCCAGGCGATCGACGGCCCCTACCTGCAGATCCGCAACATCGACGGCTACCGCGAGGTCGCCCAGCGCGCCGCGGCCCTGGGCTTCGACGGCAAGTGGGTGCTGCACCCGGGCCAGGTCGAGGCGTCCAACGAGATCTTCTCGCCCTCCCAGGAGGACTACGACCACGCCGAGCTGATCCTGGACGCGTACGACTACTACACGTCCGAGGCGGGCGGCAAGAAGGGCTCCGCGATGCTCGGCGACGAGATGATCGACGAGGCCAGCCGCAAGATGGCCCTGGTCATCTCCGGCAAGGGACGCGCCGCCGGCATGCAGCGCACGTCGAAGTTCGAGATCCCGGAGGCCTGAGCGCGATGCAGTTCGGACGCACCTACGAGGAGTTCGAGGTCGGCGCGACGTACAAGCACTGGCCGGGGAAGACGGTCACGGAGTACGACGACCACCTGTTCTGTCTCCTCACCATGAACCACCACCCGCTCCACATGGACACCAACTATGCGGAGAAGACGACGGACTTCGGCAAGAACGTCGTCGTCGGGAACTACATCTACTCGCTCCTGCTCGGCATGTCCGTCCCGGACATCTCCGGCAAGGCGATCGCCAACCTGGAGATCGAGTCGCTCAAGCACGTGGCGCCGACCTTCCACGGCGACACGATCTACGGCCAGACGACCGTGCTCGACAAGTGGCCGTCCAAGTCGAAGAACGACCGCGGCATCGTCTACGTCGAGACCAAGGGCTACAAGCAGGACGGCACCCTGGTGTGCGTCTTCCGCCGCAAGGTCATGGTGCCCACCGAGACGTACATCAAGGAGCGCGGCGGCGAGCAGCCCGGCCGCCCCGAGCTCAAGCAGCAGGAGAAGTAAGCCATGGCCCGTCTCGCCCAGACCGCCGGTCTGACCGACATCCAGCAGGAGATCCTCTCCACCGTTCGGGACTTTGTCGACAAGGAGATCATTCCTGTCGCGACCGAGCTGGAGCACCGCGACGAGTACCCCCAGCAGATCGTGGACGGCCTGAAGGAACTCGGCCTGTTCGGTCTGATGATCCCCGAGGAGTACGGGGGCCTGGGCGAGTCGCTTCTCACCTACGCGCTGTGCGTGGAGGAGATCGCCCGCGGCTGGATGTCGGTGTCCGGCATCATCAACACGCACTTCATCGTCGCGTACATGCTCAAGCAGCACGGCACGCAGGAGCAGAAGGACCACTTCCTGCCGCGCATGGCGGCCGGCGACATCCGGGGCGCGTTCTCGATGTCGGAGCCGGGCCTGGGCTCCGATGTGTCGGCCATCACATCGAAGGCGGTCAAGGACGGCGACGAGTACGTCCTGAACGGTCAGAAGATGTGGCTGACCAACGGCGGCACCTCGTCGCTGGTGGCCGTTCTCGTCCGAAGTGACGAAGGACACCCCGAGGGCACGGCGCCCCACAAGTCGATGACGACCTTCCTGATCGAGAAGGAGCCCGGCTTCGGCGAGGTCCGCCCCGGCCTCACCATCCCGGGCAAGATCGAGAAGATGGGCTACAAGGGCGTCGACACCACCGAGCTGATCATGGACGGTCTGCGCCTTCCGGCCGATCGGGTGCTCGGCGGCGTCACCGGCCGAGGTTTTTACCAAATGATGGACGGAGTCGAGGTCGGCCGCGTCAACGTGGCGGCGCGTGGCTGCGGTGTCGCCCAGCGCGCGTTCGAGCTGGGCGTCCAGTACGCCCAGCAGCGGCACACGTTCGGCAAGCCGATCGCCCAGCACCAGGCCATCCAGTTCAAGCTGGCGGAGATGGCCACCAAGGTCGAGGCCGCGCATGCCATGATGGTCAACGCGGCACGCAAAAAGGACTCCGGAGAACGAAACGACCTCGAGGCAGGGATGGCGAAGTACCTCGCCTCCGAGTACTGCAAGGAGGTCGTGGAGGATGCCTTCCGGATCCACGGCGGCTACGGCTTCTCCAAGGAGTACGAGATCGAGCGCCTCTACCGGGAGGCTCCGATGCTGCTCATCGGTGAAGGTACCGCCGAGATCCAGAAAATGATCATCGGGCGCAGGCTGCTCGAAGAGTATCGATTCCAGGGCTGATTGTCCGGATACGGGGTGTTTTCTTCGAGAAGAAGATCACACCCCGTAGGCACTCTTCAGCCGCCGACTCGGCTTCCTGGCTTGCCCAGTTGTAGCCCACGCCCGGTACGATCCCGGGAAAGCCGCCGTCCCCCGTCAGAGCGCGGCATCATCCGCTACGAAGGTCATCCATGCCCCACAGCCAAACCTCTGCACCTCGCGACCGCCAGGTCGGCGTACGCCTCGCGCGCGGAGCATCGCCGTGGCTTCTCCCGACCGTCGCCACCGCAGCCCTCAGCCTGGCCCGCGCCCGTCGCTCCGGCGCCGCCAAGGCCGTCGCCGTGCCCGCCACCGCGCTCGCGGCGGGCATGCTGTGGTTCTTCCGCGACCCCGAGCGTGAGATCGCCCAGGGCCGTGTCATCTCGCCCGCCGACGGTGTGGTGCAGAGCATCATGCCCTGGAAGGACGGCCGCACCCGGGTCGCGATCTTCATGAGCCCGCTCAACGTCCACGTCAACCGCGCGCCCCTCGCGGGCACGGTGACGTCGGTCGAGCACATCCCCGGCGGCTTTGTTCCGGCTTTCAACAAGGAGAGCGAGAACAACGAGCGCGTAGTCTGGCATTTCGACACCGAACTCGGCGACATCGAGATGATCCAGATCGCCGGCGCGGTGGCCCGCCGCATCGTGCCCTACCTCCCGGAAGGCACGAAGGTCGAGCAGGGCGACCGAATCGGTCTGATCCGCTTCGGCTCGCGTGTCGACCTCTACCTGCCCGAGGGCGTGGAGGTCGCGGTCGAGGTCGGCCAGAAGACCGTGGCTGGGGTGACTCGCATTGACCGTGATTGATCCGGAGACCCAGGCGGGCTGGGTGCCCGAGGCCGACGAGGTGGACGACGAGGAGGAGATGCCTCTTTCTCTCCGCCTCTCAATAGCGGACACCCTGACGCTGGGCAACGCCACGTGCGGCTTCATGGCGGTGTACTTCACGACCACCGGCATCCTGATCCCGCACCTCACCGACAGCCAGGAGTCCGGCATGGCGCGCAACAGCGCGGCCACGGCGGTCATCCTGATGCTGTGCGCAGCCGTGTTCGACCTGTTCGACGGCCTGGTGGCGCGCAAGCTCCGCTCCTCCCCCATGGGCGCCGAGCTGGACAACCTCTCGGACCTGATCAGCTTCGGACTGGCGCCCGCGTACTTCGTGCTGGTCTACGGCATGGTCGCGGACGACGCGTACCAGAAGGTGGCGGCGGTCGGGGCAATCGTGGTGCTCCTGGCCGTGGTGCTGCGCCTGGCGCGCTTCTCGTGCGTGACGCCGACCAACGGCATGTTCCAGGGCATGCCGTCGCCGTTCGGCGCGCTGACGGTCGTCTCGATCGTGCTCCTGGAGCTGCCCTTCTTCGCGACGCTCCTGGCGATCCTCGGTACGGCCTGGCTGATGGTGAGCCGGGTCGAGTACCCGAAGCCGCGGGGCCGCCTCGCCGTGGCCATGCTGTCCTGGATCGTCCTGTCCATGGGCCTCCTGACCGCCTGGGCCTTCGACGCCCCGGGCGGCCAGCTGCTCCTCCAGACGGGCTGCGCCCTGCAGCTGGTCATGGGCGCGGTGATCCCGCTGTTCGCCACGGCTCGCCGGGTGAACAACTTCCGCGACAACCGGCGTGAGGCGCGGGCAGCCCAGCTGCCGTAACGCTCACGCTTGAGGGCCCCGAACCTGGTTGGGTTCGGGGCCCTTCGTTTTGTGCGCGCCCGGCGTCGATGTGGCCGTCCTGGGGGCTCCGCCCCCAGACCCCCCTTGCCCACCCGCCCACCCGTCTCGGTGGGCTGGGAAGGTGCCGTCTCGGTCGGACGGGTGGGGGTCGTCTCGGGCGGCTGAATGGGTGCCCTTTCGGCCTACCGAGTCGGGTGG
>NZ_MCGQ01000037.1 GCF_002242805.1 Streptomyces diastatochromogenes | reverse complement strand
CCTGATCACGGCCGTGATCATCGTGCTGCAGGGCCTCGCCAACACCTACACCGTCCAGCTCGTCGCCGTACTGAACCGGATTTCCGTGTGGTGGCTGCTGATCGGACTCGTGGTGATCGTGGGCGCACTCATAGTGATGCCCGACCATCATCAGTCGGCGTCCTTCGTGACGCATTTCGAGAACAACACCGGCTTCACGAGCGGACTTTACGGCGGCATGCTCGGCCTGCTGGTCACCAGCTGGACCTTCACCGGGTTCGACGGCAGCTTCCACATGTCCGAGGAAACGGTTCGCGCGACGGTGAACGCGCCGAAGGGGATCACCCGCGCCATCGGCTATTCGGCGATCACCGGCCTGATCCTGATACTGGCACTGGTCTACAGCATTAGCGACTACAGCAAGGTGGCGGGCTCCTCCGCGCCGCCCGTCCAGATTCTCATCGACGGCCTCGGCCTCGGCGCCGCCAAGGTGATGCTCCTCATCGTGATCGGCGCGATGCTCTTCTGCGGTCTCGCCAACCTCACCAGCAACACGCGGCAGATCTTCGCCTTCTCCCGGGACGGTGCCATGCCCGGCTCGCGCCTGTGGCACTCGGTCTCCCCGCGCACCCGTACGCCCGTGAAGGCCGTGTGGCTCGCGGTGGCCTGCTCGCTCGCCCTGGTGGTCCCGGGCTGGTGGTCGCACACGGCGTTCACCGCCATCGTCAGCGTCAACGTGGTGGGGCTCTTCCTCGCCTACGCGGTGCCGATCTTCCTTCGGCTGCGGCTGGGCGACGAGTTCCAGCCCGGCCCCTGGCACCTGGGCCCCTGGGGGAAGCCGATCGGCTGGCTCGCGGTGGTCTGGATCGTGCTCAGCAGCGTCCTGTTCATGCTGCCGCAGGCCTCGCCGATCACCGTCGACTCCTTCAACTACGCGCCGATCGCGCTGGCCGTCGTCCTGGTCGTGGCCACGGTGTGGTGGTTCGCCACCGCCCGCCGCCGCTTCCAGGGCCCGGTCAGCTACGGCCGCCCCGACGAGGTCGCCGCGATGGACCTGGTCTGACCCACACAGGCCACGGCCACGGCCCCGGCGCACGGCACCCCGTCCGCGCCGGGGCCGTCGTGCACCCTCACACGTTGTTCCAGTGGCCCAGACCAATATTGGTGGCGCGCCATGTGCGGAAGTGCTGGCAGGGGCATGCCGTCTCCTCCATAGTTGGCGCACAACCACTCCGGACCAGGAACGACTCGGATACTTGGGGGTAACCGAGCCCATGAGCAGAGCCCAGCAGCCGTCCCGCCGATCCGTCCTCACCGCCGCCGTAGCCGCCGCGGTCGCCTCCGGGGCCGTACCCGCCGCCACCGCGACGGCGTCCGCCGCCGACGGCGACGACCCCGCCCAGGCGGCGGCCCGCCCCATCGACTACCACGCCTGGACCACGTACCGCGACTGGCGCTGCGGCACCGTCCAGGGTGTGCGGGCCGTCTCCGGCCCGCGCCCCGGCGTCGAGATCGCCGTCGCCGCGGGCCGCACCGACTACACCGACCCGCACACCGGCACCACCGCCAGTTGGGAGTACGCGACCTGGACCTCCCCGGTCCACCGGCTCGCCGTGCCCGCGACGGAGGTCGTCGCCTCCTGGAACGCGCACACCCCCGACGGCACCTGGCTCCAGGTCGAGCTGCGGGGCACGTACTCCGACGGCACCGACACGCCCTGGTACGTAATGGGCCGCTGGGCGGCCGGAGACCAGGACATCAAGCGGACCTCGGTGGACGACCAGAAGGACGGCAAGAGCACGATCTGGACCGACACCTTCGCCATCGACGACGCGAGCACCGGCCTGCGGCTGGCCGCGTACCGGCTGCGCCTGACCCTCTACCGCAGGCCGGACACCCGGCTCACCCCGACCGTCTGGCGGCTCGGCGCCATGGGCTCCGACATCCCCGACCGTTTCACCGTGCCGGCCTCCACCCCCGGGCTCGCCCGGGAACTGGGCGTCCCGCGCTACTCGCAGGAGATCCACAAGGGTCAGTACCCGGAGTACGACAACGGCGGCGAGGCCTGGTGCAGCCCCACCTCCTCGCAGATGATCGTCGAGTACTGGGGCGGCCGGCTCACCTCCGAGCAGCTGTCCTGGGTCGACCCGTCCTACGCCGACCCGCAGGTGGACCACGCGGCCCGCTTCACCTACGACCACCAGTACCAGGGCTGCGGCAACTGGCCCTTCAACGCCGCCTACGCGGCCACGTTCAAGGGCCTCCAGGGCGTGGTCACCCGGCTCGCCTCGCTCACCGAACTGGAGACGCTGATCGAGGCCGGCATCCCGGCCATAACGTCCCAGTCGTTCCTGAAGACCGAGCTGACCGGGGCCGGGTACGGCACCTCGGGCCACCTGATGACCGTGATCGGCTTCACCCCGGACGGCGACGTGATCGCCAACGACCCGGCCTCGGTCGACGACGCGGCGGTGCGGCGCGTCTACCTGCGGCGGGAGTTCGAGAACATCTGGCTGAGGACCAAGCGGTACAACGCCTCCGGGAAGGTCGTCTCCGGCACCGGAGGGGTCTGTTACCTCTACTTCCCGGCCCACCCGAACCCGCGCCAGCGCAAGGCGCTCGAGGCGGTGGGCGTCTGCTGACCCGAGCCGTGTGAGCAAGGTCTCCGCCGCAAACGCCGTCGCGGGTGGCAAGGTGGACAAATGGGTGGGGGGATTCCACTCCGTACGTCCGACCTCTGCGAGAAACCATGACCGCACAGCAGGCCACCGCCACCCGCGTCCGCACCGGCGGCCCCCGGGAAGACGGCCCGAAGATCCTCGAGCACGTCATGGGCTGGGTGCTCGTCGTGGTGTTCGCGATGCTCGTGACCCAGCTCGGTCTGCTCTGACCCGGCGCCTTATCCGGTCGGCATGTTCTGACATACTGCGGATGTCCCGCCGACCTCCTAGACCAGGGTCGAAATTGAATATGCGTCAACAGAGTGCCGCCGTCCGTCCCCGGGCGCGCGGCACCGAGCGTTCCGTGGCGCGTCGCGCCGAACTCATCGCCATCGGGCGGAAGTTGTTCGCCGACACGTCCTACGACGCGCTGTCCATGGACGACATCGCCCGGCAGGCGCATGTCGCCAAGGGGCTGATCTACTACTACTTCCACTCCAAGCGCGGCTACTACCTGGCGATCATCCAGGACTCCGTCGCCGACCTGGTCTCCTTCGCCGCGAGCGGCCTCGAACTGCCCGCCGTGGACCGCGTCCACCGCACCGTCGACAGCTACCTGCGCTTCGCCGAGCACCACCAGGCCGCCTACCGGACCATCGTCAGCGGCGGGGTCGGCTTCGACACCGAGGTGCACGCCATCCGGGACGGTGTGCGCGAGGCGATCGTCGCCACCATCGCCGAAGGCGCCTACGGCCGCAGCGACATAGCCCCGCTGGCCCGCATGGCCCTGCTCTCCTGGGTGTGCAGTGTCGAGGGAGCCACCCTCGACTGGATCGACCGCCCCGCCCTCTCCCGCGACACCATGCGGGACCTGCTGGTGAAGACGCTCGGCGGATCCCTGCGCGCCATCGAGGAACTGGACCCGGCCTACCCGACCCCGCCCCCGGCCCGCCGCGAGGTCTGACGGCAAGGAGCGGAGGCTCGTGGTCCTCCGCTCCAAGTCCTGCGCCTTCCGGGGCTAGTTGATCGCCTTGATCAGCTCACCGTTCGTGGTGTCGCCGCTCAGCTCCCAGAAGAAGGTGCCGCCGAGGCCCTGCTGGTTCTTGTACGTCATCTTCGTGCCGATGGTCGCCGGGGTGTCGTAACTCCACCAGTTGTTCCCGCACTTGGCGTAGGCCGTGCCGCCCACCGTGCCGGTCGCCGGGCACTTGGTCCTGAGCACCTTGTAGTCGTCGATGCCCTGCTCGTACGTCCCCGCCGCGGGGCCCGTCGCCGTGCCGCCCGGCGCCGCCTGCGTGACCCCGGTCCAGCCGCGCCCGTAGAAGCCGATGCCGAGCAGCAGCTTGGCGGCGGGGATGCCCAGGCCCTTGAGCTTGGCGATGGTCGCCGAGGTGTAGAAGTTCGCCTTCGGGATGCCGGAGTAGGAGTTCAGCGCGGAGTGCGGGGCGGTCGGGCCGGCCGCGTCCCAGGCGCCGAAGTAGTCGTACGTCATCGGGTTGTACCAGTCGACGTACTGGGCCGCGCCCGCGTAGTTCGCCGCGTCGATCTTGCCGCCGCCGCTGGCGTCGGCGGTGATCGCCGCGGTGACCAGGTTGCCGGAGCCGAACTTGGACCGCAGCGCGGCCATGACGTTCTTGAAGGCCTCCCGGCCGCTGGTGTCGCAGGTGTTGCCGCAGGCGTTCGGGTACTCCCAGTCGATGTCGATGCCGTCGAAGACACCCGCCCACTTGGAGTTCTTCACCAGGTCGTAGCAGGACTGGGCGAAGGCGGCGGGGTTCTTCGCGGCCTCGCCGAAGCCGCTGGACCAGGTCCAGCCGCCGAAGGACCACAGGACCTTCAGCCCGGGGTGCTTCTTCTTCAGCTTGAGCAGCTGGTTGAAGTTGCCGCGCAGCGGCTGGTCCCAGGTGTCGGCGACGCCGTCCACGGACTCGGCGGCGGTGTAGGCCCGATCGGTGGCCGCGTAGGAGTCGCCGAGTGCGCACTTGCCGCCGGTGACATTGCCGAAGGCGTAGTTGATGTGGGTCAGCTTGGCCGCGGAGCCCGAGGTCTCGATGTTCTTGACGTAGTACTTGCGGTCGTAGGTGCCCCATTCGGTGAAGTAGCCGACGACCTTGGAGCCGGCCTTGATCTGCGGAGCGGCCGGCGTGGCCGCGGTCGCGGTGCCCGCCCCGGCCAGCAGCCCGGCGCCGAGGACGGCGGAACACGCGGCGGCGACGAGCGCCCGGAACCGGGCGCGGGGACGGTGGGGAGTGTGCATCGGGTGGCTCCTCGTGGGGGAGAGGGGAACGCGCGCCGATTGGCATGAACGCGGTAAAGCGTTGGTCATGCACAGTAGGAGGACTAGACCACTAGGTCAATGGTTCGGACCAATTTCGGGTGTGCGGAGAGTTCCGGCTGGATTCTTGAAGTAAGCGGTCGTTAACTGGTGACGGGAGGTCGCTGATCGGGCATACTCACGGCACAGAGCCGCTGGTCAGCCGCTTCCGAGACCCGGAAGCGGGCGCCTTCGGCGAACCGGAACGACCAGGCGGAGCCGCCCCCACAACGGGCCAGACCGCCAGTGCCCGAACAGGGAGGAGACCGACGCCATGTCCGACCGCGACCCGCAGCCGGTGGAGCGTCAACTGCCCACGGAAGAGGCGAGGGATCTGCTCGCCCTCGTCCGTGAGATCGCACAGCGCGAGATCGCGCCGAAGGCGGCCGAGGAGGAGGACGCCGGACGCTTCCCGCGCGAGGTCTTCACTCTGCTCTCGGACTCGGGCCTGCTGGGCCTGCCGTACGACTCCGAGTACGGCGGCGGCGACCAGCCGTACGAGGTCTACCTCCAGGTCCTGGAGGAGCTGGCCGCGGCCCGCCTCACCGTCGGCCTCGGCGTCAGCGTGCACACGCTCGCCTCCTACGCCCTCGCCGCCTACGGCGCCAAGCAGCAGCAGGTCGAGCACCTGCCCGCGATGCTCGGCGGCGGACTGCTCGGCGCCTACTGCCTCTCCGAGCCGTCCTCCGGCTCCGACGCGGCCTCCCTGCGCACCAAGGCCGTCCGGGACGGCGACGGCTGGGTGATCACGGGCACCAAGGCCTGGATCACGCACGGCGGGATCGCCGACTTCTACACCGTGATGGCCCGCACCGGTGAGGACGGCCCGCGCGGGATCACCGCCTTCCTGGTGCCGGGCGACGCCGAGGGGCTGAGCGGCGCGATGCCCGAGAAGAAGATGGGCATGAAGGGCAGCCCGACCGCCCAGGTCCACTTCGACGGCGTCCGGGTCCCCGACGGCCGGCGTATCGGGGAGGAGGGCCAGGGCTTCTCGATCGCCCTGTCCGCGCTCGACTCCGGGCGGCTCGGCATCGCGGCCTGCGCCATCGGCCTGGCCCAGGCGGCACTGGACGAGGCGGTGGGCTACGCCACCCAGCGCCGGCAGTTCGGCCACCCCATCGCCGACTTCCAGGGCCTGCGCTTCATGATCGCCGACATGGCGACCCAGATCGAGGCCGGCCGCGCGCTGTACCTCGCGGCCGCCCGGCTGCGCGACGCGGGCAAGCCGTTCGCCAAGCAGGCCGCCATGGCCAAGCTGCACTGCACCGACACGGCGATGAAGGTCACCACGGACGCCGTGCAGATACTCGGCGGCTACGGCTACACCGCCGACTTCCCGGCCGAGCGTTATATGCGCGAGGCCAAGGTCCTGCAGATCGTCGAGGGCACCAACCAGATCCAGCGGATGGTCATCGCCCGTCACGTGGCAGGACCGGAGGGTCGCTGAACTGCCCCCTGAGGACCGTCGGGGCCGCCAGCCTGACCCACTCCGGGTCGTGGCGGCCCGGCAGGGTGCGGCCCCGGTCCGCCCAGGTGCGCATCAGGGCGAGGTAGATGGGCGGGTCCAGCGGCACGGGAGGCGGAACCGATTCTGCGGGGCGCGGCACGAAGATGAGGCGCTGACGCCCGGTCGCCGAGTACGTGGGGGTCATGCCCGGGGAACGCGCCGGGCGCCGGTCAGGTCACGGCCGGGCGGAATCGAGCGCGAGTTCAGGGACGTCCCGTTCCGGCTCTGGTCTCCTCCGATTGTCTGACGTACCGTCAGCGGACTGTCTCCCAGGGGGGTGTCCGTGACCGACGACCGTCCCGTACCGCTCGACGAGTACCCCGTCCACCAGGTGCCGCTGTCCATGAAGCACGTGGCGACCGGGGACCGGAACGCCTACGACCGCTGTATCTTCCACGTCTTCGACCACACCGGCCGTGCCCTGCTCATCCTCGGCCTCGGGGTCTACCCCAACCTGGGTGTGATCGACGCCTACGCGACCCTGCGCACCGGGGACACCGTGCACGCCGTCCGCGCCTCGGACGCGCTCGGTGAGGACCGGATGCGGCTCGCCGTGGGCCCGCTGCGCATCGAGGTCCAGGAACCGCTCCGGCGGCTGCGCCTGGTCTGCGACGACGAACTGTCGTACGACCTCACCTGGACCGCGGCCTTCCCGGCCCTGTGGGAGCCGCACCACCTCCAGCGCCGGGGCGACCGCCTCACCCTGGAGGGGCGCAGGTTCGTCCAGGCGGGCACGGTGGCGGGCGTGATCCGGGCCGGCGGCACGGAGTTCGAGGTCTCCGCCGAGGGCTGGACCGGCACCCGGGACCGCAGCTGGGGCGTGCGGCCGGTGCCGGGGGAGGAGGGCGGACGGCTCGCCGAGGACCACCCGACCGAGGGCTTCCACTGGATCTGGTGCCCGGTGCGCTTCGAGGACCGCTTCCTGATGGTCATCACCCAGGAGGACGCCGACGGTTACCGCACCCTGAACGACGCCACCCTGCTCCGCCCCGGTCACCGCGACCGCCAACTGGGCTGGCCCCAGGCCGAGATCACCTACCGCTCCGGCACCCGCCACCCCGAGCGCGCGGTCCTCCACCTCGGCGACCCGCGCAAACCGCTGGAGGTGGAGGCGGAGATCCTGGCCTCCTCGCCGCTCGCGGTCGGCGCGGGCTACCCGCCGTCCGACGACTGGCAGCACGGAACCTGGCAGGGCCGGGGATGGGTCGACCGTCGTACGTACGACATGGCGGCGCCGCACCCCCTCGCCGCCTACGGCGTCACCGACCACTCCGCCCGCTTCCGGATGGACGGACAGACGGGCTACGGCATCTTCGAGCACGGATCGTTCGGCCGGCACGACCCGAGCGGCTTCACGGGCTTCGACTCGGTCGCACCCTGAGGGAGGACGAGATGGCCACGGCACCGCGTCCGCGCACCAGCACCCGAGACCCCGAGGAACTCGCCCGGCGCCTCACGACCTGGCTCGGCACCCGGCTGCCCGGGGCCAAGGCCGCCGGCGTCACCGTCCCGGCCTCCAACGGGATGTCCAGCGAGACCCTGCTGTTCGACATCGAGCACCCCCGACCACCGCTGCGTTCCTGCGCGTTGCGGCTCGCGGCGGACCCGGCGGCGTACACCGTCTTCCCGGAGTACGACATGACCCGCCAGTACCGCACCCTGAAGCTCGTGGCCGACCGCACCGACCTTCCGGTACCCCGGGTGCTGTGGCTGGAGGAGGACCCGGACCCGCTCGGGGCGCCGTTCTTCGTCATGGAACGGGTGGCCGGACGGGTGCCGCCGGACGTCATGCCGTACACGTACGAGGGCAGTTGGCTGCACGCGGCGAGCGACGCGGAGCGCGAGCACCTGGAGGCCGCCACCGTCGGTCTGCTCGCCCGGCTGCACGACCAAGTGCCTTTGGATGACGCCGAGTTCCTCACCCTGCCGGGTGAAGGTGACGCCCTGCGCCGGCATGTGACGGCTCAACGGGCCTACTACTCCTGGGTGATCGACGGGCTCGCCCGCTCACCCCTGATCGAGGCCGCCTTCGACCGGCTGGAGCAGCTGTGGCCGCAGGAGCCCGGCGCGCCCGTCCTGAACTGGGGCGATGCGCGGATCGGGAACGTCGTCTACGACGGCTTCGACCCCGTCGCCGTCCTCGACTGGGAGATGGCGGCTCTCGCCCCGCGCGAGGTGGACCTCGGCTGGACCGTCTACCTGCACCGCTTCTTCCACGACCTCACGGCCGCCTCCGGACAGCGCGGACTGCCCGACTTCCTGCGCCGCGACCGCGTCGAGGCCCGCTATGCCGCCCTGACCGGTCACACCCCGCGGGACATGGAGTTCTACACCCTCTACGCGGCCCTGCGTCACGCGATCGTCATGCTGCGCGTCGCGTACCGCCAGGTGCACTTCGCGGAGGTCGCCGTCCCGGCGGACCCGGACACACTGATCCTGCACCACGGCAGTCTGCGCGCCATGGTGCAGGGCAGCTACTGGGATTGAGCCGGGCCGGTCCGCAGGGACTCAGGCGGCCTCGCGGCGCATCGCCGGTACGCGCATCGGGCGCGAGCCCGGGCCGCCGACGTGCGAGAAGGGCTGCGTCCGCCAGTTCAGACCCTGGGGGAGCGTGAGCAGCAGGGCCGTGTCCTGCTCCTGCGGCTCGACGGACTCGTCCGCGGGGCGGGCGTCGGCCGCCGCGCGGCCCGTGCCCGCACAGACCGTGAGCCCGAACGGGTTCCACGGCGAGGCGCACAGCGCGTGCTCCGGCAGGATCTCCTCGTCCGCCAGCAGTGCGATCGGCTGCGCGCAGTCCGGGCAGATCACCCGGTACATCTCGAAGGTGTCGTAGGCGTCGAGCTCCTCGGCCTCGAGGGCGTCGGGTTCGACGCCCTCCGGCTCGGGCTCGACCACCGGCTGGAGCCGCTTGGACGCGGAACGACCAGGGCGCTTGAGACTCTGCATGGGTTTCTCCCCCTAAGGCTGGGCCGAGAAGGCGCTGCGGCCTCGACCACACCAAGCACTTCCCGTCCGCTCTCGGCGGTAATCACGAGAGCATCACGGAGCCTTGTCGAGCGCTGTGGCGTTCGTCACATGCCGTGTGCAGGTGCCCGGTGCGGTGCTTTTTGTGCCGAACCGGGTGTGACCTGCGTTGCTGAGCTATCCCAGGAGATCAAGAGCACTGTAGGTTTTGGCGCCATGGAGGAGCTGGACCGTCAGATCGTGCAGCTGCTCGTCAAGGACGGGCGGATGAGCTACACCGACCTGGGCAAGGCCACGGGCCTGTCCACGTCGGCCGTGCACCAGCGGGTGCGCCGGCTCGAACAGCGTGGTGTCATCCGCGGCTATGCCGCGGTCGTCGACCCCGAGGCCGTAGGGCTGCCCATGACGGCCTTCATCTCGGTGAAACCCTTCGACCCCAGCGCCCCCGACGACATCTCGGACCGCCTCGCCGGCGTCCCCGAGATCGAGGCCTGCCACAGCGTCGCCGGCGACGAGAACTACATCCTCAAGGTGCGTGTGGCCACCCCGCACGAACTGGAGGAGCTGCTCGCCCGGGTGCGCACCCTGGCCGGCGTCTCCACCCGCACCACCGTCGTGCTGTCGACCCCCTACGAGGCGCGTCCCCCGAAGATCTGAACCGGCCGCCCCGGTGCCCGAAGTCTCCCGCGCACGCGAGAGACTGTCGGGCATGAGTGAGCAGTCCGCCGACCCCGAGACCGTCCTCCTGCGCCGCGGAGAGGTCCACAGCCCCGCCGACCCCTTCGCCACCGCGATGGTGGTGGAGCGCGGCCAGGTCGCCTGGGTCGGCTCCGAGGGCGCCGCCGACGCCTTCGCCGACGGCGTGGACGAGGTGGTCGACCTCGACGGCGCCCTGGTCACCCCGGCCTTCACCGACGCCCATGTGCACACCACCGCCACGGGCCTCGCCCTGACCGGCCTGGACCTGTCCGACGCCCCGTCCCTGGAGGCGGCCCTCGCGCTCGTCCGTGACTTCGCCACGGCCCGCCCGGACGACCGGGTCCTGCTCGGGCACGGCTGGGACGCCGCCCGCTGGCCCGGCGGCCGCCCGCCGACGCGCGCGGAACTCGACGCGGCCACCGGCGGCCGCCCCCTGTACCTGTCCCGCATCGACGTCCACTCGGCGGTCGTCACCTCGGCACTGCTCGACCTCGTGCCCGGTCTCGGCCCGGTGGACGGCCCGCTGACCGCCGACGACCACCACGCCGTGCGCGAAGCCGCCCTCGCCGCCATCACCCCCACCCAGCGCGCCGAGGCCCAGCGCACCGCCCTCGCCCACGCCGCCTCCCTCGGCATCGGCTCCGTGCACGAGTGCGGCGGGCCGAAGATCTCCTCCGAGGACGACTTCACCGACCTGCTGAAGCTGGCCGCCGAGGTGCCGGGGCCGCGGGTGATCGGCTACTGGGCAGAGCGGGCCGACGAGGGTGTGGCCAAGGCCCGCGCTCTGGGGGCCCACGGCGCCGCCGGTGACCTCTTCGTGGACGGCGCCCTCGGCTCGCATACCGCCTGCCTGCACCAGCCCTACTCCGACGCGGGCCACACCGGCACCGCCTACCTGGACGCCGACGCCGTCGCCGACCATGTCGCCGCCTGCACCGAGGCGGGGCTCCAGGCGGGCTTCCACGCCATCGGTGACGCCGCCGTGAACGCGGTCGTGGAGGGCGTGCGCGCCGCCGCCGAGAAGGTCGGTCTCGCCCGGGTCCGGGCCGCCCGGCACCGCGTCGAGCACGCCGAGATGCTCACCCCCGAGACCGTGGCCGCCTTCGCCGAGCTGGGCCTGATCGCCTCGGTCCAGCCCGCCTTCGACGTGCTCTGGGGCGGCGAGGACGGCATGTATGCCCAGCGTCTCGGCGCCGAGCGGGCTCGCACCCTCAACCCGTTCGCCGCCCTGCTGCGCGCCGGCGTGCCCCTCGCGTTCGGCTCCGACAGCCCGGTCACACCGCTCGACCCCTGGGGCACGGTCCGCGCCGCCGCGTTCCACCGGACCCCGGAGCACCGGGTCTCCGTACGCGCCGCGTTCACCGCGCACACGCGCGGCGGCTGGCGGGCCATCGGCCGCGACGACGCGGGCGTCCTGGTGCCCGGCGCGCCCGCCGACTACGCCGTCTGGCGAACCGACGAACTCATCGTCCAGGCACCCGACGACCGCGTGGCCCGCTGGTCGACCGACCCGCGCTCCGGCACCCCCGGCCTGCCCGACCTGACACCGGGCCGTGACCTGCCGGTCTGCCTGCGCACCGTCGTGGGCGGACGGACGGTGTTCGTACGGCCGGGCGAGTGATCTCCCGGGGTGGCGCGGCGGTGATCGTCCGCCGCCGCAGCGTCGCCCGACCTGCGCATCCTCCGCCTCCACCTGCGTCGGGAGGGTATCGGTGCAGGTCAGACGGTTGTTGACAGTCGACGGCCGGGGGCCGGTAGGTTCGGCCGAGTCCACCACCGGACGCCCGACCGAGGAGTGTTCGCGCACTCGTCGCAGCGCCGCTGGGTCAGGGACGGTGTGCCGTACCGGGGCACCGTCACTGGGAGCCAGGCTCAGCGCCCGCGCCGACGAGGGAACGTTCCGGCCGGTCGGCAAGGTGTGACCCGGGTGGGGCCCGGATGCTCAGTAGACAACGGCTTTCGGTCGTCCCGCAGCCAGCGGGTCCCAGGTCGGCCCGAAGGGCGCCGGGCCCCCATCCGCCGCCGGCTGAGGTGCCGAAAAGTACGTTCTTACCCCACTCTTGTGGAATCGACACCAGCGTACGAACGAGCAGGCGCGTCATCCCAGGCCGGGGCCACTATGGTGGACGCCTGCGTACGACATGAAGGGGCAGCAGTGAACGACGGCGACGGGACCCTCGCGGCCAAGGCCCAGGGGAGGCAGTTCGGTCCGCTCGGCACGGCCTTGGTGATCATCCCGACCTACAACGAGGCGGAGAACATCAAGACCATCGTCGGCCGGGTGCGCAAGGCCGTCCCCGAGGCTCACGTCCTGGTGGCGGACGACAACAGCCCCGACGGCACGGGCAAGCTCGCCGACGAGCTGGCCGCCGAGGACGACCACGTCCAGGTACTGCACCGCAAGGGCAAGGAGGGCCTCGGCGCCGCCTACCTCGCGGGCTTCCGCTGGGGCCTGGAGCACGGCTACGGCGTGCTGGTCGAGATGGACGCCGACGGCTCCCACCAGCCCGAGGAACTGCCGCGGCTGCTCACCGCCCTCAAGGGCGCCGACCTGGTGCTCGGCTCGCGCTGGGTGCCCGGCGGCCGGGTGGTGAACTGGCCGAAGTCCCGCGAGTTCATCTCCCGCGGCGGCAGCCTCTACTCCCGCCTGGCCCTCGACCTGCCGCTGCGCGACATCACCGGCGGCTACCGCGCCTTCCGCCGCGAGACCCTGGAGGGCCTGGGTCTGGAGGAGGTCGCCTCGCAGGGCTACTGCTTCCAGGTCGACCTGGCCCGCCGCTCGGTCAAGGCCGGCTACCACGTGGTCGAGGTCCCCATCACCTTCGTGGAGCGCGAACTCGGCGACTCCAAGATGAGCAAGGACATCCTCGTCGAGGCACTGTGGCGGGTCACCGCCTGGGGCGTCGGCGACCGCGTCGGCAAGCTCACGGGCAAGGGCAAGCGGGCCTAGGGTCTCTCCGCGGCTCCACAGCTGTGGCCGATCCTCCCCTTATCCCGCGCTGAGCCGCGTCCAGGCACACTGGGGGCATGACGACTGGCGCTCCCACCTCTCCGCCCACCGCCCGGCCCCGGCGTTCCCGGCTGCGCAGGTATCTGCCGCTGGGGATCGCCGCGTGGCTGGTGCTGGAGATCTGGCTGCTGACCCAGGTCGCCGGTGCGGCGGGCGGCCTCACCGTGTTCCTGCTCCTGGTGGCGGGCTTCGTCGCCGGATCCGTGGTGATCAAGCGGGCGGGCAGGCGCGCCTTCCAGAACCTGAACGAGGCGCTGCAGCGCGGCGGCTCGCCGGCGCGCGGCGGCGGCAACGGCCTGATGATGCTCGGCGGCCTGCTGCTGATGATCCCGGGCCTGATCTCCGACGCGGCCGGTCTGCTCCTGCTGCTCCCGCCGGTCCAGAAGGCCGTGAGCCGCTTCACGGAGCGCGCCCTCGACAGGAGCCTGCGCAAGGCGGCCCCGGGCACCCTGGGCGACGCCTTCCAGCAGGCCCGCATCCACCGCCCCGACGGCAAGGTGGTGCAGGGCGAGGTGATCAGGGAGGACGCCGGCCGGGAGCCGGGGGAGCAGTGGCCGCCGCTGACTCGCTGAGCCGAACTCGGCTGTGCGGCTCCCTCCGGGGCCGGGCAGCACGAAACCGCGGGCGCCGTACGTCTTCACGTACGGCGCCCGCGGTTACTCGTGTGTCTCGCGTTACGCGCTCTTGCGGCTGTCCCGGGGGTGAACCGCGATGTTCATCGCCCCCGAGCGCAGAACCGCCAGACGCTCCTCGAGGACCTCTTCGAGCTCCTCACGGGTGCGCCGCTCCATCAGCATGTCCCAGTGGGTACGCGCGGGCTTGCCCTTCTTCTCTTCAGGGACATCGCCGTCCACCAGGAGTGCCTGGGCCCCGCAGACCTTGCACTCCCACTCCGGCGGGATCTCCGCCTCGACCGAGAAGGGCATCTCGAAGCGGTGCCCCTTCTCACATGCGTACTCCACGGCCTGGCGCGGAGCCAGGTCGATACCGCGGTCCGTCTCGTAGCTGGTCACTACGAGGCGCGTACCGCGAAGAGCTCGCTCACTCATGAATCGTGCCTCCCGGGCTTGTCGCCCACAGGACAGGTGTCGCTGTCGTCGTCATCCGGTCAACGTCCGGTCGGCGGTAAAGATTCCCGTTCCGAGTCCCGTTCCGGGTCATGCGTCGCCGTCGTAGCCGCCCCTTGTTCTACCCACAGGCGCCCGGTTTGTCACATCTGCTAGCAGATGTCACCCAGCGTTTCGGCATCTTTGACGCGCAGTAACGGTACGCCTGGCAGGCCAAACGCGTACACTACCGCCCTTTCGCGCCGAGCGCTAAATCATTCCTAGATCCTTTCCGGAACCGGGTTGCCCGCCTCGCCGATCGCCCGCCGTACCGGAACCCTGGCGAGCAGGACGAAACCGATGACGAAGAAGGCCACCAGCGAGATGATCGCGGAGCGGTAGCTCCCGGTCAGCTGGTACGTCACCCCGAACAGCAGCGGGCCGAGCCAGCTCATCCCGCGGTCGCTCATCTCGTACGCGGAGAAGTACTCGGCCTCCTTGCCCGGCGGCACCAGATGCGAGAACAGCGACCGGGACAGCGCCTGGCTGCCGCCGAGGACCAGCCCGATCCCGGACGCCAGCACGAAGAACCACACCGGTGCCCCGGCCGGCAGGAAGTAGCCGGCCCCCAGCGTGACCGTCCAGGCCACCAGCGAACCGAGGATCGTCCGCTTGGCCCCGTAGGTCCGGGCCAGCCGCCCCATCGCCAGCGCCCCCGCCACGGCCAGCACCTGCACCAGCAGCACCGCGGTGATGAGGGTCGACTGCCCGAGTCCCAGCTCCTCGGAGCCGTAGATCGAGGCCTGGGAGATCACCGTCTGGATGCCGTCGTTGTAGACGAGGTACGCCAGCAGGAAGGCGAGCGTCAGCGGATGCCGGCGCATGTCCCGGACGGTCGCCACGAGCTGTCGCAGCCC
This sequence comes from Streptomyces diastatochromogenes, assembly GCF_002242805.1. GTDB lineage: Bacteria > Actinomycetota > Actinomycetes > Streptomycetales > Streptomycetaceae > Streptomyces > Streptomyces diastatochromogenes. The sequence goes on along the minus strand of NZ_MCGQ01000037.1, from coordinate 48,449 downwards.
GGGGGCCGTGGCACGCTCCACGCGCGCGTGCCGGTCGCGCAGCCGGCGCAGCGGTACGAGCGTGAAGGCGCCCCACCACAGTCCGGCCGAGGCCAGACAGACCCGGACCGCGGCCGTCTCGGTCAGGCCGAAGGAGTCGTGCGCCGAGTACAGGACGAGATTGGCCACGAGGACCAGCGAGCCTGCCGCGTAGCCGAAGGCCCAGCCCCGGGAGGAGATCGCGTCGCGCTGCTCGGGTGGGGCGATCTGCGGCAGGTAGGAGTTGTAGAGCATCATCCCCACGGACTGCGCCGCGTTGGCCACGACGAGGAGCACCCCGCCGAGCAGATAGCGGTCGCCGTCCAGGAAGAACATGCCCGTCGTCGCGGCCGCCCCCGTGTACGCGGCCGCCGCGAGCAGCGGTTTCTTCCGGCCGGTGCGGTCCGCCGCCGCGCCCACCAGGGGCATCAGCACGACGGCCACGATCACCGACAGGGACACCGAGTAGGCGAAGAAGGAGCCGGCCCGGACCGGCACCCCCAGCGGATGCACATAGCCGTCGGCATCGGCCGCCCTGTCGGCGACCGAGGTGAGGTACGGGCCGAGGAAGACGGTCAGGACGCTCGTCGAATAGACCGAGCACGCCCAGTCGTAGAAGTACCAGCCGCGCTGCTCGCGCCGCAGCCCCGCGGCCTCGTCGGCCGTCTGTGTCCGCACGGTCTCGGTGCCCACCCGTGCCCTCGCTTCCCCGCTGAAGTGCCGTGCGAAGGCGCGGCCCGGTCGTGCCGGGCGGTCAGACCCAGACGCCGCGGTCCTCCATGACCTTGCGCAACGTGTCGATGTGATCGGTCATGATGCCATCGACACCCAGGTCCAGGAGCCGGTGCATCCGCTCCGGCTCGTTGATCGTCCACACGTGCACCTGCAGCCCGCGCGCGTGGGCGGCGCGGACGAAGCGGTGGTCGACCACCGGGACGCCCGACTGGGCCTCGGGTACCTGCGCGGCGACCGCGGACCGGCGCACCGCGGCCGGCAGCCCCCAGGACCGCAGCCGCAGGTTGAGCACCCCGCGCGTGCCGAACGAGGTGGCCAGGCGCGGACCGGCCAGCCGCTGTGCGCGCAGCACCCGCGCCTCGGAGAAGGAGCCCACGCAGACCCGGTCCCAGGCGTCCAGGCGCTCGATCAGCGCCAGGAAGGGCCGCAGGGCCGGCTCCGCCTTCAGGTCCACGTTCCAGCGGACCTCGGGGAAGGTCTCCAGCAACTCCTCGAACAGCGGTACGGGCTCCTGCCCGCCCACGCGCGCGTCCCGTACGTCCTGCCAGGGCAGTTCCGCGATGCGGCCCGCGCCGTCGGTGACCCGGTCGAGCGTGGAGTCGTGGAAGGCGACGAGCTTCCCGTCCGCCGTCGTGTGGACGTCGGTCTCGATGTACCGGTAGCCCAGGTCGACCGCGCGCTGGAACTGCGCCACGGTGTTCTCCAGCCCGTCGGCCGCCCCGCCGCGGTGGGCGAAGGCGATCGGGCCGGGGTGGTCGAGATAGGGGTGGCGTATCGCGGTGGTCACGGACGCAGTATCGCTCCTTCCGGTTGCCCGGTGGCAACGATTGTGCTTCGCCCCGGTGCCGAAGGGGCGGCGAAGACGCGCAGGAAGAACTGGGCGAGCGGGCCGATGGACAGCGCGTACAGCAGGGTGCCGACACCGATGGTGCCGCCCAGCGCGAAGCCGGTGGCCACCACCGTGACCTCGATCGCCGTCCGCATCAGCCGGATCGAGCGGCCGGTACGCCGGTGCAGCCCCGTCATCAGACCGTCGCGCGGGCCCGGCCCGAAGCTCGCCGCGATGTACAGGCCGGTCGCCACGCCGTTCAGCACGATGCCGGCCACCAGCATCGGGATCCGTACGGCGAGGCTGTGCGCGTCCGGGACCAGGGCGAGGGTGCCGTCCATGGCCAGACCGACGACGAACACGTTGGAGACCGTGCCGAGGCCGGGCCGCTGGCGCAACGGGATCCACAGGAGCAGCACCGCCGCCCCGACGACGATCGACACCACACCGATGGTCATCCCGGTGAGTTCCGCGAGTCCCTGGTGCAGCACGCCCCAGGGCTCCAGGCCCAGACCCGCCGCCACGAGAAGCGCGGAACTCGCGCCGTAGAGCGCGAGACCCACGTAGAGCTGGAACAAGCGTCGTCCGAGACGACCGGGAGTGGACACGAAATACCCCCCTGGGTGGTGATGGTGGCCTGATGCATGACACTCTGTGGCTTGGGATGAAAACCGATCCATGGCCAATTCGGGGAAGGTGGACTGATCGTCATGGCGCAGTGGACCTCAGCGGTGGGGGCCGCACAGCTCGCCCGGCTGCTCACCTCCCAGCAGGACCGCCCGGCCGGCCCCGGCACGCGCCGACCGCCCGCCTACCGTTCCCTGGCCGACGGCATCAGGCTCCTGGTGCTCGAAGGTCGCGTCCCCGTGGCCGCCCGCCTGCCCGCCGAGCGTGAACTGGCCCTCTCCCTCTCCGTCAGCCGCACCACGGTCGCCGCCGCCTACGAGGCGCTGCGCGCCGAGGGCTTCCTGGAGTCCCGGCGTGGCGCCGGCAGCTGGACCGCCGTACCGGCCGGCAACCCGCTTCCCGCGCGCGGCCTCGAACCCCTGCCCCCGGAGACCCTCGGCTCGGTGATCGACCTGGGCTGCGCCTCACTGCCGGCCCCGGAGCCGTGGCTCACCCGTGCCGTGCAGGGAGCGCTGGAGGAACTGCCGCCGTACGCCCACACACACGGCGACTACCCGGCCGGGCTGCCGGCCCTGCGCGCGATGATCGCCGAGCGCTACACCGCGCGCGGGATCCCCACCATGCCCGAGCAGATCATGGTGACGACCGGCGCGATGGGTGCCATGGACGCGATCTGCCATCTCTTCGCGGGCCGCGGTGAACGCATCGCCGTCGAGTCGCCGTCCTACGCCAACATCCTCCAGCTGATGCGGGAGGCGGGTGCGCGCCTCGTGCCCGTCGCCATGGCCGAGGGGCTGACCGGCTGGGACATGGACCGCTGGCGCCAGGTCCTGCGCGAGGCCGCGCCCCGGCTCGCGTACGTCGTCGCCGACTTCCACAACCCGACCGGCGCGCTCGCCGACGAGGACCAGCGGCGTCGGCTGGTGGACGCGGCCCGCTCGGCCGGGACCGTCCTCGTGGCCGACGAGACGATGACCGAGCTGTGGCTCGACGAGTCGTTCGGCGAGGGCGGGATGCCGCGCCCGGTCTGCAGCTTCGACCCGGCCGGTTCCACCGTCATCACGGTCGGCTCGGCCAGCAAGGCGTTCTGGGCCGGCATGCGGATCGGCTGGGTGCGGGCCGCCCCGGACGTGATCCGCAGCCTGGTCGCCGCGCGCGCGTACGCCGACCTCGGCACCCCTGTCCTGGAGCAGCTGGCCGTGAACTGGCTGTTCAGCACGGGAGGTTGGGAGCAGGCCGTCGACCTGCGGCGGGCTCAGGCCCGGGAGAACCGGGACGCCCTGGTGGCTGCGGTGCGCAGGGAACTGCCCGACTGGGAGTTCGAGACCCCGAAGGGTGGCCTGACCCTCTGGGTCCGCGCCGGTGGCCTCTCGGGTTCGAGGCTGGCCGAAGCGGGGGAGCGGGTCGGCGTCCGCGTCCCCTCCGGCCCCCGCTTCGGCGTCGACGGCGCCTTCGAGGGCTACGTCCGCCTCCCGTTCACGGTCGGCGGAGCGGTGGCGGAGGAGGCGGCGGCCCGTCTGGCTGCGGCGGCGCGGTTGGTGGAGACGGGGGCGACGGGGGGTACGGAGGCGCCTCGGACGTTCGTGGCGTAGGCGCCCCGCCGGCGCGGGCGAGCGACACCCACCCCCGCCCAGCCGCGGCCGACGGCCGCTCACGAACTCTCGGCAGCCACAGCCCCCGTAGCCAACGCTTCCGCCTCGACGGGAGTCGTCCGCGGCGGCAGCAACTCCAGCACCGCCTGCCGATCGGCGTCCGTGGTCGCGTCGTCGTAGGGATCCGGAGTCGACGGCACCTGAAGCCGATGCACCGGCCCCGACCCCAGCCGCGCATACCCCCGCCCCGGCGGCACCTGGGCCGGCGACGTCGTGTGCGCCGGTACCCCCAGCACCGCCTGCACCTGCGCAGGCGCGGCAGGCCCCAGCACGACACGCGCGCGCGTGTGCTGCCGTACCCCCTCGCTCAACGCGTCGGCGCTGTCGAACTGTTCGGTCACCACCACGGTCACGTTCGCCGCGCGGCCGTGCCGCAACGGCATCTGGAGGAGGGCCTGCGGATCCTTGCGGCCGTCCGCGGCGGTGAGGTGGGTGAAGACGGTCGGCCGGTCCAGCAGGATCCACAGCGGGCGCCGGGTGTCCTCGGGCGGCGGGTCGCCCGCCTGCCGGGCCCGGTTGATGGCGATGAGCCGCCGCTCGGTCTCCTGCGCGGCCCACTCCAGGCTGGCCAGCGCCCCGGCCGGCGCGCACTCCACGGCCAGCACCCCGTCCCGGCCGATGAGGCAGGCGTACTCGCCGGTGCCGCCGCCGTCGACGATCAGTACGTCGCCGTACTGGAGCGCCTGCAGGGCGATCGAGCGCAGCAGGGTCGAGGTGCCGCTGCCGGGGTGGCCCATGGCCAGCAGGTGCGGCTCGGTCGAGCGGATGCCGGTGCGCCAGACGACCGGCGGGACGTCGCGCTGTTCCTCTCCGTAGGAGAGGGGGAGCGTCCGCTGGACCTCACTCGGATCGGTGAACCCGAGCACGGTCTCGCCCGGCGCGGTGACGAAGCGCTGGGCGGCGATGTCGGTGGGCAGCGGGGCGAGGACGGTCACCGTCAACCGGTTGCCCGCCTCGTCCCACTCGAAGTGGTACTCGCGGCCTCGCCCGGCCTTCGCGCTGAGCAGTTGCTCGATCCGCGCGCGGGCCACGGGCTCGCCGTCCGGGAAGTACGCGGGGTAGCGGATCACGAGGTGGCCGAGGCGCCCGCCGTCGTCGAACTCGTGGGTGTCGAAGGCCTTCTCCCACTCTCCGCCGTGCGCGTACAGCGGCGCCGGGTCCTCGGCGGTGGAGAAGTACGGCACCAGCGCCTCGTACAGGGACTGGAGCCGCTCGCTCTGCGTTTCGTCCGGCCCATCGGGGGCCGACGGGGTGCGGTCGCGGCCCTGCCAGGCCGCCGCCGCCATCAGGGTGATGGCGGCGAGCAGCGGTCCGTACGGCACCAGCGCCACGAACAGGACCACGGAGGCGGCCAGGAACAGCAGCGGCCCACGTTTGTCCTTGGGCGTCTCGGCAAACCTGCGCCGTCCGGCCGAGGCCAGCCGGCGCAGCCCGCGCGAGATGGTGATCAGCGGGTGGAGGACATCGGTGGCGCTGTCGGCCGCCGTCCGGGCCAGCTCCCGGCTCCGGGCGATCTGCGTCCGGGCGATCTGTGCGCTGTCTTTGCTCAGAATGCGGGGGAGAGGGCGCCGGGCCACTGCTGTCTCCTGATGGTGCGTACGGGCGGGAGAGGGAGCGTCAGAACTTGATGCCGCCGAGGAGGCTCGCCAGGCTCTCGCCACCTGCCTTGATGCTGGGGGCGATGGCCGTGCTCGACAGGTAGAAGCCGAACAGGGCCGAGACGGCGGCGTGCGAGCCCTTGAGCCCGTCCTTCCGGAAGAAGAGAAAGACGATGATGCCGAGCAGGAGCACGCCTGACAGGGAGAGGATCATTTGAGGTCTCCTGGTGTCGAGAGGGGACAGTCACCATGAGTACTTCCAGGATCACAGGATGTATCTATACGATAAAAGGTGCAACAGGGTGAAATTCACCTCATTTCCCCCAGGCGGCGGAGCCGTCGTAGGCCGGTTGAGCAGGGCGCTTGCGTCCGGTGGGGTCTGCAGTGATCTTTACCTCGGGCACTTCGGGTCATGTGAGGCGCGAGCCAGTACCCTTGCGATTCACCTGAATGGTTGTAACGAGAGGCGGTCCGGCCGATGAGCGAAGCCCCCGACCCCGAGGTCGTGGAGCTGGCGACCAAGATCTTCGATCTGGCCCGGCAGGGGCAGACCGAGGAGCTGGTGGCGTACGTCGACAAGGGCGTTCCGGCCAACCTCACCAACGACCGCGGCGACTCCCTCGTGATGCTCGCCGCCTACCACGGTCACGCCGAGGCGGTGCGCGCCCTGCTCGCCCGGGGTGCGGACGCGGACCGGATCAACGACCGAGGCCAGACCCCGCTCGCGGGGGCCGTCTTCAAGGGTGAGACGGAAGTGATCAAGGCCCTCCTGGAGGGCGGCGCCGATCCCGCCGCGGGTACTCCCTCGGCCGTGGACACGGCACGCATGTTCGGCAAGACGGAACTCCTGGAACTGTTCGGCGCACAGTGATGCGGACGTCCTGACCAGGTACGACACAGAAAACGGGGGAGGCGGTACAGGGCCGCCGGAAATACGGTCGCGGCAGCACACACCGCGGGTCATCATGACGACGTGATTCACGGACGCGATGGCTGGGCAGGTGTTGCCGCACCGCGCGGACCGTGATGCGGTCCGCATGGGCCACCGACGAGAGGCAGAGAGAAATGGTCTACAGCAAGCAAGAGACGGCGGGCGCTCCGACGTTGTGTCACGCGGCCAGGTAGTGCGTGTTTCCCGGTTGCGTCGACGCTTGATGTGAGGCTGTTTCCCATGTTCGATCCGGTCATAGCGCCCAGCGGTACGCTGCTCGGCCTGCTCCAGCGCGGCCGCGGCGACGGCACGCTGCACGCGCTCACCGCCCCGCGCGCGGAGGCGCTCGCGGCCCTGAACCACTGTGTGCTGCGCGACCCCCGCCACGACTGGCAGGTGGAGAACCGCTCCCTCTACTACGCCCGGCTCTACCTCGACCTGAACGGCGAGCTGGACGCCATCGAGGCGCACCTCTTCGACCCCGAGGACGTCCTCGACACCGACGAGTCCCGCACCGGCCTCGCCCTGGCGGTCCTCGGGCACCTCGCCTCCTACGGCAGGCGCGACGCGCTCGCACTGCTGCGCAGGTACGCCGCCCAAGGGTCCAGCTGGGCCTGGGCCCTGGACGAGCTGGCCCTCAGGGACGACGACGCGGGCCTGCGCGCCCTCGCCGCCCCGGTCCTGGCCCGCTTCCCCACCGACCCCGAGGGCGAGGCCGAACTGGCCGCCGCCGTGCGCGACGCCTTCGAGCCGAGGCCCTGGCGACTGTGGGCCGAGGATCCCCGCGAATCGATCGCCACACGCGTGCGTGCCGCCCAGGAAGCCGGCTGCTTCGACCGCTGGCAGCGCCAGATGCGGCCCACCGGGCCCCGCCCCGGGTGGAGCGTTCGAGCCGTCTTCGAATGGGCCCAGCAGGGCATCGAACGCGGTGCCGCCCTGCACGTCCCGGCCGCCCGCTGTCTGGTCGCCGTGGCCGGCCCCGAGGACCGGCCGGAGATCCTCCAGGCCGCGCGGAACGGCATCGACGGCGCCCGCTGCACGGCGCTGCGCTACCTGGCCGACAGCAACGACCCCGCCGCCCTCGACCTGATCGAGGCCGCCGTCGCCGACGGACCGACGGTCGTCGTCGAGGCCGCCGTCGACGCCTTCGAACGGATGCGCAGCATCGCCGCCGTCGACCGCGCGCGTGGCTGGGCCCAGCGCCCCGACGCCCTCGGAGCCGCCGCCGGCCGCATGCTCGCCTGCCGCGGCGGAGCCCAGGACAGCGACCTCGTCCTCGGCGCCCTGCGCGAGGCCGTACGAGGCGAGGGCCCCGACGCGCCCACCCTGTGGACCCTGGTGGACGGCACCGGACGCCTGGGCATCGCCTGCGCGGCGCCCGTGCTGCGCCACATCTACCGCGAGACGGCCTCCTCCCACCTACGCGGCCGCGCCGCCCGCGCCCTGGCCGCCACCGACCCCTCCTTCGCCGCCGGCTTCGCCGTCGAATGCCTGTGGGACTGCGAGGAGACCACCCGGGAGATCGCCGCCCGGCACGCCGAGACCGGTGACGCCCGGGTCGTCGAGCGACTCCGCCGGCTCGCCGCCGACCCGGCCGAGGAGGACGAGGTACAGACGGCGGTCCGCAGCCGCTTCGGACCGGACGCCCAGGCCATGTGACCTCACCGCGCACCTCGCACGCATGACCGAGCGCCCTCGCACGGGGGGCCGAGCGCCGTCGCACGCATACGGGACGGGCGGGAGACCGCCCGTCGGGTGAACACCGGGTGACCCGCGGGTCAGCCGGACATGGCGGCCGGCTGACCTGCTCGGGTGTGCAGTCCAACGCTCATGGGACGTTCCCCGTACGGAAAGATCGACGTTGACGCGGCCACGTCCGGCGCGGCGACAACACCGGTATGCGTGTCGTCATAGTGACCGAATCCTTTCCCCCCGATGTGAACGGCGTCGCCCACTGCGCGGTCCAGACCGCCCGGCACCTCGTGGATCGCGGCCACCACCCGCTCGTCGTCGCGCCGGCCCCCGCGCCCGGCACCAAGGCCGACGCCCTCGAGGCGCCGTGTCCCGTCGTCCGTGTCCCTTCTCTCCCCCTTCCCGGCTACCCCCAGGTCCGCGTCGCCCTCCCCAGCAGGCGCCTCGCCGCGGCGCTCACCGAGCACCGCGCCGATGTGGTCCACCTGGCCAGTCCCTTCGTCCTCGGCGTGCGCGGCATGGCGGCCGCCGCCCGCTTCGGCATCCCCGCCGTCGCCGTCTACCAGACCGACCTGGCCGGCTACGCCCGTACGTACATGGGCGCCGGCGAGGCGGCCGCCTGGCGCCGGATCCGCTCCGTGCACTCCGCCGCCGACCGCACCCTCGCCCCGTCCAGCGCAGCGATGCACGACCTGGAGGCGCACGGTGTGCCCCGGGTACGGCTGTGGCCGCGCGGTGTGGACACCGTCCGTTTTCGGCCAGAGCACCGCGATGAGGCGTTGCGTCGCGAACTGGCCCCGAACGGCGAGCTGATCGTCGGCTACGTCGGCCGGCTCGCCCCAGAGAAGCAGGTCGAACTCCTGGCCGGTGTCTGTGGCCTGGAGGGCGTACGGGTCGTGGTGGTCGGCGACGGCCCCAGCCGGCCCCATCTGGACGAGGCCCTGCCCGGCGCGGTCTTCCTGGGCCGCCGCACGGGCCACGACCTCGCCCGGATCTTCGCCTCGCTGGACCTGTTCGCGCACACCGGCCCCTTCGAGACCTTCTGCCAGACCGTCCAGGAGGCCATGGCCAGCGGGGTACCGGTGGTGGCGCCCGCCGCCGGCGGACCGCTCGACCTGGTCGCCCACGGCCGCACCGGGCTGCTCGTCCCGCCGAGAGACGCGGACGCCGTGACGGAGGCGGTACGCACCCTGGCCGCCGATCCGGGCCTGCTGGCCGCGTACGGCGCCGCCGGGCGGGACATGGTCGAGGGGCGCACCTGGGCCGCCGTCGGCGACCAGCTGATCGCGCACTACGAGGACGTGCTCGCCGCACGGAAGAAGACGGCGGTGGCGGTATGACCGGCGCACCCCTGCGCATCGTCCGGCTCGCCAACTTCGTCACCCCGGCCTCCGGTGGCCTGCGCACGGCCCTGCACGAGCTGGGCAAGGGCTTTCGTGCCGCCGGGCACGACCCGGTGCTGATCGTGCCGGGCGAGCGGCACACCGACCGGGACACGGAGCAGGGCCGGGTCATCACCCTGCCCGGACCGGTGCTGCCCGGCACCGGCGGCTACCGCGTCCTGACCGACAAGCGGCGCGTGGCCGCCCTCCTGGAGGACCTGGCCCCGGACCGCCTGGAGGTCTCCGACCGCACCACCCTGCGGTGGACCGGCCGCTGGGCACGCCGCGCGCGCGTACCCGCCGTGATGGTCTCCCACGAGACCGCCGAGGGCGTACTGCGCACGTGGGGCCTGTCCGAGAAGCTCGCGGCCCGGACCGCGGACTCCCTCAACACCCGTACCGCGCACGTCTACTCGCGGATCGTGTGCACCACGGAGTTCGCCGAGCGCGAGTTCGTACGGATCGGCGCCCGCAACGTCGTACGCGCCCCCCTCGGGGTCGACCTGATGGAGCGCCACCCGGCGCTGCGCGACCCGGCGCTGCGCGCCCGGCACGCGCGCGGGGACGAGGTGCTGCTCGTGATGTGCTCCCGGCTGTCGGTGGAGAAGCGGCCCGGCACGGCCCTGGACGCCCTGGAGGCGCTGCTGCGGCGTGGGCGGCGGGCGGTGCTCGTGGTGGCCGGGGACGGCCCGCTGCGGGCACGGCTGGAGCAGCGCGCGCGGGAGCGCGGGCTGCCGGTGACGTTCCTCGGGTACGTCGCCGACCGGGCCGCGCTCGGCGCGCTCCAGGCGTCCGCCGACGTGTGCGTGGCGCCCGGACCCGCCGAGACCTTCGGGCTGGCCGCACTGGAGGGCCTGGCGTGCGGGACGCCCGTGGTGGCGAGCGCGTCGTCGGCGCTGCCCGAGGTGATCGGGTCCGCGGGGGCGGCGGCGGCCGACCGCGCGGACGCGTTCGCGGACGCCGTGGAGCTGCTGCTGTCCCGCTCCGAGCCCGAGCGAAGGGAGGCCGCACGCGCGCGTGCGGAGTGCTTCGGCTGGGGAACGGCGGTGGAGGCGTTCCTCGCTGCGCACGACGCCCAGGTGCTCCGGCACGCGGACGCCCCGGCCCGGCCCGGTGCCCGGGAGGGCGTGGCATGAGATCCGTCCGCTTCGTGGCCCTCGGGGACTCGCTCACCGAGGGCGTGGGCGACCCCGCCGGGGACGGCTGGCGGGGCTGGGCGGCGCTGCTGGCCGGCGGCCTCGCCGAGGACGCCGGGCAGGTGCAGTTCACGAACCTCGCCGTCAGCGGGGCGCAGACACGGGACGTGCTGGAACGGCAGACACCGGCCGGTCTCGAACTGCGCCCGGACGTGGTGTCCGTGGTGATCGGCGTCAACGACACGCTGCGCCACACCTTCGACATCCACGCCGTGGCCACCCGGCTCGACCAGGTGTACGCGGCCTTCACGGCCCAGGGCGCGACACTGCTCACCGCCTGCCTGCCCGACCCCGGCGCCATGCTGGGCCTCCCGGGCGCCCTCGCCCGCCCGCTGGCCCGCCGGCAGCGGGCGGTCAACGCGGTCGTCCACGAACTGTCCGACCGGTACGGGGCCGTCCACCTGCACGCTGCCGAGGGCACCTGGGTCACCGACCGCGCCCTGTGGAGCGCGGACCGGCTGCACCCGGGCGAGCGCGGGCACCGGCGGCTCGCCGTGCACTTCCACGCCCTGCTCACCGCGGCGGACCGGGCAACCGGCGCGCCGCCGTCACCGGAGCCGGAGTTCCCCGTCCCGACCCGCTCGGCGAGCCTGCTGTGGCTCGCCACCGCCGGCACCGCCTGGGTGGTCCGGCGCTGCAACGATCTGCTGCCGCAGCTGCTGCGGCTGGCCGCCGACGAAGTGCGTCACCGCGCGCGGGGCACCAGCGCCCGCCTCGACCTGAACGCCTCCGCCGCGGTGTCCGAGGCGCTCGCCGCCTTGTCGAGGGCGGAGCAGCCGGATGCCGGCGGTGCCGACGCCGAGGCTCAGCGGCGCCGCACCGCCACGAACCGCACCGGGGTGCCCGGGACCGCCTGCGCGGCCGCCGGGAGATCGGCGGCGCGGACCACCGCGATCACCGGATAGCCGCCGGTGGTCGGGTGGTCGGCCAGGAACACCACCGGACGGCCGTCCGGCGGTACCTGGACCGCGCCGAGCACCATGCCCTCACTGGGGAGTTCACCGGTCCGGGCCCGCTCCAGGGCGGGCCCCTCGGTGCGCAGGCCGATCCGGTTGCTAGCCGAGGACACCCGGTACGCGCGCGTGGTGAGATCCCGGACCGCGCGCGCCGTGAACCAGTCGTCGCGCGGGCCGAGCGTCACCCGGAGCACGAGTTCGGCCGGCGGACACGGGTGCGGGACGGCGTCCACGCGCGCGGGAGGGCCGGCCGGGATGCCCAGTGGCAGCACGGTGCCGTCCGTGAGCGGTGCGGGGCCGAGGCCGGACAGCAGGTCGGTGGCACGGCTGCCGAGGACCGGCTCCACGGCGATGCCGCCGGACACGGCCACGTAGGCGCGTACCCCGGCCGCGGCTGCCCCCACCTCCAGCAGGGCACCGGCGGGCACGACGACCGGGGCGCCCCAGGCCGCCGGGCGGCCGCCCACGGTGACCGGGCAGGGTGCGCCCCCGACCGCCACGGTCACCGTCGAACGAGGGCGCAGGGCACAGCCGTTGAGCGTGGTCTCCAGGACGGCCGCGTCCGGCGGATTGCCGGCCAGCCGGTTGACGAGGGCCGCCGCCTGCGGGTCGAGCGCTCCGGAGCGGGGTACGCCGAGGTGCGCGTACCCGGGCCGTCCGCGGTCCTGCACGGTGGTCAGCGCCCCGGCCCGTACGACGACGAGCGCACGGTCGGTCATGCGTGCTCCCCGGCTACGAGGCACACGCGCGCGTGGGCTGTCATGCGTCCCCCACCGGTACGAAGCGCACGCGCGCGCCCGGTGAGAGCAACGCGGCCGGTACGCGCGCGTGGTCCCACAGCACCGCCTCCGCCGTGCCGATCAGCTGCCAGCCGCCCGGCGAGGAACGCGGGTACACACCCGTGTACGGCCCCGCCAGCGCCACGGCACCGGCCGGTACCGCCGTGCGCGGGGTGGCCCGGCGCGGGACGTCGTAGCGGGCGGGCAGCCCGGTGAGGTAGCCGAAGCCGGGCGCGAACCCGCAGAAGGCCACGGTGAACTCGGTGCCCGCGTGGATCCGGGCCACCTCGTGCTCGGACACCTTCCAGTGGGCGGCTACCTCGGCGAGGTCCGGGCCGTCGTAGCGCACGGGCAGCTCGATCAGCTCCCGCGCGCGCGGGGGAGCGGGGGGCACCTCGGAGGAGGTCAGTTCGGATGCCCAACGGACCGGGTCGGCCAGGCCGTCGAGCAGGACCGTACGGGCTGCCGGGACGATCTCGCGGACGGCCAGCGAGCCCTCCGCACGGCGGCGCAGCAGCTCCGCGTGCAGGGCCTGCGCCTGCTCGCCCGAGGCGACCTCCACCAGCAGGGCGTCGTCACCGACGGGAAAGGCCCTCATACGAAGGCCTCCACCCGCACGCCCGCCGCCACCAGCCGCTCACGCACCCGGCGCGCCAGCTCCACCGCGCCGGGCGTGTCGCCGTGCAGGCACAGCGAGCGGGCGCGTACCTGGATGCGCGTGCCCGAGTGCGCCACCACCGCGCCGGAGCGCGCGAGGCTCACCGAGCGCTCCACGACGGCGTCCGGATCGGTCACCACGGAGCCGTCCCGGTCACGTGGCACGAGCGTGCCCTCGTCGGTGTAGGCGCGGTCGGCGAACGCCTCCGTGACGGCCGGCAGGCCCGCCTTCGCGGCCAGCTCCAGGACACGCGAGCCGGGCAGCCCGAGCACCGGCAGCGAACGGTCGGCCAGGAGGACGCCCTCGACCACGGCCGCGGCCTGCTCCTCGTCGTGCACGACCCGGTTGTAGAGCGCGCCGTGCGGCTTGACGTACGCCACGCGCGCGCCCGCCGCCCGCGCGAACACCTCCAGGGCGCCGATCTGGTAGGCCACTTCGGCCGCCAGCTCGGCGGGCGGCACGTCCATCGCGCGCCGCCCGAACCCGGCGAGGTCCCGGTAGGAGACCTGCGCGCCGATCGTCACCCCGCGCGCGGCGGCCAGCTCGCACACCCGACGCATGGTGGCCGCGTCCCCGGCGTGGAACCCGCAGGCCACGTTGGCGCTGGTGACGACGGACAGCAGCTGTTCGTCGTCGGTCAGCCGCCAGCGGCCGAAGCCCTCGCCGAGGTCGGCGTTCAGATCAATCGCGCTCATGGTCTTCCGTGTCTCCGGTCCTTGTGTCGTGTATTGCTCGGCGGTGTCAGTCGACGCCGACCACGCGGTACTGCTCGTCGCGGGCGTCGGTCAGGAACATCTGGCCCGGTGCGTGGGTGATGGCGAACGGCGGCCGCGAGGCCATCACCGCCGCCTGCGGGGTCACCCCGCACGCCCAGAACACCGGGATGTCGTCGGGAGCGGCGTCCACTGGATCGCCGAAGTCGGGCCGGCCGAGGTCCTCGATACCGAGGGCCGCGGGATCGCCGCAGTGCACGGGGCCGCCGTGCACGGCCGGCAGCAGGCTGCTCTCCCGGATCGCGGCGCGCAGGTGCTCCGGCGGCACCGGGCGCATGGACACCACCATCGGGCCGCGCAGCCGGCCCGCCGGGCGGCACTGTCTGCCGGTCACGTACATCGGCACGTTGCGGCCCTGCTCGACGTGCCGGATCGGGACGCCCGCCCCGGCCAGCGCCCACTCGAAGGTGAAGCTGCAGCCGAGCAGGAACGACACCAGGTCGTCCCGCCAGTGCGCGCGCACGTCCGTCGGCTCCTCGACCAGCTCGCCGTCCTGCCACACGCGGTAGCGGGGCAGGTCGGTGCGCAGGTCCGCGCCCTGTGCGAGGACGGTGGCGGTGGCGCCCGCGTCCGTGACGTCCAGCACCGGACACGGCTTCGGGTTGCGCTGGCAGAACAGCAGCATGTCGTATGCCCAGTCGGCCGGCACCGCGATCAGGTTCGCCTGTGTGTTGCCGGCCGCGACGCCTGCCGTGGGGCCCGCCAGGCCCTCCCGGAAGCGGGCCCGTGCCGTTTTCGCGCTCCACGCGTGCGCGTGCTCGTCGACGACGCTCACGGGCCGGTCCTCGGTACGGTTCAGCCGCGTCACGCCAGCTCCTTCCCGCGCGTCTCCGGCAGCCCGAGCAGCGCCAGGGCCGCGAGGCCGTAGCCGATCGCGCCGAAGACCAGCGCACCGCCCACGCCCCAGCTGTCGGCCAGGAAGCCCACCAGCGTCGGGAACACCGCGCCCACCGCGCGGCCCGTGTTGTACGTGAAGCCCTGCCCGGTGCCGCGCACCGCCGTCGGGTACAGCTCGCTCAGATAGGAGCCGAAGCCGCTGAAGATCGCCGACATGCAGAAGCCGAGCGGGAAACCGAGCACCAGCAGCAGGGTGTTGGCGCCGTGCGGGATGTTCGTGTACGCGAGGATGCACACGGCCGAGAGCAGCGCGAACAGCCAGATGTTGCGGCGCCGGCCGAGCCGGTCGGTGAGGTAGCCGCCGGTCAGGTAGCCGAGGAAGGCGCCGGTGATCAGGAAGGTCAGGTAGCCGCCGGTGCCGACGACGGACAGGCCGCGTTCGGTCTTCAGGTACGTCGGCACCCAGGTCGCCAGCGTGTAGTAGCCGCCCTGCACGCCGGTGGACAGCAGGCCCGCGAAGACCGTCGTGCGCAGCAGGCCGGGCTCGCCGTTCGTACCGGGCCGGAAGATCGCCGTGAACGAGCCGCGCTGCGGGCTCTGTTCGCGGGCCGCGATGGCCTCGGGCGCGTCGTGCACCCGGCGGCGCAGCCACACCACGAGCAGCGCGGGCAGCGCCCCGGTCCAGAACATGATGCGCCAGGCCAGGTCGTCGCCGGCGAAGGAGAACACCAGCGTGTAGACGATCGCTGCCAGCGCCCAGCCGACCGCCCAGGAACTCTGGACCGCGCCGAGGGTACGACCCCGGTGCTTCGCGCTCGCGTACTCGGCGACCAGGATCGCCCCGACCGCCCACTCGCCGCCGAAGCCCAGGCCCTGCAGAGCGCGGAAGACCAGCAGGGTCTCGTAGTTCGGCGCGAAGCCGCAGGCCACGGTGAAGACGGCGTACGTGATCACGGTGATCATCAGGGCCCGGACCCGGCCCACGCGATCCGCGATCACGCCTGCCACGGCACCGCCGATCGCGGAGACCACCAGCGTGACGGTGGTGAACAGGCCGGTCTGGCCGCTGTCCAGGCCGAAGTACGCGGCGAGCGCCACCATGCTCAGCGGCAGCGTGAAGTAGTCGTAGGAATCCAGGGCATATCCGCCGAAAGCGCCGGCGAACGCGCGCCGGCCGCGTGGGCCGAGGGCGTGTAGCCAGCCGAACGCGCTGTCCTCGGCGGCGCGTTCACCCTGTGCCGGTCGTGCGCCTGCGGTCACGGACCGAGGCGGAGGGGTCGTGCTCATGGGCACCTCGCAGAGAGGGGACGGAGGGTGCGGGGAACTGAGCAGTGCCGTGCGGAAGCTGTGCCGTGCCGAAGCTGTGTCGTGCGGAGCACCGTAGAGGATTGTTCAACGATCCTTCAATACCCACGTTGTTTCGTTCCGGGGTCTGCGATTGAATTCCGGGCATGGCAGAGCAGCTGACGGGACTGGCCGACGACCGCGCCCTCCTGGGGCGCACCAGCACGGCCGAACGGGTCTCCGACATCCTCCGCAGCCGTATCGCCGAGGGCTATTTCCCGCCGGGCACCCGCCTGTCCGAGGACGCCATCGGCGGCGCGCTCGGGGTCTCCCGCAACACCCTGCGCGAGGCGTTCCGGCTGCTCACCCACGAGCGTCTGCTCGTCCACGAACTCAACCGCGGGGTCTTCGTCCGGGTCCTGACCGTGCAGGACGTCGAGGACATCTACCGCACCCGGGCCCTGGTCGAGTGCGCGGTCGTCCGGGGCCTCGGCGAGCCGCCGTACGGGCTCGACGGCCTGGCCGCCGCCGTCACCGAGGGGCAGCTGGCCACCCATGAGAATGACTGGAAAGCACTGGGTACGGCCAACATCCACTTCCACCGGGAGCTGGTCGCGCTGGCGGGCAGCGAACGCACCGACGAGCTGATGCGCAGCGTCTTCGCCGAGCTGCGGCTCGCCTTCCACGTCGTGGACGACCCGCGCCGGCTGCACGAGCCCTACCTCGCGCGCAACCGCCAGATCCTGCAGGCGCTGCAGGACGGGGACCGGCGCGGGGCCGAGCGGCTGCTGGAGACCTACCTCGCGGGCTCGCTGGAGCGGATCCTCGAGGTGTACCGGCGGCGGGTCGGCGAGGACGGCGCCGACGCGTCTTGAGCCTCTGTGACGGCCGTCGCTTCTGCGTCGTTTGGGTCGTTGTCAGACCGAGGATCTAGTCTGTGCACCGTGACTTCGCCTGCATCGACGGACAGCGTTCCGCCCCAGCTCAGCGCGGGGCCGCGCCCGGCACCGGGCCCGGCCGCCGACGAGGGGCTGGCGCGTCGGCTGCGCGCGCTCGCCTGCACGGCGCCGCTGCACGACCTCGACGCGCGCAAGGCCAACCTGGCCGGCGAGTACTCGGTGTACGGCATGGCAGAGGTGGCCCTGGCCGCCATCGACCTGGTCACGCTGAACATGGACTTCGACACGGGCGCCGACCACGAGCAGATCGTGGCCCGGCTCATCCCGCGCATCGCCGCCCAGGCCCCGCACCGGCCCGTCGCCGAGCACGAGCGCGTGGCTCGCTGGGTCCTGGAGAACCTGATCAACGTCGGCAGCGTGGACCGCGGCTTCCGTGCGGTGTACGGCACGTTCACGCCGGACGGCAGCTATGTCCGCCGGGACTACGACTTCAAGCTGATCGAGGAGGTCCCCGGTCCCGGCGGCACCGTCTATCTCCGCACGACGGACGAGGCGGTCAACGTCCTGGTCGGCGCCCTCGACACCGATGTCACCAGCGCGCAGATCGCCGCCGAGGTCAAGCTGGAGGTGCTGATCAACCGCGGCCGCCTCGCCGACGCCCAGCTCGCCGCCGAGCAGGCCCGCTACCGCACCGTGCAGTACTCGGAGACCCTGCGCCGCGCCCTGGAGGCCACCCGGCGCAACGTCCGCGCGGTCGACTGGCTCAACGCCGTACCCGACATGATCGCCGAGGCCCTCGACCACGTGGCCGACCGGTACCGCCACGAGAACGCGATCCTCACCAACATCCGCAAGGCCCGCGACGAGACCGAGGAACCCGAGCACAAGCGGCGCGCCGCCGAGCTGGTGGACATCGTCAAGGACTGCATCCGGCGGCACACCCAGCTCCAGTCGCGCCTGCTGGAGGCCGGCCCCCTGTTCCGCGCCGAACAGGACCGGCAGGCCTTCGCCACACCCACCACGACCTCCGGGATCGACCTGTACGGCCACCTGGTCGCGCCCGTGCTGCCGCTGCCCCTGGAGCGGGCGATCCGGATCACGGACGCGTTCTTCACCCACGGCACGGGGTTGCGTACGCCGGTGTCGGTGCGGGTGGCCGACCTCGTCGACATACTGCTGACGCCGCCGGTGGAGCGGGAGCACCTGGGCGCGGAGATGCCCGAGCCCGACCTGATCGCGACGCCGGACGACAGCCGGTTCAGCGAGGAGCAGTTGGCCGCCGCCAAGGAGCTGCTGGATCTGCCTGCGGACGCGCCGCGGAGACTGTCCGGTCTGCTGGCGGAGGCCCGGGACTCCGGCGGCTTCGATCTGGCGTATCTGGTCGCCCTGTTGGCGATCCACGCGGCCAGCCCCGCCGTGGGTACGGCGTACCGCCAGGGCGAGGAGAAGCTGCTGTTCGCCGTCGACGACGGCACCGATCTGGACGATCCGGACTTCGGCGGGGCCGATCTGATCGTCGGGACCGCCCTGCTGGACGCGGTGGGGATGGCCGCGGACCGGACGGAAGCAGCATGAGTGAACAACAGCGCGACAAGGAGCCCAAGCCGTGAGCGAGCACGTCGAGTGGAGTGACACCGAGGCCCCGGCCCCCTCGGCCTCCGCCGCCGTCACCCCTGCCGACGCCGCCGACGCGGCGCGGCTCGTCGCCTTCGGGCTGCAGCCCAAGCTGCAGCCGGCGCGCGACCAGGAGTACACGGAGCTGCTGCGCCGTTACCGTGACGACCCGGCGTTCGCGCGACTTGCGGACGCCGTCGCCGCCGGTCTCGGACTCGTCGTGCTGGAGGTGTCCCCGCGCGCGGGGATGGCCGTGACGGCCGCCGAGGACTCGGTGTTCGCCGTCCGCATGGGCGACTACGCGCGTCGCACCGCCGCCGACTCGGGAGACCGGTTCCTGCACGGACTGGCCCATCTCGCCGTGGCCGCGCTGGCGTTCCCGCGCCCGGAGGACCTGGCCGACGACTCCTACATCGGCCGGATCACCGTCAACGGCGTCGACGCCTTCGTACGGCAGGCCTGCCGCCGCCTGGAGGAGCGCGCCGAGGAGCAGGGCGACAACACCGACCCGGCGACCGACGCGCCCGGACTGGAGGCCGCCTGGCGGATCTGGGCCAGACGCAGCGCGACCGGCGCCACCAAGGACGCCCGTCGCCTCGCCGGTTCCACCACGGGCATCGTCGGCAAGGCGGCGGCCTTCCTCACCGACTCGGGGTTCCTGCAGCGCACCGGTGACGACCACGGCGGCACCTACCGAACCACGGCCCGCTACCAGCTTCAGGTGCGCGACATGGCCGGCAGCGCGGCGATGGCCGAACTGCTGGAGCTGGGCGTCGTCCCGGTCACCGACGGCACGGCGAGCCTGCTGCCCGCCGACGACACCAGCGACCTGGACCTGGTGGCCGACGCCGGGCTGCCGTTCCATTCCTGAACTTTCCCGATCTGCCAGAAGACTGACGAGAGTCCGCCATGTACGAGCTGTCCCGGGTCCGCCTCTACTCCATCGGTCCCGCCGGTGCGCGCTACGCCGACACCGTGCTTGACCTGCGGGGCGTGGGCGAGCCCGTGCCCGACCCCGCGCCCATGCAGGCGGAGTTCTTCGAGGAGGAGCCGGCCGGACCGCCGCGCCGCCCCGCGCCCGCGGGCGTGCTGTTCCTGGAGAACGGCGGCGGCAAGTCCGTACTGCTCAAGCTGATCTTCTCGGTGATGCTGCCCGGCCACCGCAACACCCTCGGCGGCGCCAGCTCCGGCGTGCTGCGCAAGTTCCTGCTCGCCGACGACTGCGGACACGTGGCGCTGGAGTGGCAGCACGTGCAGACCGGCGAATGCGTGGTCGTCGGCAAGGCCAGCGAGTGGCGCGGACGCCAGGTCTCCAACGATCCGCGGAAGTTCGCCGAGGCCTGGTACTCCTTCCGGCCCGGCCCCGGCCTGAGCCTGGACAACCTGCCCGTCGCCGAGTCCACCGCCGTACGGCCGCCCGTCGAGGGCACCTCGGGCGCCCAGGGACGCCGCCGCACCATGAAGGGCTTCCGCGACGCCCTCACCGAGGCCGGGAAGGCCTACCCGCATCTGGAGGTGCACTGGGAGGAGATCCACGACCGCTGGATCGAGCACCTGGGCGACCTCGGCCTCGACCCCGAACTCTTCCGCTACCAGCGGGAGATGAACGCAGACGAGGGCGAGGCGGCCGGTCTCTTCGCGGTCAAGAAGGACTCCGACTTCACCGACCTGCTGCTGCGCGCGGTCACCGACACCCGCGACACCGACGGCCTCGCCGACCTCGTCAGCGGCTTCGGCAACAAGCTGGGCCGGCGCGCCGAGCTGATCGCCGAACGGGACTTCACGGCCGGTTCCGTGGACCTGCTCGGGCGGATCGTCGAGGCCGCCGAGGCACGCGCGCGTGCGCGCGACATCCACGCCGGCGCCGAGCGCCGTACCCGCACACTGGCCCGGCGGCTGTCCGCGCGGGCCGTGCAGGAGCGGGTGCGGGCCGCCGACCTCGCGCAGCGCGTCACGGCCGCCGCCTACGCCGTCACGCACTCCGAGGGCGCCCGGGAGCGCAGCGCACTGGTCGCCGCCGAACTCGCCTTCCGGCACGCCTCCCTGGCGCTCGCCGCCGCCGAGAAGTCCGCCGCCGCGCAGAAGCGCGAGCTGGCCGACGCGCGCACGCTGCACTCCGCCTGGCAGGCCGCCGAGGCCGTGCTGCGGCACCGCGCCGCCGCCGACCGCGTCGCGCGCGTGTCCGCCGCGATCCAGGAGGCCGAGCGGGACGCCGCGCCCGCGCTCGCGGCCCGCGCCAAGGCCGCCGTGGACCTCGTACGGGCCCTGCACGCGGCCGCCGAGAGCGCCGAGGCCCTCGCCAACGAGGAGGAGCAGCGCTCCGCCGCGCTCCAGGAGGTCAGCGACTCCGCCTACCGGGACTCCACCTCCGCCGCCACCGAGGCGCAGCGGGCCCGCAGTGAGGCCGGGCACCTGCGCCAGCGTCTCGCCGAGGTCGAGCAGGAGACGGCCGAGGCGGTCCGCGCGGGCTGGCTCGACGACAGCGCACCGGACGCCGACCCGGCCCGTGCCGCCCTCGCCGCCAGTGACGCCGAGAAGACCGCCGTGGCCGCCTGGGACGCGGCCCGTGAGGCCGCCCGCAAGGCGACCGAGCACGCGCGCGAGGCGGCCTCGGCCGAGTCCCGCGCGGAGCTGACCGCGGCCCGCGCGGCCGACGCGGCGACGGCGGCCGAGCGGGGCCACGAGGCCGAGCGGCGCCTCGCCCAGGCCCTGGCCGCCGAGGAACGGCTCGCGGAGCTGCTGAGCCTGCCGGGCGCACCCGGGACGGCGCGGGCCGCTGTGCCCGGCCCCAGGTCGGGAGCGGCCGACGGCTCCCCCGCGCGCGGGGGAGACTCGTCCGAGGACTCCCGTTCCCTCGCCGAGAGCCCGCTCAGCCCCGAGGAACTCGACCGCTTCGCGGACGAGTTGCGCGAACTTCTCGACGACGCCGTGACGACCGCCGAACGGCACCTCTTCGAACTGCGCACCGCCGCCGCCGACGACGCCCGTATCCTCGGGGCCCTCGGCGACGGCGGACTGCTGCCGCCCGGGCCGGACGTGCTGGCCACCGTGGAGTACCTGGGCGAGCACGGCATCCCCGCACTCCCGGGCTGGCGCTACCTCGCGCAGGCCGTCGACCCCGCCGACCACGCGCGCGTGCTCGCCGCCCGCCCCGAACTGGTCGACGGCGTCATCATCACCGACCCGGACACGCACGCGCGTGCCCGCGAGGCGCTCAGCGACGCCGCCCTGCTGCCGCGCTCCGCCGTCGCCGTCGGTACGGCCGCCGCCCTGCTCGCCCCGACCCCGGCGCCCGACGCCGCCCCGGGTGACGTCTTCCTGGTGCCCCCGAACCCGGCCATGCACGACGAGCACGCCGCCGACGAGGAGCGGCAGGCGCTGCGCGCGCGGGCCACCGAGCGCGACGAGGAGATCCGCGCCCTCGCCGCCCGCCTCGGCAAGGACCGCGAGCTGGCCGCGCGGCTCGCGTCCTGGCGCACCGGCTGCCCGGCCGGACGCCTCACCGAACTCGCCGACGCCGCCCGGGAAGCGCGCGCGTTCGCGCAGGAGGCCGAGGCCGAGCTGACCGAGGCGCGCACCGCGCGCGCGGAGGCCGACGAGGTCGCCGCCGAGGCCACACAGGTCCGTGACGAGCGTCAGGAGGCCGCGCAGAAGGCCCGCCGTGCCGCCGACGCCCTCGCCGGACTCGCCTACCGGCTCCGCGAGCGTGCCGGCTGGCAGGTCAAACTCCGCGAACTCGCCGACGAAGGCGCCGAGTCGGAGGCCCGCGCCCAGACGTGCCTGGACCGCGCCCGTGCCGCCGACGAGGACCGCCGCGCCACCCAGCGGGCCGCGGACGACGCCCGCCGCACCGCGCGTGCCCTGCGCGCCGAGCGCTCCGAGATCGCCGGCGCCCCCGACGACGTACCGGCGGCGGACCCGGACGCCCCGAAGGTGTCCCTGCCGGCCCTGCGCGAGGCCTATCGGGCCGCCTCCCAGGTGTACGAGAAGGTCGGCGTCGGCGCCGACCTGCGCGCCGAACAGGCCCGGGCCGAGAGCGACGAGAGCGCGTCCCTCGCCGAGCTGGACCGGCTCAGCAACAAGGTCCGCACGCGCGCCGAACAGCTGCTCCAGTCGCCCGACGGCTCCGACGGCCCCTCCCGGCAGGCCGCCGCCGCGCGCGCGGAGGAGCTGGTGCAGCTCCTGGAGACCCGCATGTCGACCGCGAGCGAACAGCTCGGCCGGCTGCGCGGCGAGGCGGAGCGGCTCGCCCCCGAGGACGGCGAGGCGCACACCGAGCTGGCCGAGGAACTCGTCCCGCGCGACGCCGAGCACGCCCAGGCCCTGCTGCGCACCGCCACGGCCGAACTCGCCACCCGCACCGAGGCGCTGGCCGAGGCCCGGGAGGCCCACGCCGAGCTGCTCGACGCCCACCGGGCCGCCGAGGACGCGGCCGGCGGCTTCGACGAGATCGCCGCGATGCTCCGCGACCTGCTGCGCGAGCACACCCCCGAGGAGGAGCAGGAGGAGCCGGAGCCGTACCCCGGCAGCCTGGAGGAGGCCCGGCACTCGGCCGCCGAGGCCCGCCGCTCGCTGCGCGGCTGCGCCGCCGACCTGTCCGCCGCCGATGCGGCCGTGCGCGAGGCGAGCGACGTGCTCGTCCGGCACGCCAACTCCACGCGCTACGAGCAGGTCCGCACCCCCGCGCGGCAGCAGATCCGTGAGCTGCCCGCATCCGCGCTGCCCGAGCACGCCCAGAAGTGGGCGGACGCCTTCGCGCCCCGACTGCGCGTCCTCACCGACGAGTTGGCACAGCTGGAGCGCAACCGGGACTCGATCGTGGACCGGCTCAGGGGGCTGGTCGAGTCGGCCCTCGCCACCCTGCGCTCCGCCCAGCGGCTCTCCCGCCTCCCGGAGGGGCTCGGCGAGTGGTCCGGGCAGGAGTTCCTGCGCATCCGCTTCGAGGAGCCCGACCAGGCCACGCTCAGCGAACGGCTCGGCGAGGTCATCGACGAGGCCACCCGCGCGGCCGTCAAGAAGAACTCCGACCTGCGCCGGGACGGCATGTCCCTGCTCCTGCGAGGAGTCGCGGCGGCACTGCAGCCGAAGGGCGTGGCCGTCGAGATCCTCAAGCCCGACGCCGTACTGCGTGCCGAACGCGTGCCGGTCGGGCAGATGGGCGACGTGTTCTCGGGTGGTCAGCTGCTGACGGCCGCCATCGCCCTGTACTGCACGATGGCGGCCCTGCGCTCGAACGACCGCGGCCGCGACAAGCACCGGCACGCGGGCACGCTGTTCCTGGACAACCCCATCGGCCGCGCCAACGCGACGTACCTGCTGGAGCTTCAGCGGGCCGTCTCCGACGCGCTGGGCGTCCAGCTGCTGTACACCACCGGCCTGTTCGACACGACCGCGCTTGCGGAGTTCCCGCTGGTCATCCGGCTGCGCAACGACGCCGACCTCAGGGCGGGCCTGAAGTACATCAGCGTGGAGGAACATCTCCGGCCCGGGTTGCCTCAGCAGCCCCAGACGGGAGAAGCGGTGCACAGCGAGATCACGGCGACACGGATGTACAAGCGGCCGGCCTAGCCGCCAGGCGCGGTTTCACCGGCCGGTGCGGCCGTGGGGCGCCCGGGCGAGGCGGCTGCCTCGCCCGTTACGAACGCGACGGGCGCACGGTCGCCGTGCTCTCGGTGGAGCGCCCCCCGGCCCGTCATGCGGGTCCGGCGTGAACTCGCACCGGAGAAGCGGCGGGTGGAGCCTGCCGTGCTGTGACGACGGGTGCCGGCCGCCGAAGGTCAGGAGTGGGACAGCTGCCCGGTGCCGCCCCGCCGGCGTATCCGCTCCTGCTCCCGCAGGGCGGCCCGCTGCTGACGCCGGCGGGCCCGGCGCTCGCGGCGCAGCGACCGGGCCGTGCTGCTCGGCTCGGAGACCACGCCGTACCGCTGGTTGTACACCTGCCGGGTCACCCACACGTCGACGACGGCCCACGTGGCCACCACCGTGCTGGCCACGCTGCTGATCACCATCGGGAACGCCAGCCAGGACCCGGCCAGCGTGCACAGGAACGCCACCATGGCCTGGATCAGCGTCACCGAGATGATCAGCACCGCCCGCACCGCCGCCGTACGCACCGGGTCGGGCATCCGGCGCCGGCGTGCCGGCTCCTCGATCCACAACGGCCGGTGATTCGGCTGCTGTTGTCCGTCGGACTCCCTGTCACGCTCACGCACCGGAATGTCGCGATCCGGCGCCTCATCACCCCGCCGCGCCGCCGAGCGCACCGCCACGCTCTCCTCGGGCGCCCCGCGCCGCTCCGCCGTGCCCATCACCGTGTCACTCCCCACCGCCGGTAGACCGCTCGCCCCGGTGTCCGTGGACCCCGACTCCCCAGTGGCTGCCCGGCTTGCGCTGTTTTACGCCGCCGGGGTGCGGGATGCGGCTCCTGTGGCCGATTCCGCCCCCATTTCCCGTAGAGAAAGACGAACAACGGCCCTCGAAGATTCCCCACTTGCGAAAAATTCCAGCCATCCGGCTGTCCGTACTGCTTCGGACCGTCCCGTCGCAGGCACCCAGATCCCGGGCGCAATCTCCCGCAATGCCCGGACAACTCGCCATGTCTCGCCGCCGGTGCGGAAGTTCACCCTCCGGACATGTCTTCGAGTTAGCTGTGGGGCGGTAGTAGGCTCGCGCACGTTTGCTGATGGACATGTGTACCCCCGACCGGCGGGGGTCGAGCTGGGGGAGGCCATGCGCTTTCGCGGGAAGTCGATCCGCCGGAAGATCGTGGCGCTGCTTCTCGTGCCGCTGGTGTCCCTGACCGCCATCTGGGGCTTCGCCACGGTGCTCACGGGGCGTGAAGTCACCCGGCTCTTCCACGTGTCCGACATCGTCCAGAACGTCTCCTATCCCACCGAGGACGCCGTCCGCGGCCTGCAGCAGGAACGCCGGCAGACCCTCGTCTACCTCGCCGACCCGCGAGCGGCCGACGCCCTCACGGCGCTGCACCGCACCCGCACCGCCACCGACCGGGCCGTCGCCGAGATCCGCAGGAGCGCCAAGGACCACGACGTCCGCGACGCCATGGACGGGGACGACGGCGAGCGCCTCACCACCGTCCTGGACGCCTTCGACGCCCTCGACTCCCTGCGCCGCAGCGTCGAGCAGCGCACGGTCAACCGAGCCCAGGCTCTCGACCGCTACGACCAGCTCGTCGACCCCTGCTACACCCTGCTGGACGCCCTCGACGGCATCGACGACGTCGACATGGACAAGCAGGCCCGGGCCCTGGTCAACGTGAACCGCGCCCGCGAACTGCTCTCCCGTGAGGACGCCCTGCTCGGCTCCGCGCTGGTCGTCGGCAGGCTCTCCCACGACGAGACCCGCGACATCTCCGACCTCGTCGCCCAGCGCACGCTGCTGTACGACATCAGCCTGCCGCTCCTGCCCGCCTCGGAGCGCGAACGGTACGAACGCTTCTGGAAGAACGCCACCACCGCCCCGCTGCGCGTGGCCGAACAGACCGCGATCGCCACCGATTCCGGAACCCCGCACGGTGTCACCGCCCAGAGCTGGGACTCCACAGCGGCGAGCGTCCTCGACAAACTCGGCACCCTCGACGACCAGGTCGGCGACCGCTTCCAGGACCGCACGCAGCCCGTGGCCATGGGCGTGATCGTGCAGGCGGCCGTCGCCGGCGTCCTCGGCCTCGTCGCCCTCCTGCTCTCCGTCGTCCTGTCCGTGCGCGTCGGCCGCAGTCTCATACGCGACCTGCGGCAGCTGCGCCTGGAGGCGCACGAGGCGTCCGGGGTGCGGCTGCCCAGCGTGATGCGCCGCCTCTCCGCCGGGGAACAGGTCGACGTCGAGACCGAGGTGCCCCGGCTGGAGTACGACAAGAACGAGATCGGCGAGGTCGGCCAGGCCCTCAACACCCTCCAGCGCGCGGCCGTCGAGGCCGCCGTCAAGCAGGCCGAACTGCGGGCCGGCGTCTCCGAGGTCTTCGTCAACCTCGCCCGCCGCAGCCAGGTCCTCCTGCACAAGCAGCTCACCCTGCTCGACACCATGGAGCGCAGGACCGAGGACACCGACGAACTCGCCGACCTGTTCCGCCTGGACCACCTCACCACCCGTATGCGCCGGCACGCCGAGGGCCTGGTGATCCTCTCCGGCGCCGCACCGTCGCGGCAGTGGCGCCGCCCCGTGCAGCTGATGGACATCGTCCGCGCCGCCGTCGCCGAGGTCGAGGACTACGAGCGCGTCGAGGTGCGGCGCCTGGCGCGGGTCGCGGTCACCGGTCCCGCCGTCGCCGACGTCACCCACCTCGTGGCCGAACTCCTCGAGAACGCCACGGTCTTCTCGCCGCCGCACACCGCCGTCCAGGTCCTCGGCGAGCGGGTCGCCAACGGCTTCACCCTGGAGATCCACGACCGGGGACTCGGCATGACGGCCGAGGCGCTGCTCGACGCCAACCTCCGGCTCGCCGAGACCCCCGAGTTCGAACTCTCGGACACGGACCGCCTTGGCCTGTTCGTGGTCAGCCGCCTCGCCCAGCGCCAGAACGTCCGCGTCTCCCTGCAGCCGTCCCCCTACGGCGGCACCACCGCCGTCGTGTTCATCCCCGACGCGCTGCTGACCGATGACGTCCCGGACACCAACGGCATCGGCTTCCGCCTCGACCGCCCCTCGAAGGAAGCCGAGCCGGCGGCGAGCCTCACCCCCGCCCGGTCGCATGCCCCGGTGCAGCTGCCCGGCCGGCCGGCCCCTCTGCTGGACGGTCCGGTCGAGCTGGAAGCCCCCGTGGACCTGGACGCCATCGACGACTTCCCGGGCGCCCTGACCGACGAGGAGAGCGAGCGCGGCGGCCTGTTCCGCCCCCGCCCCCGCGGCCGCGGCGCCGATGACCAGGCGGCCTCCCGGCTGGTCGAACCCCATCAGCCGGCCGTCCCGCGCGCCGACGACACCCCGGCCGATGCCCGCTCCGGCGGACCCGTACCGCTGCCCCAGCGCCAGACGCCGAAGCTGGTCAGTTCGCACGGCAGGCCCGTCACCGAGCAGCGGTCCCGCCGCGGCGAACCGGACGAGCAGCCCGCGGCCGGCCCGCGCCGCGCCGACACCGGCGGACTGGCTCCCCTGCCGGCCCGCCGCCGCGGTGAGGCAACCCGGCGCACCGGACTCGCCGACCGCGTCGACGAGCGCACGGCCACGGCGGCCGGCGGCGGCGACCAGACCTCCGAAGCCCCGGCGCTGCCCAGACGGACCCGGCCCGCGGCGGCCGCTTCCGGTGACGGCCCGGGCGACGGCGTCCTGCCCACCGGCGGCGCGGCCCCCGCACCCGGCGCCGGGCCGCTGCCCCGGCGCGTACGCCAGGCCAACCTGGCCCCGCAGCTGAGGCAGGAAGCCGAACGGCGCCCGGAAGACGTGGCGCAGCCCGCCGACCGCGACGCCGACGAGGTCCGCAGCCGGATGGCCTCGCTCCAGCGCGGCTGGCAGCGCGGCCGTGAGGAGAACGCCGCGGGCGACGCCCGGAACGGCACAGCACCAGGAACGACTAAGGGGGACGGTCGATGACCGCACCGAAGGCCACCGGCCACACGGAGACCAACAAGGGGGAGCTGAACTGGCTCCTGGATGAGCTCGTCGACCGGGTCGCCAGCATCCGCAAGGCCGTCGTGCTCTCCGGCGACGGTCTGCCCACGGGTGTGTCCAAGGACCTGACCAGGGAGGACAGCGAGCACCTGGCCGCGGTCGCGTCCGGCTTCCACAGCCTTGCCAAGGGCGTGGGGCGGCACTTCGAGGCGGGCAGCGTCCGGCAGACCGTGGTCGAGCTCGACGACGCCTTCCTGTTCGTCACCGCCGCCGGGGACGGCAGCTGCCTCGCGGTCCTCTCGGACGCCGACTCCGACGTCGGGCAGGTCGCCTACGAGATGACGCTGCTGGTCAAGCGGGTCGGTGTGCATCTGGGCGCCGCTCCGCGCACCGATCTGCCCGCAGGCGGGTAGTGGGATGACATGAGCGTAGACGGTCAGGGAAGAAGCCACTGGTTCGACGACGAGGCCGGACCGGTCGTCCGTCCGTACGCCATGACGCGCGGCCGCACCACGAGTCCGGCCCAGCACCGCCTCGATCTGATCGCGGTGGTCGTCACCGAACCCGACGCCGGGGATCCGGAGACGGACCCGACGCTCTCCCCGGAGCACGTGGAGATCGTCGGGCTCTGCCGTACGGCACCGCAGTCGGTCGCGGAACTCGCCACGGAGCTGGATCTGCCGATCGGAGTGGTGCGCGTCCTCATCGGGGACCTCGTCCACGCGGAACTCGTCCATGTGACACGTCCGGTGCCCCCGGCCGAGCTGCCGGACGAGAGTATCCTGCGCGACGTGATCAACGGCCTCCGGGCGCTGTGACCGGCGCGGAAGCGGAGTAGTGACGTGACAGGCTGGCAGTTCTGGGTCGACCGAGGCGGCACCTTCACCGACATCGTCGCGCGTCGCCCGGACGGCCGCCTGCTCACGCACAAGCTGCTGTCCGACAACCCGGCCCGGTACGCGGACGCGGCCGTCGCCGGCGTACGCGAACTGATCGACGGCTCCCCGGAGCCCATCGACGCCGTCCGTATGGGCACCACGGTCGCCACCAACGCCCTGCTGGAACGCAAGGGCGAGCGCACCCTCCTGCTGATCACCAGGGGCTTCCGCGACGCCCTGCGCATCGCCTACCAGAACCGCCCCAGCATCTTCGCCCGCCGCATCGAACTGCCCGAGCTGCTCTACGAGCGCGTCATCGAGGCCGACGAGCGCATCGCCGCCGACGGTACCGTCCTGCGGGAGCCCGACCTCGACGCCCTCACGGGCCCCCTCCAGCAGGCGTACGACGACGGGATCCGCGCGGTCGCCGTCGTCTGCCTGCACAGCCACCTCCACCCCGCCCACGAACGCGCCATCGGCGACCTGGCCGCCCGCACCGGATTCCCGCAGATCTCGCTGTCCAGCGAGACCAGCCCCCTGATGAAGCTCGTCCCGCGCGGGGACACCGCCGTCGTCGACGCCTACCTGTCGCCCGGGCTGCACCGCTACGTCGGGCACGTCGCCGACGAACTCCGGGGCGTGCGGCTGATGTTCATGCAGTCCAACGGCGGGCTCACCGAGGCGGGGCAGTTCCGCGGCAAGGACGCCATCCTCTCCGGGCCGGCCGGCGGCATCGTCGGCATGGCCCGCATGTCGCAGCGCGCCGGCTTCGATCGCGTCATCGGCTTCGACATGGGCGGCACCTCCACCGACGTCTCGCACTTCGCCGGCGAGTACGAGCGCGTCTTCACCACCCAGATCGCGGGCGTCCGGCTGCGCGCCCCGATGCTGGACATCCACACCGTCGCCGCGGGCGGCGGTTCCGTGCTCCACTTCGACGGCTCCCGCTACCGCGTCGGCCCCGACTCGGCCGGCGCCGACCCCGGCCCCGCCTGCTACCGCGCCGGCGGCCCGCTCACCGTCACCGACGCCAACGTGATCCTCGGCCGCATCCAACCGGCCCACTTCCCGGCGGTGTTCGGCCCGGACGGCGACCAGCCGCTGGACGCCGCCCTGGTCCGCGAACGCTTCACCGATCTCGCACGCGAGATTCGCGAGCGGACCGGCGACGACCGCACACCCGAGCAGGTGGCCGAGGGCTACCTGCAGATCGCCGTCGCCAACATCGCCAACGCCGTGAAGCGGATCTCCGTCCAGAAGGGCCACGACGTCACCCGCTACGCCCTCACCACCTTCGGTGGGGCGGGCGGCCAGCATGCGTGCAGCGTCGCCGACTCGCTCGGTATCCGCACGGTCCTCGTACCCCCCATGGCCGGTGTCCTCTCCGCCCTCGGCATCGGCCTCGCCGACACCACGGCCATGCGCGAACAGTCCGTCGAGGCACCCCTGGAGGCCGCCTCGATGCCCGGCATCCGCAAGACGGCCGACGACCTGGAAGGCGCAGCCCGCGCCGAACTCCGAGCCGAGGACGTCCCGGAGGACCGCATCGAGGTCACCCGCCGCGCCCAACTGCGCTACGACGGCACGGACACCACCCTCACCGTCGCGCTCACCGAGCCCGACACTATGAGACACACCTTCGAAGAACGTCATCGCGCCACGTACTCCTTCACCCTCGACCGCCCGATCGTCGTCGAAGCCCTCTCCGTCGAAGCCACCGGCATCACCGCACCCCCCGATCTCTCCGCCCTCGCCCCGTACGAGGGCCACCCCGCCGCCCCCGAAACCGTCCGCCTCCACACCGGCGGCGCCTGGCGCGACGTACCCCTCCACCGCCGGGAGGCCCTTCCGCCCGGCGAAACCGTCACCGGACCCGCGGTCATCACCGAGGCCGGTGCCACGACCGTCGTCGACGAGGGCTGGCGGGCCGCTGCGACCGACGACGGGCATCTGGTCATGGAACGCGCGGCGATTACGCAGAGTTCCGATCTGGACACAAAAGCCGACCCGGTTCTGCTTGAGGTCTTCAACAACCTCTTCATGTCGATCGCGGAACAGATGGGCGCACGGCTGGAGTCCACGGCCCAGTCGGTCAACATCAAGGAACGCCTGGACTTCTCCTGCGCCCTGTTCGACCCGGATGGAAACCTGGTGGCCAACGCGCCCCACATCCCCGTCCACCTGGGATCCATGGGCACCAGCGTCAAAGAGGTCATCCGCCGCCGCGGCAATTCGATGCGGCCCGGCGACACCTACGCCGTCAACGACCCGTACCACGGCGGCACCCACCTGCCCGACGTCACCGTGATCACCCCCGTCTTCGACACCGGCTCCGCGACGGACACGGAGAGTGAGAAGAAGATCCTCTTCTACGTCGCTTCCCGCGGCCACCACGCCGAGATCGGCGGCATCGCCCCGGGCTCCATGCCCGCCCACAGCCGCACCATCGAGGAGGAGGGCGTCCTCTTCGACAACTGGCTGCTCGCCGAGAACGGCCGCTTCCGGGAGGAGGAGACCCACCGCCTGCTCACCGAGGCGCCCTACCCCTCCCGCAACGTCCGCACCAACCTCGCCGACCTGCGCGCCCAGATCGCCGCCAACCGGAAGGGCGTCGACGAAGTCGGCCGCATGATCGAGGAGTTCGGCCTCGACGTCGTACAGGCCTACATGCGGCACGTCCAGGACAACGCGGAGGAAGCGGTCCGCCGGGTCATCGACGCCCTGGACGACGGGGAGTACGCGTACGAGACGGACTCGGGAGCCGTCATCCGCGTCCGCGTGCGCGTCGACCGTGCCGAGCGCCGCGCGACCATCGACTTCACCGGTACCTCCGCACAGCTCGCCACCAACTTCAACGCCCCCTTCTCGGTGGTCAACGCGGCGGTCCTGTACGTCTTCCGCACACTGGTCGCCGACGACATCCCGCTCAACGACGGCTGTCTGCGCCCCCTGGACATCGTCGTACCGCCCGGTTCGATGCTCGCACCCGAGCCGCCCGCCGCCGTCGTCGCGGGCAACGTCGAGACCTCCCAGGCCATCACCGGCGCCCTGTACGCCGCCCTGGGCGTCCAGGCCGAAGGCTCCGGGACCATGAACAACGTGACCTTCGGCAACGAACGCCACCAGTACTACGAGACGGTCGCCTCCGGATCCGGCGCCGGCGACGGCTTCCCCGGCGCCGACGTCGTCCAGACGCACATGACCAACTCGCGGCTCACCGACCCCGAAGTGCTGGAGTGGCGGCTGCCCGTCAGGCTCGAGGAGTTCTCCGTGCGGCGGGGGAGCGGCGGCGCCGGACGCCGGCGCGGCGGGGACGGCGCCGTGCGCCGGATCCGCTTCCTCGAACCCATGACCGTCTCCACGCTCTCCCAGCACCGCCGCGTGCCGCCGTACGGCATGGCGGGCGGCGAACCCGGAGCGCTCGGCGCCAACCGGGTGGAGCGAGCCGACGGCACGGTCACCGAACTCGGCGGAAGCGGATCGGCGGACGTCGGTCCCGGCGACGTACTCGTCATCGAAACCCCCGGTGGCGGCGGCTACGGCCGACCGTCGCCCGACCACCATCAAGCAGGAGAAGAGATCGATGATCCTCGGGCGTACTGAACGCGGCATGCCCCCGGTCGAGCCCGTCACGCTCAAGATCCTGGTGGCCGGCGGCTTCGGCGTGGGCAAGACGACCCTCGTCGGCGCGGTCAGCGAGATCAGGCCGCTGCGCACCGAGGAGTCGCTGACCGAGGCCGGGCGCCCGGTCGACGACATCAGCGGCGTGGAGGGCAAGAACACGACCACCGTGGCCATGGACTTCGGCCGCATCACCCTGCGCGAGGACCTGGTGCTGTACCTGTTCGGAACGCCCGGGCAGGAACGGTTCTGGTTCATGTGGGACGAGCTGTCCGAGGGGGCGCTCGGCGCCGTGGTCCTGGCCGACACGCGCCGCCTCGAGGACTGCTTCGCCGCCGTCGACTACTTCGAGAGGCGTTCCATACCCTTCGTCGTCGGTGTCAACTGCTTCGAAGGAGCCTCCCGTTACCCCGCCGAGGCCGTCCGCCAGGCCCTCGACCTGGACGAGGACGTGCCCGTCCTGCTGTGCGACGCCCGCGACCGTGAGACGGTCAAGGAGGTGCTCATCGGCGTCGTCCAGCATGCGATGGAGTACGCGGCCGACCGCCGGGAGGCCGTCACCGGCTGACCGACGGCACGGCCCGTACCCCCGCCGACAGGGGTACGGGCCGCGGTCCCTGCGCGCAGCCGCACGCGCGCGCGGAGCTTGCGGCTCCTAGGCTTCGTCGTCCTCCAGCCAGCCGAAGCTCTTCTCCACCGCCTTGCGCCAGCTGCGGTACTCGCGGTCGCGTACCGACGCCTCCATCGCCGGCGTCCACTCCGCGTCCTTCTGCCAGTGCGACTTCAGCTCGTCCAGGTCGTTCCACACGCCCGTCGCCAGGCCGGCCGCGTAGGCGGCGCCCAGGCAGGTGGTCTCGGAGACCCGGGGCCGGATCACCGGGACACCGAGGACGTCCGCCTGGTGCTGCATCAGCAGGTTGTTCTTCGTCATGCCGCCGTCGACCTTCAGGGTCGTGATCCGCACCCCGGAGTCCTGGTACATGGCGTCCACGACCTCCCTCGTCTGCCAGCTCGTCGCCTCCAGCACCGCGCGCGCGAGGTGGGCCTTGGTGACGTACCGGGTCAGCCCGGTGACGACCCCGCGCGCGTCGGAGCGCCAGTAGGGAGCGAACAGGCCCGAGAAGGCGGGCACGATGTAGGCGCCGCCGTTGTCCTCGACACTCGCCGCCAGGGTCTCGATCTCGTCGGCGGCACGGATGATGCCGAGCTGGTCGCGGAACCACTGGACCAGCGCGCCCGTTATCGCTATGGACCCCTCCAGGCAGTACACCGGCGCCTCACCGCCGATCTTGTAGCCCATCGTCGTCAGCAGCCCGCTCTTGGACGGCACCGGCCGCTCACCGGTGTTGAGCAGCAGGAAGCTGCCGGTGCCGTAGGTGTTCTTCGCGGTGCCGATGTCGTAGCAGGCCTGCCCGAACACGGCGGCCTGCTGGTCGCCCAGTGCCGAGGCCACGGGCACACCGGCGAGCTGGCCGACGGCGGTGCCGTACACCTCGGCGGACGACCTGATCTCGGGCAGCACCGCCTCGGGCACGTTCATCGCGGAGAGGATGGAGGGGTCCCACTGGAGAGTCTCCAGGTTCATCAGCATGGTGCGGCCGGCGTTCGTGACGTCGGTGACGTGCCGGCCGCCGTCCGTGCCGCCGGTCAGGTTCCAGATCAGCCAGGAGTCGATGGTGCCGAAGGCGATCTTGCCGCGTTCGGCGCGGTCCCTGAGGCCCGGCACGTTGTCCAGCAGCCACGCCGCCTTGGGCCCGGAGAAGTAGCTGGCCAGCGGCAGTCCGGTCTGGTCACGGAAGCGGTCCTGGCCATCGGTGCCGCCCAGTTCGTTGCACAGCGCCGCGGTACGGGTGTCCTGCCAGACGATCGCGTTGTGCACGGGCTTGCCCGTGGCGCGGTCCCACAGGACCGTGGTCTCCCGTTGGTTCGTGATGCCGAGGGCGCTCAACTGGTCGGCGCGCAGCCCGGCCTTGGCGAGCGCCCCCGCCACCACGGCCTGCACCTTGGACCAGATCTCGGTGGCGTCGTGCTCCACCCAGCCCGGCTTGGGGAAGATCTGGCGGTGCTCGCGCTGGTCCACGGCGACGATCGCGCCGCCGTGGTCGAAGATGATGCAGCGGCTGGACGTGGTGCCCTGGTCGATGGCGGCGACGTACTTCTCGGCGGAATCCGTCATGGCTGTCCCTGGGTCGCTGGGTCGGGTCGCTGGGTCAGAAGGCCGCGTTGTAGACGAGGCCCGCGAGTGCCCCGCCGATGAGCGGGCCGACGACCGGGATCCACGCGTAACCCCAGTCGGACGTGCCCTTGTTCGGTATCGGCAGGAAGGTGTGCACGAGGCGCGGGCCGAGGTCACGTGCCGGGTTGATGGCGTATCCGGTGGGACCGCCGAGGGAGAGTCCGATGCCTACGACGAGCAGCGAGACGATCAGCACCGTGGTGCCGGACTCGCCGAGCCCCTTCGTCAGCCCAAAGGCGAGGATCGGCAGCACGAGGGCCATCGTCGCGATGATCTCGGTGATCAGGTTGGCGACCGGGTTCCGGATCTCCGGGATGGTCGAGAAGATGCCGAGGGTCGCCACCGGTTCCTCGGCGGTGTCCTCGGCCGTGCCCTCCTTGCGGACGTTGGCCTGGAACTGCGCGAGATACACCAGGTAGGCGAGGACGGCGCCCAGCATCGCGCCGACGATCTGGCCGAGCAGATAGATCCAGACCTTGCCCCACTTGCCGGTGTCCACGGCGATGCCGATGGTGACCGCGGGGTTGAGCTGGCCGCCGGAGAGGGGAGCGGCCGTGTACGCGCCCGCGAGCACGCCGAACCCCCAGCCGAACGCGATGACGACCCACCCGGAGGCGCGTGCCTTGGAGTGTCTGAGGGTGACGGCGGCGCAGACACCGGCACCGAACAGGATCAGGATCGCGGTGCCGATGACTTCGCCGACGAAAATGTCTCCGTTGCTCATGGCGGCTCCCTTGGCGCCGGCCCGGGGCGAGTGGCCCCGGCCCTCCGGGCAGGAACGGTTCCCTTGGCGACTTCAGCCGAAGGCAGGGAAAGTCCCACGCCCCGCCCGGCGTCCGTGACGAGCGTGCCGTCGCAGCCGGATCGCCTCTGGTGAACGGGCCGCAGAGCAGGACAAGGCCCGTGGCGCAGTGCCTGATTACGCCGAGAATGTACGGCGATGTCGGCTGACACCCGGAAGTGTTCACCGGCACCACGGGACCGTCAAGGTTGCTGACGGCAACGGTGACAGCGGTTGCCCGGGATCGGCGGCCGATCGCTACCTTCCCGCAGGTCGGCGCTCAACGGCCGTATACGGTCGATCCGTTCATCCCAGGGGCTCGGCCGCCGCGTACCCCGCCGGGGCCGGGGCCGTCCCGGAACCGCGCCGGATCTCGTGTCCGGGCAGCCCCGCGCGCGCGAGCACCCAGCTGGTCCCGCTCAGCGCCTTCGCCGCCTTCTTCAGCGGAGCGAGATGGGCCGCGGCCTGCCGGTGGTCGGACACGCTGCCGGGCAGGCACACGACGGTCGCCAGGGACAGCGTGACGGGGCGTCCGCCCGCCGACCAGGGTGCGTCGAGTACGCCGGAGATCAGCGGATCGAGCGCCTCCTCCTCGGCCAGCAGCAGGAAGTCGTCCCCGCCGATGTGACCCACGCGCGCGTGCCGTGCCGCAGCCTGCTCCAGCGCCCGGCCCACCGAGCGGATCAGTTCGTCGCCCGCCGCGAACCCGGCACCGTCGTTGACCTGTTTGAAGTGGTCGATGTCCAGCCAGCTGAGCGCGAACGCCCGCCCGTCGCCGATCCGCCGGTCCACCTCACTCGTGATCGCGTCCGAACCGGGCAGCCGGGTCAGCGGATTGAGTCCCGCCGCCTCCTCCACCCGGGTCTCGGCCAGTGCCCGTACCAGGTCCGCGAGCCGTACGACGCCCACATACCGGCCGCGGTGGTCGACGACCGCCACGTCGTCCGAGGTGCGGTCGCGGCCGCCGATCGCCACCACGTCCAGCACCTCCCAGGCGGTGGCGTCGACACCGACCGTGCGCGGCGCGTCGCTCAGCTTGAAGGCCGGTCTGTCCGCGTACAGCGCGTGCCCGTACCGGCCGGACATCGACAGGAGGAAGCGCGACCGGTGCACTGACCGGACCGGCACCCCGGTCTGGTCCACGAGCAACACCCCGGAGACGTCCGGCGAGCCGGTCAGCAGCGCCCGTACCTGCCCGGCCGAAGCGGTGACCGGCAGGACGGCGGCGGGCCGTACGAACTCCCGTACCGACGGCCCGGACCGGGGCACGGCCAGGGCACCGGGGGAGCGGGGCGGAACGTATACGTCCGCCGCCGGGATCCGAGCCGGCGGCGCGAACAGGTCACCCTGGGCGAGCTGCGCACCAGCCGCCAGCGCGGCCGCGCACTGCAGCTCGGTCTCCACGCCCTCCACCGCCACCAGCGCGCCCAGATGCTCGCACAGCGTCCGCATCGCCCGCACCGCGGCCGGCCGGGACAGCAGAGAGCCGTCGAGCTTGACCAGATCGGGGGAGAGGTCGGTGAGCAGCCTCAGGGGCACGTCCCCGTCGCCGATGCCGTCCGCGCTGATCCGGAATCCCTGCTCGCGCAGCGAGGCCACCGCCTCCAGCAGCGCCCGCTGCGGCACGTGCGTGTAGGGCGGCACGATGTCGAGGGTCACCTCCCAGGGCATCCGGCCCGCTGCGCGTACGGCGTCGTGCAGCGGGGTGAGGCCGCCGAGGTCGGCGAGCGTTGCCGCGAACACGTTGACGTGCAGGGGCAGCAGCGTCTCCTTGAGCGTCGCCGCCCGCACCGCCAACACGGCCAGCCTGCCGTCGAGTTCCGGGTCACGACGGGCCTCGGCCAGGATGTCGCCGGTCTCCGGGCGTGCCAGTATCTCCAGTGCGGCGACCGCGCCCGTCCTCAGGTTGACCACCGGCTGGAAGGCGAAGCGGAGAGTATCCGTCCAGGAGTGCACGGGAGCATGATTGCGCCGCCCGCGTACGCCCAAGGCCAGTTCATGAGACGTTCACGCAGGATTCCGGGGTGATCACACAGCGTGGCAGGGCTCATGAGTCCCTCCTGTCACACGACCCCTCGGGCGGGCTTCGCTCACCGCACCGCGACCACCGACGATCCGTGTCCGAACAGCCCTTGGTTCGCCGTGATCCCCACGCGCGCCCCGGCGACCTGCCGGTCGCCCGCGACCTCCCTCAACTGCCAGGTCACCTCGCAGACCTGGGCGATGGCCTGGGCTGGTACCGCCTCACCGAAGGAGGCGAGCCCGCCACTGGTGTTGACGGGTATGCGGCCGCCCGGGGCCGTCGCGCCCTCCCGCAGGAGTTTCGCGCCCTCGCCCTCGCCGCACAGCCCCAGATCCTCGTACCACTGCAGTTCCAGCGCGGTGGACAGGTCGTACACCTCCGCAAGGGACAGGTCCTCGGGGCCGATGCCCGCCTCCTCGTAGGCGGTTCGCGCGATGGACGCCCGGAACGTCTCGTCCGGAGCCGGCACCGCCACGGCCGAGTCCGTGGCGATGTCCGGCAGGTCCAGCACCGTGTTCGGGAACCGCGGGGTCACCGTCGACACGGCCCGGATCCGGACCGGCCGCGCCGCACCGTGCCGGCGCGCGAAGTCCAGGCTGCACAGCAGCAGCGCGGCGCCGCCGTCGGAGGTCGCGCAGATGTCGAGCAACCGCAGCGGATCGGCGACCACGGCGGAGGCGGCGACCTCCTCGGCGGTGAC
Organism: Streptomyces diastatochromogenes; assembly: GCF_002242805.1. Taxonomy (GTDB): domain Bacteria; phylum Actinomycetota; class Actinomycetes; order Streptomycetales; family Streptomycetaceae; genus Streptomyces; species Streptomyces diastatochromogenes. The sequence goes on along the minus strand of NZ_MCGQ01000037.1, from coordinate 10,186 downwards.
CCGCTTGCGGTAGCGCGCGTACGGGTTGAGCGCCCCCAGGGCCGCGTTCTTCACCTTGACCAGCGCGAAGTCCTCCGGTGTGTCACCGTGCACCGCGATGCGCCGGCGTGCGTACAGCCCGAAGTACGTCGGGTTCGTCGCGCCCAGCAGGCGGAAGCGCAGCCAGTCCGGGTCGTCGGGACGGTCCCCTCCGGCCGGCCGGAAGAACCCCTTCGGCGCGGCGTCCGCCCCCACCACGAGCACGACGTCCGCGAGTCCGGCGAGGATCTGCGCCCGCGCCGTCGCTATCGCCTGCGCGCCCGAGGCACACGCCGCGTACACGCTGGCCACCCGGGCTCCCTGCCAGCCCAGGGCCTTGGCGAACGTCGCCCCCGCCACATATCCCGGATATCCGCCACGCACCGTGTCCGCGCCCACGACCGAGTCGACATCCGGCCAGTCGAGACCCGCGTCGGCGAGGGCCGCGCGGGCCGCCGCCGTCCCGTACTCGACGAAGCTGCGCCCCCACTTGCCCCAGGGGTGCATGCCCACGCCGAGCACCGCCACGTCCGCCGTCATGCCGTCACCCCCGTCGGCCGCCACTGCCACGTCGTCCAGGTCGTCTCCGCGTCCTCGTCGAGCACTCCGGGGACGACCTCCACCTCCATGCCCACCGTCAGATCGGCGACGGTGACCCCGGGAACCGTCTGTCCCAGCACCACGATCCGCTCGGACTGCAGCTCCACCGCGATCAACGCGTACGGCTCCCACGGAAGTTCCGGATTGCTCACATAGGGTGACGGAGGGCGGTACCGACTGTCGGTGTACGACCAGATCCGTCCTGTTCGTGACAACGGGACCTCCTCCAGGGCGCCGCCCGCGCAGTGCGGATTGCGGCAGTGGGAGTCCTCGCGCGGAAAGAAGACCGAGGCGCAGGATGTGCAGCGGGTGCCCAGGAGTCGGAAGCCGTCCCCTTCGCCGGTGAACCAGTCGGAGACGGCGGGTGTGCGTGTGCGCGTCAACATTCCTCCCGACACAGTTATCTGACGATGCGTCAGGAGTGTGCCACGGGCATCCGGAAATGGGCAGGCGTCCAGGCGAACCGGACGGCCCCGTCCGGCGTCGTGATAACAGGATGCGCGGCCGGGGCCGACGGGGGTGGTCCCGGCCGCGCATCCGGATCCTTGTCGCCGCCCTGTACACCTCTGGCGGAACATGTCCTTCCTCTGATCGGATACAGTCCGCGCGTGTCCGAAATTCAGCACTCAATTGCCAACTCCGCTCCGGACTCCCACTGTTCGAGCTGCGGAGCGCCCTATGGAGAGGGCGTTTCCGGCTGGCCGCGCACCTGCCCGTCCTGCGGGACCGTCGCCTACCGCAACCCGCTGCCGGTCGCGATCGCACTCCAGCCCGTGTACGACACCAAGGGCACCGCTCTGGTCGTCGTCACCCGAACCATCGCCCCCGCGCGCGGAGGCACGGCACTGCCCGGTGGCTACATCGACGACCGGGAGGACTGGAAGCACGCCGTCGTCCGCGAACTCAAGGAGGAGACGGGTATCGACGCGGCCCCCCGCGACGTGCGCCTCGTGGACGCCATGAGCTCGCCCGACGGGCATCTGCTGCTGTTCGGACTCCTCCCGGAACGCCCGGCCGAGGGACTGCCGTCCTCCCACGCCACGGACGAGACCGAGGGCTGGCACCTGCTGCGCAGGCCCGAGGAACTCGCCTTCCCGCTGCACACCGTGGCCGTGCGGGCGTGGTTCGAGGGCCGCTACTGAGCGGACCCCTCAGCCGAGTCCCCGAACGCGCACCGGGCAGGACGGCTCACTGGCGCCGTCCTCCCGTTCCCTGGTGACGACCACCCGCCGGCCCTGCCAGCGGGCGGCGTAGCGCTCGATCTCCGGCTCGTCCCACCCCTCGCCCTCGTCCGCCGCGACCAGCCCGCCCCCGGTCCGTCCCCGGGCGGGCGCCCACACCTCCAGCTCCAGCCCGCCGTCCTCACCGCGCACGGGAACGACCGAACCCGCGCGCGCGAGCACCGGAATCCGCGACAGCGGCGCGTCGACCAGAACCTGCGCAGGACCCTCGTACGCCTCCTCCGTCACCGTGTCGTACCAACGGCCCCGTGGCAGCTGCACCGCACGCCGCTCCGCCCCCGAGTCCATCACGGGCGCCACCAGCAGGGAGTCGCCCAGCAGGAACGCGTCCTCGCAGTCGCGCAGCGCACGGTCCTCCGGCGCCCCCCACCACAGCGGCCGCACATACGGCGCGCCGGTGCGCCGGGCCAGGTGGGCCAGCGTCATGAAGTACGGCAGCAGACGCCGGCGTTCGCGCAGCGCCACGCGCGCGTGCTCCAGCACCTCCGGGCCGAACTCCCAGGGCTCCCTGCGCCCCGCCCGCAGACTCGCGTGCGTGCGGAACAGCGGCAGGTACGCGCCGAGCTGGAACCAGCGCAGATACAGCTCCGGGGACGGGGACCCGTCGAAGCCGCCGACGTCCGGCCCCGAGTACGGCACCCCGCACAGGCCGAGCCCCAGCACCAGCGACAGGGAAGCCCGCAGCCCCGGCCAGCCCGTCGCCACGTCCCCCGACCATGTCCCCCCGTAGCGGTGCATGCCCGCCCAGCCGGACCGTGAGAACAGGAACGGACGCTCCTGGGGCGACAGTTCGCGCAGCGCCTCGTAGCCCGCTCTGGCCATGCAGAGCGCGTACACGTTGTGGGCCTCCCGGTGGTCGCCGCCACGCCCCTCCAGCGCGTGCCGGGCCGAACGCGGCAGCGTCGGCTCACCGAACGCGTTGAACGAGGTCGGCTCGTTCATGTCGTGCCAGAACCCTGCGAAGCCCTGCCCCAGCCGCTCCTCGTACAGCCCGCCCCACCACTTGCGCACGCGCGCGTGCGTGAAGTCCGGGAACACCGACTCGCCGGCCCACACCTCCCCCCGCACCGTCCGCCCCGAGGCGTCCCGCACGAACGCGTCCATCGCCGACCCGCTGTCGTAGACGGCGTTGCCCGGCGCGGCCTTCACCGCCGGGTCGACGATCGACACCAGCCGGATCCCGTCCCGGCGCAACTCCTCCGCGAGCCCCGGCAGCTTCGGGAAGCGCTCCTGGTCGACGGTGAACACCTGGTGGTCCGCGTAGTGGTCGATGTCCAGGTGGACGGCGTCCAGCGGCAGATCGCGCTCCTGGTACCCCGCGACGATCCGGCGCACCTCCTGCTCGCTCCCGAAGCCCCACCGCGCGTGATGATGGCCGAGCGCCCACACCGGCGGCAGTGCGGGCGCCCCGGTCAGCGAGGCCCAGGTGTGCAGCACGCGCGCGGGGGTGCCCACCATCACCCAGCAGCGCAGCGGACCGCCGTCCATCCGCACCTCACAGCGCCCCACGCGGTCGTGCCCGGACCCGGCGCCCTCCGCGCCCTCCCGCAAGGTCACCGTGCCGTCCCACGAGGTGTCGTGGAACACCAGATGGGCCGCGGCGTCGGCCACCACGAACTGCACCGGCATGGTCAGGTACAGCGGATCGTCCCCGGGGCCGAACGCCCGGCCCGGGTCGGTGTTCCACAGCCGGTACGTGCCGTCCCGCAGCCGCGGGCCCGCCGCGCGCCCGCCCAGGCCGAAGAAGCGGGCGTCCGCGGCCACCTCGGACCGCTGCATCCACCGAGCCGTGCCCCCGTCGACCGGTTCCCACCAGCGCGGCGGCAGATCCCGCCGGAGCACCACACCGCCGGGCGTGCACACCTCCAGCGCGCCGTGGCGGGAGATGACAACCGTTGCGCGCTCGGCCACCACCCGCCAGCCGCCGTCCTTGTCCGGCTCCAGCACCGCCCGCGGATCCGGCTCGGGACAGTTCCCGGCGAGCGCGTACGACGGCTCCGGACCCGCCCCGTCCCAGCCCCAGAAGACGGCACCGTTGACGGCGACGGTGATCCGCAGTTCGGACCGGCTGAACCGGATCAGACCGCCCCCCGGCCCCGGCTCCACCCCCTGCACCTGCCCCGGCACCCGCGCGCGCTCTGCACCGCGCGGCGGCAGTCCGGCTGCATCGATACGCCTCCTGCGCCAAGCGGCCCGCACGGTACGCAACCCCTGTGCCGCCCTCCCCGAACCGACCACACTCACCGAACGCACCAGGTCACGACCGTCCATGCTGCTCACCCTGCCACTGACCGCCCCACACGCGCGTGTCGTTCAACTGCCGTTCACCCGTGCCGGGACCACATCTTCACGACGCGGACTATGTGGGGCGCACCCTGGTGTAGAAGTCGATCACATGGCATCGTCCCTGTCAGCCGTGTCACGCGCACACCCCAGCCCGTGCGCGGACCGACGCACACGACGCGCACAGCCCGGGAGCCGCCCCATGTCGACAGCGAACCCCCAGCCGCTCTGGCAGCCCGATCCCGAGCGGATCGCCCAGGCACGCATCACCAAGTTCCAGGCCTGGGCCGCGGAGCACCACGGCGCCCCGGCCGAGGGAGGCTATCCGGCACTGCACCGGTGGTCCGTCGAGCAGCTGGACACCTTCTGGAAAGCCGTCACGGAGTGGTTCGACGTTCGCTTCTCGACCCCCTACGCGCGCGTGCTCGGCGACCGCTCCATGCCGGGCGCCCAGTGGTTCCCCGGAGCCACCCTCAACTACGCAGAGCACGCCCTGCGCGCAGCGGCCGACCGAGCCGACGAGCCCGCCCTCCTGTACGTCGACGAGACCCACGAACCGCGCCCGGTGACCTGGTCCGAGCTGCGCCGCCAGGTGGGCTCCCTCGCGGGCGAACTCCGCGCCCTCGGCGTCCGCCCCGGCGACCGCGTCAGCGGCTACCTCCCGAACATCCCCCAGGCGGTCGTCGCGCTCCTGGCCACGGCAGCCGTGGGCGGCGTGTGGACCTCCTGCGCCCCCGACTTCGGCGCCCGCAGCGTCCTCGACCGCTTCCAGCAGGTCGAACCGGTCGTGCTGTTCACCGTCGACGGCTACCGCTACGGCGGCAAGGAGCACGACCGCCGTGAGATCGTCGCCGAGCTGCGCCGCGAGCTGCCCACGCTGCGCGCCGTCGTCCACATCCCGCTCCTCGGCACCGAGGCGCCCGAGGGCGCCCTGGAGTGGTCGGCGCTGACGGCGGCCGACACCGAGCCCGTCTTCGAACAGGTCCCCTTCGACCACCCCCTGTGGGTGCTGTACTCCTCCGGCACGACCGGCCTGCCCAAGGCCATCGTCCAGTCCCAGGGCGGCATCCTTGTGGAGCACCTCAAGCAGCTGGGTCTGCACTGCGATCTCGGCCCCGAGGATCGTTTCTTCTGGTACACCTCGACCGGCTGGATGATGTGGAACTTCCTCGTCTCCGGCCTGCTCACGGGCACGACGCTCGTCCTGTACGACGGCAGCCCCGGCTACCCGGACACCGGCGCCCAGTGGCGGGTCGCCGAACGCACCGGTGCCACCCTCTACGGCACCTCGGCCGCCTACGTCATGGCCTGCCGCAAGGCGGACGTGCACCCCTCCCGCGACTTCGACCTCTCCCGGGTGCAGTGCGTCGCCACCACCGGCTCCCCCCTGCCGCCGGACGGGTTCCGCTGGCTGCACGACGAGGTCCGCGAGGACCTGTGGATCGCCTCCGTCAGCGGCGGCACGGACGTCTGCTCCTGCTTCGCGGGAGCCGTACCGACGCTGCCGGTGTACATCGGCGAACTCCAGGCGCCCGGCCTGGGCACCGACCTGCAGTCCTGGGACCCGAGCGGCAAGCCCCTCGTCGACGAGGTGGGCGAGCTGGTCGTCACCAACCCCATGCCCTCGATGCCGATCCACTTCTGGAACGACCCCGACGGCATCCGCTACCACGACAGCTACTTCGACACCTACCCGGGCGTCTGGCGCCACGGCGACTGGATCACCGTGACCTCACGCGGTTCTGTGATCATCCACGGCCGCTCCGACTCCACCCTCAACCGGCAGGGCGTCCGCATGGGCTCGGCCGACATCTACGAGGTGGTCGAACGCCTGCCCGAGATCAAGGAGTCCCTCGTCATCGGGATCGAGCAGCCCGACGGGGGCTACTGGATGCCGCTGTTCGTGCACCTCGTGCCGGGCGCCGTCCTGGACGAGGCACTCCTGAACCGCATCAAGCAGGCCATCCGCGAACAGCTCTCGCCGCGCCATGTGCCCGACGAGATCATCGAGGTCCCGGGCGTACCGCACACCCTCACCGGCAAGCGCATCGAGGTCCCGGTCAAGCGCCTTCTCCAGGGCACGCCCCTGGAGAAGGCCGTCAACCCCGGGTCCATCGACAACCTCGCCCTGCTGGGCTTCTACGAGGAACTGGCCCGCAAGCGCGCCTGACCGGCCGGCACCTCACCCTCCACAGGTGGCCTCGGACTCGCCGAGCACGGCAGCGAAGTCCGAGGCCGGCCGCGCGGCCTCGCCCGGTTCGCCCTGGGCGCCTCTCTCGGCGTCCACGGATTCGCCCAGCCCGCCCAGCGCCGCCTCGGCCCACTCGCCGTCACCACGGCCGTCGCCACCGGACCCCTCGACTGGACCGTCTTCGGCAGCACCATCGCCCTGACCTGCGCAATCCAACGCCGCCTGGTCCGCGACCGCCTCCAGCGGAGCCCGTTGTCAGTGCCGCCGGTTACTGTGAGTGAGCATTGATCGACTGCGCATTGGGGGAAACATGGCGCACACCGACCACCAGACCATGCGACGCGTCCTGCGCCGCGAAATCGCCGGCACCATCGGCCTGCTCACCGACGACCACGACTTCCGCACCATGCGGCGCTACCGCAGCTTCGCCTTCGACGACCACACCACCTACCTCCAGCAGGTCGAAGCCCTCCTCAAGAGCCGCGCGGCACAGGGCAGCCACACCACACTGGCCCTCTTCGACCCCGAGGACTACGCCGAATTCTGCGCCGACACGGGCCTCGACCCCGAAGCCCCGGCCAGCCGCACCCGCTTCACCGCCGAACTCGCGGCCACCGGCCCCACCATCCCCTACGACGGCAGCCCCCTCGCCACCCTCCTGCCCGCCCTCGTCGACGAGGCCGTACGCCAGGCCACCTGGGAGTACGCCACCACCCTCCTGACCCGCCTCGGCCCCTGCCCCACCTGCGGCGAGGACATCGGCCGCGCCGCCTTCACCCGCGCCTCCGACCTCCTCGTCCGCATCCTCGACACCGCCCGGTCCGGCGACCGGCACCTCGTCTGCAGCGTCTCCGGACCACCGGAAACACTCGTCTCCGTCCTCCACGCCGACGAGGGCACCGACGGCACCACCGAACTCGACGAGGCCGAAGCCCTCGAATTCACCAGCGTCCTCGCCCTGGGCCTCGCCACCAACAGCCCAGGCGGACTCGTCATGCGCATCACCACCGCCGACACGGCCGACCGCGTCTACGGCTGGCGGCTGCGCGGCGGCGGACTCGAACCACTCACCGCGTCCGAGGTCTTCGACGCCTACTGCACCGACGTCGAATCCGGCGACCTCATCTCCCCAGAGCCAGGCGTCGACTACGGCACACCACCCGACCTCGGAGAGGAGAGCACGGCACGGGGACACCGCCACTGAGCGCGCCAGGGGCGCCCCACCCGAAGGCGGGACGCCCCTGAACCCGAAAGACGACGAGCGCCTGCCCGGCTACTCGCCGGACAGCACCGCCTGAGCCGCGCTGCGCGCCTCATCGGCGCTGTCCGCCGCACGCGCGGCCGCGGCGGCCCGCTCGCACTGGGCCAGCGTGTACTTCGCCAGCGTCGCCCGGACATAAGGAATCGACGCCGAACCCATGGACAGGGAGGTGACACCCAGCCCCGTCAGCACACACGCCAGCAGCGGATCGGACGCGGCCTCACCGCACACACCGCAACTCTTGCCCTCGGCCTTGGCCGCCTCGGCGGACAGCGCGACCAGGTCGAGCAGCGCGGGCTGCCACGGGTCCTGGAGCCGCGACACCGCACCCACCTGCCGGTCCGCCGCGAACGTGTACTGCGCGAGGTCGTTGGTCCCCAGCGACAGGAACTCGACCTCCTGCAGGATCGAACGCGCCCGCAGCGCGGCCGACGGGATCTCCACCATCGCGCCGAACTTGGCCCGCAGCCCCGCCTCCCGGCAGGCGTCCGCGAACGCCTTGGCGTCCGCACGGTCCGCCACCATGGGCGCCATGACCTCGAGATAGACGGGCAGCCCCTCCGCGGCCTTCGCCAGCGCGGTCAGCTGCGTACGCAGGATCTCCGGGTGGTCCAGCAGCGTGCGCAGACCGCGCACGCCCAGCGCGGGGTTCGGCTCGTCCGCGGGCGTCAGGAAGTCCAGCGGCTTGTCGGCCCCCGCGTCCAGCACGCGCACGACCACACGGCCCTCGGGGAACGCCTCCAGCACCTGCCGGTAGGCCTCCACCTGCTTCTCCTCGGACGGCGCGTTCTTGCTGTCGTCCAGGAACAGGAACTCGGTACGGAACAGACCGACACCCTCGGCACCGGCTTCCACGGCCGCCGGCACGTCCGCCGGTCCGCCCACGTTGGCCAGCAGCGGCATCTTGTGCCCGTCGGCCGTGGCACCCGGGCCGGTCGAAGCGGCCAGCGCGGCCTTGCGCTCGGCGGCCGCGGCCTCCAGCTGCGCCTTCTTCTCCTCGGTCGGGTTCACGAAGATGTCGCCGGTGCTGCCGTCGACGGCGATCACCGTGCCCTCGGCCAGCTCACCCGCACCCGGCAGCGCCACGACGGCCGGAACCCCCAGCGCCCGCGCCAGGATCGCGCTGTGGCTGGTCGGCCCGCCCTCCTCGGTCACGAAACCGAGTACGAGCGTCGGGTCCAGCAGCGCCGTGTCGGCGGGAGCCAGATCGCGCGCGACGAGCACATAGGGCTCGTCACTGTCCGGGACACCCGGCATCGGGACGCCCAGCAGCCGGGCGACGATACGATTCCGCACGTCGTCGAGGTCGGCCACGCGCCCGGCGAGGTACTCCCCGGCACCGGCGAGCAGCTCACGGTACGCAGCGAACGCGTCGTACACCGCACGCTCCGCCGTGCTGCCGACGGCGATCCGCCGGTCCACGTCCGCCATCAGCTCGGGGTCCTGCGCCATCATGGCCTGCGCTTCGAGCACGGCCTGGGCTTCGCCCCCCGCCAGATTGCCGCGCGCCATCAGGTCAGCCGCCACAGCGTCCACGGCCTGGCGCGCCCGCCCCTGCTCGCGCTCAGCCTCCTCCGCCGGGATCTGCTTGGCCGGCGGCTCGAGCACCGCCGTTCCCATGTGCCGAACCTCGCCGATCGCCACACCGTGGCTCACGCCGACGCCTCGCAGCGTTGTCTCCATCTCACCCGTCTCCGATAGTGCGGCGGGTCCCGCCGCCGCGGTGGTTGTCCGGTACGCCGCCCTATGACGGCAGTGTCATCAGTTCCAGGCGAAGAGGCTGTCGCCGGCCTTCACGTCGCCGCTGTCACGGAGGTCGGTGAGGGACTCGGCCGTGGCCTCGAGCGCCACGACGGGGCACACCGGCGACTTGCCGGCGGCCTCGACCGCGGCCGGGTTCCAGCGCACGATGCTCTGACCACGCGTCACGGTGTCGCCCTTGTTGACGAGCAGCTCGAAGCCCTCGCCGTTGAGCTGGACGGTGTCGATGCCGAGGTGGGTGAGCACACCGTGCCCGCTCTCGTCGACCACGACGAAGGCGTGCGGGTGCAGGGAAACGATGACGCCGTCCACGGGCGCCACGGCCTCGGAGGGCTCACGCACGGGGTCGATCGCAGTGCCCGGGCCGACCATGGCCCCGGAGAAGACCGGATCCGGCACGGCGGCCAGTTCGATGGCACGTCCAGCGAGAGGGGACGTCACGGTGGTCATGGGAAGCCTCCCAGGAGTGGAGCTGCGTGCGGGCCGTCACTACCTGTCCCGGACGGCACTGAGCAGCAGCGTATGTCATATGAAGTGGCGGTTCCGTATGGAAGCTAGCAGGTAGTGGTCTAGACCACCAGCCCGGTCGATTTGCACGCGCTTCAAGGCCCCGTGTACAGTCGTACTCCTGCTTGAGGGAGAGCGACGCGAAAGCGCCTCCGTTAAGCAGCACCCAAACTCGTCAGATCCTATCTCGGGATCATCTTCTGCATGTCTGCAGGAAGGTGGTCAGGGAGACGGAAAAACCCTGATAGAGTTTGAAACATCGAAGGGAAGCGCCCAGTGGAAAGCCCGAGAGGGTGAGTACAATGGAAGCGACCGTTCCTTGAG
>NZ_MCGQ01000036.1 GCF_002242805.1 Streptomyces diastatochromogenes | reverse complement strand
AAGGAGCAGGACACCGAGCTGATCTGCACCGGCCAGGACTGCGGCCTGGCATACCCCGTCCGCGACGGCATCCCGGTCCTGCTCGTCGACGAGGCCCGCCGCCCCGCGTAAGAGGCCCACCGCCCCGCACAGAAGGCCGTCGCCCCGCAACGCCGGGGCGCCCACCCCCGCGCTCGACCCCCGCACAGGACCCCCGGCGATCGGAGGCTGCCGCCCATGCTCGACGAATCGCTGCTCGACGCCCCAGAGGGCCTCGCCGAGGCCGACCGCCGAGGCCTCCTCCGCGGCGCGGCGGAGGCCGGCGCCCGCGTACGCACCGCGGCCCGGCACGCCATCGAGGCCGGCGTCGGCGACCTCAAGCCCGACGGCCGGCCCCGCGCCGTCCTGATCGCGGGCCCGGGAACCGCCGCCACCCACACCGCCGACCTCATCAGCAGCCTTGCCGGCCCCGGCAGCCCCGTCACCCGACTGGCCCCCACCGGCGTCGCCCCGGCCGCAGGCGCACTGCGCTGGGACCTCCCGGGCTGGGCCGGCTCTGTCGACCTGCTGCTCATCGCCACCCCGGACGGCACCGAACCCAGCCTCTCCCTGCTCGCGGAGCAGGCCTACCGCCGCGGCTGCTCGCTCGTCGCCGTGGCCCCGCCCCGCACCCCGCTCGCCGAGGCGATGGCCGGCGCGCACGGCCTGTTCGTACCGATGGCGACGTCGCCGTACGACCAGGAAGAACCCCTCGCCGCGTCCTCCCCGGGCGTCTTCTGGGCCCTGCTCACCCCGCTGCTGGCGCTCCTCGACCGCATCGGCCTGCTCACCGCCCCGCCGGAGGACCTGGAGAAGATCGCCGACCGCCTGGACCACATCGCCGAACGCTGCGGCCCGGCCATCGCGACCTACAGCAACCCGGCCAAGACCCTCGCCGCCGAACTCGCCGACACGCTGCCCGTCGTCTGGACGGAGGGCAGCTCGGCCGGGCCCGCGGGCCGCCGTTTCGCCGATGCGCTCGCCGAGCTGGCCGGCCGCCCCGCCCTGGTCGCCGAACTCCCCGAGGCACTCGCCGCGCACAGCGCCCTGCTGGCCGGTCCCCTCGCGGCCAGCGCCGACCCCGAGGACTTCTTCCGTGACCGCGTGGAGGAGACGCCCGCGCTGCACGCGCGCGTGGTGCTGCTCCGCGACCGCCCGATCGGCGGCCTCACCGCCGCTCCCGCCGCCCGTGACCTGGCCCTCAGCCACGACACGCCGATCAGCGAGCTGGAACCGGAGGAGGGCGGCGATCTGGAGACCCTCGCGGAACTGATCGCCATCACGGATTTCGCCGCCGTTTACCTGGCGCTCGCTTCCGGCGCCTGATCTTGCTCCAGGTCGTCCGACCCGCGCCCACCACCGGCGCGGGACCGACGACAGCGCAGGCCGAGCAGCGTACGTACGGAGACAGAGAAACCACATGGACCGCCTCGACAACACCATCCGCCCCTACGCCTGGGGTTCCCCCACCGCCATCCCGCACCTGCTCGGCGTGGAGCCGACCGGCGAACCGCAGGCGGAGATGTGGATGGGAGCGCACCCGGGTGCTCCCTCGCGCACCGCGCGCGGGACTCTCGTCGAGGTCATCGACGCGGACCCGGAGAAGGAACTCGGAGCGAAGGCGGTCGCCAAGTTCGGCCCCCACCTGCCCTTCCTGCTCAAGATCCTCGCCGCCGGCGCCCCCCTCTCCCTCCAGGTGCACCCCAACCTGGCACAGGCCAAGGAGGGCTACGCCGACGAGGAGCGGCGCGGCATCCCCGTCGACGCCCCGCACCGCAACTACAAGGACGCCAACCACAAGCCGGAACTGATCTGCGCGCTCACCGAGTTCGACGGCCTGTGCGGCTTCCGCGACCCGGTCCAGGCGGCCGACCTGCTCGACGGCCTCGGCGTCGACTCCCTGAAGCCGTACGTCGACCTGCTGCACGCCCACCCCGAGGACGCCGCCCTGCGCGAGGTCCTCACGGCTGTCCTCAGCGCCGACCCGGAGGAGATGGCCCACACGGTCGCCGAGGCCACCGCCGCCTGCACCCGCCTCGGCGGCGACTACGCGCCCTACGCCGACCTCGCCCACCACTACCCGGGCGACCCCGGTGTCATCGCCGCCATGCTGCTCAACCACGTCCGCCTGCAGCCCGGCGAGGCCCTGTTCCTCGGCGCCGGCATCCCGCACGCCTACCTCGACGGCCTCGGCGTCGAGATCATGGCCAACTCCGACAACGTCCTGCGCTGCGGCCTGACCCCCAAGCACGTCGACGTCCCCGAACTCCTGCGCATCGTCCGCTTCGAGGCCGGCGACCCGGGCGTACTGCGCCCCGAGGCATCCCCGGACGGCGAGGAGGTCTACGAGACGCCGATCGACGAGTTCCGGCTCTCCCGGTACGTGCTCCCCGAGGGCGGCACCACCCACGACCTCACCCTGGACACCCCGCAGATCCTGCTCTGCACGGCCGGTACCGTCCGGGCCGGCGAACACGATCTCGCCCCCGGCCAGTCGGTCTTCGTCCCGGCCGGCGAGAAGGCCGAGGTGTCCGGCGCGGGTACGGTCTTCCGCGCCACTGTGATCGTATGACCGGGGCTGTGGATACCTGACGCCCCGCCGCCCGGCCGGGCTGCAAGAATGGCCCACCGGCAAAGCACGGGCAAAGACGGGCGCACGCCTGGACGGCGTAGACGTACGAGGGCGAAGGGACAACGCGGACACATGAGCGCGTCAGGCGGTACCAGGGCGATCGTGGCGGCACTCGGCGCCAATCTCGCGATCGCGGCATCGAAGTTCGTGGCGTTCGCGTTCAGCGGCTCCTCGTCGATGCTCGCCGAGGGTGTCCACTCGCTGGCCGACTCGGGGAACCAGTTCCTGCTCCTGATCGGCGGCAAGAAGGCCCAGCGCGAGGCGACCCCGCAGCACCCCTTCGGCTACGGCCGCGAGCGCTACATCTACGCCTTCCTCGTCTCGATCGTCCTGTTCTCCGTCGGCGGCATGTTCGCCATCTACGAGGGCTACGAGAAGATCCTGCACCCGCACGAGATCGAGCGCTGGTACTGGCCGGTGGGCGTCCTCGTGTTCGCGATCATCGCCGAGGGCTTCTCGTTCCGCACGGCCATCAAGGAGTCGAACGAGCTGCGGGGCACGCTGTCCTGGTCGCAGTTCATCCGCCGGGCCAAGGCGCCCGAGCTGCCGGTCGTCCTCCTGGAGGACTTCGGCGCGCTCATCGGTCTGGTCCTCGCCCTCGGCGGCGTCGGCCTCGCCCTGCTCACCGGCGACGGCATCTGGGACGGCATCGGCACCGTCTGCATCGGCGTCCTGCTCGTCCTGATCGCTCTGGTCCTGGCCGCCGAGACCAAGTCGCTGCTGCTCGGCGAGGCCGCGGGCATCGAAGAGGTCAAGAAGATCGAGGCCGCGATCGTCGACGGCGACACGGTCACCGGCGTCATCCACATGCGCACGCTCCACCTCGGCCCCGAGGAGCTGCTGATCGCCGCCAAGATCGCCGTCCAGCACGACGACACGGCCGCCGAGGTCGCGAACGCCATCAACGCGGCCGAGGCCCGCATCCGCGCCGCCGTCCCCATCGCTCGGGTCATCTACCTGGAGCCGGACATCTACAGCGAGGCCGAGGCCGCCAAGGGCCCCGACCCGGAGGCGACCCCGGGCGGCCCGACCCCGCACCCGGTCGGTCACTGAGGGGCTCATCCCCCAAGTCGGCTGTACAGGCGAAGGGCGCCGACGTCACCGTCGGCGCCCTTCGCCTCTCCCGAGGTCAGGAGAGATCAGCTCACCCGACCTCACCGAGCACGTCGAGTACGGCTCGCTCCTCCGCCGCCGCCAGCAGCCGCTCCCGGAAACCGGGGTCCATCAGCTTGCGGGACAGCAGCGCGAGGATCCGCAGATGCTCGTCCCCGGCAGCCGCCTCCGGCACGGCGATCATGAAGACCAGCCGAGCCTTCGTACCGTCCAGCGAACCCCACTCGACACCCTGCGCCGACCGGGCGAACCCCACCACCGGCGCCGTCACCGCGTCCGTCTTGGCGTGCGGAATCGCGATCTCCTCGCCGAGCCCCGTCGTCCCCTGCTCCTCGCGCCGCAGTGCGACCGCCACCAGCTCCTCGACGTCGGCGACCCGCCCACTGCGGCTCAGCAGCTCCGCCATCTCCCGGATCGCGGCCTTCTTGCCGTCCGCGGCGAGACCGACCTGCACCGTCCGCCCGGTGAGATACCCGGAGAGAACCTCAGGCACCTCGCCGGAGGCCTCCGCCGAACCGGCCACCTCCTCGGCGGACGCCCCGTGGAGCACCGCGACCGCCGGAGCGGCGACGGCCGCCACCGGCTCGCGCCGAGCCTGCCCGGGAACGACCGCACCAGCCCCAGCCGGCTCGGGCTCGGCACGCCTGCCGCGCTCGGCCAGGTCCACCAGCGCCACGGTCGTCAATGCCGTCACCGCCGCGCCGATCGCCACGGCCACGAAGAACATCGGCACACCGCTCACCGCGCCCAGCACCGCCACGACCGGCCCGCCGTGCGGCACCGCGTCCTTCACCCCGGCCAGCCCCGCGACCGCACCGGCCACTGCGCCACCCAGCATGTTGGCCGGAATCACCTGCGCGGGCCGTGCCGCCGCGAACGGGATCGCGCCCTCCGAGATGCCGAAGCAGCCCATGAACAGCGCCGCCAGCCCCGTCTCCCGCTCCTGCTCGGTGTACAGCCGCCTGCGGATCAGCGTGGCCAGGCCCTGGCCCAGCGGCATCACCGGGATCGCGGCCGCGCACATGCCCATCACCGTCTGGTTGCCGCTCGCGATGAGTCCGGCGCCGAACAGGAACGCCGTCTTGTTGACCGGCCCGCCCATGTCGAACGCGATCATCAGGCCCAGGATCGCGCCCAGCAGCACCGCACTGCTGCCGGTCATCCCGCCGAGCCAGCTGGTCAGGTGCTCGAACACCCAGGAGATCGGCTTGCCGATGACATAGACGAAGAACAGCCCCAGCGCCGTCGTCGCCACGATCGGGATCACGATGATCGGCATGATCGGCTGTACGAACTTCGGGACCCGGACCTTCTTGATCCACAGCACCAGATAACCGGCCAGGAAACCGGTCACGATCGCCCCGATGAAGCCGGCGCCCGCCTTGGAGTCGTAGAGCGCCCCCGTGTTGGCGATCCAGCCACCGATCATGCCCGGCACCAGAGCGGGCCGGTCGGCTATGGCGTAGGCGATGTATCCGGACAGGATCGGAATCATCAGCTGGAAGCCGATCCCGCCGATCGCGTTGACGTGCGCCCAGAAGGTGCCGTCCGGGATCACGTACCCCTTGGCCGTCGCATGCCCGCCGAGCGCCAGCGAGACCGCGATCAGCAGACCGCCGACGACCACGAACGGGATCATGTACGAGACACCGTTCATCAGCGCCTTGTAGACCGCGCCCCGCTCCTTGCCGCCACCGTTCCCGGAGGCCGGCCCGGTGGCAGCCCCGCCGGGCGTGTGCACGGGCGCCGACCGCACCCGCTCGATCAGCCGCTCGGGGTGGTGGATGCCCTCGGCGACCCCGACCGTCAGCACCCGCTTGCCCGCGAAACGACTCAGGTCCACGTCCTTGTCCGCGGCGACGATGATGCCGTCGGCCGATCTGACATCGTTGTCATCGAGGACGTTCTCGGCCCCGATGGATCCTTGTGTCTCCACCTTCATCTCGATACCGAGGCCCGCGGCGGCCTGCGCGAGCTTCTCTGCCGCCATGTACGTGTGTGCGATGCCGGTCGGGCACGCGGTCACCGCCAGCAGCTTGATCCGCTGCGGCTCGTCACCGCCGCCCGTGGGGGGAGGGCCGGCCGGACTGGTCACGTCGATCTCCTAACGCCTTCGTCACACAAGGCGCCGTCCCGGACGCCTCGCGAGATCGATCGGAACTCCCGATCACCCCGCATCCTGCACCACCCCGCCCACGCCTCAAAAGGAGCGGAATTCCCAGTCCATACCGGTCTGTAGGCTCCCGCCCCACACTTTCCCGCCCCCCACCCACCCGCCTGCGAAACCCCGCTCCGCCCCCGGCCACATCCCCGGAACGACTTGAACTGTTCGCAGGCGGACTGGGGATGGCCCGGCCCTCCGGTGTAGCTTGGGACGGAGCCAGACGTCGCTGCTGATGGCGGTCGGGCGGTCCCGAAGCGGACCGACCGAGGGAGAGAGGGCCTCCGACGGACTGCGCTGCGCGTACGTGGGCATGCCTGTGCCTCTTCTCGGGCACCCCTGTGTCCGCCGCCGCGCAGACCAGCCGTACCCACCTCGACCCAATCCCGAGGAGCAGCTCGCAATGACGACTGTCGACAACCGACAGGACTTCAAGGTCGCCGACCTCTCCCTGGCCGAGTTCGGCCGCAAGGAGATCACCCTCGCCGAGCACGAGATGCCGGGCCTCATGGCGATCCGCAAGGAATACGCCGAGGCGCAGCCCCTGGCCGGCGCCCGTGTCACCGGTTCCCTGCACATGACCGTGCAGACCGCCGTCCTGATCGAGACCCTGGTCGCCCTGGGCGCGCAGGTCCGCTGGGCGTCCTGCAACATCTTCTCCACCCAGGACCACGCGGCCGCCGCCATCGCCGTCGGCCCGAACGGCACGCCCGACAACCCGCAGGGCGTCCCGGTCTTCGCCTGGAAGGGCGAGACCCTGGAGGAGTACTGGTGGTGCACCGAGCAGGCGCTGACCTGGCCGGACAGCCCCACCGGCGGCCCGAACATGATCCTCGACGACGGCGGTGACGCCACCCTC
Source organism: Streptomyces diastatochromogenes (assembly GCF_002242805.1). Taxonomy (GTDB): domain Bacteria; phylum Actinomycetota; class Actinomycetes; order Streptomycetales; family Streptomycetaceae; genus Streptomyces; species Streptomyces diastatochromogenes. The sequence goes on along the minus strand of NZ_MCGQ01000036.1, from coordinate 4,210 downwards.
CTCGTCCACAAGGGCGTCGAGTACGAGAAGGACGGCAAGGTCCCCGGCGTCGACACCGCCGAGTCCGACGAGCACCGCGTCATCCTCGAACTCCTGCACCGCACCATCACGGACGGCTCGCAGAAGTGGACCCAGCTGGCCTCGGAGATCCGCGGCGTTACCGAGGAGACCACCACCGGCGTCCACCGCCTGTACGAGATGCAGCGCGACGGCGTCCTCCTCTTCCCGGCGATCAACGTCAACGACGCCGTCACCAAGTCGAAGTTCGACAACAAGTACGGCTGCCGCCACTCCCTGATCGACGGCATCAACCGCGCCACCGACGTCCTGATCGGCGGCAAGACCGCCGTCGTCTGCGGCTACGGCGACGTGGGCAAGGGCTGCGCGGAGTCCCTGCGCGGCCAAGGCGCCCGCGTGATCATCACCGAGATCGACCCGATCTGCGCCCTGCAGGCGGCGATGGACGGCTACCAGGTCACGACCCTCGACGAGGTCATCGACAAGGCCGACATCTTCGTCACCACGACCGGCAACAAGGACATCATCATGGCCTCGGACATGGCCAAGATGAAGCACCAGGCCATCGTCGGCAACATCGGCCACTTCGACAACGAGATCGACATGGCCGGCCTCGCCAAGGTCCCCGGCATCGTCAAGGACGAGGTCAAGCCGCAGGTCCACACCTGGACCTTCCCCGACGGCAAGGTGATCATCGTCCTCTCCGAGGGTCGCCTGCTGAACCTGGGCAACGCCACCGGTCACCCGTCGTTCGTGATGTCCAACTCCTTCGCGGACCAGACCCTGGCCCAGATCGAGCTGTTCACCAAGCCCGACGAGTACCCGACCGGCGTCTACACGCTGCCCAAGCACCTCGACGAGAAGGTCGCCCGCCTCCACCTGGACGCGCTCGGCGTAAAGCTCACCACGCTGCGCCCCGAGCAGGCCGCCTACATCGGCGTGGAGGTCGACGGCCCGTACAAGTCGGACCACTACCGCTACTGAGTCCGCAGGTCCGCAGTTCCTCCGAGGCAGGCCCCCGCACCCCCGTGCCGGGGGCCTGCCCCTTTGGCCTCCGGCCGGACCCAGCCCGTCAAGCTCCAGGACCCCCATGCCCCGCGGCCGTTATTCGCTCCACGATCCGCACGATCACACCCCCCTCGCAGAAGAACACTTCCAGTGCGCCCCCGGCCCCTCCGGCTGGCGCTACGTCTCCCAGCTCACCACCCCCGCGGGCGACCACCTCGGCTCGGTCGACCTCGCCCTGGACGACCTCGGCCGCCCCATCCGCCTCGAACTCCACGCGGGAGGCTGGCAGGTGCGCGGCGCCGCTCTCGACGGCGTCACCTGGGTCCGCACCGACCCCACCGGAGCCCATGCCACCGAAGGCAATGTGCGCGCCCACGCCTTCACCGGCACGTCCCCCGCGTTCCTCGTCGCCACCGCCCGTCTGCTGCGCCTCACCCCCTCGTCCGCCGCGACCCGCGTACGCCTCGTGGCCTTCACGGACCCGGTCCTCGCCCCACGCACCGTGGACCAGTCCTGGGCCTTGGTGAACAGCGAAGCACACGCCACTGACAACGGCCCCCTGACCGTGGACGAATACCAGGTCACAGCCCTGGACACGGGCGAACAGCACACCGTGCACATCGCCGGAGACGTGGTCCTGTCCGCGCCCGGAATCGAGCTGGAAGACCTCCAGTCACCGCCGTCGAGATTCGACTGAGCCCACGCCGCCGAAGCCGGCGGCGCGAGGCGGCCCGCTATGCGGGCGGAGCGAATCCAGTGGAACCCGAACCCGAACCCGTGGCCGGCCGGTCGGACGGCGGCTCATCGCGCTGCGCCGTCGCGGGCGGCGCGGCCGGAGCCTGAGACTGCGGCAAGCCCGGCCCCGGGGACGGGGCGGGCTGACCAGAACCCTGCGGCCAGACCGGGGCCTGAGGCTGATACGCGTTCGGCACGGACGCCTGCGGCCCCGGCGGCGGATAGCCACCGGGCACGGCACCACCAGGCGCGCCGGGCGCGAAACCGGACGGCGCACCCCCGGTCACCACAGGCCCCGGGCCCCCGAAGGCCTGCCGGGCCTCGCGAGCCTGCCGCTCATGGACCACAGCCGCCAGGAAAGCAGCCGGGTGCACGCCCTGCGACGTCGGAGCCCCCGTACGAGCAGCGAGATCGGCAGCGAGTCGTTGCCCCATGTCCCAGGACACCTGAGGATCGAGCTGCTGCATCCGCGTCAGGTACTGCCGGACGGCGAGCCACAGCCCGTCCGGTACGGCCGACAGGTCCAGCTCGGCGAACCGCCCCGCCAGCCACGGCGGAGGCGGAGGCACGAGACCAGCCCGCCCCACGGGAATCCGCTCGCGTACGACCAGGGTGCCCGCGAAGACGTCCCCGAGCCGCCGACCCCGTGCCGACACCAGCGAGGCGATGCAGGCCACGATCCCGAAGGTCATCAGGATCTCGACCACACCGATCGCGCCCCGCACCAGCGCGTGCCGGAACCGGATGGGCCCACCGTCGTCCCGCACCACCCGCAGCCCGAACGCCAGCTTCCCGAGCGAGCGCCCATGGCTGAGCGTCTCCACCGCGATCGGACCGCCGACCAGCACCAACATGAAGGTCGCGATCGACAGCGCGACCTGGGCCGCCTCGTCCAAGGACGCGGTCGCCGCCACCAGCGCGAAGGTCACGCCGATGTACACGAGCACGGCCACGACCAGGTCCAGCAACACCGCCAACGCCCTGCTCGGCAGCTTGGCAGGCCGCAGTTCCAGCGCCACCGCCTCGCCGGTCACCAGCTCACTCACGCCCGCCGTCCTTCCCCTGGTCTGCCTCGTGCAGCGCAAGTCTGCCAAGCTGAGGGCGCATCGCGCCGCAGTAAGACAAGCTGACAGCATCACGAGCCTCCACCACGAGCAGTGGACGACCAGCCGAGGAGCAGGCAGACCCGATGGACCTGGACGTCTTCGTCTCCGCACACCGAGCCGAATGGGACCGCCTCGACGCCCTGCTCCGCCGCCAGCGCCGCCTCAACGGCGCCGAGGCCGACGAACTCGTCGCCCTCTACCAGCGCACCGCCACCCACCTCTCTCTCATCCAGTCCAGCGCTCCCGATCCGCAGCTGACGGGCCGGCTCAGCCAACTCGTGGCACGCGCGCGCAGCGCCGTCACCGGTACCCGCCGCACCTCATGGCGCGATGTCACGCGCTTCCTCGGTCAGGGATTCCCCGCCGCGGTCTACCGCGCCCGCCACTGGTGGGTGCCCACCGCGCTCATCTCGACCGCCATCGCGATCCTCCTGGGCTGGTGGATAGGCACCCACCCAGAGGTGCAGTCGACCATCGCGGCCCCCAGCCAGCTGCGCGAGCTGACCCGCCCCGGCGGCGAGTACGAGACCTATTACTCGAGCCACCCCGCGGCCTCCTTCGCGGCCCAGGTGTGGACGAACAACGCCCGGGCCGCCGCGATGTGCCTGGTCCTGGGCGTCTTCCTGGGGCTGCCCGTGCTCTGGATCCTCTTCGAAAACATGCTCAACCTGGGCGTGGGTATCGGCCTGATGTCCTCCGCCGGCCGTCTCGACACCTTCCTCGGCCTGGTTCTCCCGCACGGCCTGCTCGAACTGACCGCGGTCTTCGTCGCCGCGGGCACCGGCCTCCGCCTCGGCTGGACCGTCATCGACCCAGGTCCCCGAAGCCGGCGTAGCGCTCTCGCCGAGGAGGGCCGGGCCGCGGTGGGCATGGCGATAGGCCTCGCACTGGTCCTCTTCGTCTCCGGTGCCATCGAAGGCTTCGTCACCCCGTCCGGCCTTCCCACGTGGGCCCGCATTGGCATCGGAGTCGCGGCCGAGGTGGCATTCCTGGCGTACGTCTACGTCCTCGGCGGCCGGGCGGTACGCGCCGGCGAGACGGGCGACCTCGACGAGGCCGAGCGCAGCTCGACCCTCCCGACGGCCGCCTGATGTGCGTCCAGGGCCTGTGAGCTGCTAGTCTCCTCTTCGCCCCACGAAACCCGTTGACACGGGTGGAGGGGGGAGGTAGATTCAATGAGTTGCCTAGAACTGGACAAGTTCAGGGCTGATCGTTTAGAATCTATCTGCTTCCCCAGGCGTCGCGACTGTGACGCTGAGAAGCACCCCCGACTTACTACTCAGAAATGAGCGGCCGGTTAGACCGGCCAAAAACTTCTGATAAAGTCGGAACCGCCGGAAAGG
>NZ_MCGQ01000035.1 GCF_002242805.1 Streptomyces diastatochromogenes | reverse complement strand
GGGCGCCCGGCGTGAGGGCGCCCGGCGTGAGGGCGCCCGGCGCGGGCATGTTGTGTCGCGTGGGTCCGGGTGCGGCAGTGGACGGCGGTGTGGACCGCTTCCTGGTGGGCAGCTCCAGCACCGGCGCTTTCCGCTCGCCCGACCCTGACCGCTCGACCGGCCCAGGCAGCTCCGCCGACCCCGACCGCTCAACCGACCCCAGCCGCTCGACCGACCCCGGCACCTCCACCGACCCCGACCGCTCAACCGACCCCAGCCGCTCGACCGACCCCGGCACCTCCGCCGACCCCAGCCGCTCCGCCAACCCCGGCGAGTCCGCCACCCGCTCCCGCACTCCGGACCCGGCGGACGGCACCGACGCCGGCTCCGCCTCCGCCAGCACCCCCTCCGGAAGCAGCACCACCGCGGTCGTACCGCCGTACGGCGAGTCCCGTAGGTTCACTTCGATGCCGTGGCGGGCGGCGAGGCGGCCGACGACGTACAGGCCGAGCCGGTCGTGCCGGGTGGGGTCGAAGGCGTCGGGGTCGGTGAGGGTGCGGTGGGCCTGTGTGCGCTGCTCGGCGTCGAGGCCGAGCCCGCGGTCGTCGATCTCCAGCACGAAGCCGCTGCCGACCTGTGCGGGGCGCAGCGTGACCTGGGTGTGCGGCGGCGAGAACGCCGTGGCGTTCTCCAGGAGTTCGGCGACGAGATGGACGACGTCGGCGACCGCGTCCGCCGCGACGCCGACCTCGGGCATCGGCGGCACCACCACGCGCGCGTAGTCCTCGATCTCGCTCACCGCCGAGGCCACGACGTCCGCGATCGGCACGGGCCCGCGCCAGCGGCGGCCGGGCGCCGAGCCGGAGAGGATGATCAGGCTCTCGGCGTGCCGGCGCATCCGGGTCGTCAGATGGTCGATGCGAAACAGCTGGCGCAGGATGTCCGGGTCGTCGGTGCGCCGCTCCAGCGTGTCGACGAGCTTCAACTGGCGGTGCACCAGCGCCTGGTTGCGGCGCGCGATGTTGAGCAGTACCGCGAACAGGCCCCGGCGCAGAGTGGCCTGCTTGACGGCGGCTTCCACGGCGGCGAGCCGCGCGGTGTTGAAGGACCGGCCGACCTGGCCGATCTCGTCGTCCCTGGTCCCGTCGGCGGCGAGCGGCGGCGCCTCGGCCAGCGCGTCCACCTCCTCGCCGGCGCTCAGCCTCCGCATGACGTCCGGGAGTTGCCGTGTGCTGAGCACGTCGGCCGCGTCCCGCAAAGTCTCCAGACGCCGCGAGATGCGCCGCGCACCCCGCACCGCGAACCACAGGGACAGCGCCACGGCGGCCAGCCCGACCGCGCCGACGACGGCTGCCTTGGTCAGCTCGTGGTAGGCGAAGGCCCGGCCGCGCGCCGCGGAGTTCTCGGCGGAGCGGGTGCACAGCTGCATGTAGCGCTTGACGGCCCGGTCGGTGGTCGAGCGCCAGGTGTCCGCCGCGACGGCCTCCCCGGCCCGCCCGGCACCGGCCCGCAGCAGCGCGTCCTCACCGCGCGCCAGCGAGCGGTACAGGTCACCGCGCTGGAACTCCTCGAACAGGCCGCTCGAGTCGGCGGGCAGGTCCGGTACGTAGGTCCGCTCGAAGACGCGCCGGTCCTCGATGGTGGCGGTCAGGGTGTCGTACTGCCCGTCGGTCAGGGTCCCGGCCGCCCGTGCCCCGGCGACCAGGGCGTCCTCCCGGGAGACGAACTCCCGTACCCGCACCAGCTCGATGACGACCTGTGCCTCCCGGGCGAGCTGCCCGGCCTGGAGCGCGGTGAGCGTGGACTGCACGTCGAAGCCGGGCTCGACGAGCGCGCTGTACTCGTCGACCGCCCGGTCCCAGGTGATGGCCCGGGACAGCACGCGCTCGCGCAGCCCCTCCAGCTTCCCGGTGGCGGCGACCATGGTGTCCAGGGCCTGCCGCTGCCGGTCCGTGAGCCGGCCGCGGTCCCCGTCCCGGACCGCCTGGCTCAGGGCGTCGACGGCCCGGTCGGTACGGCGTTCCTGTCCGAGCAGGTCGCCCGCCGCGGTCGTGTCGAGGCGGGCGCCCAGGTAGGCGGCGGACATCCGGCGTTCGATCTGGATCTGCCCGATCGCGGTGTCCACGGGGGTGCCGAAGTCCTCGTACACCCCCTGGAGCCGGATCAGTGCGCGCAGTTCGGCGGTGACCGACACCATGGCGAAGCTCCACAGGGCCATCAGGGCGACGGCCGGGGCGAGAGCGAGCGCCACGATCCGCGTGCGGACGGTGGTGGGACGGCCGACGGGCCAGCGCATGGTTACCTGCCGGTGTTACCAGTCAGTAGTGGCGGAAAGTCCGGCACAACCTACGGGATCGTCACCTGGTCCGCAATGGTGACCTGCGGTAACCCTGGGTCACCTACGGGGCAGCGCGAACGTGGTCACGACGGCCGCGTGGTCCGAGGGCCAGTCGTTGCCCGCGACGTCGGGCCACGGGCGCGGGGTGCCGATGACGAGGGTTCGCGCGTCGCGCACGGTCAGGCCGCGGTGCAGGACGTAGTCGATCCGGTCCTGCGGTTCCGGGCGTCCGCTGCCGTCCTCGTGCACCGGGTGGATCGGCGACCAGGTGTGCCCCGGCTCGGCCACCGGGTCGGGGTGCGCCTCACGGTAGGAGTCGGCGAAGCCCGCGTCCGCCGCCGCCCGCGTCACCGGCCACTCCACGTCCGGCCAGTCCAGGTGGGAGGGGCAGTTGAAGTCGCCGACGAGGACGACCGGAACGCCTTCCGCGGACGACGCGGCGATCCGGCGCAGCGCGTCCCGCATCTGCCCGAGCCGTACGTCCTCGTGGGCGATCAGCTCGGGCGCCCCGAGCCCGTCGAAGGCGGCCTCGTACGGCCCGTACGGCGTGTAGTGCAGGTGGGCCGTCCACACGTCGACCTCGCGGCCGGGCGCGACCTGGATCCGGACGCCGGCGGCGCCGTAGAAGCCGACGTCGGGGTCGCCGAAGCGGGCGGTGATGGGGTGCCTGCTGATGACGCCGAGGTTCTCCCCGGCCCGGTGGTGGTGCCAGCCGAGCGCCTCGGCCAGTTCCTGGGCTGCCGTACCGGCGGTCTCCTGGAACCCGACGACGTCGGCACCGCTCTCCAGGACGGCCTTGACCTGCTTGGCGCGGTGGTCGTCGACCTCGCCGCCGCCGAGCCACAGGTTCCAGCTCATGACGCGGAGTTCGGGCACGATCATCCGGCGCAGCTCCTCGGGCGTGACACCGACGAGGCTGTCGCGCACGGTCCGCCCGGGTGCCGCGCCGATCGGCGCGAGGGACGGCACCGCGAGCACGGCGCACCCGGCGGCCTCGGCGGAGGCCACACCGGTCTCGGTGTCCTCGACGGCGACGCAGGCGGCCGGTTCGACGCCGAGGGCCCGGCAGGCGGCCAGGTAGGGGTCGGGGGCCGGCTTGGTGCGGGCGGTGTCGTCGGCGGTGACGGAGACCGCGAACCGTCCGGCGCCGAGCGCGTCGAGCACGACGTCGGCGACCGCGCGCGGGGACGCGGTGACCAGCGCGGTGGGGACACCGGCCCGGGCCAGCGCGTCCAGCAGGTCGAGCGCGCCGGGGCGGGGCACAATCCCGGTGCGGACGCGGGCGGCGAACTCCCGGTGCAGTTCGGCCGCGAGGTCGGCGGCGGCCAGGCCGGTGTCGGCGCCGAGCCAGGCGGCGGTGTGCTCGACGGGCCGGCCGAGCACCTCCGGCTGATCGGCCTCGGTCAGCGGCCGCCCGGCGACCAGTTCGACCGCCTCCCACCACAGACGCTCGGTGTCGACGAGCGTGCCGTCCATGTCGAACAGGACGGCCTGCGGCAGGTGTTGAGGGGTGTGGGGGGTCACGTTGTCGTCGTTCCTCACTTCTGGATACGTTCGGCCACCAGCACCGGCCGCTCGGGCAGCGACACGGCGACGGGGGCTCCGGCGCCGAGCCCGGTGGCCTCGTGGGCGGGCAGGTCGGCCTTGGCCTCGGTGCCGTCGGCGAGCCGTACGGTGACCCGGACGACGGCGCCCAGGAAGGCGGTCGCGACGACGCGGGCGCTGCCCTGCTCGTCGGCCTGGACCTGGAGCGACTCGGGCCGCACCAGTACGTCCACTGCACCGTTCGGCACCTCGCCGTCGGCCGGCAGCCGCCGCCCGAGCACCTCGACCGTGCCGTCCTTCAGCTCGCCCGGGATGCGGCTCATCGTGCCGACGAACTCGGCGACGAAGGCGGTGGCGGGGCGGCCGTACAACTCGGCTGGTTCGGCGCACTGTTCGAGCCGTCCGGCGCGCATGACGGCGACCCGGTCGGCGATCGAGAGAGCCTCCTCCTGGTCGTGGGTGACGAAGAGGGTGGTGATGCCGAGTTCCTGCTGGAGCCTGCGGATCTCCTCGCGCAGGGTCAGGCGCACCTTGGCGTCCAGCGCCGACAGCGGCTCGTCGAGCAGCAGGACGCGCGGGCGCAGGGCGAGGGCGCGGGCGAGCGCGATGCGCTGCTGCTGGCCGCCGGAGAGCTGGTGCGGGTACCGCTCCCCCTTGTCACCGAGCCCGACCAGCTCCAGCAACTCGGCTGCGCGGGCCCGCCGTTCGGCCGTACGGACCCGCCGCATGCGCAGCCCGAAGGCGACGTTGTCGACGGCGTTCAGATGCGGGAAGAGGCTGTACGACTGGAAGACCATCCCGGCGTCGCGACGGTGGGCCGGGACGTGGGTGACGTCCTCGCCGTCCACCAACACGGCGCCGGAATCGGGGTGTTCGAACCCGGCGAGCATGCGCAGTGCGGTGGTCTTGCCGCAGCCGGAGGGGCCGAGCAGGGCCAGGAACTCCCCCGGGCGGACGGTCAGGTCGAGTCCGTCGAGGGCGACGGTGGCCCCGAACTCCCTGCGCAGTCCCCGGAATTCGACGGTGGCGGCCTTTTCGGCGGTGGCCTTCTCAAGCGTGGTGACGGTCATGGTTCAACCCCGGGAGGAAGCGGTTTGGGTACGTCCGCCGGCGCCGGCGAGCGCGAGCAGCAGAGCCCAGGTGACGAGCAGGCTGAGCACGGACACGGCGACGGACATCTGGGCCTGCGAGCCGCCGACGTTGTAGATCCACACGGCGAAGGGCTGGAAGCCGAGCAGCCGGGCGACGGTGAACTCGCCGAGGACCAGCGCCAGCGTGAGGAAGGCGGCGTTCAGCAGCGCCCCGCGCAGGTTCGGCAGCACGGCCCGCACCAGGGCCTGCGGCCAGGAGGCGCCGCAGCTGCGGGCGGCCTCCACGAGGGTGCGCACGTCGATGGCGCGCAGGCCCGCGTCCAGGGCGCGGTAGACGAAGGGCAGCGCCATCACGACGTAGGCGAGGACCAGCACGACCGGGAAGCTCGGGTTCTGGATCGCCACGAACGTCTGGAACAGCGGGGTCCTGGACAGATGGTCCGGGCCCCACTTGAGCACGGTCACGATCCCGGCGACGAACGCGATCGGCGGCACCACCAGCGGCAGCGAGCACACCACCTCCACCACCGGCCTGAGCCGGGGCGCGCCGAGCCGCAGCGCGACCACGGCGGGCACCATCAGCAGCAGGACCACGGCGATGGTGGCCACGGCCAGCTCCAGCGAGAGCAGCAGGCTGGAGGTGAAGCCGTCGGTGGACAGGATCTGGGTGTAGGCGTCGAAGGTGACGCCCTGGCCGGGCACGTCGACCGTGAAGACCACGGACGCGGCGAGCGGCACCAGGAAGTACAGCGCGGCCAGGCCGAGGACGGCCCAGCGCCAGGGGGTCAGGCGTCGAGCCATCGGGCGCTCCGTCGTTGCAGGGGCAGGTACACGGCCATCACCAGGCCCGCCACCAGCACCATGTCGAGGCTGAGGGCGAGGGCGACGTTTTCCTGGCCGACCAGCACGTTGCCGGAGAGGGCGTCGGCGATCTGCAGGGTGACCAGCGGCACCGCGCTGCCCACCATCGCGGCCGCGGTGGCGTAGGCGGCGAAGGCGCTGCCGAACAGCAGCACCAGACCGCCGAGGAGCGAAGGTGCCAGCACGGGCAGGGCCACGTGCCGCCAGTACTGCACACCGGTGGCGCCGTTGTTGAGCGCGGCCTCCCGCCACTGGACGCGCAGGCCGTCCAGGGCCGGGGTGATGGTGAGGACCATCAGCGGGATCAGGAAGTACAGGTAGACGAGGACCAGGCCCCAGAAGCTGTAGAGGTCCCAGCCCTTGTCGGTGAGGCCGAGGTGCACGGTCAGGACGCCGGCGTTGCCGAGGGTGGCGACGAAGGCGAAGGCCAGCGGGACGCCGCCGAAGTTGGCCAGCACGCCGGAGGCGGTCAGCACGGCCTCGCGCAGCGCGCGGGAGCGGGAGCTGACCACGGCCTGGGCGAGCGGCAGCCCGAGCAGGGCCCCGAGCCCGGCGGAGATCGCCGACAGCTTCACGCTGCCGACCAGCGCGGTGAGGTACGGGCCCTGCAGCGAGGACGTCAGGTTCGCGCCGGTGTAGGACGTGGCACCGGTCGTCTGGTCCTTGGCCGTGAAGGCGCCGTCCAGGATGGCCAGGGCGGGCAGGCCGAAGGCGATCGCCGTGAACACCAGCAGCGGCACCACGGCCAGCCAGCCGGGGGCGCGGCGCCGCCGCTTCGCCGAAGCGACGGGCGCCACGTCCGCACGCGGGAGAGCGGTGGTCATCCGGAGACGGCCTTGCCCCAGCCCTGAGCGATGACCGTCTTGGCCTTGCTCTGCTGGTCCTCGGTCGGGAAGGAGGGCGTGCCGGTGACCTTCGGGAGCTTGGCGGCGGCGGTCTTGTCGAGGGTGCCGGCCTTCTCCAGGGCGGTCATCAGGGCCGGGCGGGCGTAGCCCTTGAGCCACAGGTTCTGGCCCTCGGCGCTGTAGAGGTACTCCTGCCACAGGCGGGCGGCCGCCGGGTGCGGGGCGTCCTTGTTGATGGCCTGGGAGTAGAACATGGCGTACTGGCCGTCGCTCGGGATGGCGACCTTCCAGTCGACGCCCTTGGACTTGAACTCGTCGGCGTAGCCGGCGTTCAGGTAGTCCCAGTCGATGCTGATGGGCGTCTCGCCCTTCTCGACGGTGGCCGGGGTGGACTCGACGGGCGTGTAGTTGCCGTTCTTCTTCAGCTTGGCGAAGAAGTCGAGGCCGGGCTGGATGTCGTCGAACGAGCCACCGTTGGCGAGGGCGGCCGCGTAGACGCCACCGAAGGCCGAGCCGGACTTGGTCGGGTTGCCGTTGAGCGCGACCTGGCCCTTGTACTGCGGCTTGAGGAGGTCCTTGAAGGTGGTCGGGCAGGTCTTCACGCGCTTGGCGTCGCACCCGATGGAGATGTAGCCGCCGTAGTCGTTGAACCAGCGGGCCTGCGGGTCCTTCTGGGCCTCGGCGATGTCGGCGTAGGAGGCCACCTTGTAGGGCGCGAGCAGGCCCTGCTGGGCGGCGCTGAGGGCGAAGGAGGAGCCGAGGTCGAGGACGTCCGGGGCGCGGTCCTGACCCTTCCGCGAGGTCACGGCGTTGATCTCGTCCTGGCTTGAGCCGTCGGGGCTCTCGTCCTCGATCTTGATGCCGTACTTCTTCTGGAAGCCGTCGATGAGGGCGCCGTAGTTCGCCCAGTCGCGGGGCACCGCGATGATGTGCAGCGTGCCCTCCTTCTTGGCCGCCTTGACGAGGGCGTCGAGACCGCCGAAGTCGGCCGCGGAGGTGGCGGTGGCGGCGCTCTTGCCGTCCTTGGTCTTGGTGGACGCGTTGTCGGGGGCGGCGCCGCAGGCGCTCAGCGCGAGCGCGGCGACGACGGCGAGGGAGCCGCCGAGGACGGCGTTTCTCGGCAGGGACACGGTCACGGTCTCTCCAGGGGTGCGCACGAGGGTGGTGGCGGTGCGTTTGAGAACTGCGGAGAACTTGTATGAACAAGTTGCGTCACAGTACGCCCGCCGCAGGTGTCCTGTCTGTAAACCGCGACGAAACTCTGAGCCCTAGTTGTGTGCACAATCCAGACCGTTGCAGATCACGCTCAGGTCTCGATTAGGCTGGTCACGCTGTGCACAGCGACCTGAGCAGAGGGGAAGCATGACGGCGCGACACGAGGAGATCGCCGACGAGCTGCGGCGCGCGATCGACCGCGAGAAGTACACGGTCGGCAGCCGGCTGCCCTCGGAGTCGGAACTCGCGACGCACTACGGCGTCTCACGCGGGACGGTCCGCCAGGCCGTCGCGGCCCTCACCTCCGAGGGCCTGATCGGCTCCCGCCAGGGCGCCCGGCGCGTGGTGCTCGCCAGCCGCCGCAGCCAGAGCTTCGAGGAACTGCGCAGCTTCGCCCAGTGGGCGCGGGCCATGGGCCGCGAGGCCACCGGGCACGTGGTGGCGCAGGAGTACCGCCCGGCCACCCAGGAGGACGCCGTACGGCTCCAACTGTCCGCCGGGACCCGGGTGTTGCATGTGCTGCGGGTGCGCGGCCTGGACGGTGAGCCGGTACTGCTGGAGCGGACGGTGTACGCGGACTGGATCGCACCGGCGGTCGAGCCGATCGAGCCCGACTGCCCCTCCGTCACCCAGCGCCTCTACGACGACACGGGCCTGGTCTTCGCCTACGGCGAGCACATCATCGACGCGGTGGCGGCGGGCGCCCAGGACGCCGAACTGCTCGCCGTCCGCCGCACGAGCCCGCTGCTGCGGGTGCGGCGCGTGACGACGACCCGCGAGGGCCGCCCGGTGGAGTGGTCGGACGACCGCTATCGCTCGGACGCGGTGAGCTTCAGCGTGCACAACTCGATCGGGAACAACGCGCTGGCCCGGAAGACGGCGGGCTGAAGGGGGCTTGCGTGGAGTGGGCCGCTCTGCCACACATCGACACGCACACAGCCGTCGTCGGGGCCGGGCCTGATGCGGTGTGGCGGGCTATCGGCAACGTCCTGGACGGTTCCTTTCCCGGCGGTGCCCGGTACGCCCGCCTGGTGGGCTGCGCCGACCGCACGGCCTCCGGCCCGCGCCCGCCGGCCGTCGGCTCCACGTTCCCCGGCTTCCGGGTGACCACCGCGTCCCCGGGCGGTGACCTGGTCCTCAGCGGCCGCCACCGCTTCTCGGCCTACGCACTGATCTTCCGCCTCGAAGCCGACGGCCCGGGCCGCACGCGCGTGAGCGCGGAGACCCGGGCCGTCTTCCCCGGCTGGGCCGGGAGGCTGTACCGGCTGCTGGTGATCGGCACCGGCGCGCACGCGGCGGGCATGCGCCGCCTGCTGCGGACGATCGGCCGCCGGGCGGGCTGAGGCCTAGCCGGGCGCCCCCGACGAGAACCGCCGCAGCAACGGCGAAAGGACCAGCACCGACTTGGTCCGCTCCACGAACGGCTCGCCGGCGATCCGTTCCAGCACGCGCTCGAAGTGCCGCATGTCGGACGCGAAGACCTGGACGACCGCGTCCGCCTCGCCGGTGACCGTGGACGCGGCCACGACCTCCTGGTAGCGCTCCAGGCCCCGCTGGATGGTCTCCGGCGAGGTGTTGCGCCGGCAGTAGATCTCGACGAACCCCTCGGTCTCCCAGCCGAGCGCCGCGGGATCGACCCGGACGGTGAATCCGGTGATGGCTCCGGTGGCCCGCAGCCGGTCCACGCGTCGCTTGACGGCGGGCGCGGACAGGCCGACCAGTTGCCCGATGTCCGCGTAGGAGCGGCGGGCGTCCTCGGCGAGGGCGTGCACGATGCGTTCGTCGAGATCGTTCAGCACGTTGGGTTGATCAGCTCTCAGGTGTTGCGAGTCGGGACCGGCGATAGCCGTACACGAAGTAGAACACGAGCCCGACGGCCATCCAGCACCCGAAGACGACCCAGGTGACGGTGTCGAGGCTGAACATGTTGTACGCGCAGAACAGGAAGCCCAGCACCGGCAGGACCGGACCGAACGGCACCTTGAACGTGCGCTCCAGCTCCGGCCGCTTGAACCGCAGGACGATGACCGCGATGTTGACCAGGCCGAAGGCGAACAGCGTGCCGATGCTGGTGGCGTCGACGAGCTTGCCCAGCGGGATGAGCGCGGCGAGCACACCGCAGAAGAGGGACACGATCACCGTGTTGAGGCGGGGAGCGCCGGTCTTCGGGTGGACCTTGCCGAGCGCCTTCGGCACCAGGCCGTCGCGGGACATCGCGAACAGGATGCGGGTCTGGCCGTAGAGCACGGTGAGCACCACGCTCGCGATGGAGATGACCGCGCCCAGCGCGAGCAGGGTGCCCCAGAACGTCTGGCCGGTGACATCGTTCATGATCGCGGCGAGGGTGGCCTCCGAGCCGTCGAACTTCTTCCAGTTCCAGGCACCGACGGCGACGGCCGCGACGAGCACGTACAGCGCGGTCACGATGATCAGCGACAGCATGATCGCCCGCGGCAGGTCCCGCTTGGGGTTCTTGGCCTCCTCACCGGCGGTGGAGGCGGCGTCGAAGCCGATGTACGAGAAGAACAGCGTGGCACCGGCGGCGCTGACACCGGTCATGCCGAGCGGCATGAAGTCGGCGTAGTTGCCGGACTTGAAGCCCATGAAGCCGACCGCGCAGAACAGCACGAGGGCGACGATCTTCACGCAGACCATGATCGTGTTGGCGCGGGCGGACTCCCGCGCGCCACCGAGCAGGAACACCATCGCCAGCAGGACGACGATCAGGGCGGGCAGGTTGATGATGCCGCCCTCGCCCGGGGCCGAGGACAGGGCGTCCGGGATGGTGACACCGATGGTGCCGTCGAGCAGCTGGTTCAGGTACTCGCCCCAGCCGACGGCGACGGCGGCCACCGACACGCCGTACTCCAGCACCAGGCACCAGCCGCAGACCCAGGCGACCAGCTCACCCAGCGTTGCGTACGCATACGAGTACGAGGAACCGGCGACCGGGATGCTGCCCGCCAGCTCGGCGTAGGACAGGGCCGAGAACAGAGCCGTGAGACCGGCGATCACGAAGGCCAGGGTGACCGCGGGACCGGCCTCCGGAACGGCGTCGCCGAGGACGACGAAGATGCCGGTGCCGAGGGTGGCACCGATGCTGATCATGGTCAGCTGCCACAGCCCGAGAGAGCGCTTCAGCTGCCCTCCCTCGCCCTGGCCGCCCTCCGCGACCAGGCGTTCCACGGGCTTGCGACGCATGAGGCGCGCGGCGACGCCCGGGGACGCGGGGGCGGCCGTTCTCTGGTTCTGCGGGGGTGCGCCTTGGTCGAGCACTCGCTGGCTCCTTCTCGCTGCCGGTCAGAGCGGGTAGGGACCGGCGGACGCCTGCCAGGGCAGGAACCCACCGAGCGGAGTCCCCGCCACACTACGTACAGCGCAGCACCCTATGAGCTGGAGCGTTGCCCTTGTAATGCAGCAACCTTGCGCATGGCCGCAAGATCATTGCGTTCCTCGGCGCGCCGTGTCCATTCGTTGCGCGCGGGCTTTCGACCGTTGCACAGGCGCCCCACAGGCCCCTTTTTCACCGTCCGTCCGAAGCCCGGAAACGCCGACGGCCCCCGTCCTCCCGTCACCGGGAGAGCAGGGGCCGGACAGGGGCCGAAGAGGGGCCGTCCGCGATCGGCTCGGCTCAGCTCCAGCTGGCGTGCAGCGGCTTGCCCTCGGCGTAGCCGGCGGCGCTCTGGATGCCGACGATGGCCTTCTCGGCGAACTCCTCCAGGGAGGCGGCACCGGCGTAGGTGCAGGAGGAGCGGACGCCCGCGATGATCGAGTCGATCAGGTCCTCGACGCCCGGACGGGCCGGGTCGAGGAACATCCGGGAGGTGGAGATGCCCTCCTCGAACAGCGCCTTGCGGGCCCGGTCGTAGGCGGACTCCTCGGACGTACGGTTGCTCACCGCGCGCGCGGAGGCCATGCCGAACGACTCCTTGTAGAGGCGGCCGCCCGCGTCCTGCTGGAGGTCGCCCGGGGACTCGTAGGTGCCCGCGAACCAGGAGCCGACCATCACGTTGGACGCGCCGGCCGCGAGGGCCATGGCCACGTCGCGCGGGTGCCGGACACCGCCGTCGGCCCACACGTGCTTGCCGTACTTCTTCGCCTCGGCGGCGCACTCCAGGACGGCCGAGAACTGCGGCCGGCCCACGCCGGTCATCATGCGGGTGGTGCACATGGCGCCCGGGCCGACACCGACCTTGATGATGTCCGCGCCCGCGTCGATCAGGTCCTTGACGCCCTCGGCGGAGACGATGTTGCCCGCGACGATCGGCACCTTCGGGTCGAGGGCGCGCACCTGCTTGATCGCGCTGATCATCGACTCCTGGTGGCCGTGCGCGGTGTCGATGACGAGCGTGTCCACGCCCGCGTCGAGCAGCTGCTTGGCCTTGCCCACGAAGTCGCCGTTGACACCGACGGCGGCGGCGATGCGCAGCTTGCCGTCGGCGTCGGTGGCCGGCGTGTACAGCGTGGCGCGCAGGGCGCCCTTGCGGGTCAGGATGCCGGCGAGCTTGCCGTCCTTGTCCACGGCCGGGGCGTAGCGGCGGTTGTGCGTGTCCAGGGTGCTGAAGGCCTCGTGCGGGTCGATGTCCGCGTCGAGCAGCAGCAGGTCCTTGGACATGACCACTTCGAGCTGGGTGAAGCGGTCCACGCCGCTCAGGTCCGCGTCGGTGACGACACCGACGGGCCGGTGGTCCTCGTCGACGACCACACCGGCGTTGTGCGCCCGCTTGGGCAGCAGGGCCAGGGCGTCGGCGACGGTCTGGTGCGGGGCCAGCACGATCGGGGTGTCCAGCACCAGGTGGCGGCTCTTCACCCAGGTGATGACGTCGGTGACCACGTCGATCGGGATGTCCTGCGGGATGACCACCAGGCCGCCGCGCCGGGCGACCGTCTCGGCCATACGGCGGCCGGCGATCGCGGTCATGTTGGCGACGACGAGCGGGATGGTGGTGCCCGTGCCGTCGGGCGAGGCGAGGTCCACGCCCTGACGCGAGCCCACCGCGGAGCGGCTGGGCACCATGAACACGTCGTCGTACGTCAGGTCGTACGGGGGCTGGATGTCATTGAGGAAACGCACGTGCCGCACATCCCAGTCGATCAGAGGTGACCCCCCGACGGGTGCGCCAGGGGGAAAAGAGCACGTACTTCATTCTCCCATGACGGGGACCCTGTCATGCCCCCACAGAACATCCAGGCTGGTCGGAGCAGCCCTAGGAGGATCCTCCAAGAGCCAGGACGACGGAGAGCGCCGGGGTGCGGTCCACCGCCTCGGCGAACACGTCCTGCGCGGTCCGCCACTCGTCCGGTCTCGCCTCGGCGTACGGCTGCCAGCCCCGTACGACGACCAGAAGTCCCTGCTCGACGGCGCCCTCGGGCCAGACGGTGTGGTCGGAGAGCGAGTCCACCAGCGCGTCCCAGTTGCGGCCGAACCAGTCGGGCAGCGCCAGGGCCCGGGCCGTACGGTCCATCAGGCCCGCCTTGTCCGTGACTCCCCCGAGGTCGAGGGTGACCGTGAGCCGGTCCGCCAGGTCTTCGCTCATCTCAGCACCGCCCGGAACGAGTTGTAGTGATCATCGGTGTAGTAGATCTCCCCGCTCTGCCCGGTGACGATGCGCCGCGCCCCGCGGTCGCGCGAGCCGGGCGTCTTCACCGTGTACTCGTGGTAGTAGCCGCGCTGGTGCTTGGGCAGCAGCCCCTCGAAGTTCCCGAAGACGACCCCGTCCCTGGCGTACGGGAAGGGCCCGCCCTTGTCGATCAGGGCGAGGGTCTGCCGGGCCTCGGCCGGCAGCCGGGACTCCTGGACGGTGCCCATGCCCTGGGCCCACGCGGGGGTCGAGGCGCCCGAGGCCGTCGCGGTGCCCGTGCCCGACGAGCAGCCCGTCAGCAGGACGGAGAGCAGGACACCGAGCAGGACGGAGAGACGGACCAGCAGCCCGGCGCGTGGGCGCGGCACGCACCGCGGGAGCGGCGAGGGGACGAACCGCAGCAGCATGCGCCGATGCTGCCACGGCCGCCCCGTCACGGCGTCGCCACGACCCGCCGTCAGACCCCGTCCGGGTCCGCGCGGCTGAGCGCGGGCTTCGGCGTCGGCCCCGCCGTCATCAGGTAGTCGGCGGCCGAGGTGTCGGTCACCAGGCTGGTGACCAGCCCGGAGCGCAGCACCGCGTCGATCGCGGACGCCTTGCGCTGCCCGCCCGCGATCGCCACGACCTCGGGGACACGGCGGAGCTGGTCGGCCTTGACCGTGATGCACCGCTCCCCCAGGTCCCGTCCGACCCGGCGCCCCTCGGCGTCGAAGAGGTGCGCGGCCATCTCGGCGGCGACACCGAGCGAGGCGTAGTGCGCGCGCTCCTCGTCGCTGAGCATGTCGTGCACCGTCGAGATGCCCGGCTCCCAGGAGCCGATGGAGACACAGGCGACCGTGACCTTGTCGAAGTACTCGTAGGCCCGGGCGATCCCGGTCTGGTTGCGCAGCGCGGCCGCGGTGGCCGCGTCCGGCAGCAGCATCGGCGCGTAGATGGGGTGCGCGTCACCGCCCGACACCTGCGCGGCACGCCGCACCGCCTCGACCGAGCCGCGCTCGGACGTCCCGGCGTCGTACACGCCCGTCAGCTGCACCACCGTGCAGGGCGGCAGCCGGTCGAGCGCCGCCGCCATGTGGATCGTGGACCGGCCCCAGGCCAGCCCGAGCACGTCCCCTTCGTTGACGAGCTCGCCGAGCAGGTCGGCGGCGACCTCGCCGAGGTTCTCGGGGTCGGGGGTCTCCTCGGCCTCGGCCGGGGACTCGACCACGACGGCGTGCCTCAGGCCGTACCGGGCACGGAGCGCGTCGGAGCGCTCGGCGTCCAGTTCGGCCGGCACGCGGATCTCGATGCGTACGAGATCCCGTTCGAGGGCGGTCTCCAGGACCCGGGCCACTTTGAAGCGGCTGACGCCGAACTCCTCCGCGATCTGGATCTTGGACTTGCCCTCGAGGTAGAAGCGGCGGGCCATGGCCGCCGCCTGCACCAGCTCAGCGGGTCCCATCCGCATGGCTGACCGGCCCGCCGACATACCCGACACGGCGATCTCCTCACTGCTGTTCACACTCTGGATTCGCCGTTCATCCTTGCAGATTCGGCGGAACTGATCTGCCCTGAAGGGCGCCGAGCACTTAACCGTTCACGTAGCCGTGGCTCAGTGGTCGCATGCCCAGGAGGCCTTGGCGGTCGCGGAATCCGCCTGGGCGCGCAGCGCCCGCACCGCCTCGGCGGGGTCTGTGGCCCCGTACACCGCCGAACCGGCGACGAAGACGTCCGCTCCCGCGTCCGCGCACCGCTCGATCGTGGACGCCGACACACCGCCGTCGACCTGCAGCCACAGCTGGAGACCGTGCTTGCCGATCAGCTCACGGGTGCGACGGATCTTGGGCAGCATGATGTCGAGGAAGGCCTGGCCGCCGAAGCCCGGCTCGACCGTCATGATCAGCAGCATGTCGAGTTCCGGGAGCAGGTCCTCGTACGGCTCGATCGGCGTGGCGGGCTTCAGCGCCATGGAGGCGCGGGCGCCCTTGGCGCGGATCTCCCGGGCGAGCCGCACGGGCGCGGCCGCCGCCTCCACGTGGAAGGTGACGGACGAGGCACCCGCCTCGACGTACTGGGGGGCCCAGCGATCGGGGTTCTCGATCATCAGATGGCAGTCCAGCGGGGTGTCCGTCGCACGGGCCAGGGACTCCACGACCGGCACGCCGAGCGTGAGGTTGGGGACGAAATGGTTGTCCATGACGTCCACGTGGAGCCAGTCGGCTCCCTCGACCGCCTTCGCCTCGTCCGCGAGGCGGGCGAAGTCGGCGGACAGGATGCTGGGGTTGATCTGCGCGGCCATGACCCAAGACTGCCATGTCCGGGGCACTGATGTTCGCGCCGGTCCACAGGCGAGACCGTTCATCGTACTTGTGCGACGGTATGTGGGCGCCTGTGGACAACCGGCCCGCAGGGCGTGTTTCACGCGGTGAGCTCGTAGATGCTCTTCCCGGTGAGCCAGAGCCCGAGGCCCAGACAGAGGATCACGATCGCCTGCTGCTGGTGGCCCTTCATCCAGGCGCGCAGCCGGAGCAGCCGGGGCTTGGCCTTCTCCGGCGCGAACACCACATACAGCTCGATGGCCAGCAGACTCGCCGTGGCGAGCAGACAGAAGGCGAAGAGGACCAGCCAGGTCACCGGGTGGGACAGGTCCGCGGACACGACCTCCGTCGCCCCCGCCGCGACCATGCCCCACGGTTGCAGCAGCACCGCCAGGCCCGCCGAGGTCCACAACGTGCTGCGGTCGAGTTCGGACGTCAGGCTCGGCTGCTCCGGTGCGCGGCGGTGAGCGCGTTCGGCGACCATCCGCCGGCGTGTGTGTTCGCCGTAGACGACGAGTCCCACCCCGATCGCCAGCTTCGCCGCGAGCGCGGCCGTCGACGGCGTCGACCTCGGTGCCGGAGGCTGTCCGCCGGTCAGGGCCAGGACGAGGGCGATCACCGCGACCAGGCACGCCAGCCAGCTCAGGATGAAGACGAGTCCCTTCCACACGCCCTTCGCCGAAGACACCACCAGGACGAACGCGGTGAGCGGCAGCGGATCGAGCGTGATGGCAAGCGCGATGAGCAGCAGATCGAGGACCATGGCGAAACCCCACCGTGTCGGGACATCCCGAGCGTAGGCGGAGGCGGCCGACCGCACCTCCCGGCGGCGGCCGCCCGTGCCGTCAGGCGGTGCGGCGGATGAGCGCCAGGTACATCGCGTCGGTGCCGTGCAGATGCGGCCACAACTGCACGTCCGGGCCATCGCCGAGCGCCGGGACGCCGGGGAGCAAGGGCCGGGCGTCGATCAGCTCGGCCTCCGGGTGCTGCTTGAGCATGTCGGAGACGACCGCCCGGGTCTCGGCGAGGTGCGGCGAGCAGGTGGCGTAGCCGACGACCCCGCCGACGCGCACCGAGTCCAGCGCGGTACGCAGCAGGGCGCGCTGGAGCGGCGCGAAGTTGTCCAGGTCCTCGGGGCGCCGCCGCCACCGGGCCTCGGGGCGCCGCCGCAGCGCGCCGAGCCCGGTGCACGGCACGTCCATCAGGACGCGGTCGAAGGTGCCGGGCCGCCATGGCGGCCGGGTCCCGTCGGCGGCGATGACCTGGTACGGCCCCGGGTTGCCGTGCAGGGCCTTGGCCACCAGGCCGGCCCGGTGCGGCTGCTTCTCGGAGGCGAGCAGCACGGCGCCGCGCTCCGCGGCGAGGGCGGCCAGCAGCGCGGCCTTGCCGCCGGGACCGGCGCACCCGTCGAGCCACTTCTCGTCGGGTCCGTCGATCGGGGCGTTCGCCAGCGCGAGGGCGACCAGCTGGCTGCCCTCGTCCTGCACACCGGCCCGCCCCTCGCGCACGGCCTCGACGGCACCCGGCTCACCGCCCTCGGCGAGCCGCACGGCGTACGGCGACCAGCGACCCGGCACGGCGGCGTCCTCGCGGAGCAGCTCCTCGGTGGTGGCCCGCCCCGGCCGCGCCACGAGGGTCACCTCGGGCCGCTCGTTGTCGGCCTCCAGCAGGTCCTCGATACCGGCCCGCCCGCCGCCGAGGGAGTCCCACAGCGCGGAGACGACCCAGCGGGGGTGCGAGTGCACGACGGAGAGATGGTCCTCAGGATCCTCGTCATAGGGCGGCGCGACCTTCTCCAGCCACCCGTCGAGATCGGCCTGTGCCACCTTCCTCAACACAGCGTTGACGAACTTGGCCCGCCCGTCCCCAAGCACCACCCGCGCCAGCTCCACGGAGGCGGACACGGCCGCGTGCGTGGGAATCCGCGTCCCGAGCAGCTGGTGCACACCCAGGCTCAGCACGTCGAGCACCGGCGGGTCGACCTCACGCAGCGGCCGGTCGACACACGCGGCGATCACGGCGTCGTACGTCCCCTGCCGGCGCAGCGTCCCGTACACCAGCTCGGTGGCGAGGGCGGCGTCCCGCGCGTCGAAGTCGCCCTTCTCCCGCGCCTTGCGCAACAGCGGCGGCAGCACGAGGTTGGCATAGGCGTCCCGCTCGTCCACCGCGCGCAGCGCCTCGAAGGCGAGGACGCGGACGGGGTCCTTCTGGGGACGACGGTAGGGCTTGGCGGGCTTACGCGGCCGCCGAGACTGCTCGCTCACGAAAAAGGTGCTCCGGATGTGAAGAGGGGGTGCGATTCCCAGCGTACGTCGAGTCACTACAACCCCGGCCTCCCGGGGGCTGGGCTCCCGTGCGCCTGCCGGGGGCTCGGGTCCCTGTGCGCCTGCCGGGGGCTCGGGTCCCGCTTGCGTTCCGGGGGCCTCGGCTCCCGAGCGCATGCTGGGGCCCCGGGTCTCGAGCGCCTCCATGGCCTCGGCTCCCGTCCGCCTCCGAGGCCTGGGCTTCCGGGCGCGTTCCGGAGGCCTCAGCTCCCCTGTGGCTCCCAGGGCCTCGGCTCCGGTGCGCTTTTCGAGGCTTCAGCTCCCGAGCGCCTGCCCGGGCCCCGGGTCTCGAGCGCCTTTCGAGGCCTGGGCTTCCGGGCGCCTCCCGGGGGCCTCAGCTCCCATGCGCGTTCCGAGGGCCTCAGCTCCCCTACGCCTTCAGGCCCGGGCTTCCGTGCGCGCTCCAGGGGCCTCAGCTCCCGTGCTCCTTGCGGGGCCCTCAGCCCCCGAGCCGCTCCCCCTCGGTGATGCGCACGCCGCGTGCCCAGTCGGCGGCTCGCATCGGCTTCTTGCCCTGGGCCTGTACCCACAGCAGCTCGACGGCGTACGACCCGGTGCCCACGTGGACGCTGTTCTTGCCGACCGCGAGCTGCCCCGGGGCGAGGTCGGTGCGCTCGGGCACGGGTGTGACCTGGATGAGCTTGAGGCGCTCGGCGCGGAAGACGGTCCAGGCGCCGGGCGCCGGTGTGCAGCCGCGGACCACCCGGTCGACCCGCAGTGCGGGCGCGGCCCAGTCCACCTGGGCGTCCTCGACGGTGATCTTCGGCGCGAGGGTGATGCCCTCCGCCGGCTGCGGCACCGCCTTCAGGGTGCCGTCCTCGATGCCGTCCATGGTCGCGGCGAGCAGCCCGGCACCCGCGAACGCGAGCCGGGTGAGCAGGTCACCGCTGGTGTCGGTGGGCCGGATCTCCTCGGTGACGGTGCCGTACACCGGCCCCGAGTCGAGCCCCTCCTCGATCAGGAAGGTGGAGGCACCCGTGATCTCGTCACCGGCCATGATGGAGTGCTGCACCGGGGCCGCACCGCGCCAGGCGGGCAGCAGCGAGAAGTGCAGGTTGACCCAGCCCTGCGCCGGGACGTCCAGGGCCACCCTGGGCAGCAGGGCGCCGTAGGCGACGACGGGGCAGCAGTCCGGGGCGATCTCCGTCAGCCGCTCCAGGAACTCCGGGTCCCGAGGCCTGACCGGCTTCAGCACCTCGATCCCGGCCTCCTCCGCACGTTCGGCCACGGGCGACGCGACCAGCCTGCGCCCCCGCCCGGCCGGCGCGTCGGGCCGCGTGACGACGGCGGCCACCTCGTGCCGCCCGGAGGCGATGAGAGCGTCCAGAGCGGGAACGGCGACCTCGGGGGTACCGGCGAAGACGAGCTTCATGGGTGGGTTGGGGCCTCTCGGGCGGGGTCGGACGGGCAACGCACAAGTCTATGACGAGGATCCGCAGACCACGGCGGGAAAGCCGCCGACGCCGAGCACCCCCACAGGTCGCCCGGCCTCTCCGCCAACTGGAAACGGGTGGTGCGCGGGTGGGAGACAGGCGTACGCATATGCCCGTACGCCCCCACCCCGTGACCAGCGGAGCGCAAACGCGTTGGTCAAGAAAGAGTTGACCACATCGGGCCGCTTTCGCGGCCCAATTCCTTTCAACGCCGGTTCGAGAGGCTTGTTCATGGCCGACCATGCAACCCACGACGCCCAGGCCCGGGCCAGCCTGCACTTGCTGGTGCGGGACATCGAGCGGGTCCGCCGGCAGGTGGACGCACTGCGCACGCTGACTGCCCAGTTGGGCAACGTCTACCGCCCGCGCCGCTCCGGCCCTTCCACGGGCTTCGTCGTCTACGGACGCGCCCCCGCCCCGACGGTCCGCCTCGCCCAGGAACTCCGGGACAGTGTCGAAACCCTGGTCACGGCTGCCGTGGACTTCGACCGCTCACTCGGCTTCTCCTGGGACGCGGTGGGCTCGGCGCTCGGGGTCACCAAGCAGGCGGTGCACCGCCGTTACGGCGCCCGCCGCGCCGCGACCCAGGCGGCCGCCGAGACCGAGCAGTCGACGGAGGCGTCCGGCACCCGCACGCTCAACCTGACCGCCGGCCTGCCCGCAGTGCCCGGCTTGCCCACGGTGCCGACCGTGCCCGCGGCCCGCTCCATGCCGACGCAGCCGACCGCGGGCAGCCCGACGCTCCGCGACGACGTCAGGCCGACGGCCTTCCCCGGCCCGCGCAACGGCTGACGCAACGGCTGACGCAACAGCTCACGCGACGGCCGACACCCTCACCCTGCCCTCCCGGGCAACCTCCGGGAGGGCAGCCGCATGCCGGGCCACGGCGCCCCCGGCCGGCCCGGTCACCCGATCTCCAAGTCACACCCGATCTCCGGGTCACCCGATGTCCAGGGTCACCCGAAGTCCTGAGTCACTGCCCGGGTCACCCGATGTCCGGCGGATCGATCCGCACCCGCACCGCTTCCCCGCCGCCGCCCCGCGCCATCCGCGCGGCCTGAGCCGTCTTCAGAGCGGCGGCCAGCGCGCCCCCGCTTCCCGGGGGCACCCGCACCAGCGCCCGCTCCCAGTCCTCGCCGGGCGGCGGCGCCCCGGGCCTGCGCTGTCGCCCGGGGAGCGTGGGCGGCACCGGCACCGGCCCCAACACCTCGGCGTCCGGCGGCAGTTCGACCGCCCGCAGGAACTCGGCGACGGCCTCGGCCGGGCCCGACACGGCCGCCATCCGGGACACCGGCGGGAACCCCAGTTCGGCCCGCTCGGCCAGCTCCCGCACCGCATGTCCCACGGGATCCCACCGCACCAGCGCCTGCACGGGCCGCAGGGTCGGCTCGGCCACGACGACGACGGTGCCCCGCTCCCCCTGCGGCCGTACGAGCGCCCCGGCCGCGATCCACCGGCGCAGCGCGTCCTCACCGGCCCGCAGGTCGGGCCGCCCGAGCATGGCCCAGCCGTCCAGCAGCAGGGCGGCCGCGTAACCGCCCTCGGCGACCGGCTCGGCTCCCGGGGTGCTCACGACCAGCGCGGGCGTGCCCGGCACGGTGTCCAGCACCTGCTCACGTCCCGAGGTACGGACCGGTACGGCGGGAAAGGCCCGCCCCAGCTCCTCGGCGGTCCGCCGCGCCCCGACCACCTGGGCCCGCAGCCGGAAGCCCCCGCACTCGGGGCAGTGCCAGGCCCCCTCCTCGCGCCCGCACCAGCCGCACCGCAGCGCCCCCGCGTCCTGCGCCTCCAGCGGCCCGGAACAGTGCCGACAGCGGGCGGGCGCCCGGCACTGGGCGCACGCCATGCGCGGCACGTACCCGCGCCGGGGCACCTGGACCAGCACCGGCCCGTGCCGCAGCCCCTCCCGGACCACCTGCCAGGCGAGCGTGGGCAGCCGGGCGGCGCGGGCGGCCTCGTCACGCGCGAGGTCGTCGTCCCCCACGGTCCGCACCAGGGGCGCGGACCTCCGTACCTGCTCCCGCCCGGCGACCAGCGGCCGCGCCCAGCCGCTCTCCACGAGCTGCGCGGCCTCCACGGTGCAGCTCCAACCGCCCAGCAGAAACGCGCACTTGTCCAGGGCCGCCCGCAGCAGCAACACGTCCCTCGCATGCGGCTGGGGAGCGTGCTGCTCACTGTGGCTGTCGTCCCCGTCGTCCCAGATGGCGACGAGCCCCAGATCCCGCACCGGAGCGAACATGGCCGCCCGCGTCCCGACCACGGCCCGCACGCTCCCCCGCCGCACCGCGAGCCACTGCGCGTACCGCTTCTCGGGCCCGGCGTCGGCGGTGAGCAGCGCGTGCCGGCCCTCGCCGAGCAGCGCGGTCAGCGCGGCGTCGACCCGCGCGGCGGCCCGCCCGTCCGGTACGACGACGAGCGCGCCGCGTCCCGAGGCGAGCGTCGCGGCGACGGCCCGGGCCAGCTCCTCGCTCCACAGCGGTCCTGGCAGCGCGTTCCACACCGCCCTCGGCGCTCCCCCGGAGGCCAGGGACTCGATGAAGGCACCCCCGTGCTCGTACCGCGCCCAGGACCCGGTGTCGGGCGCGGCGGGCGGCGGCAGGGGCGTGGGCGACGGCCGCCGCTCGGCCCGCGCGCTGCGCGGCGGCACGGCCAGCTGGAGCACATCGGCGAGGCTGCCCGCATACCGGTCGGCGACGGCCCGCGCGAGCCCCAGCAGCTCTTCGCTCAGCACGGGCTCGGGCGACACGACCTGGGCGAGGGCGGCCAGCGGCCCGGAGTACTCGGACTCGGCCAGCCTCTCGATGAGAAACCCGTCGATGAGCCCGCCGCCCTCGCGACGCCCCTCGCGCACCCGATGCCGCCCGGCCCCGAACCGCACCCGCACCCGCACCCCGGGCTGCGCGTCGGCGTCCAGCTCCTCGGGCACGGCATAGTCGAAATACCGGTCGAGGTGCAGCACACCCTTGTCGACGAGCACCCGCGCGACGGGCAGTTCCTTGGCCAGCGCGGCCCCCCGCCATGTCCGCGGCTTGGCCCGGGGCACCTTGGCCCCCCGCACACTCTCCCGAATGAACGCGAGCTGCTCCGGCGGCGCCCCTGCGCCCCCGCCGTCCCCCGACCCGTTCTCGCTGCTCACGCTTGCATTCTTACCAAACGGCACTGACAACGGCCGCCCGTGCCTAGGCTCGCGGCCATGACCGAACCCGCTCCCGACCCGCTCGAACTTCTCCGTGAACGCCTCGCGGCCTTCCCCGACGGGGAGGTCAGGACCGGCACGGTGGCCGGCTTCGGCGAGGGGGGTGACGTGCTCGTACAGGTCGACGGAGACCATCCGCAGGCGCCGACCGGTTGCATCCCTCGGCACCTCCTCTCGTGGGCCGCGTTCGAGGACCCCGGAGAGGTGGTGTCCGTCGGGCAGCGGATCACCGCCGAGGTGTTCGGCGTCGACGAGCGGAGTGGCCGGGTCACGCTCTCCGCCAAGGCGTGCGAGGACGAGGCCCTGTACCGGTATCTGCGCAGCCACCAGCGCGGGGACGTCGTCACGGGCACGGTGGCCGCCGTGCACAACTTCGGGGTCTTCGTCCGGCTGGACGGGGAGCCCGCGCACCCCGCCTGTCCGGGGACGGGCTTCATCCGTGTCCCCGACCTGACCTGGTCGCGCATCGATCACCCCGAGGAGGCTGTCCGGCCCGGACAGCGGGTCACCGGCGAGGTGGTCATCATCGACACGTACCAGGGGGAAGTGGTCGTCTCGCTCAAGGCCCTCCAGGAGGACCCCCGGGACAGCGCCGGATCCGGCTAGCGCCTGCCGGCTGACGGCGCACACGCCGAGGCCCGGCCCCCCGAAAGGGAGACCGGGCCTCGGCGAGAGAGCCGTGCGGGCTTACAGCCCAGCGGCCTTGCGCAGGGCGTCCACGCGGTCCGTGCGCTCCCAGGTGAAGTCGGGCAGCTCACGGCCGAAGTGACCGTACGCGGCCGTCTGGGAGTAGATCGGGCGGAGCAGGTCGAGGTCGCGGATGATCGCGGCCGGACGGAGGTCGAAGACCTCGTCGATCGCCTTCTCGATCTTCTCGGCGTCGATCTTGGCGGTGCCGAAGGTCTCGATGAAGAGGCCGACCGGCTCGGCCTTGCCGATCGCGTAGGCGACCTGGACCTCGCAGCGGGAGGCCAGACCGGCCGCCACCACGTTCTTGGCGACCCAGCGCATCGCGTACGCGGCCGAACGGTCCACCTTGGACGGGTCCTTGCCGGAGAACGCGCCACCGCCGTGGCGGGCCATGCCGCCGTAGGTGTCGATGATGATCTTGCGGCCGGTCAGGCCCGCGTCACCCATCGGGCCGCCGATCTCGAAGCGGCCGGTGGGGTTCACCAGCAGGCGGTAGCCCTCAGTGTCCAGCTTGATCCCGTCGTCCAGCAGCGCCTTCAGCTCGGGCTCGACGACGAACTCGCGGATGTCGGGCGCCAGCAGCGACTCCAGGTCGATGTCGGACGCGTGCTGCGAGGACACGACCACCGTGTCGAGGCGGACGGCCTTGTCGCCGTCGTACTCGATGGTGACCTGCGTCTTGCCGTCGGGGCGCAGGTAGGGGATGGTGCCGTTCTTGCGGACCTCGGACAGCCGCTTGGACAGGCGGTGCGCCAGGAAGATCGGCAGCGGCATCAGGGTCGGCGTCTCGTCCGACGCGTAGCCGAACATCAGGCCCTGGTCGCCCGCGCCCTGCCGGTCCAGCTCGTCCTCGTCGCCCTCGACCCGGGACTCGTACGCCGTGTCCACGCCCTGCGCGATGTCCGGGGACTGCGCACCGATCGACACCGACACACCGCAGGAAGCGCCGTCGAAGCCCTTCTTGGAGGAGTCGTAGCCGATGTCGAGGATCTTGTTGCGGACCAGCGTGGCGATGTCCGCGTAGGCCTTGGTCGTGACCTCACCGGCCACGTGCACCAGGCCGGTGGTGATCAGGGTCTCGACCGCGACCCGGGAGGTCGGGTCCTCGCGCAGAAGCGCGTCGAGAATGGTGTCGCTGATCTGGTCAGCGATCTTGTCGGGGTGACCCTCGGTCACAGACTCCGAGGTGAACAGGCGACGGGACACAACGCTCCCTGGGGTTGCAGCGGCTGCTGGCTGATCATTTGCGGACGGGCACAGGGCTGCGCCTGGCGTCGTCCGAGAACAGTTTACGGGTCGCACCGTGCCACCGGCCCACCCGTCTCGCCTCTCGGGAGTGCTGTGACCTGCGGCACGGGCATTCTGCACAATGACGGTGACCTTGACCAGGGGGCACCACGCGACATCGCCGTGTTTCGAAAACCCGCCATACGGCCGAAACACATCGCCCCGGACGGCGGAATCCCGGTCAGCCCAGCCGGGCCGTCACGAGGTCCCAGACAATGTCCGCGAGGGCTTCCTTCGGACCGTGCGGTACGGGGGTCTCGCTGCCGTCGGCGCCCAGCACGAGGGCCTCGTTCTCCTCCGACCCGAAGGTCTTGCGCTCCCCCACCTCGTTGACCACGAGGAGGTCGCACCCCTTGCGGGCGAGCTTGGTGCGGCCGTTGGCGAGGACGTCGTCGGTCTCCGCGGCGAAGCCGACGACGACCTGTCCGGGGCGGGCGCGATCGGCCGAAATCTCGGCGAGAATGTCCGGATTTCGCACTAGGACGATGGGGTCGGGGTCCTGGCCGTCCTTCTTCTTGATCTTGCCGGCGGCGTAGGCCGCTGGGCGGAAGTCGGCGACGGCCGCGGCCATCACCACGGCGTCGGCGTCCGCCGCGGCCTTGAGGACCGCTTCGCGCAGCTGCACAGCGGTGCCCACCTGGACGACGTCGACGCCGGCCGGGTCGGGCAGGCCGGTGTTGGCCGCGATCAGGGTCACCCGGGCGCCGCGCGCCGCGGCCGTGCGGGCGAGGGCGTAGCCCTGCTTGCCGGAGGAGCGGTTGCCGAGGAAGCGAACCGGGTCGAGCGGCTCGCGGGTGCCGCCGGCCGAGACGACGACGTGCCGGCCCGCGAGGTCGGGCTCGGTGACGCCGCGGGCCAGCACCCGGCGGCAGACCTCGAAGATCTCCGCCGGATCGGGCAGCCGGCCCTTGCCGGTGTCGACACCGGTGAGGCGGCCGACCGCGGGCTCGATCACGACGGCGCCGCGGCGGCGCAGCGTGGCCACGTTCTCCTGGGTGGCGGGGTGCTCCCACATCTCGGTGTGCATGGCGGGCGCGAAGACGACCGGACAGCGGGCGGTGAGGAGCGTGTTGGTCAGCAGGTCGTCGGCGAGGCCGTGGGCGGCCTTGGCGAGCATGTCGGCGGTCGCGGGGGCCACCACGACCAGGTCGGCGTGCTGGCCGATGCGGACGTGCGGGACCTCGTCGACGTCGTCCCAGACCTCGGTGGAGACCGGGTTGCCGGACAGGGCTGACCAGGTGGCGGCACCGACGAAGTGCAGCGCGGAGGCGGTGGGCACCACGCGCACGTCATGGCCCGACTCCGTGAACCTTCTCAGCAGCTCACAGGCCTTGTACGCGGCGATCCCGCCACTGACCCCCAGCACGATCCTTGGCTTGTCCACCATCTCTCCCCGGCTCGGCAACGTACGAGACCATCACACACCACAGGCCCGGCAGCGTGACTGCCGGGCCTGTGGATAAGTCAACCGCAATCTGAAAGTACTACTGCGCCGGGCCCTCGATGGCCTCGGACGTCAGCAGACCCGCGTTGATCTCACGCAGGGCGATCGAGAGCGGCTTCTCGTGGACGTGGGTGTCGACGAGAGGACCGACGTACTCGAGGAGGCCCTCGCCGAGCTGCGAGTAGTACGCGTTGATCTGGCGGGCACGCTTGGCCGCGTAGATCACGAGGCTGTACTTCGAGTCGGTGGCCTCAAGCAACTCGTCGATCGGCGGGTTGATGATGCCCTCGGGCGCGGTGATGGAAGAGGACACGCTCTACCTTCCGATGGATGGGAAAGATTCAGTGTGCATGATCGGAAACGATCACACAACGTCCACCAAGGCTAGCAGCTCGCTCGCCACGTCCTCGACGGAGGTGTTGACCAAGGTCACGTCGAACTCCGGCTCGGCCGCCAGCTCGGTCCTGGCCGCCTCCAGGCGGCGCTCGATGACCTCGGGCGGCTCGGTCCCCCGACCGGTGAGCCTGCGCACCAGCTCCTCCCAGGAGGGCGGAGCCAGGAACACCAGCTGGGCGTCGGCCATCGACTCACGGACCTGCCGGGCGCCCTGGAGGTCGATCTCCAGCAGCACGGGCTCACCGTTCTCCAGCCGCTCCAGCACGGCCGCGCGGGGCGTGCCGTAGCGGTTGCCGGCGAACTCGGCCCACTCCAGCAGCTCGCCGTTGGCGATCAGCTTGTCCATCTCCTCGTCGGTGACGAAGAAGTAGTGGACTCCGTGCCGCTCACCGGGCCGCGGCTTGCGGGTGGTGGCCGACACCGAGAGCCAGACCTCGGGGTGTTCCTTGCGCATATGGGCGACGACCGTGCTCTTGCCGACCCCCGAAGGGCCGGAGAGCACGGTCAGCCGCGGACGTTCACTCATGCAGCGATTATTCCAGCAATCCCGGAGTGCCCGGGACGCCCGGTCCGGCGGCAGCCGGACTCAGGAACCGGTGCTGCCGAACTCACGCTCCAGGGACGCGATCTGGTTGGAACCGAGACCCCGCACGCGGCGGCTCTCGGAGATGCCCAGACGCTCCATGATCTGCTTGGCGCGGACCTTGCCCACGCCAGGCAGGGACTCGAGCAGCGCGGAGACCTTCATCTTGCCGATGACGTCGTTCTCCTGGCCCTGCTTGATGACCTCGTGCAGGGAGGCGCCGGAGTGCTTGAGTCGATTCTTGACCTCGGCCCGCTCCCGGCGAGCCGCGGCGGCCTTTTCGAGCGCGGCTGCGCGCTGTTCAGGGGTAAGGGGCGGAAGAGCCACGCCTACGTCACCTCGGATGTCGAACTGTCGGATACGGACCGGTGAGGAACCTAGTCGCCCCACACCTGGGGAGCTACGAGCAACACGCTGCCCGTTCTCCCCCACTGCCTTAACGGCGTGGGAGGTGGTACCCCCACTGCTCGGAGACTAGCGGGCAAGTCCGCCAGAGTCAGCGAGAACAGCGGAAAAGTACTGGTCAGCCGCCGCCAGGACGGACATTTCAGACATATTGCCCTCGATTTGAGGATGTATTCACACTCAAGTCGCCCTGGTGCCGTCCACCGGAACGCCCGGCGGGGATCTCAGGCGCCGCCGACGGCGGCCCGGATCTCCTCCGCGAAGCGCTCCGTGGCCGAGCGCAGCGCCCCGACGTCGGGCCCCTGCCGCAGCACACCCCGGCTGACGTTCGGAACGACGTTGCGCGCCGCCGACCCGAAGACTTTGGGAAGGTCGGCCGCGGTCGCCCCCTGAGCGCCGACACCGGGCGCGAGGAGCGGGCCGTTGATGTCGAGGTCGTACGACGACAGGTCGCCCACCGTGGCACCGACGACCGCCCCGAAGGAGCCCAGCGGCTCCTCGCCCGCATTCTCGGCGGCCAGGTGGGCCAGCATGGTCGCGCCCACGCTGCGCCCGTCGGCGCGGACCGCGTGCTGGACCTCCGGGCCCTCCGGGTTCGAGGTCAGGGCCAGGACGAAGAGCCCGGCACCGCTCTCCCGGGCCAGCGCGACGGCCGGGCTGAGCGAGCCGTAGCCGAGGTAGGGCGAGACGGTCAGGGCGTCGGAGAACAGCGGGGCGTCCTTGTGCAGGAAGGCCTCGGCGTACCCGGCCATGGTCGAGCCGATGTCGCCGCGCTTGGCGTCCATCACGACCAGGGTGCCGGCCGCGCGGGCCTCCTGGACCGCCTTCTCCAGGACGGCGATGCCGCGCGAGCCGAACCGCTCGAAGAAGGCGATCTGCGGCTTCATGACGGCGACCCGGTCGGCCACCGCCTCGACGACCGTGCGGCTGAACCGCTCCAGACCGGCCACGTCGTCGTTCAGGCCCCACTCGGCGAGCAGGGAGGCGTGCGGGTCGATACCGACGCAGAGGGGGCCGCGCTCGTCCATGGCGCGGCGCAGACGGGCGCCGAAGGGTTCCAGTGCAGTCATGCCGTCTTCCTCACGTCGGCGCCGACCGCGTCGGCGAGGGTGGCGTACGGGCTGGTGCGCAGGCGCGCGGCGAGGCCCTTGTGGATGGCTCGGGACCAGAACGGGCCCTCGTAGATGAAGGCGCTGTACCCCTGGACCAGCGTGGCACCGGCCAGGATGCGCTGCCAGGCGTCCTCGGCGGTCTCGATGCCGCCGACGCCCACCAGGGTGATCCGGTCGCCCACGCGCGCGTACAGGCGGCGCAGGACCTCCAGGGAGCGTGCCTTCAGGGGCGCGCCGGAGAGTCCACCGGCCTCCTTCACCAGCGAGGGTTCGGTTTTCAAACCGAGGCCCTCGCGCGCGATGGTGGTGTTGGTGGCGATGATGCCGTCCAGGCCCAGCTCCACGGCCAGGTCGGCGACCGCGTCGATGTCCTCGTCCGCGAGGTCGGGCGCGATCTTCACCAGGAGCGGGACGCGCCGGTTGGCGACCGTACGGTCGGCGGCCTCGCGCACGGCGCTGAGCAGCGGGCGCAGCGCCTCGGTGGCCTGCAGGTTGCGCAGGCCGGGCGTGTTCGGCGAGGAGACGTTCACGACCAGGTAGTCGGCGTACGGCGCGAGGCGCTCGGCCGACTTCACGTAGTCGCCGACGGCCTCCGCCTCGGGGACGACCTTGGTCTTGCCGATGTTGACGCCCACCACGGTCTTGAAAACGGGTTCGCGGGACGCGAGGCGCGCGGCGACCGTCAGGGAACCGTCGTTGTTGAAGCCCATGCGGTTGATCAGCGCCCGGTCGGCGACGAGCCGGAACAGCCGCTTCTTGGGGTTGCCGGGCTGCGCCTCACCGGTGACCGTGCCGATCTCGACGTGGTCGAAGCCCAGCATCGACATGCCGTCGATGGCCACGGCGTTCTTGTCGAAGCCGGCGGCCAGCCCGAAGGGGCCGTGCATGCGCAGCCCGAAGGCCTCGGTGCGCAGCTCCTTGTGGCGGGGCGCGAGGGCGGCCGCGACGAAGGTGCGCAGCACGGGGACACGGACGGCGAGGCGGATCCAGCGGAAGGCCAGGTAGTGGGCCTGCTCCGGGTCCATCCGCTTGAAGACGAGGTTGAAAAAGATCTTGTACATGGTGTCCTCACGAAGAGGGGGACACCGTTTCCGGTGTCCCCCTCAGGGCTGCTAGTCGCGGGCCGCGGTCAGGTGTTCCGCGTGTTCCTGGAGCGAACGGACGCCCACGTCACCGTGGTTGAGGGCGTCGATGCCCTGGACGGCCGCCGCGAGCGCCTGGACGGTCGTCAGGCACGGCACGGAGCGGGCCACCGCGGCCGTACGGATGTCGTAGCCGTCGAGGCGGCCGCCGGTGCCGTACGGGGTGTTGACGATGAGGTCGACCTCGCCGTCGTGGATGAGCTGGACGATGGTCCGCTCGCCGTTCGGGCCGGTGCCCTCGGACTGCTTGCGCACGACCGTGGCGTTGATGCCGTTGCGCTTGAGGACCTCGGCCGTGCCGGAGGTGGCGAGCAGCTCGAAGCCGTGCGCGACCAGCTCGCGGGCCGGGAAGATCATCGAGCGCTTGTCGCGGTTGGCGACCGAGATGAACGCGCGGCCCTTGGTGGGCAGCGGGCCGTAGGCGCCCGCCTGCGACTTGGCGTACGCCGTGCCGAAGACCGAGTCGATGCCCATGACCTCGCCGGTGGAGCGCATCTCCGGGCCGAGGATGGTGTCGACGCCGCGGCCCTGGATGTCGCGGAAGCGCGACCACGGCATGACGGCCTCCTTGACGGAGATCGGCGCGTCGAGCGGGAGTTCGCCGCCGTCGCCGGTCGCCGGAAGCAGCCCTTCCGCCCGCAGCTCGGCGATGGTCGCGCCGAGCGAGATCCGGGCGGCGGCCTTCGCGAGCGGCACCGCGGTCGCCTTGGAGGTGAAGGGGACCGTACGGGAGGCGCGCGGGTTGGCTTCGAGGACGTACAGGATGTCGCCCGCCATCGCGAACTGGATGTTGATCAGGCCGCGCACCCCGACTCCGCGCGCGATGGCCTCCGTGGAGGCGCGCAGACGCTTGATGTCGAAGCCGCCGAGGGTGATCGGGGGCAGGGCGCACGCCGAGTCGCCGGAGTGGATGCCGGCCTCCTCGATGTGCTCCATGACGCCGCCGAGGTACAGCTCCTCGCCGTCGTACAGGGCGTCGACGTCGATCTCGATGGCGTCGTCGAGGAAGCGGTCGACGAGGACCGGCCGGGAGGGGCTGATCTCGGTCGACTCGGCGATGTAGGAGGCGAGGCGGGTCTCGTCGTAGACGATCTCCATGCCGCGCCCGCCGAGGACGTACGACGGCCGGACCAGGACCGGGTAGCCGATCTCGTCGGCGATGGCCTTGGCCCCGGCGAAGGTGGTGGCCGTGCCGTGCTTGGGGGCCGGCAGGCCGGCCTCGGCGAGCACCTGGCCGAAGGCGCCGCGGTCCTCGGCGGCGTGGATCGCCTCGGGCGAGGTGCCCACGATCGGCACGCCGTTGTCCTTCAGGGCCTGCGCGAGACCCAGCGGGGTCTGGCCGCCCAGCTGCACGACCACGCCCGCGATCGGGCCGGCGAGGGACTCCGCGTGGACGATCTCCAGCACGTCTTCCAGCGTCAGCGGCTCGAAGTACAGGCGGTCGGAGGTGTCGTAGTCCGTGGAGACGGTCTCCGGGTTGCAGTTGACCATCACGGTCTCGTACCCGGCGTCGGACAGCGCGAAGGAGGCGTGGACACAGGAGTAGTCGAACTCGATGCCCTGGCCGATGCGGTTCGGGCCGGAGCCCAGGATGATCACCGCGGGCTTCTCGCGGGGCGCGACCTCGGACTCCTCGTCGTAGGAGGAGTAGAAGTACGGCGTCTGCGCGGCGAACTCGGCGGCGCAGGTGTCGACCGTCTTGTAGACCGGGCGGATGCCGAGGGCGTGCCGGACCTCGCGGACGACGTCCTCGCGCAGGCCGCGGATCTCACCGATCTGCTGGTCGGAGAAGCCGTGCCGCTTGGCCTCGGCGAGCAGGTCGGCGGTCAGCTCGGGCGCCTCGGCCAGCTCGTCCGCGGTCTCCTTGATCAGGAAGAGCTGGTCCACGAACCACGGGTCGATCTTCGTGTACTCGAAGACCTCCTCGGGCGTGGCGCCGGCGCGGATGGCCTGCATGACCGTGTTGATCCGGCCGTCGGTGGGGCGCACGGCCTCGCGCAGCAGCGCGTCCTTGTCGCCGGGCTCACCGACGAAGGTGAACTGGCTGCCCTTCTTCTCCAGCGAGCGCAGCGCCTTCTGGAAGGCCTCGGTGAAGTTGCGGCCGATGGCCATGGCCTCGCCGACCGACTTCATGGTCGTGGTGAGGGTGGAGTCGGCCTGCGGGAACTTCTCGAACGCGAACCGCGGAGCCTTGACGACCACATAGTCGAGCGTGGGCTCGAAGGAGGCCGGGGTCTCCCGCGTGATGTCGTTCGGGATCTCGTCCAGGGTGTAGCCGACGGCGAGCTTGGCGGCGATCTTCGCGATCGGGAAGCCGGTCGCCTTGGAGGCGAGCGCCGAGGAGCGCGACACACGCGGGTTCATCTCGATGACGATCACCCGGCCGTCCTCGGGGTTCACCGCGAACTGGATGTTGCAGCCGCCGGTGTCGACGCCGACCTCGCGGATGACGGCGATGCCGATGTCGCGCAGGATCTGGTACTCGCGGTCGGTCAGCGTCATCGAGGGCGCGACGGTGATCGAGTCGCCGGTGTGCACGCCCATCGGGTCGAAGTTCTCGATGGAGCAGACGACCACGACGTTGTCGTGCTTGTCGCGCATCAGCTCCAGCTCGTACTCCTTCCAGCCGAGGATGGACTCCTCCAGGAGCACCTCGGTGGTCGGGGAGAGCGTGAGGCCCTGGCCGGCGATGCGGCGCAGCTCCTCCTCGTCGTGCGCGAAGCCGGAGCCGGCGCCGCCCATGGTGAAGGACGGGCGGACGACGACCGGGTAGCCGCCGAGCTGCTCGACGCCCTTGAGGACGTCGTCCATGGTGTGGCAGATGACCGAGCGGGCGGACTCGCCGTACCCGATCTTCGCGTTGACGGCCTCGACCACACCCTTGAACAGGTCGCGGTCCTCGCCCTTGTGGATGGCCTCGGGCTTGGCGCCGATCAGCTCGACGCCGTACTTCTCCAGGACGCCGTTCTCGTGCAGCGAGATGGCGGTGTTCAGGGCCGTCTGGCCGCCCAGGGTGGGCAGCAGGGCGTCGGGGCGCTCCTTGGCGATGATCTTCTCGACGAACTCGGGGGTGATCGGCTCGACGTAGGTGGCGTCGGCGATCTCCGGGTCGGTCATGATCGTCGCCGGGTTGGAGTTGACGAGGATCACGCGCAGGCCCTCGGCCCGCAGCACGCGGCACGCCTGGGTGCCGGAGTAGTCGAACTCGGCGGCCTGGCCGATGACGATCGGGCCGGAGCCGATGACCAGGACGGACTGGATATCGGTGCGCTTAGGCACGCTGGCCCTCCATCAGGGATACGAAGCGGTCGAACAGGTAGGCGGCGTCGTGCGGGCCCGCTG
Source organism: Streptomyces diastatochromogenes (assembly GCF_002242805.1). Classification (GTDB taxonomy): domain Bacteria; phylum Actinomycetota; class Actinomycetes; order Streptomycetales; family Streptomycetaceae; genus Streptomyces; species Streptomyces diastatochromogenes. The sequence goes on along the minus strand of NZ_MCGQ01000035.1, from coordinate 61,606 downwards.
CCGCTTCGGGGTGGTACTGGACGGAGAAGGCCGGCTGGTCGAGCAGCTGCAGCCCCTCCACGACGTTGTCGTTCAGGCAGACGTGCGAGACCTCGGCGCGGCCGAACTTCGTGTCGCTGACCTTGTCGAGCGGCGCATCGACGGCGAAGCCGTGGTTGTGCGCGGTGACCTCGACCTTGCCGGTCGTACGGTCCTGGACGGGCTGGTTGATGCCCCGGTGGCCGTACTTCAGCTTGTAGGTGCCGAAGCCGAGGGCGCGGCCGAGGATCTGGTTGCCGAAGCAGATGCCGAACAGCGGGGTCCTGCGCTCCAGGACGGCGGTCATCAGGGCGACCGGGCCGTCGGCGGTGGCCGGGTCACCGGGTCCGTTGGAGAAGAAGACGCCGTCGGGGGCGACCGCGTAGATGTCCTCCGGCGTGGCCGTTGCGGGCAGCACGTGCACCTCGATGCCGCGCTCGGCCATGCGGTGCGGGGTCATGCCCTTGATGCCGAGGTCGATGGCGGCGACGGTGAACTTCTTCTCACCGACGGCCGGGACGACGTAGGCCTCCTTGGTGGCGACCTCCTCGTAGAGGCTCAGGCCCTTCATACGGGGCTGGGCCTGCACACGCTCCAGCAGCTCGGCCTCGGGGGCGATGACCTCACCGGAGAAGATGCCGGCGCGCATGGAGCCGCGCTCGCGCAGGTGGCGGGTGAGGGCGCGGGTGTCGATCCCGGAGATGCCGACCACGCCCTGGGCGACCAGCTCGTCGTCCAGGGAGCGCTTGGCCCGCCAGTTGGAGGGCACGCGCGCGGGGTCGCGCACGACGTAGCCGGAGACCCAGATGCGGCTCGACTCGTCGTCCTCGTCGTTCCAGCCGGTGTTGCCGATCTGCGGGGCGGTCGCGACGACGATCTGGCGGTCGTACGACGGGTCGGTGAGGGTCTCCTGGTAGCCGGTCATGCCGGTGGAGAACACGGCCTCGCCGAAGGTCTCCCCCACGGCCCCGTAGGCACGGCCGCGGAAGGTGCGGCCGTCCTCCAGGACGAGTACGGCGGGAACCTTGGCAGCTCCCCTGGTGGAGGTCGTCATCGTGCGCCTTCCGTGTCGTTGGTCATCTGGTTCAGGGTGTCGACCCAGTCGGTGTGCTCGGCCGCGTGGTCGGAGCGGAAGCCGGAGTCGATCAGCTTCTCCCCGAGCGCCCAGGTCACCACCAGCAGGCCGCCCTCGGTGAGGACCTTGCCGGCGATTCCCTTGTCGAGCCGGGCCCCGCGCAGCGCGGCGGTGGGGACGAAGAAGTCGGTCGCCCCGGGGCGTACGACCTCCAGGCCTGCGTCCGTGAGGGTCAGCTCGGCCCGGCTGCGGGTGCCGAGGCCGTGGGCCACGATGCGGTCCAGCCACTGCCCGGCCGTGGTCGAGCCGTGGTAACGGCCGCTCATCGTCAGTCTGGCCTCGCCGGGCTCCTGCGGCGCGCTGGGCAGCTCGGGCAGGTCGCCCTGGAGCGTGCCGCGCCACTTCCAGCCCTCGCGCATCAGCCAGTAGATGAGCGCGACGAAGAGCGCGAGGCCGACGAGCCAGCCGATGCGGGCTCCCCAGTGGGTGACCTCGGCCGACTTCTCCGCCTCGGCCAGCAGGATTACAGGTGTCACGTGAGCTTCCCGTCGACGAGCGTGGCCTTGCCCCGCAGCCACGTGTGGGTGACACGGCCCGGCAGCTCACGTCCCTCGTACGGGGTGTTGCGGCTGCGCGAGGCGAAGCCTGCGGGGTCCACCGAGCCACGGTATTCCGTGTCGACGAGGGTGAGGTTGGCGGGCTCACCAGCCGAGACGGGACGGCCGTGGCCGGTGGCCTGTCCGATCTGCGCGGGCTTGACGGACATGCGGTCGGCGACGCCGGCCCAGTCCAGCAGACCCGTGTCGACCATGGTCTCCTGGACCACTGACAACGCGGTCTCCAGACCGACCATGCCCATGGCGGCCGCGGCCCACTCGCAGTCCTTGTCCTCGTGCGGGTGCGGGGCGTGGTCGGTGGCGACGATGTCGATCGTGCCGTCGGCGAGCGCCTCGCGCAGGGCGTGCACGTCCCGCTCGGTGCGCAGCGGCGGGTTGACCTTGTAGACGGGGTTGTAGGTGCGCACCAGCTCGTCGGTGAGCAGCAGGTGGTGCGGGGTGACCTCGGCGGTGACCTGGATGCCGCGGGACTTGGCCCAGCGGACGATCTCCACCGAGCCCGCGGTCGAAAGGTGGCAGATGTGGACGCGGGAGCCGACGTGCTCGGCGAGCAGCACGTCCCGGGCGATGACCGACTCCTCGGCGACGGCCGGCCAGCCGCCCAGGCCCAGCTCGGCGGAGACGACGCCCTCGTTCATCTGGGCGCCCTCGGTGAGCCGCGGCTCCTGCGCGTGCTGGGCGACGACACCGCCGAAGGCCTTCACGTACTCCAGCGCGCGGCGCATGATCACGGCGTCGTCCACGCACTTGCCGTCGTCGGAGAAGACGGTGACCCCGGCGGCGGACTCGTGCATGGCGCCCAGCTCGGCGAGCTTCCTGCCCTCCAGGCCGACGGTGACGGCGCCGATGGGCTGGACGTCGCAGTAGCCGTGCTCCTGGCCGAGCCGGTAGACCTGCTCGACCACACCGGCCGTGTCGGCGACCGGGAAGGTGTTGGCCATGGCGAACACGGCGGTGTAGCCGCCGGAGGCGGCCGCGCGCGTGCCGGTCAGGACGGTCTCGGAGTCCTCGCGGCCCGGCTCGCGCAGGTGGGTGTGCAGGTCGACCAGGCCCGGCAGGAGCACCTTGCCGCCGGCCTCGACCACCTCGGCGCCCTCTGCGCTGAGACCGACGCCCACCTCGGCGATCGTCTCACCGTCGATCAGCACGTCCTGCGGCTCGCCGCCGAGCACCTTCGCACCACGGATAAGGATCTTGCTCATGGTCTTACTTCTCCTCGTTGGTGCGGAATTCAGAGGCGGGCGCGAAGCGCCTCGATGCAAGGGTGGTGGTGGGCGACGGGTGGGCGACGGCGGGCTCGTTTCCACCGAGCAGCAGGTACAGGACGGCCATCCGGATGGAGACGCCGTTCGCGACCTGCTCGACCACGGTGCAGCGCTCGGAGTCGGCGACCTCGGCGGTGATCTCCATGCCGCGGACCATCGGGCCGGGGTGCATCACGATGGCGTGCTCGGGCATCTTCGCCATGCGCTCGCCGTCGAGTCCGTAGCGCCGCGAGTACTCGCGCTCGGTCGGGAAGAAGGCGGCGTTCATGCGCTCCCGCTGGACCCGGAGCATCATCACCGCGTCGGACTTCGGCAGGGTGCTGTCGAGGTCGTACGACACCTCGCACGGCCAGGTCTCGACGCCGACCGGCACCAGGGTCGGCGGGGCGACGAGGGTGACCTCGGCGCCGAGGGTGTGCAGCAGGTCGACGTTGGAGCGGGCGACCCGGCTGTGCAGGACGTCGCCGACGATGGTGATCCGCTTGCCGGCCAGGTCCTGGCCGAGGCCGGCGTCCCGGCCGACCAGGCGGCGGCGCATGGTGAAGGCGTCCAGCAGGGCCTGCGTGGGGTGCTGGTGGGTGCCGTCGCCGGCGTTGATGACGGCCGCGTCGATCCAGCCGGAGGTGGCCAGGCGGTAGGGGGCTCCGGAGGCGCCGTGCCGGATGACGACGGCGTCGACGCCCATGGCCTCCAGGGTCTGGGCGGTGTCCTTCAGGGACTCGCCCTTGGAGACGCTGGAACCCTTGGCGGAGAAGTTGATGACGTCCGCGGACAGCCGCTTCTCGGCGGCCTCGAAGGAGATCCGGGTGCGGGTGGAGTCCTCGAAGAAGAGGTTGACGATCGTGCGGCCGCGCAGGGTCGGCAGCTTCTTGATCGGCCGGTCGGCCACCCGGGCCATCTCCTCGGCGGTGTCGAGGATCAGGACGGCGTCGTCGCGGGTGAGGTCGGCGGCCGAGATGAGATGACGCTGCATCTGTCAGGCTCCGTAAGGCAGTTCATTCGGGAGGATTAGGGCAAACCGGTGCGCGTGTCGGCACGCCGAAGCGGCCGTGCGCGCCTGACTTGCTACTGGTCGGCCGGCTTCACACCGAGCAGCACGGTGTCGCGACCGTCCTCCTCGGCGAGCTGGACCTTGACCGTCTCCCGCAGCGACGTGGGGAGGTTCTTGCCGACGTAGTCGGCGCGGATGGGCAGTTCGCGGTGGCCGCGGTCGACCAGGACCGCGAGCTGCACCGCGCGCGGGCGCCCGATGTCGTTCAGGGCGTCGAGGGCGGCACGGATGGTGCGCCCGGAGAAGAGCACGTCGTCGACGAGGACGACCAGACGGCCGTCGATGCCGTCACCGGGGATCTCGGTGCGGGCCAGCGCACGCGGCGGGTGCATGCGCAGGTCGTCGCGGTACATGGTGATGTCGAGCGAGCCGACGGGGACCTTGCGGTCGGTGATCTGCTCCAGCTTGGCGGCGAGCCGCTGGGCGAGGAAGACACCCCGGGTCGGAATGCCGAGGAGCACCACGTCGTCGGCGCCCTTGGCGCGCTCGACGATCTCGTGGGCAATACGGGTCAGCACCCGTGCGATGTCGGGGCCTTCGAGTACGGGCCGCGCATCGGATGCATGCGAGTTCGCTTGCGAGTCCATACGAAACGGACCTCCTTCTCCGCCTCACGGGACGGACCTTAAAGGACGTCGGATTTGCGCCATCTACCGTAGCAGGTCCCAGGCGGGCGTCGATCACCCGCCTGGCGCAATCGGGTGCCACTACCACGGAAGAGTCGGTGTGGACCATTCGGCTTGACGCATGAGAGTCACGCTGCGTAACCTCACAGTGAGTTACCAGCCGCGCGGCGGGAAACCCAACCGACCGCGTCGACACAGTGTCCGGGGAGCTATATGTCCAGCGAATACGCCAAACAGCTCGGGGCCAAGCTCCGGGCCATCCGCACCCAGCAGGGCCTTTCCCTCCACGGTGTCGAGGAGAAGTCCCAGGGGCGCTGGAAGGCCGTGGTGGTCGGTTCATATGAGCGCGGTGACCGTGCCGTGACCGTGCAGCGCCTCGCCGAGCTGGCCGATTTCTATGGCGTCCCGGTACAGGAGCTCCTGCCGGGCACCACGCCGGGCGGCGCCGCCGAGCCGCCGCCGAAGCTGGTCCTCGACCTGGAGCGGCTGGCCACCGTGCCGGCCGAGAAGGCGGGTCCCCTGCAGCGCTACGCGGCGACGATCCAGTCCCAGCGCGGCGACTACAACGGCAAGGTGCTCTCGATCCGCCAGGACGACCTGCGCACCCTCGCCGTCATCTACGACCAGTCCCCCTCGGTCCTCACCGAGCAGCTGATCAGCTGGGGTGTCCTGGACGCGGACGCGCGCCGCGCGGTGGCCACGCACGAAGAGGCGTGACCGCCTGCAGCGCCTGAGCAGAAACGTGCCGCCGGGGTGGCCGGAACCGTATGGTTCCGGCCACCCCGGCGGCTTTCTGCGCGCTTGGCAGGGCGCGGAGGTACGGATACGCCGGAGGGCCCGCAGCAGTCGTGCTGCGGGCCCTCCGGCGCTTGTCGTACCGCCTTACGCCTCGTCCCGGCGCAGCGACGGCTTCAGCTCCTTGAGCCGGCCGAGCAGGCCGTTGACGAACGAGGGCGACTCGTCCGTGGAGAACTCCTTGGCGATCTGCACCATCTCGTCCAGGACGACGGCGTCCGGGGTCTCGTCCACCCAGATCAGCTCGTAGGCGCCCAGACGCAGGATGTTGCGGTCGACGACCGGCATCCGGTCGAGCGTCCAGCCCACCGCGTACTGGGAGATCAGGTCGTCGATGCGCCTCGCGTGCTCCGCGTAGCCCTCGACCAGCTGCATCGTGTACTCGCTCACCGGCGGCTGCCGGGTGTCGGACCGGGAGAGCCGGATCCAGTCCGCGAGGACCGTCAGGACGTCGGCGTCGCGCTGGTCGCCCTCGAAGAGGATCTGGAAGGCGCGTTTGCGGGCCGTGTTGCGGGCAGCCACGGTTAGCTGTTCACCCGGCCGAGGTAGTCGCTCGTACGGGTGTCGACCTTGATCTTCTCACCGGTGGTGATGAAGAGGGGAACCTGGATCTGGTGGCCGGTCTCCAGGATGGCGGGCTTGGTGCCACCGGTGGAGCGGTCGCCCTGGACACCCGGCTCGGTCTCCTGGATGGTCAGCTCGACGGCGGCCGGGAGCTCGACGAAGAGCACCTCGCCCTCGTGCTGCGCCACGGTGGCCGTGAAGCCCTCGATGAGGAAGTTGGCGGCGTCGCCGACGGCCTTGCGGTCGACCATCAGCTGGTCGTAGGTCTCCATGTCCATGAAGACGAAGTAGTCGCCGTCCATGTACGAGAACTGCATGTCGCGCTTGTCGACAGTGGCCGTCTCGACCTTGACGCCGGCGTTGAAGGTCTTGTCGACCACCTTGCCGGACAGCACGTTCTTGAGCTTGGTGCGCACGAAGGCCGGGCCCTTGCCGGGCTTGACGTGCTGGAACTCGACGACGGACCAGAGCTGGCCGCCTTCGAGCTTGAGCACCAGGCCGTTCTTGAGGTCGTTCGTGGAAGCCACGGTTGCGGAATCTCCTGGACTGACGTACGACCCCGGGGCATGCGCACAGCGCGAGGCTAGAGCGCGAGCAGCTCCTTGGTCGTGATGGTGAGTAGCTCGGGTCCGCCGTCCGCCTCAGGGCGTACGACGAGCGTGTCATCGATCCGGACGCCGCCCCGGCCCGGGAGGTGAACCCCCGGTTCGACGGTGACCGGCACGCAAGCGTCCAGTTTACCCATGGCCGCAGGGGCCAGCTGCGGGTCCTCGTCGATTTCGAGTCCGACGCCGTGTCCCGTCAGCGGTGGTAGAGCCTCAGCATAGCCTGCGGAGCCCAGCACCTGGCGTGCCGCACGGTCGACCTCGCGGTAGGCGGCGCCGGGCGCCAGGGCCTCTCGTCCGGCGCGCTGGGCAGCGAAGACGAGGTCGTACAGCTCGATCTGCCAGTCGGCGGGCGAGGTGCCGATGACGAAGGTACGGCCGATCTCGCAGCGGTAGCCGCGATAGGTGGCGCCCAGACAGACGGAGAGGAAGTCGCCCTCCTCCACCCGGCGGTCGGTGGGGCGGTGGCCGCGGCGGCCGGAGTTCGGGCCGGTGGCCACGGAGGTGGGGAACGCCGGGCCGTCGGCGCCATGGTCGACCAGGCGCCGTTCCAGCTCCAGCGCGAGGTGCCGTTCGGTGCGGCCGACCAGGATGGACTCCAGCAGCTCACCGAGGGCCTGGTCGGCGATCTCGGCGCCGATGCGGAGGCAGGAGATCTCCTCCTCGTCCTTGACGACCCTGAGCTGCTCGACGGCTCCGCCCAGGTCGGCGAGGCGCAGCCTTGGGGCGGCGGCGGAGAGGGCCCGGTGGCGGGCGACGGTGAGGTGGTGTTCCTCCACGGCGAGGGATTCGGCGCCCTGGCCGCCGGCGAGATCGGCGGCTGCCACGGCGGAGTCGCCCCCGGGTGCGGGAAGGACGTGCAGCGCCAGTGTCTCGTCGGGGCGGCCCTCGGTCGGCCGGTCGTCCAGCGGGCCGGCGCAGACCAGCAGGTCCTGGCTCTTGCCCAGCAGCAGTACGGCGCCCTGCGGGGCCGCGGCGGCGAGATAGCGCACGTTGGCAGGGCGTGAGATGAGCGCTGCCGCGGTGCCGGCCGCGTTGCAGCGTTCCCTGAGCTGGGCTCGGCGGGTCGCGTACACCTCTGACATGAGATGAGCGTAGGAGTTTTGGGCGGTTTGTGCCGGTTGGTAGGGGCCGAGTGGGGTCGGTGGGGGGGTGCGGTTGATCGCCGGGTGCGGACGGGTGGGGGCTTGTCGCGCCCACGCGGCGGAGCCGCATATCGATACAGCCCCGCGCCCCTTGAGTCGGACCAGTCGCCCCTTGCTCACCAGCTCGGTGGGCTCGCTATCGCCCTCGCCAGGACGTCGTCCAGTACTCGGGCCGTGCCGGGAACGTCCAGCTGGGAGTTGTCGATGATCGGGAGGCCTGAGCCGTACCAGCCGGCCATGCGGCCGTGGATGCGGGCCACCTCCTCGTCGGTGAGGCGGCGGTTGCCGGAGCGCTCGGCGTTGCGTTCCAGGACGATGTCGAGACCGGGGAGGAGGACGACCGGGAGCAGGCCCGGGCCGACGTGCCGTTTCCAGCCCCCCAGGCCCACGACGGGGCGGTCCGGGAAGACGGCGTCGTCGAGGATGCAGGAGATCCCGTTGGCCAGGAAGTTCCGGGCGGCGAAGCCGCAGGTGCGGCGGGCCAGGCGGTACTGGGCCTCGGAGTTGTCGTTCCACCCGGACTGCGGGTTCGCATAGCCCGCGCGGACCCATTCGCGTACGTCGTCCAGGCTGATGTGGGCGGTGGGCACCCGGCGGTGGTCCGCCCAGTACTTGGCGACGCTCGTCTTGCCCGCGCCCGCGGGGCCGATCAGCAGGACGGCCAGCGTGGTGGCCGTGGGGTCCGGGACCGCGGCCGCGGCCGGCGGTGCGGTGGGGACACCGACCGGGCCACCGGGCGGCAGCGGTACGTGACCGGTCGTGTCGGGGGGCGGCGGGGCGGGGGCGCGCTGCGGGGGCGCGGGCGGCATGGGGCCGACGGGGGGTGCGGGAGGTACGGATCCAGGTCCGGCCCCGGGGAAGCCGGGTGGCGGCGGGGGCACGGGTGCGGGACCCTGTGGGGCTCCCGGGTGGTGTGCGGCCGACGCCCAGCCGGCGTGCGGTCCCTGCCCCGGCTGGTGGGGCGGCGGCAGCGGAGACCCCACTGCGTGCTGCATCCGTTGCCACTCCGTCTCGTACACACATTTGGCGCTGGCAGGCGGGTACGGAGCCCGCTCCCTACCGAACGGTACCGCCCCCGGCCGTCGTTTGGTGAAACGACCGGGGGCGGTCCGAAGTGCCCGGCCCGGGAAGGGAATCGGGCGGAAGGGAACAGCGGAGTACTTACTGGCCCACTTCTCCGTAGGCGGCGAGGAGGACGGCCGGGTCCGGGCCCTCCAGGACGGTCGGCTTCGCCAGCCCGTCCAGCACGATGAAGCGCAGCAGGTTACCGCGGGACTTCTTGTCGACCTTCATCGTCTCCAGCAGCTTGGGCCACTGGTCGTAGCGGTAGTGCAGCGGCAGGCCGACCGACTCCAGGACAGTGCGGTGGCGGTCCGCCGTCGCGTCGTCCAACCGGCCCGCCAGACGGCCCAGTTCGGCGGCGAAGTGCATACCGACCGCGACCGCGGCGCCGTGCCGCCACTTGTAGCGCTCGTTCTTCTCGATCGCGTGGCCGAGCGTGTGGCCGTAGTTCAGGATCTCCCGCAGGCCGGACTCCTTCAGATCGGAGGAGACGACGTCCGCCTTGACCCGGATCGAGCGCTCGATCAGCTCGGCCGTGTGCGGGCCGGCCGGAGTACGGGCCGCCTCGGGGTCGGCCTCGACGAGGTCCAGGATCACCGGGTCGGAGATGAAGCCGGCCTTGATGATCTCCGCGAGCCCGGAGACGTAGTCGTTGACCGGGAGGGAGTCCAGCGCGGCCAGGTCGCACAGCACACCGGCCGGCGGATGGAACGCGCCCACCAGGTTCTTGCCCTCGGCGGTGTTGATGCCGGTCTTGCCGCCGACCGCCGCGTCCACCATGGCCAGCACGGTGGTCGGGACGGCGATCCAGCGCACCCCGCGCAGCCAGGTCGCGGCGACGAAGCCCGCGAGGTCAGTCGTCGCACCGCCGCCCACCCCGACGATGAGGTCGGAGCGGGTGAAGTTGGACTGGCCCAGCGCCTTCCAGCAGTAGGCGGCGACCTCGGCGGTCTTGGCCTCCTCCGCGTTGGGCACCTGGATGGCGACGGCCTCGTAGCCCTGCTCGGCCAGGTCGGCGCGCAGTGCGTCGCCGGTCTCGGCGAGTGCCTCGGGGTGGATCACCGCGACACGCTGTGCCTTCGGCCCGATCAACCCGGCCAGCTCGCCCAGGAGTTGCCGGCCGACCAGCACCTCGTACGGGTCGGTGCCCGCGGTGCCGGCGACCTGGATCCGGGTGACTGCCTCGCTCATGCTTCCTTCAACTCCAGTGCGTCCAGCGCCTGTTGGGTGACCTCTTCGGGGGTGCGGCCGTCGGTCGGTACGACGGCGGTGGCGACCTCCTCGTACAGGTGACGGCGGGCCTCCATCAGCTCGCGCCACTGCTTGCGCGGGTTGACCGCGAGCAGCGGGCGGGCCGCGTTGAGGCCGGTGCGCTTGACCGCCTCCTCCACGTCCATGGAGAGGTAGACCACCCGGTGTCCGGCGAGCAGCGCGCGCGTGTCCGCGTCGAGGATCGCCCCGCCGCCGAGCGCGAGGACGCCCTCGTGCTCGGCGAGCGCGGAGTGCACCGTGCGCTTCTCGATCGCGCGGAAGGCGGGCTCGCCGTCGTCCACAAAGATCTCGGCGATGGTCCGGCCCTCGACGGCGACGATGTCGTCGTCGGTGTCCCGGTAGCCGACCCCGAGCCGCTCGGCCAGCAGCCGCCCGACGGTGGACTTGCCCACGCCCATCGGGCCGACCAGTACGACCGCGGTCATGGCGGTCACCGGATGGCGAGGTTGTCGAGGTACGACTGCACGTTCCGCCGGGTCTCCGGGACGGAGTCGCCGCCGAACTTCTCCGCGACGGCGTCGGCGAGGACGAGTGCCACCATGGCCTCGGCGACGATGCCGGCGGCCGGGACCGCGCACACGTCGGAGCGCTGGTGGTGGGCCTGGGCGGCCTCGCCGGTGGCGACGTCGATGGTCTGCAGGGCCCGGGGCACGGTCGCGATCGGCTTCATCGCGGCGCGTACGCGCAGCAGCTCGCCGGTGCTCAGACCACCCTCGGTGCCCCCGGAGCGTCCGCTGGACCGCTTGATGCCCTCGGGGGTGGTGAGGATCTCGTCGTGCGCCTTGGAGCCGGGCACCCGGGCCAGCTCGAAGCCGTCGCCGACCTCGACGCCCTTGATCGCCTGGATGCCCATGAGGGCGGCGGCCAGCCGGGCGTCCAGCCGGCGGTCCCAGTGCACGTGCGAGCCGAGGCCGACCGGGACGCCGTAGGCGAGCACCTCGACCACGCCGCCGAGCGTGTCGCCGTCCTTGTGGGCCTGGTCGATCTCCGCGACCATCGCCTTCGACGCGTCGGCGTCCAGGCAGCGCACCGGGTCGGCGTCCAGCTTCTCGACGTCGGCCGGGGTCGGGTAGACGCCGTAGGGGGCCTTGGCGGAGGCCAGCTCGACGACGTGGGAGACGATCTCGATGCCGGCCGTCTCCTTCAGGTAGGAGCGGGCGACGGCGCCGAGCGCCACACGCGCGGCGGTCTCACGGGCGGAGGCGCGCTCCAGGATCGGGCGGGCCTCGTCGAAGCCGTACTTCTGCATGCCGGCGAGGTCGGCGTGGCCGGGCCGGGGCCGGGTCAGCGGCGCGTTGCGGGCGAGGCCGTCGAGGATCTCGGGGTCGACCGGGTCGGCCGCCATGACCTGCTCCCACTTGGGCCACTCGGTGTTGCCCACCATGACCGCGATCGGGGAGCCGAGGGTGAGACCGTGCCGGACACCACCCAGGAAGGTGACCTCGTCACGCTCGAACTTCATCCGCGCACCGCGGCCATAGCCGAGCCGCCGCCGCGCCAGGTGGTCCGCCACCATCTCCGTGGTGATCGGCACGCCGGCGGGAAGCCCCTCCAGCGTCGCGACAAGTGCGGGACCGTGGGACTCCCCCGCGGTCAGCCAACGCAGCCTGCTCAACGGTGCTCCTCAGTGTTCGCGCCCGGTACTGCCCTGAGTACGCGCGTCCTCGCGTACGGCGACGGCGCGACCGGGTGCGCGACCCCGGTCCGCCACCTCCGATCCTCCCACGTCCGGGGGCGGTATCCGGCCGCTGGTCCAGCAGGCGGGACGGAGCGGCGGAGCGGAGGCGGCCGTTCAGCGCGCGGCGAGCGCCTTCTCGCCGGCGTGCCGCATGGCTTCCAGGGGTGCCGGGGAGACGCCGGTCATCTGCTCGACCTGGAGAACGGCCTGGTGGACGAGCAGGTCCAGGCCGCTGACGACGGCGCCGCCGAACATCGACCAGCGGGCCGCCAGCTCGGTGGGCCAGGGCTCGTAGAGCACGTCGAAGAGGGTGGCGGGGCGCTCGGGTACGGCGGCGGCGAGGGCGTCGGTGGTGCCGGCCGGGGTGGTGGCGATCACCAGGGGGGCCTTCAGGGCCTGCTGGGCGTCCGCCCAGTCCGCCGTACGGACGTCCACGTCGAGCCGCTCGCCCCACTGGCGCATCTCGGCGGCGCGGGCCTCGCTGCGGACGTAGGCGACGACCTCGCCGGTGCAGATCCGGGCGAGCGCGGCCAGGGCCGAGGAGGCGGTGGCGCCGGCGCCGAGGATCGCGGCGGAGTCGACCTGTTCGATGCCGTGCTCGCGCAGGGCGGCCACCATGCCCGGGATGTCGGTGTTGTCGCCGATGCGGCGGCCGTCCTCGGTGAAGACCACCGTGTTGACGGCGTCGACCGAGGCGGCGGTCTCGCTGATCTCGTCGACCAGCGGGATGACCGCCCGCTTCAGCGGCATGGTCAGCGACAGCCCCGCCCACTCCGGCCCGAGCTTCTCGATGAAGTCGGGCAGGGTGTCCTCGTCGATCTCGAAGCGGCCGTACGACCAGTCGGTGAGCCCGAGTGCGTCGTAGGCCGCCCGGTGCAGCACCGGGGAGAGGGAGTGGGCGATGGGCTTACCGAGTACGGCGGCCCGGCGGGCGTCAGTTGCCCGAGGTGGCATTGAATTTGTCCTTGAGCTGCTGGAATTCGGCGTAGGTCTTGGCGAATTCGGTATTGGTCGTACCGTCGGTCGCCACGAAATAGATCCAGCCGTCGCGGGTCGGATTCAGTGCCGCCTTCATCGCGTCCTCACCGGGGTTGCCGATCGGACCGGGCGGAAGGCCCTTGTGGGTGTAGGTGTTGTACGGGCTCTGGTTGCTGTTGATCTCCTTTTCGGAGATGTGGATGTTGCTCGTGCCCTTGAGATAGTTGTACGTCGAGTCGAACTGGAGCAGCTGGTTGGTCTCGGTGTTGGTGGGCTTCAGACGGTTGTAGACCACTTCCGCCATCTTGCGGAAGTCGTCGTGCGTCTTGCCCTCGGCCTGGACCAGGCTCATGACCGTGACGAGCTGGAACGCGTTGTTCAGACCCAGCGCCTTGGCCTTCGTCTGCAGGTCGTAGGCGGCGTACTTCTCCTTGGCCTGGGTGACCATCTGCTTCAGGATCGCGTCGGGCTTCATACCCTTCGCGGCCGCATAGGTGCCCGGGAACAGGAAGCCCTCCAGCGGGTCCTGGACCTGACCGCTGCTCTGCGCCCAGCTCGGCAGACCGAGTTTCCTGGACTGCTGCTTAGCGATCTTCCGGGTGGTTCCGGTGGACAGTTGGAGTTTCTTGTCGATCGCCGCGTAGACGCCCGCGTTACGCTCGCCGGGCGTGACGATCACGTTGTTCTGACTCTTCGGGTCGAGCATCAACTGGACCGCGCTGGCGGCGGACATCTGCTTCTCCAGCGTATAGACGCCTTCCTGGAGCCCCTTGCCCTTGGGGTTCGCCTGCAGTGCGGAGACGAACGCGTCCGCACTCTCGACGACGCCCGCCTCCCTCAGCTTCTGTCCGATCTCCCAGCCGCCGGCACCCTTCGGGATGGTGACCGTGACCTGTTCGCCGTTTCCGCTGCCCGCGTAGTCAGGGGCCGGGCCGAAACGATTTTGGTAGTACTTCCAGCCGAAGTAGCCGACCGTGCCGAGGCCACCGCCGAAGACCAGGACGACCACCATGCAGGCGCAGCCGGTGCGCCGTTTCTTGCTCTTGACGGGTTTCTTGCCGCGCCGTTCGCCACGGCCGGACCGGCTCTCCGCCTCGTCGTCCTCGTCGTCGCCGCCCCCGGCGAAGAAGGCGTGTTCGCCCTGGTCCTCACCCGGGTCCCAGCCGGTCTCGGGGTCCGGGTCCGTTTTAGGCTCGGGGCTCCTGCGGCCGGGCGGCACCGGCGGCGGGTAGGCGTCCTCGGTGCCGTAGAAGTCGGGCTGCTCTCCGCCGTAGGCCACCGGCTGCTGGCCGTACGGGTCGCCGGGGTCGGCCGCGTACGGCACATGGCCGTGCGTGCCGGTCGCGTCCCAGCCGCCCTGGTGCTGGTACTGCTGCGGGGTGTGCACCGCGTACTGCTGCTGGTCCTGACCGGCGAACTGCTGGTCCTGACCGGCGTACTGCTGATGGCCCTGTTCGTCGTAGTACTGGTACTGCTGCTGGTCGTACCCGGACTGCTGGCCCTGGGTCCAGTCGCCGTACTGCGGCTGCGGGTACTGCTGCTGTGGCTGGCCGCCGTAGGGGGACTGCTGACCCACGTGGGCCTGCTGTCCGCCCCATCCGTCGTCCCCGTACAACGGGTCCTCCGGATGCCACGGTTCGGGGCCAGGGCCCCGGCCATACTCAGTCATCGATCCCCTAGAGCCGCGAGGCCGACGGTCGCTCGGCCGGTGCACCGGCTTCCGTTCCGCCTCTTGCTGTGCGGCGGCTGTTCGAACACCGCCGCATCGCGCGGAACGTTACCGTATCGCGATCAGATGACCACTTCGACGCCCTCGCCGGGTGCTTTACCTGACACCCGTTCGGATTCCAGGGCCTGCTGCAGGATGATGACGGCTGCTGCCTGGTCGATGACGGCCCGGCCCTTCTTGGATTTCACCCCCGAGGCACGCAGTCCCTGACTGGCCGTCACGGTCGTCATCCGCTCGTCCACCAGCCGGACCGGAACGGGCTCGATGCCCTTGGCGAGTTCCTGGGCGAAGGTGCGGACCTTCAGGGCGGCGGGGCCCTCGCCCCCCTTGAGGGAGCGAGGGAGTCCGACGACGACCTCGATCGGTTCGTACTCCTCCACCAGCTGCCTGAGCCGGCGGTGGGCGGCCGGGATGTCCCGGCCGGGGACGGTCTCCACCGGAGTGGCGAGGATCCCGTCGGGGTCACACGAGGCGACCCCGATCCGGGCGTCCCCGACGTCGATCGAGAGTCGGCGTCCTCTGCGCATTTCCGACCGTTTCCTTACTCGGCTGTCACTTGGCGGTGTCGGCGACGAGTCGCTCGACGGCCTCGACGGCCTCGCCGACGGCGGCCGGGTTCTGGCCGCCGCCCTGGGCGACGTCCGGCTTGCCGCCACCGCCGCCGCCGAGGGTCTTGGCGGCGGTACGGACCAGGTCACCGGCCTTGAGACCGCGCTCGCGGGCGGCCTCGTTGGTGGCGATGACCGTCAGCGGCTTGCCGTTGTTCACCGTGAAGAGGGCGACCACGGCGGCCCGGCCGCCCTGGATGCGGCCGCGCACGTCGAGGACCAGCTTGCGCAGGTCGTCCGGCGTGGTGCCGTCCGGGACCTGGCCGGTGACCAGGGCGATGCCGCGGATGTCCTTGGCGGACCCGGCGAGACCGGCGGCGGCCTGCAGCACCTTCTCGGCGCGGAACTTCTCGATCTCCTTCTCGGCATCCTTCAGCTTGCCGAGCATGGCGGAGACCTTCTCCGGGAGCTCCTCCGGGCGGCCCTTGATCAGCTCCTGGAGCTGGGCGACGACCGTGTGCTCGCGGGCGAGGAAGTTATAGGCGTCGACGCCGACCAGGGCCTCGATACGGCGGACACCCGAGCCGATGGAGGACTCGCCGAGCAGCTTCACCAGGCCCAGCTGGGCGGTGTTGTGCACGTGCGTGCCGCCGCACAGCTCCTTGGAGAAGTCGCCGATGGTCACGACGCGGACCCGGTCGCCGTACTTCTCGCCGAACTCGGCGATGGCGCCCTGCTTCTTGGCCTCGTCGATGCCCATGATCTCGGCGTGCACGTCGAGGTCGCGGGCGAGCACCTCGTTGATCTTCTGTTCGACGTCGGTCATCACGGCCGTCGGGACGGCGGACGGGGAGCCGAAGTCGAAGCGGAAGCGGCCGGGCTGGTTCTCGGAACCGGCCTGGGCGGCCGTCGGGCCGAGGGCGTCGCGCAGGGCCTGGTGGGTCAGGTGGGTGGCCGAGTGGGCGCGGGCGATGGCCTTGCGGCGGCGGTGGTCGATCGAGGCGTGGGCCTTGGCACCGACCGTGACCTCGCCGACCTGCACGACACCCTTGTGGACGTACACGCCCGGGACCGGCTTCTGGCAGTCGCGGATCTCGATCACGGCACCGGAGTCGACCTTGATGCGGCCGGTGTCGCCGATCTGGCCGCCGCCCTCGGCGTAGAACGGGGTGCGGTCGAGGACGATCTCGACCTCGTCGCCCTCGGTGGCGGCCGGAGAGGAGACGCCGTCGACGAGGATGCCGACGATCGTGGTCTCGCCCTCGGTGTCGGTGTAGCCGATGAAGTCGGTCTCGCCGGTCCTGTCGGCGATCTCGCGGTAGGCACCGGCGCCGGCGTGGCCGGTCTTCTTGGCCTGGGCGTCGGCCTTGGCGCGCTCCCGCTGCTCCTTCATCAGGCGGCGGAAGCCGTCCTCGTCCACGGACAGCCCCTGCTCGGCGGCCATCTCCAGGGTGAGGTCGATCGGGAAGCCCCAGGTGTCGTGGAGCAGGAACGCCTTGTCGCCGGGCAGCACCGTGGAGCCGGCCTGCTTGGTCTCGGTGACGGCGGTGTCGAGGATGTTGGTGCCGGCCTTCAGCGTCTTGAGGAAGGCGTTCTCCTCGGCGAGGGCGACCTTCTCGATGCGCTCGCGGTCGGTGACCAGCTCCGGGTACTGCTGACCCATCATGGCGATGACGGTGTCGACCAGGTCGAGGACGACCGGACCGGTGGCGCCCAGCAGGCGCATGTTGCGGATGGCGCGGCGCATGATGCGGCGCAGGACGTAGCCGCGGCCCTCGTTGCCGGGGGTGACACCGTCGCCGATGAGCATCACCGACGTACGCATGTGGTCGGTGACCACACGCAGCGAGACGTCCGAGTCGTGGGCGTCGCCGTAGGCCACGCCGGTCAGCTCGGTGGCCTTCTTGATGACGGCCATGGAGGTGTCGATCTCGTACATGTTCTGCACGCCCTGCAGAATCATGGCGAGGCGCTCCATGCCGAGGCCCGTGTCGATGTTCTTGCTCGGCAGCTCGCCGAGGATCTCGAAGTTGTCCTTGCCGATGCCCTCGCCGCGCTCGTACTGCATGAAGACGAGGTTCCAGATCTCCACGTACCGCTCGTCGTTGACGGCGGGGCCGCCCTCGACGCCGAACTCGGGGCCGCGGTCGTAGTTGATCTCGGAACAGGGGCCACAGGGTCCGGGGACGCCCATGGACCAGTAGTTGTCCTTCATGCCGAGGCGCTGGATGCGCTCCTTCGGCACACCGACGACCTCGTGCCAGATGCGCTCGGCCTCGTCGTCGTCCTTGTAGACGGTGATCCAGAGCTTCTCCGGCTCCAGGCCGTAACCACCCTTGTCCTGGGGGCTGGTGAGCAGCTCCCAGGCGTACTTGATGGCGCCTTCCTTGAAGTAGTCGCCGAAGGAGAAGTTGCCGCACATCTGGAAGAACGTGCCGTGGCGCGTGGTCTTGCCGACCTCTTCGATGTCGGGCGTGCGCACGCACTTCTGCACGCTGGTGGCGCGGTCGAACGGCGGCTTGACCTCACCAAGGAAGTAGGGCTTGAAGGGCACCATGCCGGCGGGGACGAGGAGCAGAGTCGGGTCGTCCGCGATGAGCGACGCCGAAGGGACGACGGTGTGCCCGCGCTCCTCGAAGAAGCTCAGCCAGCGGCGGCGAATCTCGGCCGACTCCATCAGTGGTCCTCATTCCGGTTGTACGAGTACGTCGTGTTCTCGATGTACTTCGGGTTGCTGCGGTCGTTCTCGATGGCGGCGTACCGCCGGGGCGCGGGGAGTTCGGGGTTCTCCTGGATACCCAGCGCCTCCTCCAGCTCGGACTCCCGCTGCGCCATGTTGTCGCGGACGTCGAGCGCGAAGCCGACCGCGCGGTCCTTCAGGCGCTGACCGGTCTCCAGGGCCTTGTTGGCCGCGGTCGCGGCGAGGCTCTCGGGGGTCAGCTGCTTCAGCTTGCGGTTGACCTTGGTGGTGGCCCACACACCGGCGGCGACACCCGTGGTGAACCAGAACGTACGGCGGAACATCGCTCGGTCAGTCCTTCTTTCCCCGGTTGCTCCGCTTCCGTGCCGCCGGGACCGTACGGCCCACGATCACGGTACGCCTGGGCTCCTTGGCGGGCACGTTCTCCTTGCGGCCGCCGATCGCCCGGCGCACGCCGTAGCCGAAGGCCGCGACCTTGACCAGCGGGCCGCCGAAGGTGGAGGCGACGGTGGTCGACAGCGCGGAGGCGTTCGACGTGACCTCCTGGACGTCGGAGGCGATCGCGTCGACCCGGTCGATCTGGGTCTGCGCGGAGCGCACGGCCGCGGAGGCGTCGGCGAGCAGCGGGACGGCCTGGTCGGTCACGTCCGCCACGAGCTTGGTGGTCGCCTTGAGCGTCTGGGCCAGCCTCGCCAGTGCGACGGCGAGGAAGGAGACCAGGATCGCCCAGAAGACGGCCACCAGGATCCCGGCCACCTCTCCACCGGACACTGTGCGCACCCGCTCCCTGAAACGTGCTCTGAACATCGGAACCATGAAAAAGCAGTGCACCGAGCCTATCGCGCCACGGGTGGCGCTCCGTACCGGATTACGGGTCGGCGGACGGCGGAGTTGCGGGAAGCGATTGTACGGAATGAACACGGTTCAGTACGCTCCGTGTCCCATGCGAGGTCCTCAGCGCCCCGGCCCGTCCGCGGACGGCGATCTGCCCCTTGAACTCACCTCTTTCGTCGGGCGCTCGGCCGAACTCGCCGAGCTGGCCGAGGCGATGGAGGCGGCCCGGCTGATGACGGTGACCGGGGTCGGCGGAGTGGGCAAGTCCCGGCTGGCCGTACGGGCGGCGGCGCGGTCGGCGCCGCCGGACGGGGTGTGGCGGGTCGAGCTGGCGCCGGTCCGGGATCCGCAGTTCGTGGAGTACGCGGTCGTGGAGGCGCTGGGGCTGACCGACCACACCACCCGACTGCCCCGGGAGATCCTGCTCGACCGTCTCGCCGGCCGCCGCGTCCTGCTGGTGCTGGACGGGTTCGAGCACCTGGTGGGGGCCTGCGCCGAGCTGGTGTCCGAGCTGCTGCGCAGGCTGCCGGGGCTGCGGGTGCTGGCCGTGGGGCGGCGTCCGCTGGGCCTGACGGGCGAGCGGCTGTTCCCGCTGGCACCGCTCGCCGAGGACGAGGCGGTGGAGCTGTTCGCGGACCGGGCCCGGCAGCACGGGCTGGAGACGGGTGACTGCCCGGTGGTGCGGGAGCTGTGCGTCCGGCTGGAGGGGATCCCGCTGGCTCTTGAGCTGGCCGCGGGACGGCTGCGGGCGCTGTCACCGGCTCAGCTGCTGGAGCGTCTTGACGACCGGTTCCGGCTGCTGACCGGCGGCGGCCGGGACGCCCTCCCCCGCCATCAGACGCTGCGCACAGCGATCGGCTGGAGCCATGAGCTGTGCACTCCGGCCGAGCGGCTGCTGTGGGCGCGGCTCTCGGTGTTCGCGCAGACCTTCGACCTGGAGGCGGCCGAGTACGTGTGCAGCGGGGACGGGCTGGCCGCCGAGGACGTCCTGGACGTGCTCGCGGAGCTGCTCGCGCAGTCGGTGATCTCCCGCGAGGAGACACCGACGGGCCCCCGCTACCGGATGCTGGACACGGTCCGGGCCTACGGCGCCGACTGGCTGGAGGCGACGGGGGACGCGGTACGGCTGCGGCGGCGGCACCGCGACTGGTATCTGGGCCTGGCGACCTGGTGCGAGCTGGACTGGTTCTCGCCCCGGCAGCGCGAGGTGGCCGCACGGATCGAGATCGAGCTGCCGAACCTGCGCACCGCCCTGGAGTTCTGCCTGACCGAGCCGGACGAGGCGCATCTGGGCCAGTATCTGGCGGGCTCACTGTGGTTCTGCTGGGCGGGCTGCGGGCGGCTGTCGGAGGGGCGGCGCTGGCTGGAGCGCAGCGTGGAGCTGGAGTCTGAGTACGAGCAGTCCCGGCTGAAGGCGCTGTGGGTGCTCGGCTATGTGGCGATCCTGCAGGGCGACACCGTGCCGGCGCTGGCCGCGCTGCGCGAGTGCCGGGTACAGGCGGAGCGGGTCGCGGACCTGACGGCGGTGGCGTACGCGGAGCACCGCACCGGCTGTCTGGCCCTGGTCACGGACGACATGGCGCGCGCAGAAACGCTGCTGCGCTCGGCGCTCGACCGCTACCAGGAGATCGGCGAGCTGAACAGCAACGTGCTGATGGGCCAGGTCGAGCTGGCGATGACGCGGGCGTTCCAGGGGGACCTGGCGGACGCGGTGCGGCTCTGCGAGGACGTGCGCCGGGTGTGCGAGGACCACGGGGAGCGGTGGGCACGGTCGTACGCGCTGTACGTACTGGCCTACGCGGCCTGGCGGGACGGGGATCCGGCCGGCGCACGGGAGCTGCTCGCGGACTGTCTGGACAACGCGCACGCCTTCCACGATCTGCTGGGCTCGGTGCTGTCCCTGGAACTGCTCGCCCTGGTGACGGCGGCCCAGGGCGACCCGGCCGAGGCGGCGGTCCTGCAGGGCGCCGCGGGCCGGATGTGGCCGTCGGTGGGGCTGCAGCTGTTCGGCTCGGCGTACTACAACGCCCCGCACGAGCTGTGCGAGGCGACGGCCCGGCAGGCGCTCGGCGACGCGCGGTACGAGGAGTGCGTACGCGAGGGAGCGCGGCTGGACCGGGACGCTGCCGTGGCCCGGGCGCTGGGCGGCGGCGGTGTACGGCCGTTGGAGGCGCTGCCCGCGCCGCGCGGACCGGTGTCGCACGCCCTCGGGGACGCCGGGAAAAGCAGACCCGCCGCCTCGCCCACCCGGAAGGGCGGGGAGACGGCGGGCTGAGGTGCTGCGCCGGGGCTGGGGTCAGCGGGCGTAGTACTCGACGACGAGCTGCTCGTCGCAGATCACCGGGATCTCCTTGCGGTTCGGCTCGCGGTCCAGGCGGAACGCCAGGGCCTTGAGGTTCACCTGCAGGTAGCGCGGGGTCTCACCGTCGGGGGCGAAGCCACCCTCGCGGGCGATCTGGAAGAGCGTCTTGTCCTTGGAGCGGTCGCGGACCTGCACGACGTCGTCCGGACGGACACGGAAGGACGGCTTGTCGACCTTCTGGCCGTTGACCTGGATGTGGCCGTGGACGACCATCTGGCGGGCCTGGTAGATCGTGCGGGCGATGCCCGAACGCAGGACCAGCGCGTCGAGACGGCGCTCGAGCTCGATGATCAGGGCCTCACCGGTCTTGCCCTGGACCTTGGAGGCACGCTCGTAGGCGCGGACGAGCTGACGCTCGGACACGTCGTACTGCGCACGCAGACGCTGCTTCTCGAGCAGACGGACCTTGTAGTCCGAGTTCTGCTTGCGGCCGCGGCCGTGCTCACCCGGCGGGTAGGGGCGGGCCTCGAAGTACTTGACGGCCTTCGGGGTCAGCGCGATGCCGAGGGCACGCGACTTCTTGACCTTGGGGCGGGACTGGTTCGCCACTGTCTCTATCTCTTTCGTCGTTTTCGGCTCGTCAGAGTTAGGGAGGTCGCATCCGCAGCCGGGAAAACCCGCCGGGTCCGCAGGGGACCTGCCGGGCAGCCGCTTCCCTGGTCTGGGCACATACGTGCAGCACGCGAGTGGCCCACCGACCTCTCCCGGGATTCCGGGTGGTGGTGGGCTGCCCGCGACACCGTTCGACGGTGCGCGACGCTCCTGGAGTCAGTCCCGAGGGACTGGATCTCCGGCTGGTTGTCCCACTCTGACTGCGCGGGACTCAGCACTTCGGGCAAGTCTACAGGGCGCTCAGGACCGCTTGCGACCGAGGTGCTTGCGGGTCCATTCGACGGCGTCCGCGTATCTGGCCTCGGCGCCGTGCCGGGTCGGGGTGTAGTACTCGCGGTCCTTGAGGGCGTCCGGGGCGTACTGCTGCTGGGCGATGCCCTCGGGCAGGTCGTGCGGGTACACGTAGCCCTGCGCGTGGCCGAGCTTGGCCGCGCCCTTGTAGTGCCCGTCCCGCAGGTGCGGCGGGACGGATCCCGCCAGGCCCTTGCGTACGTCCTCCATGGCGGCGCCGATCGCGGTGGTCGCGGCGTTGGACTTGGGGGCGAGTGCGAGGGCGATGGTGGCGTGGCTGAGGGTGAGGGCGGCCTCGGGGAAGCCGATCATGGCGACGGCCTGGGCGGCGGCGACCGCGATGGGCAGCGCGTGGGGGTCGGCCAGGCCGATGTCCTCGCTGGCGGAGATCATCAGGCGGCGGGCGATGAAGCGGGGGTCCTCGCCGGCCTCGATCATGCGGGCCAGGTAGTGCAGGGCGGCGTCGACGTCGGAGCCGCGGATGGACTTGATGAGGGCGCTGGCGACGTCGTAGTGCTGGTCGCCGTCGCGGTCGTACTTCACGGCGGCCCGGTCGACGGTCTGCTCCAGGGTCTGGAGGCTGATCTCCGTCTCGCCCTGGTCGAGGGCGGCCCCGGCGGCGGCCTCCAGGGCGGTCAGGGCGCGCCGGGCGTCGCCGCCGGCGATGCGCAGGAGGTGGTCCTCGGTGTCTTCCGGGAGGGAGACGGCCGCCTTGAGGCCGCGCTCGTCGCTCAGCGCCCGCTTCAGCAGTCCCCGGATGTCGTCGTCGGTGAGGGGTTCGAGGGTGAGGAGGAGGGAGCGGGAGAGCAGCGGGGAGATGACCGAGAAGTACGGGTTCTCCGTGGTCGCCGCGATCAGGGTCACCCAGCGGTTCTCGACCGCGGGGAGCAGGGAGTCCTGCTGAGCCTTGCTGAAGCGGTGGATCTCGTCCAGGAAGAGGACGGTCTCCTTGCCGAAGCCGCCGGTGGCGCGGCGGGCTCCGTCGATCACCGCGCGGACCTCCTTGACGCCCGCGGTGATCGCGGACAGCTCCACGAACCGCTTGTTGGTGGCCTTGGAGACGACGTAGGCGAGCGTTGTCTTGCCGGTGCCGGGCGGGCCCCAGAGGATCACCGAGGACGGTCCGGCCGGGCCGCCGTTGCCCTCGCCGACCAGTCTGCGCAGCGGGGATCCCGGCTTGAGCAGGTGCTGCTGGCCCACCACTTCGTCGAGGGTGCGCGGGCGCATGCGGACCGCCAGGGGACTGCCGGCCGGGTCCTTCTCCTGGCGTTCCTCTGCTGCGGCGGTGAACAGGTCGGGTTCCACGCCTTGAACCCTAAATCACCGCACTGACAACCCGGCCCGGGCTGTCAGCGAGAGGGTGCCGTCAGCTGGTCCAGAAGTCCCACCAGCGGGTCAGGATCAGCATGCCGATGATCCCGATGTGCAGGACCGGCATGACCCAGGTGAACTCGCCGAAGAAGGACTTCAGCCAGCGCGGGGACGGCAGGAAGTCGTTGCGGATGTTGAACGAGGTGACGTACCAGAACATGGTGATCGTGGCGACCCAGGCCAGCGAGCACCACAGGCACAGCGCGTTGATCCGGTACAGGGACTGGAACTGCAGCCAGGTGCAGAAGGCGACGCCGAAGAGCGTGCCGAAGTTGAAGGTCAGCCAGTACCAGCGCGGGAAGCGGGCGCGGGCCAGCAGGCTCACGCCGACGCAGATGACGATGCCGTAGCAGACCAGGCCGAGCATCGGGTTCGGGAAGCCGAAGGCGGCGGCCTGCTTGCTCTCCATGACGCTGCCGCAGGAGACGACCGGGTTGAGGCTGCACCCGGGGGTGAACGTCTTGCCCTCGACCTTGGCTTCGAGCAGCTTGAACTTGTCGATCGTGATGACCCAGGCGGCGAGCAGTCCGGCAGCGCCGGTGATCACCAGCAGCAGGGCGAAGGCGCGGCTGCCGCCCACCGTGCGGGGTGCGTCGGCGGCGCGCTCGGGCCCGGGCTCCGTGGAGACGTCTTTGACTGTCGTCTTGCTCATCACGCCGATTCCGTCACTTGAGAGTTGGACCATCTTCGGGCACGGGTCATTGTGCCGCACACACCTGGGTGCGCACCGTTCGCTCCGCATAAGCATGTACGTATGACCGGTGCCGCCTGTTCGCTTCCGGACAGCACCCGCGGCCGCCTACGACAAAGGCGCCGGACACCCCCCGGGGGGTGTCCGGCGCCCACGCGCGCGTGTGCGGCTAGCCGAGCCGCGACTCCAGCTCGGCCACGATGTCGTTGACACCGACCGCCGTCTGCTCGCCGGACTCCATGTCCTTGAGCTGGACGACGCCTTCGGCGAGGTCGCGCTCGCCGGCCACGATCGTGTAGCGGGCCCCGCTGCGGTTGGCGTTCTTCATGGCGCCCTTCAGGCCCTTGCCGCCGTACGAGAAGTCCGCCGCGACACCTGCCTTGCGCAGCTCGGTGACCTTCGCGAACAGGACGCGGCGGGCCTCCTCGCCGAGCGGCACCGCGTAGACGCTGGTCGAGGACGGGATGTCCAGCTCGATGCCCTCGGCCTCCAGGGCGAGGACCGTGCGGTCGACGCCGAGGGCCCAGCCCACCGAGGGCAGCGCGGGGCCGCCGATCATCTCGGACAGGCCGTCGTAGCGGCCGCCGCCGCCCACCGCGGACTGGGAGCCCAGACCGTCGTGCACGAACTCGAAGGTGGTGCGGGTGTAGTAGTCCAGGCCGCGGACCAGCTTCTCGTCGTCCTCGAAGGAGACGCCCGCCGCCGTGATCAGCTCGCGGACCTCCTCGTGGTACGCCTTGCACGCGTCGCACAGGTAGTCACGCAGCAGCGGGGCGCCGCCCAGCTGCTTCTGGACCGACTCCCGCTTGTCGTCGAGCACGCGCAGCGGGTTGATCTCGGTGCGCTTGCGGGTGTCCTCGTCCAGGTCCAGGCCGCGCAGGAAGTCCTGCAGCGCGGCCCGGTACACCGGCCGGCACTCCTTGTCGCCCAGGCTGTTGAGCAGGATGCGGAAGTTGCTCAGGCCCAGGGAGCGGTACGCCTGGTCGGCCAGGATGATCAGCTCGGCGTCCAGCGCCGGGTCCTCGGCGCCGATCGCTTCGGCGCCGACCTGGGAGAAGTGCCTGTAACGGCCCTTCTGGGGGCGCTCGTAGCGGTAGTACGAGCCGGAGTACCAGAGCTTGACCGGCAGGTTGCCCGCCTTGTGCAGGTTGGCCTCGAGGGCCGCGCGCAGTACGGAAGCGGTTCCCTCGGGACGCAGGGCCAGCTTGTCGCCACCCTTGGTCTCGAAGGCGTACATCTCCTTGGTCACGATGTCGGTGGACTCACCCACACCGCGGGCGAAGAGTTCGACGCTCTCGAAACCGGGGGTCTCGATGTAGCCGTAGCCGGAGTTGCGCAGCGGGGCCGCGATCGCCTCGCGGACCGCCAGGTACGTCGCGGAGTCCGGCGGGATCAGGTCGTACGTGCCCTTGGGGGCCTGAAAGGTACTCACGGAAGCTCTCTCGTCACATTCCTCGTCGGGGAGCCTGCGAGGCTCCCTGGCCGGCCGCCACCTGCCGCAGATAGGGGTTGGTGGCGCGCTCCTGGCCGATGGTCGTCTGGGGGCCGTGGCCGGACAGCACCACGGTGGAGTCCTCGAGCGGCAGGCACACGCGGGCCAGCGAGTCGAGCATGTCCTCCATGGAGCCACCCGGCAGATCGGTGCGTCCGATGGAGCCGGCGAACAGCAGATCCCCGGAGAAGAAGACCGAGGGGATGTCCGCGGTCTCGGGCATCTGGAAGGTCACCGACCCCTTGGTATGGCCCGGTGCGTGCGCGACGGAGAACTCCAGCCCGGCAAGCGAAAGCCCGGCGCCGTCGGTCAGCTCCTTGACGTCGTCCGGCTCCCCCACGGTCAGCTCGCCCATCAGCGGCATGCCGATGGACCGGCCGAGCGCCTTCTCGGGGTCGCTCATCATGTACCGGTCCTCGGGGTGGATCCAGGCCGGTACGTCGTGCGCGCCGCACACGGGGACGACCGAGGCCACATGATCGATGTGGCCATGGGTGAGGACGACGGCGACGGGCTTGAGCCGATGCTTCTTCAGTGCTTCCTCGACGCCCTGGGCGGCCTGGTGGCCCGGGTCGATGATCACGCACTCCTCACCGGCGGCGGGGGCGACGAGATAACAGTTCGTCCCCCAGGCCCCGGCGGGGAACCCGGCAATGAGCACGATCGTCCTTCGTTGTGTCGATACGGGAGGGCTTACGGGCGCGGCGCCCGTGGTCCAGAGACTACCGGCGCTGCCGTTTCCTCAGCGAACCCATATACGGTACGGGGCTACACGCGTCTGTCGGCTCACAGGACGCACGCGTACCGGTCGACACACGACACGCATGAGGAGAGAACCCGGTGGTCAGCCAGGAGCAGCGGCGGCGTCAGCTCGCCCGGGAGAAGTTCTTGCGGCAGCAGCAGCGACGCACCAGCGCGCGGCGCAAGGCACGCATGCGCAACTCCGTGATCGCGTCGGTGCTGGGCGTGGTCGTGATCGGCAGTGTCGCGCTGTACACGACCGGTGTGCTGAAGAACGACGACGACAAGAAGACCAACGCGAGCGCGGACGTCACGCCGAGCGCCACGCCGTCCAGCAAGGCGCCGGACCCGTGCGCGAAGCCGGCCGCGGGCTCGATCAAGAAGGAGACCTGGAAGAAGGAGCCGGCGATGTCGATCGACACGTCGGCGAAGTACACGATGAAGCTCGCGACCACGTGCGGTGACATCGGCATCGCGCTGAAGACGTCGGCGGCCCCGCACACGGTGAACTCGTTCGACTTCCTTGCCGGCAAGGGCTTCTTCGACCACACCAAGTGCCACCGCCTGACCACGAACGGCATCTACGTGCTGCAGTGCGGCGACCCGACGGGCGTCGGCAGCGGCGGTCCGGGCTACACGATCCCGGACGAGAACCTGAAGGACGCGAGCCTGAAGGGCAACAAGTACCCGGCGGGCACGGTGGCGATGGCCAACACCGGCCAGAAGCACACCGGCGGCAGCCAGTTCTTCCTCGTCTACAAGGACAGCCCGTTGCCGCCCAGTTACACACCGTTCGGCACGATCGACGCGGCGGGCATGAAGGTGCTGAACAAGATCGCGGCCGCCGGCGAGAACACGGGAGCCGGTGACGGTGCCCCGAACGCGACGGTCGTGATCAACAAGGCGACGGTCACCAAGTCCTGACGCCGGAGCGACGCTCAACACGGCCAACTGCGGAATTCGGTCGCGCTGGATGCGGACAGGCAACCCGCTGGTCGCCTATGTTGGCCGTGACGAAACTGTGGACGATGCCCGGGGGCGCTGAGGCCCCCGCAGGCATCATGTGGAGGAGGCGCTGTGAGCAGCGACCCGTGGGGCCGCGTCGACGAGACGGGGACCGTGTACGTGCGTACGGCCGACGGCGAGCAGGTCGTCGGTT
The DNA here is from genome assembly GCF_002242805.1 of Streptomyces diastatochromogenes. Taxonomy (GTDB): domain Bacteria; phylum Actinomycetota; class Actinomycetes; order Streptomycetales; family Streptomycetaceae; genus Streptomyces; species Streptomyces diastatochromogenes. The sequence goes on along the minus strand of NZ_MCGQ01000035.1, from coordinate 34,324 downwards.
CCTGGGCGGCCGGCTCCCCTGAGGAGGCGCTTGCCTACTTCGAGCGCAAGTACGAGGGCCTGGTTGTCGAGATCGGCCTCCTCGAGAAGCGAGTGCAGACGACGGACCTGTCCGCGAAGGACGCCCAGACCGCGATCGACCACCTGCGCGAGCAGGTGGACGCGCACCACGCGGTCGGCGACCTGGAAGCGCTGCGGGCCCGCCTCGACAAGCTCGTGGCGACGGTCGAAGCCCGGCGCGAGGAGCGCAAGGTACAGCGGGCCAAGCAGTCCGACGAGGCCCGCAAGGCCAAGGAGGACCTGGTCGTCGAGGCGGAGCAGCTGGCGCAGTCCGACCAGTGGCGGGCCGCCGGCGAACGGCTGCGGGCCCTGGTGGACACCTGGAAGGGGCTGCCGCGTCTGGACCGCAAGTCCGACGACGAGCTGTGGCACCGCTTCTCGCACGCCCGGTCGGCGTTCTCCAAGCGTCGCAAGGGGCACTTCGCGCAGCTGGACGCGCAGCGCGAGGAGGCCCGCAAGACCAAGGAGCGGCTGGTCTCCGAGGCCGAGGCGCTCTCCGGCTCGACGGACTGGGGTCCGACGGCGGCGCGCTACCGCGAGCTGATGGCGGAGTGGAAGGCCGCGGGCCGCGCCCAGCGCGAGCACGAGGACGACCTGTGGAACCGCTTCCGCGGCGCCCAGGACGTGTTCTTCGCCGCCCGCAGCTCGGTCTTCGCGGAGCGGGACGCCGAGCAGTCGGAGAACCTGAAGCTCAAGGAGGAGCTGGCCGGGGAGGCCGAGAAGATCCTCCCGGTCACGGACCTCAAGGGCGCCCGGGCCGCCTTCCGCTCGATCAACGAGCGCTGGGAGGCCATCGGCCACGTCCCGCGGGACGCGCGTCCGAAGGTCGAGGGCCGGATGCACGCGGTCGAGCGCGCCATCCAGGAGGCCGAGGAGGCCGAGTGGCGCCGGACCAACCCGGAGGCACGCGCGCGTGCCGAGGGTCTGACCGGTCAGCTGCAGGCCGCCGTGGACAAGCTGCGGGCGCAGATCGAGCAGGCGCGCGCCCAGGGCAACAACTCCAAGGCCGACAAGCTGGAGCGGGAGCTGGAGGGCCGCCAGGCGCTCCTGGACCAGGCTCTGAAGGGCCTGCAGGAGTTCGGCGGCTGAGATCCCCGCCTCCCACGCGTAAGGGCCCCGTACGTGGCGTACGGGGCCCTTACGCGTGCGTGCCTACGACCGGCCGCCGCGTGCGTGTTCTACGACCGGCTGCGCGCCGAGGTCACGCGGTAGACGTCGTACACGCCCTCCACACCCCGTACGGCCTTCAGGACGTGGCCGAGGTGCTTCGGGTCGCCCATCTCGAAGGTGAAGCGGGAGGTGGCCACCCGGTCGCGGGAGGTCTGGACGGCCGCGGAGAGGATGTTGACGTGCTGGTCGGACAGGACGCGGGTGACGTCCGACAGCAGGCGGGAGCGGTCCAGTGCCTCGACCTGGATGGCAACCAGGAAGACCGAGGACTGGGTGGGCGCCCACTCGACGTCGAGGATGCGCTCCGGCTCACGGGACAGTGACTCCACGTTGACGCAGTCGCTGCGGTGAACCGATACACCGCTACCCCGCGTGACGAAGCCGATGATCGGGTCGCCGGGGACGGGCGTACAGCAGCGGGCCAGCTTGACCCACACGTCGTCGACGCCCTTGACCACGACGCCGGGATCGGCGCTGGAGCGCCGCTTGCGGCCGCGGGTGCGGGTCGGCGGGACGGCCTCGTCGATCTCCTCGGTGGCCGCCTCCTCGCCGCCGAGCGCCTGGACCAGCTTCTGCACGATGTTCTGCGCGGAGACATGGCCTTCACCGATCGCCGCGTACAGCGCGGAGATGTCGGAGTAGCGCATCTCGTGCGCGAGCGTGACGAGGGAGTCGCCGGTGAGGATGCGCTGGATCGGCAGGTTCTGCTTGCGCATGGCGCGGACGATGGCGTCCTTGCCCTGCTCGATCGCCTCGTCGCGGCGCTCCTTGGAGAACCAGGCCCGGATCTTGTTGCGGGCGCGCGGCGACTTGACGAACCCGAGCCAGTCGCGGGACGGGCCCGCGCCCGGCGCCTTGGAGGTGAAGACCTCCACCAGGTCGCCGTTGTCCAGGGTGGATTCGAGCGGTACGAGTCTGCCGTTGACCCGCGCTCCTATGGTGCGGTGGCCGACCTCGGTGTGGACGGCGTACGCGAAGTCGACCGGGGTGGCGCCGGCCGGGAGCGCGATGACGTCGCCCTTGGGCGTGAAGACGAAGACCTCGTTGCGGGACAGGTCGAAGCGCAGCGACTCCAGGAACTCGCTGGGGTCCTCGGTCTCCTTCTGCCAGTCCAGCAACTGGCGCAGCCACGCCATGTCGTTGAGGTGGTCGTCCTTGCCCTTGCCGGCCTTGGGCACGTCGGTGCGGACCTTGGAGGCGCCGGCGACGGCCTCCTGCTTGTACTTCCAGTGCGCGGCGATGCCGTACTCGGCGCGGCGGTGCATGTCGAACGTGCGGATCTGGAGCTCAACGGGCTTGCCGTTGGGACCGATCACCGTCGTGTGCAGCGACTGGTACATGTTGAACTTGGGCATCGCGATGTAGTCCTTGAACCGGCCGGGGACCGGGTTCCATCGCGCGTGCACGGTGCCGAGGGCGGCGTAGCAGTCCCTGACCGTGTCGACCAGGACACGGATGCCCACCAGGTCGTAGATCTCCGCGAAGTCGCGACCGCGGACGATCATCTTCTGGTAGACGCTGTAGTAGTGCTTCGGGCGTCCGGTGACGGTCGCCTTGATACGGGCGGCGCGGAGGTCGGTCTGGACCTCGTCGGTCACTATGGCGAGGTACTCGTCCCGCTTGGGCGCCCGCTCGGCCACCAGCCGCACGATCTCGTCGTACATCTTGGGGTAGAGGATCGCGAACGCGAGGTCCTCCAGCTCCCACTTGATGGTGTTCATGCCCAGGCGGTGGGCGAGCGGCGCGTAGATCTCCAGCGTCTCGCGCGCCTTCTTCTCCTGCTTCTCGCGCTTGAGGTAGCGCATGGTACGCATGTTGTGCAGGCGGTCGGCGAGCTTGATGACGAGGACGCGCGGGTCCTTGGCCATCGCCACGACCATCTTGCGCACGGTCTCGGCCTGCGCGGCCTCACCGAACTTGACCTTGTCGAGCTTGGTGACGCCGTCCACGAGGAGGGCGACCACGTCGCCGAAGTCGCGGCGCAGGTCTTCCAGGCCGTACTCGGTGTCCTCGACCGTGTCGTGCAGCAGGCCCGCCATGAGGGTGGCCGGATCCATGCCCAGCTCGGCGAGGATGGTGGTGACGGCGAGCGGATGCGTGATGTACGGGTCGCCGCTCTTGCGCTTCTGCCCCCGGTGCCAGCGCTCGGCGACCTGGTAGGCACGCTCGATCTGCCGGAGCGTCGAGTTCTCGATCTTCGGGTCGTTGCTGCGCACTATCCGCAGCAGTGGCTCCAGCACGGGGTTGTACGGGTTCGCGCGCTGGACGCCCAGGCGGGCGAGGCGGGCGCGGACGCGGTTGGAGGAGCCGCTGCGGGCGGGCTGGCCGGCGGCGGGGCGCACGGGTGGGACCGGTTTGGGACGCGCGGCCTCGGCGGCCTTCTCGACGGGCGCGGACTGGGCGTGCTCGACCGTCCCGCGGGCGTCGCTCTTCGCGTGCGACGCGTTCGGCGCGGGCTTGGCCGCGGGCGCCGAGGCGGGCTCGGGCTTGGCGGCGGTCAGTGGCTGGGCCTCGTCTGGCAAGAGGACTCCTCGTGCGCGATCCGGGTCCCCCGGTCAGGCTCCGGAGACCCCATGGTAGCGATCCTGGGCCTAGTCATCGCCTTCAGGCGGATGTGAGGACCGTCTACCGGTGAAACGCGAGGGGCTGCCGCGGGATTCCGGGAGGTGACTTCGAGACGTTTTCCCGGCATAGGGCGAGTGTCCCGCATCCGAACGGCGACGGCCGCCCCGGTGGTGCCGGAGCGGCCGTGGAGCACAGGTGCTCGGTTGCGTCAGACCTGTCAGATCTGTCAGATCTGGAGCAGCGCCTCCAGCGGTGCCCCGTTCAGCGCCGGCTCCAGACGGGCACGACCGTCCAGGAAGCCCAGCTCCATGAGGACCGCGAGGCCGGAGACCTCGGCGCCCGCCCGGTGGATGAGCTGGATCGCGGCTTCGGCGGTGCCGCCCGTGGCGAGGACGTCGTCCACGATCAGCACACGGTCACCGGAGGACAGGTCCTCCGCGTGCACCTCGATCTCCGCCGAGCCGTACTCCAGGTCGTACGCCTGACGCAGGGTCGCCCCGGGGAGCTTGCCCGCCTTGCGTACGGGGATGAAGCCGAGGCCCGCGCGGACCGCGACCGGGGCGCCCAGGATGAAGCCCCGGGCCTCCAGGCCGACGACCTTGGTCGCGCCGGTGTTCGTGGCGATCTCGGCCAGCGCGTCCGTGAGGGCCGTGAAGGCCGCCGGGTCCGCCAGGAGCGGGGTGATGTCCTTGAACATCACGCCCTGCTCCGGGTAGTCCGGCACATCACGGATGCGGCTGAGCAGCAGCGTCGTGATCTCTGCGAGCTCGGTCATCGGCGCTTCCCCGAGGGGCGGCCGCGGCCCCGGCTGCGGGACGACGGCTGGTTGCGGGGACCCACCACGGCGGGAGCGGCCTCGTCGGGCTCGTCACCGGCGGCGGACCGCCCGTCCGCGAAGTCCTCCTCGGCTGCGGCCTGGGCACGCTTGGCCAGGACCCGCTTCCTGAGCGCCCGCAGCGCCGGCTCGCGCTCCTTGAGGTCGGCGACGAGCGGCGTGGCGATGAAGATCGAGGAGTACGCACCGGCCGCGAGGCCGACGAACAGCGACAGCGAGATGTCGTTCAGCGTGCCGGCCCCGAGGAAGCCGCCACCGATGAACAGCAGGCCCGCCACCGGCAGCAGCGCGACCACGGTGGTGTTGATGGAGCGGACCAGCGTGCCGTTGATCGACCGGTTGGCGATGTCGCTGTACGTCCAGCGGGTCTGCTTGGTGATGTCCTTCGTCTGCTCCTTGAGGCTGTCGAAGACGACGACCGTGTCGTAGAGCGAGTAACCGAGGATCGTCAGCAGACCGATGACCGTACCGGGCGTGACCTCGAAGCCGACCAGGGCGTAGATACCGGTCGTGATGGTGATGTCGTGGATCAGCGCGACGAGGGCCGCGACGGCCATGCGCCACTCGAAGGCGATCGCCAGGTAGATCACCACGAGGATCATGAAGATCGCCAGGCCCTCCCAGGCCTTGTTGGCGATCTGCTCGCCCCAGCTCGGGCCGACCAGGTCGGCGGCGAGCTTCTCCGGGTTGAGGTTCAGGTCCTTGGCCAGCGTCTGCTTGATCTGGTCCGACTTGTCGGTGTCGATACCGGCGATCTGGATGCGCAGGCTGCCGTTGCCGAGCTTCTGGACGACCGCGTCATGACCGGAGGCGGACTTCGCGTACTCCTCCGCCTTCGCGACCGACGTGCTCATGCTCGTCGGCGTCGTGAAGACCGCGCCGCCCTGGAACTCGATGCCCATGTTCAGGCCGCGCACCGCCAGGCCGAGGATGGCCGTGATGGTGATCAGGATCGAGACGCCGTACCAGATCTTGCGCTTGCCGACGAAGTCGTAGCTGATCTCGCCGCGGTGCAGACGAGCGCCGAGGTTGCCGAGTTTCGACATCGCTCACGCCTCCTTCGGGTCGGCAGAGCCGGCGGCGGGACCGGCGGGACGGCGGGTGCGGCGCAGCGGCGGCTGGGCGCCCAGGCTCTTCGGGTCGAGGCCGGACCACTTGTGGCCGTCCGCGAAGAACTTCCGGCGGGCGAGCAGCGTCATCAGCGGCTTGGTGAAGAAGAAGACGACGACCACGTCGAGCACGGTGGTCAGGCCGAGCGTGAACGCGAAGCCCTGCACCTTGCCGACGGTCACGATGAACAGCACCGCGGCGGCGAGGAACGACACGAAGTCGGAGACGAGGATCGTGCGCCGGGCGCGCGGCCAGGCACGCTCGACGGCGGGCCGCAGCGTGCGGCCCTCGCGGATCTCGTCCCGGATGCGTTCGAAGTACACGATGAACGAGTCCGCGGTGATACCGATGGCGACGATGGCACCGCAGACGGCCGGCAGGTTCAGCGCGAAGTGGATGGCCGGGCCGAGGAGCGCCATGATCACGTAGGTCAGGATCCCGGAGATCAGCAGGGAGGCCATGGCCACGATCGACAGACCGCGGTAGTAGGCGATCAGGTAGATCACGACCAGCGCGAGACCGATCGCGCCGGCGAGCAGACCGGCGTGCAGCTGGTCACCGCCGAGTGCGGCGGTCACCGTGGTGACGGTCTCCTCCTGGAACGACAGCGGGAGCGCACCGTAGGACAGCATGTTGGCGAGGCTCTGCGCCTCCTGCTGCGTGAAGCGGCCGGAGATCTCCGCCTGACCACCCGAGATGGCCGTCTGCACGAACGGGCTGGAGACGACCTCGCCGTCGAGGACGATGCCGAACTCGTTCTGCGGGGACTGGTTCTTGGCCAGCTCGGCGGTGATGTCCGCGAACTTCTTCGACCCGCTGGAGGTGAAGGTCATCTGGACCTGCCAGCCGGAGGCACCCTGGGTGTCGAAGACCGCGGCGGCCTTCTTGACCTCGGTGCCGTCCACGGCGGCCGGGCCGAGCACGTACTTGTACCAGACCTTGTTGACCTCACCGCAGGCCACGGTGGCCTCGCCGGGCTTGGCGTTCGTGCCGGCCTTGGCGCGCTGGGCGGGCTTGGAGCAGTCCAGCGCGGCGTACTGCGCCTGGAGCTTGGTGGCCTCGGCGCTGCCGCTGGAGGACGCGGACGGGCTGGGCGACGACGTGGCGCTCGGGGAGCCGGAGGACGACGGCGTGGCGTCGGCCTTCAGGGCGTCGGTGACCGCGCGGCCCTGCGAGGTGGCGGTGGCCGTCGGCGTCGGGGACCCGGAGGAGGACGAGGACGCCTTCTCCTTGGAGGAGGCGCTGCTCGACGGGCTCGGCGAGCCGCTGCCGCTGGAGGACGCGCTCGGCGAGGGGCTCTGCGCGGCGGAGCCCGTGGGCTCGCTGGCGAGCACCGGGCGGAAGTACAGCTTGGCGGTGGTGCCGACCTGCTGCTGGGCCTCCTTGGAGTTGGTGCCCTTGGGGATGTTCACGATGATGTGGTCGTTCCCCTGGGTCTGCACCTCCGCCTCGGAGACGCCCAGGCCGTTGACACGGCGGTTCATGATGTCGACCGCGGTGTCCATGTTGGCCTTGTTGATCGCGGACCCCTGGTCGGCCTTCGCCTTGAGCGTGATGCTCGTGCCACCGGCGAGATCGATGCCGAGACGCGGAGTTTTGTGCCCGGAGGCGAACATCCCTCCGGTGAGCGCCAAAATGGCGATCAGGATCAAGGCCAGCGAGCGCCCTGGCTTGCTCTGGGCGCTCGCGCTCCGGCCCTTCTTAGGTGCTGCCACCTTCTCGTACTCCCTCTCGGGCCGCCCCGCGCCCGGTCGGCGCGGTCGGCCATGACATGGTGTCGGGCTCCCGTGCGGAAAACAGACGCGCCCGGGGTGCGTGGGGCGCGGTCAGGCCGCGCCGCGCACCCCGGACGTGACTACTTCGCGTCGGTGTCGCCGTCGGTCTTCTTCGGCTCTTCGTCCGCCTTGGCCTCGGCGGCCTCGTCGGCCTCGTCGGCCTTGTCCTCGGTGGCGTCCTTCTTACCAAGGTCGACGGCCTGGTCGTCGGAGGCGGCGGCAGCGGCGTCGGCAGACTCGTCGGTCTCGGTGAGGGAGGAGGCGTCGTCCGGGACGATGTCGGCGTCGGACTTCAGGTCGTGCTCGATGCCGTGGACGATGCGGTTGTACTCGTCGTCCGTGAGAACGGCGCCGATCGAGTTCTTGGCGAAAAGGAGGTCGACGCCCGGTCCGGCGTCGAGGAGGACGGTGTCCTCGTTGACCTCCTTGACCGTCGCGTACATCCCCCCGATGGTGCGGACACCGGAGCCGGGCTGCAACTCGTTCCGCATGCTGGCGGCCTGCTGCTGCTTCTTCTTGGCCGAGCGCGTCATCAGGAACATGGCCGCGATGAGCACGATGAAGGGGAGAAGGGTAAAGGCATTCACGGGACGGAATTTCCTTCGCGCGACCGCGCGGTGAGCGGCCTGGGGGATGGGGGTTGGTCGGCGCCGTCCGTAAGGGCGGCATCGGCGGAGTCTAAGCGAGTCCGCGCGCATGGAACAACGCTCAGCATGGCACCTGAGTTCCTGCTCCCGCCATTGCCCTCGCCGTCACGGAGCCATCACGCCCCGAACAGGTCCTGTTGTCCGTTAGCTGACGAGCGGGGCGGGGTCAGGCCGAGATGCGCCCATGCCGCGGGGGTGCCGACCCGGCCCCGTGGGGTGCGGGCGAGCAGGCCCTCCCGGACCAGGAAGGGTTCCGCGACCTCCTCGACGGTCTCCCGCTCCTCCCCCACCGCGACGGCGAGCGTGGACAGGCCCACCGGACCGCCGCCGAACAGCTTCAGCAGCGCCTCCAGAACGGCCCGGTCCAGGCGGTCGAGGCCGCGCGCGTCGACCTCGTAGACGGCGAGGGCGGCAGCGGCGATCTCGCGGGTGATCAGGCCGTCGGCCTTGACCTGCGCGTAGTCGCGCACCCGGCGCAGCAGGCGGTTGGCGATACGGGGCGTGCCGCGGGAGCGGCCGGCGATCTCGGCGGCGCCGTTCGGCTCGATCTCGACGTCGAGCAGGCTCGCCGAGCGGTGCACGACCCGCTCCAGCTCGGCCGGCTCGTAGAACTCCATGTGCGCGGTGAAGCCGAAGCGGTCGCGCAGCGGGGGCGGCAGCAGCCCCGCGCGCGTGGTGGCGCCGACCAGCGTGAACGGGGGCAGCTCCAGGGGGATGGCGGTGGCGCCCGGGCCCTTGCCGACGATGACGTCGACCCGGAAGTCCTCCATGGCCATGTACAGCATCTCCTCGGCGGGCCGGGACATGCGGTGGATCTCGTCCAGGAAGAGGACCTCGCCCTCCTGGAGGGAGGAGAGGATCGCGGCGAGGTCGCCGGCGTGCTGGATGGCGGGGCCGGAGGTGATGCGGATGGGGGCGCCCATCTCGGCCGCGATGATCATCGACAGGGTCGTCTTGCCCAGGCCGGGTGCGCCGGAGAGCAGGACGTGGTCGGCGGTGGCACCCCGCGCGCGTGCGGCGCGCAGCACCAGGTCGAGCTGTTCGCGCACCTTCTCCTGGCCGATGAACTCGCCGAGGTCCTTGGGTCGCAGGGCGGCCTCGACGGCCTGGTCCTCCCGGTCGGCGGACGCACCGACCAGCCGCTCGGCGGCGGACGTGTCGGTCGTGTCGTCCCAGTTCATGTGATGTGCCTCGGTGGTCGTCGGGTCAGCGGGCGCGGTTCAGGGTCTGCAGGGCGGCCTTCAGGAGCTGCCCCACCTGCGGTGTGCCGTCGGCGGCCTCGGCCTGGGGGGCCACGGCGGTGACCGCCTCGTCGGCCTCGCGGGTGGCGTAGCCGAGGCCGATGAGCGCCGCGTGCAGCTGGTCGCGCCAGCCCTGGGTGACCGGGGCGCCGACGGCGGGGGCGCCGACGGGCGCGCCGAGCCGGTCCTTCAGCTCGAGCAGCAGCTTCTGCGCGCCCTTCTTGCCGATGCCTGGGACGGCGATGAGGGCCTTCTCGTCAGCGGTGGCGACGGCGCGGCGCAGTGCGTCCGGCGTGTGCACGGCGAGCATCGCCTGGGCGAGGCGCGGTCCCACCCCGCTCGCCGTCTGCAGCAGTTCGAAGACCTGGCGCTCGTCGTCGTCCACGAAGCCGTACAGGGTCAGCGAGTCCTCGCGCACCACCAGGGAGGTGGCGAGCTTGGCCGGCCGGCCCATGCGCAGGCCGGAGAGCGTGTTCGGGGTGCACTGGACGGCGATGCCGATGCCGCCCACCTCGACGACCGCGGAGTCGGGGGCGAGGGCGGCGACCGGGCCGCTGACGAACGCGATCATGCCGTACGGCCTTTCGTTGCGTGGACGGTGTGCCGGGCGACGGCCTGCTGGAGCCGGTTCTGGGCGGGGGCGCGCCAGATGTGGCAGATGGCGAGGGCGAGGGCGTCGGCGGCGTCGGCCGGCTTCGGCGGGGCGCTGAGCCGGAGCAGGCGGGTGACCATGGCCCCGACCTGGGCCTTGTCGGCGCGACCGCTGCCGGTGACGGCTGCCTTGACCTCGCTGGGGGTGTGCAGGGCGACGGGGATGCCGCGCCGGGCGGCGCACAGCATGGCGACGGCGCTGGCCTGCGCGGTGCCCATGACGGTGCGCACGTTGTGCTGGCTGAAGACGCGCTCGACGGCGACGAACTCGGGCCGGTGCTCGTCCAGCCACTCCTCGATGCCCTGCTCGACGGCGAGCAGCCGGAGGCTCAGGTCGGCGTCCGCGGGCGTCCGTACGACCCCGACGCCGAGCATGGTGAGCGGCCGGCCCGCGACCCCCTCGACGACACCGACACCACACCGGGTCAGCCCGGGGTCCACCCCCAGTACACGCACGCGCGCCCCCTCCCTTCGGTCGCCTGTTTGTGCAGGCTATCGGGTGCCACCGACAACGCCTCGCACAACGCCCGGCAAAGCGACGGGCCGACGGGGTGTGTCCCGTCGGCCCGTTGGGTTCGCGTCCGCGTCAGGCTTCGACCTTCTCCATGATGTCGTCGCTGACGTCGAAGTTGGCGAAGACGTTCTGGACGTCGTCGCTGTCCTCGAGCGCGTCGATCAGCTTGAAGATCTTCTTGGCGCCCTCCTCGTCCAGTTCGACCTGGACGGACGGCACGAAGCTGGAGTCGGCGGAGTCGTAGTCGATCCCGGCGTCCTGGAGGGCGGTGCGGACCGCGACCAGGTCGGTGGCCTCGCTGATGACCTCGAAGGACTCACCGAGGTCGTTGACCTCCTCGGCACCCGCGTCCAGGACGGCACCCAGGACGTCGTCCTCGGACAGCTCGCCCTTGGGGACGATGACGACGCCCTTGCGGCTGAACATGTACGACACGGAGCCCGGGTCGGCCATGTTGCCGCCGTTGCGGGTCATGGCGACGCGCACGTCGGAGGCGGCGCGGTTGCGGTTGTCGGTGAGGCACTCGATGAGCACCGCGACACCGTTCGGGCCGTAGCCCTCGTACATGATCGTCTCGTAGTCGGCGCCGCCGGCCTCGAGACCGCCACCGCGCTTGATCGCGGAGTCGATGTTCTTGTTCGGGACCGACTGCTTCTTGGCCTTCTGGACGGCGTCATAGAGCGTCGGGTTGCCCTCGAGGTCGATGCCGCCCATACGCGCCGCGACCTCGATGTTCTTGATCAGCTTCGCGAAGAGCTTGCCGCGCTTGGCATCGATCACGGCCTTCTTGTGCTTCGTCGTGGCCCATTTAGAGTGGCCGGACATCTGCCTGTCTCCTTCGCGTAACCCGTCTATGAACGAACGCCAGAGATCCTACAAGGACTCGGGTGTCCGGTTGGCGCGCACCATGTCGACGAACAGGGAGTGCACGCGGTGGTCGCCGGTCAGTTCCGGGTGGAACGACGTGGCGAGCGCGTTGCCCTGACGGACCGCGACGATGTGGCCGCCGTACTCGGCGAGCACCTCGGCCTCGGCGCCGACGGACTCGACCCACGGGGCGCGGATGAAGACGCCCTCTACAGGATCGCCCGGGACTCCGTCGACGTCGACCGCCGCCTCGAACGACTCGTTCTGCCGCCCGAAGGCGTTGCGGCGCACGATCATGTCGATGCCGCCGATGGTCTCCTGGCCCGAGCGCGGGTCGAGGATCTTGTCGGCGAGCATGATCATGCCGGCGCAGGTGCCGTAGACGGGCATGCCGTCGCGTACGCGCGCGCGGAGGGGCTCCATCACTCCGAAGAGGACGGCCAGCTTGGAGATCGTGGTGGACTCGCCGCCGGGTATGACGAGGCCGTCGACCTCGGCGAGTTCCTCGGGGCGCCGCACCGGCCTGGCCACGGCGTCGGCCGCGGCCAGGGCGATGAGGTGCTCCCGTACGTCGCCCTGGAGGGCCAGGACGCCTATCACGGGGGTGTTCATGTGTTCCGGTGCCTTACCAGCCGCGGTTCGCGTAGCGCTCGGACTCGGGGAGGGTGTCGCAGTTGATGCCGACCATGGCCTCGCCCAGGTTGCGGGAGGCGTCCGCGATGATCTTCGGGTCGTCGTAGAAGGTGGTGGCCTTCACGATGGCGGCGGCGCGCTTGGCCGGGTCGCCGGACTTGAAGATGCCCGAGCCCACGAAGACGCCCTCGGCGCCGAGCTGACGCATCAGGGCGGCGTCGGCCGGGGTGGCGACGCCACCGGCGGAGAAGAGGACCACCGGCAGCTTGCCCAGCTCGGCGACCTCCTTGACCAGCTCGTACGGGGCGCGCAGCTCCTTGGCGGCGGCGAACAGCTCGTTGTTGTCGTAGCCGCGCAGGCGGGCGATCTCGTTCTTGATCTGGCGCAGGTGGCGGACGGCCTCGACCACGTTGCCGGTGCCGGCCTCGCCCTTGGAGCGGATCATCGCGGCGCCCTCGGCGATGCGGCGCAGGGCCTCGCCCAGGTTGGTGGCACCACAGACGAAGGGGGTGGTGAAGGCCCACTTGTCGGAGTGGTTGACCTCGTCGGCCGGGGTGAGGACCTCGGACTCGTCGATGTAGTCCACACCGAGGGACTGCAGCACCTGGGCCTCGACGAAGTGGCCGATCCGGGACTTCGCCATGACCGGGATGGACACGGCGTTGATGATGCCCTCGATCATGTCCGGGTCGGACATGCGGGCCACGCCGCCGTCCTTGCGGATGTCGGCCGGGACCCGCTCCAGGGCCATGACCGCGACAGCGCCCGCGTCCTCGGCGATCTTCGCCTGCTCCGGCGTGACGACGTCCATGATCACGCCGCCCTTGAGCTGCTCGGCCATGCCGCGCTTCACGCGGGCGGTGCCGGTCTCGGGAGCCTGGTTCTCGGTGGTGGACACGGGTGACCTCGCTAGGGAAAAGAGGGTTTTCTGCTCCAGAGAGGAAACGTGAGTGGACCAGGCCACAGCAAGGGCCAATGGCAACCCGGTGGATCCTTTTGGTCCACCGAAGGTTCAGGAGACCCGCTCCACCAGGGCGGCGGGCGGCTCGTCGTCCATCTCGAAGGCCAGCGGGAAGGGGGCGTGGCCGGCCAGCCGGAACCAGCGGACCTTGCGGTGCTCCCGGAGCCTGCGGGCGGCTCCCACGGCGTCGTTGTGGAAGCGGCGGGCCATGGGGACCCGGCGGACGGCCTCGGCCAGCTCACGGGCCGCCTCCTCGCCGCCCGGGGCCTCCCGTACGGCCTCCACCTGCTGCGGAGCCTCGAACACCGCGCGCAGGGCCTGGCTCAGCTCGCTCTCCGCCACCTCCCGCTGCTCCTCCTCGGCCTGCCGGGCGGCGTGCGCGGCCTCGTAGAGCACGATCGAGGCGGCCGGGTCCAGCACGCCCGAGGTCGCCAGTTCCTGCGTCACGGAGGCCCGCCGCAGCAGCTGCGCGTCCAGCGCGGCGCGCGCGGCGTCCATCCGCACGTGCAGCCGGTCCAGGCGTCCGGCCGTCCAGCTCAGGTACAGGCCGATGGCGACGAGCGCGACGAGGATCCAGATGAGGGTTGGGGTCACGGGCGAAGGTTAGTCGGCTCCCGGGGCCGGCCGGAGCAGACCCTCGCCTCAGTCCCGCGCCAGCCCGAACCGGGCCCGGAACCCCGTCCGCTCGTCCGTGGCCACCGCCGCCGTACCGGTGGTCACCGTCTCGTACACCGACAGGATGTCCGCGCCGACGGTGGACCAGTCGAAGCGGCGGACGTGGGTGCTCCCCCGCTCGCGCAGTTCGTCCAGCCGTTCCGGGTCCGCCAGCAGGCGTACGGCCGCGTCGGCCAGGGCGTCCGCGTCCTCGTTGGCGAAGACCTCGCCGGCCGCGCCCTGGTCGAGGACCTGGACGAAGGCGTCCAGGTCGGAGGCGAGGACGGGGGCGCCCGCGGACATGGCCTCGACGAGGATGATGCCGAAGCTCTCGCCGCCGGTGTTGGGCGCGATGTACAGGTCGACGCTGCGCAGGAAGCGCGCCTTGTCCTCGTCGCTGATCATGCCGAGGAACTGGACGCGGGAGCGCAGCTCCTCGGGCAGGTCCTCGACGGCCGCCTCCTCGTCACCGCGCCCCGCGACCAGCAGACGGGTCTGCGGGCGGGCGGCGAGGATCTTCGGGAGGGCCTTCATCAGGACCGGCAGGCCCTTGCGGGGCTCGTCGATACGGCCGATGAAGCCCAGCGTGTCGCCCTGCCACTCGGGGTTGGGCTCGGCCTTGGCGAAGAACTCGACATCGACCCCGTTGGGGATCACCACCGCGTCGCCGCCCAGGTGCTCGACCAGGGTGCGGCGGGCGTACTCGCTGACCGCGATCCGCGCGCTGATCTTCTCCAGCGCGGCCTGCAGGATCGCGTACGCAGCGATCATCGCGCGCGAGCGGGGGTTGGAGGTGTGGAAGGTGGCCACGATGGGGCCCTGCGCCGCCCAGCAGGTCAGCAGGCCGAGCGACGGGGAGGTCGGCTCGTGGATGTGGACCACGTCGAAGGCGCCGTCGTGCAGCCAGCGCCGCACCCGCGCGGCCGACAGGAAACCGAAGTTCAGCCGGGCCACCGAGCCGTTGTACGGCACGGGGACCGCACGGCCGGCCGAGACGACGTACGGCGGCAGCGGGGTGTCGTCGTCGGCCGGGGCGAGGACGGAGACCTCGTGGCCCAGGCGGATGAAGTACTCGGCGAGGTCGCGGATGTGGAACTGGACTCCCCCGGGCACGTCCCAGGAGTACGGGCAGACGATCCCGATTCTCACGAGGGTCCCTTCGCGGGGTCGAGGTCGGCGAGCCACAGCCGCTGGAGCATGTGCCAGTCCTCCGGATGATCGGCGATCCCGGTGGCGAAGGCGTCGGCCAGCGACTGTGTCATGACAGACGTCTTCTCGGCCCGCGTACCTGACTGCGGTACCTCGATCGGCGGATGGATCTGCCCCTTCATGACCGGCGACTCGTCGTACCAGAGCGTGACGGGCATCAGCAGGGCGCCGGTCTGCTGGGCGAGGAGGGCCGGGCCCGCGGGCATCCGGGTGCGCTCGCCGAAGAAGTCGACCTCGACGCCGGACGCGGACAGGTCACGGTCGGCGACCAGGCAGACCAGGCCGCCGTCGCGCAGCCGCCGGGCCAGGGTGCCGAAGGTGGTGCCGCCGCTGTGCGGCAGGACCTCCATGCCGAGGCCCTCGCGGTAGGCGACGAAGCGGTCGTAGAGCGTCTCGGGCTTCAGGCGCTCGGCGACCGTGGTGAACGGCGTCTCCAGCCGGGTGGTGACCCAGGCGCCGGCCAGGTCCCAGTTGGCCAGGTGCGGCAGCGCGAGGATCACGCCCCGGGGGGAGGCGATCCCGTCGGTCAGGTGGTGCACGTCCTTGCAGTCGAAGCCCGTCTTCACGCGCTCGGCGCTCCAGGCGGGCAGCCGGAAGGACTCCATCCAGTAGCGCAGGTACGAGCGCATGCCCGCGCGAGAGAGTTCGGCCAGCCGCTCGGGGCCGGCGTCGGGCACCACGCGCGCGTAGTTCGCCTCCAGCCGCAGGACGCCCTTGCCGCGCTGTTTCCAGGCGAGGTCGGCGATGGACCGGCCGAGGCGGACCGCGACGGGTTCCGGGAGCTTCTTGACGGTGCTCCAGCCGAGGCCGTACAGCGCGTCGGTGAGCCGGTCGGCGGTGCTCACTTCGCCGCCTCACTCCCCTGGGACGCGTTCTGCTGCGCCGCCTCCGCCTCGGCCGACTCGCGGCGGACGGTGACGACCCGCTGGATGAGGGTGACCAGGCTGCCCACGGCGACGATCCACAGGGCGATCGGCAGCAGCCACTGGATGCCCGGCACGCCGAACTTGTGGAGGCCCGCGAGACCGGCCGCGACCAGCGAGATCACCAGTCGCTCGGCGCGCTCGACGAGCCCGTTGACGGCGACCGGCAGTCCGATCGACTCGCCCCGGGCCTTGGTGTACGACACCACCTGGCCGCTGGCCAGGCAGAAGATCGAGACGGCGCACAGGACGTTGTCGTTGCCGTTGCCCGCGTACCACAGCGCGAAGCCGCCGAAGATCGCGCCGTCGGCCACCCGGTCGAGCGTGGAGTCCAGGAAGGCGCCCCAGCGGCTGGAGCGGCCCAGCTGGCGGGCCATGTTGCCGTCGACCAGGTCGGAGAAGACGAACAGGGTGATCACGATCGTGCCCCAGAAGAACTCGCCCCGGGGGAAGAAGACCAGCGCGCCCGCGACCACTCCGGCCGTGCCGATGAGCGTGACCGCGTCGGGGCTCACGCCCCGGCGGATGAGAAACGCGGCGAACGGTGTGAGGACACGCGTGAAGAATGCACGCGCGTACTTGTTCAGCATGGCCTTCCCGACGGTCGTGGCGCCGCGGCCCTGGTGGCCACCGGCTGGCCCATCGTAGTCACGCGCGCCCGTGCCTGACGGGCGGGCACCCGCAGTCGTGCCGCGAGCCGGTGCACACCCGCTCGCGCGGGGCGCGCGTGGCGCGAACGGCGTCCGTCGTATGGACGCAGCGTGACGGGAGTGGAAAGCTCGAAGAACCGCGGGCGTCGCAGGAGCCGCCAGTGCGCGGTGCCGCGTGTCCGCGCCCACAGTGACCTCACCGTGCACGGGAGGCAGGATCATGGGCGACAAGGCGCAAACACACCCCGGAGCCGCCGGCAGGGCAGTGGCGGCCGACCACCCCGCGTCCGTACGGAATGTGGTGCTGGTCGGCCACTCCGGTTCGGGCAAGACGACTCTGGTGGAGGCCCTCGCGCTGACCGCGGGGGCGGTGAACCGGGCGGGCCGCGTGGAGGACGGCGGCACCGTCTCCGACTACGACGAGATCGAGCACCGGCAGCAACGCTCGGTACAGCTCTCCCTGGCCCCGGTCGAATGGGACGGGTTCAAGGTCAATGTCCTCGACACCCCTGGATACGCCGACTTCGTCGGCGAGCTGAGGGCCGGTCTGCGCGCGGCGGACGCGGCCCTCTTCGTCGTCTCGGCCTCCGACGGGGTGGACGGCTCGACCCGCATGGTGTGGGAGGAGTGCCAGGCCGTCGGCATGCCCCGCGCGATCGTGATCACACACCTGGAGGCCGCGCGCGCGGACTTCGAGGAGATGACCCGGGTGTGCGCGGAGGCCTTCGGCGCGGACGACCCCGATGCCGTGCTGCCGCTGTACCTGCCGCTGCGCGGGCCGGAGGGCCCGGACGGGCACGCGCCCGTGACCGGGCTGATCGGGCTGCTGTCGCAGAAGCTGTTCGACTACGCGTCCGGCGAACGCAAGGAGTCCGAGCCCGGCGAGGACCAGCTGCCGGACATCGCGGAGGCCCGCAACCGGCTCATCGAGGGGATCATCGCCGAGAGCGAGGACGAGACCCTCATGGACCGCTACCTGGGCGGCGAGCAGATCGATGTCAAGACGCTGATCGACGACCTGGAGCGGGCCGTCGCGCGCGGCACCTTCTTCCCCGTCCTGGCGGCCGCCCCCGCCGCCGACGGCGGGCGGCAGGGCCTGGGCACGGTCGAGCTGCTGGAGCTGATCACCGGCGGGTTCCCGACCCCGTTCGAGCACCCCCTGCCCGGGGTCACCACGATCGACGGCAAGGCGCGCGAGCTGAAGGCCTGCGACACCGGCGGCCCGCTGGTCGCCGAGGTCGTGAAGACCGCCTCCGACCCGTACGTCGGCCGGATCTCGCTGGTCCGCGTCTTCTCCGGCACCCTGCGCCCCGACGAGACGGTGCACGTCTCCGGGCACGGCCTGGCCGACCGCGGGCACGAGGACCACGACGTCGACGAGCGGATCGGCGCGCTGTCCATGCCGTTCGGCAAGCAGCAGCGCCCGGTGACGCACGCCGTCGCGGGCGACCTGGTGTGCGTGGCCAAGCTCGGCCGCGCCGAGACCGGGGACACGCTCTCGGGCAAGGACGACCCGCTCCTGATGGAGCCCTGGCAGATGCCCGACCCGCTGCTGCCGCTCGCCATACAGGCACACAGCAAGGCGGACGAGGACAAGCTCTCGCAGGGGCTGAGCCGGCTGGTCGCCGAGGATCCGACGATGCGCCTGGAGCAGAACCAGGACACCCACCAGGTGGTGCTGTGGTGCCTGGGCGAGGCCCACGCGGACGTCGCCCTGGAGCGGCTGCGCAGCCGGTACGGCGTCCAGGTCGACGTCGTCCCGCACCGGGTCTCCCTCCGGGAGACGTTCGCCACGAAGGCCGCCGGACGGGGCCGGCACGTCAAGCAGTCCGGCGGGCACGGGCAGTACGCCATCTGCGAGATCGAGGTGGAGCCGCTGCCGGGCGGCTCGGGCATCGAGTTCGTGGACAAGGTGGTGGGCGGCGCCGTACCGCGCCAGTTCATCCCGTCCGTGGAGAAGGGCGTACGGGCGCAGGCCGCGAAGGGCGTGGTCGCCGGCTATCCGCTGGTGGACGTGCGGATCACGCTGCTGGACGGCAAGGCGCACTCGGTGGACTCCTCCGACGCCGCTTTCCAGACGGCGGGCGCGCTGGCCCTGCGCGAGGCCGCGTCCCAGACGCGGATCCATCTGCTGGAGCCGGTGGCCGAGGTGACCGTGCTGGTCGCCGACGACTACGTGGGCGCGGTGATGAGCGACCTGTCGAGCCGGCGGGGCCGGGTGCTCGGCACCGAACAGGTGGGCTCCGGACGGACTCTGGTCCGCGCCGAGGTGCCCGAGTTCGAGATCGGCCGCTACGCGATCGACCTGCGCTCCCTGTCGCACGGGACGGCCCGCTTCGACCGCGCGTACGCCCGGCACGAGCCGATGCCGCCGCAGGTCGCCGAGCGGGTCCGTGAACAGGCGGGAGAACCCTCGTAGTTCACCACCGGTGGACTCCGTGCGCCGGCGGGCGGCTTTGGCCGTCCGCCGTCGCGGTGTCGGTGGCTGCGGATACGCTGATCACCTGATCACGGTGTGCCGAACTCGTGCGGTAGTGGCGTGGTGTCGGCACGACGGCCTGTTCAACAGGTGTGCGGAGCAAGGAAGTCGGGAAGGCCGCAGAAGCGACACCGGCGGCGATGGGGGCGGGAATGTCGGTTGGAACGGAGTGGGACGGACCGCAGGTGCCCGTGTCCGGCGACGAGGGCCAGGCGGCGACCTTCGCGCTGGCCTCGGCGGCCTACCGGGACAACGTGGTCGAGGACATCAAGAAGACCGACAACGAGTGGCACCAGTCGACGGTCAAGCCCGGCCGGATCGCCCTGCTCAAGCCCAACCTCGGCGAGGCCTTCTCGCGGGCCGTGGTCGACCGCATGCTGGCGCCCGGGCGCAAGCCGCTCATCCAGTCCTTCGGCGCCGAGCCCCAGGTCGTCGTGGAGCACTGCCTGGCGGCCAACAACATCCGCCGGGAGCGGGACAACCGGCTGTCCCTGGTCATGGTGGTGTGCGGCCTGATCTTCCTGCCGGGACTCATCGGCTGGCTGCTCGTCTTCCAGCTGCGCACGTTCGTCGCCAAGCGCGACGACAAGCGGGCCGGGGCGCTCGCCACCGCCCTGCTCGCCGGGGTCGGCGTGGTCGCCGCGCTCTTCCTGCTGAAGATGCCGCTCAGCGGATTCTGGGGGTGGTACGCACGCGGGTGCGTCGTCGCCCCGGTGCTGGGCTGGTTCTGGGCCAAGCAGATCTGCGACCGCACCGCGAAGGATCTGCGGGCCCGCTGGGACGGCCTGCTCTCGGGCACCACCGTCGGCGCCAAGGTCCCCGAGGCCGTGCCGCGCAGCCCCGGCGAGACCGCGGCCGAGCAGCTGCGCCAGTCGCTGGCCCGGCTCAGCGCCGAGCAGCAGTCCAACTCGGTCTTCTACGCGGGCCCCAAGGGCATACTCGGCATGGGCACCCGCTGGGGCGCGTGGCAGCTCGCCGAGGACCTGGTGTCCGCCGACCCCACCCGGGAGATCCACCCCTTCCGCAGCTGGGACGTCATACGCGCGATCCACGACCAGCTGCGCATGCTGGAGCGCGGCCCGCTGAACACCGGCGGCTTCCCGAAGCCGTCGATACGGCACTGGATCGTCACGCCGATCGGGGAGAACGCCAAGGAGGTGTCCCGGCCGTCGGGCACGGACGTCGAGGCGTTCCAGATCAAGTCGCACGCCATACAGGACATCTGCAACAAGCAGCAGTTCGGCAGTGGTGACCGGCACTATCTGGGCGTGCAGTGGACCCTGTGGGACGGGCAGCTGGTCCTCACCATGCTGATCACGGTGACCGTGCTGCACGAGACGCTGCGCATCGAGGTGACCGGGCATGCGCTGGGTCCGGTGAACCCGCTGTTCCGCGCGAAGCCGGAGGCGCCGACCAAGGAGGTCGCCAAGTCCCTCAAGCCGTGGGAGACCCGCACGATCAAGCTGCCGCTGGTCCCGACCGACGAGGTGGTACGGCTCGCCGCGCGCGCCCCGCTGACCTGGTATCCGCCGCTGCTCAACTGGCTCGGCGGCTCCCTCGCCCTGCCCGAGCCCTTCGGCCTCCGGCACGCCTGGGCCGACCAGCCCTGGCGCCACCGCTTCATGGCCGACGACGCGTTGCGCGCGGCCACGCCGGTCCTGCGGGTGGTGCACTCGGCCGCGCTCAGGGTCCTGGAGGAGAACGGTGTGAACACCGAGAAGTTCGGCACCCGCTCGTCCGTCCTCAGCGGCCTGGTCCAGGACCCGACACCGCGCAAGGCAGACAGCTACGACGCGTAGGGGTGCCCTCGGCAGGGGGCACCGGGGACCTACGCCGGCCAGGCCTCCGCCAGCATCTTCCGCGTGTCCGCCAGCAGCTGCGGCAGGACCTTCGTGTGGCCGACGACCGGCATGAAGTTCGTGTCGCCGCCCCAGCGCGGGACGATGTGCTGGTGCAGGTGGGCCGCGATGCCGGCGCCGGCCACCGTGCCCTGGTTCATGCCGATGTTGAAGCCGTGCGCGCCGGAGGCGGTGCGCAGGGCGGTCATCGCCTGCTTGGTCAGCTCGGCCAGCTCGGCGGTCTCCGGCCCGGTCAGGTCGGTGTAGTCGGCCACGTGCCGGTACGGCACGGTCATCAGGTGGCCGCCGTTGTACGGGTAGAGGTTGAGCACGGCGTACACGTGCTCGCCGCGGCGGACGATCAGGCCGTCCTCGTCGGACTTGGCCGGGATGGAGCAGAAGGGGCAGCCGTCGCCGGCCCCCGGGCCGGTCGGCTTGTTCTCGCCCTGGATGTAGGCCATCCGGTGGGGCGTCCACAGGCGCTGGAACGCGTCCTGCGTCCCCACTCCGATCTGCTGTTCCGGCTCACTCGTCATGCAAGGCAGCATATGGCTTCGCCCGTTCGCGGCGTGTCGCCGGGGCGGCGGGAGGGCGGTCACCGGCCAAGCTTGGCCGGTGGACGACGACAGCCCCGAGGCCCGCTGGGGGCAGCGCACCGA
Organism: Streptomyces diastatochromogenes; assembly: GCF_002242805.1. Lineage (GTDB taxonomy): Bacteria > Actinomycetota > Actinomycetes > Streptomycetales > Streptomycetaceae > Streptomyces > Streptomyces diastatochromogenes. Next base: position 12,884 of record NZ_MCGQ01000035.1, on the reverse strand, counting down.
GATTCCCCTCTTCGCGGCCTCACTGGTCTTCCTGGCGGCCTACGCGACCCGCGTCCTGGCGACCAGCGTGGCGCCCTTCTGGCGCGGCCTGTGCGGGTTCGTGCTGCTGGCTCTCTGGGTGGCCTTCGCCGTGGACTACGTGGTGCGCTGGCGGCTCAGCGGGCAACGCTTCCTGCGCTTCGTCACCACGCATTTCCTGCTCACGATCGTGGTCGTCCTGCCGCTGTTGCGCCCGTTGCGGATCGTGCCGCTCTACGACGTCATCCAGCGCCGGCAGGGCGAGCCCCGGCTGTCCCTGTACGCCCGGGTGATCGCCTACGCGAGCCTGTCCACCCTGCTGCTCGGCTTCTCCGGTGCCCTCGCGACCTACCAGCAGGAACGCGGGGCGCCCGGCGCCACCATGAAGACGTTCGGGGACGCCGTGTGGTGGGCCGCATCGACCCTCACCACGGTCGGCTACGGCGACATCACCCCGGTGACCAGGCTCGGCCGGGTGATCGCGACCGGGATGATGGCCTGCGGAGTGGGCCTGCTCGGCGCGGTGACGGGTTCGTTCTCGTCGTGGCTGATGCAGACCTTCTACCGCGAGGGCGACGAAAGGCCCCCGGGGAAGTGATCCCCGGGGGCCCTGCGAACGGTACGGATCAGACCTGCGTCCGCTCCTCCACGACCTGCGCGATCTTGGCGATGGCCTCGTCGAACGGGATGCCGTTCTCCTGCGAGCCGTCGCGGTAGCGGAAGGACACCGAGCCGTTCGACATGTCCTCGTCGCCCGCGATGACCATGAAGGGCACCTTCTGCTTCTGGGCGTTGCGGATCTTCTTCTGCATACGGTCCGAGGAGGAGTCGACCTCGACGCGCAGACCCTTCTTCCGGGCCGCCGCGGCGAACTTCTCCAGGTACTCGACGTGCCCGTCGCCGATCGGGATGCCGATCGCCTGGACGGGAGCGAGCCACGCCGGGAAGGCACCCGCGTAGTGCTCCAGGAGCACCGCGAAGAAGCGCTCGATCGAGCCGAAGAGGGCGCGGTGGATCATCACCGGGCGCTGCTTGGCGCCGTCCGGGCCGGTGTACTCCAGGTCGAAGCGCTCGGGCAGGTTGAAGTCGAGCTGGATGGTCGACATCTGCCAGGTGCGGCCGATCGCGTCCTTGGCCTGGACGGAGATCTTCGGGCCGTAGAAGGCGGCGCCGCCCGGGTCCGGGACCAGGGGCAGGCCCTGCTTCTCGGCGACCTGGCGCAGCGTCTCGGTCGCCTCCTCCCAGACCTCGTCGGAGCCGACGAACTTCTCCGGGTCCTTGGTGGACAGCTCCAGGTAGAAGTCGGTCAGGCCGTAGTCGCGCAGCAGGCCGAGGACGAAGGTGAGCGTCTTGTCCAGCTCCTCGGACATCTGCTCACGGGTGCAGTAGATGTGCGCGTCGTCCTGGGTGAAGCCCCGGGCGCGGGTCAGGCCGTGCACGACGCCCGACTTCTCGTACCGGTACACGGTCCCGAACTCGAAGAGGCGCAGCGGCAGTTCACGGTACGAGCGGCCGCGCGCGTCGAAGATCAGGTTGTGCATCGGGCAGTTCATGGGCTTGAGGTAGTAGTCCACGCCCTCGTCGAGCTGCATGGGCGGGTACATGCCCTCGGCATACCAGTCCAGGTGGCCGGACGTCTCGAAGAGCTTCCCCTTCGTCGCGTGCGGGGTGTAGACGAACTCGTAGCCCTCTTCCTCGTGCCGGCGGCGCGAGTAGTCCTCCATCACGCGGCGGACGATGCCGCCCTTGGGGTGGAAGACGGCGAGGCCGGAGCCGATCTGCTCGGGGATCGAGAAGAGGTCCAGCTCGGAGCCGAGCTTGCGGTGGTCGCGCTTCTCGGCCTCGGCGAGGAAGTCCAGGTAGCCCTTCAGCTCATCCTTGGAGGGCCAGGCGGTGCCGTAGATGCGCTGGAGCATCGGGTTCTTCTCGCTGCCGCGCCAGTAGGCGGCCGCGTTGCGCATCAGCTTGAACGCCGGGATGAGACGGGTCGAGGGCAGGTGGGGACCGCGGCAGAGGTCCTTCCAGCACAGCTCGCCGGTCTTGGCGTCCAGGTTGTCGTAGATCGTCAGCTCGCCGGCGCCGACCTCGACGTCCGCGCCGTCGTCGTGCGACGCCGAGCCCTTGAGGCCGATCAGCTCCAGCTTGTACGGCTCGTTCGCCAGCTCCTCGCGGGCGGCCTCGTCGGTGACGACGCGACGGGAGAAGCGCTGCCCGCGCTTCTGGATCTCCTGCATCTTCTTCTCGACGGCCTTGAGATCCTCGGGCGTGAACGGCTTCTCGACGTCGAAGTCGTAGTAGAAGCCGTCCTTGACCGGCGGGCCGATGCCCAGCTTGGCCTCGGGGAACAGCTCCTGCACGGCCTGCGCCATGACGTGCGCGGTGGAGTGGCGCAGGATGTTCAGACCGTCCTCGGAGGAGATCTCGACGCCCTCGACCTCGTCACCGTCGGACAGCGCGTACGCGAGGTCCTTCAGCTCGCCGCCCACGCGCGCGGCGATGATCGACCGCTCGCCCGCGAAGAGGTCGGCGGCCGTAGTGCCCGTCGTCACCACGCGTTCTTCCCGCTCGGAATCGCGTTGGATGATCACACGGACGTCTGACACCGGTCTCTCCTGACTGAAGGTGGGGTGCGGCGCCATACCAGGAGCGCGCGCACAAGGGATCGTACCGACCCGACACCACCGACCGCGAAACGGTCACCCTCAGTCCTCGTCTCCGTACGCCTCTCCGCACGCCTCCTCGAAGAAGTCGAGGTTCTCCTGAAGGGACTTCATCAGCCGGTCCCGCTCGGCGTCGTCCACCTGCACGGGTACGACCCCGGAGGCGCCGGTGAGCCTGCGGAAGCCGCCCCGGCGCTCCAGGCGGCCGTGCACCCGCACCGGGAGGCCGACGAGGTGGGCGTGGCCGGCGATGCGGTAGTCCTCCTCGTCGAGGGTGACGCGGACGTGCGGGACCTCGGCGCCCGCGAGCACCCGCAGCCGTACGGTGCCCTCGCCGCGCGGCCCGGAGCGGCGCAGGCGGACCACCGTGCCGGTGATCCGGACCGGCACGGAGGGTTCCCCCTGCAGGTAGCGGGCGCCGGCCGCGTGCAGCACGGGCAGGTCGCCGGGGGAGAACTCGACGGGCTCGGCGGAGGCGGCGCATCCCTCGGGCACTCCGGCCCCGGGGGCCCAGGCGATGGCGACGCGGGCACCCTCGGTGCCGCGGACGAGTGTGGTCAGCGCCTCGGTCAGCTCGCGGCTGACGCCGGCCTCGACCGCGCCGTCGAAGGCGTCCATGCCGCCGGTGGCCCGCTGGTAGTCGATCGCCTCGCGGGCCGCGTACAGGGCCTGGTGGAGACGGACGGCGAGCGAGCGGCCGGTGGGCACGGGCACGAAGGCGGTCAGCCGGTGGCCTTCGGCGGTGGGGCCGACGAGGACGTTCTCCAGGAGGGCGGCGGCGGGCCGGCGGTGCCGGGCGCCGTAGTAGCCGGCCCGCGCGCGGGTGGCGAGCGCGGCCGCGAGGAGCATCTGACGGGCCGCGGTGCGCAGTCGCTCGTCGACCGTCCAGGGGGAGGCGCCGACGGGACCGCTCGGGGTGTCCCGCCACCAGCGGATCTCGTCGCTGGGCAGGGTGAGGGAGATCAGCACCTCGCGCGCGGCGGGGGTGTCGCTGCGGGCGAGGGCGTCGAGGGCCTCGCCGAGCAGGTCGTCGCTGTCGGGGAAGGCCCGGCTCTCCGGCACCAGCAGGCTGGTCGCGGCGCCGCCCGGTCCGGGCGGGGTCCAGCGGCCGTAGCGCCCGGCCGCTCCCCCGCGCCGCTGCCAGCCGTGCCGGCGCAGCAGGGCGCCGAGCACGGCGGGGTCGACCTCGGCGGGGTCGGGCGGCTGGTTCCAGGCCAGGTCGTCGGGGTGCGGCCGGACCTGCCGGGCCGGCTCGTCGTACGGACGGATCCTCATGGCCTGCCTCCCGTCCCGACCCGCGTCATGATCTCGCACAGCGCACGGTCGTCGAAGATGCGCGAGGTCGGTATCCGCACGGTGGTCCGGTGCCGGCCGGTGACCGGGTGGCCGGCGAGGTTGACCCAGTAGCAGCAGTGCCTGAGGTCGAGCCGGTCGTGGCTGGCGCGCAGCCAGTCGTCCTGGGAGCGCGGGACCAGCATGACGACCAGGATCTTGTGCACCGAGACGGGCGTGCGGGCGAGTTTGCGCAGGTGGTCGTTGTCGAGGGTGAAGGAGAAGAAGCGGCCCGGCGGGTTCGGCGGCACCTGGTAGGTGCACTTGAGCTGCACCTTGATGGTGACCTCGTCGTCGACGGTGTGTCCGGGTGCGCTGTGACTGACGTGCCAGTCGATGCCGTTGTCCGGGAAGGGCTGGGACAGCGAGCAGCCCGCCGCGGCGGAGACCGCGTGCAGATAGCCGACCTGCAGTGTCTCCATGCAGGCGGTGGTGGCGAGCGTGCCGCGGAGGGGGCCCGAGTGGTCGGGCAGCAGCCCGCCCTGCTCGGGCTGCGCTATGGCCATGACCAACAGCCTTCCAAGCCAAGAGTTTCCCCGTGCCGGGCCGCTGAACTGCAAAGACCCGTACTCCTGTTGTCTCCTCCCGGCGTACGGCGCAAACGGCCCGGGTATCACCAAACGGGCAGAAGACGGAACGTCATCTGCGCTGGGTGAACGAGGAGTTGGGTTCAGATGACGACCTGGTACGAGGGGCCGCTGGCGGCCTTCGACACGGAGACGACGGGCGTGGACGTCGAGACCGACCGGATCGTGTCGGCCGCCGTCGTCGTCCAGGACGCGCCGGGTACCCGGCCCCGGATCACCCGTTGGCTGGTGAACCCGGGGGTGTCGGTGCCGGAGGCGGCGACGGCGGTGCACGGTCTGACGGACGAACACCTGCAGCACAACGGCCGCTGGCCGGCGCCGGTGATGTTCGAGATAGCCGAGCAGTTGGCGGAGCACGCGGCGATGGGGCGCCCGCTGGTGGTGATGAACGCGCCGTTCGATCTCACGCTGCTGGACCGGGAGTTGCGCCGGCACCGCGCCTCCTCGCTCGACCGCTGGTTCGAGGCGAGCACGCTGCATGTGCTGGATCCGCGGGTCCTGGACAAGCACCTGGACCGCTACCGCAAGGGCCGGCGCACGCTGACCGACCTGTGCGCGCACTACGGCGTGACGCTGGAGGGCGCGCATGACGCGGCGGCGGACGCGCTGGCCGCGCTGGACGTCGTACGTGCCGTGGGCCGCCGTTTCGCGACCCGGCTGGAGCGTCTGACCCCTGCCGAGCTGCACACGCTCCAGGCCACCTGGCACGCGGCGCAGGCCCGCGGTCTTCAGGCGTGGTTCGCGCGCAGCGGCTCGGAGGAGACGGTGAGCACGGACTGGCCGCTCAGGCCGGAGTTGCCCGCGGCGGCGTAGCCGCGCAAAAAGAGCCGGTCCGCTGATGCGGACCGGCTCTTTCCCGGTGGGCGATACTGGGTTCGAACCAGTGACCTCTTCGGTGTGAACGAAGCGCTCTCCCACTGAGCTAATCGCCCGGGAACGCACTGAACAATACAGGCCCCTGCGGTGTTACTTCAAACCGCTTCCAGGTGGCGCAGCAGTCCGCGCCGCCCGGCCCTCATCATCAGCCGGTGGTTGGCGCGGAAGACGGGACGTCCCGGCACGGCCAGCCGTCTGAGCAGCGGCTTGGTGACGTCCACGACCTGGTCGTAGCGGGCCAGCGTGCCGGCGCCTTCGGCGGTGACCGTCCAGCGGGCCCAGCCCTCGATGTCTCCGGACACGGCGATCTCCAGGATGCCGGCGGCCGGGTCGTGGCGTGTCTCGCGGGCGGTGAAGGTCATGGCGTACGGCAGCAGGGAGCGGATGGTGATGACGCCGGTGCCGTCGTCGAGCCGGGTCACCGCCCGTACCTGCGGCCACCAGTCGGGATAGTCCTCGGGCCGCTCCAGCACCGCGAACACGGCGGCCGGCGGGGCCGGCAGGGACCACAGGCTGCGGAAGCGGTAGTGGGTCCAGTCCATGGGCAGAGTCTGCCCTGGTGGGCGCGGTGATCTGAGTACGCGTACTCATGTGCCTCGCCGTGACGCGGACCACACTCGGGGGACGAGCGCCGCCGCCCGTGCGACGGCGCTCCCCCAGCGCGGTCAGCTCGGCATCTTGTCGCCGAGCAGGGCCAGGTTCTCGATGGCGGCGAGGCCGTACAGCGCGGTGTCGTTGGTCGACACCCAGCTCGCCTCGCTCCCTTCGACCAGGGTGGCCGGTCCGGTCAGCTTCTCGGTCTTCCACGGCGAGGACTCGGTGTAGCCGTCGGAGCTGTAGAACTTGGTCCAGGCGCGCTTGGCGAGGGCTGCGTCACCGGTCTGTACGGCGGCGTAGGCGTCCAGGCGCGAGTGGCCCTGGAAGAGCAGCAGGGTGCCGAAGTTGCTGCCGTAGCGGGCTGCCTGTTCGGCCTTGGTGGCGTTGAAGTAGCGGCAGTAGTCGAGGTAGGCGTCCTTGAACTTCGGCAGGTCGACCAGGTGGATCAGCTCGGCGCACAGCTCGTTGAGGCCGAAGACGGCGGAGAGGTGGGAGACCGCGACCGCCGGCTTGTCGGCGACGGCGAACCTGCCGGTGTCGATGTCGTACAGGCCGCTGCCCTGGACGAAGCCGTTGGGCTGGGCCGCGATGGTCTCCATGGTGGACAGGACCCGGGCCTTGGCCTTCTCCCATTTGGGGCCCTTGCGCTCCCACTCCGTCAGCCACGCCGACACCAGGCCGCTCCAGTCGGTGCCGAAGCCGATCGACAGGGCGTGCGGGTCGGGGGTGTACGGGTCGGTGCGGACCTTGCGCTGCGGGTCGAGGACGAGGAACGTCTCGTCGGAGTCGACGTTGGCCCGCATGAGGTCACCGACGCGTTCGTCGGCCGTGAGGAAGTAGTAGAAGCGCCGGTACGTGGTGTTGGCGATGCGCTGCTGCTTGGCGCTGTCGGCGAAGTGCTGCACGCCGTGCCGGGTGCCGAGGCCCGCCCACTGGCCGAGGTGGTAGACGTCGACCTCGCCGGTGTGCCGGGTCATCGCCTCGGCGAAGCGGAAGATGTCGGAGCGGCCGCTTCTGAGGTACGCGTACCAGAGCCACAGGTCCGGCGACAGCTCGGAGTTGTCCCAGGCGTAGCCGCCGATGTCGTACCGCCACACGTGCCGGGCCGAGTCGTAGGTGTGCATGATGTCGCCGTAGTCCCAGAAGCCGTACCAACGGCGCATCTCCACCTGGTCCTTGTAGTAGGTGAAGAGGAAGTCGAGGTGGTCCTCGATCTTCGCCTTGGCGGCGGTGGAGCGGTCCGGCTCGGAGAACAGGCCGGGGCCGAAGACCTTGGCCTTGATGAGCTGCCTGGGCGGGGCGGCGAGCTGCGGCAGCGTGCGGACGGCCGTGACCTGGTCGGCGAGGGTCTCGGCCGCGGGCGTCGACTCGTTGGCCCAGAAGAGGAGTTCGGAGGTGCGGGCGATGCCGTAGGGGGTGCCGAACTCCGGCTCGTAGTCCTCGTAGGTGATGTTGAGGCCTTCGAGCTGCTCGGCGTAAGTGTCCTGGCCCATGCCGTCGTGGTAGAAGCGCAGGTCCATGGGCTGTGCCTCGGGGGACCAGAGCCACAGGGTGACGGTGGCCTCGTCGGTGTGGGCGTCACGGATGTCGAGCTGCGCGGGGAACTTCTCCCAGAAGTCCCTCAGGCCGAAGGAGAAACCGCCGCTCGCGCCGCCGACGTAGCCGAAGCCGGAGGCCCGCCCCCCGCCGCCGGCCGTGATCCAGCCGTAGCCCTTCTTGGTGCGCTTGCGCAGGGTGAAGCCGTCGGCGGAGAGCTGGGAGAGGGTGTAGTCGCCCCAGTGCGGGATGTACTGCAGCCGGGTGGTGACCCGCTGGTCCCAGGTGGACGGGTCGGGCAGCTTCCGGCCCGCGTACTGGGCGGCCTGGACGGCGGCACCGGGGTCGCGGCGCAGCCCGGTGATGCCCTGTACGGCCTCCCGCAGCAGGCCGGTGCCCTCGCCGCCGATGCGGATGTGCCGGTCGTAGGCCGCGTCCCGCAGGGGCACGGCGAACCGTACGCCGAGCCCGCGGATGAAGTCGCCACTGGCCTTGCCGGGTTCCAGCGTGCCGTCGTACGTGATGGTGTGCACCATGCGGAAGGACTCGGAACCGGCGTAGAAGTAGAGCCGGATCGAGAACGGCAGCCAACTGCGGGCGCCCTTGCGGTGCTTGCCGTCGATGCGGACCACCGCGCGGACCGGGCCGTCCTGTTCGACGGTGACCTCGTCGATCGCGCCGTCGAAGCGCTCGGTCTTGACCGTGCCCTGGTCCTCGTCCTCGACCTCGGGCTGCCGGACGAGCACGAGCCGGCCGTTCCTGGCGATCTCGGTCGACCCCCGGGTGACCGACTTGATGAGGGTCGAGCCGTTCTTGCCGATCTTCGCGGTGATGACACCGGTGGAGACGTCGATGGTGCCGCCGCTGCGGTCGACGGTGACCTTCTTGTCGGGGGCCTTGGGGGTGCCGGCCGTGAGGGTGAGCTTGCCGGAGCCCGAACCGACGGCGTGCGCCGTCCACTTGAGGGAGCCGTCGGGCCAGTAGGCGAGCGGCCAGGTCTGTACGGGGACGTCCTTGCCGTCGGCGTCCGTGAGCGCGAAGGTCTGGTCCTCCTGGTAGGTGCCCATCGGCCAGGGCACGCCGACGGTGGAGCCGGGCGCGGCGCCGAGGCCGCCGTCCTCCAGCCAGTCCAGGGTCACCGGGTCGGCGTCGCCTGCCGCGTCCGCGGGCGCGGCCTGCGCGTCGCTCGCCCCCAGTGCCCAGCTGAACTGGGCGGCGGCTCCGGCGACGGCGGCGGCCTTGAGAAGGGACCTGCGGGGGATGGGGGACATGGCCTTTCCTTCCGTACGATGGCTGGTCAGGGGCATGACAGAGAGAGGCGCGGCACCCAGGGCGCCGGCCTTGGCCGGGGGCACCGCCGGCTCAGCGGCGCCGGTACCGCTCCTCCACGGCGACGGCCGCCGCCGCTACGGCCCCGAGCACGGGGACCGCCAGCGGTGCGATGAGCAGAGCGGAGCAGCAGGTCAGGACCGCTCCGCCGACGAGCAGGAAGGATCCGGCGGGGTCGAGGACCGTACGGCGGCCGGCCTCGGCGAGCAGGGCGCGCCAGCGGCTCCCCGGGGTCCACACGGCCGCCGCGCGCAGCCCGGCCACGGCGAGCCCGAGCAGCGCGAACAGGCCCACGGCACCGACGAGCGGCCCGCCGGGCAGCCCGGCGCGCACGGCCTGGACGTCCACCCAGGCGAGCGCCACCGCGATCCAGCCGCCGACCCCGACGGCCCAGCCGCCGCGCGACGCGCCCCGGAAGTCGGCCGCGAAATCCCGCCAGCCGCCCCCCTCGTGAGCCGTACGCCGGCGCAGATGCCGGGCGCCGGCGGCGAAGGCGGCCGGGTAGGTGACGACTCCGAGGGAGGCCACCACGATCCACACACCGGTGAGCAGACACTCGGCGAAGACCCCGAACCGCTCGGCGAACACGGACTCCCTGCGTGGCTTCACGCGCGCTTCCGCCATGGTCCCCGCCTCAGCCCTTCAGTCCGGAGGTCGCCATGCCGTCGATCAGGTAGCGCTGGAAGGCGAGGAAGAACAGCAGCACCGGCAGCAGCGCGACCAGGGACATGGCGATCATGCCGCCGTAGTTGGCGGCCACGCCGTCGGAGTCGCGGAACATCATCAGGCCGAGGGAGACGGTGTACTTGCCGGGCTCGTTGAGGTAGATCAGCGGGCCCATGAAGTCGTTCCAGGCGTTGATGAAGGTGAAGATCGCGCTGGTGATCAGCGCGGGCCGGCACAGCGGCAGCACGATCGACCAGTAGATGCGCAGATGCCCGCAGCCGTCGAGCCGCGCGGCCTCGTCCAGCTCGCGGGGCAGGTTGCGCATGAACTGCACCATGAGGAAGACGAAGAAGGCCTCGGTGGCGAGGTACTTGCCGATCAGCAGCGGGGCGTAGCTGTTGATCCAGCCCAGCTTCTGGAACATCACGTACTGCGGGATGAGCAGCACGTGGTACGGCAGCAGCAGCGTGCCGATCATGAGCGAGAACAGCAGGTTGCGCCCGGCGAACCTGATGCGCGCGAAGGCGTACGCGGTCAGCGAGCAGGAGATCAGGACGCCTACGACGGCGCCGAGCGCGTAGACGAGGGAGTTCTGGAAGAAGGTCCAGATCGAGATGTCGGCGATGCCGTCGGCGAGGCCCTTGAAGTTGCCGAGGACCGGGTGGGACGGGAACAGCGTGAGGCTGTTGATGATGTCCTTGCTCGGCTTGAACGAGGCCCCGATGACCCAGACGACCGGGTAGAGGATGACGGCGAGGATCAGCAGGGCGCCGAGATGCCAGGCGAGGGAGCCGCTGCGCCTGCGGCCCACTCCCGTGGCCTTCGTGGTGATCGCGCTCATCGGGCGTCCTCCTCGTAGTGCACCCACTTCTTCTGGGACCAGAAGAGGACGGCCGTCACCAGGGCCACGGCGAGCAGCAGCATCCAGGCCATGGCGGAGGCGAAGCCCATCTGGGAGTTCTTGAAGCCCTGCTGGTACAGGTAGCAGGTGTAGACGAGCGTGGCGTCGGCCGGACCGCAGTAGGTGTTGGAGACGACGTAGGCGGAGCCGAAGATCTGGAAGGAGTGGATGGTCTCCAGGAGCACGTTGAAGAAGAGCACCGGGGAGATCATCGGCAGGGTGATGTTCCAGAACCTCCGGAAGGGTCCCGCGCCGTCCATCTCGGCGGCCTCGTACAGCTCCCGGGGCACCTGCTTGAGCCCGGCCAGGAAGATGACCATGGGCGCCCCGAACTGCCAGACGGTCAGCGCGACCAGGCAGTACAGCACCCAGTCGGCGTTGCCGACCCAGCCGCCGACGTGGAAGCCGAGGAAGGTCTGGGTACGGTCCACGACCGCGTCGTCGGAGAAGAGCGAACGCCAGACGAAGCCGATCGAGACGCTCGCGCCGATGAGCGAGGGGGCGTAGAAGGCGGCCCGGTAGAAGGCCTGGCCGCGGCGGCTCTGCGCGAGGAGCAGGGCGACACCGAGGGCGAGCAGCAGTTTCAGCGGGGTGCCGATGACGACGTACTTGGCCGTCACCTCGACCGACTTCTGCCAGCGCGGGTCGTCGAACATCTTGGTGAAGTTGTCGAACCCGACCCACTTCGGGGTGTTGAAGAGGTTGTAGTCGGTGAACGCGAAGTACAGCGAGGCCACCATCGGGCCCGCGGTCAGCAGCAGGAAGCCGGCGATCCACGGGGACATGAAGAGGTAGCCGGCGAGGTTCTCCCGGCGGCGGCCCGGCCGCCCCGCGGTGGCGCGGGCGGCCGGGCGTGCCGTGCGGGAGGCGGGCACGGAGTCCTTGACGAGCGTCACGGCACGTCCCATCAGGCCTGGAAGGCGGCCTCGGACTCGGTGAAGAACTGCTTCACCGCGTCCGCGACCTTGGTCTTGCCCTGTCCGAGGTCGCCGCCGAGGCGCAGGAAGGCGGCCTCGATGGTGTCGGCACCGGACGGGTGCGGGGTGATCGTGCCGAGGACGCCGGACTTGGCAGTGTCCTCCTCGTACTGCGCGATCTCCTTGTTCACCGTGTCGGTCGGCTTGAAGGCCTCGTACTGCTCGGTGCTCGCGAGGATGCCGCGGTCGTAGCCCATGATCCTGCCGACCTCCGGGTCGTGGACCATGAAGTTGATGAACTGGGCGACTTCCTTGGGGTGGGAGGTGCGGGCGGAGGCGCTGAGCATCAGGGAGGCGAGGTACTGGCCGGTGTTCTTGCCGTCGGTGGTGGGGATCGGGGCGAGGCCGTAGGTGCTGTCGCCCTCCGCGGAGTAGCGGACGGTGAAGTTGTCCCAGGTGAACTCCGAGGCGCCGTGGCCGGCGGAGAGGGAGGACTTGGGCATGTCCTGCTGGACGACCTTCGGGTCAGTGACGATGCCGGCCTTGATGCGGTTGTAGCCGTCCGTCCACCACTCCGTCAGATCGGCCTTGTCGAAACCGAGTCCGTCCTTGGTGAAGAAGGCCTTGCCGTTCTGGCGGAGGTAGAGGTCGTACAGGTACATGATGGCGAAGTAACCGGTGTCGCCGGCGATCTTCGTCTTGTCGTGGATGGTCTTCAGGGCCTTGAAGTACTCGTCCCAGGTCCAGCCCTGCTGCGGCTCGACGCCCGCCTTCTGGAAGAGCTTCTTGTCGATGACGAGCGCCATGGTGTTGGAACCGACGGGAACGCCGAGCTGCTTGCCGTCGACCTCGCCGACCTTCGTGACGCCCGCGCGGAAGTGATCCAGGCTCAGATTGCCTGCCTGCACCTGGGACTTGAGGTCGAGAAGAATTCCGCGCTTGTCGTACTTCCGAAGAAATGTGACGGCGTTCTGGAAAACGTCCGGGGGATTTCCGCCGGCCGCCTGCGTCTGGAACTTCTCCCAGAACGATTGATACGTCTGAAAGTCGGTCTTGACCTTGATCTTCGGGTACTTCTTCTCGAAGAGCGTGATCGTCTGGTTGATCTTCTTGGCCCGCTCCTCGGCACCCCACCACGAGTAACGGATCGTCACCGTCCCGTCCCCGGAACCGCTTTCGCCGCCACAGCCGGTCGTCGCCGCAAGCCCGAGTGCGGCAGCGGAGGCCCCGGCCGCCTTCAGGACCGTACGCCTCTCAAGATTCTTGCTGGTTCCCACGGTCGGGCCCCTCCCCGCAGCGTCGTCGCCGCCGTCATGAATCGTTTCAAGTAAGCGCTTGCTGGCACAAGTTACGGAGGGGCCGGAGGTGCGTCAATGATTCGGACAGGATTTTCTTCGCGGCAGGGGGCGGGGCCTGGAGCGTCCGGCAGGGGTGCGGGGGCGGGTGTGGAGGGTGACTGTGCAGG
>NZ_MCGQ01000034.1 GCF_002242805.1 Streptomyces diastatochromogenes | reverse complement strand
TCGCCGTAGTAGAGGATCGGTGAGCCGGGCAGGGAGAGCAGCAGGGCGGTGAACAGTTCGATCTGGTTGCGGTCGTTGTCGAGCAGGGGTGCGAGGCGGCGGCGGATGCCGATGTTGGCGCGCATACGCGGGTCTTTCGCGTATTCGGCCCACATGTAGTCGCGTTCCTCGTCGGTGACCATTTCGAGGGTCAGCTCGTCGTGGTTGCGCAGGAAGATGCCCCACTGGCAGTTCGAGGGGATGGCCGGGGTCTTGGCGAGGATCTCCGAGACCGGATAACGCGACTCGCGTCGGACGGCCATGAAGATGCGGGGCATGACGGGGAAGTGGAAGGCCATGTGGCATTCGTCGCCGCCGGCCTGGTAGTCGCCGAAGTAGTCGACGACGTCCTCGGGCCACTGGTTGGCTTCCGCCAGCAGGACGGTGTCGGGGTACTGGGCGTCGATCTCCTTGCGCACCCGCTTCAGGAACTCGTGGGTCGCCGGCAGGTTCTCGCAGTTCGTGCCCTCCTGCTGGTACAGGTACGGCACGGCGTCCAGCCGGAACCCGTCGATACCCAGGTCCAGCCAGAACTTCAGCGCGGAGATCATCTCCTCCTGCACCGCCGGGTTCTCGTAGTTGAGGTCCGGCTGGTGCGAGAAGAAGCGGTGCCAGTAGTACTGCTTGCGTACGGGGTCGTACGTCCAGTTGGAGGCCTCGGTGTCGACGAAGATGATCCGGGCGTCCTGGAACTGCTTGTCGTCGTCGGCCCAGACGTAGTAGTCGCCGTACGGACCGTCCGGATCCCGCCTGGACTCCTGGAACCACGGGTGCTGGTCGCTGGTGTGGTTCATGACGAAGTCGATGATGACGCGCATGCCGCGCTGGTGGGCGGCGTCCACGAACTCCACGAAGTCGGCCAGGTCACCGAATTCGGGGAGTACGGCGGTGTAGTCGGAGACGTCGTAGCCGCCGTCACGCAGGGGTGACTTGAAGAACGGTGGCAGCCAGAGGCAGTCGACGCCGAGCCACTGCAGGTAGTCGAGCTTGGCGGTCAGACCCTTGAGGTCGCCGACGCCGTCACCGTTGCTGTCCTGGAAGGAGCGGACCAGCACCTCGTAGAAGACGGCGCGTTTGAACCACTCCGGGTCCCGGTCCTGGGCGGGTGTGTCCCCGAAGGTGTCCGGGACGGGCTCGTTGACGATCATATTGTGGGTGACCCTCCGATCTGCGGGGTGGACGGTCGCAGAACCGAGAAGACATGCGCGGGCCTATGGCCCGGTTCGAGGCGCACATAGTTGGCCCTGCCCCAGTGATAGGTCTCGCCGGTGAGCAGATCGCGCACCGGCACCGACTCGTGCCAGTTCAGGCCGAGTTGCGGCATGTCCAACGAGACCGTGGCTTCCTGGGTGTGGTGGGGGTCGAGGTTGGCGACCACCAGAACCGTGTTCGATCCGCTCCGCTTCGAGTAGACGATCACCTCGTCCTTGTCGGCGTGGTGGAAGTGGAGGTCGCGCAGCTGCCGCAGAGCGGGATTGTGGCGCCTGATCTCGTTGAGCTGGGTGATGAGGGGGGCGAGGGTGCGGCCCTCGCGTGCGGCGGACGCCCAGTCGCGGGGTTTGAGCTGGTACTTCTCCGAGTCGAGGTACTCCTCGCCGCCCTGGCGCAGTGGGGTGTTCTCGCAGAGTTCGTAGCCGCTGTAGATGCCCCAGGTCGGGGAGAGGGTGGCGGCGAGCACGGCGCGGGTCTCGAAGGCGGGACGGCCGCCGTGCTGGAGGTAGGCGTGCAGGATGTCGGGGGTGTTGGCGAAGAGGTTCGGCCGCATGTAGGAGGCGGCCTCACCCGAGAGTTCGGTCAGGTACTCCGTCAGTTCCCGCTTGGTGTTGCGCCAGGTGAAGTACGTGTACGACTGCTGGAATCCGACCTGCGCCAGGGTGTGCATCATCGCCGGGCGGGTGAAAGCCTCCGCCAGGAAGATGACATCGGGGTCGGCGCGGTTGACCTCCCCGATCACGCGCTCCCAGAACACGACCGGTTTGGTGTGCGGGTTGTCGACGCGGAAGATCCGCACCCCGTGTCCCATCCAGTGCCGCAGGATGCGCACGGTTTCGGTGATCAGGCCGTCCAGGTCGGCGTCGAAGGCGATGGGGTAGATGTCCTGGTACTTCTTCGGCGGGTTCTCCGCGTAGGCGATCGTCCCGTCCGGGCGGTGGTGGAACCACTCCGGGTGCTTGTCCACCCAGGGGTGGTCCGGGGAGCACTGCAGGGCGAAGTCCAGGGCCACCTCCAGGCCCAGCTCCCGCGCGCGGGCGACGAAATGGTCGAAGTCCTCCAGGGTGCCCAGGTCGGGGTGGACGGTGTCGTGCCCGCCCTCGGGCGAACCGATCGCCCACGGCACCCCGACGTCGTCCGGGCCGGCGGTGAGGGTGTTGTTGCGGCCCTTGCGGAACGTCGTACCGATCGGGTGGATCGGCGGGAGGTAGACGACGTCGAAGCCCATCTCCGCGATCGCCTTCAACCGCTGGGCGGCCGACCGGAAGGTGCCGTGCGGCTGCTCGGGCGTGCCCTCCGAACGCGGGAAGAACTCGTACCAGGAGCCGTACAACGCCCGCTCCCGCTCGACCAGCAGCGGCATCGCGTCGGACGCGGTGACCAACTCCCGCAGCGGATAACGGGACACCACCGCCTCCACCTCGGGCGCCAGTGCCGCCGCGAGCCGCCAGGCGGCCGGGCGGTCCTCGTCCCGCAGCGCGGCGGCGGCCTCCAGGACGACGTCCCGCCGTTCCTCGGGGACTTCGGCGGCCGTCCGTTCGTACAGCCGGGCGCCCTCCTCCAGGACCAGGCCGGTGTCGATGCCCGCCGGGATCTTGATCTGTGCGTGGTGCCGCCAGGTGGCGACCGGGTCCGACCAGGCCTCCACCGTGTACGTCCAGTGGCCGGGCTCGCCGGCGGTCACGGTGGCGCCGTAACGGTCGGTGCCCGGGGCCAGTTCGCGCATCGGGGTCCAGGGGCCCGGGCGGCCCTGGGGGTCCCGCAGGACGACGTTCGCGGCGACGGCGTCGTGTCCCTCGCGGAACACGGTGGCCGACACCTCGAACGACTCACCGGCCACCGCCTTGGCGGGCCTGCGCCCATGCTGGACCACGGGGCGCACGTCGAGGACGGGGATACGGCCGAGGGTGGTGGGTTCGGCCGGGGCGGCGCGCTGCCGGGGCGGCACCGGGGCCGCGTCCTGGACGTCCTCGGCCGGCTTTCCGGATTTCTTGCCAGAAGTTTTCCTTCCGGCTGCCTTGCTGGTTGTCGTGGGTGCTGACGAGTGGTGCGTGGCGGGCATGACCGCTCCTGTCCGCTTCAACGTGGGTGTGGGCGGATGGGTGTGGGGAGGTGGGTCCTGCAGGTGAGCTGTGGTGCGGCTGTGGGGCGTACCGGAGGAGCCTTCCCACCCTATTCGGGTGGGCAATCCGGCACTTTGTTAACTACTCACGCGTATGTCTACGCACAAGACCGGCCCCTTTTCCGGTTTCCCACCGGGGCGGCCGTCACGCCCCCGCCGCGCCCCGACACCCGCCCCTGCCACGTCCCCACCGACCCCCCGGTAACCACTAACGTCGACCCTGACGACGAGACGTACAGCGCCGTGCGTCTCACCCCGCAACGCGTCGAGGTGGAATGTGAAGGCGATCCGTCGGTTCACCGTCCGTCCCGTTCTCCCCGAACCCCTCCGGCCGCTGAGCGACCTGGCACGCAATCTGCGCTGGTCCTGGCATGCGGAAACGCGCGACCTGTTCCAGTCCGTCGACCCCGAACGCTGGGCCGGCGCCGGGGGCGACCCGGTGCGGCTGCTGGGCGGGGTGAGCCCGGACCGGCTCACCGAGCTGGCCGGGGACCGGCGGTTCCTGCGCCGGCTGACCGCGGCCGCCGACGACCTGGGCGACTACGTGACCGGCGACCGCTGGTACCAGCAGCAGGACGACGGGCTGCCCGCCGCCGTCGCCTACTTCTCGCCCGAGTTCGGTATCACGGCCGCGCTGCCCCAGTACTCCGGCGGCCTCGGCATCCTGGCCGGCGACCATCTCAAGGCGGCCAGCGACCTCGGGGTCCCGCTCATCGGTGTCGGCCTGCTCTACCGGCACGGATACTTCCGCCAGACCCTGTCCCGGGACGGCTGGCAGCAGGAGCACTACCCGGTGCTCGATCCCCATGAGCTGCCCGTCAGCCTGCTGAAGGAGGCCGACGGCACCCCCGCCCAGGTCTCCCTCGCGCTGCCCGGCGGCAGGGCGCTGCACGCCCGGATCTGGCTGGCGCAGGTGGGCCGGGTGCCGCTGCTGATGCTCGACTCGGACGTGGAGGAGAACGACTTCGGCGAACGCGGGGTGACCGACCGGCTGTACGGCGGTGGCAGCGAACACCGGCTGCTGCAGGAGATGCTGCTGGGGATAGGGGGTGTCCGGGCCGTGCGGACGTACTGCCGGCTCACCGGGCACCCGGGGCCCGAGGTGTTCCACACCAACGAGGGGCACGCCGGCTTCCTCGGGCTTGAGCGGATCGCCGAACTGTGCGACACGGGACTGGAATTCGACTCGGCGCTGGAGGCCGTGCGGGGCGGGACCGTGTTCACCACGCACACCCCGGTCCCGGCCGGGATCGACCGGTTCGACCGGGAGCTGGTCGCCCGGCACTTCGGGGCGGACGCCGAACTCCCGCGCATCGACGTGCAGCGGATCCTGGCGCTCGGCATGGAGACCTACCCGGGCGGCGAGCCGAACCTGTTCAACATGGCCGTGATGGGGCTCAGGCTGGCCCAGCGGGCGAACGGGGTGTCGCTGCTGCACGGGCAGGTCAGCCGGGAGATGTTCGCGGGTCTGTGGCCGGGATTCGACGCCGAGGAGGTGCCGATCACCTCCGTGACCAACGGGGTGCACGCCCCGACCTGGGTGGCCCCGGAGGTGCTCAGGCTCGGCGCCCGGGAGGTCGGCGCCCAGCGGGCCGAGGACGCGCTGAGCGTCGGCGGCTCCGAGCGCTGGGACTCGGTCGCGGACATCCCGGACCAGGAGATCTGGGAGCTGCGCCGCACCCTGCGCGAACAGCTGGTGCTGGAGGTACGGGAGCGGCTGCGTGTCTCCTGGCGGCAGCGTGGCGCCGGGGACGCCGAGTTGGGCTGGATCGACGGTGTCCTCGACCCCGACGTCCTGACCATCGGCTTCGCCCGCCGCGTCCCCTCCTACAAGCGGCTTACGCTGATGCTGCGCGACCGGGACCGGCTGATGGAGCTGCTGCTGCACCCGGAGCGGCCGATCCAGATCGTGGTCGCCGGCAAGGCGCATCCGGCGGACGACGGCGGCAAGCGCCTGGTCCAGGAGCTGGTGCGCTTCGCGGACGACCCGCGGGTCCGCCACCGCGTCGTCTTCCTGCCCGACTACGGCATGGCGATGGCGCAGAAGCTCTACCCCGGCTGTGACGTCTGGCTGAACAACCCGCTGCGCCCGCTGGAGGCCTGCGGCACGAGCGGGATGAAGGCGGCGCTGAACGGCTGCCTCAACCTCTCGGTCCTGGACGGCTGGTGGGACGAGTGGTTCCAGCCGGACTTCGGCTGGGCCATCCCGACCGCCGACGGCGCGGGCACCGACCCGGACCGCCGTGACGACATCGAGGCCGCGGCCCTGTACGACCTCCTCGAACAGCGGGTCACGCCGCGCTTCTACGAGGGCGGCCGGGGCGGGCTGCCGGACCGGTGGATCGACATGGTCCGCCAGACCCTCACCCTGCTGGGCCCGAAGGTGCTGGCGGGCCGCATGGTCCGCGAGTACGTCGAGCGCCTGTACGCGCCCGCCGCCCAGTCCCATCGGGCGCTGACCGGGGACACGGCCCGTGAACTGGCCGTGTGGAAGGCCAGGGTGCGCGCCGCCTGGTCCGGCGTGAGCGTCGACCACGTGGAGACGACGGCCGCGACGGCCACCGCGGAACTGGGCTCGACCGTGGGGCTGCGGGTGCGGGTGGGGCTCGGCGACCTCGGGCCGGACGACGTGGAGGTGCAGGCGGTCTCCGGCCGGGTCGACGCGCAGGACCGCATCACCGACGCCACGGTGGTCCCGCTGAAGCCGACCGGCGCCCCGGACCTGGAGGGCCGCCGTGTCTACGAGGGCCCGCTCTCCCTGGACCGCACCGGCCCCTACGGCTACACGATCCGCATCCTCCCGGCCCACCGCCTGCTCGCCGCGGGCGCGGAACTGGGCCTGGTGACGGTGCCGTCGGAGGAGGCGGTGGAGGGGGCCGGGGTGCTGATGCGGTGAGCGTCAGTCCTCGAGGCCCCGGGTGGCCAGTTCCCTGAGCACCTTGCCGCACCTGCGGGCGTACGCGTGCTGCAGTCCGCGGGTCGCGGCCCCGCCCGCGCGGGCGTACCACTTGCGGGCGCGGCTGAAGGCGGCCACCGTCAGCCAGACGGTGCCGTCGCCGGTCCGGTCGACGACGAAGGCCTCCTCGCCGCACTCGGGGTGGCCTTCCAGGGTGCCGTAGGCCCAGCCGGCGCGGCGGGGTTCCTCTACGGTCCAGACGATGCGGCAGGGGGCCTTGATGAGGCCGGCGAGGGTGACCGTGACGTCGACGTCGGGGGCCGCGCGGTCGGCGGTGGCGTCGATGCCCACGCCCATCGCGCGGTGCATCTCCCAGGTCAGGACCGCCTCGGCGGCCTGTCGGAAGACCTCGGGGCCCTCGCCTAGGCGGGTGCGTTCGAACAGGGGGTGGAAGCCGGGCGGGCAGAAGGTCAGGTCGTCGCGGGTCGCGCCGACCGGCTCGTAGGTGAAGGGCGCCGAGGACATGGGTCACAAGAGTAGGGCGGTACCCGGGACGCCTTCCGCCCGGGTACCGCCCGTCAAGCGCTGGGTCAGCTGGTGACGTTGACCCCGGTCCAGGCCGCCTTCACCGCGTTGTACTCGGTGCTGCCGGAGCCGTAGAGGTCCGCCGCGGCCGACAGGGTGCCCGCGCGGGCGCCCGAGTAGTCGGTCGTGGACGTGAAGTACGTCGTCAGCGCCTTGTACCAGATCTGCAGCGCCTTGGCGCGGCCGATGCCGGTGACCGTCGAGCCGGTCTTCGTCGGGGAGTTGTAGCTCACCCCGTTGATCGTCTTCGCGCCGCTGCCCTCCGACAGCAGGTAGAAGAAGTGGTTCGCCACACCCGACGAGTAGTGCACGTCGAGGTTGCCGACGGAGGAGGACCAGTAGTCCGCCGAGCCGCCGTCCTTGCTGGGCTTGTCCATGTAGCGCAGCGGGGTGCCGTCGCCGTTGATGTTGATCTTCTCGCCGATGAGGTAGTCACCGGGGTCCGAGGCGTTGTTCGCGAAGAACTCCACGCCGGTGCCGAAGATGTCGGAGGTGGCCTCGTTCAGGCCGCCCGACTCGTCCGAGTAGTCCAGGCCCGCGGTGTTGGCGGTGACGCCGTGGCTCATCTCGTGGCCGGCGACGTCGAGGGAGGTCAGCGGGTCGGCGTTGCCGTCACCGTCGCCGTAGGTCATGCAGAAGCAGCTGTCGTCCCAGAACGCGTTGACGTAGGCGTTGCCGTAGTGGACGCGGGAGTAGGCGCCGACGCCGTCGTTCTTGATACCGCTGCGGCCGAAGGTGCTCTTGTAGAAGTCCCAGGTCTCCGCCGCGCCGTACGCGGCGTCGGCCGCGGCGGTCTGGTCGGAGGAGGACGTGGAGGCGGTGCCGGTGCCGAAGGTGTTGGTCGAGCTGCTGACCAGGGTGCCCTTGCCGGACGTCTTGCGGGCCAGGTTGTAGGTCTTGTGGCTGCCGCGCGAGGCGTCGGTCAGGTTGTACGTCGAGCCCGACAGGGTGGTGGTGAGGCTGACGGTGCCCGAGTACAGCGTCTTGCCGGTGCCGGTCGCGTTCTCGATGCCCTGGTACTCGAAGAGCTTCTTGCCCGTGGCGGCGTCGGTGATGACGTGCAGCTGGTTCGGGGTGCCGTCGTCCTGCAGACCGCCGACGACCGTCTCGTAGGCGAGGACGGGCTTGCCGGAGCCGGCCCAGATCACCTTGCGCGCGCCGTCCGCGGAGGTCTTGGCGGAGCCCAGGGTCTTGGCGGCGCCCACGGCCTGCTTCTCGGCCTTGGCGGCGGTGATCTGCGGCTTGAGCGAGGCCACCTTGATGGTCGCCTTGGTCGCCTTGGTGACGCCCTCGGCCTTGCCCGACTTGGCGGTGTGGACGACCAGGTCGCCGCCGAGCACCGGCAGGCCGGCGTAGGTGCGCTCGTAGCGGGTGTGGACGGTGCCGTCGACGTCCTTGACGACGTCCTTGACGACCAGGTTCTCCTTGGCGCCGAGGCCTATCTGCTGCGCGGTCCGGGCAGCGCCGGCCTGGGCCTGCTGGATCAGGGTGGTACGGGCAGCGGCGGACAGCGAGGTCGGGGCGGCAGCCAGCGTCTTGGTGGCGGCGGCCTCGGCCGGGGTCTGGGCGTTGGCGCTGGTGGCCAGCCCGGTGGAGAGCAGGGCTCCGGCGGCGACAGCGGTGGCGACGGCCAGAGTGGTGCGCTTGTGACGCGCGTAGAGGGGGCTCACAGAAGCTCCTTCTCGTGGGGGAGTCCGGGCAGTGTGGGGTTACTGGCCGGAGTGTGTGGCGTTGTGAAGTTGCTGTGCTGCTGCGGCGGGTGGAGAGAGAGTGACATCAGGGACGCGTACATGTCAGGACCCGGAAGTGATGTTGGCCGAAAATCGACTGTCCGGTTAACGTTTCAGCAATGTAAACGGGCGCCGCCCGAGGGGCTCGAACCCCCGGACGGCGCCCTGTTCTCGCGCTGGTGGGGTGCGGTTTACGGGAACGTCAGCTTCCAGCTGTTGATCGTGCCGACGTCCTGCGCGGCCTGGTCCTGGACCTTCAACTTCCAGGTGCCATTGGCCGATTCGGAGGAGGCGTTGACCGTGTAGGTCTCGCTGACGTTGTCCGCCGAGTCGGAGGAGGAGAAGTTCTTCAGGCGGTACGAGGTGCCCGAGGGGCCGACCAGATCGATCACCAGGTCACCGCGCCAGGTGTGCGTGATGTCCACGCTCACCGAGAGGTTGCTCGGCGCGTTTCCGCTCCTGCCGGAGACGGTGATGTTCGAGGTGACCGCGGGCCCGTTGTCCGGGATCGACACCGGCGAGGTGTTCTCGTACGAGGTGCCGCCGCCCCCGCCGCCACCGGAGCGCGCACCGACCGCCACGCCCGCCCAGGCGTCCTGCACCGCCTTGTACTCGGCGCTGGTGGTGCCGTACAGCTCGCCGGCCGCCGCGAGTGTGCCGGTGCGGGCGCCCGCGTAGTTGGTGGTGGACGTCCACTTGGTGGTCAGCGCCCGGTACCAGATCTGCAGCGCCTTGTCCCGGCCGATGCCGGTGACCGGAAGGCCGTCCGCCGTCGGCGAGTTGTAGGTGACACCGTTGATGACCTTGGTGCCGCTGCCCTCGCTCAGCAGGTAGAAGAAGTGGTTCGCGGGGCCCGAGGAGTAGTGCACGTCGAGGTTGCCGAGCCCCGAGTACCAGCTGTCCTTGGACGCGCCGTCCTTGCTCGGCTTGTCCATGTAGCGCAGCGGGGTGCCGTCGCCGTTGATGTCGATCTTCTCGCCGATGAGGTAGTCGCCGACGTCGGTCGAGTTGTTGGCGTAGAACTCCACGCCGGTGCCCATGATGTCGGAGGTGGCCTCGTTCAGGCCGCCGGACTCACCGCTGTAGTTGAGGCCCGCGGTGTTGGCGGTGACACCGTGGCTCATCTCGTGGCCCGCGACGTCGAGGGAGGTCAGCGGGTCGGCGTTGCCGGAGCCGTCGCCGTAGGTCATGCAGAAGCAGCTGTCGTCCCAGAAGGCGTTCACGTACGCGTTGCCGTAGTGGACGCGGGAGTAGGCGCCGACGCCGTTGTTCTTGATGCCGCTGCGCCCGAAGACGTTCTTGTAGAAGTCCCAGGTGACCGCGGCGCCGTAGTGGGCGTCCGCGCCCGCGGTGGCGGCGTTGGACGTGGTGCCGTTGCCCCAAGTGTCGTTGGTCTGGGAGAACAGGGTGCCGGTGCCCGAGGTGCCGCGGTTCAGGTTGTACGTCTTGTGGCCGCCGCGCGCCCCGTCGTTCAGCGTGTAGTTCGAGCCCGACTGGGTGCTCGTCAGCGTCACCTGGCCGCTGTACTGGGTGTTGCCGATGCCCGTCTTGATGCCCTGGTACTCGAAGAGCTTCTTGCCGGTGGCGGCGTCGGTGACGACGTGCAGCTGGTTCGGGGTGCCGTCGTCCTGGAGCCCGCCGACGATCGTCTCGTAGGCGAGGACGGGCTTGCCGCTGCCCGCCCAGATCACCCTGCGCACGCTGTCCGCGGCCGACTTGCTGCCACCGAGGGCCTTGGCCCGCTGGACGGCCTGCTTCTCGACCGAGGCCTTCGACACGGCCGGGGTGAGGTCGGCGACCTTCAGCGAGGCGTTGGTGGCCTTGATGACGGACTTCGTCGCGCCGGACTTGGCGGTGTCCACGACGAGGTCGCCGCCGAGCACCGGCAGACCCGCGTACGTCCGCTCGTAGCGGGTGTGCACGGTCCCGTCGGCGTCCTTGACGACGTCGTGGACGACCAGCTTCTCCTTGGCCCCGAGGCCTATGGACCGCGCCGTGGCGGCCTTCCCGGCATCCGCGTGCCGGATCAGCTCGGCGCGCTGCGAGGGCGAGAGCTTGACCGCCACATGGGCGGGGTTGACCTTGCCGGCCTGCGGCTTCGCCGGGGCGGCGGACGCGGCGCCCGACTGGACGGCCGCGGCGATCAGGGCGGCGACACCCGCGAGGGCGACGGTGGCGGTGCGGCGGTGCGAGACGTGGGAGGTGCGTCTGCGAGAGGTGCTACTCAACACTGACTCCTTCTGCGTGACCGCGGGTCGCGCGGCCAGGGGAGACCGGACGGTGGGTTGGGACGTCCGGGCAGAACAGGGCGTTACGCGGAACCACGTGCAGGTGCGGAGCCGGGCCCACGCGAGCATGGGGAACTGTGGGGTTGCTGTGGGTCGGCCGTGGGAAGAGTGGCAGGGGATCACGGTGTCTGTCAGGACCGCGTCAGAAACTTGGCTGGAAATGGTCCGTTGACCGGTTGTTCATGTTCGATATGCGGATTGTTGGCTGGGTTGGTCGGGCTGTCGGTCGTCCGGCGATCGGTCCAGCTCGGAATAGTCGACCGGTCGTAAAATGGCCCCATGGGACGTACCAGTGATGCCCGGGAGAAGATCCTCGGCGCCGCGTGGTCTCTGATCGAGGCGCGTGGTTACTCCGCCCTGGGCGTGGCCGAGATCTGCAAGGCGGCCGGCGTGCCCAAGGGGAGCTTCTACTACTTCTTCGAGTCCAAGGAAGCGCTCGCGCTGGCCGTCATCGACGAGCACTGGGCCGGCCAGAAACGCACCTGGAGCGCCGCTCTGGCCGGCGACGCGGAACCGCTGCACCGACTGCGCCGGCTGTTCGAGGAGACCGAGGCCGCCCAGCGGGCCGGCCAGCAGAGCTGCGGCACCGTCTCGGGCTGCCTGTTCGGGAACCTCGCCCTGGAGATGAGCAACCAGACCGAGGCGATCCGCGCCCGGCTGCAGGAGATCTTCGACGCCCAGGTCGAGATGGTCGACTCGGTCATCGCCGAGGCGCTTGAGCGGCGGGAGGTCGACGTGGCCGACCCGAGGGAGGCGGCGCGGGCCGTGGTCGCCCAGCTCGAGGGTCAGGTGCTGTTCGCCAAGCTGTACAACAGCCCGCGTCGGCTGGGCGCCCTGTGGGCCAACTGCCTTGCGCTGCTGGGCGCGCGGGAGGCTGTGGCGGGGGTGTGAGGCGCGCCCGCCGCTCCACGCCGTTCAGACGGTCGCGTTCATGCCTCGGTCCGGCGCAGCCACTCCCTTTCCTCGCCCGGCTCGGGCAGCACATGACCGCCTTCGACAGCGGACCGGGCAGGACTGTCCTGGAGCACCACCATGATCCGGCTCTCGTCCACGCCGGAGATCCGTGCGGTCGCCGAAGAAAGTTCCAGGGCCAGTCTTGTCGCCTCCTCCTGCGGATGGCCGCGCCGTACCCAGCCGGTCAGGATCAGCGGTGTCGCCGGTCGACCGCCCGCGAAGACACTGTCCGCGGGCAGGTCGGAGAAGACCACGTTGACGTAGGCCGGCGGCACATGGTTGATGTCCGCGTGAATCCGGGTGATCTCGGCTGCCAGTCGGGCCTTCAAGTCGCTTGTCAGAGACCCCTGGGCGGCCGTGCAGGTGTAAACGGGCATTTTGCCTCCTCGGAAACCGCTAGAAGCCTTTGCGTACGCCGCCGTCGATCGACACCATCACACCGGTGAGGTACGACGCGGCCGGCGACAGCAGGAAGGCGGCGCTGCGGCCGAACTCGTCGGGGGTTCCGTAGCGGCGCAGCGGGACGCCGGCGGTCGCGCGCTCGCGGGCCGCGGCGGGATCGCCGGCCCGCGCGTCGAGTTCGCGTACGCGGTCGGTCTCGATGTGGGCGGGCACGAGGCCGACGACGCGGATGCCCCTCGGGCCCAGCTCGTTCGCGAGGTTCTTCGCGTAACCGGCCAGGCCCGGCCGCAGGGCATTGGAGATCGCGAGGCCGGGAATCGGTTCGTACACGGAGCTGGAGAGGACGAAGCCGATGACGCCTCCCTCGCCCAGCTCCGCCGCGACGGCGCGGGAGAGCCGCACCGCGCCGAGGAAGACCGACTCGAAGGCGGCGCGCCACTGGTCGTCGTCGACGGTGTCCGACGTGCCTGCCGGAGGCCCGCCGACACTGATGAGCACCCCGTCCAACCGCTTGAAGGCATCGCGGGCCGCGGCGATCAGCCGCTCCGGAGCGTCCGTGTCGGCGTTGTCGGCCACGACGCCGACCGCCTGCCCCGGGCCGCCGAGTTCCGCCTGTGCGGCGGCCACCGACTTCTCACTGCGGCCGCTGACGACCACCCTCGCCCCGTCGGCCACCAGCTCGCGCGCGGCGGCCATGCCCAGCCCCCGGGTGCCACCGGTGACTATGTACACCCGGTCCTTCAGTCCGAAATCCATGCTCGCTGCCCTCTCTCCGCTGGTCTCTTTCCCGATCGTGTGAGCTGCGCGGCCTACAACATCGCCTTCTGCGGTTGCGTGGTGACGACGATGACCGTGGTGGTGCCGGCGGACAGGGCCGTCTTGAACTCCCGCTCCAGGTCGTCGGTGGTCTCCACGTCGACCCCGCGGCATCCGAAGCCGCGGGCCACGGCGGCGATGTCGAGCCCCGGCAGGTCGAGCCCCGGCACGCCCGGCGTCTCCTCCAGCACCGCGAACGACTTGAGGATGGAGTACTCCTGGTTGCGCATCACCACATAGACGATCGGGAGGTCATGCTGGGCCGCCGTGTAGATGGCCTGCACGGAGTACTGGAAGGAGCCGTCGCCGATCAGGCCGATCACCGGCCGTTCGACGCCCCGGTCCCGGTCGCCGAGCGCGACGCCCACCGCGGCCGGGGTGCCCCAGCCGATGCCGCCGCTGGCCGTCGCGAAGAACGATCCGGTCCGGGTGGTGGGGAGCCACTCGATCTGCTGCGCCATCGTGGAGGTCGATTCGTTGACGATGACCGCGTCCGACGGCCGGACCCTGTTCAGGGCGGCATACACCTCCGGCGGAGTGAGCGGGGTGTTCGGCGCCTGCGGCAGCTCACGCGGGCGCCGCATCGGTTCCGGAGCGGTCCGTGCCGATCCCTCCGTGACCATGTCCAGGAGCAGTTCGATCGCCGTCCTGGGATCGCCCAGGATGCTGTCGCCCACCCGCGCCGCGGCGGCCACCCCCGGATTGCCGGTGATCTGCAGCAGTTCGGTGCCTTCGGGGAGGTAGTCGCCGGGCACGTAGGGGTAGTAGCGGAACACCTCCGCGCCGATCGCGACGACCAGGTCGTGCCCGGTCAGCCGGTCGCTGATGGTCTTCACCGACATGCCGAGCGGACCGCAGAAGAGCGGGTGGTCCTCGGGGAAGGAGGCGCGGTCCAGCAGCGGGGCGCCGTAGACGGCCGCGCGCAGCTTCTCCGCCAGTGCGACGGCCGCGTCCCAGCCGCCGCTGCGGTCGACCTCCGGCCCGAAGACCAGCGCGGGACGGCGGCTCGCGGAGATGCGTTCGGCGAATCCGCGCAGTCGCCCGGTGTCGGGGGCCACGCGGTCGCTCACCGTGCGCACCCGGCTGAAACCGGACAGGGGCCGCTTCCAGTCGTCCATCGGAATCGACAGGTAGACAGGTCCTGTCGGCGGCTGCAACGCCTCCGCGTAGGCCCGCATGAAGGCCTCGGGGACGTCTTCGGCGCGGGCCGGTTCGTAGGACCATTTCACCCACGGCTTCGGGAGTGTGGTGGCCTCGCGGTTGCCGAGGTACGGCTCACCGATCACCAGTTCCCGGTGCTGCTGGCCGGAGGTGATGATCAGGGGCGTGCTTCCGTGGTAGGCCGCCACCAGGTTGCCCACCGCGTTTCCCATCCCGGCCGAGGAGTGCAGGTTGACCAGCGCGGGGCGTCCGGTC
Source organism: Streptomyces diastatochromogenes (assembly GCF_002242805.1). Classification (GTDB taxonomy): domain Bacteria; phylum Actinomycetota; class Actinomycetes; order Streptomycetales; family Streptomycetaceae; genus Streptomyces; species Streptomyces diastatochromogenes. The sequence continues at coordinate 312,781 of NZ_MCGQ01000034.1, read as the reverse complement.
ACCTGGGCGAAGGTGTCGGCCATCGCGATGACGGACGCCTCCTGCAGCGCCAGCACATAGGTGAAGTCCTCGGGGAACTCCTGAAGGAAGGGCTGTTCGGTGGAGCCGGGATTTCCGAAGACCGTGGTGAGGTTCAGGGTGCGCAGCAGGTCGTAGGTCACGCTGCGGACGGTGGATTGCTCGGTCATGGTTGCCATCGACTTTCTTGCTGGGGCTGGGTTTCGGGCGTCGTGGGGGATGCCGTGGCCGGCGCGCCAGTCTGATCCTGCTCGACTAATAGGTGTATGTCCTGAAATATGATCTGTTCGGGGATGGGCCTGCAGCATCCGGCCCCGACCGGTCGACGGGTGTCAGCCGAGGCGGCGGAGGGCGTCGGGGGTGAGGTCGGCGAGGGAGGGGTAGCCGTCGACGGCCATGATCAGGTCGGCCTCGGCGAGCAGGGCTCGCAGGACGTGGACGACGCCGGCCTCGCCGCCGTGGGCGAGACCGTATGTGTAGGGGCGGCCGACGCCGACGGCGGTGGCGCCCAGGGCGACCGCCTTGACGATGTCGGCTCCCGTGCGGACACCCGAGTCGAACAGGACCGGCATGCCGTCGGCCGCGTCGACCACGCCGGGCAGGGCGTCCAGGGCGGGCAGGCCACCGTTGGCCTGGCGTCCGCCGTGGTTGGAGCAGTAGATGCCGTCCACGCCGCCGTCCTTGGCGCGGCGGACGTCATCGGGGTGGCAGATGCCCTTGAGGAGCAGCGGCAGGCCGGTGGTCGAGCGCAGCCACGGCAGGTCGTCCCAGGTGAGGGGGTTGCCGAAGATCCGCGCCCACTCGGTGACCGCTGCCTTCGGGTCGTCTTCCGGGCTGCCGGCGAGGCGGGAGCGGAACACGGGGTCGCTGGTGTAGTTGGCCAGGCAGTTCCCGCGCAGCTGAGGGAAGTTGCTGACAGCGAGGTCGCGGGGGCGCCAGCCGGTGATCCAGGTGTCCAGTGTGATCACGATGCCCTTGAAGCCGGCCTTCTCGGCACGGTGGATCAGGCTCTCGGCCAGCTCCCGGTCGGTGGGGGTGTAGAGCTGGAAGAAGCCCGGGGTGTCGCCGAGTTCGGCGGCGACCTGCTCCAGCGGATCGACGGTCAGGGTGGAGGCGACCATCGGGACGCCGGTGCGGGCGGCGGCGCGGGCGGTGGCGAGATCGCCGTGGCCGTCCTGCGCGCACAGCCCGATCACGCCGACCGGGGCCATGAACAGCGGCGAGGGCAGGCGCATCCCGAACAGGTCGACGGACAGATCCCGGTCGGTGGCCCCGACCATCATGCGGGGGACCAGGCCCCAGCGTTCGAACGCCGTGACGTTCGCCCGCTGGGTCCGCTCGTCGCCGGCGCCGCCCGCGACATAGGAGCGGACCGAAGCGGGCATCGCGGCCTGAGCCAGCGGCTCCAGCTCGTCGTAGGTCATCGGGAAGCGCGGCACCACCCCGCGCAGCCCGTCCAGGTAGATCTCGTCCTGATAGTCGCCGTACGCCATGATCGGCCCTCCTTCACGCTCGCCGGGTGCGGGCCCCTGAAGTCCACAATGGGAGAGTGACGGACGAAAGCCGCCAAACGCAGGATTCTGGCTCACAGGACAGGAACGTGCAGGATGATGCACCGCCGCTGCTGACAGAGGGCGAGCTGGCACTGATCAACGCCTTGCAGTTGCAGCCGCGGGCCTCATGGACCGAGCTGGGGCGCGCCCTGGGCGTCGACCCGGTCACCGTCGCGCGCCGCTTCGGCCGCCTGGCCGACCAGGGCACCGCCTGGGTGGGCTTCTCGCCCGGCCCACGCCTGTTCGAGCAGATCTGCGTGGCCTTCGTCGTGATCGACTGCTCCCCGGGAACCACCGCCGAGGTCGCGCGGACCCTGGGCGCACACCCCCACATGCTCACGATCGAGCGTGCCGCCGCCGGCCACGACATCCTCGCCGTCGTCGCCACCCGCGACCTGCCGGCCCTCTCCCGCTACACCCTCGACCTGCTCCCGCACCTCCCCGGTGTCGCCACCGTGCAGGCCCGGATCGTCACCCACATGTTCACCGAGGGCGGCCGATGGCGCATCGCCGCCCTGGCCCCCGACCAGCGCGCCCAGCTGACCGGCCCGCCACCGGCCCACACCCCGGTCGCCCCGGGCGAGATCACCCCCTTCGACCGCGCCCTCATCACCCGGCTCGCCCACGACGGCCGCGCTCCCTACCAGAGCCTGGCCAACGACCTCGGCGTCAGCCTCAACACCGCCAAACGCCGCACCGAACACCTCACCCGACGCGGCCTCCTGCGGTTCCGCTGCGACTTCGCCCGGCCCCTCGGCGGCTGGCCCGTCTCGGTCACCCTCTGGGCCAAAGTCCCGCCCGCCGACCTCCCCGAGATCGGTCCGGCCCTCATCCGCCTGCCCGAAACCCGCAACTGCGCCGCCGTCAGCGGTCCCCACAACCTCATCCTCCAGGCGAGCCTGCACTCCGTCAGTGACGTCCTGCGCCTGGAAACCCAACTTGCCACCGCTCACCCGAGCCTCGACATCGTCGACCGCGTCATCGCCCTGCGCCAGGACAAACTGCTCGGGCACCTCCTGGACCCCCATGGCCGCTCCGTCGGCGTCATCCCGCCCGACCTCTGGGCGGAGCCGGCGACTTGAGGTGCCGTCGGCTTGCTCCGAGCCCTGAACTCGGCTCCGCTCCCTCAGGCTTCGCCCCTGTCAGGGTCCGCCGTGGCCTCCGCAGGTGCGGGCCGTCGTACCGGAGCGCCCTGCCGCACCTCCACCCCGTGGTGCGGGTGGAACGGGGTGCGGGCGGCGGCTGTGCCGTCAGTGGCTGCCCGGGTCGTTGGGGTGGGGTTCGAGCGGGGTGACGGTCACGGTCATCCACGGGCGCAGGGGCAGGGTGCCGAGCACCTTCTCGTGGAGTTCCGCCTCGTCCGCGGCCCGCCAGACGCCGATGCTGCGCAGCTCGCCGACCGGGCGCCACAGCCGCGCCAGGTTGCCGGTGGCGGCCAGTTCCCGCGCGCGGACCGCCTCGGCGGCCCGCCGCCTGTCGACCTCGTCCTGGCTGGTGCCGTCGGGGACGGTGGTCGTGATCTCGACCAGGAACTCTCGCATGGTCCTGCTCCGCTTCGGTGGGGCGTACGGCCGGGCCCGCCGCGGTCACTTCTCGCCGGGCCTCCATGTCCTCATCGTCCGCCCGCCCCGGCGGGCACGCCACGACAGGCTTCCTCGCTCCTGGGAGGCGCCGCCTCTCACCGACGTAGCATGACGGGCGTGGAGCTGCGCCAACTTCGCTACTTCGTCGCGGTGGCCGAGGAACTCAACTTCGGCCGGGCCGCCAAACGGCTCCTGATCGCCGGGCCGTCCCTGTCCCAGCAGATCAAGGCGCTCGAACGCGACCTGGGGGTGCGGCTGTTCGACCGCGACCGCCGTTCGGTGGCCCTCACCCCGGCCGGCTCGGCGCTGCTCCCGCACACCCGCGCCCTGCTGGAACAGGCCGACGACCTGCAGCGACGCGCGCGTGGGCTGGCGGGTTCGGAACCGGTCCGGCTCGGCTACGTCAACTGGCTGCCCGCGGACCTGATCGCCCGTACCTCCGCCGTGGCCCAGGTCCACATCGACGCATGGGTCGCCCCCTCGCACGCCCAGGCCGCCCGGGTCGCCGACGGCGGCCTGGACCTCGCGGTGTGCTGGGTGCGCACCGAGGACCTGGAGCGGCGCGACCTGTGCGCCCGGCTCATCGGCGCCGACCGGCTCTACGCCGTCGCCACCGGCAAGGACACGAGCGAGGTGACCGCCGGGGAGACCGCCGTACTCCTGGACGACGACGCCACCTCCTGGTCGTCCTGGAACGCCTACGCCGAGCAACTGGCCCGGGACACCGGGGCCCGCGCGCTGCGCATCTCCGACGGCGGCATCACCGGCCCCGCCTTCTTCGACCACGTCCGCCGCAGCGGCCGCCCCGTCATCAACTCGCCCAAGGGCCAGACGACTCCGCTCCCTCCCGACCTCGTCCAACGCCCTGTCGTCGCCCCGCGGATCCACTGGACCTGGTCCCTGGTGCGGCGCCGCGACGAAGTCCGTACGGCGGTCCTCGCCGTCGTCGAGGCCCTCTGCGAGGGCGTCGGCGACCTGGGCATCCACGGCCCGGACAGCTGGCTGCCCGACGGGGACCCGTACCAGCGCTAGCGACTTCCGGCGGCGAGCGGGGGCGCTGTCCCGCTGACGTGCACTGGGAGCCCGCGCCTCTCAGTTGCTAGGAAGCGGGTCCCGGCCGGGGCCCTCTCGACCTTTGACGCCCTCCGACGAGTCGGCCTACGGTCACATAGTCGACCGGTCGGCTAGTAACTGGACGTCAGGTCGCGGAATCCCTCGGTCCCACCCCACTCTGGAGAACATCCTCATGAGCACGCAGAAGGTCGCAGTCATCACCGGCGCCTCCCAGGGCATCGGCGCCGGACTCGTCGACGCCTACCGCAAGCTCGGCTACGCCGTCGTCGCCACCTCGCGCGGCATCGCGTCCTCCGGCGACCCGGACGTCCTGACCGTCCAGGGCGACATCACCGACCCCGCCACGGCCGAACGCGTCATCGCCGCCGGCGTGGAGCGGTTCGGCCGTATCGACACCCTGGTCAACAACGCGGGAATCTTCGTCGCCAAGCCCTTCACCGACTACACCCAGGACGACTACGCCGCCGTGACCGGGGTGAACCTCGCCGGCTTCTTCCGCGTCACCCAGCTGGCCGTCGAGCAGATGCTCACCCAGGGCGGCGGTCACCTCGTCAACGTCACCACCAGCCTGGTCGACCACGCGGACTCCCGCGTCCCCTCGGTACTGGCCTCGCTGACCAAGGGCGGACTGCAGTCCGCCACCAAGTCACTGGCCATCGAGTACGCCACCCGGGGCATCCGCGCCAACGCGGTCTCCCCGGGCACCATCAAGACGCCGATGCACGCGGAGGAGACCCATGAGGTGCTCGCCGGCCTGCAGCCGGTCGGCCGGATGGGCGAGCAGAGCGACATCGTGGACGCGGTGATCTACCTGGAGAACGCCCCGTTCGTCACGGGCGAGATCCTCCACGTCGACGGCGGCGTCAGCGCCGGCCACTGAAGGAGAACCATGACGCACACCAAGACCGATACCGAAGCGATCCTGCACAGCGTCCTCGACCGGTGGAAAGCGGGCGTCGACCACCATGAGCCGCAGCGGGTCGCCGCCCTCTTCACCGAGGACGCGATCTTCCAGGGGCTGCACCCCTACAGCGTCGGACCGCAGGGCGTCGCCGACTACTACGCGTCCCAACCCCTGGGCCTGTCGGCCGAGTACCGCGTCCAGGAGAGCCGGCGCCTTACCGACGACCTCGTACTCGGCTACCTGAAGGTCGACTTCTCCTTCACCGACCGTCCCACGCTGACCGTCAGCCTCTGCGTCCTGCTGAAGCGGTCGGACGACGACTGGCGCATCGACCACTACCAGGTCTCCCGCCTCGAGTAGCGCCCGATCCGCCGGCGTGATCCGCCGGACAGGCCCTAGTCCTCGGCGGGCGCGTCCCCGTGCCAGGTTCGCCACAGGGCCGCGTAGGCCCCGTTCGCGGCCACCAGTTCCTCGTGGGTGCCCAGCTCTGTCAGGAGGCCGTCCTCCATCACCGCCACCCGGTCCGCGTCGTGGGCCGTGTGGAGGCGGTGGGCGATGGCGATGACCGTGCGGGACTCCAGGACCGCGGCCAGGGCGCGTTCGGTGTGGCGGGCCGTGGTGGGGTCCAGCAGGGCGGTGGCCTCGTCGAGGATGAGGGTGTGCGGGTCGGCCAGCACGACCCGGGCCAGGGCGAGTTGCTGGGCCTGGGAGCCGTCGGTGGGGTGGCCGTTCGGGCCCAGCGGGCTGTCGAGGGCGGAGGGCAGGGCGCGGACCCAGTCGTCGGCGCCCACCGCCGTCAGCGCCGCCCACAGGTCGGCGTCGGTGGCCGTGGGTTCGGCGATCAGGAGGTTGTCGCGGACCGTGCCGAGGAACACGTGGTGTTCCTGGGTGACCAGGACGACCTGACGGCGCAGGCGTTCCGGTTCCAGGGACGCGATCGGTACGCCGCCGACCGTCACCGTGCCCGCCCTCGGGGTGTCGATGCCCGCCAGCAGCCTGCTGAGGGTGGTCTTGCCGGCGCCCGACGGGCCCACCACGGCGAGGCGTTCGCCGGGGCGTACCGTCAGGTCCACCCCGCGCAGCACCTCACCGCCGCGCTCGTACGCGTACCGCACCCCGCGCACGTCGATCCGGTCGTCCGCCGGCTCCGGAGAGCCGTCCTCCGCCTCCGCCCGGGGCGCCTGCGCCAGCCCCTCCACCCGCGCGAACGAGGCACCGCTGCTCTGCAGTTGCTCCACCCGCATCAGGATCTGGTCCAGCGGCTCGGTGAACTGCCGCAGATACAGCGCCGCGGCCACCACCGCCCCGACGCCCACCGCGCCCCGCTCGTGCAGCCATCCGCCGAGCAGCAGCACCCCCACCACCGGGACGCTGTACGTCACCTCGACCGCGGGGAAGAACACCGTGCGCAGGTGGAGGGTGTAGAAGCGGGTGCGGCGGGACTTCTCCAGCGTGTCCCGGCTCGCCGTGATCCGCCGCCGCCGGAGCCGGAACGCCTCGACCGTCCGCGCCCCGGCCGCGGTCGCCGCCACGATCTCGGCGACCTCCGAGGTGGCCGCGCCCTCGGCGAGGTAACCGTCCCGCGCCCGGCGCAGATACCAGCGCAGCGCCAGCCAGATCGGGGTCAGACCCAGCACGCCGAACAGCCCCAGCACCGGGTCGAGCGCGAACACCGCACCGAGCACGAACAGCGCCTGCACGGTGCACACCAGCAGCTCCGGTCCGACGTCCCGCAGCGTGGTGCCGACGGTCGCCACGTCGGCCGTACCGCGCGCGGTCAGGTCGCCGGTGCCGGCCCGCTCCACCGTCGACGCGGGCAGCGCCAGCACCCGGTCGACGTACTCCTCGCGCACCCGGGCCAGCGTCCGCTCCCCGAACCGGTGCCCCACGTACCGCGCCCAGCGCGCCAGCAGCAGCTGGGCCAGCGAGCAGACCAGGATCCACAGCGCCAGCCGGTCCACCGCCCCGACCCCGTGTCCCGCCCGCACCTCGTCGATGATCCGCCCGACCAGCCACGGCCCGGCGAGCCCCGCCCCGGCCGACAACGCGTTGAGCACCAACGCGGCGGCGAACGCCCGCCGATCGGCCAGCACCAGCCGCCCGGTCGCCCGCCGCACCCCGGCCCGGTCGGCGACCGGCAGCAGTCCCGTGTCGCTGGTCACCGTGCGGCCTCCTCGAACGCCCGCCCGGCGGTGCGTGGCAGCCGCCCGGCCGTCGCCCGCAGCAACCCGGCACCGTCGAGCAGCCGTCCGTCGGCCCGTGACGGTCGTCCCGTCGGCCGCACCCCGGCCCGGTCCGCGACCGGCAGCAGTCCCGTGTCCGTCACCGTACGGCCTCCTCGGCAGTGTCATCGGCGTCTCGTGCCACCAGCGCCCGATAGCCGGGCTCTTCCACGAGCAGCCGTCGATGCGGGCCGCTCGCCGTCACCTTGCCGTCGGTCAGGAACAGCACCGTGTCGGCGCGGTCCAGTACCAGCGGCGAGGTGCTCACCACCACCGTCGTACGGCCCTCCCGGGCCTCCCGCAGCCGCTCGGCGACCGTGGACTCCGTGTGGGCGTCCAGCGCCGAGGTCGGCTCGACGGCGAGCAGTACCTCGGGGTCCGCCAGCAGCGCCCGCACCAGCCGGACGCGCTGCCGCTGCCCGCCGGAGAGGCTTCGCCCCTGCCCGGTCACCGCCGAGTCCAGCCCGTCCGGCAGACCTCGTACGACATCCTCGGCGGCGGCCGCGTACACCGCCCGGCGCAGCGCGGCCTCCTCGGCCGGGTGCTCGGCGGCAACGACCTCCCTCAGCGGTCCGGCGAACAGGTCCGCCTCGTTGTCCGCGACCAGGATCCGGGCCCGCACGTCGGCGAGCGGGACGGCGTCGAGCCGTACCCCGCCCCAGGTGGCCTCGGTGGGGCCGTACCGGCCCAGGCGGTCGACCACGGCGGCGGCCTCCGCGGGGCGGACGGCGGCCAGCGCGACCAGCCGGCCCGGCGCCACCCGCACCCCGGACGCCGGATCGCACAGCTCGGCCGGCCCGTCCGGTGCGGCCAGGGTGCCCGTGTCCGGCTCCGGCTCAAGGCGCAGCAGCCGTACGACCCGGCGCGCGGCCACCACGCCCCGGTTCAGTTCGTAGGCCATCTGCACGAAGAACGCCACCGGCCCGATCAGCACCGCCACATAGCCGTAGACCGCCACCAACTCGCCGACGCTGATGGACTTCTCGGCCGCCAGCCGGGCCGCCAGCCAGGTCACCACGGCCAGGAACAGCGTGGGCAGGCCGACCCCGAGCGCCTGCACCCAGCTGGCCACCGCGCCCACCCGGTAGCCCTGCGCGCGCAGCCGCTGCGAGTCCTTCCGGAAGGCGTCCGAGAACAGCCCCTTGCCGCCCAGGCCGTTGAGGACGCGCAGCCCGCCCGCGAGGTCTCCGATGCGCGCCGCCAGCACGCCCTGCCGCTCCCGGTACTCGCTCTCCGCGCCCTGGAGCCGCAGCGTCAGCGGCCCGGTGAGCAGCGCGATCACCGGCACCCCGAGCAGCACCACGGCGGCGAGCGGCGCCGAGATGGCCAGCAGCAGCCCGGCCACGACGATGTACACCACGATCGAGCCCACCCCGGGCCCGACCACCGTCAGCGCCTGCGCGAGGGTCGCCACGTCGCCGACCCCGATGGTGACGACCTCCCCGGCCCCGGCCCGGCGCGGCAGCACCGCCCCCAGCCGGGTCGCGTGGCCGACGACCAGCTTGACCGTACGGAAGTTGGCGTCCATCCGCACCCGGGTCATCGTGCGGTGCCGCATGATGCTCAGCCAGGCGTTCAGCGCCCCGACCCCGAACATCACGGCGGTCCACCAGCCGAGCACGTCCAACCGCCCCGGCACCAGCCCGTCGTCCACGGCCCGCGCCATCATGTACGGCTGCGCCGCCATCAGCACCATCCACGTACTGCCCAGCAACGCCCCGGCCAGCGACCGCACCGGCTGACGCAGCACCAGCCACCACAGGTAGTGCCAGCCGCCACGGGTGTCGGGCGTGCCTGGATCCTCGTACGCGTCGATCATCCGTCCCCCGTTCCGCTCGACGTTCACCGGGACAGCGGCCCTGACCGGAGACGTCGAACGTACTCAGCGTAAGGATGGTTGCTCCATCGAATAAACCGGGCCCGAGGCGTCAGCCGAGGATCCCCCGGTCGTACGCCACCGCCACCGCGGCCGCCCGGTCCTTCACGCCCAACTTGGCGTACAGGTGGGTGAGATGGGTCTTCACGGTGGCCTCGCTGATGAACAGTTCGCGGGCGATCTCGCGGTTGGACGTGCCCTTGGCGACCAGGGCCAGCACCTCGCGCTCGCGGGCCGACAGGGGATCGTTGCCGGGGGTGCGGACGGCGTGGACCAGGCGGGAGGCGACGGCCGGGGAGAGCACCGTACGGCCCTGAGCGGCGGCCCGGACCGCGGTGAACAGCTCGTCGCGCGGGGCGTCCTTGAGGAGGTAGCCGGTGGCGCCCGCCTCGATCGCCGGGAGGGTGTCGGAGTCCGTGTCGTACGTCGTCAGCACCAGGACCTTGGCACGGGCGCCGCGCCGGGTCAGTTCGGCGATCGCCTCGACTCCGCCGCCGCCCGGCATCCGCAGGTCCATGAGGATGACGTCCGGGTCCAGGGTGGCGGCCCGTTCGACGGCCTCGACGCCGCCCGCGGCCTCGCCGAGCACGGTGAAGCCCGGCGCGGACTCGAACATGCCGCGCAGGCCGTCGCGTACGACGGGATGGTCGTCGACGATCAGCAGAGTGATACCCGGGTCACTGTTCATGGCGGACCAACGGTACGCGGGCCGACAGCGCCGTGCCGTGGCCGGGCTCGGACTCCACCGTGAGGGAACCAGCGATGCGTTCGGCACGGGCCCGCATGCCGTCGAGGCCGAAGCCGCCGGAACGGGTGCGTTCGCGGACGGCGAGCGGGTCGAAGCCGCGGCCGTCGTCCCGGATGTCCAGGATGACCTCGTCGCCCAGGAAGGACAGGGTGACGCCGGCCCGGGTGGCGCGCGCGTGCCGGGACGTGTTGGACAGCGCCTCCTGGGCTATGCGCAGCAGCGTGGCCGAAACCTCCTCGTGCAGCTGCTCCGCGGTGCCCGTGACCGTGAACTCGGCGCGCACGCCCACGCGTTCGCCCCATTCGGCGACGGTCTTCTTCAGGGCCTGCGGCAGCCCGTCGTGCTCCAGCGCCACCGGGGCCAGGTTGTGCACCGAGCGGCGGGCCTCGCCGAGGCTGTGCCGGGCGAGCGCGGAGGCGCGTTCGAGGTGGGTGCGGGCGACGTCCAGGTCGGGTGCGTTCGCGACGACCTGGAGCTGGGCGATGATGCCGGTCAGCCCCTGGGCGAGGGTGTCGTGGATCTCCGCGGCAAGCCGGCGGCGCTCGTCGGCGACCCCGGCCTCCCGTGCCTGGACGAGGAGTTGGGCGTGCAGGGCGGCGTTCTCGTCGAGGGCCTGCTGCAACGCCGTGTTGGTCCGCTCGAGTTCGGAGATGGTCTCGGCCTGGACGCGGGCGCGTTCGCCCTCGGTGGCGGCCAGCCGGTCGAAGACGGCGACGAGGACGAGGGTGATCACCAGAATCGCCCCGAAGAGCAGCCACTGCGTCCCCCCGCGCGGAGGCAGCCCACCGGACTGCGCACCGGCCATGGTGGCGGCGGTGGCGCACAGTCCGACCTTCGCCAGCGGACGCGGCAGCATCCGACGGGCGCTGTAGCCGGTGAACGCGTAGAAGCAGAAGAACGGGTTGATCCAGGTGAGGGCGAAGGCGATGACCCAGCGGGCCGCGTAGTAGCAGATGCTCGTGGCGGACGGCCGGGACGGTACGTCGGCGACGGCCCCCCACCACACCTGCAGCGCCAGCCCGGCGGCGACCAGGCCACCGGCCGCGTACCAGTCGCCCCGCCCCATGCCGACCATGCCCGCGGTCGGCACCGAGAGGAGCGCGCCCACCAGCAACAACAGATACGGCCCGCGGTGGTTGACCGCCGCCCACCGGCGCTCGACCCCCGCCACGTCCTGGTCCATGGGCCAAGTCTCGGGCACCTGGGTGCTCACTCCCAGCGGAACCAGCGGCCCGCCGCGCCCGTGAGCAGCAGGATCCACACCGAAAGGACGCCCAGGTGGGTCCAGCCCGGCCAGTGCCCGGCGGCCGCCTGGTTCAGGGCCTGTGCCGCCGCACCGAAGGGCGTGCAGCCGACGATCCGGGCCAGCACGTCGGGCATGGCCTGGACCGGCAGCCACACGCCGGCGCAGAACATGGCCGGGAAGAACACCGCGGAGCCGATGGCGCCGGCGATCTTCGTCGTCCGGGACAGCGCGGAGATCACCGCGCCGAGCGCGAGCGCCACCAGCACGGCCAGGACGAGGGCGAGCGCGTATCCGAAGGGCTGCTCCGGCAGTCGTACGTCGAAGCCGAGCCGGCCCACCGCGAGGGACAGGAGCGCCGATCCCAGGGCGGCTCCGCCGTACACCACCATCTGCGCGGACAGCAGGGCGGCCGGCCGGACGGGAGTGGTGGCCATCCGGCGCAGGATGCCGCGCTCGCGGTAGCCGGTGAGGGTCTGGGGCATCGACTGAAGGCCGCCGACGATCAGACCGAGCAGCACGGCCACCGGCACGTAGACGTCGATGGTCCGCAGACCGCCCAAGGAGTCGTCGGGCCGCCGGAACGACGGGATCGAACCCAGGATCACCAGCAGCAGGGTGGGGAAGAGCAGGATCCAGAAGATGCCGCCGGGTTCGCGGCGGAAGAGGCGGATCTCGGTGCGCAGTACGGCGGTGTTCATACCGCTTCCTCCTTGGTCAGGTCGAGGAAGGCGTCGTCCAGGGTGGCGTCGGTGACCCGCAGCTGGTGCGCGGTGACGTGGTGGCGGGCGAGCAGGGAGATGACGGCGTTCACGGTCTCGTCGGTGCCGGTGAGGGTGATCCGGCCGTCCCGGTGCTCGACCGAGGCGAGCGCGGGCAGCGCGTACAGGTCCGGCTCGGCCAGCGGCGCCGACGGGGTGAAGGAGACTACGGTGGCGCCCGCCGAGCGCCGGATGAGACCGGTCGGGGTGTCCAGCGCGGCCACTTGACCCTTGTCGATGACCGCGATGCGGTCGCAGAGCCGCTGCGCCTCCTCCATGAAGTGCGTGACGAGGAGGACGGTGACCCCGCTCGTGCGGACGTCCTCGATGAGATGCCAGGTGTCACGGCGGGCACGCGGATCGAGGCCGGTGGTCAGCTCGTCCAGGACGACGATCCGCGGATCGCCGATCAGCGCCAGCGCGATGAACAACCGCTGCTGCTGGCCTCCGGAGAGCCTGGCGAACCGGCTGTCCAGCTTCGGGGTCAGGCCCAGCCGTTCGGCCAGCGGCCGCCAGTCCGCCGGGCGCGGGTAGAAGGCGGCGTACAGCTCCAGCGCCTCCCGCACGGTGAGCTTGGGCTGGAGTTCGCTCTGCTGGAGCTGCGCGCCGAGGACCCTCGCCACCTGCTCCTGGTCGGCGACGGGATCCAGGCCGGCGACCCGGACTCGCCCGGCGTCGGGGACCCGCAGCCCCTCGACGCACTCGACGGTGGTGGTCTTGCCGGCGCCGTTGGGGCCGAGGATGCCGAAGATCTCGCCTTCCTCGACGGCGAACGAGACGCCGTCCACGGCGGCCCGGCCGCCGTAGGACTTGCGCAGATCGGTGACTTCGATGACGGGTGCCATGGATCGAGGATCCCGGGCGGGCGGGGTACGGCACATCGGCCATCGCGCTCGAAGCGGCATCAGCCGATCGGTTGATGGCGGGCTACGACTCCCGGTGCACGGCTCCTCGACTCCCTGGTACGACTCCTCGAACGCCCAGGTCGTAGGACCAGCGGCGGACGCGGGTCCGGCCAAAACTCGGTGGGCGATGTCAGTGCGGATCCGTAGGCTCGCGATGATGCCCACGACACGTGCAACCACCGAGGACCGCTCCGCCGTACGCACCCTTCTGCGGCTGTGGCCGTACGTCCGCCCCGTGCGGGCCCGGCTGTTCACGGCCGCGTTCGTCGCGATCGTCGCCTCCTGTACCGGACTGGTGATCCCGCTCGTCCTGAAGTGGATGGTCGACGGGCCGGTCGCCGACCGGGACCCGGCCGGGGTGTGGCTCGGCGCGCTGTACCTGTTCCTGCTCGGCATCGCCGAGGCCGTCCTGTTCGGCATACGGCGCTTGCTGGTGGCCCGTCCGCTGTCGCACGTCGAGGCGGAGATGCGGGCGGGTCTGTACCGGCGTCTGCAGCGGCTGCCCGTGTCCTTCCACGACCGCTGGGCGTCCGGCCAGTTGCTCTCCCGGGGCACCACCGACCTGATGCTGCTGCGCATGTTCCTCGCCTTCCCGCTGACCTTCCTGCTGGTCAACGGGGTGACGATCTTCGTCGGTGTGGTGATCATGCTGATGCAGGACTGGGTGCTCGGGCTGGTCATCCTCGGTCCGGCCGTCCCGGTGATGTGGACCTGCGTGGTCTTCGAGCGGCGCTACGCCGAGGTGGCGCGGCGCGCCCAGGACCAGGTCGGGGACCTGACCACGGTGGTCGAGGAGAGCGTGCTCGGCATCCGCATCATCAAGGGCTTCGGCCGGCACCGCAGCCAGGCACGAGCGTTCCGGGAGCTGTCGGGCACCCTGCGCGGCACGGAGCTGCGCAAGGCGCGGCTGCTCGCGACCATCTGGGGCGTCATCGTGACGCTTCCCGAGGTGGCGATCGGGGCGGCGCTGGTGCTGGGCGCCCTGCGGGTGGCCGACGGTCAGCTGTCCGCGGGCACGCTGGTCGCCTTTCTGAGTACGGCACTCGCCCTTCGGTGGCCGGTGGACTCCATCGGGTTCCTGCTGGCGATGAGTCAGGAGGCGGCGACGGCGACCGAGCGGTACTTCGAGGTGATGGACGAGGAGCCGGAAAGCACCGGCGTGGTCACGGAGCAGCGGGCCGGCACCGAAAAGGTACGTGGACTGCGCTTCGAGAACGTCCGGTTCCGCTACCCCGACGCCCCGCCCGACTCCGCGCCCCTCCTCGACCGTATCGACCTCCACGTGCGCCCCGGCGAGTCCATGGCCCTCGTGGGAGCCACCGGCAGCGGAAAGACGACCCTGACCGCGCTCATCCCCCGCCTCCACGAGCTGACCTCCGGCCACATCACCCTGGACGGCGTCGACATCGCCGCGATGCCCCGCGAGGAGCTGCGCGCCAAGGTCGCCGTCGCCTTCGAGGAACCCACCCTGTTCTCGGCGAGCGTCGGCGAGAACGTGCTCATGGGAGCCGCGGACGGCGCGGGAGAGGCGGACCTCGACCGCGCCCTCGCCGTGGCGCAGGCCGAGTTCGCGCACGCGCTGCCGCAGGGCACCGCCACCCAGGTCGGCGAACAGGGCCTGAGCCTGTCCGGCGGCCAGCGCCAACGCCTCGCGCTGGCCCGCGCGGTCGTCGGCCGGCCGGACTTCCTCGTGCTGGACGACCCGCTGTCCGCCCTGGACGTGCACACGGAGGCCGCCGTGGAGGCCGCGCTGCGGCACGTCCTGGCGGACACCACCGCGCTGATCGTGGCCCACCGCCCGTCCACGGTGCTGCTCGCCGACCGGGTCGCCCTGCTGTCGGGCGGCCGGATCGCCGCCGTCGGCACCCACCAGGAACTGCTGCGCACCAACGCCGAGTACGCGCACCTGATGTCCGGCGAAGAAGGCGAACCAGGCGAAGAAAGGGATCGAGGGGACCACCGATGACCACCACCACGACCGCCGCCCCCACCACGGACGACGACGAACGGCCCCGCCCCCAGGACACCGGCGGCGACCCCTTCGACCAGGACGTCCTGCCCACCCCGCCCGGCGCCACGGCCTCCCTCCTGCGCTCGCTGCTCGCGCCCCTGCGGGCCCGGGTCGCCCTCACCACCGTCCTCCTGCTGCTCCAGCAGGCGGCGGTGCAGGCGGGCCCGCTGCTGGTGGCGTACGCCCTCGACACCGCCGTACCGGCGCTCCGGGACCACGACCACGGTCCGCTGATCGCGGTCGCCGTCGCCTATCTGCTGTGCGCGCTGGTCTCCGGCGGGCTGCAGTTCGCGTTCATCGAGGCCTCCGCCCGGGTGAGCCAGGACGTGCTGCTGGACCTGCGCGGCCGGATCTTCCGGCACGCGCAGGCGCTGAGCGTCGACTTCCACGAGCGGTACACCTCGGGCCGGCTGATCTCCCGCTCCACGACGGACGTCGAGTCACTGCGCGAACTCCTCAACGAGGGGCTCCAGGAGCTGGTGACCGTCATCCTCTCCTTCGTCTATATCTCGGCGATGCTGCTGTGGCTGGATCTCGGCCTCGGCGCGGTCGCGGTGGCCTCCTTCGTGCCGCTGTACCTGCTCGTACGGATCTACCAGCGGCGCGCGGGACGGGTGTACCGGATCCGGTCCACGGCGATCGCGGTGGTGATCGTGAAGTTCGTGGAGACGATGAACGGCATCCGCCCGGTGCGCGCCTTCCGGCGCGAGGCGGCGAACGACGCCGAGTTCGCCGTACTCAACAAGCGGCACGAGCGGACCAACGGGGACGCGCTGCTGGAGATGGCCCGGTACGTGGTCGGCTCCCGGCTGGTGGCCAACACGGCGGTCGCGGCGATCGTGCTGTGGGGCGCCTACCGGGTGGCGTCCGGTTCGCTGGCGCTGGGTGTGCTGGCGGCCGCGGTGCTGTACCTGCGGCGGCTGTACGACCCGATCGACCGGCTCGGCATGTTCCTGAACTCCTACCAGTCGGCGGCCGCCTCCCTGGAGAAGATCGCCGGGCTGCTGGCGCAGACGCCGTCCGTGCCGGAGCCGTCGGCGCCCCGTGAACTCCCGCCACTGAAGTCCGAGTTCCCCGGCCGTGAGGTCGTCTTCGACGGCGTCCGCTTCGCCTACCGCACCGGCGGCGAGGTACTGCCCCGCTTCGACCTGACCCTCCCCGCCGGGCAGACCGTCGCCGTCGTCGGCTCCACGGGCGCGGGCAAGTCGACCCTGGCCAAGCTGCTCGCCCGCTTCTACGACCCCTCCGACGGCCGGGTCCTGCTGGACGGCGTCGACCTGCGCGAACTGGCCATGCCGGAACTGCGCCGCGGGGTGGTCATGGTGACGCAGGAGGCCTTCCTGTTCTCCGGCACGGTCGCGGACAACATCGCGATCGGCCGGCCCGACGCCACCCGCGAGGAGATCGAGCAGGCCGCGAAGGCGATCGGCGCGCACGAGTTCATCAGCGCACTGCCCGACGGCTACGACACCGACGTACGCAAACGCGGCGGCCGCATCTCGGCCGGCCAGCGCCAACTGGTCTCCTTCGCCCGGGCGTTGCTCGCCGACCCGGCGGTCCTGATCCTGGACGAGGCGACCAGTTCCCTGGACATCCCGGGTGAACGAGCCGTCCAGCGAGCGATGTCGACGGTGCTGCGCGGCCGCACCGCGGTGGTGATCGCACACCGCCTCTCCACCGTGGAGATCGCCGACCGGGTCCTGGTCATGGAACACGGCCGCATCGTCGAGGACGGGGGACCGGACGAACTGATCGCGGGCACGGGCAGGTTCGCGGACCTGCACCGGGCGTGGCGGGACAGTCTGGCGTAGCGCTCAGTGTCGGGTGACCCGGGTGATCGCAGTGGCCGTGTTGTTGTTCGGGTTGGGGTCGGCCTGATCGTTGACGGTGGCCGTGGCGGTGATGGTGGTCGGCCTGGTGGGAGCCGTGACCGTCAGCTCAAGGGGGAACGACCTACCCGCGGCAAGTGTGTTGCCGATCGGCCACCGCACATGGCGCGGGTTCTGGCCCTGGACGTCCAGGGTGACGAACGTGCTGATGTCGGTGTGGCCGGGACCGTTGTTGGTGATGGTCACGGTGTAGGTGTAGGTGCTGTCGACGCGTACCGCCGCCGGGGCGTCCACCGTGATCGTCGGATCGCCGTCCTCCGCGTCCCACTCACCGAACAAAGACGCACTGAGGGACTGTGTGTCGGTCCGGACCCGCAGTGTTCCCGGCCGGAGTCCGCTGGTGCCGCTCGGCGAGAAGGTCACGCTCAGCGTGCAGGTCTGGCCTGCCGCCAGGACCAGACCGACGGTGCAGGTGCCTCCGCTGACCGAGTACTGGCCGTCGATCTCGGTCGAGACGAAGGTGGCGTCCGGGCCTGCGTGGTTGACCAGGACGAACACGTGTGTGGCCCCAGGTTCGATCACTCCCTGCTTGACCCCGAAGTTCGCGGAGGTCGGGATCAGTTCGAGCTGAGGCTGGGCGCGGCGGGTGGCAGCCTGCGGCAGGACAGCCTGATGAGGCCCAGGGGCGGCGTTTCCGTTCGTCGCCGTACCGGCGAGGGCGAGGACCGCCAGAGCGGCCACGGCTCATACTCGGGCGGGTCGGCACAGCGAAGCGAGTCTGTTGGTCATGCCGCCGATGGAACACGTGTCGTCACCGCGCCCGGCCATTGGCACGAGCGGCTCGGCTCACCATCATGCGGAAGGCTCAATGATCAGACCTACGGCACCCCGAGTTCGAACAACGCGTACCCCGCGTACGAGCCGGAGGCCAGGGCCGCGAGGCCGAGCACCGCGCACTGGACGCGCAGGCTGACGCGGCGCATGGCGACGGCCAGGGGGATGAACAGGGGGAAGCAGGGCAGCAGATAGCGGGAGACGTTGGCGAAGATCTGCTGGCTGCCGAGGACCAGGGCGAGGGTGAGGACCGTGTGGATCACCAGGACAGCCGGGGGGCGCAGCCGCAGGAGGAGGGGGAGGAGGGCGAAGGCCAGCAGGACGACCCCGACGCCGATGACGTCCGCGAAGGGCCAGGCGAACAGGTACGTGAAGTGGCCCACCGGTACGGACGTCAGCACGTCGAAGGTCTGCTTGCCGTAGTCGAAGCTGTGCGCCCACGCGCCCGACTGGAGCTTGAAGTAGCCGCCGTAGTCGCCCATCCGGTGGCCCACCCAGCCGAGGTAGCCGAGCAGGCCGAGCGGGGCCAGGGCCATGGCGAGCAGCGGGCGCAGGACGCCGTCGCGGCGGTCGCGCAGGGCGAGGAGCGCGGCGACGGCGAGCGCGGCGATCAGGGCCGCGGCCGTGGGGCGGTTGAGGCCGGCCGCGAAGGTGAGGACGCCCGCGGTGAGCCAGCGGCGGGTCATGACCGCGTAGCAGACCCAGGCGGCGAGGGCGACGTAGAGGGAGTCGGAGTAGACGGCCCACTCCACACCGGAGCCGGGCCAGACCGCCCAGAGCCCGGCCGCCGCGAGACCGGCCCGTCGGCCGCCGAACCACTCGGCGACGGCGTAGACGCCGAGGGCGGCCACGAACGAGGCGAGGATCGAGACCAGGAGCCCTGCGCCGTACGGGCCCAGGCCGGTGACCGCCGAGGTCAGCCGCATCAGCGCCGGGTAGAGCGGGAAGAACGCCGCCGAGTTGCCCTCCAGCGTGATCAGGCCGGTGGCGCCGGGGACATGGACGAGCTTCGGGTCGTAGCCGTGCACGGCGATCTGCTGGTACCACCAGCCGTCCCAGGTGGCCAGGACGTCCCAGGCGTGCGCCCCGCCGCCGAAGCGGGGGTGCTTGGTGCGGAAGTCACCGGCCGAGTCCAGCAGGTACATGAAGGAGCAGAAGCCGAGCAGTTTGAGGGCGCCGTAGAAGGCGAGGACCGGGCCGTGGTGACGGGCGGCGGCGCGCAGGCGCTCGCGGAGCGGGAGCGGCTGTTCAGGGGCCGGGGCGGGTATGTGGTGCAGGGTCGTCGTGGTCATGCGGCGCTCGATCCCGTACGACGGCCGCGGGTACGCGCGCGGCGCATCCGGGCGATCCCGCGCAGGTCGGCCAGCGCGGTGGCGAGGATGTCGACCCGGCTGTCGGGGTCGTCCACCCAGTCCACCGGCACCTCGTGGATCCTGAGCCCCGCCCGCTCGGCGAGCACCAGCAGCTCGGTGTCGAAGAACCACTCCCCGTCCCGCACCAGCGGCAGCAGCCGCTCGGCGACATCGCGCCGTACCGCCTTGAACCCGCACTGCGCGTCGGAGAAGCCGACGGAGAGCGTGCAGCGCAGCAGGGCGTTGTAGCAGCGGGAGATGACCTCCCGCTTCGGGCCGCGCACCACCCGGGCGCCGGGCGCGAGGCGGGTGCCGATGGCCAGGTCGGAGTGGCCCGAGATGAGCGGCGCGACCAGCGGCAGCAGCGCCGCGAGCCCGGTGGACAGGTCCACGTCGGTGTACGCCAGCACGGGCGCCCGCGAACCCGACCAGGCCGCGCGCAGCGCCCGTCCCCGCCCCTTCTCGGGCAGCCGTATGCACTCCACCTCGGCCAGCTCGTCCGCGAGCCGGGTCGCGATGCGCGGGGTGCCGTCGGTGCTGGCGTTGTCGGCGACGGTGATCCGGAACGGGTAGGGGAACGTGTCCCGCAGGTGCGCGTGCAGCCGCCGGACGTTCGGCTCCAGGTCCTGCTCCTCGTTGAACACCGGCACGGCCAGGTCCAGTACGGGCTCCTCGTGACGGTTCGGCAGCGGGGCGCGCCGGGGCAGGGGAGTCCTCGCCGGTGTCGCCCGACGCGGGCGGAGATTTATCACGTAAGTCCCTTGTGTTCTCGGATGCGAGGCGCGCCGAAGGAAGGCGCGACGGTGAAGTGACGCAGGAGGGCGCCGCGTTATCCGGTCGGGCTGGCCACCTGGGAGGGGGCGTCCGACGAGTCGGCCGGCGGGCTTGCGGTGTCCGTGGGCGGCGGCGCGGTCTCCGTGTCCCGGAACGTGGGGGTGGAGGTGGCCGTGTCGGTGGGGGTCGGGTCGGAGGCCGGGTCGGAACTGTCCGACGACGCGGGCGGTACGGAGGTCTCCATGGTCCCGCCCGGGTCCGGTGCCCCCGTGGTCGCGGTCGAACTGGGCGGCGGGCTCGGCGAGTCGTCCGGCGAGGGGGACGTGCTCGGGGTGGGCGCCGGGCTGAGGGCGGGCCGCGGGTGGGGTGCGCTGGGCCGGTCCGTGGTCGGTGCGTGCGGCCACAGGAACAGACCGAGGCCGAGCCCGGCGACCGCCAGGACGGACCCGGCGGCCCGGCGGACCGCTCGCACCCGGCGCCGGGTGCGCACGCCCGTGTACAGCCGGTCCTGGTGCCTGGCCTCGAAGGGGCTGTGTTCCTGGGTGCTGTGCATCAGCTGCGTCAGCTGCCGCTCGAAGTGATCCATGGCTTCTTTCCTCACCCCACCGGCTCGATGACGTCGGCCAGGAGCCGGCGCAGCCGGGCCACCCCGCGCGCGGCATGGGACCGGGCCGTGCCCACCGGGCAGCCCAGGGCCTCGGCGACCTGCCGGTCGGGCAGGTCCTGGTAGTAGCGCAGTACGACGGCGGCCCGCTGCTGCGGCGTCAGCTGGGCGAGCGCCGCCTCCAGCCGGGAGCGCTCGGCGACGGCCGCGGACATGTCGCCGGCCACCGCCACCTCGGGCAGCTCCTCGACGGGCCGCTCGCCCCACCAGCGCCGGCGGGCCGAGCGGGCCGCGGCCCGGGCCAGCACCTTGCGCACATACGCCTCCGGTGCCTCGTCGGCGACCTTCGGCCAGACGAACCACAGCTTGACCAAGGACTCCTGCAACAGGTCCTCGGCCCGATGCCGATCCCCTCCGGTGAGCAGACGGGCGAGATGGAACAACACCGACCAGCGGGCCGCCACGAACGCGTCGTACTCACCGGCGCGAGCCTGCTCCATTCCCACGGTCCCCGTTCTCGCCGGCTGTCTTCACAGGGGGAAAGGCTCTGGACCCCCTGCCGCGCTGCACTCGGCGAGCGTGATCCGCGTCACGCACAGCTGTCACACAGCGTCAGCCGGCCTCAGTTCACCCGCAGCAGCAGTACGGACCGCGCCGGCACCGTGATCTCCGTACCGGCCGGGTGGACCGTACCCGGCGCCTCGGCCTGCTCCTCGCGGGAGGTGTCGACCACGACCTCGTACCGCTGCGCCCAGGGCGCGCCCGGCAGCACGAAGCCGGTGGGCCGGTCGCCCGCGTGCAGGACCGTGAGGAAGCTGTCGTCCAGGACCGGCGCGCCCCGCTCGTCCCGGCCCGGGATGTCCCGACCGGACAGATACATGCCAAGCGTGGCGGCGGGTGCGTACCAGTCGCCCTCGGTCATCTCCTCGCCCCGGGAGGTGAACCAGGCCAGGTCGCGCAGTCCGTCCGCCGAGTGGGCGCGGCCGGAGAAGAAGGCGCGGCGGCGCAGCACCGGGTGCCGGTGGCGCAGGGCGATCAGCCGGGAGGTCAGGTCGAACAGGGGGCGCCAGGCCGGGTCGTCCAGCAGGGACCAGTCCAGCCAGCTGATCTCGTTGTCCTGGCAGTAGGCGTTGTTGTTGCCGCGCTGGGTGCGGCCGAGTTCGTCGCCGGCGACCAGCATGGGCACGCCGGTGGAGAGCAGCAGGGTCGTCAGGAGGTTCCTGAGCTGCCCGCGCCGCAGGGCCCGTACCCGCTCGTCGTCCGTCTCTCCCTCCGTCCCGCCGTTCCAGGAGCGGTTGTCGTTGGTGCCGTCCCGGTTGTTCTCGCCGTTCGCCTCGTTGTGCTTGGTCTGGTACGACACCAGGTCGCGCAGGGTGAAACCGTCGTGCGCGGTGACGAAGTTGACCGAGGCGTAGGGGCGGCGGCCGCCCCAGGCGTACAGGTCGCTGGAGCCGGACAGGCGGTACCCCATCTCCCGTACGTCGGGCAGCGCATGGCGCCAGAAGTCCCGTACGGCGTCGCGGTAGCGGTCGTTCCACTCCGTCCACAGCGGCGGGAAGGCGCCCACCTGGTAGCCGCCCGAGCCGATGTCCCAGGGCTCGGCGATGAGCTTCACCCGGCGCAGCACGGGGTCCTGGGCGATGACCGCCAGAAAGGGGGACAGCATGTCGACGTCGTGCATCGAGCGGGCGAGGGCCGCCGCCAGGTCGAAGCGGAAGCCGTCCACGCCCATCTCCGTCACCCAGTAGCGCAGCGAGTCCGTGATCAGGCGCAGCACCTGGGGCTGGACCACGTGCAGCGTGTTGCCGCAGCCGGTGTAGTCGGCGAACCTGCGGGCGTCGTCCTGGAGGCGGTAGTAGCCGCGGTTGTCGATGCCCTTCAGGGAGAGCGTGGGACCCAGCTCGCCCGCCTCGGCGGTGTGGTTGTAGACCACGTCGAGGATGACCTCGATGCCGGCCGCGTGCAGCGCGCGGACCATCCGCTTGAACTCGCCGACCTGCTGGCCCGTCGTACCGGAGGCCGCGTAGGCCGCGTGCGGGGCGAAGTAGCCGATGGAGTTGTAGCCCCAGTAGTTCCTCAGGCCGCGGCGCAGCAGGTGGTCCTCGTGGGCGAACTGGTGCACGGGGAGCAGCTCCACGGCCGTGACGCCCAGCCTCACCAGGTGCTCGATCGCGGCCGGGTGCGCCAGACCGGCGTACGTGCCGCGCAGGTCCTCGGGGATGCCGGGGTGCAGCTTGGTGAAGCCGCGCACGTGCAGCTCGTAGATCACCGAGTCCGCCCACGGCGTCTTGGGGCGGCGGTCGTCCTCCCAGTCGTCGTCATCGTCGACCACGACACCCTTGGGGACGTGCGGCGCCGAGTCCCGGTCGTCGCGCACGGTGTCGGCGACATGCTGCTCCGGCCAGTCCCGGACGTGCCCGTACACCTCGGGCGGCAGCCCGAACTCGCCGTCCACCGCCCGGGCGTACGGGTCCAGCAGCAGCTTGGCCGGGTTCCAGCGGGCGCCGGTCCAGGGGTCCCAGCGGCCGTCGACGCGGTAGCCGTAGCGCTGGCCCGGCATCACGCCCGGGACGAAGCCGTGCCAGATCTCGTGCGTCAGTTCGGTCAGCGGGACCTGCGTCTCCCTGCCCCGCTCGTCGAACAGGCACAGCCGGACCGCCTCCGCCCCGCCCGCCCACAGCGCGAAGTTGGTGCCCGCGACCCCGTCCGGACCGACCCGGAACCGGGCCCCCAGCGGGGTCGGCGCACCCGGCCACACGGGTGGGGAGGGCGGCACGGCCCGACGGGCGCCGTCCACCACGGCCGCCGGATGCCCGCTCTCGGCGGTCCGCCCCGCGGCCCGTGCCCGCTGCTCGGCTGCGCTCGTCACCAGTCGGCCCCTCTTTCAGTGGCTCGCCCCCGGGGCGCAGTCGGCCGCGCCGAAGGGCCGAGCGTGGCCCGGACCCTCCCGGATCCGGGCACGCTCGGCCGCCCGGTACGGCTGCGCCCCGGCGGCTCCGACGTGGCGCGGCGGCTCCCCTTCGCGTCGTCCTCCCCACTGTTCTGCCCAGCCCTGGGGTCGCACTCACGTTTCCCCGGAGCGGGCCCGGTCGTTGAGGCCCACGTGAGGCACGTACAAGGGCACGTACAAGGGCGCGCACGGCGCGCGGGGGCCGCGCTGGCCGCGGCAGTGACATGGGCGGGTCTGCTGGCCGGCTGCACCTCGGGCAGCCCCGGCGGACTGGACTTCGACCGGGTCCTCGGCAAACATCCGGCCCCCGAGGACGTCATCCGGGTCACCCCCGACGACGGCGGAACGGCCGTCAAACCCGGGGACCGGCTGCGGGTGCGGGTGCCCGACGGGCGCCTGGAGAAGGTGAAGGTCGTCAGATCCCAGGACGCGCAGGACTCCCCGGTCCCCGGGCACATCAGCGCCGACGGGCTCAGCTGGGAACCGGACGACAAACGGCTGGCGCTCGCCGCCAAGTACACCGTGGACGCGGTGGCGCTGGACGCCGACGGCAGTCGCTCGGCCCGGCACACCACCTTCACCACCCTCGTCCCCGGGGAGCGGTTCATCGGCTACGTCACCCCCGAGAACCGCTCCACCGTCGGCACCGGGATGATCGTCTCTCTCGCCTTCAGCCGGGACATCACCAACCGCGCCGCCGTCGAACGCGCCGTACGGGTCACCGCGAATCCGCCCGTGGAGATCCGCCCGCACTGGTTCGGCGACAACCGCCTGGACTTCCGCCCCGAGCGCTACTGGAAGCCCGGCACCGAGGTCACCGTCGACCTCGGCCTCAGGGACGTCGAAGGGGCGCCCGGCGCCTTCGGCCTGCAGGACAAGACGTTCACCTTCACCGTCGGCCGCAGCCAGGTCTCCCTGGTGGACGCGGCCGAGCACATGATGGAGGTGCGGCGCGACGGGCAGCTGCTGGCCACCGTGCCGATCACCGCGGGCGCCCCCAAGACCACCACCTACAACGGGAAGATGGTGGTGATGGAGATGCTCGAGGTCACCCGCATGAACAGCCGGACGGTCGGTTTCGGCGGCGAGTACGACATCCCCGACGTCCCGCACGCCATGAAACTCACCGACTCCGGCACCTTCCTGCACGGCAACTACTGGTCCCCGGACGCCCCCGGCCGGGTGAACGTCAGTCACGGCTGTGTGGGGCTGCGGGACGTCAAGGGCGGCGGTTCGGACACTCCGGCGGGCTGGTTCTTCGACCGCAGCCTGGTCGGAGACGTCATCGAGGTCGTCAACAGCAAGGACAAAACGGTCTCTCCCGACAACGGCCTCGGAGGGTGGAACATGGCCTGGAAGGAGTGGAAAGCGGGCAGCGCGGTCAAGTAACCAGATGAGGGGCGGGGTTTCGGGCGAGGACGGCCGGTTGAATTTGCGACTGAACGGTGACATTCACCTGACACCTCGCTCAAAACCCTGCGGTTAACATGCGCACACCAAGTGTGGTGGGGAGCGGGCCTGACCTGGCCCGGCGAGGGGAGAACAAGTGAACGTGCGGCCTGTGTCGGGGGCGTCGGTGGGGAGCCGGGGGAGAGGCCGTAAGGGGCTGGCGCTCATAGCCGGCGCCCTGCTCGTGACCCTCACCGCGTGCGGCGGCGGTGACTCGGGGTCCGGGTCCGGTTCCGGCGACGGAAAGGACAAGGACTCCAGCGCGCAGCAGGGCAAGCAGTCGACGGCCGCCGTCAGCATCTCGCCCAAGTCCGGTGCCACGGGCGTCGACACCAGCGACGCCCTGAAGGTGAACGTCAGCAAGGGCAAGCTGACCGAGGTCACCGTCAAGGACGCCAAGGGCACGAAGGTCGACGGCGCCATCGCCGCCGGCGGCGCCTCGTGGACGCCGTCGACGCATCTGGCCGGCGGCACCAAGTACACGGTGCACGCGGTCGCCAAGGACTCCGCGGGCCGCGAGGCCGCCGAGGACTCCAGCTTCACCACGCTCACCCCGAAGAACACCTTCGTCGGCTACTTCACCCCCGAGGACGGCTCCACCGTCGGTGTGGGCATGCCGTTCTCGGTCCGCTTCACCCGGGGCATCACCAACCCCGACGACGTCAAGAAGGCCATCAGCATCAAGACCGAGCCGGCCGTCGACGTCGAGGGCCACTGGTTCGGCAACGACCGCCTGGACTTCCGCCCCGAGAAGTACTGGAAGGCCGGCACGAAGGTCACCGTCGACCTCAACCTCGACGGCGTCGAGGGCCGCGACGGCGTCTACGGCGAGCAGCACAAGACGGTGAAGTTCACCATCGGCCGCGACCAGGTCTCCATCGTGGACGCCAAGAAGCACACGATGAAGGTCACCCAGGACGGCAAGGTCATCAAGACCATCCCGGTCACCACCGGCAAGCCCGGCTACGACACCTGGAACGGCCAGATGGTCATGAGCGAGAAGCTCACCGTGACCCGGATGAACGGCGAGACCGTCGGCTACGGCGGCGAGTACGACATCAAGGACGTCCCGCACGCCATCCGCCTCACCAACTCCGGCACCTTCATCCACGGCAACTACTGGGGCGGCGGCGCCTTCGGCAACTACAACGCCAGCCACGGCTGCGTGGGCCTGCGGGACGTGCGCGGCGGCTACAGCAAGTCCGTGCCTGCGGCCTGGTTCTTCAACCACTCCATCATCGGCGACGTGGTCGTCGTCAAGAACTCCCACGACCGCACGGTGGACCCGGCCAACGGCCTCAACGGCTGGAACATGAGCTGGGCCGACTGGAAGAAGTGAGCCCCCGCTGACGGACGGGCCCGGTGCTGTGACCTACGGCACCGGGCCCACCGTCGTTAATGGCCGTTAACCTGCTCCACATGACCGTCTCTCTCGAAGTCGCCGAAGGCGTCGGAACCCTGCGTCTGGACCGGCCGCCCATGAACGCGCTGGACATCGCCACGCAGGACCGGCTCAAGGAACTCGCCGAGGAGGCCACGCGCCGCGAGGACGTGCGCGCCGTGGTGATCTACGGCGGCGAGCGGGTGTTCGCGGCGGGCGCGGACATCAAGGAGATGCAGGACATGGACCACACCGCGATGGTCCTGCGCGCCCGCGCCCTGCAGGACTCCTTCACCGCCGTGGCCCGTATCCCCAAGCCCGTCGTCGCGGCCGTCACCGGGTACGCGCTCGGCGGCGGCTGCGAGCTGGCCCTGTGCGCGGACTACCGCATCGCCGCCGACAACGCCAAGCTCGGCCAGCCGGAGATCCTGCTCGGTCTCGTCCCGGGCGCGGGCGGCACCCAGCGCCTGCCCCGTCTGGTCGGACCCTCCAAGGCCAAGGACCTGATCTTCACGGGCCGGATGGTGAAGGCCGACGAGGCCCTCGCGATCGGCCTGGTGGACCGGGTCGTCCCGGCCGCCGAGGTCTACGAGCAGGCGCACGCCTGGGCCGCCAGGCTCGCCCAGGGGCCGGCCCTCGCGCTGCGTGCGGCGAAGGAGTCGATCGACACCGGTCTGGAGACCGACATCGACACCGGGCTCGCCGTCGAGCGGAACTGGTTCGCGGGTCTGTTCGCCACCGAGGACCGCGAACGGGGCATGCGCAGCTTCGTCGAGGAGGGGCCGGGCAAGGCGAAGTTCCTGTGACGTTCACCGGGGAACTCCCCCGGTGAACTTCCCCGACAGGGCTTGCAGTTGACGCGTTGTCTGATCCGGGTCCCTCGATGGGGCGGTTTATGGGAGCCTTAAGGCACCCTTAAACCTGCCTCGTCGAGGGAGTGCGTCGATTGCCCGGAAGTGAGCCGTCGCCGCAGGTCAGCCGGGCTGTTCCAAGATCGGACATGCCTTCGGCATATGCCGGGAGGCCGGAGCGCAGAGGGGGCGTACGGGGGGCGTATTCCTTCGGAACGGCCACGGAGGCGGCTCCGGACGGCCATCATGGGGGCATGGCGGGGCTGGAGGGTATCGAACAGCCGCGGGGACACAGCCGTGCGGCCGCGGCGCGCTGGTCGCCCGCGGTGGAGGACGAACAGGCGCTCAAGGCGCTCGAACTGTACGGCAACCCCACGGAAGCGGAAGTACCGCTGCCGTCCCGCCCGGAGTCCGCCGCCACCGCACGCCGGCTGGCCCAGGTCGTCGTACTGCGGCACTGGGGGCTGACCCCCAAGATGACCGAGGACGCGGTCTTACTCGTCTCCGAGCTCGTCGGCAACGCCGTACGGCACACCGGGGCCCGGGTCTTCGGCCTCCGGATGCGCCGCCGCCGCGGCTGGATCCGCGTCGAGGTCCGCGATCCCTCGCGCGGACTGCCCTGTCTGATGCCGGTTCAGGAACTGGACGTCAGCGGCCGCGGCCTGTTCCTGGTGGACAAGCTCTCCGACCGCTGGGGCGTCGACCTCCTGCCGCGCGGCAAGACCACCTGGTTCGAGATGCGGGTGGCCGACCGCTAGGCCCGGTGGCCGGGTCGAGCGGACCTGGCGGCTTGCTCCCTGCGAATGAATCCTCCGCCGCGCCCTCCCCGCGTGCGCCGTGCCGTGACTGTCAGTCACCACACTGGCCCTTGGCCGGATGCCGGCGTCCACGCGAGCGGAGACAAGGGCGGATCACATGGCGCGAGTCACTTCAGGAATGCACCGACGAGGAAGAGGAGCACGAGGCCTGCTGAGGCCGAGGTCCAAGGCGGCGGCGATGGCGGGTCTCCTGCTGCTCGGGATCGCCGGTCCGTCGCAGGCCGTCGAGTCCACCATCTCGGTGAACAACCTGCGCACCGGGTGGGACTCGCACGAGCCCAAGCTCTCGCCGTCCGTGGTGTCGTCGTCCGCCTTCGGACAGCGCTGGTCCACCCCGGTCAACGGCGTGGTGGCGGCCCAGCCACTGGTCACCGGCCAGAACGTGGTCGTCGCCACCCAGACCAACTACGTCTACGGCATCGACGCCGTGACCGGGAAGACCAACTGGACCCGCCAGCTCGGTCCGGGCTGGCCCACCTCGGCCGTCAACTGCAACTCCGGGACCACCGGGATCACCGCCACCCCGGTGTACGACGCGTCGTCCAACACGGTCTACGTCACCAGCAAGGTCAACGACGGTCCGGACGTGATGCACCCGCACTGGTACATCCACGCGTTGAGCGCTTCCACCGGCGCCGAGCGCGCGGGCTGGCCGGTGACCGTCAAGGGCACGCCGACCAACAGCCCAGGGCACCCGTTCAACCCGCTCACGGCGAATCAGCGCCCCGGCCTGCTGCTGCTGAACGGGTCGGTGTACGCCGGGTTCGCCTCGTACTGCGACCACGGCCCGTACGTCGGCCAGGTGGTCGGCGTGAACGTCACCAGCCGCAAGCTCACCCTGTGGTCCGCCGAGGCCGGTTCCGACAACAAGGAGGCCGGCATCTGGCAGAGCGGCGGCGGGCTGGTCTCGGACGGCTACGGGCGGATCTTCCTCGCCACCGGCAACGGCGCCGGAACGGGCGCCTCGCCGAGCGCCGGACCCGGCTACAAGCCCCCGGCCGGCCTCGGGGAGTCGGTGGTGCGGCTCGGCGTGAACAGCGACGGCAGCCTCTCGGCCAGGAACTTCTTCAGCCCGACCAACAACCAGACCCTGGACGCGCACGACACCGACCTCGGCTCGGGCGGTCCGGTCGCCCTGCCGAACAGCTTCGGCACCACCGCGCACCCGCGCCTGCTGGTGCAGGTCGGAAAGGACGGCCGCATCTTCCTGCTGGACCGGGACCATCTGGGCGGCATGGGCCAAGGGCCGAACGGCACGGACAACCCGGTGAGCGTGGCCGGACCGTTCCAGGGCATCTGGGGCCACCCCGGCGTCTGGGGCGGCGACGGCGGCTATGTGTACACGGTGGCCACCGACACCGGCACCGGCCGCTCGCCGCTTCGTGCGCTGAAGTACTCGGTGAACAGCGCCGGCACCCCGGTCCTGACCTATGTCGGCACCAGCGCCGAGAACTTCGGCTACGGCTCGTCCTCTCCCGTGATCACCTCCAACGGGACGACGCCCGGTTCCGCCCTGGTCTGGACCGTCAACAAATCCGAATCCGCCAGCGCGCTGCGGGTCTACGACCCGGTGCCGGTCCACGGCGTCCTGCAGCTGCGCCGCTCCTTCCCGATCGAGACGGCGTCCAAGTGGACGCCGCCCGCCACCGACGGCGGCCGGGTCTACGTGGCCACCAGGGACGGGCACCTGGTGGCCTTCGGCACCGCGTAGCACCGCTCCACGGACGTGCCCGACCCTCCTGTGGGCCGGGCACGCCCGTGTGCGCGGGATCCGGTGACGACGGCGACCCGAAATCGCCCCTCGATCGGACCAATCGGTGGTTTTCTTACCCAACGCCCCTTAAATGGTGCGGGTGACCACGACCAACCGACGCGGGGTGCTGCGCGCGGGCGCCGGGCTCGCCGCCGGGGGCGCGCTTGCCGCAGGGTGCGGTACCGGCCAGGACGCGCCGCCCCCCGCCGCGACCCCCGGGTCCGCCTCGCCCGCCCGCGCGTCCGGCCATCCTGCGGGCACGTCCCACACCGCCCCCGCCCCCCGCGCCTACGCCGGCCAACCCGCCCAGATCACCCACGGCCCGCGCACCCGCGCCCAGGTCGCCCTCACCTTCCACGGCCAGGGTGACCCCGACCTCGCCGAGTCCCTGCTCAGCACGGCCGAACAGCGCGGCGCGCGGCTCACCGTGCTCGCCGTCGGCACCTGGCTGGACCAGCACCCGGGCCTGGCCCGCCGCATCCTCGACGGCGGCCACGACCTCGGCAACCACACCCAACGGCACATCTCCGTCAACGCCCTGGCCGAGGCCGAGGCCCGCAAGGAGATCACCGACTGCGCGGACCGGCTGAAGCGGCTCACCGGGTCGATCGGCACCTGGTTCCGGCCCTCCCGCTCCCCGACCGCCTCCCCGCTGGTCACCCGGCTCGCCCGCGCGGCGGGCTACCCGCACGTGCTGTCGTACGACGTCGACTCGCTCGACTACACCCGCCCCGGCGCCGACGCCGTCACCCGCAAGGTTCTCGCCGAAGTGCGCAGCGGATCGGTGGTGAGCCTGCACTTCGGCTACCCGGACACGGTCGCCGCCCTCCCCGCCGTACTCCACGAACTCGACCGCCGCCACCTGCGCGCGGTCACCACCACGGAGCTGCTGAGCTGATGCGAACCACGAAAGCCGCCCGCCTCCTGGCCGCCGGAGCCGCCCTCACCGCGCTGGCGCTGCTGTCCGCGTGCAGCGGTGGCGCCCAGCACAAAGAGAACGAGGCCCTCGCCAGCAAGGCGCCTGCCCGGCCGCAGGTGAACAAGGAGCAGGTGAACGGGTTGCCCGGGATGCCCCCGGTGCTGGACCCGACCGACGTCTACGCGGCCGACCGGCCGAACCAGCTCTCGCCGGCGGTCCGGGACTTCCCCTCCCGGGTGTACGTCCCCAACACCAACTCCGACACCGTCACGGTCATCGACCCGAAGACCTACCGGATCATCGAGACCATCCCGGTCGGCCGGCAGCCCCAGCACGTGGTGCCGTCCTGGGACCTGAAGACCCTCTGGGTCAACAACGACCTAGGCAACAGCCTCACCCCCATCGACCCGAGGACCGGGAAGGCCGGCAAGCCGGTCGCCGTGCACGACCCGTACAACCTGTACTTCACGCCCGACGGCAAGTACGCGATCGTCATGGCCTCGATGGACCGTCAGCTCGTCTTCCGCGACGCACACACCATGAAGGTCGTGAAGGCCGTCCCGGTCAGCTGCTACGGCGTCAACCACGCCGACTACTCCCTCGACGGCCGCTACTTCATCGTCTCCTGCGAGTTCAGCGGCGAACTCCTCAAGGTCGACACCGCGCGGATGGAGGTCGTCGCCCACCAGAAGCTGCCGTTGCGCGGGGCGATGCCGCAGGACGTCAAGGTCTCCCCGGACGGCAGGCTGTTCTACATCGCCGACATGGTCGCCAACGGCATGTGGATCGTGAACGGCGACGCCTTCGACAAGCCGGAGTTCCTGCCCACCGGCAAGGGCGCCCACGGGCTGTACATCAGCCGGGACTCCCGGGAGATGTACATCTCCAACCGCGGCGAAGGCACCATCTCCGTCTTCGACTTCACCAAGAACCGGCTCACCAAGAAGTGGCACCTGCCCGGTGGCGGCAGCCCCGACATGGGCGGGGTCTCCGCCGACGGCAAGGTGCTCTGGCTCTCCGGCCGCTACAACTCCGAGGTGTACGCCATCGACACCGGCACCGGCACCGAACTGGCCCGCATCAGGGTCGGCAGCGGGCCGCACGGCCTCGCCGTCTACCCGCAGCCGGGCCGCTACTCGCTGGGTCACACCGGTATCTTCCGCTGAAGCAGCACCTCAGAGCCCACCGGACGGTACCCGGCCGCCTGGAACGCCCGCAGACTGCGGGCGTTCCCCGCCGACACCTGGGCCCACACCGGCTCGCCGGCCAGCTGCCGCGCCGCCGTCACCAGGGCCCGGCCCAGCCCCCGGTGCCGTACCGCGTCGTCCACCTCGACCGCCGCCTCCAGCCGGCCCGCCACCCCGCGCCCCAGCACCAGCACTCCGCCGTCCGCGGCCCACACCCGGACGTCGTCGCGCCGCAGGCGCGAGCTGACCACCCGCGGATGGGACGGGTCGGCGATCTCCCGCAGCGCGAGCGCCGGACGGCCCGGCAGCGGTGACCCGACGACCA
Organism: Streptomyces diastatochromogenes; assembly: GCF_002242805.1. Lineage (GTDB taxonomy): Bacteria > Actinomycetota > Actinomycetes > Streptomycetales > Streptomycetaceae > Streptomyces > Streptomyces diastatochromogenes. Next base: position 280,857 of record NZ_MCGQ01000034.1, on the reverse strand, counting down.
TCACGTCGATCGTGTCCGTACGGCGCCCCGTGCGGTCCATCAGCGCGGTCAGGAAGCGCGCGTTCATCGTGGCGGCCAGCGCGTCGCACTCCTCGGTGACCGCGCGCAGCGTCTCGTGCACCCAGTCCGGATCCTCGTCGGTGAACACGACCGAGTGGGCCGTGAAGGCCAGGACACCGGCGTCCCGGGGCGAGGGCTGGGGCACGACCGTCGTACCGCCGTCCGCCGGTGGGAAGACGCCCTGCGCCGCCGCGTCGAGAATGTCCCGCAAGGTCTCCACACCGCTCCTTGAGTCTCCACCGACTGGAAGGCCCAGACTCGCAGACGTGATCGACGACGGCACCGGACTTTTCACCATCGGCGAGCTGGCCCGGGCCACCGGCCTGACGGTTCGCACCATCCGCTACTGGTCCGACGAGGGCGTCCTGCCCCCGGTGGGCCGGTCCGCGGGCGGCTACCGGCTCTACGACGCCGCGTCCGTGGCCCGCCTGGAGCTGATCCGCACCCTGCGCGAGCTGGGGCTCGGCCTAGAGGACGTGCGCCGGGTGCTGACCGGCGAGCGGACCGTGGCCGAGGTCGCGGCCACCCATGTGGCGGCGCTGGACGCGCAGATCCGGTCACTGAAGGTGACGCGGGCGGTGCTGTCGAGCGTGGCACGACGAGGTTCGACCGCGGAGGAGATGACCTTGACGAACAAACTGGCCCGACTGTCGGCTGCCGAGCGGCAGCGGATCATGGAGGAGTTCGTGGCCGAGACGCTGCACGGCCTCGACACGATCGACCCGGACATCCGGGAGCGGATGCGGCGCACCGCCGTGGACCTGGCGGAGAACCCGACGCCGGAGCAGGTCGACGCCTGGGTGGAGCTGGCCGAGATGCTCCAGGACCCGGAGTTCCGGGCGCAGATGCGCCGGGCGGTCGAGTTCAACGCCGCCGACCGGGGGCCCGACGCGCCGCGCGGGCAGTCCCTGTGGTTCGCCAGGCGGCTGGTGGAGCTGGTGGGCCCGGCGCGGGAGCGCGGCATCGCCCCGGCGGCGCCCGAGGCCGAGGAGGTGCTGCGGGACCTGTTCGGCGACGCGGACCGGACCGCCGTGCTGGACCGTATGACGGCGGGCTTCAACGAGCGGGTCGCCCGCTACCGCGAACTGCTCGCCGTCGTGAACCGGCAGCCCGCACCTCCGCACGCCGAGGACTTCGCGTGGGTGGTCGCCGCACTCCGTGTTCGAGCGGGCCGTTAATCTGACCTGCGTCAGTACGCCAGCACGGCATGAGAAACACGAGCAAAAGGGGCGGATCGGTGGCGGACATCGAGGAAGCACGCAAGCAGTTCCAGCGGATCGACGCGGACGGTGACGGATTCATCACCGCGGCGGAGTTCGCGCACGCCCTGGCGCAGGGGGGCGACTGGAACGTCACCGAGTCGGTCGCCGAGGCCATCATCAAGCAGCGCGACCTCAACGGCGACAAGGTCCTGTCGTTCGACGAGTTCTGGGCCCACCTGAACAAGTGACCGTGACCGAGGGGGTGCCCGTCCGTGCGGAGGGGCACCCCCTTCGTCATGCGGTGCGCGCGACGACCGTCATCGCGGCGTCGCCCGGTTCACCGCGGACAGCGCGAAGGAGCTGGGCGTGGGCCGCTCCACGGTCCGCGAGGCCCTGCGCGCGCTGGCCGGCGCCGGGCTCGTCCAGCCGCGCCACGGCTCCGGTGTCTTCGTCCTCGCGACCGAACCCGTCGAGGACTGGCCCACGCGGCTGCGCCGGGCCGCCGTGACGGACGTCTACGAGGTCCGCATGGGCGTCGAGGTACAGGCCGCCGCACTCGCGGCCGAGCGCCGCACCGCGGAGGACGTCACCACCCTGACCGCCGCGCTGGAGGGCCGCCGCACGGCCTCGGCGGCGGGCGACGCGGCCTTCGTCGACGTGGACATCGCCCTGCACGCGGCGGTGGTCACGGCCGCGCACAACCCACTCCTGACCGCCCTGTTCGAGGAGTTCATCCCCTCCCTGCGAGCCGGCCTCATCGACCTCCTCGCCCTGACCGGCCTGCGCGCACACGACCCGAACACCGGCGACGACACCCACGACGCCCTCGTCCGAGCGGTCGTGGCGGGCGACGCGCGGGCTGCCGCCGAGGCACTGCGCGAGGAGCTGGGGCGGACGCTGGATCTGCTGCGTGCGGGGCGGGAGGCGGGGGAGTAGGGCGCGGGCAGCCACGTCTGCCGCAGTGTCCGGAATAGTCCCGGGGCCCCTGAGGTTGTCGCCGATGAATCATGCACATGCATCGATCATCGGAAGGTCAGTCATGAAGATCGGCATCATCGGCGCGGGCAACATCGGCGGCAACCTGACCCGGCGGCTCACCGCCCTCGGCCACGACGTGTCCGTGGCCAACTCCCGAGGCCCCGAGACGCTGAAGGAGCTGGCCGAGGAGACCGGCGCGACCCCGGTCCCGGCGACGGAGGCCGCGAAGGGCGCCCAGGTCGTCGTGGTCACCGTCCCCCTGAACAGGGTCCCCGACCTCCCCTCCGGCCTGCTGGACGGCGCGGCCGAGGGCGTCGCCGTGATCGACACCAACAACTACTACCCGCAGCAGCGCGACGGCCGGATCGCCGGCATCGAGGACGAGGGCCTGACCGAGAGCCGCTGGACCGAACGGCACCTCGGACACCCCGTGATCAAGGCCTTCAACGGCACCTACGCCCAGGACATCCTGGACCGCCCCCGCCCGGCCGGCGACCCCGAGCGGCTGGCCCTGCCGGTGGCCGGCGACGACCAGGCCGCCAAGCGGGTCGTCCGCGACCTCATCGACGAACTGGGCTTCGACACGATCGACGCGGGCGGCCTCGACGACTCCTGGCGCCAGCAGCCGGGCACCCCGGTGTACGGCCTGCAAGCGGGCCTGGAGGCCGTACAGAAGGCCCTGGCGGAGGCCTCCCCGGAGCGGCCGGCGGACTTCCGCGGCTGACTCCGGCCTCAGTCCCCCGCGGCCCACTCCCGCAGCGCGTCCCGGTCCGCGAACGCGGCCACGTCCTTGTCGTGCGGCTCACTGCTGTACTGGTGGATGCGCCACTTGGCCTTGATGCGGGGGTGGCCCGCGCTCACGTAGTCGGCGATCCACAGGCCGTCGCCGGCGTAGGAGGTGACGTCCACGTTGAGCCAGTACTCCCGGTTGGCGTAGAGCAACACCTTGTTGTGGGGCCGGAGTTCCTTCACCGTCCGGATGAACAGGTCCTTCTCCGCGTTGCTGGCGTGCGTGCCGTCGCTGGTCGTCTCCCAGTCGACGGCGAGCAGGTCGCCCGCCTTCTCCGGGGCGTGCTCGACGAAGTACTCGGCCTGGGCGGTGACGTGGCCCGGCCACAGGAAGTGGTAGAAGCCGACGACGAGTCCCGCGTCGCGGCCGTGCTTGGTCTGGGCCGTGAGTCTCGGGTTGACGTACGAACGCCCCTCCGTCGCCTTGATGAAGACGAAGGAGAGGCCGTCCGTGTCGTACGACGACGACTGGAACGCGCTGACGTCGATGCCATGCAGCATGAGGGGGGACTCCCTTGGGTGTCAGTGGGGTGACAGGAGTTGACGCTTGTACACCCCACCTTGACACGGGAGTTCGGCCGCTGCACCCGAAATGTCGGCCGCGATGTCAGCCCCGCGTCGCCACCGACCCCAGTACCGACGCCGACTTGGCCGACCAGTCCGAGGTGATGATGCTCGCGTGGTCCTTGGCCAGCAGGGCCAGCCGGGCGGCGACCTCGGCGTCCGTGGGGTTGGTGGAGGAGATCGCCGGGGACACGCCGTACGCGTCCGTCATGATCAGGATGTAGTGGTTCGTCGAGTAGAAGGACGTGTCGTAGCCGCTGTTCACGTACGTCGCCGCGTCACCGTCGAAGAACACGAACCAGGGGCGGATCGAGGCGTCGTAACGGCTGGTGCGCGGGTCGCCGTTCGCGGCGCCGAGCACGGCCGGGAAGGCCTGCGCCTCGCCGATCCTCCCCGCCGCGTACAGGTCGCGCAGGTGGTCGCCGTACTCCTCGTCCGTCCAGTACGAGTCGAGGGGGTTGCTCTCCTCGACCGTGCCGGGGATCAGCTCGAAGACGAACTTGCCCTTGAGCGCGTCACGGGTGGGCCAGGCGTTCGCCTTCGCGGCGGCGTCCAGCGAGGAGTACGAACCGCCCAGCAGGTCGGACGGCTTGTAGACGCTGCTGCCCAGCTTCTTCGACACCAGGGTGTCGAACTCGTCGGGGCCGAGCCCGGCGTCGTTGTTGAAGCCGGCCTTCATCTCGACCTTGACGACGATCGGGGCGTGGTCCGGGTGGAGCTGGTTCCAGGCCGCCATGTTGTCCAGGCAGCTGCCGAGGTCCTGGTTGCGGTCCTTGCTGTACAGCTCGCTCGGCTCGTCCGCGTACTCGCAGTTGTTGTCGTTGGCCAGCGGCTTGTCGTGGCTCACCCGCCACCGCCTGCTGACACTGTCCGCGTACACGTCCAGCTCCAGCAGCGAGGCCCCCGAGTCCAACGCCTGCGCCCAGTACGTGTACTTGCCCTTCTCGTACGCGTTGTGCGTGCCGATCGTCGTCGTCTCGGAGAACTTCGGCGACGCCGCCCGGGCGTTGCCCGGTATCGCCACCAGCATCGCCGCCGCGCCCACGAGCGCCGCCATCCGCCCCAGAACCCGCATGGGTCAATTTCCCTTCGCTGTCGCCGAGTTGGCGGCAGCGTAGGAGAAAGCGGTTACTGTGCGGTAGACCCGGGGGGAACATCAGCCTCCGGATGCAGTGCGTACGGCGGCGTCCAGCCGTCTCAGCACTCGATGATGTTCACAGCCAGCCCGCCCCGAGCCGTCTCCTTGTACTTCACGCTCATGTCCGCGCCCGTGTCCTTCATGGTCTTGATGACCTTGTCCAGGGACACCTTGTGCGAGCCGTCGCCGCGCATGGCCATGCGTGCGGCCGTGACGGCCTTCACCGCGGCCATGCCGTTGCGCTCGATGCAGGGGATCTGGACCAGGCCGCCGACCGGGTCGCAGGTGAGGCCGAGGTTGTGCTCCATGCCGATCTCGGCCGCGTTCTCGACCTGCTCGGGGGAACCGCCGAGCACCTCCGCGAGGGCGCCGGCCGCCATCGAGCAGGCCGAGCCGACCTCGCCCTGGCAGCCGACCTCGGCGCCGGAGATGGAAGCGTTCTCCTTGAACAGCATGCCGATGGCGCCGGCCGCGAGCAGGAAGCGGACCACGCCGTCCTCGTCGGCGCCGGGGATGAAGTTGATGTAGTAGTGGAGGACGGCCGGGATGATGCCGGCGGCGCCGTTCGTGGGCGCCGTGACCACGCGGCCGCCGGCCGCGTTCTCCTCGTTCACCGCCATCGCGTAGAGGGTGATCCACTCCATCGCGTGCGCCAGCGAGTCGCCCTCGGCGCGCAGCTGGCGGGCCGTGACGGCCGCCCTGCGCTTCACCTTCAGGCCGCCCGGCAGGATGCCCTCACGGGACATGCCGCGCGACACGCACGCCTGCATGACCCGCCAGATCTCCAGCAGGCCCGCCCGGATCTCGTCCTCGGTGCGCCAGGCGCGCTCGTTCTCCAGCATGAGCGAGGAGATCGACAGGCCCGTCTCCTTCGTCAGGCGGAGCAGCTCGTCGCCGGTGCGGAAGGGGTACTTCAGGACCGTGTCGTCCAGCATGATGCGGTCCGCGCCGACCGCGTCCTCGTCCACGACGAAGCCGCCGCCGACCGAGTAGTACGTCTTGGAGACCAGTTCCGTGCCCGCGGCGTCGTACGCCCACAGCGTCATGCCGTTGGCGTGGTACGGGAGCGCCTTGCGGCGGTGCAGGATCAGGTCGTCGTCGTAGGAGAAGGGGATCTCGTGCTCGCCGAGGAGCGAGATCCGGCCCGCCTCCTTGATCGCCTCCACCCGCTCGTCCGCCGTCTCCACGTCCACCGTGCGCGGCGAGGCGCCCTCCAGGCCGAGCAGCACCGCCTTGGGCGTGCCGTGGCCGTGGCCGGTCGCGCCGAGGGAGCCGTACAGCTCGGAGCGTATGGACGCGACGGATTCCAGCACCCCTTCGTTGCGCAGGCGCAGCGCGAACATGCGCGCCGCGCGCATCGGGCCGACCGTGTGGGAGCTGGACGGGCCGATGCCGATCGAGAACAGGTCGAAGACCGAGATGGCCACGGGGAACTCCTCAATGCGGGGGTGGTGCGGGGGGAGGGTGCCCCACTCACCTTCCAGTGTGTGGGGCACCTCTCGAAAAGGAACTACTTGTTCAGACCGGGGTACAGCGGGTGCTTGTCGGCCAGGGCCTTGACCCGGGCCTTCAGGCCTTCCGCGTCGGCCTCCCCGAAGGGAGAGGGCGCCTTGAGTGCCTCGGCGATCACGTCCGCGACCTCGGCGAAGTCCTCGGCCGTGAAGCCGCGGGTCGCCAGGGCGGGCGTGCCGATCCGCAGGCCCGAGGTGACCATCGGGGGACGCGGGTCGTTCGGGACGGCGTTGCGGTTGACCGTGATGCCGACCTCGTGGAGACGGTCCTCGGCCTGCTGGCCGTCCAGCTCGGACTCGCGCAGGTCGACCAGGATCAGGTGCACGTCCGTGCCGCCGGAGAGCACGTTCACGCCGGCCTCGCGGGCGTCGGCCGAGGTCAGCCGCTCGGCGAGGATGCGCGCACCCTCCACCGTACGGCGCTGGCGCTCCTTGAAGTCCTCCGAGGCGGCGACCTTGAAGGAGACCGCCTTGGCCGCGATCACGTGCTCCAGGGGGCCGCCCTGGAAGCCCGGGAAGACGGACGAGTTCAGCTTCTTCGCGAAGTCCTTCTTCGCGAGGATGATGCCGCCGCGCGGTCCGCCCAGCGTCTTGTGGGTGGTGGAGGTGACGACGTCCGCGTACTCCACCGGGTTCGGGTGCAGACCCGCGGCGACCAGGCCCGCGAAGTGCGCCATGTCGACCCACAGGTACGCCTCGACCTCGTCGGCGATCCGGCGGAACTCGGCGAAGTCCAGCTGACGCGGGTACGCCGACCAGCCCGCGATGATCACCTTCGGGCGGTGCTCCTTGGCCAGGCGCTCGACCTCGGCCATGTCGACCAGGCCGGTCTCGACGTCCACGTGGTAAGCGACCACGTTGAACTGCTTGCCGGAGAAGTTCAGCCGCATCCCGTGGGTCAGGTGGCCGCCGTGCGCCAGGTCCAGGCCGAGGATGGTGTCCCCGGGCTGGGCCAGCGCGAACAGCGCCGCCTGGTTCGCGGAGGCGCCGGAGTGGGGCTGCACGTTGGCATACTCGGCGCCGAACAGCTCCTTGATCCGGTCGATGGCGATCTGCTCGGCGACGTCGACGTGCTCGCAGCCGCCGTAGTAGCGGCGGCCCGGGTAGCCCTCGGCGTACTTGTTGGTCAGGACCGAGCCCTGGGCCTCCATCACCGCGAGCGGCGCGAAGTTCTCGGAGGCGATCATCTCCAGGGTCGACTGCTGGCGGTTCAGCTCGGCGTCGACCGCGGCGGCGATCTCCGGGTCCAGCTCGTGCAGGGACGTGTTCAGGACAGTCATACGGCTACGACTCCTCAGCCGGCGGTGAAAGCGGTGTACTCGTCGGCGGAGAGCAGGTCGGCCGGCTCGTCCGTGATGCGTACCTTGAACAGCCAGCCGCCCTCGAAGGGGGCCGAGTTCACCAGCGACGGGTCGTCGACGACGTCCTGGTTGACGGCGGTGATCTCACCGGTCACGGGGGCGTACAGGTCACTGACCGACTTGGTCGACTCCAGTTCGCCGCAGGACTCGCCCGCGGTCACGGTGTCACCGACCTCCGGGAGCTGGACGAAGACGACATCGCCGAGCGCGTTGGCCGCGTGCTCCGTGATGCCGACCGTCGAGACGCCGTCCTCGGCGCCCGACAGCCACTCGTGCTCCTTGCTGTAGCGCAGCTGCTGGGGGTTGCTCATGGCCTGAATTCTCCTGTACGCGCGGGAGTGCTGATGAATGGGGGACTACTGGAACTGCTGGTGAGCAGGGGAAGTGTGCGCAGGGTCACGTACTCGGTACGGACCGCGCCCAGTGTCTACTTCTGGCGCTTGTAGAACGGCAGCGCCACGACCTCGTACGGCTCGTGGCTGCCCCGGATGTCCACGCCGACGCCCTCGGTGCCCGGCGCCGCGTGTGCCGCGTCGACGTACGCCATGGCGATCGGCTTGCCCAGGGTGGGGGAGGGGGCGCCGGAGGTGACCTCGCCGATCACCTCGCCGCCCGCGACGACGGCGTACCCGGCGCGCGGCACCCGGCGGCCCTCGGCGATCAGGCCGACGAGCACCCGCGGCGGGTTCGCCTCGGCCTTGGCGGCGGCCTCGGTGAGCGCCTCGCGGCCCACGAAGTCGCCCTCCTTCTCGAACTTCACCACCCGGCCCAGCCCGGCGTCGAACGGGGTCAGCGACGTGGTCAGCTCGTGCCCGTACAGCGGCATGCCCGCCTCCAGGCGCAGGGTGTCCCGGCAGGACAGGCCGCAGGGCACCAGGCCGACGCCCTCGCCGGCCTTGGTCAGCGCCTGCCACAGCTCCACGGCGTGCTCGGGCTTCACGAACAGCTCGAAGCCGTCCTCGCCGGTGTAGCCGGTGCGGGCGATCAGGGCGGGGACACCGGCGACCGTGCCGGGCAGGCCCGCGTAGTACTTCAGGCCGTCCAGGTCGGCGTCGGTGAGGGACTTCAGGATGCCGGGGGACTCGGGGCCCTGGACCGCGATCAGCGCGTACGCGTCACGGTCGTCGCGCACCTCGGCGTCGAAGCCCGCGGCACGCTCGGTCAGCGCGTCCAGCACCACCTGGGCGTTGGAGGCGTTGGCGACCACCATGTACTCGGTCTCGGCGAGCCGGTAGACGATCAGGTCGTCCAGGATGCCGCCGTCGGCCTGGCAGATCATGGTGTAGCGGGCGCGGCCGACGCCGACGGAGGCGATGTTGCCGACCAGGGCGAAGTTCAGGAGGGCGGCCGCCTCGGGGCCGGTCACGGTGATCTCGCCCATGTGGGAGAGGTCGAAGAGGCCGGCCTTCGTGCGCACCGCGAGGTGCTCGTCGCGCTCGGAGCCGTAGCGCAGGGGCATGTCCCAGCCGGCGAAGTCGGTCATCGTCGCACCGAGCGAGCGATGGAGTGCGTCCAGCGCGGTGTGACGGAGTTCTGTACTGCTCATCGGGCGGTCGTCTCCCAGGGCATGACGGGCGAGGTCGTTCCTCCCCATCTGTCATCGGAACCTGAGAGGTTCGCCGAGACCGCCACAGGGACGATCACGGCTTGCACCTTGGGTGGAGCCACTGACACAGCGGCCCGCTTTTCAGATGTGCCTCGCCCGCGCGGTAACGGGGCCTGAGAGATTCAAGGGAGGGACTTGCTCCTTCGGCGCCCCAGCGAAGGCTGCTGCTGGGGACTCTCCCGCGCGGATTCAAACGGCCGGTATGCAGTTGGCGGGCACATCATTGCACGCCGCACCCTCACCCGTCAGGGCCGCATCTGTAACCGACCTGTGGCAGTACGCGCACCGAACCACTGGACACGGCGCATTACCTTCTCTTTACATTCGATGGGCAAGAGATGACCGAGGCCCACAGGGGAGGACGATCACGGTGAACAGGACCACTGCCTACGCCGCCACCGGCATCGCGGTGCCGAAGCAGCCCTCCGCCCCGGCCCGCGAGCGCTGCGCCGACCGCCCGGCCCCGGTCGTGCGCGACCTGCGCGAGCGCGGCGGGCGCAGTCCGCACGCCCTGCTCTTCGGGCCCACCGACCTGGTGGTGATCACCGGCCTGCCCGGCAGCGGCAAGTCCACCCTGATGCGGCGCGCGGTCCCCGGCCACCGCATCGACTCCCAGGACACCCGCGACCGCTGGGACGCCCGCGCGCCCCGCTTCCTCCCCTACGCCCTCTACCGCCCCCTGGTCCGCCTCGCCCACTTCGCCGGACTGCGCCGCGCCCTGCGCACCGGCGAGGGAGTCGTGGTGCACGACTGCGGCACCCAGCCCTGGGTGCGCGCCTGGCTCGCCCGCGAGGCCCGCCGCCGCGGCGGCACCCTGCACCTGCTCCTCCTCGACGTCACCCCCGGCACCGCCCGCGAGGGCCAGCGCGAGCGCGGCCGCGGCGTGTCCCGCTACGCCTTCGGCCGCCACCGCCGTACGACCGCCCGGCTGCTGCGCGCGGTGGAGCACGGCGAGCTGCCCGCCGGCTGCGGCTCGGCGGTGCTGCTGGACCGGGACGCGGCGGACGTCCTGCACCGCATAGCCTTCCCGGGCTGATCGGCCCGGCCCCTGTCACAGGCACCCGCTAGCCTTCTGATCCACAGCATGGTTCCCAGCAGGCGGTAGACAGATGGACTTCCCGGCGGACATTCCCGCGGACTTCCCGGCACAGGCGCACCCCCACCCGCACGGCGGTTGGCCCGGCAACGAGCTGGAGGAGGTGCTCTCGGCCTCCCTCGGCATACCCTCCGCGGGCGGCCGGATCATCGAGGTGCTGGGCCGGAGCTTCTTCTGGATCCCGCTGCCGAGCGGCGGCGGCCCGCAGAGCGGTCCGCTGGACCTGCCCACGATGGACATCGAGGGCCAGGTGTTCGTCCCGGTCTTCAGCTCCGAGGAACAGCTCCACCAGGCGACCGGCTCCCATATGTCGTACACCATCGCCCCGGCGGTGGAGTTCGCCCGCGGCCTGCCCCCGCAGGTCGGCATCGCCGTCAACCCCGGCGGCGTGGTCGGCATACCGCTCCCGCCCGAGGCGGTGGCCGACCTGTGCCGCGCGGGCCGCACCCCACTGGACGGCCCCAACTCCGGCGGCCGGGTCCGCCTCTTCGAGCCCGACTGGCAGGACGACCCGGTCGACTTCCTGGCCGCTGCCTCCGCCGAGTTCGCCGCGACCGGCGTGGTCCTCACCGCCCGCCGCTGCCTCGCCGCCGTAGAGACGGCCGAGCCCGTGATGTTCGTCGGCGTGGAACTCTCCCAGTGGGAAGGCGACCTGCGCGCCCTGCCCCTGGAGGCCCTCGGCAAGGCCCTCGGCAAAGTCCCGGTCAAGTGGCCGGTCAACCTGGTCCTCCTCGACGTGGCCGAGGACCCGGTAGGCGACTGGCTGAAGACAAACGTGCGCCCCTTCTATCAGTACGGGCACTAGAAGCCGACGCGGGGCGCGACAAGCCACCACGCACCCGCACCCGCGACCGAACCCAAGGCCCCGACCCAGTGGGCGCTTAAGCTGTCTCCACACGCGGGCCACTTCAAAGAAGGGCAAGACAGGTGAGCGCGAGCCCAAGCGGCAGCGTCGAGCACATGCTGCGCCAGGTCACCCCCGGGCGCTACGACGCCTACGAGGCACTGCTGCGCGCCCTCGCCACCCCCTCCTCCGGCCAGATCTGGATGCTGCTGTGGCACGGCCAGGCCGGCTCGCCCGACGCCCAGTACGGAAACATGGAGGTCGACGGCTTCAGCTACGCCCCCTGTGTGACCTCCGCCCAGGAGCTCTCGGCGAGCGGCTGGAACCGCTCCTATGAAGTGGTCGACGGCCTGGACGTGGCCCGCACCCTCTACCCCGACCACTTCGGCCTCTGGCTCAACCCGCACGCCCCGGGCGGCGGCGTCGGCATCCCCTGGCTGGATCTGCGCCGCATCGCCACCGGCCTGGACCGCCAGCCCGCCGGCCCGCTGCGCCTGTCCGAACCCGGCATCGAGATCCCGCAGTTCTACGCCCTGCTCGCGCAGAACGCCCACCGCACCCCGGCCCTGCGCTCGCTGCGCCGCGCCTGGGTGCAGCCCGCGCTCGGGGCGCCGTACCTCGCCATCGGCCTGGACGTGTACGACACCTCGCCGGCCGCGGTGGACTCGGTGCGGGCGATGATGCAGCAGTCGGTCGGCGCGGTCCCGGACGGGCTGCCGGTGTCGACGGTCGCGATGACCGACGACTACGACCCGGTCGTGATGTGGATGCGGGCCGGCGCCCGCCCGTTCTACGACCGCGAGGCCCACGCGGCCCCGCCCCCGCCCCAGCCGCAGTTGCAGGCCCCGCCCACCGGCTCCCCGGCCGCCGGCTACGGCTACCCGCCTCCGGTGCACGGCGGCTACTGATCAACGGGCCCGCGCGGGCCTGTTCGTGGACCGGGTTGCAGAATTTACCGTCTCTGCACACTTCTGCGCGCGTAGAAGAGCGCCGATCCCTCCGAACCGCGCAAAATCGTCGTTCTGTCCCAAGTGTCCGTTGTCCGGTGGCCGTTACCCACTGATCGGATAACGGAATCCCCAGGACAGCATCACGGTTGCGCATACTTTCTCCGCCAACTCTGGCGGGTGATCGCGGCCACGCTGAAGACTCCGGATTCAGACACGAGGTCGAGGCCATGTGTCTGAGTGCAAGTCGACAAAGCCGCAAACCGCGGCAGGCGCAGGCCGGTCACCACCGGCGAGAGGGGTCGGGTCACTGTGACCGCACCGATCGAGACCACCGGAGCTGAGGCCGAGACCCCGCCCGAGGCTGTGCTCGCCGGGGTCAAGAAAGCCCAGATCGAAGGGCGTTCACTTTCACAGATCGCCTGGACCCGGTTCAAACGGGACAAGCTGGCCGTGGCGGGCGGCGTCGTCGTCATCCTGCTCGTGCTGATGGCGGTGCTCGCGAAGCCGATCGAGTGGGCTTTCGGGCTGGACCCCAACCAGTTCCACCAGGACCTCATCGATCCGGCTCTGCTGGCCCCCAAGGGCAGCTGGGGCGGTATGAGTTGGGCCCACCCGCTGGGCGTGGAGCCGCAGTACGGCCGTGACATGCTCGCCCGCATCATCGAGGGCTCCTGGGTCTCGCTGCTGGTCGCCGGGGGCGCCACCCTGCTGTCCGTGATCATCGGTACCGTGCTCGGCGTCGTCGCCGGCTACTACGGCGGCTGGGTCGACAGCGTCATCAGCCGGCTGATGGACACCTTCCTGGCGTTCCCGCTGCTGCTGTTCGCCATCGCCATCTCGGCCTCTGTGCAGGACGGTTTCTTCGGGTTCAACGGGCTGTCGCTGCGTATCGGCGTGCTGATCTTCGTGATCGGCTTCTTCAGCTGGCCGTACATCGGCCGTATCGTGCGCGCCCAGACGATGAGCCTCGCGCGGCGCGAGTTCGTGGAGGCCGCCACCAGCCTGGGCGCCCGCGGCCCGTACATCCTGTTCCGCGAACTGCTCCCCAATCTCGTCGCGCCGATCCTCGTCTACTCGACGCTGATCATCCCGACGAACATCCTCTTCGAGGCCGCGCTGAGCTTCCTCGGAGTCGGTATCGCGCCGCCGCAGGCTTCTTGGGGCGGAATGCTCAGCAACGCTGTGGATCTCTACACCGCAGATCCGCAGTTCATGTTCGTGCCCGGACTGGCGATCTTCATCACCGTCCTGGCATTCAACCTGCTGGGTGACGGGCTGCGTGACGCGCTCGACCCTCGCAGCAAGTGATCCAACGATCGAGGGGGCATTCCTCACGTGAAGACGAGAAGGGTTACCGCCGCCGTGGCGACGGTCCTGGCGGTCTCGCTCGGCGCTGCCGCGTGCGGCGGCGGTAAAGACAGCAACGACAACAACGGTGGTGGCGCCGGCAAGAAGGACGCGGCGCTGAACTCCATCGTCAACGCGTCGAGCAAGAAGGGGGGGACGGTCAACCTTGAGGACTCCGACGTTCCGGACTCCCTGGACCCGGGCAACACGTACTACGGCTTCGTGCAGAACTTCTCGCGTCTGTACGCCCGTACGCTGGTCACGTTCAAGCCGGCTGCCGGCAAGGACGGCCTGACCGTCGTCCCCGACCTCGCCGACTCCCTCGGCAAGGCCAGCAAGGACGCCAAGACCTGGACGTACCACCTGCGTTCGGGCCTGAAGTTCGACGACGGCACGCCGATCACGTCAAAGGACGTCAAGTACGCGGTCGAGCGCTCCAACTTCGCGCCGGAGGCCCTGTCCAACGGTCCCACGTACTTCAAGGCGTACCTGAAGGGCGGCGACAAGTACAAGGGCCCGTACAAGGACAAGAAGGGTATCGACTCGATCGAGACCCCGGACGACCAGACGATCGTCTTCCACCTGGCCAAGCCGTTCGCCGACTTCGACTACCTGGCGACCTTCTCCCAGACGGCCCCCGTGCCGCAGGCGAAGGACGACGGCGCGAAGTACGTCCAGCACATCGTGTCCTCCGGCCCCTACAAGTTCGCCTCGTACGAGGAGGGCGCCAGCGCCTCCCTCGTCCGCAACCCGAACTGGGACCCGAAGACGGACCCGATCCGCAAGGCGCTGCCGGACAAGATCAACGTCAAGTTCAAGGTCAACCCGGTCACGGTCGACAACGACCTGCTCGCCGACAAGATCACGGCCGACATCGCCGGCGCCGGTGTGCAGCCGCAGACGCAGCCGAAGATCCTGAACGGCAAGTACGCCCCGCAGACGGACAACTCGTACGCGGGTGCCACGGGTTACATGGCGCTGAACGTGCACGTCGCCCCGTTCGACAACGTCCACTGCCGCAAGGCCGTCCAGTGGGCTGTCGACAAGCAGTCGGCGGTCGACGCCATGGGTGGTGCGCCCAAGGGTGACGTGGCCACGACGCTGCTGCCGCCGTCGGTCAACGGCTACACCAAGTTCGACAACTACGCCACGCCGGGCCACAAGGGTGACGCGGCCAAGGCCAAGGACGAGCTGAAGCAGTGCGGCAAGCCGAACGGCTTCTCCACCACGCTGACCGCCCGCTCCGACCGTCCCGCCGAGGTGGCGGCCGCCACGGCCATCCAGAACTCGCTGAAGGCCGTCGGCATCAACGCCGACATCAAGCAGTTCCCCTCCGGCAAGTACTTCTCCAACTTCGTCGGTGTCCCGAGCTACGTCCACCAGCACAAGCTCGGCATGATGATGATGGCGTGGGGCGCCGACTGGCCGACCGGCTACGGCTTCCTGGACCAGATCGTCGACGGTTCGGCCATCAAGCCCTCGGGCGGCAACAACCTGATGGAGCTGAACGACCCGAAGATCAACAAGGCCCTGGCCGACGCGATCTCCAACACCGACTCCGCGGCCCGCACCAAGGCCTGGGGTGACATCGACAAGATGGTGCTGGACAACGCCTCGGTCGTCCCGATCATCTACCGCAAGAACCTGCTGATCAGGCCTACGTCCGCGACCAACGTCACGGTCACGCAGGCGTACCTCGGCATGTACGACTACACGCTGCTGGGCTCCTCCAAGTAACAGCAGGCCGGATACCCCTGAAAGGCAGGTGAAGGCACCGGGCGGCCGGGACGGACACACTCCGTCCCGGCCCCCCGGAGCCGGACAGCTGTGGCTGCGTACATCATCCGACGCGTCTTCGGCGCTTTGGTGCTGCTGCTGGTGGTCAGCGCAGTCACCTTCGCAATCTTCTTCCTGGTCCCCCGCCTGGGCGGCCAGACGGCTACCCAGCTGGCCACCCAGTACGTCGGCAAGGACGCCAACCCCGAGTCCATCGCCGCGATCAAGAAGAACCTGGGCTTCGACCAGCCCATCTACATCCAGTACTGGGATTACATCAAGGGCCTGTTCGTAGGCGCCGACTACAAATTCGGCCCCGACGCGACGCATTGCAGCGCTCCCTGCTTCGGGTACTCCTTCAAGAGTCACGTCGAGGTGTGGCCGCAGCTCACGCAGCGCATCCCGGTCTCCTTCTCGCTGGCCGTCGGCGCGGCCGTGATCTGGCTGATCTTCGGTGTGACCACCGGCGTCATCTCGGCGCTGCGCAAGGGCAAGCCCGTCGACCGCATCTCGATGTTCATCGCGCTCGCCGGCGTCTCGCTCCCGATCTTCTTCACCGGCCAGATCATCAACGTCCTGTTCATCTACCAGTGGCCCATCTGGGACAGCACCGACTACGTGCCCTTCACCCAGAACCCGGGTGAGTGGGCCTGGCACCTGTTCCTGCCCTGGGTCAGCCTCGCGTTCCTCTTCTCCGCCACCTACGCCCGGCTCACCCGGGCGGGCATGCTCGAGACGATGAGCGAGGACTACATCCGGACGGCCCGGGCCAAGGGTCTGCGGGAGAGCACGGTCGTCGTCAAGCACGGCCTGCGCGCCACCCTCACCCCGATCGTCACCATCTTCGGCATCGACTTCGGCACCCTCATCGGTACCGCGGTGCTGACCGAGACGGTCTTCTCGCTCCAGGGCATCGGTGCGTACTCGATCCAGGCCATCCGGGACAACGACCTGCCCATCGTGATGGCCGTGACCCTGGTCGCCGCCTTCTTCATCGTCTTCTCCAATCTGGTCGTCGACCTGGTGTACGCAGCCATCGACCCCCGCGTGAGGTACTCGTGAGCAAGCTCGAAAAGGCGGCACTGGGCGAACCGGCCACGGACGTCGCCGCCCCTTCCGACGCCCAAGACGCGTTCCTCTCCGTTCGCGATCTGCGCATCCACTTCAACACCGACGACGGTCTGGTCAAGTCGGTGGACGGCGTCAGCTTCGACGTGCGGCGCGGCCAGACCCTGGGCATCGTGGGCGAGTCGGGCTCCGGCAAGTCCGTGACGTCCCTCGGTGTCATGGGCCTGCACCGCGCGGCGAACGCCACGGTCTCCGGCGAGGTGTGGCTGGACGGCCAGGAGCTGATCGGTGCAGACCCGGACGAGGTGCGCCGGCTGCGTGGCCGCAAGATGGCGATGATCTTCCAGGACCCGCTGTCCGCGATGCACCCGTACTACAAGGTCGGGACCCAGATCGTCGAGGCCTACCGGGTCCACAACAAGGTCAGCAAGAAGGTGGCCCGCACGCGCGCCATCGAGATGCTCGACCGGGTCGGCATCCCCGAGCCCGCCAAGCGCATCGACGGCTACCCGCACGAGTTCTCCGGCGGTATGCGCCAGCGCGCCATGATCGCGATGGCGCTGGTCAACAACCCCGAACTGCTCATCGCGGACGAGCCGACCACCGCCCTCGACGTCACCGTCCAGGCACAGATCCTCGACCTGATCCGGGACCTGCAGAAGGAGTTCGGCTCCGCGGTCATCATGATCACGCACGATCTCGGCGTGGTCGCCGAGATCGCCGACGACGTCCTGGTGATGTACGGCGGCCGGTGCGTGGAGCGCGGACCGGTCGGGGAGATCTTCGACCAGCCGCAGCACCCGTACACCTGGGGCCTGCTCGGCTCGATGCCGCGCATCGACCGCGACACGGCCGACCGGCTCATCCCGGTCAAGGGCTCGCCGCCGAGCCTCATCAACGTCCCCTCGGGCTGTGCCTTCCACCCGCGCTGCCCGTACGCGGACCTGCCCAAGGGGAACGTCACCCGCACGGTGCGTCCCGAGCTGGAGCAGGTGGAGGGCGGCCACTGGTCCGCCTGCCACCTCTCGGCGGAGGACCGTACGCGGATCTGGACCGAAGAGATTGCGCCGAAGCTGTGAGTGAGACGAACAAGACAGACGCCGTCGAGGACGCCGCCGGGAAGGCCGCGATCCCGCAGCAGGCGTCGGCTCCCGAGGGCGGCTCCGCCGAGCGTGAGGTGCTGCTCAGGGTCACGGGCCTGACGAAGCACTTCCCGATCAAGAAGGGCCTCCTGCAGCGCCAGGTCGGCGCCGTGAAGGCGGTCGACGGCATCGACTTCGAGGTGCGCAAGGGCGAAACCCTGGGCGTCGTCGGCGAGTCGGGCTGCGGCAAGTCGACCATGGGCCGGGTCATCACCCGGCTCCAGGACCCGACCAGCGGCACGATCGAGTTCGAGGGCCGGGACATCACGCGGCTGAGCACCGGGAAGATGCGCCCGATGCGCCGCGACGTCCAGATGATCTTCCAGGACCCGTACGGCTCCCTGAACCCCCGGCACACCATCGGCTCGATCGTCTCGGCGCCGTTCCGGCTCCAGGGCGTGGAGCCCGAGGGCGGGGTGAAGAAGGAGGTCCAGCGGCTCCTGGAGCTGGTCGGCCTCAACCCCGAGCACTACAACCGCTATCCGCACGAGTTCTCCGGCGGTCAGCGCCAGCGCATCGGCATCGCCCGCGCGCTCGCCCTGAAGCCGAAGCTGGTCGTCGCGGACGAGCCGGTGTCCGCGCTGGACGTGTCGATCCAGGCCCAGGTCGTCAACCTCATGGACGACCTCCAGGAGGAGCTGGGCCTGACGTACGTGATCATCGCGCACGACCTGTCCGTCGTCCGGCACGTCTCGGACCGGATCGCGGTGATGTACCTCGGCAAGATCGTCGAGCTGGCCGACCGCAACTCGCTGTACGAGGCGCCGATGCACCCGTACACCAAGGCGCTGATGTCGGCCGTGCCGGTGCCCGACCCGAAGCGGCGGGGCACCAAGAGCGAGCGCATCCTGCTGCGCGGTGACGTCCCGTCGCCGATCGCGCCGCCCTCCGGCTGCCGTTTCCACACCCGGTGCTGGAAGGCGACGGAGATCTGCAAGACGACCGAACCGCAGCTGCTGGAGCTGAAGCCCGGTCAGCGGGTCGCCTGCCACCACCCGGAGAACTTCGCCGACCAGGCCCCGCAGGACACGGTCCTGCTCACGGCGGCGAAGGAGGCCTCCGAGCTGGTCGGTGAAGCGGTCCTGGAGGAGTCGGCGGAGACGTCGGCGGCGGTGGCCGCCGAGGTCGCGGCGGCGGAGCCGGCCGAGGCGGCTGAGGAGGCGTCGGTCGAGGCCGAGGTGTCCGAGGCGGAGCTCGAGACTGCCGAGGAACCCGAGTCGGAGGAGCCGGAGGCCACCGCCGAGGCCCCCGAGACCGACTCCCAGGAGTCAACCGACAAGTAGCACATGACAACTGGGCAAAGTCATGTACATGCATGAACGGGAGAGTGCAGAGTCGTCCGTGTCCGTCCACCGACCGGTACACGATCGAAAGGGACGACCATGGCACTCTCCCGTTCGGCACGCTTAGGGACCCTCGCCACCGCGGCGGCCTCCTTCCTCGTCATCGCTGCCGCCCCCGCCCCCACCGCGGGCGCACCCGGCATCGGCGACCCCTACTTCCCGCAGCTCGGCAACGGCGGCTTCGACGCCCGCCACTACGCCCTCGACATCGCCTACGACCCGGACTCCGGCCGCCTGGACGGCCGTACGACCCTCACCGCGCGCGCCACCCAGAACCTCTCCTCCTTCGACCTCGACCTGCAGCAGCTGGAGATCACGAGGGTCGAAGTCGACGGCAGACGCGCCCAGTTCACGCGGGACGGCGACGAGGTCACGGTCACTCCGCGCCGAGCCCTCGCCAAGGGCCGGGACTTCACCGTGACCGTCACCTACGGCGGCATACCCGAGCCCCTCGGCGGCCCCATCGTCTTCGGCTCGAAGTACGGCTGGATGAAGACCGCCGACGGCGTCTTCGTCGCCTGTGAGCCCAACGCCGCCTCCACCTGGTTCCCGTCCAGCGACCACCCCGCCGACAAGGCCACCTACGACATCCGGATCAAGGCGCCCAAGGGCCTGACCGGCGTCTCCAACGGCCGGCTCGTGTCGACGTACGACCGGGGCGACGCGACGTACACGCACTGGCGCGAGAACAGGCCCATGGCCACCTATCTCGCCACCGCCACCATCGGGAAGTTCGACGTGCGGACCGGCCGCACCCCGGGCGGCACCCCGATCTACGTCGCCATCGACCCCGTACTGAAGAACAGCAACAACGTCGACGTGTACGCCGTCACGGCCGCCGCCACCGACTACTGGTCGCAGGTCTTCGGGCCGTACCCCTTCGAGGAGACCGGCGCGATCGTCGACGACATGCCCGAGGCCGGGTTCTCGCTGGAGGTGCAGAGCAAGCCCGCCTACTCGGCCGTGCGCAACGAGACGACCATCGTGCACGAGCTGGCCCACCAGTGGTTCGGCGACTCGGTGAGCGTGGCGCAGTGGAAGGACATCTGGCTCAACGAGGGCTTCGCCACCTACGCCCAGTGGCTGTGGGCGGAGCACCAGGGCACCCGCTCGGCCCACGACTCCTTCCTCGCCGCCTACAACGCCCGCCCCGCCGACGCGGCCTTCTGGCAGATCAAGGTGGCCGACCCGCAGCGGGACACGATGTTCGCCTCCGCCGTCTACCAGCGCGGCGCGATGACCCTCCAGGCACTGCGGGAACGGATCGGCGACCAGGCGTTCTTCAAGCTGCTGCCCACCTGGACCCGGCTCCACCGGTACGGCAACGCGGACACGGCCGACTTCGTCCGCCTCGCCGAGCGGATCAGCGGGCAGCAGCTCGACGACCTCTTCGACACCTGGCTGTTCACGACAGGGAAGCCGAGCCTCTAGGCCTGATCGGCCCGGTCCGGCCTGGCTGGCCTGGCTTTGTAAGGTTCACGCCCCTTGACGGGTGAGAATGTCAGGGTGCAGCTCCAGCAACTCTTCAGTCCCTCCGTCCAGCACACGCTCGATGTCATCGGCATCTTCGTGTTCGCGATCTCCGGCGCGCTGCTGGCCGTCCGGAAGAACTTCGACGTGTTCGGCATCGCCGTGCTCGCCGAGGTCACCGCGCTGGGCGGAGGGCTGTTCCGCGACGTGATCATCGGGGCCGTACCCCCGGCCGCCTTCACGGACCTCGGGTACTTCTTCACCCCGCTGTTCGCCGCGCTCGTGGTCTTCTTCCTGCATCCGCACGTGGAGCGCATCCAGTCGGCGGTCCTCGTCTTCGACGCGGCCGGCCTCGGCCTGTTCTCTGTCAGTGGGACGACGAAGGCGTACTCCTACGGCCTCAACCTGACCGCGTCCGCGACCCTGGGTCTCGCCACCGCGGTCGGCGGCGGTGTGCTCAGGGACGTGCTCGCCAACGAGGTTCCCTCGCTGCTGCGCTGGGACCGCGACCTGTACGCGGTCCCGGCGATCGTCGGCGCCACCATGGTGGTGCTGTGCATCCAC
Organism: Streptomyces diastatochromogenes; assembly: GCF_002242805.1. Taxonomy (GTDB): domain Bacteria; phylum Actinomycetota; class Actinomycetes; order Streptomycetales; family Streptomycetaceae; genus Streptomyces; species Streptomyces diastatochromogenes. Next base: position 260,048 of record NZ_MCGQ01000034.1, on the reverse strand, counting down.
TACGACGTCCTGACGTCGTTCACCAGCGGACTCGCGGTCGTCACCGCTTTCGTCCTGCGCCTGCTGGCGATGAGGTTCCACTGGCGAGCGCCGCGCGCGTGGAACCGCCGGTCGACGGTGTCAGAGGAGTAGAGCCGGCGGACCCGGTGAGGGACCCGTTGGACCCGGTGAGGGACCGGTCCGCGCCCCTGGCGTGGTTCTGGCCCATCTGCAGGGTCAGCCAGCGGAACACCGTGGTGACCTGCGGCCGCCACAGCGCCATGGTGTGCCCGCCCGCGCTGCGCGGCAGGAACACCACGTGCACGGTCGTCGGCGCCTTGGCGATGGACTCCAGCGCCACGCCCGCCTGGTAGCCGTCGCCGGACTCGCCGGAGAAGTACAGCGCGATCCGGGGCGGTACGGCCGCCTTCTTGAGAAGCAGGTAAGGATTGTTCTCGGCACGCAGGGTGGGGTTCTGGGCGGCGAGGGAATTGCGCTCGCCGATCGGGTCGTTGTAGCCGGACATGCTCACCGCGGCCCGGTACCGGTCCGGGTGCGCCACGGCCAGCTTGACCGCGCAGTGCGCGCCGGCCGAGTACCCGGCCACCGCCCAGCCCTGCGGGGCCGGCTGGGCCCGGAAGTTGTCCATGACCATCTTCGGCACGTCGATGCTGAGCCAGGTGTCGGCGTTGACCTGGCCCGGGATGTTGGCGCAGCCGGTGTCCACGCCGGCCAGCAGGTTGGTGCGCGGGGCGACCAGGATGAAGGGCGCCACCTGGCCGCTCTTCATCAGCGGCAGCAGCTGCTCGTGCGCCTTCATCGACCCGAACCAGGCCTTCGCCGAGCCGGGGTAGCCCGGCAGCAGTTCCACGACCGGGAACTTCTTGTTGCGGTAGGCCGGGTCGTTGTACTGCGGCGGCAGCCAGACGTAGACCTCGGCGTTCACACCGGAGACCCGGCCCTTGAGCTGGGTGACGCGTACCCCGCCGGCCGCGTGCATGCCGGGTCCGTCGGCCGGCCCGAAGTTCTGCTTGACCTTGGGCAACCGTTTCAGCGCTATGCCGCCGGTGCCGTCGCGGCCGAGGTCGGCGGCCTGCTGGACGTGGTTGCCGGTGCCGAACAGGTCGGCCCAGTTGTCGTACAGGTTGTTCTGGTTGTTGACCAGTACGAAGACCAGCGTGACGGCCGTGCCCTGGGCGAACAGCAGCATCAGCACCCGGGCTGCGACGCGCAGGGGCTTGGGCCCCCGCATCCTCGACCACAGGACGAGCGGCAATATGACGGCGACCACGGAGAGCACGATGGTCGTGTAGAGGAACGGAGTCCCGGTGAGGCTCATGCCCCCATAGAGGGGAAACAGGGGCCCGGGGTTGTGGACGTGTCGGGACACTTACCTAGAAATTGCCGGAACCTCACCCGGCAGGGGGGCCTCGGCACCTGGCAGGGGGGCCTCGGCCCATCCTGTCATCCGCCCGGCGGGATCATGTCATCTGCCCGCAACATCCAAAGCTACCGCTTAGTAATTTCCTGTTGTACCGTTCAGGCATGCCAGAAGCAGCTTCCGCACCCTCCCCGTCGCGGGCCGTGATCGGCGACAGCGAGTTCGACCGCGACACGGCGGTCACCCGGCGCGAGCCCGGGGTCTACGACATCGACCTCTCCGCCGGCTGGACCATCATCAACGCCGTCAACGGCGGCTATCTGCTGGCCGTGCTCGGCCGGGCCCTCGCGGACACCCTGCCGCACCCGGACCCGTTCACCATCTCCGCGCACTACCTGACCGCGTCCCAGCCGGGCCCGGCGGTCGTCCGCACCGAGCCGGTCCGCACCGGCCGCACCCTCTCCACCGGCCAGGCCTCGCTCTTCCAGTACGACGACGAGGGCAACGAGGTCGAACGCATCCGCGTCCTCGCCTCCTACGGCGACCTCACCACCCTCCCCGACGACGTCCGTACGACGGCGACCCCGCCCCCGATCCCCCCGCTGGAGCAGTGCTTCGGCCCGGACGACTCGCCCGCCCCGATCCCGGGCAGCTCGGCCATCACCGACCGGCTGATGCTCAAGCTGGACCCCGCCACCCTCGGCTGGGCGCTCGGCGCACCCTCCGGCAAGGGGGAGATGCGGGCCTGGTTCGGCCTCGCCGACGGCCGCGACGCCGACCCGCTCTCCCTCCTCCTCGCGGTGGACGCCCTTCCGCCCACCGCCTTCGAGATCGGCCTCAAGGGCTGGGTGCCCACGGTCGAACTCACCGTCCACGTCCGCCACCGCCCGGCCCCCGGCCCGCTGCGCGTGTCGATCACCACGCGCAACCTGGCCGGCGGCTTCCTGGAGGAGGACGCGGAGGTCTGGGACAGCGAGGACCGTCTGGTCGCCCAGTCCCGCCAGCTCGCCCGAGCCCGGCTCGCCTGACCGGAGCGCGCCCGTCAGCCCCGGTCGAGGGGGCGGCGGCCCATCCAGGCCGCCAGCTGCTCGTAGACGCCCGCTCCTTCGGGTGCCTGGTGGCGGGTGTCGAAGGGTGTGTTCTCGTCGCGGGGGCGGGAGTCGGGCAGTACCTGGCGGGCGGTGCTGAGGGCGAACTCGGCCAGTTCCGGGTCGAGTTCCTCGCGGTGGCCGAGAGCCTCGGCGAGGTCCCAGGTGTGGGTGACGATCTCCATGACGTAGCCGGAGAGTGCCGCGTGGCCGGGGACCTCGCCCCAGGGCACGCGCACCGGGCTCGCCATCCGCTCGTCGGCCCCCCAGGCCTTCAGGACGCGGACGCGCACCTCGTCGTAGGCGGCCGCCCAGCCGTCGTCCGCGACGCCCTCGGCGGAGGGGTGGATCGCGAGTCCGTCACCGCCCTCGCCGACCACGGCGATCCGCCGGGTGCCGCCGACGATGTGGCTCAGCAGGGCCCGTACGTCGAACTCGGTACAGGGCGTGGGGCCGTCGAGCTGTTCCGGGCGCACCGTCTTGATGAGCGCGGCCGCCTGCTCGGTGGCGCGGGTGTAGACGGGACGCGGGTCGATGGTGTTCATGGGGTGCCTCTCTGTGGGTCGGTGCAGTGAGGCTCCCTCGATAACCTGACAGTTTCCGTCAGGATTTCGGCTCGGTGTTCCACCTGCTCGGGTCAGGCTCGGCCGAGCGGCCTGCGGCCGAGCCAGGCGGCCAGTCGCTCGTAGCTGTCGGCACCTTCGGCTGCCGGCAGCTCCGGTTCGAAGGGGCGTCCGTCGCGCGGTCCCTCGGGCAGCGCCTCGTGCGCGGCGGCGAGGGAGAACTCGGCCAGCTCCGGGTCGAGTGGGAGCGGTGGCCTACAGGGCGGCCCGCCCCGGAATCTCGCGCCACGGCACGCGCACCGGTGACGTCATCCGGTCGTCGCTCTCCCAGGCCATCAGCGATGTGGCTCAGCAGGGTGCGCACGTCGAACTCGGTGCAGGGCGTGGGACCGGTCAGCTGCTCGGGCCGTACGGTCCGGATGAGCGCGGCCGCCTGTGCGGTGGCCCGGGTGTACAGGGGGCGGGGATCGGGGGTCATGGTGGCCTCTCTTCGGGGCGGGGCGGGGCGGTGGGGGTCGGTCCGGGTCGGTGTCGGGGTGAGGTTTCCCCGGACGACCCGTCGCCGTCGTCGTCGATTGCTCCGGCCACCCGCTCGGCGGGATCCTGTCGGCGTGAAGTCCGACCGGCTGCTGTCGATCCTGCTGCTCCTGCAGACCCGGGGCCGTGTCCCCGCACACGAACTCGCCGACCGGCTGGAGGTGTCGGTCCGCACCATCTACCGGGACATCGAGGCGCTGTCGGCGTCCGGCGTCCCCGTGTACGCCGAGCGCGGCCGGCACGGCGGCATCGAACTCCTCGCCGGATTCCGCACGGACGTCACCGGCCTCACCGCCGACGAGTCCCGCGCCCTGTTCATCCTGGCCGCCCAGGGCGCCCACGCCGCACTCGGCCTGGACGCGGCGCTCGGCTCGGCCCTGCGCAAGGTGATGGCGGCCCTGCCGGCACCGCACCGGCCCGCCGCCGAGGTCACCAGCCGCCGCATCCTGGTCGACGCCACCCGCTGGCGCACCGGCCCGCAACAGGCCGTCGACCTGGAGGTGCTCCAGGACGCGGTCTTCCTCGACCGGCGGCTGAGGCTGCGCTACCGGCACAGCGGGGAGCGCGAGCCGCGGACGTACACCGTGGACCCCTACGGCCTGGTCGCCAAGGCCGGGGTCTGGTACCTGGTCGCCGACCGGCGCGGCGCGCCCCGGCTGTTCCGCGCCGACCGGGTGCGCTCGGCACGCCTGCTGGACGATCCGGTGCGGCGCCGGGCCGGTGTCGAACTCGCCGACGTCTGGGAGGTGTTGCGCCGCCAGGTGGAGGAGCGGCCGGAGGACGGGATCGACGTCACGGTACGGATCCGGCGCGAGCGTCTCGACATGTTCCAGCGCATGGCCGCCGCGCAGCTGACCGAACTCCCCGACGACGACGGCGAGAGCGAGTGGGTCACCGCCCGGCTGTCGTACCCGGTGCTGCGCGCCGTGCGCCAACTGCTCGCGTTCTCCGACCAGGTGCAGATACTCGACCCGCCCGAGGCGCGCGCGGAGCTGCTGCGGGCGGTCGGTTCTGTCACGGCCTTGTACCAGGGGGACGCCCCGAGCGGCGGGTGAAAGTCCAGGTGAGCGGCGGTACTTGGGGTGCGCTTTACCCGATCGACAGGCGAGGCACAGGGCGTGCCCAAGAACGCCCTAACCGCCGTTGGTTGAGTGCCCGCCTCAGGATTCCCTCATCTTCCGCGGAGCTGACTCCCATGAAGCGTGCACGCCTCGTCCCCGCCGTCGCCCTCCTGGCGCTGTCCCCGCTGCTGCTCACCGCGTGCGGTTCGGGCGACTCGTCCTCCTCGACCAGCGGCACCTCCGGCCAGCAGGCCTGCCAGGCGCCGTCCGGCATGCCGACCGGCGGCACGGGCCGCCGGCCCAGCGGGGCACCGTCCGGCGTGCCTTCGGGCGCCTCCACCGTCAAGCCGACCGGGTCGCCGTCGGCCCGGCCGAGCGGTGCGCCCTCGGGCATGCCGAGCGGCGCGCCCGGCGGCGGGCAGGGCGGTCCCGGTGGTGGGCAGGGTGGTGGCTGCGGTGGTCCGGGCGGTGGGCAGTCCGGTGGGCAGGCCGGGGGACAGGCCCAGCAGGGCTGATCTGTACGGCCGTACGACGGCAGGGGTGGTGCGCTCGGTGGGACGGGCGTGCCGCCCCTGCGCGTGTGCCGCGGCCGGTCAGTCCAGCCAGTGCCGGCGGCCGATGCTGATGAGCCGCATCTGCCGGGTGGCGATCTGGGAGACGCGCTCCCGCTCGTCCTCGGATCCCTCCAGCGTCTCCAGGAAGAGCGAGGCGGTGATGAGCATCTGGTCGACGTAGAGGTGCGCGAGCATCAGCAGGTCGTCGTCGCTCCAGCCCTCGGCCTGCGGGTCCTTGGCCAGCTCGGCCTTCACCTCCTCGGCGAACCGGGCCAGTTGGGACTGGATGGCCTCGCGCACGGGCTGGACCCCGCCGTGCCGCTCGCGGGCGATGAAACGGACGTGGGCGGGATGGCTGTCCACGTGGTGCGCGATCAACTCGATCGCGCGCGTGATGCGCTCCTCGCTGTCGCCCGCCGTGGACACCGTCGTCCGCACCATCGGGTGCAGGCTGCCGAGAGCCTCGTCGACCAGGGCGACACCGAGGTCGGCGGTGGAGCGGAAGTGCCGGTAGAAGGCGGTCGGGGCGACACCGACGGCGCGGGTGACCTCGCGCAGACCGAGGCTGCTCAGGCTCTGCTCCTCCAGCAGCGCGAGCGCCGCGTCCAGGAAAGCCTGCCGGGTCTTCTGCTTCTGGGCCTGCCGGATGCCGAGGGTGTGACTCATGTCATCCAGTTAACAACTGTTCTCTGGAATTGGAAAGCCGCGGGACGCGCTAGACTCGAAGTCAGTGAACAAGTGTTACTACAACTGTTCACCGAAACTTCACAGGGGTCAAACCCAAGGCATCTCGGAGGGGGGATCTGATCCCATGCTGTTCCTCGTTGTCGCACTCATGCTGTTCGGCGTCGTGCTGGGCACCGTCGCTCACGTACCGCTGACCGTCACCGTCGCCGGTGCCGCTGTCATCGCCGCCTGGCTCGCCGTCTTCGCGATCCGCGAGCGCCACGGCCGCCGTAGCGGCGCCTCGGCCAACTGACCTTCCGGAACGACTTCCAGGAGCTGAGCACCATGCAACTCACCGCACCGGCCACCGGCCGCACCGACACCCGCTCGCAGGCGCGGGACGCCGACGGAATGGCCGTGGCGTCCTTCATCCTCGGCCTGCTCGGCCTGCTCGTCCTCAACATCTTCCTCGGCCCGATCGCCATCGCCCTGGCCGCCGTGGCCCTCTGGCGCGGCACGTCCCGGCGCGGTCGCGCCTACCTCGGCCTGACCCTGGGCGTGGCGGACCTGGCGGTCCTGGCGATCGCGATGGAGATGTCCCACACGGTTTCGTGGAGCCTGTGACCAACAGCCGAGAGCCCCGAGGACGACGGGGCACGGCTGTACTGCCGCCACCGCCGGGCGCGCCGCCACCAGCCCCAGCCGCGGCACAGGCGAGGCGCACGACCGTACCCAACCTCGCAGCAAGGTCGATGAACAGGGCGCCGTAGAATCGGCTCACCATGGCTTACCTCGACCACGCCGCCACGACCCCGATGCTCCCCGAGGCGGCAGAGGCCCTGACCGCCGAGCTGAGCATCACCGGCAACGCGTCCTCCCTGCACGCCTCCGGCCGCCGGGCCCGCCGCACGGTCGAGGAGTCCCGCGAAACCCTTGCCGAGGCACTGGGCGCCCGCCCCAGCGAGGTCGTCCTCACCTCGGGCGGCACCGAGGCCGACAACCTCGCGGTGAAGGGCCTGTACTGGTCCCGCCGCGACGCCGACCCGGCCCGCACCCGCGTCCTGGCCAGCCCCGTCGAGCACCACGCCGTACTCGACGCGGTGCACTGGCTCGGTGAACACGAGGGCGCCACCGTCGAATACCTCCCCGTCGACTCCCACGGCCGGGTCCACCCCGAGGCGCTGCGCGAGGCCATCGCCCGCAACCCCGACGACGTCGCCCTGGCCACCGTGATGTGGGCCAACAACGAGATCGGCACTGTCATGCCGGTCCGCGAACTCGCCGACGTCGCGGGCGAGTTCGGCGTCCCCCTGCACGCCGACGCGGTCCAGGCCTTCGGTCAGCTCCCGGTCGACTTCGGCACCTCCGGCCTCGCCGCGATGACGGTGTCGGCCCACAAGATCGGTGGCCCCTACGGCATCGGCGCGCTGCTCCTCGGCCGCGAGTACACCCCCGTACCCGTCCTGCACGGCGGTGGCCAGGAGCGCCACGTCCGCTCCGGCACCCTCGACGTCCCCGCCGTCGCCTCCTTCGCGGTGGCCGCCCGCGTGGCCGCCGAGCAGCGGGAGTGGTTCGGCCGCGAGATCGGCGCCCTGCGGGACCGGCTGGTCGACGCCGTCCGCACGGCGGTGCCGGACGCCATCCTCGGCGGCGACCCGGCACCCGAGGGCCGGCTCCCGGCCAACGCCCACTTCACCTTCCCCGGCTGCGAGGGCGACTCCCTGCTGCTCCTGCTGGACGCCCAGGGCATCGAGTGCTCCACCGGCTCCGCCTGCACCGCGGGCGTCGCCCAGCCCAGCCACGTCCTGCTCGCCACCGGCACCGACCCGGACCTGGCCCGCGGCACCCTGCGCTTCTCCCTCGGCCACACCTCCACGGACGCGGACGTCGAGGCCCTCGCGAAGGCGATCGGTCCGGCGGTGGAGCGGGCCCGGGCGGCGGGGCTGACGTAAGGCCTGTGTGCGGGGCCGACGCAAGGCCTGTGTGCCGGGCCGGCGTAGGCCCGGTGGGGCGTGCTTCAGGCCCGCGCCCGCCGCACCAGCCCCAGATAGCGCTCCCAGTCCCAGTGGCGCCCGGGGTCCGTGTGGTCCGTCCCCGGCACCTCCACGTGCCCGATGACGTGCTCCCGGTCGACGGGTATGCCGTAGCGCCCGCATATCGCGGCCGTCAGCCGCGCCGAGGCCGTGTACATCGCGTCCGTGAAGGAGGAGGGGTCCTCCACGAAGCCCTCGTGCTCGATGCCGACGCTGCGCTCGTTGTACTCCCGGTTGCCCGCGTGGAAGGCCACGTCCAGCTCGCGGATCAACTGGGTGATCCGGCCGTCCTTGCGCACGATGTAGTGCGCCGCGGCGCCGTGCGCGGGGTCCTGGAAGACCTTCACCGCCGACGCGTACCCGCCCTGGGTGACATGGATGACCACCCGGTCGATCCGGTAGTCGTCCGGCCGGTCCGCCCGCCGGTAGTTCGCCGGTGAGGCCGCCACCCAGCGCGCGCCCCGGAAGTCGACGGCCCCGGCCACCCGCGGCTTCTCCACCCCGGGCAGCCGCCACCACAGACGGGACAGCTCGTCGCGGGCCAGCACGGCCGTGCCCACGGCGGCCGCGGCCCCGCCGATGAGCAGGGCCCGCCGCCCCAGCCGCCGGTCCCCGTCCTTCGCCGCCGCCTCGGTCGTCGCCCCGTTCGTCCCACTCGTCGCCCCCATGTGATCGTCAACGGATATCCGGCGGCCCCGGTTCCCGCGCCCCCGTACTCTGGAAGGGCTATGACTGACACCCCGCAGCGCCCCCGCCCTCTCCGCGTCCTCGCCGCCATGTCCGGCGGGGTCGATTCCGCCGTCGCCGCCGCGCGGGCCGCGGAAGCCGGCCATGACGTCACCGGCGTCCATCTCGCGCTCTCCGCGAACCCCCAGTCCTTCCGCACCGGCGCGCGGGGCTGTTGCACCATCGAGGACTCGCGCGACGCCCGCCGCGCCGCCGACGTCATCGGCATCCCGTTCTATGTGTGGGACCTCGCCGACCGCTTCCGCGAGGACGTCGTCGAGGACTTCATCGCCGAGTACGAGGCCGGCCGCACCCCGAACCCCTGCCTGCGCTGCAACGAGAAGATCAAGTTCGCCGCGCTGCTGGACAAGGCGCTGGCCCTCGGCTTCGACGCCGTCTGCACCGGTCACTACGCGAAGGTGATCGTGGGAGAGGACGGCTCCCGCGAGCTGCACCGCGCCTCCGACATGGCCAAGGACCAGTCGTACGTGCTCGGGGTCCTGGACGACAAGCAGCTCGCCCACGCGATGTTCCCGCTCGGCGACACGGTCACCACCAAGGAGGAGATCCGCGCGGAGGCCGAGCGCCGGGGCCTGGCGGTCGCCAAGAAGCCCGACTCGCACGACATCTGCTTCATCGCCGACGGCGACACGCAGGGCTTCCTGGCCTCCCGCCTGGGCAAGGCGGAGGGCGACATCGTCGACGAGTCCGGCGCCACGGTGGGCACGCACGAGGGCGCGTACGGCTTCACCATCGGCCAGCGCAAGGGGCTGCGCATCGGGACCCCGGCCGCCGACGGCAAGCCTCGCTACGTCCTCGACATCTCCCCGGTGACCAACACCGTGACGGTCGGCCCGGCCGCCGCCCTGGACGTCACCGCGCTGACGGCGATCAGGCCCCGCTGGTGCGGCAGCGCCCCGTCCGGCCCCGGCACCTACACCGCCCAGCTGCGCGCCCACGGCGGCGAGACCGAGGTCACCGCGGAACTGGTCGACGGCGAACTGCGCGTCAGCTTCACCGAGCCGGTCCGCGGCGTAGCCCCGGGCCAGGCGATCGTGCTGTACGACGACACGCGCGTGGTCGGCTCGGCCACGATCGCGTCGACCACGCGCGCGGCCGCAGCGGCGGTGTGACCGGCCCGCTCAGCGGGTGAGGAAGTCGGCCAGCACCGGGCCGAGGACCTCCGGTTCCACCATGTGGGTCTGACCCGCCAGCTCGCGGTACGTGCCCTCGGGTACCGCTTCCGCGAGCGCGCGGTTCGCCCCGAGCATCCACTCGGGGCTCGCCCCGCCCGCGGCCACGAGGACGGGCACGGAGATCGCGGCCAGCCGTGCGCGCGGCAGCAGGCCGTCGCCCATGACCGCGTCGTCGTACGCCAGGCTCGGCGCGACGGCCTCCATGCCGGCCCACATCGGCGACTGGCGGGCCCCCTGGATCATCTCCTCGCCGAGGCCCGTCAGCCGCAGGAACAGCTCCACGGCGTCCCCGCGCCGCCCCTCCGCGAGCGTCTTGTTCAGCTGCTCCTTGTACGCGGCCTCCCGCTCGGCACCGCCCGCCAGGAAGTCCGCGAACGGCACCTCGTACACGGCCGCCCGGTGAACCGGCAGGCCGCTCGCTGCCGCCTCCAGCACCAGCGCACCGCCCGAGGAGACCCCGAACAGCGCGGTCGCACCGCCCACCGCCTCGATCAGCGCGGCCAGGTCCTCGACCTCGCGCTCCACCGCGTACGGCTCGGTGTCACCGCTCTCGCCGCGGCCCCGGCGGTCGTAGACGACGGCCGTGCAGCGGTCCGCGAGCCGGTGCGCCAGGGGCGTCACGGTGCCGCCGGTGGACATCGCGCCGCTCACCAGGATCACCGTCGGCCCCTGGCCGATCACTCCGTACGCGAGGGAGGTGCCGTCGCGGGAAGTCGTCATCTTGTCCATGCCGGTGCAGACTGCCGTACGGCATGGAATTCAGCGGTCACGACACGTCGGCCTCGTAGAAGCAGTAGTGGTCCCTGATCTGGGCCACGTCCGGCTTCGGGTCCGGGTACGCCCAGACCAGGTCGGGCGCGTCCGGCAGCGACCAGTAGGACGCGGTGCCCTTGAAGGGGCAGACGGTGTGGGTGTCGGAGGGCGTGAGCAGGTCCAGGCGGACGTCCTCGGCGGGTATGTAGTACCGCACGGGCGAGCCCGTCTCGCGCAGTACGAGGGGACGGTCGGTCTCCGCGAGCACCTGGTCGCCGTGCACCACGCGCACGTGCTGCTCGCCCTGTTCGATGGTGATCGTGTGTCCTGAGGTCATGTAGGAACAGCGCGCGCGGGTCCGTACTTCTTCCCGCGTACGGTGGGGGACATGAACATCTGCGTCTTCCTCTCCGCGGCCGATCTCGACGAGCGTTACACGCGCCCCGCGCGCGAGTTCGCGGAACTGCTCGGCAAGGGCGGGCACACCCTGGTCTGGGGCGGCTCCGACGTCGGTCTGATGAAGGTGGTCGCCGACGGGGTGCACGAGGCCGGCGGCAGGCTGCTCGGCGTCTCGGTCGAGTTCCTGTCGGCGAAGGTTCGGCCCGGCACCGACGAGATGGTCATCGCGGCCGACCTCGCCGAACGCAAGAGGCTGCTCCTGGAGAAGGCCGACGCTGTGGTGATCATGGTGGGCGGCACCGGAACGCTCGACGAGGCCACCGAGATCCTCGAACTCAAGAAGCACGGCCACACCGAGAAGCCGGTCGTGCTGCTGAACACGGCCGGCTTCTACGACGGCCTGCGCGAACAGTTCCGCCGCATGGAGGAGGAGGGCTTCCTGCCCCGCCCGCTGTCCGACCTGGTGTTCTTCGCCGAGGAGCCGGCGGCCGCACTGGCCTACCTGGAGGAGTCGTACGGCGCGCGGTGATGCGAGCATGGCGGGCATGGCTACTCATGTGATCACCGGGGCCGGTTCCGGCATCGGCGCGGCCGTCGCCCGCCGTCTGCACGCGCGCGGGGACGAAGTCGTCCTGCACGCGCGCGACGCGGGCCGCGCGAAGGAGCTGGCCGCCGAGTTCCCCGGGGCGCGCACCCTGGTGGGCGACCTGGCCGACCCCGACAAGCTCTCCTGGGCCTTCTCCCACCAGTCGCTCCCGGACCGGGTCGACTCGCTGCTGCACATCGCCGGAGTGGTGGACCTCGGCGAGGTCGGCGAGCTGACCCCCAAGTCCTGGCGTCACCAGCTCAACGTCAACCTGATCGCCCCCGCCGAGCTGACCCGGCACTTCCTTCCCCAGCTCCGCGCCGCCCGCGGCCATGTGATCTTCGTCAACTCCGGTGCCGGACTCAACGCCCACGCCGGCTGGTCCGCGTACGCCGCCTCCAAGCACGGTCTGAAGGCCCTCGCCGACTCCCTGCGCCACGAGGAGCACGGCAACGGCGTCCGCGTCACCTCCGTCTACCCCGGCCGCACGGCCAGCCCCATGCAGGCCAAGGTCCACCAGCAGGAGGGCAAGGACTACGACCCCGCCCAGTGGATCGACCCCGAGTCGGTGGCGACGACGATCCTGATGTCCCTGGACCTCCCGAGCGACGCGGAGGTCAACGACCTGACGGTGCGACCGGGGCGGTGAACGTGTTGCCCCCGCTTGTCTGCCGACCGAGTCGGGTGGTGGGCATAGGCGGGGGTCCAGGGGGCGGAGCCCCCTGGTGCGTCGGCATACCCTGCCGAGGTGAGTGAGAACAGCGAGTTCAGGTTCCCGGGCGCCACCGGTGTCGGCTCCCTGCCCGGCGGGGACGCCCGGGAGGCCGCCAAGACCGCCACCGGCAGCTTCGAGGACTTCCCGTTTCTGCCCGAGCTGCCCGCCCGCGGCCCCGGCGCCGACATGATCGGCCGTACCGCCGGAATGCTCGTCGAGATGTACGCGCGCGTGGAGCCCAGCGGCTGGCGCATCGGCGACCGGCCCGGCCGCGACACCAAGCGGGCCCGGTCCTGGCTGGGCGAGGACCTCGACGCCCTGGAGGAGTTCACCCAGGGGTACGAGGGCGACCTCAAGGTGCAGGCGGTCGGGCCGTGGACGCTGGCCGCCGCCCTGGAGCTGAGGAACGGCGAGTCCGCCCTGTCGGACCCCGGCGCCTGCCGCGACCTCGCCGGCTCGCTGGCGGAGGGCCTGCGGCTGCACCTCGCCGAGGTACGGCGCCGCATCCCGGGTGCCCGGCTCGTCCTCCAGCTCGACGAGCCCTCCCTCACCGCCGTACTGCGCGGACAGGTCCGCACCGCCAGCGGCTACCGCACGCACCGGGCCGTGGACCGGCAGATCGTGGAGGCGACCCTGAGGGACGTCATCGGCGTGCACGGCGACGAACCCGTCGTGGTCCACTCCTGCGCGCCCGACGTCCCGTTCGCCCTGCTGCGCAGGGCCGGCGCGGCCGCCCTCTCCTTCGACTTCTCGCTCCTCACCGAACGTGACGACGACGCCATCGGCGAGGCCGTGGAAGGCGGCACCCGGCTGTTCGCAGGTGTCGTGCCGGGCACGGACGGCCCATTGTCAGACCCTGCCGGTAGCGTCATGGGTGTCAGGACGCTGTGGCGCAGGCTGGGGCTGCATCCGGGGCTGCTCGCGGAGGCGGTCACGGTCACCCCGGTATGCGGTCTCGCGGGCGCTTCCCCCGCCTACGCACGCCAGGTGCTCGCCCACTGCGTCCAGGCGGCGAGATCACTCGCGGACAACCCAGAGTAACGGGAGGACAACACGGTGGCCGGCGACAAGCAAGCGGAGACGACGGCGGTGCCCGCCGAGGCCCGCGAGAAGCACGCCCAGCTCGCGGAGCAGGTCGAGGAGCACCGCTTCCGGTACTACGTGAAGGACGCTCCCGTCATCAGCGACGCGGAGTTCGACAAGCTCCTGAAGACTCTGGAGGCGCTGGAGGAGCGGTATCCGGAGCTGCGCACCCCGGACTCGCCGACCCAGAAGGTCGCGGGGTCGTACGCGACGGAGTTCACGGCGGTCGAGCACCGCGAGCGGATGATGTCCCTGGACAACACCTTCAACGACGACGAGCTGGCCGCCTGGGCCGACCGCATCGCGCGCGAGCTGGGCGAGCAGGAGTACCACTTCCTGTGCGAGCTGAAGGTGGACGGCCTCGCCGTCAACCTCACCTACGAACACGGCCGCCTCACGCGCGCGGCCACCCGCGGCGACGGCCGCACCGGCGAGGACATCACCCCGAACGTCCGGACGATCACGGAGATCCCGGACCGCCTCCAGGGCGACGAGGTCCCCGACCTCGTGGAGATCCGCGGCGAGGTCTACTTCCCGATGGAGAAGTTCGAGGAGCTGAACGCCCGTCTGGTCGCGGCCGGCGACAAGCCCTTCGCCAACCCCCGTAACGCCGCGGCCGGTTCGCTGCGCCAGAAGGACCCGCGGGTGACCGCCACCCGTCCGCTGCACATGGTCGTCCACGGCATCGGAGCCCTGGAGGGCTTCACGGGCATGACCCGCCTCTCCCAGGCCTACGACCTGCTGAAGGCCTGGGGCCTGCCCACCTCCCGGCACAACCGGGTGGTCGACGACCTCGACGGCGTCCGCGCGTTCATCGCCCACTACGGCGAGAACCGCCACTCCGTGGAGCACGAGATCGACGGCGTCGTCGTCAAGGTGGACGAGATCCGCCTGCAGGGCCGTCTCGGCTCCACCGCGCGCGCCCCGCGCTGGGCGATCGCGTACAAGTACGCGCCGGAAGAGGTCAACACCAAGCTGATCGATATCAAGGTGGGCGTCGGCCGCACCGGCCGCGTCACGCCGTACGCGCAGGTCGAGCCGGTCACGGTCGCGGGCAGCGAGGTCGAGTTCGCCACCCTGCACAACCAGGAGGTCGTCAAGGCCAAGGGCGTGCTCATCGGCGACACCGTGGTGATCCGCAAGGCCGGTGACGTCATCCCGGAGATCCTCGGCCCGGTGGTCGACCTGCGGGACGGCGCCGAGCGGGAGTTCGTGATGCCGAGCGAGTGCCCCGAGTGCGGGACGCCGCTGCGGCCCATGAAGGAGGGCGACATCGACCTCCGCTGCCCCAACGCGCGTACCTGCCCGGCCCAGTTGCGCGAGCGTGTCTCCTACCTCGCCGGTCGTGAGTGCCTGGACATCGAGCACTTCGGCCAGGTGGCCGCCGCCGCGCTGACCCGCCCGCTGGAGCCGGCCGACCCGCCGCTGGTGGACGAGGGCGACCTGTTCGACCTGACGGTGGAGAAGCTGCTGCCCATCAAGGCCTATGTCCTCGACGCGGACAGCGGCCTGCCCAAGCGGGATCCCAAGACGGGCGAGGAGAAGGTCGTCACGGTCTTCGCCAACCAGAAGGGCGAGCCGAAGAAGAACACCCTCGCGCTGCTGGAGAACATCGAGGCGGCCAAGTCCCGTCCGCTCGCCCGCTTCCTGAACGGGCTCTCCATCCGGCATGTCGGGCCGGTGGCGGCGGCGGCACTGGCCCGTGCCTTCGGTTCGATCGAACTGATCGAGGCGGCCACCGAGGAGGAGCTGAAGGACACCGACGGCGTCGGCGAGATCGTGGCCGCCGCCCTCAAGGAGTGGTTCGCCGAGGACTGGCACCGCGAGATCGTCCGCAAGTGGAAGGCGGCCGGGGTTCCGCTGGAGGACGAGTCCTCCGGCGAGGACGAGGGGCCGCGCCCGCTGGAGGGTCTCACCGTCGTCGTGACCGGCACGCTGGAGAACTTCACCCGGGACGGCGCCAAGGAGGCGCTGCAGAGCCGCGGCGCGAAGGTGACCGGTTCGGTGTCGAAGAAGACCTCGTTCGTGGTCGTGGGTGAGAACCCGGGATCGAAGTACGACAAGGCCATGCAGCTCAAGGTTCCGGTTCTGAACGAGGACGGTTTCGGCGTCCTGTTGGAGCAGGGCCCCGAGGCGGCGGTGGAAGTCGCACTTCCGACCGGGGAGTAGCGGTTGAAGGCCACCCGTTCGGCGCATATCAGTTGCATACGGGTGGCCCGGGCGCATTCGGGCAACCGTCGACGACCGCTGCCCGAGGAAGCCTTCTGCGGCCTACTGTTGAGGTGTGCGCCTGCCGTGCCCAACTGCGGTTGGGGCATCCCCCTGCCCGCCGAGGGCGCGGGGAAGGTTTCTTCAACGCGGAGCCGCTGATGGTTGTCGGGCATCGGGCCGCGTGGCGTGGGCACCGCCGGCTGTGAGAGGGACGGGAATGGAACCGACCGAGAGCGCCGCCCCGGACTCACGGCTGCGCCTGCGCCGCCGCGCGGGCGCGTGGCGGGGGATCCGGTGGACCGGGTGGGGCGCCGAGCGCACGGGCACCCCGGCGCGCCCTGCCGGACCGGGCGCCGCGACCGAGGCACACACACCGATCCCGCTGGCCATCGAGCCCGCCCCCGTGCTGCCCGGCACCGACCCCGAACGGCACCTGTCCTGGCCCGCGCTGCCCGCGGGCCTCGTGGCAGCCGCCGGGTTCGCCCTGGGCGCGGGCTTCTACCGCGCCTTCAGCGGCAACCACGCGCTCTTCCCGGGCGGCACGCTCGGCTGGTCGCTGGCCGTGCTCACCGGCACCATCGTCGGCCACCTCGTGATGCTCGGCCGCGCCCGCTGGTGGGGCGGCACCGGCTCCGGCGCGGCCCTCACCCTCGCCGTCCTGCTCCTGTACGGCTGGGTGCCCGCCGGGATGGTCAGCCTCACCGTCGTCGTCCTGGTGGGCATAGCCAGGCGGCACCGCTGGCGGCAGGGCGTGCTGCACGGCGCGGTGGACATCCTCGGGATCAGCGCCGGCGCCCTGGTGCTCGGCTCCTTCGGGCGCGTGCCGACCGTCGAGGCCCCCTGGAGTCCCGACAGCTGGAGCGCCACCACCGCACCCGAGGTGGTGCTCGTCGCCGCCGCCTATCTCGCGGTCAGCCGCGGCCTGCTGTGGTACCTGCACGCGCCGCGTGGTGGCGGACTGCCCACCGTCGCCCGTACCGCCCTGGTCAGACAGGGTCTGGTCGCCGTCGCGCTGCTCGGCATCGCCCCGCTGGTGTGCGTGGTCGCCGACGCCCAGCCGGTCCTGCTCCCGCTCTTCGCCATTCCGCTGATAGCTCTCGACTCCACGCTGTGGATGGCCCGGGCCCGCGCCGAGGAGCAGCTGCGCGACCCGCTCACCGGACTGCCCAACCGGCAGTGGCTGCAGGAGCGGATATGGACCGCCCTCGACGATGCCGAGCGCATCGGCGCTCGCGCCGCCCTCATGCTGATCGACCTCGATCGTTTCCGGTCGGTGAACGACACCCTCGGTCATCTCGCCGGTGACCGGCTGCTGCTGCAGATAGCCGAACGGCTCCGGATCGCCCTGCCGCGCGGCGCGGAGGCCGCCCGGCTCGGCGGCGACGAGTTCGCCGTCTTACTGCCGGTCGCCGACTCCACCACGTCGGCCACGCGCATCGCCCGCGGCCTCGTCGCCGCCCTCAGCTCCCCGCTCGACCTCGACGGGCTCACCCTCGTCCTGGAGGCCAGCGCCGGCGTCGCCGTCTTCCCGGACCACGCGCTGGACGCCGAGGGGCTGCTGCGGCGGGCCGATGTGGCGATGTACCAGGCGAAGCGGGACCGTACGGGCGTCGAGGTCTACGAGTCCAAGCGGGACTCCAACACCCCCGACCGGCTGGGCCTGCTCGGCGATCTGCGCCGGGCGCTGGACGCGCACGAGGTGCAGCTGCACTACCAGCCGAAGGTCCGCTTCGACGGACAGGTCGCCGGCCTGGAGGCGCTGGTGCGGTGGGTGCATCCCGAGCGCGGGAAGGTGCCGCCGGACGAGTTCATAGCGATCGCCGAGTCCTCGGGGCTGATGCCCCATCTGACGGAGTACGTGCTGGAGACCGCGCTCGCCCAGGTCGCCCGGTGGCGGGCCCAGGGGCTGCGGGTGCCGGTGGCCGTGAACGTCTCCCCGCGCGACGTCCACACGCCCGGCTTCGCGGGCTCCGTCGCCGCCCGGCTGGCCCGGCACGGGGTCCCCGCGGGGGCGCTCCAGCTGGAGATAACCGAGCATGTGCTGCTGGAGGACCCGCAGCGGGCCGCCGACACCCTCGCCGGGCTCACCGGGCACGGCGTGAAGATGTCCCTGGACGACTTCGGCACCGGGTACTCCTCGCTGGTGCACCTGCGGCGGCTGCCGGTGAGCGAGCTGAAGATCGACCGGTCCTTCGTGGCCCGGCTGGCCGTGGACACCGAGGACGCGGAGATCGTGCGCTGCACGGTCGACCTGGCGCACTCGCTGGGGCTGCTGGTCGTCGCCGAGGGGGTGGAGGACGACGAGACCTGGGAGCGGCTGCGGGATCTCGGGTGTGACGCCGTGCAGGGGTGGCTGGTCGCCGCGGCGATGCCGCCGGAGGAGACGACGGCGTGGCTGCTGGCGCGGGGGTCTCGTGGCTGGCAGCGACCGCGGGCCGCTCTGCCGGCTGCCGAGTAACTTTTCCTGCCCCGCCCGTCCTACCTGGCTGGAGGGGTGCCCTTTCCTGTGGGGGCTGATCGCCGTCGGCGGCTGCGGCTGTTCAGTTGCCTTCAGCTGCCCGCGAAGTGGCCGATCAGCAGCGCCAGCCGCCGCTCGTGCGCCTCCGCCGGCAGTCGTCCGCTGCGCATCAGCGTCACCAGGCCGTGCAGCCCCGCCCAGAACGTCTCCGTGAGGAGGCCGGGGTCGTCGCCCTCGGCTGCGATCGGCTCGACCGCGTGGAGCAGCTCGCCGAAGGCCTCGCGCAGGGGGGCCGGGGCCTCGGGCGTGGCGAACGGCAGGTCCACCAGGTGGGTGAACATCGCGTCGTAGAGGGCCGGCCGGCGCTGCGCGAAGGACGTGTACGTCTCCGCCACCGCCGCCAGTGACTCCCGCACGCCCCGCGCCTTCGCGCGCGCGGCCCCCAGCTCCGCCGCCAGGTCCGCGCAGCCCTGCACCGCGACCGCCGCCATGATCGCGTCCTTGCCCTTGAAGTGGCTGTAGAGGACCGGCTGGCTGTACTCGATCTCGGCGGCCAGCCGGCGTGTGGTCACCGCGTCCCAGCCCTCCGCCTCCGCCAGTTCCCGCGCGGCCGTCACGATCAGCCGCTCGCGTTCCGCTCGTTCGCGCTCCCGGCGCGTCTGGATCGTCATGACCGTGATTCTAGCATCGCTAGCCTTTCTGTCGACGCTCTGATAGCTTCGCTCTTGTTCCTAGCGCTGCTAGCGAGGAGAAGAGACATGACCGTCACCGCGTACACCCTGGCCGTCGTACTCGACCTGTTCTGCGTGTTCCTCGGGTACCGGTTCCTGTTCCAGCCCGCCTCCGCCGCGGCCGGCTACGGCGTCCCCGCCCGGCCGGACGGAGACGCCGGCGCCTATCTCTCGATCAAGGGCCTCCGGGACGGCACCTTCGGCCTGGTGGGTCTGGCCCTGCTGGCCTTCGTCGGCGCGCAGGCCGAGGCCTGGTTCATGGTCTGCGTGGCCCTTGTCCCGCTCGGCGACACGCTGATAGTCCTGCGCAACGGCGGTCCGAAGGCCGTCGCCTTCGGGATCCACTTCGCCACCGCGGTCGTTGTGCTGATCAGTGCCGGACTGCTCTTCGCGGTCTGAGGGCGTACGTCCACGTCATCAACAGGGGGTTCGGAAATGTCGTTGTTCGTACCGAAGTTCGATGAGTCCGTGATCGTGCGGGACGCCGAGGCCGAGGTGGTCGGCGGTGCCCCGGTCGGGGTCAAGCTGCTGGCCGACAGCAGCGCCAGCGGCGGTGCGCTGTCCACCGTGCGCGTCACCCTCGGCGAGGGGGCCGACGGCGCCAGGCCGCACCTGCACCACAACTCCGCCGAGATGTTCTACCTGCTCGACGGCGCCGCCGAGCTGCTCTCCGGCGACGACATCGTCACCGCCGAGCGCGGCGACCTGGTCATCGTGCCGCCCGGCAAGCCGCACGCCTTCGCCGCCGTGCCGGGCAGCACCGCGGACATCCTGATCGTGATCACCCCGGGCGTGGAGCGCTTCGAGTACTTCCGCCACCTCCAGCGCCTGCGCCTCGGCGAGGCGACCCTGGAAAGCCTCCTCGAAGCCCAGGAGCTGTACGACAACCACTACCTCCAGAGCGTGGCCTGGGAGGGGCGCCGCTGACCTCGTCGGACGAGGCCCCGGCAAACCGTTTCACGGGCACGGGGCCCCGCCCCATAGGATTGGCCCCAAACCACACACACTCACCCCAGAGGATCGCTGCATGCCTGGCATCACGCGCGAGGAGGTCGCCCACCTCGCCCGGCTGGCGCGTCTGGAGCTGAAGCCCGAAGAACTCGACCACTTCGCAGGCCAGCTCGACGACATCATCGGCGCGGTCGCCCGCGTCAGCGAGGTCGCCGACCAAGACGTACCGCCGACCTCTCACCCGCTCCCGCTGACGAACGTCATGCGGGCGGACGAGGTCCGTCCGTCGCTCACCCCCGAGCAGGCGCTCTCCGGCGCCCCGGCCCAGGAGCAGCAGCGTTTCAAGGTGCCGCAGATCCTGGGGGAGGACTGATCCCATGACGGACATCATCAAGCTCACTGCGGCCCAGACCGCCGAGAAGATCGCCTCCGGCGAGCTGACGGCCGTCGAGGTCACCGAGGCCCACCTCGCCCGCATCGAGGCCGTGGACGAGAAGGTCCACGCCTTCCTGCACGTCGACCGCGAGGGCGCGCTCGCGCAGGCCCGTGCCGTGGACGAGAAGCGGGCCCGCGGCGAGAAGCTCGGCCCGCTGGCCGGCGTCCCGCTCGCGCTCAAGGACATCTTCACCACCGAGGGCGTGCCCACGACCGTCGGCTCGAAGATCCTCGAGGGCTGGATCCCGCCCTACGACGCGACGCTGACCAAGAAGCTGAAGGCCGCCGACGTCGTCATCCTCGGCAAGACCAACATGGACGAGTTCGCCATGGGGTCCTCCACCGAGAACAGCGCCTACGGCCCGACCGGCAACCCCTGGGACCTCACCAAGATCCCCGGTGGCTCCGGTGGCGGTTCCTCCGCCGCGCTCGCCTCCTTCCAGGCCCCGCTCGCCATCGGCACCGACACCGGCGGCTCCATCCGCCAGCCGGCTGCCGTCACCGGCACCGTCGGCGTGAAGCCGACGTACGGCGCGGTCTCCCGCTTCGGCATGGTGGCGTTCTCGTCCTCCCTCGACCAGGGCGGGCCCTGCGCCCGTACGGTCCTGGACGCGGCCCTCCTGCACGAGGTCATCGCCGGCCACGACCCGCTCGACTCCACCTCCATCGACGCCCCGGTCCCGCCGGTGGTCGAGGCCGCGCGCAACGGCAGCGTCGAGGGCATGCGGGTCGGCGTGGTCAAGCAGTTCCGCGGCGAGGGCTACCAGGCCGGTGTGCTCCAGCGCTTCGACGAGTCGGTCGCGCTGCTCAGGGAGCTGGGCGCCGAGATCGTCGAGCTGGACTGCCCGTCCTTCGACCTCGCGCTGTCGGCGTACTACCTGATCGCCCCGTCCGAGTGCTCCTCCAACCTCGCCCGCTTCGACGGCCTGCGCTACGGCCTGCGGACCGGCGACGACGGCGGCCACTCGGCCGAGGAGGTCACTTCCCTCACCCGTGAGGCGGGCTTCGGCCCCGAGGTCAAGCGCCGCATCATGCTCGGCACGTACGCCCTGTCGAGCGGCTACTACGACGCCTACTACGGCTCCGCGCAGAAGGTCCGCACGCTCATCACGCGCGACTTCGAGAAGGCCTTCGAGCAGGTCGACGTGATCGTCTCCCCGACGACGCCGACCACCGCCTTCGCGATCGGCGAGCGCGTGGACGACCCGATGGCGATGTACCTGGCCGACCTGTGCACCATCCCGACCAACCTGGCGGGCAACGCGGCCATGTCGCTGCCCTGCGGTCTCGCCCCGGAGGACAACCTCCCGGTTGGCCTGCAGATCATCGCCCCCGCGCTGAAGGACGACCGGCTGTACAAGGTCGGCGCCGCCGTAGAGGCCGCCTTCGTGGAAAAGTGGGGGCACCCGCTGATCGAGGAGGCTCCGTCGCTGTGAGTGCACTGAACAAGGCCAAGGGCTTCAAGAAGTCGAAGTCCGGCACGTACCTGTCGATGGCCGGGACCGCGTTCGGCGCGTTCGGTGTGGCCAAGCAGATCAAGAAGGCGCGCGCCGAGCACGACACACTGCGGCTCATCGACGCCACCGTGTCCGCCGTCGCGATCGTCACCGGCCTCGCCATCCTCTACCGCGAGCTGAAGCGGCTGGGCGACGACGACGTCCTGCTGGGCTGAGAGGGAAGTTTTCACCGTGACCACCACGACCGACCTGGTGTCGTACGAGGACGCGCTGGCGTCGTACGACCCCGTCATGGGCCTTGAGGTCCATGTCGAACTCGGCACCAAGACCAAGATGTTCTGCGGCTGTTCGACCGAGCTGGGCGCCGAGCCCAACTCGCAGACCTGCCCGACCTGCCTCGGCCTGCCCGGCGCGCTCCCGGTCGTCAACGCGACCGGCGTCGAGTCCGCGATCAAGATCGGTCTCGCGCTGCACTGCGAGATCGCCGAGTGGTGCCGCTTCGCCCGGAAGAACTACTTCTATCCGGACATGCCGAAGAACTTCCAGACCTCCCAGTACGACGAGCCGATCGCCTTCAACGGCTACCTCGACGTGCAGCTGGAGGACGGCGAGACCTTCCGCGTGGAGATCGAGCGCGCCCACATGGAGGAGGACACCGGCAAGTCGACGCACGTCGGCGGTGCCACGGGCCGTATCCACGGCGCGCAGCACTCCCTCCTCGACTACAACCGCGCGGGCATCCCGCTCATCGAGATCGTCACCAAGCCGATCGTCGGCGCGGGCGACCGTGCCCCCGAGGTGGCGAAGGCGTACGTCCGTGAGCTGCGCGAGGTGATCCGTGCCCTCGGCGTCTCCGAGGCCCGCATGGAGATGGGCCAGATGCGCTGCGACGTCAACCTGTCGCTGATGCCCAAGGGCAGCGAGAAGTTCGGCACGCGGAGCGAGACCAAGAACGTCAACTCGCTGCGCTCCGTGGAGCGTGCGGCCCGCTTCGAGATCATGCGGCACGCGGCCGTCCTCTCGTCCGGCGGCACGATCGTCCAGGAGACCCGCCACTTCCACGAGGACACCGGGTCGACGACCTCGGGCCGCGTGAAGGAGGAGGCCGAGGACTACCGGTACTTCCCGGAGCCCGACCTCGTCCCGGTGGCGCCCTCGCGCGCGTGGGTCGAGGAGATCCGCGCCGCGCTGCCGGAGATGCCGCTGGCCCGCCGCTCCCGTCTGCTCGCGGAGTGGGGCATCTCGGCCACCGACATGCAGGCGATCCTCAACGCCGGTGCGCTGGACCCGATCGTCGCCACGATCGACGCCGGTGCCGACGCGGCCTCCGCCCGCAAGTGGTGGATGGGCGAACTGGCGCGCAGCGCCAACGAGTCGGGCACGTCGCTGGACGAGCTGGCGATCACGCCGGCGCAGGTCGCCCGGGTCACCGAGCTGGTCAGCTCCGGTGACCTGAACGACAAGCTGGCCCGCCAGGTCATCGAGGGCGTCCTCGCGGGCGAGGGCACCCCCGACGAGGTCGTCGAGAAGCGCGGCCTGAAGGTCGTCTCCGACGACTCGGCGCTGGGTACGGCCGTCGACGAGGCCATCGCCGGCAACCCGGGCATCGCGGACAAGATCCGCGGTGGCAAGGTGGCCGCGGCCGGTGCCCTGGTCGGCGCCGTCATGAAGGCGACCCGGGGTCAGGCCGACGCGGCCCGCGTCAAGGAACTGATCCTGGAGAAGCTGGGCGTCAGCGAGGGCTGACGTTCGTGAACTCCCTGGGGGGACACACCGGATCCGGTGTGTCCCCCCAGTCATGTGCCTACCGCCCCGCATCAGGTTTCCCAGCCGGACGCGCTACGCTCGCCCGCCATGAGTGGACGCACCGCTTCCGACGCCGCTTCCGACGCCGATTCCGACACCGAGCCCGTCATAACCGAGGCGGAGGAGCCGGCGGACGAGGTCTCGGACGCCCGCCGGGCCCGCTGGATCGCCTCCGGCACCGGGTCGTTGCTGTGTCTGGCCGGGCTGGCCGCCGCGCTGCTGCGGCTCACCGGCTCCGCCCCGGCCCTCGTACCCGCCGCCTACGCCCTCGGCGCCGCCGTCTGCGCCCTCGCCGCCGTCCTCGGCTCTCGTGGCCGTACCCGCCGCGCGCTGTGGCTGCTGATCGTGGGGACGATGGTCATGGCGCTCGGCGACCAGTTCGACTGAGGCGGCGCGAAAGCGTCCTAAAGTACCCGCAGGGACGACAGAGTTCACCTGATTGTCCTGTGACGTCCCTCCCACTCCTGTGAATAAGCCCACGAACGCGGCAAACGATCACTTTCGCCTGCAAGAGTGGCCCCCGTTGCTCATATGTTCTTTGCGGGCTGTTCAGTTCATGGACGATGGTTCCCGGCCAAAGATCCACAAATCGTCCCCTGGGAGCACGTCCTTGGCAGCCCTCGCACGGTGGTGTGTCCGGCACCGCCTGATCGTCGTCCTGCTGTGGCTCCTCGCCTGTGGCGGGGTCAGTGCGGCCGCCGCCGTTGCCGGTTCGGCGTACTCGAACGACTACGAGGTCCCCGGCACCGAGTCAGGACGCGCGACCCAGCTGCTCGAGGAGGGTTTCCCGGGCCTGGGCGGCGACAGCGACACCGTCGTCTGGCACACCACCGACGGCACCGTCCGCGCGCACGGCGTGCGGCGGACCATGACCCGCACCCTGAAGCGGATCGCCGACCTGCCGGGAGTGGCCTCCGTGTCCGGCCCGTACGGCCGTCGGGGCGCCCACCGGATCAGCGCCGACGGCCACACCGCCTACGCCACCGTCACCTTCGCCCAGCCGGCCGAGCACATCAAGAAGTCCCAGGCCGAGGCCGTCGTACGCACCGCGAGGGCCGCCGAACGGGACGGGCTGCGGGTGGAGCTGGGCGGCAGCGCCATCGGGCTCACCGAGTCCGCGCGCGGGCACACGGCCGAGGTGGTCGGCGTGGTCGTCGCCGCCGTCGTGCTGTTCCTCGCCTTCGGCTCGCTCGCCGCCTCGCTGCTGCCGATCGCCACCGCGCTGATCGGCGTGGGCACGGCGTACGCCGGCATCGGGCTGCTCGGGCACGCCATGACCGTCGCCGACTTCGCGCCCATGCTCGGCATGCTGATCGGGCTCGGCGTCGGCATCGACTACGCGCTCTTCATAGTGACCCGGCACCGGCGCGGTCTGAAACGAGGCCTGAGCGTCACCGAGGCCGCCACCCATGCCGTCGCCACCACCGGACGCGCGGTCGTGTTCGCGGGTGCGACCGTGTGCATCGCCCTGCTGGGCATGCTGATACTGCGCCTGGGCTTCCTCAACGGGGTGGCCGTCGCCGCGTCGTTGACGGTCGTCCTGACCGTCGCGGCCTCCGTCACCCTGCTGCCCGCCCTGCTGTCGTACATCGGACCGCGCGCGCTGAGCCGCCGCGAGCGGCGCCGGCTCGCCGGGCGCGGGCCGCAGCCGGAGCTGCCCACCGGTCTCGCCGCCCGCTGGTCCGCGTTCGTGGAACGCCGTCCCAAGCTGCTGGGCTCCCTCGCCGTCGCGGTCATCGCCCTGCTCGCGCTGCCCACGCTCTCCCTCCACCTCGGCACCTCCGACCAGGGCAACGACCCCCGCTCGTCCACCACACGACAGGCCTACGACCTCCTCGCCCAGGGCTTCGGCCCCGGCGTGAACGGCCCGCTGACGCTGGTGACGCGCGTGGACGGCGGCGACGACAAGCTCGCCTTGGACGGCCTCGACGCCACCCTGCGCGCCACCCGGGGCGTCGCCTCGGTCACCCCGGTGACCTACGACTCCGGCGGCGACACCGCCTACCTCACGGTCGTCCCCGACTCCGCACCCCAGTCGCAGCGCACCAGCGACCTCGTCGACCGGCTGCGCACCGAGGTGCTCCCGCGCGCGGAGACCGGCACCTCCCTCGACGTGCACGTCGGCGGAGTGACGGCGAGCTACGACGACTTCGCGGATGTGATCGTCGGCAAGCTGCCGCTGTTCGTCGGCGTGGTCATCGGGCTCGGCTGTCTCCTGCTGCTGGTCGCCTTCCGCTCGCTCGGCATCCCGCTGAAGGCCGCCGCGATGAACATCGCCGCCGTGGCCGCCGCCTTCGGCATCGTCGTCGCCGTCTTCCAGTGGGGCTGGGGCAGCGAACTGCTCGGCCTCGGCCGGGCGGGCCCCATCGAGCCGTTCCTGCCCGTGATCATGGTCTCGGTGCTGTTCGGGCTCTCCATGGACTACCAGGTCTTCCTGGTCAGCCGGATGTACGAGGAGTGGCTGGAGACCGGCGACAACCGGCGGGCGGTGCGCGTCGGACTCGCCGAGACCAGCCGGGTGATCAACTCCGCCGCGGTCATCATGATCTCGGTCTTCCTCGCCTTCGTGCTCAGCGGCGACCGGGTGATCGCCATGTTCGGCATCGCGCTCGCCTCCGCCGTCGCGCTCGACGCCTTCGTCCTGCGCACCCTGCTCGTGCCCGCCCTGATGCACCTGCTCGGCGCCGCCAACTGGTGGCTGCCCGCCTGGCTGGAGCGCCGGCTGCCGCGCATCAGCATCGAGCCGCCCGAGTGCCGTGCCGCCCATGAGAGGCTCAGCAGGATGCCGGTGGAGGAACTGCGGGAGGAGCAGCAGCGCGATGTACGCGATATCCCTGGGTGACGACGGTGCCGAACTGCGGCCCCTGGAGGTCTGGCACGCCGAGGAGTTCCTCGCGCACCTGGACCGGGGCAGGGAGTTCATCGGGCAGTTCATCCCCTTCGGTTCGCAGGCCACCGACGTGGCCTCCGCGCGGGACACGCTGCGGCGATACGCCGACATGCGCGCCGCCGACACCGCCTCGTACCACGGCATCTGGCTGGACGGGAAGCTCGTGGGCGGGGTGCTGACGCTGAACTTCGACGCCGGGCAGGGCAACTGCGAGGTCGGCTGCTGGCTGGAGCCCGCCGCGACGGGACGCGGACTGATCACCCGCGCGATGCGGGTGCTCGTCGACTGGGCGATCGAGGAGCGGGGCATCCACCGGGTGGAGTGGCACGCGGCGTCCGGCAACCTGCCGAGCATCAACGTCGCCCGGCGGCTGGGGATGACCCGGGACGGTGTGCTCCGGGAGAGCCACCCTCACCAGGGCGTCCGGCACGACATCGAGATCTGGTCGGTCCTCGCCCCCGAGTGGCGTGCCGCACGCGCGCGCGGCACGCACAAGGATCATTAAGAGACCTCTCAGACAGCGTCCGTACGGTGCCGGGCATGGCAACGAAGACTGAGGACGTCACCAAGACCGACGACGAGCAGACGGCGGCCGTCGACACCGAAACCGACGGTGAGGAAGCGACTGAGCAGCTGACCGAGGAGCCCGAGGAGTCCGACGAGGTAACCCAGGAGTCCGACGAAGCACCGCAGGAGAAGACCCCCTCCGGGGTCGGCCAGGGCGCCGGAGCCGTCGTCTCCGCCGCGCTGGGCCTGGTCTCGCTCAGCGGCGGCTGGATCGGCACGGTCGCCGCCGCCCGCGAGACCCTGGTCGGCCAGCTCCAGACCTCGTCCACGGCGAGCGTCGCCACGCAGGTCAAGGAGGTCTACGGCGACGCCTGGCACACCACCGCCCTGTGGGCCGGCCTGTTCGCGCTGACCGCGCTGATCACCGGCGTGGTCGTGCTCGCCCGGCCCGCGTTCGGCGCCCCCGGCCGGCCGCAGGCCGCCTGGATCAAGTCGGTCGCGTGGGCGGGCGTCTCGCTCGGCGTCATCGGCCTGCTCCTGGCCATCCTGAAGTATTCCGACGCGCTCCTCGCCCTGCCCTCGACGGGCTGAGAAACCGCAGGTCGCAGGGGGCCTTAGGGAATCCGTAGGTACCTTACGGAGCCTCTGAGGCCCCTTAGGCGCGTCAACGGCCCGCCACGCGCGCGAAGATGCGGAACTCTCCCGATGTGGCGCACCCCCCTGGGAGACGAAGGTGGAGGCATCGCAGAAAGCGAAGCACGAAACCACCTCTCCCGAAGGACAGCCCATGTTCGAGTACGAACTCCACCGGATGCGTTCCGCCCAGCTGCGCGAGGAGGCCGCACAGGAGCGCCTCGCCCGCCAGGTCCGGCGCTCCCGCCGCAGCGCCCGCCGGGAGGAGGCCGCACTGCACAGCACCGCGGGTGCCGAGACCCATACCGACCGCCCCCGCCGGCACCGGCTCCCGCGCACCGCGTGAGCGCGGGGAGGGCAGAGGGCGGCCGCACGGGGGTCGGCCGTCCTCTGCCCCAGATTCCTACGACCATCGCACCGGAGCTGTGGAAAACGGGTGCACCACCGTCCGGACCTCGTGCGATGCTCGGGCCCGTGGAGACCAGGTCCGTCAGTCCCGTGTTCGTCGGCCGCACCGACGAGTTGGACACCTTGAAAGACGCGCTCGCCCGTGCCGCCGCGGGAGAGCCCCAGGCGCTGCTGCTCGGCGGAGAGGCGGGGGTCGGCAAGACCCGCCTCGTCGAGGAGTTCGCCGCGGCCGCCTGCCGCCGCGGTGCCGTCGTCGCCGTGGGCGGCTGTGTGGAGATCGGCGCCGACGGGCTGCCCTTCGCCCCCTTCTCCACCGCGCTGCGCGCCCTGCGCGAGGCCCTGCCCGAGGAGTTCGCCGCCGCCGGCGCCGGACAGGAGGAGGAACTGGCCCGGCTGCTGCCCGAGCTGGGGGAGGCCACCTCCAGCCGCCACGACGAGCAGGGCATGGCCCGTCTGTTCGAACTCACCGTCCGGCTGCTGGAGCGGGTCGCCGCCGCGCACACCGTCGTGCTCGTCCTGGAGGACCTGCACTGGGCCGACGCCTCCACCCGCCACCTCCTCGCCTACCTCTTCCGGACCCTGCGCACCGGCCGCCTCCTCGTCCTCGCCAGCTACCGCGCCGACGACATCCACCGCCGCCACCCGATGCGCCCCCTGCTCGCCGAACTCGACCGGCTGCGCACCGTCCGCCGCCTCGAACTCGCCCGCTTCACCCGCGAGGAGGTCGCCCGCCAGATCGCCGGCATCCTCGCCACCGAACCCGACCCGGCCCAGGTCGACGACATCTTCGAACGCTCCGACGGCAACGCCTTCTTCGTCGAGGAACTCGCCGTCGCCGCCTGCCAGGGCTGTTGCCCCGGCCTTCCCGACTCCCTGCGCGACCTGCTCCTGGTCCGGGTCGAGGCACTGCCCGAGAGCGCCCAGCGGGTCGCCCGGATCGTCGCCGAGGGCGGCTCCACCGTCGAGTACCGGCTGATCGCCGCCGTGGCCCAGCTCACCGAGGACGACCTCATCGAGGCGCTGCGGGCGGCCGTCGGCGCCAACATCCTGACCGCCACGACCGGCGGTGACGGCTACCGCTTCCGGCACTCCCTGGTCCGCGAGGCCGTCGCCGACGACCTGCTGCCCGGCGAACGCTCCCGGCTCAACCGGCGCTACGCCGAGGCCGTCGAGACCGACCCCACCCTCGTCCCCGCCGACGCGCGCGTGATGCGCCTGGCCAGCTACTGGTACCACGCCCACGACGCCGCCCGGGCCCTGCCCGCCGTCCTGGACGCCTCCGTCGTGGCCCGCCGCCGGCACGCCTACACCGAGCAACTACGGCTCCTGGAGCGGGCGATGGAGCTGTGGGACTCCGCCCCCGACGAGGTGCGCGCCGCCCTGCGCCCGGTCGACTACACCGACGTCTACCCTCCGTGCGGCTGCGATCCGGCCACCACCCCGCTGCGCTACCTCGACCTGATGGCGGAGGCGGCGGTCGCGGGCCGTTTCTGCGGGGAGCGCGAACGCGCCCTGAAGATCACCAAGAAGGCGCTGCGGCTCCTCCAGGACGAGCCGGACCCGCTGCGCGCCGCCTGGTTCTGGGTGCAGCGCTCCCGGCTGGTCCAGGCCCTGGCCCGGGGCGACGGCTGGCAGGAACTCGCCAACGCCCAGGATCTGGTACGCGGCCTGCCGCCCTCGGAGGTGCACGCCGACGTGCTGGCCAACGTGGCCGGCTGGTCCATGCTCCACCGGCCCGGCCCTGAGGCCTTCGCCGCCGCCGAACGAGCCGTCGAGTACGCGCGGATGGTGGGCGCCCGTGAGATCGAGCTGAACGCGCGCATCACCCTCGGCTGTCTGATGGTCGACGCGGGTGACGTCGAGTCCGGGCTGGCGGAGACGGCCCGGGTCATGGAGACCGCGCTGCAGGAAGGCGTGGCCCATGTAGCGGGCCGGGCTCATGTGAACCTGCCCTCCGAGCTGGAGTCGGTCGGCCGCTCCCGGGAAGCGGTGCCCATCCTGCGCGAGGGCATCGCCTTCGCCCGCAAGTACGGGCTGCTGGACTCCGAGGCGTGGATCTGGGGCAACCTCTCCGACTCGCTGTACGCGCTCGGCCAGTGGGACGAGGCCGCCGAAGCCGCGTCGGGCGCCCTGGGCTCCGCGGCCAGCGCCAAGCCCCGGGGCTCCGGCGCGCTGCGCCTGGCGCACATCGCCCTCGCCCGGGGCGACGCCGCCGAGGCCGGCCGCCAGCTGGCCATCTCCCACGCCCACTACGGCACCCACGACCCGATGCCCCAGCAGCTGCTGCCCATCGCTCGCATCGCCATCGGGGTCGCCGCCGAGGAGGGCCGGATCCTCGACGCCCGGGTCGAGCTGGACCGCGCCCTGGCGGTCGGCTTCCCGCCCGGCACCCAGCGCTACGGCTGGCCCCTGCTGCTGGCCGCCGCCACCACCGAGGCCGACGCCCGCGCCCTGCCCGTGGCGGCCGACGGCCGCGCCGACGTCCTCGACAGGCTCGCCCAAGCCGCACGGAAGCTCACCACCGGAGCACCCGTCTGGGACGCCTACGAGCGCTGGACCCGCGCCGAACTGCACCGGGCCCACGGCACCGACACCGCCGCGGTCTGGTCGGACGTGGTCACCGACTTCGAGTGCCTGGACCGCCCCTACGACCTGGCCCGGGTCCGCCGCCGGCTCGCCCAGGCCCTGCTCGAAGAGGCCGCCGGCGACGACGAACGCGACCGTGCCACGGAGCTGCTCCGCCTGGCCGGGGCGGTCGCCGACCACCTGGGCGCCCACCCGCTCGCCGAGGCCGTCGCCCTGCTCGCCCAGCGCGCCCGGCTCACCCTCACCCTCCCCCACGCTCGGCTTCGCTCGCGCGGGGGGACCCCCGTCCCCCGCCAGGCCCTCGACCCCGCCGAGAGCCTCGGCCTCACCAACCGGGAGCGGGACGTCCTCCGCCTGGTCTCGACCGGCCGCACCAACCGCCAGATAGCCGAGGAACTCTTCATCTCCCCGAAGACCGCGAGCGTCCACGTCTCCAACATCCTGTCCAAGCTCGGCGTCGCGGGCCGGGGCGAGGCGGCGGCGGTGGCGCACCGCCTGGGCCTGTTCCCGGCCGAACCGCTCACCGCCGAAGCGAGGGGCTGACCCGTACGCTGGAGGAAACCGGCAAGGGGGAGAAGCCGTGTTCAACGCCTTCGAGGAACTGTTCGCGCCCAGTCGCAAGCACACCCATGACGAAGAGAAGCGCCTGGAGCTGACCCGGGAGGACGTCGGGGACAACGACCCGAGCCGGGGACCCATAGACCTCGCCTCGGGAAAGGTCGTCGTACGCCGCCCCGGTCCGCCTTCCCCGGAAGCGGAGCCGGAGGACGAGGAGCCGGGGGACTAGGAGTGAGCCACGGATGAGCCGGGGAGCTACTTCACCTCCACCTCCAGCACCCGGTCGTCCCCCTTCCTCGGCGTCCCCCGCCCGTCCGTGTTGCTCGTGACCAGCCACACCTTGTCGCCGCCCGCCGCGACCACCGTGCGCAGGCGGCCGTACTGGCCGGTGAGGAAGGCCTGGGGGGCCGCCGAGGCCTTGGTGCCCTGCAGCGGGATGCGCCACAGGCGCTGGCCCTTGAGGGCGGCCATCCAGATGACGCCGTCGACGTAGGCGATGCCACTCGGGGAGGCGTCGTCGGTGTGCCACTGGGCGATCGGGTTCTGGAAGCCGGGCTTCGAGGAGCTGCCCTCCGCGTCCGGCCAGCCGTAGTTGCCGCCCGGCCTGATCGCGTTCAGCTCGTCCCAGGTGTCCTGGCCGAACTCCGAGGCGAACAGGCGTTGCCTGGAGTCCCAGGTCAGGCCCTGGACGTTGCGGTGGCCGTACGAGTACACCGGGGACCCGGGAAAGGGGTTGCCCGGGGCCGGCTCGCCCTCCGGGGTCAGCCGGAGGATCTTGCCGCCCAGGGACTTCCTGTCCTGCGCGAGGCCCCGGTTGCCGCTCTCGCCGGTGCCGGCGTAGAGCATCCCGTCGGGGCCGAAGGCGATCCGGCCGCCGTTGTGGATGATTCCCTTGGGGATGCCCTTGAAGATCGTGTCCGGGGCGCCCAGTTGCTCGCCCGCCGGCTTCTGTGTGTCGTAGAGCATCCGCACGATGCGGTTGTCCGAGGCCGAGGTGAAGTAGGCGTAGATCATGTGGTCCGAGGCGTAGTCGGGCGACAGGGCGATGCCCAGCAGGCCGCCCTCCCCGGCCGGGGAGACCCCGGAGACCTGGCCCAGCTCGGTCTTCCGGCCCGTCTTCTCGTCGATCCGGACGATCGTGCCCTCGTCACGGGACGAGACCAGCAGACCGCCGTCGGGCAGCGGGGCCAGGCCCCACGGTGACTTCAGGCCCTCGGCCACCGTGCGCAGCACCTTCACCGCGCCCTCGGCCGGAGCGGCCGACTCCGTGGCCCGGGCGGAGGAAGCGGCGGCGCCCGGTGACGTCGTACTCCCGCGACCGTCCGGCGAGCCACCGCTGCCGGCGGAACAGCCCGCCGTGAGCAGGAGCGCGGTCGCGGCCGACACGGCCGTCACAACTCGACGTTGCACGATCATGGTCCCTTCGAGGCGGTGATCCGGCGACAGGCTCGCCCTGTCAGTCCCAGGATCCCTGGGCCACCGGCAGCCGCGACACCTCCGCCAGGTCCTGTGCGGTCAGCCGCAGCGCGGCCGCCGCCGCGTTCTCCTCGGCCCAGCGCCGCTGCTTGGTGCCGGGCAGCGCGATCACCTGGCGGCCCTGGGCCAGCACCCAGGCCAGCGCCACCTGGGCCGCGGTGACGTCCTCGCCGTGCCGCCGGGCGACGCGCCGCAGACCGGCGACGATCGGCTGGTTGGCCGCCATCATCTCCGCCGTGAAGCGGGGGTGGCGGGCGCGGACGTCGTCCGGCTCGAAGCCCTCGCCCGGGATGAGCGTGCCGGCCAGGAAGCCGTTGCCCAGGGGCATCGCCGCCAGGAAGCCCACGCCCCGCGCCGCGCACCACGGCAACAGCCCGTCCAGCGCCTCCGGCGACCACACCGACAGCTCCGCCTGCACCGCGCTCACCGGGAAGACCTGCTGCATCCGCTGGAGCTGGCGCAGCGTCGTGTCGTGCAGCCGGGACCCGGAGCGGCGCCCGCCCCGCGCACCCACCGCGCACACGCCCAGCGCCCGGACCTTCCCCGCCTGCACCAGCTCGGCCATCGCGCCCCAGGTCTCCTCGACCGGGACCTCGGGATCCGCGCGGTGCAGCTGGTAGAGGTCGATCACGTCCGTCTGCAGGCGCCGCAGCGAGGCGTCGCAGGCCCGCTTCACATACCCCGGACGGCCGTTGGCCACGATGTGCTGCTCGCCCACGAGCAGCCCCACCTTCGTCGACACGAAGGCGTCCGCACGCCGCTCCTTCAGCACCCGTCCCAGCAGCAGCTCATTGGTGAACGGGCCGTACATGTCCGCCGTGTCCAGGAGGGTCGAGCCCAGGTCCAGCGCCCGGTGCACGGTTCTGAGCGACTCGTCGCCCCGCTGCCGGGATCCGCTGTACGCCCAGCTCATCGGCATGCACCCGAGTCCGACGGCCCCCACCGCGAGCGCCCCCGCGCCGATCGTCCTGCGCTCCACCTGCTCGTGAACCTCCCTGTGCCGGACCCCAACCTAACCTCTGCACACCTGTACGACTGACATAGCCTCCTGCCATGAGTGCAGACGTGTGGCTTCCCATCCCGCCGGACGAGATCGACGGGCTCCCCGAGGGGCTCCGGTACCTGTTCTGGGACGGGGGCGAGAGCGGCGACCAGGAGTTTCCCGGCGACCCCGCCGACTGTGCCGTGTACGTGGTGCCGTACATGAAGCGGTGGCCGGTCAAGGTGCGCCCGCTGGAGCATCTGACCCACGTTCAGGTCATCCAGACGCTCACCGCGGGCGTGGACGACGTCACCGCCCGGCTGTCGGCGATCGTGCCCGGCGTGCGGCTGTGCAACGCGCGCGGTGTGCACGAGGCGAGCACGGCCGAACTCGCGCTGACCCTGACCCTCGCTTCCCTGCGTGGCATCCCCGAGTTCGTCCGGGCGCAGCAGGAGGAGCGCTGGCGGAGCGCGTTCCACCCCGCCCTGGCCGACAAGAACGTTCTCATCGTCGGTTACGGCGCCATCGGCAGCGCCGTCGAAGACCGGCTCGTGCCCTTTGAAGTAGCGCGGGTGGCGCGCGTCGCGCGCTCCCAGCGCACCACGGCGCGCGGTCTGGTGCACCCGCTCACCGAATTGCCCTCACTGCTTCCGGAAGCCGATGTCGTGATCCTCTGCACGCCCTTGACGGAGGAGAGCCGGGGTCTGGTGGACGCCGAGTTCCTGGCCCGGATGAAGGACGGAGCGCTGCTCGTCAACGTGGCCCGCGGAGCCGTCGTCGACACCAAGGCGCTGCTCGCGGAGGTGGAGAGCGGACGCGTCATGGCGGCCCTGGACGTCACCGACCCCGAGCCGCTGCCGCCCGGACACCCCTTGTGGCACGCGCCCGGCGTGCTCATCAGCCCGCACGTGGGCGGGCCCACGTCGGCCTTCCTGCCGCGCGCCAAGCGGCTGCTCGTGGACCAGTTGAACCGATTCGTGAACCAGGAGCCCCTGCGGAACGTGATCCTCACAACAGGGGCGTAATCCGGTTCCGGTACCCTCCGCAATCTTCCGTACGCGGGCCGTGCCCACCTGTCTGTTGATCGTCACGGAGCGTAGAGAAGCTATGTCCCTGAGTGACGATACTGGTGTATCGTCCCGACAGGGGCTGCGCCGGTGACGTTCGGCGCCGGGGATGGACATTTCAGATTTGTGAGGGGGGCGACGGGCGATGCACGGCCTATGGACGAACGATCCGACGCGGCGGAGCCGCCGACGGCGACCCTGGCGCACGGCGGCGCGCAGACGCGGCCACCACACGAGCCATCACAGCAGCCACCACCGCAGGCCGGGCGGTCGCAGGAGGCATGCGCACCGGGACCCACGGGACCCGGGAGCGGCGCGGTCCGGGAGGCCCCGGTGAACGCGCCGCCCTCCGTGACGACCGCCCTCGACGGCGCGCTGCGCGCACCGCACCCGCCGGGGGCCCCGCTGCCACCCCGTCCGCCGGCCGTCGGCGAGGGGAGGCGACTGGTCCATCAGCTCGTCCTCGCCGTGGTCTGCGGCGCCTACGTCATCGGGTCCATGTTCGACTGGGGTTCAGGCCGGCTCGCGCTGATCATGGGCGACTTCGGGCTGACCGCCGCGGCGGGCGCCGCCGCCGTCTCCTGCTTCTTCTACGCTCGCAGCCAGCGGGTCCGCTTCCGGCCGGCCTGGCTGCTGTTCGCACTCTCCTCGGCGATGGCGGCCCTGGGCAACGCGGTCTGGGGGTGGTACGAGGTGGTCCTCGAACGCCCCGTGCCCAGCCCGAGCTACGCCGACCTGTTCTTCCTGTGCTTCGCGCCGCCCGCCATCGTGGGCCTGCTGGTCCTCGCCAAACGGCCGGTGACCCGGGCGGGCTGGATCTGCCTGACGCTGGACGCCTGGCTGATCGGCGGCTCCCTGCTCACCCTGTCGTGGAGCCTCGCGCTCGCCCAGGCGGCCCGGTTCGACGGGCCGAGCGTCGCGCACACCGCGCTGTCCCTGGCGTACCCGCTGCTCGACATCGCGCTCGTCAGCATGGTGCTCGCGCTCCACTTCCGCCGCACCCCGGGCAACCGCACGGCGGTGAACACCGCGATCGGCGCGCTGGCCCTGACCGTGATGTGCGACGCGCTGTTCACCTCGCCGCTGCTGCACAGCAGCTACCACTCCGGACAGCTGCTGGACGCGGGCTGGTTCGCCGGTTCACTGCTGCTCGCCTACGCCCCCTGGGCCGCCCCCCGGCGCCGGGGAGCACAGGACGACGAACGGCGCGTACCGGACGGGCACACGCGCGTGGTCCACGAGCACGTGCCCGGCCAGCGCGGCACCGGCCACCCCCATGTGCCCGCGCCGGGCGGCGAGCACACCCGGTACCCGGCCGGGCGGCCGATCACCGGTTCCCTCGCCGCGCTCACCCCGTACCTCGCCGCCGCCGTGTGCACCCTGGGCATCCTGTACAACGTCCTCAACGGCCGCCGGCCCGACCACGTCGTGCTGATCACCGCGGGTGGTGTCGTGCTGGCGCTCGTCATGCGCCAGGGCATCATGCTGCTGGACAACATCACCCTCACCCAGGAATTGGCGCAGACGGAGAACCACTTCCGCTCCCTGGTGCAGGGCTCCAGCGACGTCATCATGATCGCCGCGCCCAACGGCATCCTCCGGTACGTCTCCCCGGCCGCCGCCGGGGTCTACGGACGGCCCGCCGAGGAACTGGTGGGCACCGAACTGGCCGCACTGATCCACCCGGAGGACCTGGGCTGCGTGGTGCACGAGGTGCGCCGCTTCCTCGCCGCCAGCCCGCCCGAGGAGCCCACCACGCGCATCGAGTGCCGCTTCCGCTCGGGCGAGGGCGGCTGGCTCAACGTCGAGTCGACCGTCAACCGGCACCACGGCGGCCTGATCTTCAACAGCCGGGACGTGACCGAACGCGTCCGGCTGCAGGCCCAGTTGCAGCACAACGCCGAGCACGACCCGCTCACCGACCTGCCCAACCGCGCGCTGTTCACCAAGCGCGTCCAGCAGGCCCTGTCCGGCCGTCGCGCCACCGACCGGGGCGCCGCCCTGCGCGGTACGGCCGTGCTCTTCATCGACCTGGACGGCTTCAAGGCCGTCAACGACACGATCGGGCACCAGGCGGGGGACGAGCTGCTCGTCCAGGCCGCCCGCAGACTCCAGGACGCGGTCCGGCACGGGGACACCGCGTCCCGGCTGGGCGGCGACGAGTTCGCGGCCCTGATCGTCGGGGACGGCACCCGTGACCGTGCCGCCCGGGAACGGAACATCCTGGAGCTCGCCGACCGCCTCAGGGTGACCCTCTCCCAGCCGTACGCGATCGGCGGCAACGATGTCCGCGTCAACGCCTCCATCGGGGTCGCCTTCGCCGAACCCGGCCTCGGCGCGGGCGAGCTGCTGCGCAACGCCGACCTCGCGATGTACCGCGCGAAGTCGGCCGGAAAGGGCCGCGTCGAGCTGTACAAGCCGCAGATGCAGCAGGACGTCGTACGCAAGGCGGAGCTGGCCACCCGGCTGCGCGCCGCGCTGCACGACGGCGAGTTCGCGCTGCTGCACCAGCCGGTGGTCTGCCTGGAGAGCGGCCGGATCACCTCGGTCTCCGCGCAGGCGCGCTGGCGCTCCTCCCAGGGGGTGCTGTTCACCCCGGCCGAGTTCCTGCGGGTGACCGAGGACGGCGACAAGACGGCCGAGCTGGACCGATGGATCCTCCAGGAGGCCGTGGAGCGGGCCGCCGAGCGGGCCGCCACCGGGACCGTGGTGCCGGTGTGCGTCCGCACGAGTGCCCGGCGGCTGCTGGAACGCTCGAGTCCGCTCGGCTCCGTGGAAGCGCTGCTGACCCGGCACGGGCTGCCGCCCGGCGCACTGGTCGTCGAGCTGTCTGACGCCGACCCCAGGGCCTCCCTGGACGAGCTGGAGCGGCGCCTGACCGTGCTCGGCCGGCTCGGGGTGCGGATCGCGCTCGACGGCTTCGGCAGCGGCTACGCGGCGATCACGGCCCTCAGAAGGCTCCCCGTCGACATCCTCAAGCTCGACCGCGGCCTGGTCGACGGTGTCGTGGAGTCCGCGCGGCTGCACAAGATCACCAGCGGGCTGCTGCGCATCGCCGCCGATCTCGGGCTGCAGTCCGTCGCCGAGGGCGTCGACCTGCCGGAACAGGTGGTCGCGCTGCGCGCGATGGGCTGCACCCACGGGCAGGGCATGGCGTTCGCGGGGCCGCTGGACGAGTACCGGCTGCGCCGGGCGCTCGGATCCGGTCATTATCCCGTGCCGCACGCCCCGGCCGAGCCGGCGTTCGCGGGTGGGGGATCGGGGGTGTACACCGGAGGTGTGTCCGCCGTCTTCGGAGGTGGCAGTGCCCTTCGTTCACATAATGAGACTCCCGTCCCACCCACTTGACACGTGGTGCGCGTCAGGGGGAGGGTCAGTGCCATGCGCACCCGAATTCTCGTACTTGGACAGCGCGTCGGCTGAGCTGGGAACGACCGGAGAACGATCCGGAATCCCCAGCGACCACACCGGCGCGCTCCCCTCGCTTGCCCTACGGCACGAGGGGTTTTTTGTTGCACAGGCACCAGTCGTACCGCAGTCGTACACCGCACAAACTTCGCAAAAACCCTCAGCATCGAGAAGAGAATGCCGATGACCGAGCAGGCCACCGGGGCCCATCCGCAGCCGCGGCCCCGATCCGGAGGACAGCAGTCCGCCCCCGTCGAGCACGTCACGGGTGCGCAGTCCCTCATCCGCTCCCTCGAGGAGGTCGGCGCTGAGACGGTATTCGGTATCCCCGGCGGTGCGATCCTGCCGGCGTACGACCCGCTGATGGACTCCACCCGGGTGCGTCACGTGCTGGTCCGCCACGAGCAGGGCGCCGGCCACGCGGCCACCGGCTACGCGCAGGCCACCGGCAAGGTCGGCGTCTGCATGGCGACGAGCGGCCCCGGCGCCACCAACCTGGTCACGCCCATCGCCGACGCGCACATGGACTCGGTGCCGCTGGTCGCGATCACCGGCCAGGTCGCCTCGAAGTCGATCGGCACGGACGCCTTCCAGGAGGCGGACATCGTCGGCATCACCATGCCGATCACCAAGCACAACTTCCTCGTCACCAAGGCCGAGGACATCCCGCGGGTCATCGCGCAGGCGTTCCACATCGCCTCCACCGGCCGCCCGGGCCCGGTCCTGGTCGACATCGCCAAGGACGCCCTCCAGGCGAAGACCACCTTCTCCTGGCCGCCCACCATGGACCTGCCCGGCTACCGCCCGGTGACCAAGCCGCACGCCAAGCAGATCCGCGAGGCCGCCAAGCTGATCACCTCCGCCAAGCGGCCCGTCCTCTACGTCGGCGGCGGCGTCATCAAGGCGCAGGCCACGGCCGAGCTGAAGGTCCTCGCCGAACTCACCGGAGCGCCCGTCACCACCACCCTGATGGCGCTCGGCGCGTTCCCCGACAGCCACCCGCTGCACGTGGGAATGCCGGGCATGCACGGTGCGGTCACCGCCGTCACCGCGCTGCAGAAGGCCGACCTGATCGTCGCCCTCGGAGCCCGCTTCGACGACCGCGTCACCGGCAAGCTGGACAGCTTCGCCCCGTACGCCAAGATCGTCCACGCCGACATCGACCCGGCCGAGATCGGCAAGAACCGCGCCGCCGACGTGCCGATCGTCGGCGACGCCCGCGAGGTCATCGCCGACCTGGTCCAGGCCGTGCAGAAGGAGCACAGCGAGGGCCACAAGGGCGACTACACCGCCTGGTGGAGTGACCTCAACCGCTGGCGCGAGACCTACCCGCTCGGCTACGACCAGCCCGAGGACGGCTCGCTGTCCCCGCAGCAGGTCATCGAGCGCATCGGGCAGCTCGCCCCGGAGGGCACGATCTTCGCCGCGGGCGTCGGCCAGCACCAGATGTGGTCCGCGCACTTCATCCAGTACGAGCGGCCCGCCACCTGGCTGAACTCCGGCGGCGCCGGAACGATGGGCTACGCGGTCCCGGCCGCCATGGGCGCCAAGGCCGGCCAGCCGGACCGCACCGTCTGGGCGATCGACGGCGACGGCTGCTTCCAGATGACCAATCAGGAGCTGACCACCTGCGCCCTGAACAACATCCCGATCAAGGTCGCCATCATCAACAACGGCGCCCTCGGGATGGTCCGCCAGTGGCAGACCCTCTTCTACAACCAGCGCTACTCCAACACCGTGCTGCACAGCGGCCCGGAGGCGGACGGCAAGCAGCCGAGCGCCGGCACCCGCGTCCCCGACTTCGTGAAGCTGTCGGAGGCCATGGGCTGCTACGCGATCCGCTGCGAGCGCCCCGAGGACCTGGACAAGGTCATCGAAGAGGCGAACTCCATCAACGACCGCCCCGTCGTCATCGACTTCATCGTCCACGAGGACGCGATGGTGTGGCCGATGGTCGCCGCCGGCACCTCCAACGACGAGATCCTGGCCGCCCGGGACGTCCGCCCCGACTTCGGCGACAACGAAGACGACTGAGCGAGAGAGACGCAGAAGAAAATGTCCAAGCACACGCTCTCCGTCCTGGTGGAGAACAAGCCGGGCATCCTGGCCCGGATCGCCGCCCTCTTCTCCCGCCGCGGCTTCAACATCGACTCGCTCGCCGTCGGCGTCACCGAGCACGCCGACATCTCCCGCATCACGATCGTGGTGAGCGTCGAAGCCCTGCCGCTGGAGCAGGTCACCAAGCAGCTCAACAAGCTCGTCGAAGTCCTGAAGATCGTCGAGCTGGAGCCCGGTCAGGCCGTTCAGCGCGAACTCGTTCTGGTGAAGGTGCGCGCGGACAACGAGACCCGCTCCCAGATCGTGGAGATCGTCCAGCTGTTCCGCGCCAAGACCGTCGACGTCTCCCCGGAGGCCGTCACCATCGAGGCCACCGGATCCAGCGACAAGCTGTCCGCCATGCTCAAGATGCTGGAGCCGTACGGCATCAAGGAGCTGGTCCAGTCCGGCACGATCGCGATCGGCCGCGGCGCCCGTTCGATCACGGACCGCTCGCTGCGCGCTCTCGACCGATCCGCGTAAGGCTGAATACGGGCGGTCGGCGCCGCGCCGGTCGCCCGTATGCCGAGACCCCGAGACTTTCCGTCCCCTCACCGGCATACGGTGGGACGCACAACCTGCACACCAAGGAGAGAACCCAAAGTGGCCGAGCTGTTCTACGACGCTGACGCCGACCTGTCCATCATCCAGGGCCGCAAGGTCGCGGTCATCGGCTACGGCAGCCAGGGCCACGCGCACGCCCTGTCGCTGCGTGACTCCGGTGTCGACGTCCGTGTCGGTCTGCACGAGGGCTCCAAGTCCAAGGCCAAGGCCGAGGAGCAGGGCCTGCGCGTGGTGAGCCCGGCCGAGGCCGCCGCCGAGGCCGACGTCATCATGATCCTCATCCCGGACCCGATCCAGGCCCAGGTCTACGAGGAGTCCATCGCCCCGAACCTGAAGGACGGCGACGCGCTGTTCTTCGCCCACGGCTTCAACATCCGCTTCGGCTTCATCAAGCCCCCGGCCGGCGTCGACGTCGCCCTGGTCGCCCCGAAGGGCCCGGGCCACCTGGTGCGCCGCCAGTACGAGGAGGGCCGCGGCGTTCCGGCGATCGCCGCCGTCGAGCAGGACTCCACGGGCAACGCCTTCCCGCTGGCCCTGTCGTACGCCAAGGCCATCGGCGGCACCCGCGCCGGTGTCATCAAGACGACCTTCACCGAGGAGACCGAGACCGACCTGTTCGGTGAGCAGGCCGTGCTGTGCGGCGGCACCTCCGCCCTGGTCAAGGCCGGCTTCGAGACCCTGGTCGAGGCGGGCTACCAGCCGGAGATCGCCTACTTCGAGTGCCTCCACGAGCTGAAGCTGATCGTCGACCTCATGTACGAGGGCGGCCTGGAGAAGATGCGCTGGTCCGTCTCCGAGACCGCCGAGTGGGGCGACTACGTGACCGGCCCGCGCATCATCACCGACGCCACCAAGGCCGAGATGAAGCAGGTCCTCGCCGAGATCCAGGACGGCACCTTCGCCCAGACCTGGATGGACGAGTACCACGGCGGTCTGAAGAAGTACAACGAGTACAAGCAGCAGGACTCCGAGCACCTGCTGGAGACCACCGGCAAGCAGCTGCGCAAGCTGATGAGCTGGGTGAACGAGGAGGCGTAAGCCCCACGTCAGGGGGTCGGGGCAGACTGCTCCGGCCCCCTTTGTCCATCCCGTCCAGCCACGGACGGGTGATCCTTCCGCAGAGGCGTAAGACGCCCTCCGGCACGCCACTACACTGCTGCACAACATACGCGTCAGGCCCACAGCGTCGTGCGTCTTCCGCGGCTAGCCCCCTCCACCGCCAGCGGCCGTCGGGACGGCCGTCCGCATTGGACTTGTGAGGACTCACGTGAGCTCGAAACCCGTCGTACTCATCGCTGAAGAGCTGTCGCCCGCGACCGTCGACGCGCTCGGCCCGGACTTCGAGATCCGGCACTGCAACGGAGCCGACCGAGCCGAACTGCTCCCCGCCATCGCCGACGTCGACGCGATCCTGGTCCGTTCCGCCACCAAGGTCGACGCCGAGGCCATCGCCGCCGCCAAGAAGCTCAAGGTCGTCGCGCGAGCCGGCGTCGGCCTGGACAACGTCGACGTCTCCGCCTCCACCAAGGCCGGCGTGATGGTCGTCAACGCCCCGACCTCCAACATCGTCACGGCCGCCGAGCTGGCCTGCGGTCTGATCGTCGCCACCGCCCGCAACATCCCGCAGGCCAACGCCGCGCTGAAGAACGGCGAGTGGAAGCGCAGCAAGTACACGGGCGTCGAGCTGGCCGAGAAGACGCTGGGTGTCGTGGGCCTGGGCCGCATCGGTGCCCTCGTCGCGCAGCGCATGTCCGCCTTCGGCATGAAGGTCGTCGCCTACGACCCCTACGTGCAGCCCGCGCGGGCCGCGCAGATGGGCGTCAAGGTGCTGTCTCTGGACGAGCTGCTGGAGGTCTCCGACTTCATCACCGTCCACCTGCCCAAGACCCCCGAGACCCTCGGCCTGATCGGCGACGAGGCGCTGCGCAAGGTCAAGCCGAGCGTGCGCATCGTCAACGCGGCCCGAGGCGGCATCGTCGACGAGGAGGCGCTGTACTCGGCGCTCAAGGAGGGCCGCGTCGCGGGCGCGGGTCTGGACGTGTACGCGAAGGAGCCGTGCACGGACTCCCCGCTGTTCGAGTTCGACCAGGTGGTGGCCACCCCGCACCTCGGTGCTTCGACGGACGAGGCCCAGGAGAAGGCCGGTATCGCCGTCGCCAAGTCGGTGCGCCTCGCGCTCGCCGGTGAGCTGGTGCCGGACGCGGTGAACGTCCAGGGCGGTGTCATCGCCGAGGACGTCAAGCCGGGTCTGCCGCTCGCCGAGCGCCTCGGCCGTATCTTCACCGCGCTCGCGGGCGAGGTCGCGGTCCGCCTCGACGTCGAGGTCTACGGCGAGATCACCCAGCACGACGTCAAGGTGCTGGAGCTGTCCGCGCTCAAGGGTGTCTTCGAGGACGTCGTCGACGAGACGGTGTCGTACGTCAACGCTCCGCTGTTCGCGCAGGAGCGTGGCGTCGAGGTGCGCCTGACCACCAGCTCCGAGTCGGCCGACCACCGCAACGTGGTGACCGTGCGCGGCACGCTCGGCAACGGCGAGGAGGTGTCGGTCTCCGGCACGCTGGCCGGTCCGAAGCACGTGCAGAAGATCGTCGCGGTCGGCGACTACGACGTCGATCTCGCCCTCGCCGACCACATGGTCGTCCTGCGCTACGAGGACCGCCCGGGTGTCGTCGGCACCGTCGGCCGCATCCTGGGCGAGGCGGGCATCAACATCGCCGGTATGCAGGTCGCTCGCGCCGGCGTCGGCGGGGAGGCGTTGGCTGTGCTGACGGTCGACGACACGGTGTCCGCCGGGGTTCTGGCCGAGGTCGCCGAGGAAATCGGGGCGGCGTCGGCTCGGTCTGTGAACCTGAGCTGAGGTCGGCCGTACCTGGGGGTGGCCGCCCCCAGACCCCCGCTTCGGCCTGAACGGCCTCGTCCTCGAACGCCGGACGGGCTGAAATGCGGCTGATCGCGGTCGTAAAGCGCCGGGCGGACTGAGGGTTCTCAGTCCGCCCGGCGCTTTCGTGTGCTGTGAGTCGGGCTCAGACCACGGCCTCGTCGCGCTCCTCCGACGGAGTCTCCCGCACCTGGATCCGGCGCAGGGTCGTCGCCGCCCCGATCGCCGCGAGGGCCAGGACCGCCGTTCCCGCGAGGGCCGCGCCGTGCATGCCGGTGGTGAACGCCTCCCGGGCCGCCGTCGCCAGGGCGTCACCCGTGCGCCCCGGCAGCTGTCCGGCGACCGCGAGCGCGCCGCCCAGGGTCTCGTGGGCCTCGGCCGGGGCCGCGGACGGCATCTCGTGGCGGTAGATCGCCGTACCGATGGAGCCGAGGACCGCCATGCCCAGCGCGCCACCGAACTCCTGGCCGGTCTCCAGCAGGGAGGAGGCGGCGCCCGCCTTCTCCACCGGGGCCGCACCCATGGCCAGGTCGGTCATCTGCGCCATCACCATGACGATGCCGGAGGCCAGCACGCCGCAGGCGGCGAGGACGAGCCAGAGGGAGTCCGTGCCGGCCAGGGCCAGCAGGCCGTAGCCCGCCGCGGCGATGGCGAAGCCCGCGGTGACCACGTAGGCGCGGTTGACGCCCTTCTGGACGAGGGTGGTCGCGATCGGGGCCGCCATGCCGATCGGCACCGAGGGCAGCAGCGCCCACAGGGCCGCCTCCATCGCGCTCTTGCCGAGCACCGACTGCAGGTACTGCGTGGTGAAGAACGCCGAACCCATCATCGCGAACGCGGAGACGAGGTTCAGGACCACCGCGGGGGCGAAGCCCCGGCCGCGGAACAGGGCCGGCGAGATCATCGGCGAGGCGGCCGTGCGCTGACGGTGGACGAAGAGGGCTGCGAAGAGCAGGCCGACGGTGACCGAGACGACGTACTGCGGGTGCCAGCCCTCGGACGGGATCTCCTTGAGGCCGTAGACGACCGGGAGCACCGCCGCCATGGACAGCGGCACGCTCACGAAGTCGAAGCGGCCGGGCGCGGGGTTCTTCGACTCCGGCAGCAGGATCGGGCCGAGGACCAGCAGCAGCGCCATCGCGGGCAGGTTGACCAGGAACACCGAGCCCCACCAGAAGTACTGGACCAGGACACCGCTCAGCACGGAGCCGAGTGCGATGCCGCCGGTCATCACGCCGGACCAGATGCCGATCGCCTTCGCGCGCTGCCCGGGGTCGGTGAACATCGTGCGGACGAGCGCCATCGTCGA
This sequence comes from Streptomyces diastatochromogenes, assembly GCF_002242805.1. Classification (GTDB taxonomy): domain Bacteria; phylum Actinomycetota; class Actinomycetes; order Streptomycetales; family Streptomycetaceae; genus Streptomyces; species Streptomyces diastatochromogenes. Next base: position 215,316 of record NZ_MCGQ01000034.1, on the reverse strand, counting down.
GGGCATCAGGGTCGCGCCGCCGATGCCGAGGACGGCGCGGGCCGCGATCAGGGTCTCGGCGCTGTTCGCGTAGGCCGCCACCAGGGAGGCGGCCCCGAAGGCGGCGGCGCCGATCAGGAGGAGCCTGCGGCGGCCGATGCGGTCGCCCAGCGAGCCCATCGTCATCAGCAGACCGGCCAGGACGAAGGCGTAGATGTCGAAGATCCACAGCTGCTGGGTGCCGCTCGGTTCGAGGTCCGCGCTGATCGCCGGGATGGCGAAGTAGAGGACCGAGACGTCCATGGAGACCAGCAGCAGCGGAAGCATCAGCACGCCCAGTGCGGTCCATTCGCGTCGACCGGCGCGCCCGGCAGGGGAGTTGGTGCTCGTCGAGTTCGTCATGCCGAGAACTGTACGAGCGTCTTACACGCTTGTCTAGAACGCTTGTATAATTCATGCGTATAGGACGGTTGTATGGATCGGCGGTAGGGTGGTCCGCATGGGACACCGTGAAGATCTGCTGGAAGGCGCCAAGCGCTGCCTGCTGGAAAAGGGCTTCGCGCGCACGACCGCGCGGGACATCGTGAAGGCGTCGGGGACCAACCTGGCCTCGATCGGCTACCACTACGGCTCGAAGGACGCGCTGCTCGCGCAGGCCTACATCGCCCTCGTGGAGAACATGTCCGGCGCCTTCGAGGGGGGCGGCCCCGAGATCGAGGGCGCGCCCGGTTCGCTGGAGCGCTTCCGCTGGGTGTGGTCGAACATCGTCGGCACCATGCGGGAGCCGGGCTCGGTGTGGCGGCTGAGCATGGAGGTCATGACCATCGAACTGCCGGAGGTGCGTGACCACTTGGCCCGCGCCCAGCGGGAGGGCGGGCGCGGGCTGGTGGCGCTGCTGATGGGTGTGCCGGAAGAGGAGGTCTCCGACGAGACGGCGGACACGCTCGGCAGGTTCTACCTGACGCTGATGACCGGACTCATCGCACAGTGGACGTTCGACCCGAAGACCGCACCCGACGGGGACGCCCTCACCGAGGGCCTGCGCCAGATCGTCGAAGCGGCCGCGAAGGGCTGATCCGGCCGTCCCGCATCTCCACCACCCGGTCCGCGAAGTGCCGTACGACGGCCGGGTCGTGGCAGACGGGCAGTGCCAACGCGCCGGAAGCGGTCGCCGAGGGCGGGGGCCAGGCCGACCCGGTCGAGGAGTTCGGCGACCCGGGCCTGCCCGGTCACCCGGTCCCAGCGGCCCTGCTCGGCGACGGCGTCGCGGATGCGGTGGCGGGGGCTGAGGGAGCCGTACGGGTCCTGGAAGACCGGCTGGACGCGGGGGCGGAGCTCCCGTTCCGGAAGGCCGGTCAACTCGCGTCCCTCGAAGCGGACCCGGCCGCTCGCCGGGCGGCGCAGCTGGAGCACCGCCAGAGCCCTCGAGGACTTGCCGCAGCCCGAGGGGCCGTTCAGGCGCCGCGGCCAGTATCACCGCCACGCCCAGGGCCGCACCCATCATCGTCAGCGACACTCGGAGCCCAGCCGGCACGGACGCAGCACCCAGGTGCCGGATCCGGGGAGGCGCCGAGAACGCCGTGCGTCAGATCGGCGGCCCCCGTCCGCTGGAGCATCGCACGAGCCGGGTCGGGTGTGTCCGGGCCTTGTCTGTGTAGTTCACCCGAGGCGCGGTCGGGCCGGGATGTGCATGCCGCATCTGCTAGGGATTTCCATCAAATCGCGCTGTAGATGCGGCCCTTCCTGGCTGATATGGTCCGCATGCTCCAGCGGTCGGCGGGCGCCCCAGGACACCTGGGAGACGCCGCTGCCGCGGTATCGGAGCCAACTCCCCACAGGGAGTGAGTCGGCCCACGCGACGGCCGCCCGGCTCGTCGCCCCTCCGCTACGGGGGCTCTCCCCGTAGCGGCATTCCCAAAGGCGGGACTCGATGAAGACAAGACGTCTGCGGCGGCTCGCCGTAGGAAAGACCCTGGTCATCGCCGCCGCGCTCGCCCTCGCGGTGCCAGGTGTCGCGTACGCCAACACCGTGGGGGTCACGGTGAAGACCCCCGGCGCCACGGCCGGCCCCGCCTCCACGTTCTCCGAGATCAGCACCAACGCCCACTGCGCGAGCGGCCTGATCTCCGGCGGCGGCATCAACCAGGCCATCGGCACCGGCACTTCGTCCAACGGCAACAAGATCAACGGCACCTCGCCCAGCCCCGACGGCAGCACCGAGTACACCGGCTCCACCGGGGTCGTCGGCACCGACGTCGCCTACTGGCTGGGCATCGGCGGCAGCGGGGGAGCGGTCAACGCCGACTTCTCCAGCACCCCGTACGCCCTGTGCCTCACCAGCAATCTCATCAACCACACCCAGGTGGTGATGAACAAGATCGCCGCTCCGACCACCAGCGGCACGGTCGGCCTGGTCACCGCCACCTGCCCGGCGAACACCCGGCTGCTCGGCGGCGGCGCCCGCATCACGCCCGCGAGCGTCGGCAGCCTCAAGCCGATCGCGAGCTTCCCCACCTTCAACAACTCCGCGCACGACTACGGACAGAAGGCCGCGGCCGACGGCGAGACCAACCCCGACTCCTGGACCGCGGTCGGCTGGAACGGCGGTGGCGGCAACAGCGGCAACACCACCTACGCCTACGCCATCTGCAGCGGCAACAACATCAACATCGGCGGTACGACCGTCAAGGTGCGCTTCAGCGAGGTCAGCGGGCCCACCGCCGCGACCAGCGGCCAGACCGTGACCGCCGGCTGCGGCCAGAACGACGGCAAGCTCGTCAGCGGCGGGGCCGCGATCAGCGGAGGCAGCGTCACCACGACCGACTTCACCGGCCCCGGCTCCGTCGGCGACCACCTCAACGGCAGCTACCCCAGCGACTCCGGCGGCACCCCGGTCGCCGACGGCACCACCACGGCCGCCTACTGGACCGCCTTCACCCACACCGGCGGCGGCAGCTCGCCCAGCACCTCCTCCGACGTCTGGGCCCTGTGCGCCGACGACGGCGTCTGATCCCGCCGCGCCGCCCCCGATGATCCGACTCCTCCCTCAGGGAACCCCGTTGAGCCTCCTCAGAACCACGCTCCTGCCCGCGGTCGGCGCGGCCGGCCTGGTCGCGGCGGTCCTCGCGCCGCTGCCGGCCGGGGCCGCCGTCCCGGCCGATCCCGCCGACTCCTCCACCGCCGCCCCCGCGTCGCCCTGCGGCACCGGCGGCCTGTTCACCACCGCGCCGCCCAGTTGCACGTACAGCACCGCCGGGACGGACACCTTCACCGTGCCGGACGGCGTGGACGCCATCAGCGTCGACCTGTACGGCGCCGAGGGCGGCAGCGCGGCCGGCTTCGTCGCCCCCAACCCGCCGAACACCGGAGCACCGGGCGGACTCGGCGGGGAGACCCGGGCCCGACTGGCCGTCACCGCGGGCCAGAAACTCCAGGTCACCGTGGGGGCAGTCGGCATCCCGGGCACCTCGCGGCGCGGTGAGTTCGCCCGACCCGGCGGATTCGGTCACGGGTCCGGCGGCGGGGGCGCCCACGGCGGCGGCGGTTCCGGCGGCGGCGCCTCCGATGTGCGGGTGGGCGACTTCGGCGCCGCCGACCGGGTCCTGGTGGCCGGCGGCGGCGGAGGCGCGGGCAACGGCGGGCCGCTCCTGCACGGCGGGGACGGCGGCGGCCCGGTCGGCCAGGGCGGCGGCCAGGGCGGCGGCCCCGACGGCTCCGGCGTCGCCGGTGGCGGCGGAAGCCAGAGCACGCCCGGCACCGGCAGCCCCAACTCCGCCCTCGGCGGCCCGGGAGGCGCCGCCGGCGACACCGACCCCAACACCGGCCTGCCCAACCCCGGCAGCGGCGGCACCGGCGGCAACGGTGCCCGGGGCGGCAACGGCGGCGGCGGAGGCGGCGGTGGCTACTTCGGCGGCGGAGGCGGCTCCGGCGGCGGAAACCCGGGCAACCTCTACGGGGCCGGAGGCGGCGGCGGAAGCGGCTACGCGACACCGGCCGCGTCCGAGGTCTCCCTGCTCCAAGGCGTCAACCACGGCACCGGCGAGGCGGTCGTCTCCTTCCGCTACGGGACCACCGTCTCGCTCGCCACGGACACGTCCGCCCCGCTCTTCGGTCACCCCGTCACCCTCACCGCCACCGCCGCCCCGGCGAACCCCGCCGCGGGCACCCCGAGCGGCACGGTGACCTTCTCGGACGGCACGACCCCGCTGGCGACCGTGCCGCTCGAAGACGGCCGGGCCCGCTTCACCACCGGCGGGCTCCGCCCCGGCTCCCACACGATCACAGCCACCTACAGCGGCGACGAGAGCTTCACCCCGAGCACCACCGACGGGCCAACGGACCTCACGGTCGGCTTCAGCAGGCCCTGCATCACCACCGCCCACCACGGCACCCTGACCGTCCCGGCCGACCAGGCGATCTGCATCGGCCCCGGCGGCAGCCAGGACGGCAAGGTCACGGTGCAGACCGGCGGATCGCTCGCCGTCTCGGACGCCCGGATCACCGGAGCCGTCACCGCCGACGGGGCTCTCGCCCTCACCGTCTGCCGGTCCACGCTCACCGGGCCCCTCACCGTCAGGCACAGCAGCGGCTATGTACGGATCGGCGGCGACGCGACGACCTGTGCGGGCAACGTCATCCGGGGTCCGCTGACCCTGGACGCCAACACCGGCGGCATCGGGGCCGGCGGCAACACGGTGACCGGGGCGGTGAGCGTCACCGGCAACAGCGGCAGCGGCCCGCTGGCCGACGAGGCCACCCCCACGTTCGAGGACAACCAGGTCAACGGCCCGCTCTCCTGCGACGGCAACGAACCCGCCCTGAACCAGAGTGGCAACACGGTGAGCGGGCCACGGTCCGGACAGTGCCGCTGACAGGTCCTAGAGCCGCGCCCTCTTGAGTGCCATGTGCAGCAGCAGGCGGTCCTCGCCGTCGTCCAGGTCCAGGTCCGTCAGCTGCTCCACCCGGGAGAGGCGGTAGTAGAGGGTCTGGCGGTGGATGCCCAGCTCGGCCGCGGCGCGGCCGGCCTGGCCCGCGCGGTCCAGATAGACCTCGGCCGTGCGGGCCAGTTCCTGGTGGGCGGGGGAGAGGAGGAGGGCGACGGCCGGGTCGCGGGCGGCCTCCGGGGGCAGCGCGGTCAGCAGTCGGTACGGGCCGATGCGCCGCCACTCGGCCACGGGCCCCAGCCGCGGCTCGGCCAGCGCGGCGCGCGCGGCGGCGGAGGCCTCCTGCCAGACCGTGCCCAGTTCGGCGAGGCCGGAGCGGGGTTCGCCGACACCGGCCGCGGCCGCGCCCGACCGCTTCCCCTCCGCCTCCTTCAACAGCCGCGAGGCCGCCGTCGACGCCGGTACCGCCACATCCGTCGAGCGCAGCCGCACCAGGATCGCGAGGCTCTGACCGGTCGTCCCCCACGGCACCGTGCACAGCGCAGTGGCGTGCGGGACCGTCCGGACCGAGGGGGCCTCGTCCGGGTCGGCCGAGGGCCAGGGGGCGACGCAGACCAGGGTGTGCGGGGCGTCCGCGCGGGGACCCAGGGCCGTGCGGAACTCGGCCACCGCCATGTCCCGCTGCCACCCGCTCTCCGCCGTCAGCACCGCCCGCAGCTCCCGGCTCAAGCCCGCCCCCGCCTGCGCCTCGTCGGCGAGCAGGGCACCGATCCGGCCCGTCACCTGCATCGCGGCGGTCAGCTGGGCGTCCGTGGGGCCGGGGTCGTAGTCCAGGAGCCAGACGTAACCCAGCACCACGCCCCGATGGCGTACCGGCAGGCAGATACGGCCCCGGTTCACCCCCGCCTCCGGGGTCCGCGGGATCCGTACCGGTCCCGTCGCGCGCGTGATGCCGAAGCCCTCGAACCACGCCCGCACGGCCGCCGTGGAGCGCCGGGTCAGGATCGACCGGGTGCGCACCGGGTCCAGCGCCGAGGGATCGAGGTCGCCCTCACTGTCGTACGCGCCGAAGGCGATCAGCTCGAAGTCGCGGTTCTCCAGGGTCGCGGGCGCCCCCAGCAGCTCCGAGATCTCGTCCACCAGCTCCTGGTAATCAGCCTTGAATTCCGCCGCCACCCGGGCATTCTCGCGCATTTCCGCGCCGCCTTCATACATCTGTCTGAGATCCAGTGCACGGATGCGTGACAGCTGTCGATGGCCGACGATCGGAGAGATCCTTAGGTTTCACGGTGGTTCTCCGTGCCGTACCCGAATCGTGGGATGTCGGCCGTCTTTCGGTGCTTTTGTTGTGGAGGTGCCCCGTGCTGGGTCCCGTGATTCTCGCCGCGTCGCGCAGCGACCGGATGCGACGCCTGATCTCGGCGGCCCCGGTGACCAAGCAGGTCGTGGACCGCTTCATCCCCGGTGAGACCGTGCGCGACATCGTCCCGATCATCAAGGACCTGACCGCCAAGGGCCTGGAGCTGACGATGGACGTCGTCGGCGAGGACATCACCACCCCCGAGCAGGCCACCGCCGCCCGGGACGCCTACCTGGAGCTGATCGACCGGCTGCGCGACCTGGAGCTGGGCGAGAAGGTCGAGATGTCCGTCAAGCTGTCGATGTTCGGGCAGGCGCTGGAAGGCGGCCACGAACTGGCCCTCGCCAACGTCCGGCCCGTCGTCGTGGCCGCCGCCGCCATCGGCACGACGGTCACGCTGGACGCCGAGGACCACACCACCCTGGACTCGATGTTCGCCATCCACGAGGAACTGCGCAGGGACTTCCCGCAGACCGGCTGCGTCATCCAGGCCTACCTCTTCCGCACCGAGGCCGACGCCCGCCGCCTCGCCGCGGCCGGCAGCCGCGTCCGCCTGGTGAAGGGCGCCTACAAGGAGCCCGCCGAGGTCGCCTTCCAGCAGAAGCACGAGATCGACAAGGCCTACGTGCGCATCCTGAAGACCCTGATGGAGGGCGAGGGCTACCCGATGATCGGGTCCCACGACCCGCGCCTCATCGCCATCGCCCAGGAACTGGCCCACCAGGCCGGGCGCAAACTGGACGAGTACGAGTTCCAGATGCTCTACGGCATCCGCGGCGAGGAGCACCTGCGGCTGGCCGCCGAGGGCCACCGCATGCGCGTCTACACCGCCTACGGCACCGACTGGTACGGCTACTTCATGCGCCGTCTCGCGGAGAAGCCGGCCAACCTGCGCTTCTTCCTCCGCTCCATGGTCAGCAAGGGCTGAGCCCGAACACCCGCTCACGTACAAGGAGTTACGGATCTCATGGACGCTGTGACCCAGGTCCCCACCCCCGTCAACGAGCCGGTGCACGGCTACGCCCCCGGCTCGCCCGAGCGCGCCCGCCTGGAGGCCAAGCTCAAGGAGCTGGCCGAGAACCCGATCGACCTGCCGATGACCATCGGCGGCGAGCGGCGGATGGGCGCCGGCGAGACCATCCAGGTGGTCCAGCCGCACAACCACAAGGCCGTCATCGGCACCCTGCGCAACGCCACCCAGCAGGACGCTCAGGACGCCGTCGACGCGGCCCTGGCCGCCGCGCCGGCCTGGCGCGCGATGTCCTTCGACGACCGCGCGGCGATCATCCTGCGCGCCGCCGAGCTGCTGGCCGGCCCCTGGCGCGAGACCATCGCCGCCTCCACCATGCTCGGCCAGTCCAAGACCGCCCAGCAGGCCGAGATCGACACCCCCTGCGAGCTGGTCGACTTCTGGCGCTTCAACGTCCACTACGCCCGCCAGATCCTCGCCGAGCAGCCCCCGGCGAACTCCCCGGGCGTGTGGAACCGCATGGACCACCGTCCGCTGGAGGGCTTCGTCTACGCGATCACGCCCTTCAACTTCAGCGCCATCGCGGGCAACCTGCCCACCGCGCCCGCGCTGATGGGCAACGTGGTGGTCTGGAAGCCGTCCCCGACGCAGACCCACGCCGCCGTCCTCCTCATGCAGCTGCTGGAGGAGGCCGGTCTGCCCAAGGGCGTCATCAACCTCGTCACCGGTGACGGCATCGAGGTCTCCAAGGTCGCCCTGGAGCACCGCGACCTCGCCGGCATCCACTTCACCGGCTCGACCAGGACCTTCCAGTACCTGTGGAAGACGGTCGGCAACAACATCGAGAAGTACCGCTCCTACCCGCGTCTGGTCGGCGAGACCGGCGGCAAGGACTTCCTCGTCGCCCACCCGAGCGCCGACCGCGCCGTCCTGAAGACCGCCCTCACCCGCGGCGCCTTCGAGTACCAGGGCCAGAAGTGCAGCGCGACCTCCCGCGCCTACATCCCGGCCTCCATCTGGAACTCGGGCTTCAAGGAGGAGTTCGCGGCCGAGGTCGACTACCTGACCATGGGTGACGTCACCGACCTGACGAACTTCGTCGGCGCCGTGATCGACGACCGTGCCTTCGCCAAGAACAAGGCCGCGATCGACCGCGCCAAGGAGGACCCGACCTGCACGATCGTCGCGGGCGGCACCTACGACGACTCGGTCGGCTACTTCGTCCGCCCGACCGTCATCGTCTCCACCGACCCGGAGAACGAGATCTTCCGCACCGAGTACTTCGGTCCGGTCCTCGGTATCCACGTCTACGAGGACGACAAGTACGACGAGATGCTGGAGCAGATGGAGTCGGTCTCCGACTACGCCCTCACCGGCTCGGTCATCTCCAACGACCGCGCCGCGGCGGCGTACACGATGGAGAAGCTGCGCTACGCGGCCGGCAACTTCTACATCAACGACAAGTCGACCGGCGCCGTCGTCGGCCAGCAGCCCTTCGGCGGCGGCCGCGCCTCCGGCACCAACGACAAGGCCGGCGCCCCGCAGAACCTGCTGCGCTGGACCCTGACCCGCGCCATCAAGGAGACCCTGGTCGCGCCGACCGACTACACGTACCCGCATATGGGCTGATCCTCAGCCCCCCCGAGCGACGGGCCGGGAAGCCTGACATCCGAGCAGGCTTCCCGGCCCGTTTCCAATTCCGGACGGTCGCCAGCCGGTATATCCATACCGATGGCTTACCCACCAAATGGGTCATATGTGGCAACATGGCACGCGTGGCATTTGGTGCTGGAGGGAACTTCTTTGCTGAACCCTCGGCTGGGAGTCCTCACACAGGCGAGAGGAGTACATCATGATCGCCAAGCTGCTCGGCAAGCTGTCCTTCACCCGCCACTACGGTGCGTACGGGGAACACGACTGGAACGCGTACGCCGGCGACTGGACCTGACCGCACTACCGGCGGGCGCCCCCGGGCACCCGCCGGCTCCCGGGACGATCTCATGGGCCGAATGGACGAGCCGCCGCGGTTGCCCGAAGGCGGCTTCGCGGCCTGGAGCCGCGACCGGCTGGCGCTGGCGCGCCGTGGCGCCGACGAGTGCGGGGACGTCTGGCAGCTTGAGCCGGGTGTCTACGTAGCCGCTACGGCCGGGCCGTGTGAAGCAGTCCTGCGCCGCCCGCAGGACTTCCTCAAGGCACCCTCGCCTCTCTTCCCGCCGTTGAAGCGGTCGAGCGGAGCACCGACGCCTGAGCAGCGCGCCCACGCTCACGCCGCCCGCATGCGCGGACTGCGCGCGCAGGCGGTTGCAGCCCGGATCGGTGAGATCGCGCTCGGTGCCGCTCGATGCGCCGACCAGTGGCCCACGGGCCAGGACGTCGAGATTCTGCCCCCGGTCCGGCACGCCCTGGCAGAGATCGGCGTGCGCTACCTCTTCTCCGAGGACGCTCCCACCCTGCTGCCCTTCGCCTCACAGCTCTTCCTGGCCCGGGAGGTGCTCGTACGCCCCACGCGCTGGGTATGGCCGCACTGGGTCCCCACACCGGCGCGGCGGTTCCGCACACGGCAGCAAGTGGCCTTCACCGACGCTCTGCGGCCCATCGTCCGCCGGCGCCGTTCATCGGGCCGGCTCGGAGACGACGTGCTGGGACAGATGCTCCGGCCCTCCTCCCGCTATGGCCCACTGCCGGAAGAGGCCGTCCTCGACACTCTCCCCGGAATCACCGTCGCCACCTTCGAGACACCTACCCGGGCAGCCGGATGGGTCCTGCTCCACCTGGCCCGGTACCCCCAGGCGGCGGACCGCGTCGCGGCCGAAGCCGCCGCCCTGCTGCCCGCGGACCCGGCTGCGACGACCAGCGCTCACCTCGACAGCCTGCGATACACCCAGGCAGTGGTCCGCGAGGTGCTCCGACTGCACCCCCCGAGCTGGCTGCTGACCCGGCGCGCCACGCGACAGACTCAGCTCGCCGACTACACCGTCGACGCCGGGTCCACCGTTCTCGTCTGCCTCTACACCGCCCACCGCGACGCACGGGAACACTCCGAGCCGGACCGGTTCCAGCCCGAGCGCTGGCTCGATGATCCGGGCCCGTCGGCGGAACCCGGGATCTTCCTCCCCTTCGGTACCGGGCCGCATGCCTGCGAGGGAGCCGCCCTGGCCATGGCGATGCTGACGCTCCTGACCGCGCAGACCGCCCGCTGCTGCCACTTGAGCGAGCCGCCCGGACCGGAACCCACCTACCAGGTCGCCACCTTCGAAGGTCTCGCCACTGTCGGCTTGCGCCTGCGTGCCACCTCGCGCAGCTGAGGGCACTCGGGAATCCCCCTGCAAAAGGGGGAGCGGTCACACTTGACCCATGACGGTGACGACGGACGACGGAGTACGGCTGTGGGCGGAACGCTCGGGCGGCGAGGGCGACCCGCTGGTGCTGTGCCACGGCGGGCCCGGCCTGTGGGACATGTTCGGTGACGTGGCCGAACTGCTCGCGGACGTGACCCCGGTGATCCGCTGGGACCAGCGGGGCTGCGGGCGCTCCGAGCGCTGCGACGGGCCGTGGACGAGCGAGCGGTTCGTCGCCGATCTGGACGCCGTACGAGGGCACTTCGGGCTGGAGCGGATGGCGCTGCTCGGCCACTCCTGGGGTGCGCAGCTGGCGCTGAGCTACGCCCTGGCGCACCCGGACCGCGTGCGCTGTCTGGTGTACGTCGCGGGCACGGGCATCGGCCCGGACTCCGACTGGTACGGCGCCTACCACCACACCTTCCTCACCCGCCTCGCCGACCACCCCGAACGCCTGGCCCGCTGGCAGGAGTTGACCGCACGCGCGGAGCGCACACGGGACGAGGAGCGGGAGCGGGCGGTCCTGCAGTGGTCCGCGGAGTTCGAGGACCGGGACGGAGCCCTGGAGCCCGCCGGGCGCATGGCCGACCCGTGGTTCGGGATCAACGCCGAGTCCAACACGGTGCTCAACGAGGAGCGCAAGCGCGTCTGGGGCACCCCGGAGCTGTACAGCGCCTGCGAGGGGCTCGACGTACCGGTGCTGATCATCGACGGTGCCCGGGACATCCGGCCGCGCACGGCCGTCGACTCCCTCGCGAAGGCCCTGCCCCACGCCCGCCGGGTGATCCTCCCGGACGCCGGGCACCTGCCGTGGGCGGAGGACCCGAAGGGCTTCCGGGAGGCGCTCAGGCTGGGGATGCTTGGTCCGTGACCCTTCCTCTGCGCACCGCCCACACCGCCGACCTCGACCCCGCCGACCTCCGCGCCGCCCGCGCCCTCCTCGACGAGGCCTTCGACGGGGGCTTCGGTGACGAGGACTGGGACCACGGCCTCGGCGGCATGCACGCCCTCGTCCACGACGATGCCGGGCTCGCCGCGCACGGCTCGGTCGTGATGCGGCGGACACTGCACCGGGGGCGCTGGCTGCGCACCGGATACGTGGAGGCCGTCGCCGTACGGGCCGATCTGCGCCGGACCGGGCTCGGCGGGCGGGTGATGGGGGCCCTGGAGCGGATCGTCGACCGGGCCTACGACCTCGGCGCGCTCTCCGCGAGCGAGGACGGCGCCCCGCTGTACACGGCCCGCGGCTGGCAGCAGTGGAGCGGGCAGGTGTGCGCCCTCTCGCCGGACGGGATCGTCCGGCTCCCGGAGGAGGAAGGGGGCGTGTACGTCAGGCTCGCGCTCGCCGGACCCCTGGACCCGGCCCATGCCCTCGTCTTCGACTGGCGTGACGGGGACGTCACCTGACGGAATATCAGGCTCGTAAGGCCGGTCACGCCTTGCGGATCAGGATCTTCCCCGTGTTGCCGCCCCGCAGCATCAGCAGGAACGCCTCCACGATCAGCTCGAACCCGTCGACCACCGTCTCGTCGAGCGCGAGCGCCCCGCTGCGCAGGTGCGGTACGGCGAAGTCGTACAGCTCCTCCTGCGCGTCCCGGTGGCCGCTCACCAGGAAGCCCTCGATGCGCAGGCTCTTCTCCACGACGTCCGCGTGGTTGAAGACGACCGGCGGCGCGTCCGGGGTGTTGTACTGGCTGATCGTGCCGATCCGCACCACCCGGCCCCGCTCCCGCAGTGCGCCGATCGCCGCGCCGAGGAGTTCGGAGACCGGGGCGGAGTGGTAGTCGAAGGCCACGTCGTAACCGACCTGCTCCGTCAGGTACTTCCCCTTCTCCGGTGAACCCGCGCTGCCGATCAGGCGGCCCGCGCCCAGCAGCCGGGCGAAGCGGCCGGTGGCCGTGCCGACCCCGCCCGCCGCGCCGGAGACGAACACGTCGTCACCCTCGCGCAGCCCGGCGATCCGGGTGAGGCCGACGTAGGCGGTCAGGCCCGTGCCGCCCAGCACGCTCAGGTACGCCGACAGCGGCACGCCCGCGTGGTGGGGGAGTCGCCTGACCTCCTCGGGGCGGACCACGGTGGGGGTCCCCCCACGCCCTTCAGGCAGTGGGGGAGCGTGCGCCAGCCCTGCCGGTGGAAGACGATCTCGCCCTCGGGGAGCGCCGGGGTGCGGGAGGCGACGACCCGGCCCAGGGTGCGGCCCTCCAGCGGAGCGTTCAACTCGAAGTCGCCGTCCATCATTTCGCGGTGGTAGGGGTCCACGGACCAGTACAGGTTCTCCAGCAGGGCCGTACCCGGGGCCGGGCAGAGGGTTGCGCTCATGGAACGCGGCGATCCATGAGCTGCCCGCATAGACGCAGGTGGGAGCCCCCGGTGACAGCAGCTGACCTTGCCCCGCAGGAGCTGAGGATCCTCGTCGCCGTGGCCGACGAGGGCGGCTTCTCGGCGGCGGCCGCCCGGCTCGGGGCCACCCAGTCCGCCGTGTCCCACGCCGTGCGCGGCATCGAACTCCCCCACTCTCGGCTTCGCTCGAGCGGGGGGACCCCCATCGCTGGGCGTCGTCCTCTTCGAGCGCGGCCGGTTCGGTGCCCGGCCGACACCCGCCGGGGAGCGGGCGGCGGCCCATGCGCGGCGCGTGCTGCGGATGCTCCATGCGCTGGCCGCCGACGCCCGGGGCGCGGGCACCGGCGAGGCCACCGGAGCGCTGCGCGTCGCCGCCTTCCGCAGCGCGGCCCTGCATCTGCTGCCGCCCGTCCTGGAGCGGCTCGCGCTACGGCACCCGGGCATCGAGGTGAGCGTCACCGTCGTACGGGAACTGGGTCCCGGCACCGCCGGCGAGGTCGCCGAAGGACGGGCCGACCTCGGCATCGCCACCCTCGGCGGCGGCTCGCCGCTGCCCGCCGGGCTGGTCGGCGACGTGCTGCTGGAGGAGCCGTACTCCCTGGTCCACCCGGCCGGACACCCGGCCCCGCGCACCCTCCCGCTGGTCGACTGGATGGAGAACTGCGGCTCCTACACCCGCGACTGGTGGGCCGCCCAGGACTGGATCCCGGCCGCGACCGTCCGCGCCGAGGACGACGGGGCGGTGCTGTCGATGGTGGGCAGCGGTCTCGGCATGGCGATCATGCCCGCTCTCTCCCTCACCGGGGCCCCGCCCTCCGTGGCCGTCACCGACCTCGGACCGGAGCGGCCGCACCGTTCCGTCGGCTACGTCACCACCCCGGAACTGGCCACGACCTCCGCCGTTCGGGCGCTCGTCCGGGAGCTGCGCTCCCTCCACCCGCGTACAGCGAAAGCGCAGGTCACAGCGGTGTGACCCAGGTGTGACCCAGTCCACCGTCTCAGATAGTAGGAAGTCCGAGTAATTGTGGAGACAGGCGCGGCCCGCTCCCTTAACTTTGTAGGAGCCGAACGTCTCGCTCGATCAAGCGAATGGCGGTCGTGAGCCGGGCCCCGTGCAGGCAACCCCTGCGGCACCGCTCCCCGCCCTCCGGCGTCTCGTAACCCCCCTTGCCGCACTCCGGTTTGCCGAAGGAGTCGATTTCCATGGCCGAGACGACCGTCCGCCGCCGAGTCCGCCACGTGTCCCGCACGAGCGAGTCCGACCGCAAGAACGCCGCCGCCGCCCTCCAGCGCGCCCTCGACCGCCGCGACAACGGCGGCGAGACCGGCCACTGAGCCGCCACTGATCCGGGAGCCGCACCCTCCCCCACTCTCGGCTTCGCTCGAGCGGGGGGACCCCCATGGGTGCGGCGCGGCCTCAGCCGCCGCGCCGCACCTCGAAGTGGTCGATCCGCCGTCCGTCCTCGGCCAGTGCCGACACCGTGAGCCGCGGTGACGGACCCGGCTCTGCCTCCACCTTCAGCAGCGAGAAGCCGGTGTAGCGCACCCGCGACCACGAGGCCGTCTCCGGCGCGCGCTCCTTGCCCTTGGCCCACTGGAAGGTCTCCACGGCGTCGTGCCGGGTGACCCGACCCTCGTAGCTGTCCTTGACGCCCGAGGGGAAGGAGTACAGGTCCCGGCCGCCGCCACCCGCGGTGACGTACACGATCCCGTCCCGCGTCGGATCCGTCGACGCACCGATCGGGACGGACCTGCCGACCTCACCGCCCTTGATCGCGTCCGTCCGCTCGTACACGTGGTTGTGCCCGTTGATCACCAGGTCCACCTGATGCTTCGCGAACAGCGGCAGCCACTTTTTGCGGACACCCCCGTCCGAGGCGTGCTGCGAGGTGGAGTACGCGCAGTGGTGGAAGTAGACGACCAGGAAGTCCACGCCCTTCGTCGCGCGCAGCTCGCCCAGCTTCGCGTCCAGCCACTTGGTCTGCCGGCCGCCGCTGTTCCCGAAGTTGGCCGGGATCTCGTACGACACGTCGTTGGCGTCCAGCGCCACGAAGCCGGTGTTGCCGTAGGTGAACGCGTAGGCGCCCGGTGTCCCGTGCGGGTCGAAGCCGTTGTCCGGCAGGGAGAACCGGGCCAGCTGTCCGCCGTAGCCGTCCGGCGAGTACCAGGCCTCCATGTCGTGGTTGCCGGTCGTCACCATCCACGGCACCGACCTGGCGACCGGGTCGTTCTGCTTCAGGAACTGGTCCCAGAATGTGGGGTCGTAGCCGTCCTCGGTCTGTCCCGCGCCGTTGACGTCGGCATAGCAGATGTCGCCCGCGTGCAGATGGAAGGCGGGGTCCTGCTGCTTCACGAGGTGGTCGTTGGCGTTCGCGGCCTGCCCCACGCCCTGGTCGCCGAAGGCCGTGAAGACGAAGCGCTCCGGGGTCGCGGGTGCGGTGCGGAAGGAGGCGAGGGTGGCGCGGTGGGCGGGAGCGGCCGGGTCCCAGCCGTCGTGGCCGACGCCGTAGTAGTACGTCGTGCCGGGCCGCAGGCCGTCCAGGGCCGCGTGCACGTAGTACTGCTCGACCGCGGGCCGCACCCCCTGCACCCCGGGCGTGTGCAGGCTGCGCACCTCGGCCGGGATCCGGCGGCCGAGGTCGTCGGGGCGCAGCCCGACGCGCACGTACGGCCGCCGCACCGCGAACGGCAGCTGCCAGGAGATCCGCATCTGCGTCTTCGGGTCGGCGCCGAAGGCCAGATGGCGGCCGAAGGGCCGGACCACCGAGCCGGACACCCGCGAGGCGGCCGGGGCCGGGCGCGCCGTACCGGAGGCGGAGGAACAGCCGGTCAGCAGGCCGCCCGCCACCGCGCCCGCCGTCACCAGGGTGCGGCGGCGGACCAGCCGGGTGTGCAGGTACTCGTACTGTTCCGCCATGCTCATGCGTTCGGCGAGCTGCCGCGGGATGCCGAAGTCGGGGGTCTCCATGATGGGGAAGATGCCACCGGGGTCCAACACCCGTGCCACATACGGGTGAACGACAGCCGACGGGATGACACCCGCAACCCGTACGGGTGTCCGTATGGCGGACGGGGCATGTCATCACCTGGGACGAGGAGTAGGGTGCCGACATGTCTCGCAGCCTCAATCTCGCAGTGATCCCCGGTGACGGCATCGGCCAGGAGGTCGTGGCCGAGGGTCTCAAGGTCCTCTCCGCCGTCCTGCCGCAGGATGTGAAGCTGGAGACCAAGGAGTACGACTTCGGCGCCAAGCGCTACCACGCCACCGGTGAGACGCTCACCGACGCCGACCTCGCCGCCCTCAAGCAGCACGACGTCATTCTGCTCGGCGCGATCGGTGACCCGAGTGTCCCGTCCGGCGTCCTGGAGCGCGGCTTCCTGCTCAAGCTCCGCTTCGCCTTCGACCACCACGTCAACCTGCGTCCGTCGAAGCTGCTGCCCGGTGTCGCGACCCCGCTGGCCGGCCAGCCCGAGATCGACTTCGTCGTCGTCCGCGAGGGCACCGAGGGCCCCTACACGGGCAACGGCGGCACCATCCGCAAGGGCACCGAGCACGAGGTCGCCACCGAGGTCTCCGTCAACACGGCCTTCGGTGTCGAGCGCGTGGTCCGCGACGCCTTCGCCCGCGCCCAGGCCCGCCCGCGCAAGAAGCTCACGCTGGTCCACAAGAACAACGTGCTGACCTTCGCCGGGCACCTGTGGACGAACATCTTCAACAAGGTCGCCGCGGAGTTCCCCGAGGTCGAGACCGACTACATCCACGTCGACGCGGCCACCATCTACCTGGTCACCCAGCCCGAGCGGTTCGACGTGATCGTCACCGACAACCTCTTCGGCGACATCATCACCGACCTCGCCGCGGCCGTCTCCGGCGGCATCGGCGTGGCCGCCTCCGGCAACATCAACCCCAGCCGCGAGTTCCCGTCGATGTTCGAGCCGGTCCACGGCTCGGCCCCGGACATCGCCGGCCAGGGCAAGGCCGACCCCACCGCCACGGTCCTGTCCGTCGCCCTGCTGCTGCGCCACCTCGGCTACGACGCCGAAGCCGACCGCATCGACACGGCGGTCGCCGCCGACCTCACCGAACGCGTCGGCAAGCCTGCCCGCTCCACCTCCGAGATCGGCGACGCGCTCGCCGTACGAGTAGCCGGCTGACCCGCCGCGCTACACAGCAAGCCGCCGGGTCGCATCCGCACCCGGCGGCTTTTCCTATGCGGTCGTCGGGTGCCACCATCAACCCTGGACCGTTTTCACCCCGATTCCCTTCCGGCCGGAGCCCCGCGCGATAATCGAACGCGGAGCCGCGGTATGAGGGAAAGCTCGGACGTCCTAGCAGTGGGCGTGGATGCGGCCCGTCACTACACAACCGGTGAAGGACAACCACTCATGACGACGCCCACGATCGAGCTCAAGCCCTCCGCCCTTCCGCTCGCCGCCGCGGAGCGCGAGGCGATCCTGGCCAGCCCCGGATTCGGCCGCCACTTCACCGACCACATGGTGACGATCAAGTGGACCGAGGGCCGCGGCTGGCACGACGGCCAGCTCGTTCCGTACGCGCCGATCCCCCTCGACCCGGCCACCAACGTCCTGCACTACGCCCAGGAGATCTTCGAGGGCCTGAAGGCCTACCGCCAGCCCGACGGCTCGGTCGCCATGTTCCGCCCCGACCAGAACGCCAAGCGCTTCCAGCGCTCCGCCAAGCGCCTGGCCATGCCCGAGCTGCCGGTCGAGACGTTCATCGAGGCCTGTGACGCCCTGGTCCAGCAGGACAAGGACTGGGTGCCCGCGCACGGCGGCGAGGAGTCCCTCTACCTGCGTCCGTTCATGATCGCCACCGAGGTCGGCCTCGGCGTCAAGCCCGCCAACGAGTACCTGTTCCTCGTCATCGCCTCCCCGGCCGGCGCCTACTTCCCGGGCGGCGTGAAGCCGGTGTCGATCTGGGTCTCCGAGGACCGCGTCCGCGCCGTCCCCGGCGGCATGGGCGACGCGAAGACCGGCGGCAACTACGCCGCGTCCCTGCTCGCCCAGGCCGAGGCCGCCGCCAAGGGCTGCGACCAGGTCTGCTACCTCGACGCGGTCGAGCACCAGTGGGTCGAGGAGCTGGGCGGCATGAACCTGTACTTCGTGTACGGGGCTGCATCCAATGAAAAGCCGGTGATCGTCACGCCGACCCTGACCGGCTCCATCCTGGAGGGCGTCACCCGTGACTCCCTGCTGGCCGTCGCCCGCGACCTCGGCTACGAGTCCGAGGAGGGCCGCGTCTCCGTCGAGCAGTGGCAGCGCGACTCCGAGAACGGCACCCTCACCGAGGTCTTCGCCTGTGGCACGGCGGCCGTGATCACTCCGGTCGGCACGGTGAAGCGGGCCTCTGCCGAGTGGAAGCAGTCGGACGGAGAGCCCGGCGAGGTCACCCTGCGCCTGCGCCAGGCTCTGCTCGACATCCAGCGCGGTACGGCCGAGGACAAGCACGGCTGGATGCACCGTATCGGCTGATGGCTCGGCGGGGACTGGCGCGATCGGCCGGCTTTCGTCTGCTGCGCCGTTGTGGCTGGTCGCGCCCACGCGGCGGTAGCCGCATATCAGACACAGCCCCGCGCCCCTTTGCGCTACGCGCTCAGGGCCGCCTCGGACTCTTGGTCGGGTTCCGCGGCGGCCCTCGCGCGTTCCGGGGTGAGCGTCAGCAGCAGGTACACCAGCCCGCCCACGAGGCCCGACAGCAGGAAGCTGCAGTCCACCCCGCCGGTCAGCTTCAGCAGGGGGCCCTCGTACGACGGCAGGGACACCGCCAGCAGGCCGACCGCCGCGCCGGCCGCCCAGGACACGGCGGCGCGGATGTTCCAGCCGGCCCGGTACCAGTAGATCCCGCCCCGTGAGCGGCGGTTGAAGACCTGGAGGGCGTCGGCGTCGTACACACCGCGGCAGCGGGCGAAGCCGATGAGGGTGATGACCGCCCACGGGGTGCCGATGGCGGTGAGGAGGAGGACGAAGGACGTCATCGCGGACTGGGCGTTCCAGGCGTAGTGGCCGACGAAGACGCAGGCCGTGGCCACGATGGCGACCGTGTAGGTGGCGCGGGCGCGGGAGGCGCGGGGCAGGATCGCGTCCAGGTCGAGGCCCATGGAGTAGAGCATCAGGCCCGCGTTGCCGACCGAGCCCGCGGAGGCGGACAGCAGCAGCGGGACCAGGTACCAGGTGGGCGAGGCGGAGACCAGGGGACCGGCGTAGTCGGTGGCCGCGCGGGCCGCGTACGCCGTGAAGGTGCCGAACAGCTGGGGCACCAGCAGGCCGAGGATCAGCCCGAGCCAGGTGGCGTGCAGGACGCGGCGGCTGGAGTTTCGGGCGGGGGAGATGTAGCGGGTGTAGTCGCCGAGCAGGGTGATGAAGGCGATCGGTCCGGACAGCCCCGCCGCCACCGCCGCCAGGAACCAGGTCGGCCAGAAGGAGCCCAGCAGATAGCCGCCCGCGCCCGGCAGCGCCGAGGTCGTGAAGTGCGGGGCGTAGGCGAAGATCCCGAGGACCAGCAGCGTGGTCATGCCGATCGCCAGCACCCGGGACATGGCGAGCAGCACCCGGTAGCCGTACACCGCGCCCGCGACCGTCGCCGCGGCGAGCAGCGCGTAGACGGCGGCGTACGACACCCCGTCCGCGGGCAGCCCGAACAGCCGGCCGAGCACGCTCAGCATCACGTCGCCGCCGATCCACACGGTCAGGGCGGTGTAGCCGAGGGCCAGCAGCAGTCCGACGACCGAGCCGACCAGCCGGCCCCGCACGCCGAACTGGGCGCCGGAGGAGGTGGACAGGTTGGTCGCGGTGCGCAGGGAGACCAGCGCCAGCGGGGCCGTGAACAGCGTGCCGATCACCGTGCCCGCCACGATCGCGGTCACCGACGCCCACCAGCCGAGCCCGAAGGACGGCGGCAGCCAGCCGAAGATGATCACCCCGAGGCAGAGGTTGGACCCGAGCAGGATCGAGACCAGGTCCCGCGGCCCGCTGGTCCGTTCCTCGTCCGGGATGGTGTCGACACCGTGCTGTTCGATCGGCATGGCTGAGTCTCCTTCGACGGCCGCCTCTGAGAGTTTGAGCGACGTTCAATGTGACGTGAACAGTGGTCATCGGTCAATGCTTCTGTTTCATGAAGAGTGCGTTTAGAGTGATGCTCAAACGTGTGGAAGGCAAGGAGGTGCCGCGTCGTGAGACTGACCCCCACGGAACGTGACCGGCTGCTGCTCTTCGGGGCCGCCGAGCTGGCCCGGGCCCGCCGGGCGCGCGGTCTCAGGCTCAACGTGCCGGAGGCCACCGCGCTGATCGCGGACACCGTCTGCGAGGCCGCGCGGGACGGCCGGCGGCTCGCGGAGGCCATCGAGGCCGCCCGGTCGGTCCTCGGTCCCGAGGACGTGCTGCCGGGCGTCGCCGACGTCGTCACCGAGGTGCACGTCGAGGCCGTCTTCGACGACGGCTCCCGGCTCGCGGTGGTCTCCGACCCGATCGGCGCCGGCTCGGGCGCGGAGGGTCCTGGCGCGCTGCTGCCGGGCCCCGGGCACCCCGAGCCCGAGCCGGCGCTCCGGCTCACGGTCACCAACACAGCGACCGTGCCGGTCTCCGTCACCTCCCACTTCCACTTCTTCGAGGCCAACCCGCGGCTGGACTTCGTACGGGAGAAGGCCTACGGCATGCGGCTCGCCGTACCCGCCGGGTCCTCCGTGCGGTTCGGGCCGGGGGAGAGCGGCGAGGTCGGGCTGGTCCCGATCGGCGGCGAGCGGATCGCGATCGGCTTCGCCGGACTGGTCGACGGGCCGCTGGACGCGCCCGGAGCGAAGGAGGAGGCCCTGCGCAGGGCCGCCGCCTGCGGATATCTCGGAGTCACCCAAGGAGCCACACCGGAAGGAGGCGAGCGATGAGCCGCTCGAAGGGACGCGAGATCGACGAGTCGATCCACATCGACCCCCACGCCTACGCGGCCACCCACGGACCCCGCGCCGGGGACCGCATCCGCCTCGGCGACTCCGGTCTGACGATCCGCGTCGAGTCCGACTCGCAGAAGTACGGCGACGAGTTCCTGGCCGGGTTCGGCAAGACCGCCCGCGACGGGCTGCACCTGAAGGCCGCCGCCGTCCGCGAGACCTGTGACGTCGTGATCAGCAACGTCGTCGTGATCGACGCGGCACAGGGCATCCGCAAGGTGTCCATCGGCATCCGCGAGGGCCGCATCTGCGCGATCGGGCGGGCCGGGAACCCCGACACCCTCGACGGGGTGGACGTCGTGGTCGGCACCGGTACGTCGATCGTGTCCGGCGAGGGGCTCATCGCCACCGCCGGGGCCGTCGACACCCACGTCCATCTGCTGTCGCCGCGCATCATGGAGGCCTCCCTCGCCTCCGGCGTGACCACCATCATCGGGCAGGAGTTCGGCCCGGTGTGGGGCGTCGGCGTGAACTCGCCCTGGGCGCTGCGGCACGCGTTCAGCGCCTTCGACGCCTGGCCGGTCAACATCGGCTTCCTGGGCCGGGGTTCCTCCTCGCACGAAGCGCCGCTCATCGAGGCCCTGGCCGAGGGCGGGGCGAGCGGCTTCAAGGTGCACGAGGACATGGGCGCCCACACGCGCGCGCTCGACACGGCACTCAGGGTCGCCGAGGAGCACGACGTCCAGGTCGCCCTGCACAGCGACGGCCTGAACGAGTGCCTGTCGGTCGAGGACACGCTGAGGGTGCTGGAGGGCCGCACCATCCACGCCTTCCACATCGAGGGCTGCGGCGGCGGGCACGTGCCCAACGTGCTCAAGATGGCCGGAGTGCCGAACGTCATCGGCTCCTCCACCAACCCCACCCTGCCCTTCGGCCGGGACGCGGTCGCCGAGCACTACGGCATGATCGTCTCCGTCCACGACCTGAAGACCGACCTGCCCGGCGACGCCGCCATGGCCCGCGACCGCATCCGGGCCGGCACCATGGGCGCCGAGGACGTGCTGCACGACCTGGGCGCGATCGGCATCACCTCGTCCGACGCACAGGGCATGGGCCGCGCGGGCGAGACGGTCCGCCGTACCTTCGCCATGGCCGGCAAGATGAAGGCCGAGCTGGGCCCGATGGAGGGCGACGGCGAGACCGACGACAACGCCCGCGTCCTGCGCTACATGGCCAAGCTGACCATCAACCCGGCTCTCGCACACGGCCTCGCGCACGAGGTCGGCTCGATCGAGGTCGGCAAGCTCGCCGACATCGTGCTGTGGCGCCCGGAGTACTTCGGCGCCAAGCCGCAGCTCGTCCTCAAGTCCGGCTTCCCGGCGTACGGCGTGACCGGCGACCCCAACGCGGCCACCGACACCTGCGAACCGCTCGTCCTGGGCCCGCAGTTCGGCGCGCACGGCGGCACACCCGCGGACATCTCGGTCGCGTTCGTCGCGCAGGCCGCCGTGGACCAGGGCAACGACACCATGCCCACCCGGCGCCGCAGGGTCGCGGTACGCGGCACCCGGGGCATCGGCCCCGCCGACCTGCGCCTGAACGCCCGCATCGGAGCGGTCGACGTCGACCAGCGCACCGGCCTGGTCACCCTCGACGGCGACCCGCTGCGCTCCGAGCCCGCCGACTCCGTCTCCCTCAACCGCCTCTACTTCCTCTAAGGACCCGCGACATGACCACCCCCGCAGCCGACGGCTTCCGCATGCCCGCCGAGTGGACCCCGCACGAGCGCACCTGGATGGCGTGGCCGGGTCCCAACACCACCTTCGAGGACCCGGACGACCTCACCCTGTCCCGTATGGCCTGGGCATCGGTGGCCCGCGCCATCCTCCGCTTCGAACCGGTGACGGTCGTGTGCGGCCCCGGCCAGTCGGCGGACGCGGAGGTGCTGCTCGGTCCCGGCGTCGACACCGTCGAGCGCGAGCTGGACGACGCCTGGATGCGGGACATCGGCCCCACCTTCCTCACCAACGGCCAGGGCGAACTGGCCGCGGTGGACTGGACGTTCAACGGCTGGGGCGCCCAGTACTGGGCCAGCTGGGAGCACGACGCGAAGATCGCCTCGTACGTCTCGGATCTCGCGGGTGCGAAGACGTACGCCTCGAAGCTGGTCAACGAGGGCGGCGCGATCCACGTCGACGGCGAGGGCACGGTGCTGCTGACGGAGACGGTCCAGCTGGGCCCCGAGCGCAACCCGGGCTGGTCGCGCGCGGAGGTCGAGGCGGAGATCCACGCCCACCTCGGCACCCGCAAGGCGATCTGGCTGCCGCGCGGCCTCACCGGCGACTACCCGCCCCACGGCTTCGGGACCCTCGGCCACGTCGACATCGTCGCCGCCTTCGCCCGCCCCGGTGTGGTCGTCGCCCACCACCAGCCGGACCCGGCCCACCCCGACCACGAGGTCACCAAGGAGGTCATCGGCATCCTGAGGTCGGCGACCGACGCGCGCGGCCGCAACCTGGAGGTGGTCGAGGTGCCCGCCCCGACCGTCCTGGAGGCCGACGGCCACTGGGCCGATTACTCCTACATCAACCACTACCTCTGCAACGGCGGGGTCGTCCTGTGCGGCTTCGACGACCCGCGCGACGAGATCGCCGCCGGGATCTTCCGCCGTCTCTTCCCCGAGCGGACGGTCACCCTGGTGGACGCCCGTACGATCTTCTCCGGTGGTGGTGGCATCCACTGCATCACCCAGCAGCAGCCGAAGGTCTGACACACACAGGAGCAGCAGATGGCCGGTGCGGCCCGTGCGCGCAAGAACGCGCCGCCGCGCGAGGAGGTCCTCGTCGCCGCCATGGACATGATCGCCGAGCGCGGTCTGGAGAAGCTCACCATGGCGGGGCTCGGCCGTGAGGTCGGGATGAGCAGCGGCCATCTGCTGTACTACTTCCGCTCCAAGGACGAGCTGCTGCTGCAGACCCTGGAGTGGAGCGAGGGCCGGCTCGGCGCCGAGCGCGGCCGCCTGCTCACCCGCCCCGGCTCCCCCCGGGAGCGCCTGGAGGCGTACGTCGACCTGTACGTCCCCGAAGGCCACCGCGACCCGCACTGGACGCTCTGGCTGGAGGTCTGGAACCGCTCGCAGAACGCCGACGACGACGCCCGCGAGCGGCAGGCCGCCATCGAGGGCGCCTGGCACCGCGACCTGGTCGCCCTGATCGCCGAGGGCATCTCGCGCGGCGAGTTCCGCCCGGTCGACGCCGACCGCTTCGCGGCGAGGCTGCGTGCGCTGCTCGACGGCTTCTCCATCCACGTCGCCATCGGGTTGCGCGGCACGGACCGGGAGCAAGTGATCTCCCATGTCCGGGAGTTCCTTGCCCAGGCACTCCTCGCGCCGGACGCCTGACGACCGCATCCTGAGACAGTCGGTGAGCCTGGGGCAGGGCTGTGCCAGACTGCCTCCGTGCTCTCGTTCGCCATGATTATTGGCAGCAGGCGCGCCGGTCCGCAGTGACCACCACGTACGACCAGGTACGGGTGGCCACCGTCGTCCTCGACCCGCGCGCAGACCTCTCGCACCCGCGAGGGGTTTTTTCGTTTTCCGGCCCACCTTCAGCCGGGAACGGAGCGCGAGGGAGTATTGGGGGGACGGTGGAGCCGGTCATTCCGGTAAGACCGAAGATCCACAATCAGGAGCCTTGAGACCATGACCGAGACGGCAACCAGCGAGCTCGACGACTCGTTCCACGTCTTCGACACCACGCTGCGCGACGGCGCGCAGCGCGAGGGCATCAACCTCACCGTCGCGGACAAGCTCGCCATCGCACGGCACCTGGACGACTTCGGCGTGGGCTTCATCGAGGGCGGCTGGCCCGGCGCGAACCCGCGGGACACCGAGTTCTTCGCCCGCGCCCAGCAGGAGATCGACTTCCGCAACGCCCAGCTGGTCGCCTTCGGCGCCACCCGCCGCGCCGGTGCCAAGGCAGCCGACGACCCGCAGGTCAAGGCGCTTCTGGACTCGGGTGCCCCGGTGATCACGCTGGTCGCCAAGTCGCACGACCGGCATGTGGAGCTGGCGCTGCGCACCACGCTGGACGAGAACCTGGAGATGGTCCGGGACACCGTGTCCTACCTGCGCGAGCAGGGCCGCCGGGTGTTCGTGGACTGCGAGCACTTCTTCGACGGCTACCGCGCGAACCCCGAGTACGCGAAGGCGGTCGTACGGACCGCCTCGGAGGCCGGCGCCGACGTCGTGATCCTCTGTGACACCAACGGCGGCATGCTCCCCGCCCAGGTCCAGGCGGTCGTCTCCACGGTCCTCGCCGACACCGGCGCCCGGCTCGGCATCCACGCCCAGGACGACACCGGCTGCGCCGTCGCCAACACCCTGGCCGCGGTGGACGCGGGCGCGACCCACGTGCAGTGCACGGCGAACGGCTACGGCGAGCGCGTCGGCAACGCCAACCTCTTCCCGGTGGTCGCGGCCCTGGAGCTGAAGTACGGCAAGAAGGTGCTGCCGGAGGGCCGGCTCCGCGAGATGACCCGCATCTCCCACGCCATCGCCGAGGTCGTGAACCTCACCCCGTCCACGCACCAGCCGTACGTCGGCGTCTCCGCCTTCGCGCACAAGGCGGGCCTGCACGCCTCCGCGATCAAGGTCGACCCGGATCTGTACCAGCACATCGACCCCGAGCAGGTCGGCAACACCATGCGCATGCTGGTCTCCGACATGGCGGGCCGCGCCTCCATCGAGCTGAAGGGCAAGGAGCTCGGCATCGACCTGGGCGGCGACCGCGAGCTGGTCGGCCGGGTCGTCGAGCGGGTCAAGGAACGTGAGCTGAAGGGCTACACGTACGAGGCCGCGGACGCCTCCTTCGAGCTGCTGCTGCGTGCCGAGGTCGAGGGCAGGCCCCTGAAGTACTTCGACGTCGAGTCCTGGCGGGCCATCGTCGAGGACCGCCCCGACGGCACCCACGCCAACGAGGCCACGGTCAAGCTGTGGGCCAAGAGCGAGCGGATCGTCGCCACCGCGGAGGGCAACGGCCCGGTCAACGCCCTGGACCGGTCCCTGCGCGTCGCCCTGGAGAAGATCTACCCGCAGCTCGCCAAGCTGGAGCTGGTGGACTACAAGGTCCGCATCCTGGAGGGCAAGCACGGCACGTCGTCCACCACCCGCGTCCTGATCTCCACCTCCGACGGTTCGGGCGAGTGGTCCACGGTCGGCGTGGCGGACAACGTCATCGCCGCCTCCTGGCAGGCCCTGGAGGACGCCTACACCTACGGCCTGCTGCGCGCCGGGGTCGAGCCGGCCGAGTAGTCGGCCTCAGGGAGCACGCCAGACGTTGTCGAAGGCGTCCTTCTCGATACGCCGCCGCTGCCGCACGGCCTCCAGCTCCGTCAATGCGCCGTTGACGGCAGCCAGGACGGTCACCGTCGCGTCGCCGGGAAGGTCCTCCGGGGCCTGTTCCGGCGCGCCCTCGGGGATCCCCAGGGCGGCCGCGAGACCGACGAGCACGGGCTCACGGGAGGCCCAGCGGTCGGTGGCGTGACGGCGTTCCGGCGAGTCGGCCGGAGCGCCTTCGTCCCCGCTCCTCCAGGGCAGCCAGTGGTGCCGTTCTCCGCCGGCCGCCCGCCCCCGCTCCTCCAGATCGTCGGCGTAGGCGGCGGCCAGACCGCGCCCGCGGCGCCACAGCCAGTCCTCGACGGACTCGTACGGCGCCTGCCGGGCGAGCGCCGCCCCCGCCGCGTCCAGCAGCCGGTCACCCGTCGCCGGCTGCAGACCGGGCACGATGCGCTCGTCGTCCAGCCTGACGGCCTCGGCGTCCATCAGGTCGACCAGCTCGGCTCCCGCCAGGGCGAGCGACAGGTCCCCCTGCTCGACGGGCCGACCGGACGGGACGTCCAGAGCGACGATCAACAGGTCCCGCGCTGTGCTCATGGCGGACTCCCTCGGGAAGGCGCCCGGCGGGATGCCGGCTCCCTTCATCGTCCCCCAGCCGGTGAGCGCCCGCCCATCAGCACGCGTCCTCGGCGAGCTTCTCGAAGGCCCCGAGCCGCATCGCCCGGCCGTCGGCCCACACCTGACCGGGCCCGAGCCGGCCGATCTGCTCGGTGGTGAACTCCACGGTCCCGTTGTACGAGTCACCGGTCACGTAGTGCCCGAAGCCCAGCGTGTACCGGTGGCCGGGGAGCAGCCGCTGCACCCCCCGGTGCCGGGCCTTCCACCCCCCGGGAGGGGCGAACAGCGGGAACTCGGCATCCCCGTGGAGCCCCTCCTTCCGCACGTCCCACCCGGTGGTGACGGGCCCGCCGCCACCGTGGCGCGCCCGCCCGTCGAGCGAGGGCCCCTGGTAGCCGTCGTCGCCACAGGGCCGGAACAGGGCGTACGGCACCCCGTCCGCCCCGACCCGCACACCGGCGAGCGGCAGATCGACCGCCGCGCAGCCGCTGAGCAGCAGCATCCCGCTCACGCCGCCGAGCACGGCGGCCGTCACCCTGCTCCGCCTGCTCAGCACTTGTCGTCCACCAGTTTGTCGAAGGCGTCCCGGCTCATGGCCCGCTCGTCGGCCCACACCTGGCCGGGCTCCAGCCGGGTCAGGTCGTCGGCGGCGAAGGTGACCACGATGCGGTAGTCGACGTTCTGGCCCTGTCCCACGGTCCCCGAGAACCAGTAGCCGCGGCCGGTCAGCAGCCGCTGCGGGCCCCCTCGGTCCACCTTCCAGGAGCGGGGCGGCGAGAAGAGCGGGAAGGTGACGGCCCCGGTTCCGGCGCCGGCCGTTCTCCAGAAGGTGTCGTCCGACGCCTCGTCCTCGGAGCCGCTCAGCGACAGCCGGCGCACCCGGTCGTCCCCGCACGGCCGGACACTCACCACCGGCTTCCCGTCGGCGTCCAGCCACACGGCGGCCAACGGCAGATCGGCCGGACTGCACCCGCCGAGCAGCAGACCCCCGGCCACCGCGCCCAGCACGGCTCCCCTGCGTCTCACGCCCGCCCCCCTCCGAGGGCGGGACGCGACCCGCCCTACTGCAAGTGCCACTTCTGGTTGGCGGCCCCCGTGCACGACCAGATCTGTGCCCTCGCCCCGTTCGCCGACGAGTTGTCCGTCACGTCCAGGCACTTGTTAGCCGCCGTGTTCACCACATCACCGGTGGACGCGTTGTACGACCACTGCTGCGCACCGGTTCCATTGCAGTCGTACAACTGCGCCTTCGCCCCGTCCGCCGTCGACCCCGACGTCACGTCGAGGCACTTGCCGAGCGCCCGGATCGAACCGTCGGTCTGGACGGTCCACTGCTGGGCGCTGGTGCCGTTGCAGTCGTAGAGCTGGACGGCCGTACCGTTCGCGCTCGAACCGCCCGCCAGGTCGAGGCACTTGCCCGCCAGGCCCACGAAGGCTCCGCCCTGGCCGCCCCCGCCCGACTGGGTGCCGGACCAGGTGAAGGTCGCCGAGGTCTTGCCGGGGAGGGAGTAAGTGGCGTGCTGCGAGCCCAAGTTGATCGTCACGGTCTTGGCGGCGGAGGAATCGTTGTACGCGATCAGCGCCTTGCCGCCGTCCGGGTTCCGCCACGCCACGTTCGGCACGGCGGACGAGGCCGTCGAGGCGATGCGCTGGGCTCCCGGCCGTACGAACTTCGTCAGATGGCCCATGGTGTAGTACTCGACCGTGTAGTCGACCGTCCCGCTCGCCCCGTCCCCGTTGTGCACGGTGATCAGCCCGGTGCAGGTGCCGCAACCCCCGTTGTGCGGGCCCATGTTCTGGTCCACCGCCAGCGACCACTTGGTCACCGACTTCGCCCAGTTGCGCGTGTAGTCGATGATGTTGGACATGTCCTCGCGCTGCTGGTCGGCGATCCAGGTGCCGCCGGAGTGCTCGGTGCCGAAGGCGTCCAGCGTCGGGTACTGGTTGTGCACGGAGGTCTGCTTGCCGATGTCGCCGCCGTAGCCGTGCCAGGCGATCCCGCCGAAGTTGGGGTGGTTGCGGATCGCCGCGTCGTCCACGGACTGGGCCGCGTAGGAGTCGTAGACGTCCCAGTTCCAGTCGTGCGCGAGGACCTTGGTGGACAGGCCCGCCGACTGGAGCTTCGGCAGCAGCTCGTTCTTCATGAAGTACGCCAGCCCGCTCGCGTTCCAGCTCATCGACGGATACCCGGAACAGCAGGTCGGCTCGTTCTGCGGGGTCACGTACGAGACGTTGACGCCCTGGTCCTTGTACGCCTGGAGATACTTCACGAAGTAGGAGGCGTACGCCCCGTAGTCCTCCGACTTCAGCCAGCCCCCGTTGAGCGAGCCGCTGTCCTTCATCCAGGCCGGCGCCGTCCACGGCGAGGCCATCACCGTCAGGGAGGGGTTGAGCTGGAGCGCCTGCTTGGTCAGCGGGACGACGTCCGCGAGGTCGTGGGCGATGGAGAAGCTGTTCAGGTTCGGGTCGGTCTGGCCGGACGGCACGTCGTCGTAGGTGTACCCGTACCGCGCCAGGTCCGAGGCGCCCATCGGATTGCGCAGGAACGACAGCCCGATCCCGTCCGTCGGCGAGAACAGCTTGCGCATGGTCGCGTCCCGCGTGCTCTGCGACAGCGCCCCGCTGCTGTTCATCAGCCAGGCCGCGGTGTCCGTGAAGGACGCACCGCCGCCGGTGAAGGTCTGGTAGCGGGTGTTCTCGTCGACCGTGATGTTCTCGCCGCTGCCGCCGGTCCCGGACTGGAAGGCGAACGGCGTCTGCGCCTGGAGGCCGCGGGTGACATGCCGTCCGGCCGAGTCGTCGGTGGTGGTGAGCCAGGCCGTGACCTGCTCACCGGCCGCGTGCGCGGGGGTGGTGGCCGCGGTGAGGCCGGCCGTGGAGAGCAGTCCGGCCAGCAGCAGCCGGACCGCGCGGGGGGATCTCCTCATGGGGCGTCGCCCTTCCCGGAATGTCTGACGTGACGTCTTGACGGGTCTGTGGGCCGTTAGTTAACTCACGGCGTGATCTAAGTCCTGAGTGAACCACGAGAGCCAAGGATGGTCCATGCCAAGAACCGCCCTGCTCGTCTCCGCCGCCTTGCTCACCGCTCTGCTGTCACCGACCGCCTCCCAGGCGGCCGACGACCCCGCCCCCGTCCCCGTCGACCGCTTCGAGGGCGAGGTCCCCTTCGCCTCCCAGCCCGCCGAGGGCATCTTCACCTGGGGCAGCGACAGCGACGACCCGCCGGCCCTGCAACTGACCGCCCGCACCGACGCCCCCGAGGGCGCCAAGGTCCTCACCGGCAGCTACGACATCAGCGGCTACGGCGGCTTCACCCACGACTTCGCCGCGACCGAACCCGCCCACGACTGGTCCGCCCACAAGGGCATCCGCTTCTGGTGGGACGGCCAGGACAACGGCCGGAAGATCGCCTTCGAGATCAAGGACGGCGGCGCGAACGGCGAGGCCTCCGAGCTGTGGACGACCTCCTTCACCGACGACTTCACCGGCTGGAAACAGGTCGAGATCCCCTTCACCGACTTCGTCTACCGCACGGACTACCAGCCCGTCGGCGGCATCGACCACGTCCTCGGGCTGACCGCGATGTGGGGCTACGCCGTCACCCTCCCGGCCGGCACCAAGGGCCGGTTCGCCCTGGACGACGTCGAGTTGTACGGCAGGGCCGACCAGTCCCTGCGGGCGAACGTCACCACGGACGCGGCCGTGTACCCGGTCAGGGAAGGCGCTGACGCGGCCGTGAAGGTCACCGTCGCCACCACCGGCTCCGCGCCGATCGACGATCCGGTGACCGTCACCTACGAGACCACCGGCGGCACCGCCGAACCGGGCAAGGACTACACCCCGGTCTCCGGCACCCTCACCTTCCCGGCCGGCACCGCCTCCGGCGCCTCCCGGACCATCGAGGTGCCCACCCTCAGGGACAGGGCCGCCGAGTCCGCCGAGACCGTCCCGCTCAAGCTCACGGTCACCGGCGCCAAGGCACCCGCCGAGACCCCGCAGATCGTCGTCGACGCGCACGGACTGCCGTACCTGGACGCCAAGTTGCCGTTCAGGCGGCGCGTCGCCGACCTCCTGTCCCGCATGTCCCTGGCGGAGAAGGCCGGCCAGATGACCCAGGCCGAGCGCGGGGCCGTCGGGGGCGGCGGCGACATCGCGACGTACGCCCTCGGGTCACTCCTCTCCGGCGGCGGCTCGACCCCCACGCCCAACACCCCCGAGGCGTGGGCCAGGATGATCGACGCCTTCCAGCTGCGCGCCCAGGCGACCCGCTTCCAGATCCCGCTGATCTACGGCGTCGACGCGGTCCACGGCCACAACAACCTGGCCGGCGCCACGGTCATGCCGCACAACATCGGCATGGGCGCCACCCGCGACCCCGAACTCGCCGAGCGGGCAGGCGCGGTGACGGCCGCCGAGGTACGGGCCACCGGCATCCCCTGGGACTTCGCACCCTGCCTGTGCGTGAGCCGCGACGAACGCTGGGGCCGCTCCTACGAGTCGTTCGGCGAGGACCCGGCCCTCGTCCAGTCCATGGAGACGGTCATCCAGGGCCTCCAGGGCCGCGCCGACGGCAGGGACCTGAGCCGGAACGACAAGGTCCTCGCCACCGCCAAGCACTTCGTGGGCGACGGCGGCACCCAGTACGGATCCTCGACCACGGGGACGTACACGATCGACCAGGGCGTCACCAAGGTCACCCGGCAGCAGCTGGAGGCCGTCCACCTGGCGCCGTTCCAAACCGCCGTCGACCGGGGCATCGGCACGGTCATGCCGTCGTACTCCTCCCTGGACGTGCTCGGTGACGGGCAGGGCCCGGTGAAGATGCACGCCCGGGCCGACATGATCAACGGCGTCCTCAAGAACCGCATGGGCTTCGACGGCTTCGTCATCAGCGACTGGAACGCCATCGACCAGCTGCCCGGCGACTACGCGTCCCACGTCCGCACCTCGGTCAACGCAGGCCTGGACATGATGATGGTGCCGTACGGCTACAAGGACTTCACCGGCACACTCGTCGACGAGGTGAGGGCCGGCCGGATCAGCGAGCAGCGGATCGACGACGCCGTCTCCCGCATCCTCACCCAGAAGTTCGAGCTGGGCCTCTTCGAGCACCCGTACGCCGACACGACCGGCGCCGCCGCGATCGGCTCCCCGGCACACCGGGCCGTGGCCCGCGAGGCCGCCGCCGAGTCCCAGGTGCTGCTGAAGAACACCGGCGGGCTGCTGCCGCTGAAGAAGAGCGAGAAGGTGTACGTCGCCGGGTCCGACGCCGACGACATCGGCAACCAGAGCGGCGGCTGGACCCTCACCTGGCAGGGCTCCTCCGGGAACACCGCCCCGGGCACGACCATCCTCCAGGGCATGCGCGCGGCGGGCGGGAACGTCACCTACTCCAAGGACGCCTCCGCACCGACCGACGGCTACGACGTCGGCGTGGTCGTCGTCGGCGAGACCCCGTACGCCGAGGGCGTCGGCGACGTCGGCAACGGCCACTCGCTCCAGCTGTCCGCCGCCGACCGGGCCGCCGTGGACCGGGTGTGCGCGGCCATGAAGTGCGCGGTGCTGATCGTCTCGGGGCGCCCGCAGCTGATCGGCGACCGGCTCGACCGGATCGACGCGCTCGTGGCCTCCTGGCTGCCCGGCACCGAGGGCGAGGGTGTCGCCGACGTCCTCTACGGCAGGCGCCCCTTCACCGGACAGCTCCCGGTCACCTGGCCCAGGTCCGAGTCCCAGCTGCCGATCAACGTCGGCGACGAGTCGTACGACCCGCAGTTCCCCTACGGCTGGGGCCTCACCACCCTCACCCGGGTCCCGCAGGGCGGCACCGCGACCCTGCGCGCGCTCGCCCTGGCGGCGACGGCGGCCGAGCGGGCGGGCGCCGACCGGGCCGGACGCGAGCTGGTCGCCAGGGCGCGGCTGCTCGTCCAGGAGAAGGTGGGGCAGCGGATCACCGAGGCCGTGGCGAAGCCCTTCGCCGACGCGGACCATCTGCTGCTGACCGGCAGGTACGGAAAGGCGGTGCAGAAGCTGACGGAGGCGTACCGGGCCGCGTAGGCCGTCCGTCGGTCATCCGTCAGTCATCCGTCCGATCTGGAAGGATGCCCACTTTTGGGAGGCTTCGGGTAGCTTCGAAGGATGAAGGCCGTCCCGCGGACCCGAAGCCTCCCAGCGCTCCTGCTGGCCGCCCTCACCCTGGTGATCGTGACCGTGCTGACCCCTGGCGCGATGGCGGCCACCAGCGTCTCCACCATCGCCGAGGCCCTCCGCAAGAACCCGGTCTACGTCGACCCGGCGGCCTCCGCCCAGCTGTCCGCCGGGGACGCCGACACCCTCGCCAAACAGATCAAGGCCGCGAACAAACCCCTGTTCATCGCGGTCCTGCCGGCCGGCTACCCCACCCGGAACGTCTTCACCGACCTGCGCACGGCCACCGGCGTCACCGGCCTGTACGCCATCCGGCTCGGCGACCGCTTCGACGCCCGCGCCGACTCCTCGG
Organism: Streptomyces diastatochromogenes; assembly: GCF_002242805.1. Lineage (GTDB taxonomy): Bacteria > Actinomycetota > Actinomycetes > Streptomycetales > Streptomycetaceae > Streptomyces > Streptomyces diastatochromogenes. The sequence goes on along the minus strand of NZ_MCGQ01000034.1, from coordinate 182,096 downwards.
TCCTCCCGCACAGCGCGGTGCGGAACCTCGTCACCAGCGTCCAGGGGGAGAGCGCCAAGACCCAGCTCACCGACTTCACCGACCGCGCCCTCACCAACATGGGCGGCCACGCCCCCGCGTCCTGGGGCTCCTCCAGCTCGGCCGGCGGAGTGTCCACCACGGCACTGATCATCACGGCCGCGGTGCTGGTGGCCGGAGGCGCGGGCGCCTACACCCTGGTCCGCCGCAACCGCCGCCGCCACGCCGAGGAGCAGCGGGCCGCCCTGGACCGCCTGCGGGTGGTCGTCGACGAGGACATCACCGCCTTCGGCGAGGAACTCGACCGGCTGGACTTCCACCCGGCCGAGGCGGGCGCCGACGACGCCAAGCGCGGGGACTACGAACGGGCCCTGGACGCCTACGACAAAGCCAAGCAGTACATGGCCGACGCGCGGAAACCCGAGGATGTCCGCGCCGTCACCGAGGCCCTGGAGGACGGCCGCTTCTCCCTGGCCCAACTGGCCGCCCGCCGCGAGGGCCGCCCCCTGCCGGAGCGCCGCCCGCCCTGCTTCTTCGACCCCCGGCACGGTCCCTCGGTCACCGACGCCGCCTGGACCCCGCCCGGCGGCTCCCCCCGCGAGGTCCCGGTCTGCGCGGCCGACGCCACCCGTCTGGCCGACGGCCGCGACCCGGTGATCCGCGAGGTCGACACCGACTACGGCCGCCGCCCCTACTGGGACGCGGGCCCGGCCTACGGCCCCTGGGCCGGCGGCTACTTCGGCGGCGGCATCCTGCCCGGCCTGCTCGTCGGCACCCTGCTCGGCAGCGTGATGGCCACGCCGTCGTACGCGGCCGACTACGGCACCGGGTACGGCGACTTCGGCGGCGGGGACTTCGGCAGCGGCGGCTACGAGGGCGGCGACATGTCCGGCGCGGACTTCGACCCCGGGGACTTCGGCGGCGGCTTCGGCGACGGAGGGGGCTTCGACGGGGGCGGGGGCGGGGACTTCGGCGGGGGCTTCTGAGACGCGGCGGAGCATCAGCCCGGGCGCACGGGAACGTCGGTCGTGCCCAGCCGCTCCCTCACCGCCGCGGCCAGCGCCGGCACCCCCGCTCGGTCCCACCGAGCGTCCCGAGCGCCTCGGCCAGCCAGGCGTCCCGCTCCAGCGCCCGCCGCCCCGACTCGGTGAGCATGAGCACGGACTGACGCCGGTCCACCGTGCCCGTCTCCCGCACGATCAGCCCATCGGAAAGGTGATCCATGGCGGCGCTGCCCTGTCCGTCGGCGCGTCCTGGTTCCTGCTGCTGGTTCAGCGGCCGTCGTGGCGACGGCGTACGGCGTGACGGGAGGCGTAACGCTCTCCGGCGGTGTGCCACCAGGCGGGCGGGGAAGGGCCGTTGACGACGGAAGTGGGCTGGTCGGGATGGAGCCCGAGCCGCCACAGCGCCTGGGCGTCCACGTTCAGGCCGAGCGTGCCGTGCCAGTGCCCGTCCTCGGCGATGCGGCACATGAGGTCGATCCGTATCTCTTCCGCTTCGAACGGCATCCAGTCGATGCCGCGGTCACGCAGTCAACCGAGGAGGAAACGACCGGGGTGGGGCCGCCCCGGCACATTCTCGTACGAGGCGAGGTGGACCCAGTCGGTCTGTTCGTACTGCCCGGAGGACGATGTCATCGCGCCATCCTGGCACGCACAGGCGAACGCCCGCCCTCCCTTTTCGGGGGAGTGGAGGGCGGGCGCGTTCAGGGTGCGGAAGTCTTGGGACCGGCTCGGCCGCCGGAGGTTCACGCGTTCTTGATCGCCGAGATGTCGAAGACCAGCTTGATCTTGTCGGAGACCAGGAAGCCGCCGGTCTCCAGCGCCGCGTTCCAGGTCAGGCCCCACTCGGAGCGCAGGATCTCGGTCTTGCCCTCGAAGCCGACGCGCTCGTTGCCGAAGGGGTCCTTCGCGGCGCCGTTGAACTCCAGGTCGATGGTGATCGGCTTGGTCTCGCCGAGGATGGAGAGGTCGCCGGTGATGCGGTAGTCGTCGCCGCCCAGGGCCTCCGCCTTGGTGGAGCGGAAGGTCATCGCCGGGAACTCGTCGGTCTTGAAGAAGTCCGAGGACTTCAGGTGGCCGTCACGGTCGGCGTTGCCGGTGTCGACGCTCTCCATCTGGACGTCGATGGTAGCGGTGGACTTGGCGGGGTCCGTGCCGTCCAGGTGCAGGGAGCCGGTGAAGTCCTGGAAGCTGCCCTTGACGTTGGTGACCATCGCGTGGCGCGCCACGAAGCCGATCGTGGTGTGCGCGGGGTCGAGCGTGTACTCACCGGTCAGCGCGGCCAGGTCGGGGCTGACGGCGGCGGGCGCCGAGGCGGGGGCGGGGGTGCTTTCCTTACGGCCGAAAATGCCCATGACGTGCTCCTTGGGGACGGGCGCGGTCGGCGGTGCCGAGGCCGCGGGGGCGTTCTGTTTAACGTTCAACGAATCCAACGACTCCGACCGTAGACCTATTCCGTTCGGTTTTCAACATCATCCGCATCGTGTTTTCACGGTAACCGGGAGTCACCGTGTGCGCCCTCTGGCGAACGCGCGAAGGGCTCGGGCACCATCTGCGTGCACCACCTGCACAGCCGCCCCTCAGGAAGCACGGCCATCCGCAGGAAGGGTCCCCATGAAGGCCACGAAGGTCACGAAGGCCATGAAGGTCCGCTCCGTCCTGACCGCGCTCGCCCTCGTCGTCGCCCCCGGCGTCGCCGTCGTCGGTACCGCCACCGACGCCTTCGCCGTCACCAAGATCAGCCACGCGACCGCCACCCAGATGTTCCGCGACGTCGGCATCACCTGGTCCTCCTCGGGCAACTGCTCCGACCGGAACAACTCCACCTGCACGTCCTTCGAGCAGCTCAACCTCGCCACCGCGCAGGGCGCCCAGACCCTCAAGCGGGCCAGTGGCTGCGCCTTGAACATCACAGGCGGCACCGAGACCGGCCACGCCTCCGGCACCTACTCCCACTGGAACGGCTACAAGCTCGACTACGGCAAGAACACCTGCGTCACGTCGTACATCAAGAACAACTTCACCTATATCGGCCTGCGCGGCGACGGCGCCCCGCAGTACAAGTCCGGCTCCGGCAACATCTACGCCGACGAGGGCAACCACTGGGACGTCCTCTACTACAACTGCGGCGGCTGCTGAGCCGGGGGAGGAGGGTGGTGACCAGCCATATGGGCATGACCCGACGCGCGTTGCTGCTGGCCGCCGCCCTCACCGCCACCCCGGCACCCCCGGCCCGTGCGGCACCCGCCGCCGACCCCTACGACCCCCTCCGCCGCCGCTGGCTCGACCTCGCCCTCGGCACCGGATACGACCCGGCCGTCGAGCCGTACGCCTCCCGGCTCGCCCAACTCGGGGAACTGGCCCGGGACTTCCGGGCCACCATGGCCCCCGCCCCCGCCTCCCTCTGGCCCGGCCACCCCTTCGACCCGCCCACCGGCATCACCTTCAGCTACGGCCGCCTGTGGACCATGGCCCAGGCCTACGTCCAGCCCGGCACCGGCTCCACCGGCGACGACACCCTCCTCGTCGACCTGCTCCGCGGCCTCGACCACCTCTCCGCCACGGTCTACAACCCGGCCACCACCCGCTACGGCAACTGGTGGGAATGGCAGATCGGCAGCCCCCGCCTCCTCATGGACCTCACGGCCGCCCTGTACGACCACCTCGGCGCTGCCCGTGTCGCGGCGGCCTGCGCGGCCGTCGACCACTTCATCCCGGACGCGATGCTCACCGAGTACTCCGGCACCTCCACCGGCGCCAACCGCGTCGACCTGTGCCGATCCGTCGCCCTGCGCGGCATCCTGGGCCGGGACGGCGGCCGTGTCGCGCTCGCCCGGGACGCCCTGTCACCGGTCTTCCCGTACGTCACCCGGGGCGACGGTCTCTACGCCGACGGCTCCTTCGTCCAGCACACCTGGGTCGCCTACTCCGGCACGTACGGCCAGGTGCTGCTCGACGGCCTCGGGCGGCTGTTCGCCCTGCTCGCCGGGTCGCCCTGGGAGGTCACCGACCCGGCCCGGCAGAACGTCCTGGACAGCGTCGAGCACGCCTACGCGCCCCTGATCCACGACGGGTTGGTGATGGACTGCGTCAACGGCCGTGCCATCAGCCGGGGTTACCTGCGCGGCGACGACCTGCACCTCATGCGTAGTGACCACTACCACGGCCAGGCCCTGATCGCGGCCGTCACCCTGCTCGCCGGCGGCGCGAGCGAGGCGGAGCGGGAGCGGTGGTACGGCCGGATCAAGGGCTGGATCCAACGAGACACCGTGACACCGATCCTGACGGCGGGTCAGTTCGGGGTCGCCGACCTCGCCCGGTTGCACGCCGTCGCCGACGCGGCCGTACCCGCGAGCCCGGAACCCGTCGGGCACCGCCTCTTTCCGGCCATGGACCGGGCCGTCCACCGCCGCCCCCGCTTCACCGCCGCGCTCTCCATGGCCTCCGACCGCATCGCGCACTACGAGTGCGGCAACGGCGAGAACCCGCGTGGCTGGCACACGGGCTCCGGCATGCTCTCCTGGTGGCCGGCCGGGCGCGGTGACCGGTCCGACCAGTACACAGACTGGTTCTGGCCGACCGTGGACTGGTACCGGCTTCCCGGCACCACCGTGTCGACCAGGCGTCTGGCCGACCGGGCCGGCGGTGAGTGGGGCGCCCCCAAGCCGGACGTCCGCTGGGTCGGCGGTGCGACCGACGGCGCGTACGCGGCCGTGGGCCAGCACCTCAAGGGGCTCGGATCGACGCTGGAGGCCCGCAAGTCCTGGTTCTTCCTCGCCGACGCCGTCGTCTGCCTGGGCGCCGGGATCACCTGCGCCGACGGCGTCCCCGTCGAGACGGTCGTGGACAACCGCAACCTCGGCGAGAACGGCACCCAGACCCTCGTCCACGGCCCCGGCTGGGCCCATCTGGAGGGCCACGGCGGCTGGATCCTGCCCTGCGGCGGCGAGCTGCGCACCCTCCGCGAGGACCGCACCGGCGCCTGGTCCGACATCAACACCACCAGCACGGACGAGCGGCGCACCCGCCGCTGGCAGACCCTCTGGCTCGACCACGGCACCGACCCCGCCGACGCCACGTACCTGTACGTCCTGCTGCCGGGTGCCTCCCGCGGCGAGGTCGCCGCCCGGGCCGCCGACCGTCACTGGCTGTGCGTCCTCGCCAACGACGCCCGCCGCCAGGCCGTCGCCGTGCCCGCGCTCGGCCTGACCGCCGCCAACCTGTGGGAGGCCGGTACGGTGGATGCCCTGACCGCCTCCGCGGGCGCGAGCCTGCTGGTCCGGCGCCGGGGCCGGACCGCTACCCTCTGTGTCAGCGAGCCGCCCCGCACGGGCGCACCGCTGGAGATCGTCTGGGACCACCCCGTGCGCTCGGTCGTACGGACCGACGAGGCCGTGGAAGTCCTCTCGGCGGGACGCCGTCTGAGGCTCCGCGTCACTCCAGGGATGGCATGTTCCACCCACGAATGTGAGGTGGCTCTCAGGTGATGCCTTTGTGGCCTCCCTACAACGCCGACGCCCCCTGAGCAGTCGGAACGGCTGCATGCTGCTGTGGTTCTGTTCAGTGGCACCAGGAAAACGGGCCGGAGACTGTACGGAGTCGACGGCTCGCTTTCCTTGGTGTCCTTCGTAAGGTCGCTACATGACCGTTTTGGAAGAGACGACGGGTGAGCCGACCGGCGAGCCGACGGACGCGCGCGGACGGGTCGCCGAGCTGCACGAGATCCGTGCGCAGGCCGTGGCAGGCCCCAGCGAGAAGGCGACCGAGGCGCAGCACGCCAAGGGCAAGCTGACGGCGCGGGAGCGCATCGAGCTGCTCCTGGACCCGGGTTCCTTCCAGGAGGTCGAGCAGCTGCGCCGGCACCGGGCGACCGGTTTCGGCCTGGAGGCGAAGAAGCCGTACACCGACGGTGTCATCACCGGCTGGGGCACGGTCGAGGGCCGCACGGTCTTCGTCTACGCCCATGACTTCCGGATCTTCGGCGGTGCGCTGGGCGAGGCCCACGCCACCAAGATCCACAAGATCATGGACATGGCCATCGCGGCCGGTGCACCGCTGGTCTCCCTGAACGACGGCGCCGGCGCCCGCATCCAGGAGGGCGTCTCGGCCCTCGCCGGCTACGGCGGCATCTTCCAGCGCAACACCAAGGCCTCGGGTGTCATCCCGCAGATCTCCGTGATGCTGGGCCCGTGCGCGGGCGGCGCGGCCTACTCGCCCGCCCTGACGGACTTCGTGTTCATGGTCCGCGAGACCTCGCAGATGTTCATCACCGGCCCGGACGTGGTCAAGGCGGTGACGGGCGAGGAGATCACCCAGAACGGCCTGGGCGGCGCGGACGTGCACGCCGAGACGAGCGGTGTCTGTCACTTCGCGTACGACGACGAGGAGACCTGCATCGCCGAGGTGCGCTACCTCCTCTCGCTCCTCCCGCAGAACAACCGCGAGAACCCGCCCCGGGCCGAGTCCGGTGACCCGGTGGACCGCCGCAGCGACGTCCTTCTCGACCTGGTCCCGGCCGATGGCAACCGGCCGTACGACATGGCCAAGGTCATCGAGGAGATCGTCGACGACGGCGAGTACCTGGAGGTCCACGAGCGCTGGGCGCGGAACATCATCTGCGCGCTGGCCCGCCTGGACGGTCAGGTGGTCGGCATCGTCGCCAACCAGCCCCAGGTGCTGGCCGGCGTCCTGGACATCGAGGCGAGTGAAAAAGCTGCGCGCTTTGTCCAGATGTGTGACGCTTTCAATGTCCCGATCGTGACTTTCCTGGACGTACCGGGCTTCCTCCCCGGTGTCGACCAGGAGCACGGCGGAATCATCCGTCACGGCGCGAAGCTGCTGTACGCCTACTGCAACGCGACCGTGCCGAGGATTTCGCTCATCCTGCGCAAGGCGTACGGAGGTGCCTACATCGTCATGGACTCCCAGTCGATCGGCGCCGACCTCACCTACGCCTGGCCCACCAACGAGATCGCCGTGATGGGCGCCGAGGGCGCCGCCAACGTCATCTTCCGCCGCCAGATCGCCGAGGCCGAGGACCCCGAGGCCATGCGGCAGAAGATGGTCAAGGAGTACAAGGCCGAGCTGATGCACCCGTACTACGCGGCGGAGCGCGGCCTGGTGGACGACGTCATCGACCCCGCCGAGACCCGCGAGGTCCTGGTCAAGTCCCTGGCGATGCTGCAGTCCAAGCACGCCGACCTGCCCTCCCGTAAGCACGGCAACCCCCCGCAGTAACCGAGCGGACCCGCCGCGGCAACCCCGCGGACCTCTCTCTCACGGAGACTTACATCCATGAACACGCCTGACATCCGCGTCGAGAAGGGCCACGCCGAGCCCGAGGAAGTCGCCGCCATCACGGCCGTCCTCCTGGCCCGTGCGGCCGCCCAGCCGGCGCCTTCGGCCCAGACCCACCGAGGCCGTGCCAAGGCCGGCTGGCGCCGCCTGGAGCGCGAGCCCGGCTTCCGGGCACCGCACAGCTGGCACTGAGTCTTTTTGCGCGTGACCACAGCCCCGCCTCTCCTTCGGGAGGGCGGGGCTGTGGTGTGTCTGCCGACGCCGTACGACCGTTGTATGACCGTCGTACGACGAAGGGGCCCTCTCCATGCGGAGAGGGCCCCTTCGGAAGAGCTGGGTCGAGCTAGCGCAGGCGCGCCATCAGAGCGTGCTCCACGAGCGTGATCAGCGCCGACTTGGCGTCCGCGCGGTGGCGGGCGTCGGTCGTGATGATCGGGGTGTCGGGGCCGATCTGCAGGGCCTCGCGGACCTCGTCCGGCTGGTACGGCTGGTTGCCGTCGAAGCCGTTGAGGGCGATGACGAACGGCAGCCCGCTGTTCTCGAAGTAGTCGACCGCGGGGAAGCAGTCGGCCAGGCGGCGGGTGTCGACCAGGACGATCGCGCCGATGGCGCCGCGCACCAGGTCGTCCCACATGAACCAGAAGCGGTCCTGACCGGGCGTACCGAACAGGTACAGGATCAGGTCCTGGTCCAGGGTGATACGGCCGAAGTCCATGGCGACCGTGGTGGTCGTCTTGTCCCCGGTGTGGGTGAGGTCGTCGATGCCGGCAGACGCGGACGTCATCACGGCCTCTGTGCGCAGCGGGTTGATCTCCGAGACGGCACCGACGAACGTGGTCTTGCCCACGCCGAAGCCGCCCGCCACCACAATCTTCGCGGAGGTGGTGGAGCGGGAAGGACCGCCGCTAGAGCTTGCGAAGTCCACTGAGCACCCTTTCGAGCAGTGTCACGTCTGGCTGGCCACCGGCGTTCTCGTCGCCGCCGGGCTGATGGATGGCGACCAGGCCCGCCTCCGCCAAGTCGGCGACGAGGATCCTGGCCACGCCGAGGGGGATCGTGAGCAGGGCCGAGATCTCGGCCACCGACTTGATCTCCCGGCACAGGTTGCAGATCCGCTGATGCTCGGGCAGCTGGCCCTGCATCTGGTGCGGAGCGGCGGTGGTGTGCACCAGTGCCTCGATGGCGAGCTGGTAGCGCGGGCGGGTCCGGCCGCCGGTCATGGCGTACGGACGCACCAGGGGGTTGTTGGCAGCCGTGGCCGGCGCCGGCTCGGGGCGGCGCTGGGGCTGTACCGGCTGGATACGCGGGGCCGGCGGCTGGTCGTACGGCGACGGGCCGGGGCCCTGCGGCGCGTACGGCTGCCGGTGGCTCGGGGCGGAGGGGAAGTTGTACCGGTTCGCGGAACCGTCGCCCTGGCCCTGGGCAGGGCCGTACGACCAGTTGCCCGTATTCGAACCGCCTGGGGGTGTTGCCACTTTCTCTCCTCCTCCGACCGTGCCGGGCACCCATCCCTGTGGAGCCGCGTCCCGAAACCTTACGGCCCCGGGACACGTATACGCACCGTTCGTCTGTTAGTTGAGAAGGCTTCCCTGGAGTTCCGCGCGGAGATCCGGGGTGAGGACCGTGCCCGCGCGGTCCACCAGAAGTGCCATCTCGTACCCGATGAGGCCGATGTCCGCCTCCGGGTGGGCCAGAACCGCCAGTGACGAACCGTCGGATACGGACATGATGAACAGGAATCCCCGCTCCATCTCCACAACCGTCTGATTCACGGCGCCCCCTTCGAAGATCCGGGAGGCGCCTGCCGTCAGCGACGTCAGACCGGATGCGACGGCCGCGAGCTGATCGGCGCGGTCGCGGGGAAAGCCTTCGGACATCGCCAGAAGGAGTCCGTCGGCGGAGACCACCACCGTGTGGGACACCCCCGGGGTGTTGTCCACGAAGTTGGTGATCAACCAGTTCAGGTTCTGTGCCGCCTGGCTCATCGGGCTCACACTAACGCTCCTGGTTGTAGGTGCTGTCAGGGCCGAAGCCCTGGCCGTTCGTTTCACTGCCCGCGTTGCGTCCGCGCTGGACGCCTCGACGCAGGTTGCTCAGCCTGCCCCGGACGTCCTCCGGGGCGCGGGAGACCTGTGGGCCTCCCTGAGGGGTGCTCTCGGCGGTGCCCTCGACCAGGTTGGCCTTGGGTACCCGCCGCGGCAGGCCGGAGGCGGTGACCCCGCCTGCCTTGGGCTTCCGGAGCTGCGAGGCCTGCTGCCAGCGCTCGTCGTTCGCCGAACGCCAGCCGCTGTCGCCGTTCTGCCCCGGGGAGTTCCCGGGTGCGGGAGCCGGCGCTTCCTGCTGCACGTGTGCCGTGCCGCCCGCGGCGCTCGAACCGTTGGAGCCGCTCGGGGTGGATCCACGGCGGGGCAGCCCGGCGTCGGTCAGCTGGTGGGAGGCGGGAGAAGCCGTTCCCGGACGGTCGAAGCCTACGCGGTTCCGCTGCTCTGCGTCACCGGCCTGTGCGGATTCCGCTTCCGGAGCGTACTGGGCCGGGTAGCCGTTCTGGTAGCCGTCCTGCTGCGGCTGCTGCGGCCAGTCGTCCTGGTAGGACGGGCTCTCGTAGGAGCCGAATCCGTCGGACGCGGAGGCGTGCGCGGGCGCGGGCTCTTCCTGAGCGGGCTCCGCATACGCGGGCTCGGGGTAGCCGGCGCCGTTCGAGGCGAAGCCGTCGTTCTGCGGCAGACCGCCGTTCGGCGCGTAGTACTGGTCGTCGTACGACTTCTCGTACGGCTCCTCGTACGTCTGCTCCTGGTACGCCTGCTGCGGCTGCTCCTGGTACGCCGGCTGCTCGGTGTAGCCCGTGCTGCTGCCGTCGTAGCCCTGCTGCGCGTCGAACTCGCTCCGGAACCCGGGCTGTTCGGGGGTCTCGTGCGGCTGGCCGTGGCCCTGGGACTCCAGGGCCGCCCGGCGCTCCTCGCGCATCAGGGAGCGGCCGACGGGGTCCAGGTCGCGGATGTCGTCGGGGACCTCGGAGTAGCGGCTGTCGTCGAAGCCCAGCTCGGCTGCGGTGCGCATCGGCGGCGCCGCCACCTGACCGAAGCTCTCACCCTGGAACTGCTGCTCCGGGATGATCTGGGAGACCGTGAACTCCTCGCGGTCCAGCGGCACCTCGCCGCCACCACCGTGCGTGATCGCGTCCGGCAGCATGACCAGGGAGGTCGTACCGGCCTGCTCGCCCGAGGGGCGCAGCTGGACGCGGATGCCGTGCCGGTCGGACAGCCGGCCGACCACGAAGAGGCCCATGCGCTGCGAGATCGCGGCGTCCACGGTCGGCGGGTTGGCCAGCTTGTGGTTGATGTCCGCGAAGTCCTCGGCGGTCAGGCCGATGCCCTTGTCGTGGATCTCGATCATGACCCGACCGTCGGGGAGACGGGTGGCGGTCACGCGAACCTTGGTCTGCGGGGAGGAGAACGTCGTGGCGTTCTCCAGCAGCTCGGCGAGCAGGTGCACGAGGTCGGTCACGGCACGGCCGTGGATCTCGGCCTCCGGGACGCCGGACAGCTCGATGCGCTCGTACTGCTCCACCTCGGAGGAGGCGGCGCGCAGGACGTCGACCAGCGGGACCGGCTGGTCCCAGCGGCGGCCGGGCTCCTCGCCGGCGAGGACCAGGAGGTTCTCGCCGTTGCGGCGCATACGGGTCGCGAGGTGGTCCAGGCGGAAGAGGTTCTCCAGCTGGTCCGGGTCGGCCTCGTTGTTCTCCAGGTCGGTGATCAGGGTCAGCTGGCCCTCGATCAGCGACTGGTTGCGGCGCGAGAGGTTGGTGAAGATCGCGTTGATGTTGCCCCGCAGCAGGGCCTGCTCGGCGGCGAGCCGGACGGCCTCGCGGTGGACCTGGTCGAAGGCGCGGGCGACCTCGCCGATCTCGTCGGTCGAGTTGATCGGGATCGGGGCGACGCGGGTGTCGACGCGGCCGGGGTCGGTGCGCGAGAGCTGGTCGACCAGCATCGGCAGGCGCTGCTCGGCGATACCGAAGGCGGCGTTGCGCAGCTGGCGCATCGAGCGGCTCATCTGGCGGGCCACGGCACCGGCCAGGATGAAGGCGAGGAGCAGGGCCACGACGACCACGGCACCGGTGATGATCGCGGAGGTCTTGGCGTCGTCGGCGATGCTGGAGGCCTCGTTCACCGCCTTGTCGGAGAGATCCGACTCGATCTGGCGGTAGGCCTTGTACTTGAGCGTGTTGACCGCCCACCAGTTCTGGGCGGTGACGCCACCCGCCGCCAGCTGGTCACGGGTGAGCGCGCTGGTGTCCTTCATGGTGACGAGCGCCCCGACCATCTTGGACGGGTCGGACGGCGGGGCGACGTACTTCGGGTTCTTCGCCTTGGCCGCCGCGGCCATGGCGGCCCCGTCCGTCTTCATCTTCGCCTGCGCGTCGGCCAGCTTCTGCGCGTCGGCGTCGGTGCCACCGCCGATGTACTCCTCCAGAGCGATGCGCTCCAGGTAGGCGTACGAGGACAGGGAAACCCGCTGGGTCGCCAGGTTCGGGGCGTCCGGGCCGGGGTTGACCAGCAGATGCGTGCCGATCGACCGCTCCAGCGACAGCGCCGCCTTGGTCAGCGAGATGGCGTAGACGGTACGGCCGTAGGAGGTGATGTTGCCGGTGCCCAGACCGAGTTCGTTGGCGAACTCCATCAGGGGGTGGCTGACCCCGATGTAGCCCTCTTCGGTCTGCACGCCGGGGGTCTTGTACGCGACCTGGCGCAGCTTCGCCAGCTTGGTCTCCGCCTTGCGGAACTGCAGCAGACGGCGCTGCAGACCGGACTTGTCCGGCATGTTCTGCGCGGCCGCGTCGAAGGAGTCGGCGGCCTGGTCGGTCGCCTTGCGGGCGCCGTCGACGATCGCCTTGCTCGTGGCGTCCTTCTTGTTCAGCAGCAGCGGGGCCGCGGTGACGTCACGCTCGTTCTCGAGGGCGTCGGCATAGGTGAGGGCGGCACGCACCAGACGGGCGGTGTTCTCCGCGTCCTGGGCCTCCTGCCAGGTGTTGATCGAGCTCTTCACCTGGAAGCCGCCCATGACGAGACCCACCGCCACGGGTATGAGCAGAATCGCGTTCAGCCGGGTCGGCACGCGCCAGTTGCGCGGGGAGAAACGGCCGCCGCTCTTCGCGGGAGTGGCCGCCGGCTCCGAACCGGGCACAGGGGTGGGCGCCGCAGCGCGCGGCGGCGGGGTGAAGTTGCCCCGCGCCGACGGCTCGGGACCGTTCTTGCTTCGCCTCACTCGACCAACAACCTCTCGGCGGTCGGCACCTTCGTCGTGCCGCAGTCTCTCAGAGCCCCGTTCGTCATCGACCACTAGGTACGTCTTTGACTATTGGGCAGTTCAGGCATTTGAGCATGTGAACCAGTGCTCTTCCAAACAGCGGAAACCCCCAAGTGGGGCGGTTGTAAGCCCCAGATAAAACGGTCATAAAGAGCGAGCCCCGCCAAAAGGCGGGGCCTTCGTGAGCGCAGCGGTACCGCTCGACCGCGTCGCGTGGTGATCCCGGGGGATTCCTCTGCCGAACTGTTATGAACACCGGAGCCGACCGTGTCAAAGGCCACAGTCGGCTCCGAGGGGTTTACGACAACTGCCGTACGGCACGTCGTATTTGGGTGCTACCGCAGGCGGGCCATCAGGGCGTGCTCCACCAGCGTGATCAGCGCCGACTTGGCGTCCGCGCGGTGGCGGGCGTCCGTCGTGATGATCGGTGCGTCCGGCCCGATCTGCAGGGCTTCGCGCACTTCGTCGGGGGTGTACGGCTGCTGGCCGTCGAAGCCGTTGAGGGCGATGACGAACGGCAGGCCGCTGTTCTCGAAGTAGTCCACGGCCGGGAAGCAGTCCGCGAGGCGCCGGGTGTCCACGAGCACCACCGCGCCGATCGCGCCGCGCACCAGGTCGTCCCACATGAACCAGAAGCGGTCCTGACCGGGCGTACCGAACAGGTACAGGATCAGGTCCTGGTCCAGGGTGATACGGCCGAAGTCCATCGCCACCGTGGTGGTGGTCTTGTCCCCGGTGTGGGTCAGGTCGTCGATGCCCGCCGAGGCGGACGTCATGACGGCCTCCGTGCGCAGCGGGTTGATCTCCGAGACGGCACCGACGAACGTGGTCTTGCCCACGCCGAAGCCGCCCGCCACCACGATCTTCGCCGAGGTGGTGGCCCGGCCCGCGTCAGAGCTTGCGAAGTCCACTGAGCACCCTTTCGAGCAGCGTCACGTCAGGAGCGCCACCGTTGTTCTCGTCGCCACCCGGCTGGTGGATGGCGACCAGGCCGGCCTCGGCGAGGTCGGCCACCAGGATCCGGGCCACGCCGAGCGGCATGGCCAGCAGCGCCGACACCTCCGCGACCGACTTGACCTCGCGGCACAGGTGGCAGATGCGCTGGTGCTCCGGGAGCAGTCCCATGAGCGCTGCCGGGTCGGCCGTGGTGCTGATCAGCGCCTCGATGGCGAGCTGATAGCGCGGCCGGGTCCGGCCACCGGTCATCGCGTACGGACGTACCAGCGGCTGGTCGCCCTCGTCCCCGTACGGCTCCGCGTACGGATCATGAGAGGCGGTGGGCGGGGTCATGAATCCTCCGGGCGGGACAGCAAGTCGGTCAGTCAAGCCGTCTGAATGGGGCCGGTGGGGGGATTGTGTCGGCCGGACGGTGTTTTCGTGAGGTGGGTGGTGCCGGGGCGGGTCAGTGGAGCAGACTGCCCTGGAGTTCGGCGCGCAGGTCCGGGGTGAGTACCGCACCCGCGCGGTCGACGAGCAGTGCCATCTCGTAGCCGACGAGGCCGATGTCGCACTCAGGGTGGGCCAGAACCGCGAGGGACGACCCGTCCGAGACGGACATCAGGAAAAGGAAACCGCGCTCCATCTCGACGACCGTCTGTGCCACGTTGCCGCCCTCGAAGATCCGGGACGCCCCGGCCGTGAGGGAGGTCAACCCGGAGGCGACGGCCGCGAGCTGGTCGGCGCGGTCGCGCGGGAAGCCTTCGGACATCGCCAGCAGAAGGCCGTCGGCGGAGACCACCACCGTGTGCGACACCCCGGGGGTGTTGTCCACGAAGTTGGTGATCAACCAGTTCAGGTTCTGTGCCGCCTGGCTCATCGGACTCAACTAACGCTCCTGCTGGTGAGTGGGGCTCGGGTAGCTGCCGGTCTGGCCGTTGCCGGCCTGGCGACCCTGTGCGATGCCCCGACGGAGATTGGTCAGCCGGCCGCGTACGTCGTCAGGCGCACGCGAGACCTGCGGACCGGCTTGGTGCTGTTGCTGCTGAGCCGTGCCCGGGACGAGGTTCGCCCGGGGCACCCGGCGCGGCAGGCCGGAGGTGGTGATGCCGCCCGCCGCGGGCTGCCGTACGCGCTCCGCCTGACGGACGAGTTCGTCGTTGGGCGAGGTGCGCCAGGAGCCGGTGGCGGAGGCGGAGGGAGCACGCTGCGGAGCGGGCGCGGGCGCCTGCTGCTGCGGTGCGGGAGCCGGCGCCGGGGGGTTGTCCTGCTGCCCCTGCTGGTTGCCGTGGAACCAGTTGGTCTCCAGCGTGTCGTACAGCGGGGTACGACCGTCGACCGGACCGCTGGCCGGCGGCAGCGCCTCCGGCTCCCGGCGGGGCGGACGCGGCGCGGCCGGCGGGCGCGCGGCACCGAAGTCGCCGCGGTTGCCCTGCTGCGGCCGCTCGAACTGGCCGGTGTTCGCCGGCCCCTGGCCCGGGCGGCCGGGCAGCGCGTGCTGGCCGGTGGAACCGGCGTCGAAGCCGGTGTTGTAGGCCTGCGGGGCCGCGAACTGGCCGGTGCTCTGCGGGTCCTGCTGTCCGGGCGCCGACGTGCCGAACACGTCGGAGCGGACGAACCCGCCGCTGGTGTCCTGCTGGCCGTACTGGCCGGTGCCCTGCTGGGTACCGGGACGCTGGAACTGTCCGGTCGAGCTGCTCGCGCCGTTCAGGTCCGCACGCGGGAACTGGCCCGTGGAGCCGTTCGCGCCGAACTCCGGACGGGGGAACTCGCCCGTGGCGGCCGGGCCCTGCGCGTCGATACGGGGTATCTCCGAGGTCGAGCCCGGGCCCTGCCGGTCGTCGACGCGCGGCATGCGCGCGGTCTGCGACGGGTCCTGCTCGTCATGGCCGCGCGGGGCGTCCAGCGAGGCGCGCGACAGCGGAGCCTGGGCGTTGTCGCTCCAGTCCGGGGTGCGCGAGGGCGGGTTGGTGCCGGGCAGCTCGGCCCGCGGACCGCCGCGCGGCGGCAGCTGCGGCTGACGGCCCTGGTCGGAAGCGCCCGCGCCACCGCGCGGCTGCGCCGGACCACGGCCACCGAAGGCGTCCTGCTGCGAGCCGCCGAAGCCCGCGGACTGCGAGCCCTGCGCGGCACCCGGACCGCCGAAGCCGCCCGCACCCGCACCGGCCGGGGCCGGCCGGCCCTGCTGCGGCGCACCCGGACCCTGCGGACCACGCGGCGCTCCACCCGGCGCACCGGGACGGCCGCCCTGGCCGGTGCCAGGCAGCGCGGCCCGGGGACCCTGGGCGGAGCCGACCTGGCCGCGCGGGGCGGGACCGGCGCCGAGGAGTCCGCCGCCGGACGGGGCACCGCCGAGGGCGCCGCCCTGGCCGTTGCCGCCGTTGTTGCGGCGGGCGGCGGCAGCACCGGCCGCGGCCTGCGCGGCGGCCGGACCACCGGTCGGCGCGGGGGCGCCGGGCTTGCCCGGAGCGGGCTTCTTGCCACCCTGGGCGACGTCGACGGGGAGCATGACCAGCGCGGTCGTACCACCGGAGTCGGAGGGGCGCAGCTGGATGCGGATGCCGTGGCGCTGGGACAGACGACCGACCACGAACAGACCCATGCGGCGGGACACCGAGACGTCCACGGTGGGCGGCGAGGCGAGCCGCTCGTTGATCGCCGCGAGGTCCTCGGGGGAGAGGCCGATACCGGTGTCGTGGATCTCGATCAGCACACGGCCGTCGGGCAGCGCGTGACCGGTGACCTTCACCTTGGTCTGCGGCGAGGAGAAGGAGGTGGCGTTCTCGAGCAGCTCGGCGAGGAGGTGCACGAGGTCGTTGACCACGCGGCCGGCGACCTCGGTGGTCGGGACCGCGGCCAGCTCGATGCGCTCGTACTGCTCCACCTCGGACGCGGCGGCGCGGAGCACGTCGACCAGCGGGACCGGGCGGGTCCAGCGCCGGCCGGGCTCTTCACCGGCGAGGACGAGGAGGTTTTCACCGTTACGGCGCATACGCGTCGCGAGGTGGTCGAGCTTGAACAGCGAGGACAGCTGGTCCGGGTCGGCCTCGCGGGACTCCAGCTCGGAGATCAGCGACAGCTGGCGCTGGATCAGACCCTGGGAGCGGCGCGAGAGGTTGGTGAACATCGCGTTGACGTTGCCCCGGAGAAGGGCCTGCTCGGCGGCGAGGCGGACCGCCTCGCGGTGCACGTCGTCGAAGGCCGCGGCCACCTGGCCGATCTCGTCCCGGGAGTGCACACCGACCGACTCCACGGACGTGTCGACGTCCTGCGGGTCGGCCTCGGACAGCTGCTTGACCAGCTCGGGCAGGCGGTCCTGGGCGACCTTGGTGGCGGTCTCCTGGAGGCGGCGCAGCGAGCGGATCATGGACCGGGCCACGACGAACGCGCCCACGAGCGAGATGCCGAGGACGATCAGGATCAGCGCACCGGAGATGATCGCGTCGCGCTCGGAGGCGCTGCGCAGCTCGCGGGCCTTCTGCTCCATGTCCTCGAGCAGCGTGTGCTCGATCTTCTTCATCTGGTCGATCTTGGTGGAGCTGTCGTCCACCCAGTCGCGGTACGAGCGCGGCGGCAGACCGTCGAGGCCGGTGGGGGACTCGAGGGTCCGCTTGGCGTACAGGTCGGCGGCCTGAATGATCGGGTTGTTCTCCTCGATCGGCTTGAGGAGTTCGTCCGGGTTCTGGCTGCTGTAGATCTTCCGGAAGATCGCGATCTCGGAGTTCTCGCTCGCGTACGCCGACTCGCCGTACAGGCGGTCGTTCGCGGAGAGCTTGCCCTTGGTGTCGCCGCTGGAGGTCAGCGCCGCGGCGATGACGGCACGCTGCACGGACGCGTACTCCTTGGCGGAGGAGAAGGCCGCCAGGGCGCGGGTGCGCGTGATCATCTCGGGGTTGCTGGACGCCTCGGCCATGGCCTGGGAGAGGTCGATCAGCTGGGTGATCAGCCGGTGGTACGACTCGACGGTCTGCGTCGAGTTGTTCTTCGACTGGTACGCGCTCTTGCGGATCTTGGCCAGGTCGTCGAGCTGGTTGGCGAGGCTCACCAGGGTGTCGCGGACGCCCTGGAGGTTGCCGTTCTTGCTCGCCTCGTCGATCTGCTCGGAGGCGTTGAGGAAGTTCTCGCGGGCCCGGTCGGTCTTTTCCTGGTCGCCCTTGATCTGGTAGTCGGTCGCCTTCAGACCGTGCGACAGGGGACCGGCGGACAGGTCACGCTCGTCCTGGAGCGCCTGGGCCAGCTCGGTGGCCTGCTTGGTCATCTCCGTCAGCAGCTTCATGTTGTCGAGCTGCTGGATGTCGGTGATGTTCTGGTCGATACGCAGCGCGCCCAGCGAGGTGGCCGCCACCACGGGGAGCGCGAGCAGCGACACCAGACGCGTGGAGATGCGCCAGTTGCGCAGGGCCATGCGCGAACCGGGGCCGGTGGGTCCCTTGGGGGGCTTCACGGCCGGGGTGGGGTTCCCGGTCTTCGCGGCGCCCGGTGAGGAGGACGCGCCGAGGCGCCCGGGGCGCTCACCGCCGTCTCCGGACGGGGCCGGGCCCGGGATCTGGGCGTGCTGGGGCGATGAGCCGCGGTCGGTCCCGCCGTGCGCCTCCGGCTCCGCCGAAGCGCTGCCATCCCTCTTGAAACGTCCCTGCACTAGCGTCGCAACCTCTGGACCAGGCACCCCTCCGCGTGAACGGAGGGACACGGTGTCGGCGTATCGGAGAGCGCCCTGAATGCACCCTCCGAGTGGTCTGGAGTGACCGGCGCAGGTTCCCCCCTATCTCGCCGCCACCCGGCGCTGCTGTTGCGCCCCTTGCGCGCCGGCTCGATCCCGCGGCGGTCCGTGGAATTCCAGCACAGTGCCGGATCTCCAACAAGGGCCGTGTCCCGAGCTGTGACCTACGTGACGGGCTGTGAGGCCCGAGTCACCAGCTGTGGAACGCGATCCCGGCCAAAGTGGGCGTATCCGTGCGAGTAGCCCCCTGGTGTCACGTGTCCCAGTCGCCATGATCAGGAGCGGAATGATTGCTTCAGGGGGTCAATGTCCGTTTCGCAGGGGAGAGTTGTCGGCCGGAATTGACCGGTTTGCCCATGGATTCGTGAGCAAACTCACATGCAGATCATGGGGAGTTCATGACGGTGGCAGGGAATCGGATGTTTAGCCTGACGCTTTACAGGATGGGCAGCTCTGCCAACTCGACCCGAGCCACAGGACGTACAACGGTGAAGACGACGATGATGTTCCGCAACATAGCCAACCCGCGGCGCACGACTCTGGCGCACCTCGAGGACGCCGACGAACTGCAGACGCCCGAGCTGCCGGAGCACCCCGTCGACCTCCCCGCCCAGACGGCGAACCCCAGGCGCACGGTTCTCATGGAGGTCCCGGTGGCGGCGGCGGCCATGGCCGGCGAGTAGCCGAGCGGGCACCGCACACGCACGTGGAGCGCGGCCCGGAAGATCNNGATCTTCCGGGCCGCGCTCCTCTGCTGCGTCCGTCGCCTTCCCGAACGCGGCAGGCCCGACCGGTTAACCTGGGGCGTCAGTACGCCGGTACTCAGTGAGGGGCGCAAGGATCCCGTGCGCATCGCCAGGTTCTCCATCGACGGGAACGTAGCCTTCGGCGCGGTCGAGGGCGACAAGCAGGACGAACTCGTCCTCGACATCATCAAGGGCATCCCGTTCGCGGACTATGAGCTGTCCGGGACGAAGGTGCCGGTGAGCAAGGTCAGACTGCTCCCGCCGGTCCTCCCCAACAAGGTCGTGGCGTTCGGCCGCAACTACGCCGACCACGCCAAGGAGCTGGGCAACGAGGTGCCCGACGCCCCGTTCGCCTTCTTCAAGCCGTCCACCTCGGTGATCGGCCCCGGTGACGAGATCCAGTACCCCTCCTTCTCGCAGGAGCTGCACCACGAGGCCGAGCTGGCCGTCGTCATCGGCCGCATGTGCCGCGAGGTGCCGCGCGAGCGCGTCAAGGACGTGATCTTCGGCTACACCTGCGCCAACGACGTCACCGCGCGCGACGTGCAGAAGCGCGAGAAGCAGTGGGCCCGGGCCAAGGGCTTCGACACCTCCTGCCCGCTCGGCCCCTGGGTGGAGACGGACCTGGACCTCGACCGCGCGAACGACCTGACCATCCAGCTCACGGTCAACGGCGAACAGCGCCAGCTGGGCCGCACGAGCGAGATGATCCACCCCATCGAGGACCTGATCGTCAACATCTCCGAGGCCATGACCCTGCTCCCCGGCGACGTCATCCTCACCGGCACCCCCGCGGGGGTCGGCCCCCTGAACGTCGGCGACGAGGTCGCCGTCACCATCGAAGGCATCGGCACTCTCACCAACAAGGTTGTCAAGCGTGGCTAGCGCATCCGGCTCCCCCGTACGCGTCCGTTTCTGTCCCTCGCCCACCGGTAACCCCCACGTGGGCCTGGTCCGCACCGCCCTGTTCAACTGGGCGTTCGCCCGGCACCACCAGGGCACCCTGGTCTTCCGTATCGAGGACACCGACGCGGCCCGCGACTCGGAGGAGTCGTACAACCAGCTGCTCGACGCGATGCGCTGGCTGGGCTTCGACTGGGACGAGGGCCCCGAGGTCGGCGGCCCGCACGCGCCGTACCGCCAGTCGCAGCGCATGGACATCTACCAGGACGTCGCGCAGAAGCTCCTGGACGGCGGCTACGCCTACCACTGCTACTGCTCCCAGGAGGAGCTGGACACCCGCCGCGAGGCCGCCCGCGCCGCCGGCAAGCCCTCCGGCTACGACGGCCACTGCCGCGACCTGTCCGCCGAGCAGGTCGAGGAGTACAAGGCCCAGGGCCGCACCCCGATCGTCCGCTTCCGGATGCCCGACGAGGCGATCACCTTCGACGACCTGGTCCGCGGCGAGCTGACCTTCACCCCGGAGAACGTGCCGGACTACGGCATCGTCCGCGCGAACGGCGCCCCGCTGTACACGCTGGTGAACCCGGTCGACGACGCCCTGATGGAGATCACCCACGTCCTGCGCGGCGAGGACCTGCTCTCCTCCACCCCGCGCCAGGTCGCCCTGTACAAGGCGCTGACCGAGCTGGGCATCGCCAAGCGGACCCCGGCCTTCGGCCACCTGCCGTACGTCATGGGCGAGGGCAACAAGAAGCTCTCCAAGCGCGACCCGCAGGCGTCCCTCAACCTCTACCGCGAGCAGGGCTTCCTGCCCGAGGGCCTGCTCAACTACCTCTCGCTGCTCGGCTGGTCGCTCTCCGCCGACCAGGACATCTTCACCATCGGTGAGATGGTCGCGGCCTTCGACATCTCCGACGTGAACCCCAACCCGGCGCGCTTCGACCTGAAGAAGTGCGAGGCGATCAACGGCGACCACATCCGCATGCTGGATGTGAAGGAGTTCACGGAGCGCTGCCGCCCGTGGCTGAAGGCGCCGTTCGCCCCCTGGGCGCCGGAGGCCTTCGACGAGGCCAAGTGGGAGGCGATCGCCCCGCACGCCCAGACCCGGCTGAAGGTCCTCTCCGAGATCACCGACAACGTCGACTTCCTCTTCCTCCCCGAGCCGGCCTTCGACGAGGCGAGCTGGACGAAGGCGATGAAGGAGGGCTCGGACGCCCTGCTGCGCACGGCCCGCGAGAAGCTGGAGTCGGCGGACTGGACCTCGGCCGAGGCCCTCAAGGAGGCCGTCCTGGCCGCCGGTGAGGCCCACGGCCTCAAGCTCGGCAAGGCCCAGGCCCCGGTCCGCGTGGCCGTCACCGGCCGCACGGTCGGCCTGCCCCTGTTCGAGTCCCTCGAGGTCCTGGGCAAGGACGCGACGCTGGCCCGCATCGACGCGGCGCTGACCAAGCTCGCGGCGTAACGAACGCCACACACGAAGGGGCGGCACCCGGGACACCGGGCGCCGCCCCTTCGGCGTACACGTTCCCGGGCAACCACCGGACATCCGGCCATCCACCCGGTTACCGTCGGGTCATGAGCATCCGAGCCGTGGTCTGGGACGTGGACGACACCCTTTTCGACTACACGACCGCGGACCGCGAGGGCATGCGGGCTCATCTGGCCGTGGAGGGGCTGCTCGGCGGGTACGACAGCCCGGAGCAGGCCCTGGTGCGGTGGCGGGAGGTCACCGACCGGCAGTGGGCGCGCTTCTCGGCCGGGGAGGTCTCCTTCGAGGGACAGCGGCGCGACCGCGTACGCGTCTTCCTGGAGCAGGAACTGCCCGACGCCGAGGCCGACGCCTGGTTCCGGCGGTACATCGCCCACTACGAGGCCGCCTGGAGCCTGTTCCCGGACGTGCTGCCCGCCCTGGACGCCCTCGCCGCCAGCCACCGGCACTCGGTGCTGTCCAACTCCAGCCTTACGGTCCAGGAACACAAGCTGCGCACCCTCGGCGTCCGCGACCGCTTCGAGAGCGTGCTGTGCGCCGCCGAGCTGGGTGTCTCCAAGCCGGAGGCCGGGGCGTTCCTCGCGGCCTGCGAGGCGCTCGGCCTGCCCCCGCACCAGGTGGCGTACGTCGGCGATCACCCGGAGATCGACGGGCGGGGCGCGGCCGAGGCCGGGCTGCTGTCCGTCTGGATCGACCGCGGCGGGGTGTACGCGCAGGGCACGGACGGCGTGGTGGCGCACCGGATCTCGACCCTCGCCGAACTCCCCGCGCTAGTCCGGACGGATACCCGTTTTGGAGCCCCGTCCACCTTCGGGTAATGTTCTTCCTGCGCCGCCGGGGAGCGGGCCGAAAGGCCGGGAACCGGAGGAGCGAACTAGAACGAGATCCCTTCAGGGGCTTGAGTTCCAGTGGCCTATGGTGTAATTGGCAGCACGACTGATTCTGGTTCAGTTAGTCTTGGTTCGAGTCCAGGTAGGCCAGCTCGCAGAGCTCATCTGCAAAGCCCCCGTTGTGTAGCGGCCTAGCACGCTGCCCTCTCAAGGCAGTAGCGCCGGTTCGAATCCGGTCGGGGGTACTGATCCTGATCCTGTCGGGATCGCTAGGGCCCCCGTTGTGTAGCGGCCTAGCACGCCGCCCTCTCAAGGCGGTAGCGCCGGTTCGAATCCGGTCGGGGGTACGACTGGTCTAAACCATCATTGGTCTATGGTGTAATTGGCAGCACGACTGATTCTGGTTCAGTTAGTCTTGGTTCGAGTCCAGGTAGACCAGCTCGGACCTGCGGAAACGCAGAGTCCACGCCCCCGTTGTGTAGCGGCCTAGCACGCCGCCCTCTCAAGGCGGTAGCGCCGGTTCGAATCCGGTCGGGGGTACGCACAGGGAAGGCCCTCCACTTCGGTGGGGGGCCTTCGTCGTACCCGGCCCTACTCGAAGCCGTACCGCCGGCCCGACTCCTCCTCCTGGGCCAGTCGGCGCAGCGCCTGCAGCATCGGCTCGGTCAGTACGGCGCCGAGCACCGCCGTCTCCATCTTCTCCGCCTCCGACGGATGCGTCTCCACGAAGTCCACGTCGAGTTTCGCGACCTCGTGCATCAACTTCCCGTACTCCACCAGCAGTTCGGCGCCCCAGTCGTAGCCCAGCCGGCGGAACGCGGCCACCGCCACCACCAGGGAGCGGTACGCGGGCGAGATGGTCGTCAGCAGCCGGGCGTTGGACCAGCCCAGTGTCTCCAGCAGCTTGTCCGCCTCCCGGTGCGCGGACTGGACGTACTCGTCCTCCTCGTCCGGCTCCGGCACCTGCGGCAGCGCCCACAGGGCCGCGCCCAGCCGGATCGCGCGCCCCAGGGACTCGTCGTCGACGTTCCGCAGCACCTCCCGGACCGTGGCCACCGGGAGCCTGCCGACCTGGATCATCGCGCGCACCAGCCGCAGCCGGCGCAGGTGCTCGTCGTCGTACTCCGCCGTCGTCGTGTTGATCTGGCGGCCCGGCGGCAACAGGCCTTCGCGCAGGTAGTACTTGATCGTCGCGGTGGACACACCGCTGCGTCTGCTCAGTTCGGCGAGCCGCATGTCTTGCGCTCCTTCTTGGATAAGGGCACTATCCAAGCATTCGTACTTGGATAGCGCCGCTCACCAACGAGGGGGAAATCATGGTGTCCCGTACGACCGCCGACGCCAAGGGCGAGGTCGTCGTCCTGCTGATCGGCATGCGGATCAACCGCTTCTGGGCGGTGCATCTGTGGCTGCCGGTGATGGTCGCGATGATCCGCATGCTGCGGGAACTGGAGCGGGCTCCCGAGCGGGGGCTGCGGAGCCGGGTGCTGCTCACCGCGTCGCCCCGGACGTACTACGTCGTGCAGTACTGGGAGTCCAAAGAGAAGCTGTACGCCTACGCGACCGCGCCCGACGCCCTCCACCACAAGGCGTGGGCGCTGCTCAACCGCAAGGAGCGGACCGGCAAGCTGCGCGGGCAGGTGGGCATCTGGCACGAGTCGTACGTCGTGCCGGAGGGGTCGTACGAGGCGATCTACGGGGACATGCCGGCGTTCGGGCTGGCCGCGGCGCACGGGCAGGTGCCGCTGGAGAAGCGGGGCCGGTATGCGAAGGACCGGTTCGCGTACCGGTCGCAGAAGGCGCCGGCGGCGGAGAAGGCCGGCTGACGCGAGGGGGAGCGGGGGAGCGAGGAGGGCCTGCCGCGGCGTTGGGGCAGGCCCTCCTCGGTGCTCCGGAAAGCCCGGCTCAGCCCGTGCGGCGCAGGGCCTCCGAGAGGCGGGCTGCCGCGTCGATGACCGCCTGGGCGTGCATACGGCCCGGGTGGCGGGTGAGGCGCTCGATGGGGCCGGAGACCGACACGGCGGCCACCACGCGGTTGGAGGGGCCGCGCACGGGCGCCGAGACGGACGCCACGCCCGGCTCGCGCTCGCCGATGGACTGGGCCCAGCCGCGGCGCCGTACGCCCGACAGGGCCGTCGCCGTGAAACGGGCACCCTGCAGGCCGCGGTGCAGGCGCTCCGGCTCCTCCCAGGCCATCAGGATCTGCGCCGAGGAGCCCGCCTTCATGGTCAGCGTGGAGCCGACCGGGACCGTGTCCCGCAGGCCGGAGAGGCGCTCCGCCGCGGCCACACAGATCCGCATGTCACCCTGGCGTCGGTAGAGCTGTGCACTCTCGCCGGTGACATCGCGGAGGTGGGTGAGCACGGGGCCCGCCGTGGCCAGCAGGCGGTCCTCGCCGGCCGCCGCCGCCAGTTCCGCGAGGCGCGGGCCGAGGATGAACCGGCCCTGCATGTCGCGTGCCACCATGCGGTGGTGTTCCAGGGCCACGGCCAGGCGGTGGGCCGTGGGTCGTGCCAGTCCGGTGGCCCCGACCAGACCCGCGAGGGTGGCCGGACCGGACTCCAGAGCGCTCAGGACGAGGGCCGCCTTGTCCAGAACGCCGACGCCGCTACTGTTGTCCATGCAACGATACTCACGTCTCACTCTGTGAAACGCAAGTTCAATTTTCCGTGGAACGCGCCACCCTGGAATCACACAGCGGCCCGCAGACCAACGGGCCTGGCGGTGGACGCCCGGAATCACGACTTCAGGGGCCCCTAAAAAGGCAGTCGCCGCTTCCTCAAGATCTCTAGTTGGGCCGGTGGACGTTTGCCGGTCGGAGGGAAAGCGATGGGTAGGACACTCGCGGAGAAGGTCTGGGACGACCACGTCGTCCGGCGCGCCGAGGGCGAGCCCGACCTCCTCTTCATCGATCTGCACCTGCTGCACGAGGTGACCAGCCCGCAGGCCTTCGACGGTCTGCGCAAGAGCGGTCGCCAGGTGCGCCGTCTCGACCTCACCATCGCGACCGAGGACCACAACACCCCCACCCTCGACATCGACAAGCCCATCGCCGACCCGGTCTCCCGCGTCCAGCTGGAGACGCTGCGCAAGAACGCCGCCGAGTTCGGCGTGCGCCTGCACTCGCTGGGCGACGTCGAGCAGGGTGTCGTGCACGTCGTGGGGCCGCAGCTGGGTCTGACCCAGCCGGGCACCACCGTCGTCTGCGGTGACTCGCACACCTCCACGCACGGTGCCTTCGGTGCGCTGGCGTTCGGTATCGGCACCTCCCAGGTGGAGCACGTGCTGGCCACCCAGACGCTGCCGCTGGCCCGCCCCAAGACCATGGCCATCACCGTCGAGGGCGAGCTGCCCGAGGGCGTCACCGCCAAGGACCTGATCCTGGCGATCATCGCCAGGATCGGTACGGGCGGCGGCCAGGGCTACATCCTGGAGTACCGCGGCTCCGCCATCGAGAAGCTCTCGATGGAGGCCCGGATGACCATCTGCAACATGTCGATCGAGGCCGGTGCCCGCGCGGGCATGATCGCCCCCGACGAGACCACCTTCGCGTACCTGAAGGGCCGTGCGCACGCCCCCGAGGGCGCCGACTGGGACGCCGCGGTCGAGTACTGGAAGACCCTGAAGTCGGACGAGGACGCCGTCTTCGACGCCGAGGTCGTCATCAACGCCGCCGAGCTGTCGCCGTTCGTCACCTGGGGCACCAACCCCGGCCAGGGCGCGCCGCTTTCGGCGTCCGTCCCCGACCCGGCTTCGTACGAAGACGCTTCGGAGCGCCTGGCCGCCGAAAAGGCCCTGGAGTACATGGGGTTGGAGGCCGGTCAGCCGCTGCGCTCCATCAACGTGGACACCGTCTTCGTAGGCTCCTGCACCAACGGCCGGATCGAGGACCTGCGCGCCGCCGCGGACCTGCTGCGGGGCCGCAAAGTCGCCGACGGCGTACGGATGCTGGTCGTCCCGGGCTCGGCGCGGGTCGGTCTGCAGGCCGTCTCCGAGGGCCTGGACGTGGTCTTCAAGGAGTCCGGCGCCGAATGGCGGCACGCGGGTTGCTCGATGTGCCTCGGAATGAACCCCGACCAGCTGGCCCCGGGTGAGCGCTCCGCGTCCACCTCCAACCGCAACTTCGAGGGCCGGCAGGGCAAGGGCGGCCGTACCCACCTGGTGTCGCCGCAGGTCGCGGCCGCGACCGCCGTCCTGGGCCACCTGGCCTCGCCCGCCGACCTGTCCGACGCCCCTGCGCCCGCTGGAGTCTGAGAATCATGGAAGCCTTCACCACCCACACCGGCCGGGGCGTCCCGCTGCGCCGCAGCAACGTCGACACCGACCAGATCATCCCTGCTCACTGGCTCAAGAAGGTGACCCGGGACGGCTTCGAGGACGGCCTGTTCGAGGCCTGGCGCAAGGACGAGAACTTCGTCCTCAACCGGCCCGAGCGGCAGGGCGCGACCGTGCTGGTCGCCGGCCCCGACTTCGGCACCGGCTCCTCCCGTGAGCACGCCGTCTGGGCGCTGCAGAACTACGGCTTCAAGGCCGTGATCTCCTCGCGCTTCGCGGACATCTTCCGGGGCAACTCGCTGAAGAACGGCCTGCTCACCGTGGTTCTCGACCAGAAGGTCGTGGACGCGCTGTGGGAGCTGATCGAGCAGGACCCCACTGCTGAGGTCACTGTGGACCTTGAGGCGCGTGAGGTGCGTGCCGAGGGCGTGACCGCCTCCTTC
The DNA here is from genome assembly GCF_002242805.1 of Streptomyces diastatochromogenes. Classification (GTDB taxonomy): domain Bacteria; phylum Actinomycetota; class Actinomycetes; order Streptomycetales; family Streptomycetaceae; genus Streptomyces; species Streptomyces diastatochromogenes. The sequence goes on along the minus strand of NZ_MCGQ01000034.1, from coordinate 155,137 downwards.
GAGCTGGACGAGAACTCCCGCTGGCGGCTGCTGAACGGCCTGGACGACATCTCCATCACCCTCCAGAACGAGGGCGACATCGCCGCCTACGAGGCCAAACGGCCCGGCTACAAGCCGCGCACGCTCCCGGTCTGATCCGGCTCTGATCCAGGTCTGATCCAAACCTGATCCGGATCACCCGAGCGGGTCGAGATTCGGCCACCCCAACACCCCGTCTGTACCCCCGATCGCCACGATCGGGGGTACAGCCATGTCTGCGCCCGAACGGCCCTCGGCGTTCTCCCAGGTCCGCTCAACTCCCCACGTTAGGAAGGCCGTTGCCGGGGTACGCGAGTGTGGTGAACGCGGCTTCCGCAAGTGCCCGGAAGGCCGTTTGAGGCGGCAGTTACACCCTGCGCAGGCGACAACTCGCCCCAGATGGCACAATCTGTGCATGGAACACGACGGCCAACTCGAGCTCTATGCGGCGGTCGCGGACCAACTGAAGGAAGCGCACACAAGAGTGCGCGCACTGCAAGTCCCGGAGGGCGTACGGATGGCGCTGACCCGGAAGCTGCTGGTCATTACGGCCGCGGCCAAGCACGATCTCGCCGATGCGGCAAGGCGGCTCGAGCGGTTCAACAAGGACCTCGACGAGGGTCGGATCCCCGACGAGGACCGCTGAACAGCCCGAGACAACCGAGTCCGTTGCGGCACAAGGGTGATAAGCCCGTTTCGTGTTTGATTTGCGGTATATATCTGCCTAACGTGCGAAAAAGCTTGAACACATTCGTTCTGGCGATGTCTCCGAAGGGGAAGACGTGAACAAGGCGCAGCTCGTAGAAGCGATTGCCGACAAGATGGGCGGCCGCCAGCAGGCCGCCGACGCTGTCGATCATGTCCTGGACGCCATCGTCCGCGCGGTCGTCGCGGGCGAGCGGGTCTCGGTCACCGGCTTCGGGTCCTTTGAGAAGGTGGACCGCCCCGCCCGCTACGCCCGTAACCCCCAGACGGGCGAGCGGGTTCGGGTCAAGAAGACCTCCGTGCCGCGCTTCCGTGCGGGCCAGGGCTTCAAGGACCTGGTCAGCGGCTCTAAGAAGCTCCCGCGCGGCGGCGAGGTCGCCGTCAAGAAGGCGCCCAAGGGCAGCCTGACCGGCGGGGCTGCCGCGACGGTCAAGAAGGCCGCGGCGAAGAAGGTCACCAAGGCCGCCGCGAAGAAGGTCACCGCGAAGAAGGCCGCACCGGCGAAGAAGGTCACGGCGAAGAAGGTCACCGCCAAGAAGACCACCGCCAAGAAGACGACGGCCGCCGCGAAGAAGACCACGGCGAAGGCCGCCGCGAAGAAGACGACGGCCAAGAAGGCCCCGGCGAAGAAGGTCACCGCCAAGAAGGCCCCGGCCAAGAAGTCGACGGCCCGCAAGACCACCGCGAAGAAGGCCACTGCCCGCAAGGCGTCGTAAGTCGCCAGGGCACTCACGCGCCGGGCCGGACTCCCCTGGGGAGCCCGGCCCGCGGCGTTTTCCGGGGAGCCTCAGAGCGTCTGCAGGGTCACCAGTGTGATCCGCAGGCTGTCCCCGGCACCCTCCGTCTCGATCCGCACCCGCTGCCCGGGCCGCAGCAGCCGCAGTCCGCCCGCGTCGAACGCGGCCGCGTCGAAGGGCACGGGGGTGCCGTCGTCCAGCAGCACTTGGCCGCTGCGGGTGTCTGGGTCGTACGTGTATGCGGTTGCCTGCATGATGGCCAGCCTAATGCTCGCCGGGGTTCGGGGGCGCGTTGTGGGGTTACGGCACGTTGCCGGGTGCGGGCCGGTGGGGGCTGGTCGCGCAGTTCCCCGCGCCCCTGGGGAGTTGCAGTCCCGTCGGCCGCATAGTTGCCGTCCGTAGCTGCGGGCAGTCGTGCCGCTAGGGGCGGCACGGGTGGGCGCAGCGGCACCCTGTCAGCGCCGGTAAGCGGCCCAACCCCCGCCCAGCCACCGCGCCGGCGCCTCAGGACCCCGGGATCAGCAAGCCCGCCGACGCCGACGCCGTGTACCGCCCCACCCCGAGTACCAGTGCCGAGCGCAGGTCATGGCCGGTGTCCACGTCCTGGCGTACCGAATCGACCTCGGTGAGGGCGAGTTCCGTCGCGCCCGAGATGCGGTGGCGGGCCCGGGAATCCGTACCGAAAGCCGGCCGCAATTCTTCGGCAGGGGCCGCGGCCAGCAGCGTCGTTCCGAGCGCGGCCGCGTCCGCGAGAAAGGCGCGCGGGAATTCGGCCGCCGCGTCCAGTACCCGGGACAATTCCAGCGGGCGCAGAGCGGGGAGATCGGCGTTCAGCGCCGCCACCGCGGCACGGGGTCGCATTTCCCGTACGACGGCCGCTCCGTGCGCCAGAGCGGCGTTCAGGCCGCTCGCCGGAGCGTCCGGGACGATCCGGGCGCCCAGCGCCGCCAGCTCCCGGCCGGCCAGCGCGTCGTCCGTGACGACCGCCACATCCGCGACCGCCGGACAGGCCAGCGCCGCGGCCACCGTGTCCTGTGCGAACGCGAGTGCCAGCCCTGGGCGCACCCCGTCGTCGGCGGTGTCGGAGAGCCTGCTCTTGGCCCGCGCCAGAGGCTTCAGGGGGATGACCAAGGTCCACTGCACCGGCGTACCGCCCCTCTCTTGTCGCGCTCATTGTCACCTGGGGCATCCGGCACGCCGGGATCGGGGAGGGGCGCGAAGCTCCTTGCAAGGGCGGTGGCGGGTGACGGGCGGGCGTACGGTGTTCTCGACAGACCGGCGGCCTGGGGCGACACTTGTGCGGCCCCCGGGCCCCGAGCAAGTCCTAGAGGAAGGTGTCCGCGTGTCCCGCCGCAGAATCGGGTTCTGGTACCGCTTCGCAGCGGTCCTCTGCAAACCGCCACTGGTGGTTCTGATCAAGCGGGACTGGCGTGGAATGGAGCACATTCCGGCCGACGGCGGATTTATCACCGCGGTCAACCACAATTCCCACGTGGACCCCTTCGCGTACGCGCACTATCAGTACAACACCGGACGGGTTCCGCGATTCCTGGCGAAGAGCGGACTTTTCAAGAAGGGATTCGTCGGTGCCGCGATGCGCGGCACCGGGCAGATCCCGGTCTACCGCGAGAGCACGGACGCGCTCAGCGCCTTCCGGGCCGCGATCGACGCCGTGGAGCGCGGCGAGTGCGTCGCGTTCTACCCCGAGGGCACCCTCACCCGCGACCCGGACGGCTGGCCGATGACCGCCAAGACCGGTGCCGCCCGGGTGGCCCTGCAGACCAAGTGCCCGGTGATCCCGGTCGCCCAGTGGGGCTGCAACGAACTGCTGCCGCCCTACGCCAAGAAGCCCCACCTCTTCCCGCGCAAGACCCACCACGTCCTCGCGGGCCCGCCGGTGGACCTCTCCCGCTTCTACGACCAGGAGATGACCGCGGACGTCCTCAAGGAGGCCACCGAGGTCATCATGGCGGCCGTCACCCGCCAGCTGGAGGAGATCCGCGGCGAGAAGGCGCCCGAGACGCCGTACGACCCGCGCCGCGAGCGGATCGAGCAGCGGCGCAAGACCCGTGCGCAGAGCGGCGAGGAGTCCTCGCTGAGCGCGACGGAAGCGGCCCCGGCCGGCACGGAGGTCGCGCGGAGCGGCACGGAAGAGGAGAGCGGCAAGTGAGCAAGCCTGTCCGGGCGGCCGTCATGGGCACCGGCTCGTGGGGCACCGCCTTCGGCATGGTCCTCGCCGACGCGGGCTGCGAGGTCACCCTGTGGGCCCGCCGCCCCGAGCTGGCCGAGGCGGTCAACTCCACGCGGACCAACCCCGACTACCTGCCCGGCGTCGAACTCCCGGAGAACCTGCGCGCCACCGCGGACCCGGCCGAGGCGCTGCGGGACGCGGACTTCACCGTCCTCGCCGTCCCCTCCCAGACCCTGCGCGCCAACCTCGCCGAGTGGACCCCGCTGCTCGCGCCCGGCACCGTGCTCGTCTCCCTGATGAAGGGCGTCGAACTCGGCTCCACCATGCGGATGAGCGAGGTCGTCGACGACGTCGCCAAGGTCGGTGCCGACCGCATCGCCGTGGTCACCGGACCCAACCTGGCCCGGGAGATCGCCGCCCGCATGCCGGCCGCCGCCGTGGTGGCCTGCACCGACGAGACGGTCGCCCGGCGGCTCCAGGCCGCCTGCCACACGCCGTACTTCCGGCCGTACACGGAGACGGACGTGGTCGGTTGCGAGCTGGGCGGTGCCGTGAAGAATGTCATCGGCCTCGCCGTCGGCATCGCGGACGGCATGGGGCTCGGCGACAACGCCAAGGGCTCGCTCATCACCCGCGGCCTCGCCGAGACCGCGCGGCTCGGTGTGGCACTCGGCGCCGACCCGATGACCTTCTCCGGACTCGCGGGCCTCGGCGACCTGGTGGCCACCTGCTCCTCGCCGCTGTCCCGCAACCACACCTTCGGCACCAACCTCGGCAAGGGCATGACCCTCGAGGAGACCATCGCCGTCACCAGGCAGACCGCCGAGGGCGTCAAGTCCTGCGAGTCCGTGGCGGATCTGGCCCGCCGGCACGGCGTGGAGATGCCGATCACCGAGACGGTCGTGGACATCGTGCACGAGGGCAAGCCGCCGGTGGTCGCCCTCAAGGAGCTGATGTCGCGCAGCGCGAAGCCCGAGCGACGCTGAGCGACGCCCCCTTTCCGGCGGCCCGTCGACGCTGTATCCGGGCTCTACCAACGGGTACTCTCAACGCGATATGAGCACCGAGAACCTCCCCCAGAGCCCTGAGCAGCCGTCCCGCAAGCCGCGCGTGGCCGTCGTGTTCGGCGGACGCAGCTCCGAACACGGCATCTCCGCCGTCACCGCCGGCGCCGTCCTCAAGGCCATCGACCGGACCAAGTACGACGTCCTGCCGATCGGCATCACCCGGGAGGGCCGCTGGGTGCTGACGGCCGACGAACCGGAGCGGATGGCGATCACCGACCGCCGCGTGCCCGCCGTCGAGGAGCTGGCGGAGTCGAGCGAGGGCGGCGTGGTGCTTCCCGTCGACCCCGCCAGCCGCGAGGTGGTCTACAGCGAGCCCGGTTCCGTGCCCAAGGCCCTCGGAGAGATCGACGTGGTCTTCCCGGTGCTGCACGGCCCGTACGGCGAGGACGGCACCCTGCAGGGCATGCTGGAGCTGTCCGGGGTGCCGTACGTGGGCTCGGGCGTGCTCGCCTCGGCCGTCGGCCAGGACAAGGAGTACATGAAGCGGGTGTTCACCTCCTTCGGGCTCAAGGTCGGCCCGTACGTGGTGATCCGGCCCCGCGAGTGGGAGCAGGACGAGTCCGCCGCCCGCAAGAAGATCATCGACCTCGCGGGCGAGCACGGCTGGCCGCTGTTCGTGAAGCCCGCGCGCGCGGGTTCGTCGATCGGTATCACCAAGGTCGACGGCCTGTCCGGCCTGGACGAGGCGATCGCCGAGGCACAGCGGCACGACCCGAAGATCCTGGTGGAGGCCGCGGTGCGCGGCCGCGAGATCGAGTGCGGGGTCCTGGAGTTCGAGGACGGGCCGCGCGCCTCCGTCCCGGCCGAGATCCCGCCGCCGGACGCCCACGCGTACTACGACTTCGAGGCCAAGTACATCGACTCCACGCCCGGCATCGTCCCGGCGCCGCTCACCGACGAGGAGACCGCCGAGGTGCGGCGGCTCGCGGTCGAGGCGTTCGACGCGGCCTCCTGCGAGGGCCTGGTCCGCGCGGACTTCTTCCTCACCGAGGACGGCGAGTTCGTCATCAACGAGATCAACACCATGCCCGGCTTCACGCCCATCTCGATGTACCCGCAGATGTGGCAGGCCACCGGCATCAGCTACCCGGAGCTGGTGGACCGCCTGGTGCAGGCCGCACTGCGCCGCTCGACGGGGCTGCGCTGACCCGCACCGGCACCGTCATCTCATGGAGGCGATCCCCTTGGGGATCGCCTTCTTCACGGCGGGCGCGAGTCCGGTGAGCACGGGCGTGGCGTCCTCGCCGGGCATCCCGTCGGGCAGGTTCACCTGCACATAGGCCTCGCGGTTGGCGGTGGTGAACCGCCAGGTGCCGTCGCCTTGCTTCTCCATCAGCCAGTCGACCCCGTCGACCCCGCCCGCCACGGCGTCCCGGTCCCCGCCCTCGGCCACCTTCGGGTCGACCATCTTCGGCGGCCGTACGACACCGCAGCGCAGTATGATCGCCGGGCTTCCCCAGCCCGCCGTGTAGGCGGACCGGGGCTCGGGGTCGTGATGTCCCCGTCCGTCCAGCTTCTCGGGGAGCACCCGGTGCAGATCCCGGCACACCTTCGCCGTCCTCGCGTCGGGGCTGGGAACCGCCACCGTGGCGCTGTCGTCTGCTGTTGAGCAGCCCGCGACCGCGATCAGCAGCACGGGCGCGAGCAGGCCGAAGGGCCGGTGACGGAAGATGTTCACCGGCCAAGCGTAGACGGGGGCTACAGATGCACCACCGGACAGGTCAGGGTGCGGGTGATGCCGTCCACTTGCTGGACCTTCGCGACCACCATGCGACCGAGGTCGTCGACGGTGTCGGCCTGGGCGCGCACGATGACGTCGTACGGACCCGTCACGTCCTCGGCCTGGAGCACTCCAGGGATCTTGCTGATCGTCTCGGCGACGGTCGACGCCTTGCCGACCTCCGTCTGGATCAGGATGTACGCCTGTACCACGGAACCTCCAGGGCGGCCACGAGGATCATGTGGGGAAAAGGAACGCCACGGTATCGCGTCGCCGCTCCCCGCGGGGAGACCTGCGGGAACCGGGCTTGCGCGCCAGGGTGCAGGCACGACAGAAGTTGACGGTCACCTCGACCGTATCGGGGACACTGGTGGGGCGCGACCGGGCACGACAAGGGACAGAAGGGGAGCAAGGGTCATGAAGGGCACTGTTGGTGAGCTGGGGGAGTTCGGGCTCATCAGGGAGCTCACCTCCCGTCTCACCACCACCCCGGCGGTCCGGATCGGCCCCGGTGACGATGCCGCGGTGGTCGCCGCGCCCGACCGGCGGGTGGTGGCGAGCACCGACATCCTGCTGGAGGGGCGGCACTTCCGCCGCGACTGGTCCACGGCCTACGACGTCGGCCGCAAGGCGGCGGCGCAGAACCTCGCGGACATCGCCGCGATGGGCGCCGTACCGACCGCGCTGCTGCTCGGCCTGGTCGTACCGGCCGAACTCCCGGTCACCTGGCCCAGCGAGATGATGGACGGCCTGCGCGACGAGTGCCAGGTCGCGGGCGCCTCCGTGGTCGGCGGGGACGTCGTACGCGGGGACACGATCATGGTGTCGATCACCGCGCTCGGCGATCTGCGCAACCAGGAGCCGGTGACCCGCGCCGGCGCCCAGCCCGGCGACCTGGTGGCCGTCACGGGCTGGCTGGGCTGGTCCGCGGCCGGCTACGCGGTGCTCTCACGCGGCTTCCGCTCCCCGCGCGCGTTCGTCGAGGCCCACCGGCGCCCCGAGCCGCCGTACCACGCGGGCCCGGCCGCCGCCGCGCTCGGCGCGACCGCGATGTGCGACGTGAGCGACGGACTGATCGCCGACCTCGGGCACATCGCCGAGGCCAGCAAGGTCCGCATCGACATCCGCTCCGGCGCGATCGACATCCCCACGCAGATGAACGACATCGGGCAGGCCGTCGGCGTGGACCCGCTGCAGTGGGTGCTGACCGGGGGAGAGGACCACGCGATCGTGGCGACCTTCCCGTCGGACACCAAGCTGCCGGCCCGCTGGAAGGTCATCGGCGAGGTCCTCAACCCCTCGGCGCTGCCCCAGGTGACGGTCGACGGGGCGCCCTGGACCAGCAAGGGCGGCTGGGACCACTTCGGGGACATCGAGTCATGATTCCCCGGGTCCTCACGGTGGCGGGCTCCGACTCCGGCGGCGGGGCGGGCATCCAGGCCGACCTGAAGACGATGCTGGCGCTCGGCGTGCACGGGATGAGCGTGATCACGGCCGTGACCGCGCAGAACTCCCTGGGCGTGCAGGGGGCCTGGGAGCTGCCCGTGGAGGCGGTGCGGGCGCAGTACCGCAGCGTCGTGGACGACATCGGCGTACAGGCCGTGAAGACCGGGATGCTGGCCTCGGCCGAACTGGTCGAGGCGGTCGCCGAATTGATCTCCGGCACGGACGCGCCCTCGGTCGTGGACCCGGTGGGCGTCTCCAAGCACGGTGACTCGCTGCTGGCCACGTCCGCGCTGGAGTCGGTGCGCACGAAGCTGCTGCCGGTGGCGACCGTGGCGACCCCGAACCTCGACGAGGTGGCCCAACTCACGGGGGTGCGGGTCGATTCGGAGGATGATCTACGACGGGCCGCCGAGGCCGTGCTGGAGTACGGGCCGCGCTGGGTACTGATCAAGGGCGGACATCTGTCCGGGGACGCCGTGGACCTGCTCACGGACGGCTCCGCGGAGCACTGGCTGCGGGCGCCCCGCCATGACAACCGGCACACCCACGGCACGGGCTGCACGCTCGCCTCGGCGGTCGCCTCGGGCCTGGCGAAGGGGCTCTCCGTGCCGGATGCGGTCACGGCGGCCAAGGCGTACGTCACCGGGGCCATCGCCGCCGGGTTCGCGCTGGGGGCGGGGATCGGGCCGGTGGATCACGGGTGGTGGTTCCGGACGTGAGCTGACGCGCGCGCACGGCGGGCGTACGGCAAAAGAGCGCGGGGGTACGGCAAAAAGCCGGCCCACCCTGAGGTGGACCGGCTCAGTGCAGCGAACCAGCAGTGGCCGCGCGCTTAGCTGTGCGTCAGCGCGAGACCTTGCCGGCCTTGATGCACGAGGTGCAGGCGTTCACGCGCTTCGGCGTCCCGCCGACCACGGTACGCACACGCTGGATGTTCGGGTTCCAGCGACGGGACGTACGGCGGTGCGAAAACGAGATGTTGTTGCCGAAGCCCGGCCCCTTGCCGCAGACGTCGCAGTTGGCAGCCACGGGTCACTCCAAAGACTTCAGATGCACTTACGGATAATCCCGGCAGGCCGGGATCGAGATCGCAGGATCAGAGATCTGAGTGGCTTTGCCAGGGGAACGGCTCGATCTGGATCGAGCAACCGGAGCAGCATACAACGACTGCGCCAGTACAACGAAACTACCATGGCTGCTCAGGGGCCCGCTCCCGGCCCTCTTCCGGAGCACACCACTCCGGGGTCTACGCTGCGTCCACGTCCAGCCAGTCAGGGAGGCGCAGGTGGCGCAGGTGCCGCAGACATTCTTCGATGCTCTCGCGGTGCGCACCTGGTGCGGTCTGGCGCTGGGGGCGCTCGGGAGAGCGCGCGAGGAGATCGACGCGATCAACGTCTATCCGGTGGCCGACGGGGACACCGGGACGAATCTGTACCTGACCCTGGAGTCGGCGGCGACCGCCGTGGAGGCCGTGTTCGCCGGGTACGGGACGGGCGCACAGGAGCCCTCTCTCGCGGACGCCGTGCGCGCGATGGCCCACGGGGCGCTCATAGGCGCCCGGGGCAACTCCGGGACGATCCTCGCCCAGCTGCTGCGGGGCATGGCCCAGGTGCTCGCGGACGACGCGTCTCTCGCCGACGGCGCGGGACTGCGGCTGGCCCTGCGGCAGGCCGCCGACTCCGCCCGCCAGGCCGTGGCCCACCCGGTCGAGGGGACGGTGCTGACGGTCGCCTCGGCCGCCGCGGACGCCGCAGAGGGAGCCGAGGGCGACTGCGGGACGATCGCGCGGGCCGCCTACGAGGGCGCCAGGACGGCCCTGGCGGCGACTCCGGGACAGCTGGCCGTGCTGGAGCGGGCCGGGGTGGTCGACGCGGGCGGCAGAGGGCTCGTGGCCGTGCTGGGGGCGCTGGTGGAGGCGTTCACCGGGGAGGCGGTACGGGAGGCCGCGAAGGCGCCGGAAGCCGTCCCGGGGGCCGCGGCCGTTTCCGACGTGCACGCGCGTGTGGAGGCCGTCCTCGATTTCGATGCCCACGCACGCGTGGAGGCAGTTTCCGAGAGCGACGCCCACGCGCGCGTGGAGCCCGTTTCGGATGCGGACCTGTGCGCCGAGGGCGCCGAGACCGGCGGACCCGCCTACGAGGTGATCTATCTCCTGGAGGCCGGCGACGAGGCCGTGGCCCGGCTGCGGGAGCGGCTCGACGGCCTCGGGGACTCCCTCGTCGTGGTCGGCGGCGACGGGCTGTGGAACGTCCACGTGCACGTCGACGACGCGGGCGCCGCCGTGGAGGCGGGCGTCGAGGCCGGGCGGCCGTACCGGATCCGGATCACGCACTTCGGGCTCGGCGACGTGCACACCGGCGGCGCGCGGCCGCCGCGCGAGCGCGCCCAGCGGGCCGTCGTCGCCGTCGTGCCCGGCGAGGGCCTGGCCGGGCTGTACACCGAGGCCGGCGCGACCGCCGTGCTCGCGCGCCCCGGGGAGCCGCCCGCGAGCGGGGAGCTGGTGCAGGCCGTACGGCGTGCCCACGCGCGCGAGGTCGTGCTGCTGCCCAACGACGCCGAGCTGCGCCACACGGCCGCCGCGGCCGCCGAGCAGGCCCGCACCGAGGGCATCCGGGTGGCCCTGATCCCGACCCGTTCGGCGGTCCAGGGCATCGCCGCGCTCGCCGTGCACGAGCCGCAGCGCCGCTTCGACGAGGACGTCGTCCAGATGACCTCGGCGGCGGGCGCCACCCGGTACGCCGAGGTCGTCGTCGCCGAACGCCAGTCCTGGACCATGGCCGGCATCTGCCAGGCCGGGGACGTCCTGGGCCTGATCGACGGCGATGTGGCAGTGATCGGCGCGGACGTCACCGCCACCGCCGAGACCGTCCTGGACCGCATGCTCCAGGCCGGCGGCGAGCTGGTCACCCTCGTCGTCGGCGACGAGGCGCCCGAGAGCGTCGCCGACCGCCTGGAGGCACGCGTGCGCGAGTCCTACCTCGCGGTGGACACCGTGGTGTACCGGGGCGGCCGACAGGGGGCGCTGCTGCTCATCGGCGTGGAGTGAGCGGGCGCGGCCTCACCGCTCCAGCTGGAGCATCTGCGTCGCCTCCGCCCGCCGTGCCTGGACGGTCTCGTCCGCGTCGTCGGCGCCTTCGTAGACCGCGAGCACGCCACGCGCGCGTGCCGCCGCCTCGGCGGGGCGGCCGAGGTCGGCCTCCAGCCAGCCCGCGGCGAGTTCCGCACCGGTACGGCCGTGCAGCCCCTCCGCGCCGAGCGCGCCGAACACCGCGGCCGCGCGGTCCATCTGGGTCAGCGCCGCCTCGAACGCGCCCTGGATCACCTCGTCCCGGTCCTCGTCGCCCTCGGCCGTCGAGCGGGCCAGCAGGTCGCCGAACTGGCGGTGGGTGTTGCCGAGTTCGGCGGTGAGCTGTTCCCGGGCCACCGGATCCGCGGCGTCCTCCAGCGCACGCTCGCACCCGCGCACCGCCTCCGTCATCAGCTCCCGCGCGCCCTCCGCTCCGGCCTCCCCGCGCAGCGCCAGCCAGGCGCGGGCGCGCAGCGAGCGGACGAGGAAGTGCGGGTTGCCGAGCGAGCGCCACAGCTCGCCCGCGCGCGCGTAGGCCTGATCGGCCTCGTCCAGCAGCCCCGCGTTGCTCAGGGACTCGGCCGCCAGGTGGGCGAGCGTGGCGTGGTCCTGCTGCTCGGGCCAGTGCCGGGCGATCTCGGCCGCCTGCAGCCGGCGTTCGGCGGCCGCCCGGTGCTCGCCCAGTTCGCTCAGACAGTCCCCGAGCCACCACTGCGCCTGTACGACGGCTCCGTCGCCGTGCGTCTCGGCGGACAGGTCGGGCAGCGCGGACTCCAGCACCTCGGCGGCCTCCGCGCACCGCCCCTGGCGCAGCAGGAAGCCGCCCAGCTGGTGCCGCGCCCAGGCGCCCAGCGCGGCGCTCTCGCCCGCCTCGTCGGCCCAGTGCGCGGCTTCCAGGGCGTGCTCCGCCGCCTCCACGGCCTCGTCCCGGACGCCGAGCACCTCGGCGAGCTGGAGATGCAGCTGGGCCCGCCCCGTGGGTTCCACGTACGGCGCGCCGTGCTCCAGGGCGGCCCGCAGCGCCCGCTCGGCCTCGGCCGGCTCGCCGAGCTGGTGCGCCAGCGCCGCGACCTGCACCTCGTACTCCACCGCGAACCACGGCAGCCCGGCGCCCACGTACTCCGCGGCGGCCTGCCGGAACAGCTCAGCGGTCCGCTCGACGTCCCCGGACCCCGCGGCCAGCTCGGCGAGCATCGCCCGCGCCTCGGCGGCCCGCGCGGCCAACCGGACGTCGCCGCCCGCCCGCCCGTCGACGAGCGCCAACACCTCCAGCACGGCCCGCTCGGCCGCCGCCCGCACGTCCGGGCTCTCCGTGCCCTCGGAGTCCCAGCTGCCTTCGGCGTCCTCGTGCACCCGCCGCATCAGGATCCGCGCCCGGCTCATCACCACCGACGCCGTCTGCCGTACTCCGGTGGCGTTCTCGGCGTACAGCGCGAGTGCCTCGTCGTACAGTGCGGCGACCGTTGTCAGGGCCGCGTCCACCTCACCCGTCAGCGCCCGTACGTACGCCCCACGCGCGCGTGCCGCCAGGGCCTCCCCGGGGTCGCCCGCCTCCGCGTACAGCACGGCAGCCTCATCGAACAGGGCGATGCCCTCGGGCCCCTGGGACATCGCCTCGTGATCGGCGATCTCCGCGCGGTCGCGGGGGTCCAGTTCGGTCCCCTCGGCGGCCCGCGCGACCGCCGCCCACGCCTCCAGGGCGTGCGGCTGCAGGGTACGGGACAGCCGGCGTGCCTCGGTGAGCAGGTCGGACAGATCCGGTTGCCCAGGAACCTCGGGAGCCTCGGATGCCGGGGACGTGATCACGGGCTGCGGCGCGGAGCGCACCGTACGGACGCCCAGCGGCAGCCGGTCCACCAGCGGGCGCTGGGCCATGCGCGCGCGGACGCGGTCGCCGACGTACGACGTGCCGTTGCGCCGGTCGAACCGCTCGGCCAGCTCCAGCGCCTCCGCGCGCGCGTGGGCGGCCAGTTCCCGTGCCGTCCAGGAGAGTCCGGCAGGCCCCGGCACCTGCCGCTCGCCGAGCCCCAGCCCGGTCAGCCGGTCCGTCAGCAGCGTCACCACGGCCATGAAGTCCAGCCGGCTGCGCGGATGCCCGGTGTCCGTGAAGTACGCCGGCCGCTCGGCGAGCAGCTCCAGACCCCGCGCCTCGTTGCCGGTGAGCGCGCAGAACTCCACGTGGTCCGCGTAGGCGCCCCGCATGCTCTCCATGGGGCGTACGAGGCGGAAACCCCGCAGATGGTGGGCCCGGGCCTCGTCCAGGCGGCCCAGGCGCAGCAGGGGAGTCAGCGAGGAAGCGAGGACCGTGTGCGGCTCGTGGGCGCAGCTGTACTCGCCCTCCAGCACCGGCCGCCACAACTCCAGCGCCTCCGCGTCCCGGTCGCACTTCACCTGCCAGGCGCCCTGGCCGTGCAGCTCGCAGGCGTGGCAGTCGGCCATCCGGTCCCGGTCCGCGGCCAGCCAGGCGCCGTACGCCCGCTCCGCGCGCTCCAGGTCGCCGACGTGCGCGGCGACACTGAACTCGGCGCTGCGCACGGCCCGTTCGGAGTGCCCCGCGAGCCGGTAGCGGTGCTCCATCTCGCCGAGCCACTTCTCGATCGAGGCGAGCGGGATGTGCGGCTGGTCCAGCATGCCCGCCGACACCCACTTGAAGACCCAGTGCAGCCCGTGCGCCTCGTACTCGTCGAAGTCCTCCGGCCGTTCGTCCCACAGGCGCAGCAGCCGCGCGAACGGGACGAACATCCGGTCCTTCTCGGAGCTGTAGTTGTAGACCTTCAGCTGGTGCCCGAGCGCCTCGATCACGGCGAGCGGGATGTTCAGCTTCTCGGCCTCGGCGAGCAGCTGCTCCGCGCGCGCGTTGCGTGCGGGACCCTCCGGCTGCTCGGAGTTCTCCGCCATCGCCCGGCGCAGCGCGTCGAAGTCCGTGATCTCACTCATCGGTGACCGTCCTCCCCGTGTGTGGCCCATTCCAGGAGGCCGATGAACGCGCGGTTCAGCAGCGCGGAGTCCGCAGGCCTGAGAGGGCGCTGAGCCATCAGCAGCGCCTGCCCGTACAGCGACTCGGTGGCGGTGCCGATCAGTTCCGGATCCCTCAGCGAACTGATCCGCCGGATCAGCGGGTTGAGATGGTTGAGCACCAGACGCGCGCGGGGGGCGCTGCCGCGCAGCGAGCCCAGGATGCCCGCCCACAGGTCGTCGGCCTGCTCCTCGGCCTCGGCCCGCGCCTGCTCGTGCCGGGCGGCCCGGTCGTCCAGGTGCAGCGCGGGCACGGACAGCGGGTGGAAGGCGCGCAGCACGACGTCACAGCCCAGCGGGTCGAGCTTCGCGCGCGCGGCCGCCAGGAATCCGGACAGCGCCAGCTCCTCGGCCGGGTCCACCGCGTCCAGGTGCGCGGTCACGGTGTCCGCGTCCAGCTCGGCGACCACCGTGCCCGGCCGCACCGACGGCAGCGCCTCGACCAGCTCGCTGTCGTACGTGTAACCGCCGTTGACCACTCCGACGCCCTGCGCGGAGGCGATCGGCGCCACCTGCCGGTACTCCTCGACCGTCCGGGTGAAGTGCACCACCGGGTGCCGCTGCGCGAACTCCTCCAGGGACAGCTGCCCGTCGGTCGTCTCGAAGGGCAGCCACGGCAGCATCGTGCGCAGCATGTCGCCGTCGTGCCGGGCCAGCGACTTCACGCCCAGGTGGTGCACGGCGAGAAACGCGGCCAGCCGCTCCGGATCGCCGGCCGCGAGCCCCGTGAGCCAGGACCGGATCCGCTCCCCGAGCGCCTCCCGAACGGCCGCCAGGGTCTCGTCCTCGTACAGCGACTCCCGCGAGGCCGTGGGCCGCAGGCTGTCGGTGTCCAGGACGCAGCGCACGAAGAACGCCCAGTCGGGCAGCAGCTGTTCGGCCCGCTCGGTCAGCAGCATGCCCTTCAGGTGCACGCGGTGCGTGGCCCGCTGGGCCGGGCTGACCGCCGACGGCAGCACGTACGCCACCCCGCGGATACCGGCCACCGGCACGTCCAGGTCGATCGAGTCCAGCGGGGTGAAACCGAACAGCTCGTGGCAGTGCCGGGCCAGCGCCACCCTGCGCGTGGCGGGACTCGGGTAGGCGCGGTCCCAGGGCGCCGGGAGGTCCGTGACCGAATCCTCGCCCACCCGGACGTCGTACGGCAGCAGCGAGCCGAAGTCCCGGGCCAGGGTGCGGACCCGCTCGGGCGACAGCCACTCGGCCGCGCCGGCCCGCGCCACCAGGTGCACGGTCGTACCGGGCTCGGGCCGCTCGGCGTCGGGCAGCGTCCGTACGGTGTACGAGCCGTCGTCGCGGGCCGTCCACTCCACGGGCGGGGCCTCGGGGGTACGGGCGCTGCGGCTGACCACCCGGATCCGCTCGGCCACCACGAAACAGGCCAGCAGACCGATGCCGAACTGGCCGAGGAAGTCGGACCGGGCCTCCTGCAGGCCGTCCGCCCGCTTGGAACTGCGGCCGATCGTCGCCAGCAGGCTGTGCACGTCCGACTCGGTGAGCCCGATGCCGCTGTCCTCCACCCGCAGGGCGCCGTCCGCGGCATGCAGACGCACCCGGGCCGGGGCGTCCGGGTACTCGGCCCGGCGGGCGGTGATGGCGTCCACGGCGTTCTGCAGCAGCTCGCGCAGGTAGACCTTGGGACTGGAGTAGAGGTGATGGGAGAGCAGGTCCACCAGACCACGCAGGTCGACCTGGAACGTATGAGGTGACTGGGATGCCTGGGATGACTGTGAGGTCTGGGAGTCCATCGTCGCAGCGCCGGTGGGGGGAGCCTGCGTTCGGCGCGGGGTCGGGCGGTCCCGGGTGGGGCGGTGACCGCGGGGGATGGCCGGAGCGGGCCATCCTAGGCCCGGAACAGCACCCCTGACCAGGGCTTCCGGGTACGTATACGGCACCTGCGCATACGGCACGAGGGCGGGGACCCGAGGGGACGTCTTCGGCATTGTCAGTGCCGTGGTGTGCAATGGATCTCGTGCCCGCACTGGAAGAACCACTGAAGAAGGTGCTCGGCCCCGCCACCGCGAAGGTGATGGCCGAGCACCTCGGCCTGCACACCGTCGGCGACCTCCTGCACCACTACCCGCGCAGATACGAGGAGCGCGGCCAGCTCACCCACCTCGCCGACCTCCCCATGGACGAGCACGTCACGGTGGTCGCCCAGGTCGCCGACGCCCGCCTGCACACCTTCGCCTCTGCCAAGGCCCCGCGCGGCAAGGGCCAGCGCCTCGAAGTGACGATCACGGACGGCAGCGGCCGGCTCCAACTGGTCTTCTTCGGCAACGGCGTTCACAAGCCCCACAAGGAGCTGCTGCCGGGCACGCGCGCGATGTTCGCGGGCAAGGTCTCCGTCTTCAACCGCCGCCTCCAACTTGCCCACCCCGCCTACGAGTTGCTGCGCGGCGACAGAGACGAGACCGTCGAGACCTGGGCCGGCGCCCTGATCCCCATCTACCCGGCCACCGCCAAGCTGGAGTCCTGGAAGATCGGCAAGGCCGTCCAGACGGTGCTGCCCAGCGCCCAGGAGGCCCTCGACCCGCTGCCGCCGGGCCTCCGGGAGGGGCGGGGCCTGGTCACCCTCCCCGAGGCCCTCCTCAAGATCCACCGCCCGCACACCAAGGCCGACATCGCCGACGCCCGCTCCCGCCTGAAGTGGGACGAGGCCTTCGTCCTCCAGGTCGCCCTGGCCCGCCGCCGCTACGCCGACTCCCAACTCCCGGCCGTGCCGCGCAGCCCGAAGCCCGACGGCATCCTCACGGCCTTCGACGACCGCCTGCCCTTCACCCTCACCGAGGGCCAGCAGAAGGTCTCCAAGGAGATCTTCGACGACCTGGCGACCGAGCATCCGATGCACCGGCTGCTCCAGGGGGAGGTGGGCAGTGGGAAGACCATGGTGGCCCTCCGTGCCATGCTCGCCGTCGTCGACACGGGCGGCCAGGCCGCGATGCTCGCGCCCACCGAGGTGCTCGCCCAGCAGCACCACCGGTCGGTCGTCGAGATGATGGGCGAGCTGGCCGAGGGCGGCATGCTGGGCGGCGCCGAGCACTCCACCAAGATCGTGCTGCTGACCGGTTCCATGGGCGCGGCCGCCCGCCGTCAGGCCCTGCTGGACCTCGTCACCGGTGAGGCGGGGATCGTGATCGGCACGCATGCCCTGATCGAGGACAAGGTCCAGTTCCACGACCTCGGCCTGGTGGTCGTCGACGAACAGCACCGCTTCGGCGTCGAGCAGCGCGACGCCCTGCGCGGCAAGGGCAAGCAGCCCCCACACCTGCTCGTCATGACGGCCACCCCCATCCCGCGCACGGTCGCGATGACCGTCTTCGGCGACCTGGAGACCTCCGTCCTGGACCAGCTCCCGGCCGGCCGCTCCCCGATCGCCACCCACGTCGTCCCCGCCGCCGACAAACCGCACTTCCTGGCCCGCGCCTGGGAGCGGGTGCGCGAGGAGGTGGGCAACGGCCATCAGGCGTACGTCGTCTGCCCGCGGATCGGAGACGACATCGACGAGGCGGCCGACCCCAAGAAGGCGAAGAAGTCCCCCGAGGACGAGGCCGAGAAGCGCCCGCCCCTCGCCGTCCTCGACGTGGCCGACCAGCTCGCCAAGGGCCCCCTCCAGGGCCTCGGGGTCGAGGTCCTCCACGGCCGTATGCACCCCGACGACAAGGACGCCGTCATGCGCCGCTTCGCCGCCGGCGAGACCGACGTCCTGGTGGCCACCACGGTCATCGAGGTCGGCGTCAACGTCCCCAACGCCACCGCCATGGTGATCATGGACGCCGACCGCTTCGGCGTCTCCCAGCTCCACCAGCTCCGCGGCCGCGTGGGCCGGGGCTCGGCCCCCGGCCTGTGCCTCCTGGTCAGCGAGATGCCCGAGGCCAGCGCGGCCCGCCAGCGCCTCAACGCCGTGGCCTCCACCCTCGACGGCTTCGAACTCTCCCGCATCGACCTCGAACAACGCCGCGAGGGCGACGTCCTGGGCCAGGCCCAGTCCGGCGCCCGCACCAGCCTCCGCGTCCTGGCGGTCATCGAGGACGAGGAGGTCATCGCGGAGGCGAGGGAGGAGGCGGTGGAGGTCGTAGCGGCCGACCCGGAGCTGACCAACCTCCCCGGTCTACGAACGGCCCTGGACGCCCTTGTGGACGAGGAGAGAGAGCAGTACTTGGAAAAGGGCTAGAGGTGAGTACTCAAGGGGCGCGGGGCTGTATCGATATGCGGCTCCGCCGCGTGGGCGCGACCAGGCCCACGAACCCGCACCCGCCGAAGGCGCCCGGGCACCCACCCCGTACGGCCTGCCAAACTGACACGTAAAGCCGCCCACGAAGAAGGACCCCGAAATGACCCGCGTGATCGCCGGCGCAGCCGGCGGACGCCGTTTGGCCGTCCCGCCAGGGACAGGCACCCGGCCGACATCCGACCGCGCACGCGAGGGCCTCTTCTCCACCTGGCAATCCCTCCTCGGCGGCCCCCTGGACGGCGAACGGGTCCTGGACCTCTACGCCGGCTCAGGCGCCGTAGGCCTTGAGGCCCTGTCCCGAGGCGCCGGCCACACCCTCCTGGTCGAAGCGGACGCCCGCGCAGCGAAGATCGTCCGCGAGAACGTGAAAAACCTGGGCCTACCCGGCGCCGAGGTAAGAGCGGGCAAAGCGGAACAGGTCATCAGAACGGCACCTCCCGCGGAGCCGTACGACCTCGTCTTCCTGGACCCCCCGTACGCCGTCACGGACGACGATCTTCGGGAGATCCTGCTCACACTCCGCTCGGAGGGCTGGCTCACGGACGAAGCCCTCGTCACCGTGGAGCGCAGCACCAGAGGCGGCGAATTCCGCTGGCCGGACGGTTTCGAGGCCCTCCGGTCCCGTCGTTACGGCGAGGGAACGTTTTGGTACGGTCGCGCCGCCTCTACGTGCGAAGACGCACGATGACCGGACCGGAGAGCGAGGGATCACAAGTGCGCCGCGCCGTCTGTCCCGGGTCGTTCGACCCGATCACCAACGGACATCTCGACATCATCGCCCGCGCTTCCCGTCTGTATGACGAGGTCTACGTCGCGGTGATGATCAACAAGTCCAAGAAGGGCCTGTTCGAGATCGACGAGCGGATCGAGCTGATCCGCGAGGTCACCGCCGAATACGGCAACGTGATCGTCGAGGCCTTCCACGGCCTCCTCGTCGACTACTGCAAGCAGCGCGACATCCCGGCCATCGTCAAGGGCCTGCGCGCGGTCAGCGACTTCGACTACGAACTCCAGATGGCCCAGATGAACATGGGGCTCACGGGCGTCGAGACGCTGTTCGTGCCGACCAACCCGACCTACAGCTTCCTGTCCTCCTCGCTCGTCAAGGAGGTCGCGGCCTGGGGCGGAGACGTCTCCCACCTGGTGCCGCCCCAGGTTCTCGGGGCCCTGAACGAGCGTCTCCGCAAGGCCTGATGGGGCCAAGGCCTGAGGGGACTAGAGTCGTCCCGTCCGTCTCCAACACAGCTGTAGAGAGTGGCGAGCACAGGTGGACGTCCAGAAGAAGCTCGACGAGATCGTCTCCACGGTCTCCGGCGCCCGGTCCATGCCCATGTCGGCCTCGTGCGTGATCAACCGTGCCGAGCTGCTCGCGATGCTCGAAGAGGTGCGCCAGGCCCTGCCCGGCTCCCTCGCGCAGGCGCAGGAGCTGATCGGCGACCGTGAGCAGATGGTCGAGCAGGCCCGTCAGGAGGCCGAGCGGATCATCGGGAACGCGCACGCCGAACGCGGCTCGCTGATCTCCGACACCGAGATCGCCCGCCGCTCCCAGGCCGAGGCCGACCGGATCCTCGCCGAGGCCCGCACGGAGGCCGAGGAGGTCCGCGCCGAGGCCGACGACTACGTCGACTCCAAGCTCGCCAACTTCGAGGTCGTCCTCACCAAGACCCTCGGCTCGGTCGGCCGCGGCCGCGAGAAGCTCCTCGGCACCGGGCCCGGCCTGGACGAGAACGGCTACGAGGACGAGGACGCCCCCGAGCGCAGCCAGGACCCGGAGACCCTGCGCCACAACGCGGACGCCTACGTCGACACCAAGCTGGGCGCCTTCGAGGCGGTCCTCGCCAAGACCCTGGAGGCCGTGGGCCGCGGCCGGCAGAAGCTGCACGGCCGGATCGCCTCGGACGACCTCGGCGCGCTCGCCGACGACACCACGACCTTCCAGCACTCCAGCGACGCCGACTACCTCGCCGACCTCGCGGCCATCGCCGACACCCCGGCCGAGCGCCCGGCACAGCCCCAGCAGCAGCCGCCGCAGCCGTCGTACGAGCCGCAGCCGGCCTACGGCTACCAGCAGCAGCCGGACGCGTACGCGGGCTTCCCGCAGCAGCCCGACTACGCCCAGCAGGACCCGTACGGCTACCAGCAGGCCGATCCCTACGCCTATCAGGGCTACGACGCCCAGCAGGCCGCCTACGAGCCTCAGCAGCCCCAGCAGCAGCCCCAGCCCCAGCAGGGCTACGCCCTCGACGAGACCAGCCTCTTCGACACGGGCATGATCAGCGCGGAGCAGCTGCGGGCGTACGAACAGGGCCGGGGGCTGTAGCCGGGTACCGGATTGGGCCCTGAGCGAAAGGTCCAGTATCCTGGCTCTTCGGTCGCGCGTACGTCCGCGATCAACGCTGCCCGGGAACACCGACGGGCGGCGTCCCTCCGAGTTTGAAGATCGAAAGCAGGAATGGCTCCCAACGCCCGCCTCGACCACCGCAACCCCCTCGTGTTCGACACGCACGAGCTGGGTCGGCGTCCTGGCGCGCTGCAGCGCCTGACCCGCGAGATCGACGCCCCCGTGGATCTCGGTATCCAGGGAGTCGTCGGAGTGCCGGAAGGCGCCCCGGTCGAGCTCGAACTCCGGCTCGAGTCGGTCATGGAAGGGGTGCTCGTCACAGGCACCGCCCGTGCACAGGCCGAGGGGGAGTGCGTAAGGTGTCTGGAGCCGGTCGAGCTGGAGCTCGAAGCGGACTTCCAGGAGCTGTTCTCGTACCCTGACGCCGACGACCGGGGCCGTGTGATCGCGGAACCGGGCGACGACGCCGAGGACGACGAGGACAGGTTCTTCCTCGAGGACGGACTCTTCGACCTCGAACCTCTGCTGCGCGATGCGGTGGTGCTCGCACTGCCGATGCAGCCGGTGTGCCAGGACGACTGTCCCGGCCTGTGCTCCGAGTGCGGAGCGCGGCTCTTGGACGACCCGGACCACCACCACGACGCCGTCGACATCCGTTGGGCGGCTTTGCAGGGACTCGCCGGTTCGCTCGAACCAGGCGAGAAGGACGAGATGAGCGGCGGCGTGCCTCGATCAGCGCCCGCCGACGAGAAGCAGGAGAAGTAGCCGTGGCTGTTCCGAAGCGGAAGATGTCGCGCAGCAACACGCGCCACCGCCGGTCGCAGTGGAAGGCTGCGGTCCCCACCCTGGTTGCGTGCGAGCGCTGCCACGAGCCCAAGCTGCAGCACATTGCGTGCCCGTCTTGCGGCACCTACAACAAGCGCCAGGTCCTCGAAGTCTGAGCGGGCTGGTGAGAGGCACTGTGTCCAGTCCCAAGAAGGCGGAAGACGCCAAGGCGGACGCACCCGCCAAGAAGAAGGCGGACAACACGGCCTCGTCCCACACGCTTCTGGAAGGGCGGCTCGGCTACCAGCTCGAGTCCGCCCTTCTGGTGCGTGCGCTGACCCACCGTTCCTACGCGTACGAGAACGGCGGTCTGCCGACGAACGAGCGGCTGGAGTTCCTCGGGGACTCCGTGCTCGGCCTCGTCGTCACGGACACGCTGTACCGCACCCACCCCGACCTGCCCGAAGGCCAGCTGGCCAAGTTGCGGGCCGCGGTGGTCAACTCGCGTGCGCTGGCGGAAGTGGGTCGCGGCCTCGACCTGGGCTCCTTCATCCGGCTCGGCCGGGGTGAAGAGGGCACGGGCGGCCGGGACAAGGCGTCCATCCTTGCCGACACCCTTGAAGCGGTGATCGGTGCGGTCTATCTCGATCAGGGCCTCGACGCGGCGTCCGAGCTGGTGCACCGGCTCTTCGACCCGCTCATCGAGAAGTCCTCGAACCTCGGAGCCGGCCTGGACTGGAAGACCAGTCTCCAGGAGCTGACCGCGATCGAGGGGCTCGGCGTGCCCGAGTACCTGGTCACGGAGACCGGCCCCGACCACGAGAAGACCTTCACTGCTGCCGCCCGCGTCGGAGGCGTCTCGTACGGCACCGGCACCGGCCGCAGCAAGAAGGAGGCGGAGCAGCAGGCCGCCGAGTCCGCCTGGAGGTCCATCCGGGCCGCGGCGGACGAGCGAGCCAAGGCGGCCAAGGAGCCCGCCGAGGACGACACGTCGTCCGCCACCGCCTGACCACAAGAGCACCACCCGAGCGCCCGTCCGAAGCCTGTCTCCGGGCGGGCGCTCGGTTCATCCACCGGTCCGTACGGGGGTCCAGATGCCCGAGTTGCCCGAGGTCGAGGTCGTCCGGCGGGGTCTTGCGCGGTGGGTCGCCCATCGCACCGTCGCCGATGTCGAGGTGCTGCACCCGCGGGCCGTGCGCCGGCACATAGCGGGCGCCGACGACTTCGCGCACCGGCTCAAGGGCCACCACATCGGTACGCCCAGCCGGCGCGGCAAGTACCTGTGGCTGCCGCTGGAGGAGACGAACCAGTCCGTCCTCGCCCACCTCGGGATGAGCGGCCAGCTGCTGGTGCAGCCGCACGAGGCGCCGGACGAGAAGCATCTGCGCATCCGCGTCCGCTTCGCCGACTCCCTGGACACCGAACTGCGCTTCGTGGACCAGCGCACCTTCGGCGGTCTGTCGCTGCACGACAACACCCCCGAGGGCCTGCCCGACGTCATCGCGCACATCGCCCGCGACCCCCTCGACCCGCTGTTCGACGACGAGGCCTTCCATCTGGCCCTGCGCCGCAAGCGGACCACCATCAAGCGGGCCCTGCTGGACCAGTCGCTGATCAGCGGGGTCGGCAACATCTACGCGGACGAGGCCCTGTGGCGCGCCCGCATCCACTACGAGCGCCCCACGGCCAACTTCACCCGCCCGGTCACGGCCGAACTCCTCGGCCACGTCCGGGACGTGATGAACGCGGCCCTCGCCGTGGGCGGCACCAGCTTCGACAGCCTGTACGTCAACGTCAACGGCGAGTCGGGCTACTTCGACCGGTCTCTGGACGCGTACGGCCGTGAGGGCCTGCCCTGCAAGCGCTGCGGCACACCCATGCGCCGCCGCCCCTGGATGAACCGGTCCAGCTACTTCTGCCCGAAGTGTCAGAGGGCGCCGCGCGTCTCGTCGTAACGCGCACGGGACGCGAGGACGTCGTCCATCGAGCCCTCCACGCAGTGGATGAGGGCGAGCAGCCGCTCGGCGACCTGGTGGCCCAGGGGAGTCAGGTCGTAGTCCACGCGGGGCGGGTTGGTCGGCTGGGCCTCGCGGTGCACCAGGCCGTCGCGCTCCAGTGCGTGCAGGGTCTGGGACAGCATCTTCTCGCTCACGCCGTCGACGCGACGGCGCAGTTCGTTGAAGCGCAGCGAGCCCTCGTACAGCGCGCCGAGCGTCAGTCCGCCCCAGCGGCCCGTGACGTGCTCCAGCGTGCCGCGAGACGGGCAGGCCTTGGCGAACACGTTGTACGCGAGGTCGTCCTCTGGGGTGAGCTGCTGAGTGCTGTCCATATCACAAGCGTACTCCAGGGCAGCGCTAACCACTAGGTTGCACTAACCACAAGTTAGTGCTTTCCTGAGGTCACTGCTTCTGGGCTGCCCTTCGAGGAGATACCTATGACCACCCCTGTCGTTTCCATCGCCTACCACTCCGGTTACGGCCACACCGCCGTGCTCGCTGAGGCTGTCCGCGCCGGTGCCGCCGAGGCCGGTGCCGAGGTGCACCTGATCAAGGTGGACGAGATCACCGACGCGCAGTGGGAGACCCTGGACCGCTCCGACGCGATCGTCTTCGGCTCGCCCACCTACATGGGCACCGCCTCCGGCGCCTTCCACGTCTTCGCCGAGGCGTCCTCCAAGCGCTGGTTCGGGCAGGACTGGAAGGACAAGCTGGCGGCCGGCTTCACCAACTCCGGCTCCAAGAGCGGCGACAAGCTGCACACCCTGCAGTTCTTCCAGATCCTCGCCGCCCAGCACGGCATGCACTGGGTCAACCTCGGCCTGCACCCCGGCTGGAACAACAGCGAGGGCTCCGAGCACGACCTCAACCGCCTCGGCGTCTTCGCCGGCGCGGCCGCCCAGACCAACGTGGACGAGGGCCCGGACGCCGTGCACAAGGCCGACGTGGCCACGGCCGAGCACCTGGGCCGCCGGGTGACGGAAACGGCGAAGGTGTTCGCACTGGGCCGCGCCGCCGCGTAACCGGCTTCGCGCCAACGCTGCTACCTGCGACTTAGCTGTCGGTGGTGGTCTGCGTCGGTCGTCGTTGAGCACCCTCCGACGACCAGAGGGTGATCAGGGTGACGACCGCACGGTACGACACGTGGCCGGAGGGCCGAAGATGCAAGGAGCGGTCTTCGGCCCTCCGGCTGGGTTCAGTGCCCGTGCCGGCTATGACGACGGGTGGCAGAGGGTCTGGGCCCCCGCGTCACAGCACAGCTTCCAGGGCGGGCTAGCGGTGGCCGAAGGGGCGGTCGTAATCCCGGTCCCGGTCCCAGCCGTGGTGCCAGCCCCGGTCGTTGTCCCAGCCGTGGTGCCAGCGCCGGTCGTTGTCCCAGCCGTGGTGCCAGCCCCGATTGCTGTCCCAGCCGTGGTGCCAGCTCCGGTCCCGGTCGCCGAAGTGGCCGTCGTGGTCGCTCCTGTGGCTGTGCGAGTAGCCCCTCCCGTTGTCGCGGTCATGGCCGGCCCCGGCGGCCAGGGCAGGCATGGCAGCCGCGCCGACGAGTGCGCCCGAAGCCACACAGGTGGCGATCAGGCGGACCGTCGTACGAGAAACAGACATGAATCTGTCACCTCACGTTCGTGCACACCGACCCTGGTAGGGGCCGGGCGTGCTGTCCGAAATCCCGGCTAGGTGCCGAGGCCCCACACTGTGGCCCTCCACGGCGACACCAGAACGAGGAAAGGATTCGCGTTACAAAGTGCAGATATATCCGTAACTCTCCCTTGTGTGGGCCATCGATGCTGCAGAGGGGCTCAGGCGCAAGGCATGCTTGGATGTCTCGCTGCCTCAACTCCTTCGAACGGCCCAATGGCTTCCGTAACGACGGGGAGCCTCTGTTCGGGGGATCCGATGCGGGGCGCGGCGATCCGGTCGATCGGTAGCAGGGCGTCGTAGTGATTCCGGAGTCGGCGACACCACGATGGGGTGCGAGCCGTCTGAATATCTCCGGGCTGTGGATGTCCCGACCGGACGGGACAACGGCATCGAGGCACTCGGCGAGTACTGGCTCGAGTGAGACCCGTACCCGGGCCGCCGTTGACGCGTCTTCGGGTGCGATGCCCCTTCGGATGACGGCCCTGAGACGGCCCAGGGAGATGCTTAGGGCTCTGAACTGCGACTCTCTCAGTAACCGAAGTCCTGCGTCCACCAGGGGCCGCTCGGCCCGAAGTGCACGCCGACTCCGAGGGTCTTGAAGTCGCAGTTCAGGATGTTGGCGCGGTGGCCGGGGCTGGCCATCCAGGCCTCCATCACGGCGGCCGCGTCCGCCTGGCCGCGGGCTATGTTCTCGCCGCCGAGGTCGGTGATGCCCGCCTTCGCCGCCCGGTCCCACGGGGTGGCCCCGTCCGGGTCGGTGTGGTCGAAGAAGTTCCGGGCGGCCATGTCGTCGCTGAACGCCTCGGCCAGCTTGGTCAGCGAGGAGTTCGCCGCGAGTGCGCTGCACCCGACCTTCGCCCGCTCGTCGTTGACGAGCTTCAGCACCTCGGCCTCGGCGGCGGCCTGCGCCGACACCGTCACCGGCGCGGAGGACGCCGTCGGCGCCTTGGTCGCCTTGCGCGACGGGGTGGTCTTCGGCTTGGTGGCCGTGGCGGCCGGCTTCGGCTTCTGTGATGGCTTCTGCGACGGCTTCTGCGACGGCTTCTTCGACGGCTGCTTCGTCGGGGCGGCGGAGGCGGAGGCGGAGGGTGAGGCGGACGGGGTCGGCGATGTCGCGGGCCGGGTCTCGGGGGACGAGCTGCCGGTCGGGCTGTCCGCGCTGCCCGAGGTGCCGCCCTGCTCGGTGGCCGTGTTGCTGGGGGAGTCCGCGGCCGGTATTCGGTCGCCGCCGGTGGTGTGCGTACTGCCGCCCAGCTGGTAGTTCTGCAGCCCGGGCACCACACCCGTGGCCACCGCGACCGTGCCGAGGGCGACGGCGGCCGAGACCCCGAGCAGGCCCGTGCGCACCGGCTTCGCGACCCTCTTCTTGTGCCGGTGGCCGCGGGACGGACCGCCGGCCGGAGTGAAGCCGTCCCCGCCGGAGGCGGCCGACGACGACTCGCCGCCCGTCGCGTACAGGTAGGCCGTGCTCCTGGCGGTGGTCTCGGCGTACGCCTCCGGGTTCAGGTACGGCGCGATGCCCATGGGGGCGCGGTCACCCGCGTACGAGTTCTGTGGGTCTTCGCCGCCCGTGACGGAGCGGTTCGTGTGGGTGACCCCCGTGGCGCGGCCCGTGGCGGCGCGGCCGGCGGCGGAGCGTCGGTGGCGTCCCATGTCCTTGCCCTCTTCCTCGTCTCGCGGGGTCGACCCGGCGCCCGGCGCCGCGGTGGCGATTGACCTCTGGTCAACCCGACTCACTCGATCGAGTGAGTTTCATATGAGATGTATTGGGTCGGGACGGTACCCCATACGGGTGAGGGGGGAAGTGTTCCGAGCGACTTTGGCCCGTTAGGTTGCACCCATGAGCGAGGATGTTCGACTGGTTGCCTGGGTCCGAGGACGCGTCCAAGGTGTGGGTTTTCGCTGGTTCACGCGGGCCAAGGCGCTGGAGATCGGCGGTCTGAGTGGTTTTGCTCTCAATTTGGGCGACGGCCGCGTGCAAGTGGTCGCGGAGGGGCCGCGCCCGGGTTGCGAGGGACTGCTGGACTGGCTGGGGGGCGGCGACACGCCCGGGCGCGTGGACGGTGTCACCGAGATCTGGGACACACCCCGTGGCGGCTACGACGGCTTCGCCATCCGCTGAACCGATTCTGTAAAGAGCCGCAGGCCGGCCCGCGGCGATCTGCCCCGGGCACATGCCCGAAGCAGAAATGGGCTGGTGGTTGCCAAGAAGAGCGCGGCATGGCAGGCTCCAGCGATACAGCTGATCGTCACGCCCTGAGGGCCCCGCAGGAGCAGCAGCGCCGCCGTTCGAAGGCCGCGCGCCCCGGGTCTGCCCGCCAATACAGGGCGTGATCGTGTTGACCGTCAAACTTTTTGGTGAGACGCTGAAAGCCCCGCGCACCTTAGCTGTTTGGCATGTAAGAACGGCAGAGCAACACTCGAGTGTGTCAAGCACCGCGGGTGCGAATCCCTCACGACCCACACCGCATCGGTCGGTCACTCAGTGTGGAGGACCATCCATCATGGCAAAGGCGCTTCTCGGTTACGTCGGCGGCTCCGACCCTCGACTCCTCGCCGAGATGCGACGGCTGCAGCAGCGTGTCCAGGACCTGGAGTCCGAGCTCGGACGGATCCAGGCGGAGAACGACGCGCTGACGGCTGCCGCCTCTCAGGACAGGATCATGGAGAGCATCGACGCACACCAGGCGGAGCCTGCGCTCACCTGATCGCTGCATCAGCTCCACAACAGCAGTCGCAGCGGTTGGGCTGCCCGTATCAACCGCACAGTTGCCAGACGACTGAAACCCAGCCGTCAGATTTGCAAGGGACGCTTCGGCGTCCCTTCTTTCTTTCCCCCGCGCATCCTTTCACCTTCTTTAACGTCTGATGTGCCCTGCATGTTCAACGGCGAAACCGTGGGACACGCACTCCCGGAAGCGAACGGGAGTTCTTGCATCGAATGCGTGACCTTTGCCGATGGCGGCCGAGCTGGGCGTCACCGTCGGGGGCTCAAGGGCGTGAGGGACCCCGCCCCTGCATTCCCGGATTGCGGACATGATCCGTTTCGCCGAATGCGGAGAGAAAGCGGGTGACCAGGGTGTTCAGCACCTGTTGCGAGTGTTCGTGGAGTGAGATAGCGGCGGAAGGTAGAGTCCAGCGGCGTGCACCTCAAGGCCCTGACCCTCCGCGGGTTCAAGTCGTTCGCCTCGGCGACCACGCTCCGGTTCGAACCGGGGATCACGTGTGTCGTCGGCCCGAACGGCTCGGGCAAGTCCAACGTCGTGGACGCGCTCAGCTGGGTCATGGGTGAGCAGGGTGCCAAGTCGCTGCGCGGCGGCAAGATGGAGGACGTCATCTTCGCCGGCACCACGGGGCGTCCGCCGCTGGGCCGCGCCGAGGTGTCCCTGACCATCGACAACTCCGACGGGGCGCTGCCCATCGAGTACGCCGAGGTCACCATCACGCGGATCATGTTCCGCAACGGCGGCAGCGAGTACCAGATCAACGGCGACACCTGCCGCCTCCTGGACATCCAGGAACTCCTCTCCGACTCCGGTATCGGCCGCGAGATGCACGTCATCGTCGGCCAGGGACAGC
Source organism: Streptomyces diastatochromogenes (assembly GCF_002242805.1). Taxonomy (GTDB): domain Bacteria; phylum Actinomycetota; class Actinomycetes; order Streptomycetales; family Streptomycetaceae; genus Streptomyces; species Streptomyces diastatochromogenes. The sequence continues at coordinate 126,617 of NZ_MCGQ01000034.1, read as the reverse complement.
TCGACTCCGTCCTGCACGCGGATCCGATGGGCCGCCGCGCCTTCATCGAAGAGGCCGCCGGTGTGCTGAAGCACCGCAAGCGCAAGGAGAAGGCGCTGCGGAAACTGGACGCGATGCAGGCCAACCTCGCGCGCGTGCAGGACCTCACCGACGAGCTGCGCCGCCAGCTGAAGCCGCTGGGCCGCCAGGCCGCGGTCGCCCGCCGGGCCGCCGTCATCCAGGCCGACCTCCGCGACGCGCGCCTGCGCCTGCTCGCCGACGACCTCGTACGCCTGCGCGACGCCCTGAAGACCGAGATCGCCGACGAAGCGGCCCTGAAGGAGCGCAAGGAAGGCGCCGAGCAGGAACTGAAGAAGGCGCTGCAGCGCGAGGCCCTGCTGGAGGACGAGGTACGGCAGCTCACCCCGCGCCTCCAGCGTGCCCAGCAGACCTGGTACGAGCTGTCCCAGCTCGCCGAGCGGGTGCGGGGCACGATCTCGCTGGCCGACGCACGGGTGAAGAGCGCCACCTCCGCACCTCCCGAGGAGCGGCGCGGCCGCGACCCCGAGGACATGGAGCGCGAGGCCGCTCGTATCCGCGAGCAGGAGGCCGAGCTGGAGGCGGCCCTGGAGGCGGCCGAGCGGGCCCTGGAGGACACGGTCGCGCACCGCGCCGAGCTGGAGCGCGAACTGGCCCTTGAGGAGCGGCGCCTGAAGGACGTGGCCCGCGCGATCGCCGACCGCCGCGAGGGTCTGGCCCGGCTCAACGGCCAGGTCAACGCGGCCCGTTCGCGCGCCGCCTCCGCCCAGTCCGAGATCGACCGGTTGGCCGCCGCCCGCGACGAGGCGCAGGAACGTGCCGTCGCCGCCCAGGAGGAGTACGAGGCGCTCAAGGCCGAGGTCGACGGCCTCGACGCCGGCGACGCGGACCTCGCCGAGCAGCACGAGGCGGCGAAACGGCAGCTCGCCGAGGCAGAGTCCGCGTTGAGCGCGGCCCGCGAGGCGGCCACCGCGGCCGAACGCAGGCGCGCCGCGACCCAGGCCCGCCACGAGGCGCTGGCGCTGGGCCTCAGGCGCAAGGACGGCACCGGCATACTGCTGGGCGCCCGGGACCGCCTCACCGGACTCCTGGGCCCGGCCGCGGAACTGCTGACCGTGGCCCCGGGCCACGAGGTCGCACTGGCCGCCGCCTTCGGCACGGCGGCCGACGCGATCGCCGTGACGACACCGGCATCGGCGGCCGAGGCGATCAGACTGCTGCGCAAACAGGACGGGGGCCGCGCGGCACTACTGCTGGCGGCAGCACCTGAGGAGGCCGCCCCGGCCGAAGTCCCGAGCGGGCAGGCGGCCACGCGCTGGGTGAGTGCGAGTGGTGGCGCAGGTGGACGTGGCTTGGCAGGCGGTGCCGGTGCGGGGCATGGCGCGTCGGAGGCGGCCACCCCTGCTGATGACGCGAGCGGGGAGACGGCCGAGCGCTGGGCGAGTGCGGGCGGACACGGCCCGGCAGGCGGTGCCGGCACCGGGCATGCCGCGTCGGAGGCGGCCACCCCTGCTGATGACGCGAGCGGGCAGGCGGCCGAGCGCTGGGCGAGTGCGGGCGGTCCGAGTGGTGGCACGGGCGGACACGGCCCGGCAGGCAGTACCGGCGCCGGCCATGACGCGCCGGGCGCACCCATGCCGGCAGCGGCCACTGCCCCGGTGTCAGAGGCCGCCGGTTCGTGGCAGCACGCCCCGGCTGCCGGTGCCCCGCGCCGCCCCCGCCCCGATGGGCACCCCTTCGCCGCCGACCTGGTCAGTGGCCCCGTGGAACTCATGCCCGCCGTGCGCCGCCTGCTGCGCGGGATCGTCGTCGTGGGCACGCTCGAGGACGCCGAGGATCTTGTCTACGCCCACCCCGAGCTGACCGCCGTCACCGCCGAAGGCGACCTGCTCGGTGCGCACTTCGCGCACGGCGGGTCGGCCGGGGCGCCCAGTCTGCTGGAAGTGCAGGCCTCCGTGGACGAGGCCGCGGCGGAGCTGGAAGAGCTGGCGGTGCGGTGCGAGCAACTCACCGAGGCGCAGCAGGCGGCGGCCGGGCGGCGTACCGAGGCCGCCGCGTTCGTGGAGGAGCTGGGGGAGCGGCGCCGGGCCGCCGACCGGGAGAAGTCGGCCGTGGCCCAGCAGCTGGGGCGGCTCGCCGGGCAGGCTCGCGGTGCCGCCGGGGAGGCCGAGCGGTCCACGGCAGCGGCGGCGCGTGCGCAGGAAGCGCTCGACAAGGCCGTACAGGATGCCGAGGAGCTGGCTGAACGGCTGGCCGTCGCCGAGGAGATGCCGGTCGAGGAGGAGCCGGACACCTCGGTACGGGACCGGCTCGCGGCCGACGGCGCCAACGCCCGGCAGACCGAGATGGAGGCCCGGCTCCAGGTCCGTACACACGAGGAGCGGGTCAAGGGGCTCGCCGGGCGGGCCGATTCGCTGGACCGTGCCGCCCGCGCCGAACGCGAGGCACGCGCGCGTGCCGAGCAGCGGCGGGCGCGGCTGCGGCACGAGGCGGCCGTGGCGGAAGCCGTCGCCTCCGGTGCGCGCCAGCTGCTCGCGCATGTCGAGGTGTCCCTGGCCCGCGCCGCGCGGGAGCGGGCCGCGGCCGAGGCCGCCAAGGCCGCGCGGGAGCAGGAGCTGACCGCCGCGCGCACCGCCGGCCGCGACCTCAAGGCAGAGCTGGACAAGCTCACCGACTCCGTCCACCGCGGCGAGGTGCTCGGCGCCGAGAAGCGGCTGCGGATCGAGCAGCTGGAGACCAGGGCGCTGGAGGAGCTGGGCGTGGAGCCGGCGGGGCTCGTGTCCGAGTACGGCCCCCATCAGCTCGTACCGCCGTCCCCGCCCGCCGAGGGCGAGGAGTTGCCGGAGGACCCCGAGCACCCGCGCAACCAGCCCAGGCCCTTCGTGCGCGCCGAGCAGGAGAAGCGGCTCAAGGCCGCCGAGCGGGCGTACCAGCAGCTGGGCAAGGTCAACCCGCTGGCGCTGGAGGAGTTCGCGGCCCTGGAGGAGCGGCACAAGTTCCTCAGCGAGCAGCTGGAGGACCTGAAGAAGACCCGCGCCGACCTTCTCCAGGTGGTGAAGGAGGTGGACGAGCGCGTCGAGCAGGTCTTCACCGAGGCCTACCGGGACACGGCCCGGGAGTTCGAGGGCGTCTTCAGCCGCCTCTTCCCGGGCGGCGAGGGACGTCTGATCCTGACCGATCCCGACAACATGCTCACCACGGGTGTGGACGTCGAGGCCCGGCCGCCGGGCAAGAAGGTCAAGCGGCTCTCCCTGCTGTCGGGCGGCGAGCGGTCGCTGACCGCGGTGGCGCTGCTGGTGTCGATCTTCAAGGCCCGGCCGAGCCCGTTCTATGTCATGGACGAGGTCGAGGCCGCCCTGGACGACACCAACCTCCAGCGGCTGATCCGGATCATGCAGGAGCTGCAGGAGGCCTCGCAGCTGATCGTGATCACGCACCAGAAGCGCACGATGGAGGTCGCCGACGCGCTCTACGGCGTCTCCATGCAGGGTGACGGCGTGTCGAAGGTCATCTCTCAGCGCCTCCGCTAGTCAACCCTGAAGATCAACTGACTCTGTGTTCACTTCTTGAACACAGACCCCTCGGGTCATATCTCAAAACTCACAGCAGTTGAACTATTGACTTCGAAACTTGAAGGCATAGTCTCTGCAACGTTGCTTTTACCTTCAGGTGTCACCACCTGAGAGGGCTCACCCCCACCCCGGCAGCGTTGCCGTGGCCCGAGGAGATTTTTCGTGACCAGCACAGCGCAGGCACCTCAGCAAGGAGCCAGGACGGCTCACCCCGAACATCTGGGGCACGTCATCTTCATCGCGGCGGCGGCCGCCATGGGCGGTTTCCTCTTCGGCTACGACAGCTCCGTGATCAACGGCGCGGTCGAGGCCATCCGAGGCCGCTACGACATCGGCTCCGCGGCCCTTGCGCAGGTCATCGCCATCGCCCTGATCGGCTGTGCCATCGGTGCCGCCTACGCCGGACGGATAGCCGACCGCATCGGCCGCATCCGGGTCATGCAGATCGCCGCCGTGCTGTTCACGGTCAGCGCCGTCGGTTCGGCGCTGCCCTTCGCGCTGTGGGACTTCGCCCTCTGGCGCGTCGTCGGCGGCTTCGCCATCGGCATGGCCTCGGTCATCGGCCCCGCCTACATCGCCGAGGTCGCCCCGCCGGCGTACCGCGGCCGCCTCGGCTCCTTCCAGCAGGCCGCGATCGTCATCGGCATCGCCATCTCGCAGCTGGTCAACTGGGGTCTGCTCAACGCCGCCGGCGGTGACCAGCGCGGCAAGCTGATGGGCCTGGAGGCCTGGCAGGTCATGCTCGGCGTGATGGTCGTCCCGGCCGTGCTGTACGGCCTGCTCTCCTTCGCGATCCCCGAGTCCCCGCGCTTCCTGATCTCCGTCGGCAAGCGTGAGCGCGCCAAGGAGATCCTCGCCGAGGTCGAGGGCCAGGACCGTGACCTGGACGCCCGCGTCGCCGAGATCGAGCACGCGATGAACAGCGAGCACAAGTCCACCTTCAAGGACCTGCTCGGTGGCGGCTCCTTCTTCAAGCCGATCGTCTGGATCGGTATCGGCCTCTCGGTCTTCCAGCAGTTCGTCGGCATCAACGTCGCGTTCTACTACTCCTCGACGCTGTGGCAGTCGGTCGGTGTCGACCCGACGGACTCGTTCTTCTACTCCTTCACGACGTCGATCATCAACATCGTCGGCACCGTGATCGCGATGATCTTCGTGGACCGCGTCGGCCGCAGGCCGCTCGCGCTGATCGGCTCGGTCGGCATGGCCGTCGGTCTCGCCCTGGAGGCCTGGGCGTTCTCGTACCACCTGGTCGACGGCAAGCTGCCCGCGACCCAGGGCTGGATCGCCCTGATCGCCGCCCACGTGTTCGTCCTCTTCTTCGCCCTGTCCTGGGGTGTGGTCGTCTGGGTCATGCTCGGCGAGATGTTCCCGAACAAGATCCGCGCCGCCGCCCTGGGCGTGGCCGCCGCCGCGCAGTGGATCGCCAACTGGGCCATCACCGCGAGCTTCCCGTCGCTGGCCGACTGGAGCCTCTCCGGCACGTACATCATCTACACGGTCTTCGCCGCGCTCTCCATCCCGTTCGTCCTGAAGTTCGTCAAGGAGACGAAGGGCAAGGCGCTGGAGGAGATGGGCTAGGCCCCACCGTCCCGAGGAGACGGGCCAAGTCCCCGCTGCCCGCCTCCTCGTACCGTCCGCCGCCCCCGCTCGGTCACTGCCCGAGCGGGGGCGGCGGTGTGCTGTCTCACCAGATTCTGCTGTCTCACCAGATGAGGACGCCGGCCCCGAGTCTCCGGGCGCGCAACGCCGCCGCCTCGATGTTGTCCAGGCGGCGGCCGATCCCCCACGGATCCACCCCGGTCGCCCCTCCGATCAGGTCCAGGTGGGCACGCAGCAGGGCGATCTCCGCCAGGAACTCCGGCAGCTCCCCGTTCGCGACCTCGAGCCACTCGCCGTCCAGCAGCGGAAACCAGCGGGCCCCCAGTGAGCGCACCGCGTCCGATCCCCATACCTTCCAGCGCCAGGACTCGAATCCGGCCGCGTCGTTGCAGCCCTCGGGCACGTCGAGCACGTCGAACTCCCCGTCCGGTCCCCGGACGACCACATCCACGCTCAGACTCATGACCCCAGTGCAGCACCGCCGCTGCCGGCCGGACCACCGGTTATCGCCGCAGCTCAGCCCGCCAGCGCCGGAAGCACCCGCTCCGCGAACAACCGCAGGCTCCGCCACCCCTCCGCCACCGGCATCCCACCCGCCAGCGGATGCAGTACGAGGCTGTCCAGGCCCTGCGCCACGCACTCCTCCGGCGTGAGGATCCGGTACACGCCCTCCGCGCGCAGTTCCTCGACCGTCGTGGCCGCCGACTTCACGGCCGAGCGGATGTCGCGGGACTGCCAGGAGGCGTAGGTCCGGGCCTCGTGCAGGAAGTGCTCGCCGTACGTGGACCACGCCCGGTCCGGATCCTCGGCGACGTGCAGCAGCGGAGTCTCGGCGGCGGGCATCATCGTCCAGCCCTCGGTGCCGTACTCCGTGAGCTGCTCCTTGTAGTACGCCTCCAGCTCCGGCAGATGCGCGCTGGGGAAGAACGGCAGGCCGAGCCGGGCGGCCCGGCGGGCGGCGGCCTTCGAGGAGCCGCCGACCAGCAGCAGGGGGTGCGGATCGGTGTACGGGCGCGGGGTGAGCCGTACCGTACGGCCCCGGTAGGTGAACTCCTCGCCGGTCCATGCCTTCAGCAGGGTCTCCAGCAGCTCGTCCTGGAGCCGGCCGCGCCGCTTCCAGTCCACGTCGAACAGGGCGTACTCCTCGGGCCGGTAACCGATCCCGGCCACCGTCACCAGCCGGCCGCCGCTGAGCAGATCCAGCACCGCGATCTCCTCGGCCAGCCGCAGCGGATCGTGCAGTGGGCCGATCACCGCCGACACCGTCACCGCGATGTTCCGGGTCGCCCCGAACACCGCGCCCGCGAAGGCGAACGGCGAGGGCAGCCAGTTGTTGTCCGCGCCGTGGTGCTCCTCGGTCTGCACGGTGGTGATCCCGTGCTGGTCCGCGTACGCGGCCATCTCCAGGGCGGCCCGGTAGCGGGCGGCGAGAGCGGCGGGGGTGGCGCCGGGTGCGACGAGGTTGAAACGTACGACCGTGACGGGCATGGGAAGTCCCCCTCCGGTGCGGCTCGGTGGAGGGGGACGGTAGCTGACGGAGCGTCAGACGGCCAGAGGCTCGGCCTCCTCGGCCTCCTCGGCCTCCTCCGCCGCCTGCGGTGTGACCACCGCCGGCTTCGGAAGCGCCAGGTACAGCAGGCCGGAGATCACGATCGTGGCGACCCAGCCCAGGCCGTACTCGCCGATGACGTTGTTCTTCGCCAGCGGGCCGGTGAACCAGTCCGAGGTGGTGAACATCAGGCCCGCCACCAGGCCGATCGCCCAGGCGGCCACCGCGGCGGGGGAGAAGCCGCCCCGGTACCAGTAGGCGCTGGTGCGGGTGGTGTCGGTCATGGCCCGGCCGTCGTACTCCGTGCGGCGCAGCATGTCCGCGCCGAACACGCCGACCCAGGCGGAGAAGGCCACCGCGAGCAGGGAGAGGAAGGCGATGAAGGAGCCCATGAAGCTGGTCGCCACGAGCATCAGCACCCCGCCGAAGACCAGCGAGATCACGGCGTTGACCGAGACCGCCCAGTGCCGCGGCACCTTGAAGCCGAGGGTCTGCGCGGTGAAGCCGGCCGAGTACATCGACATGGAGTTGATCAGCAGCATGCCGATCAGCGCGATCAGCAGGTACGGCACCGCGATCCAGGTCGGCAGGATCTCGCCGAGGAAGGAGACCGGGTCGGAGGCCGAGGCCAGGTCGGGGGTGGCGACCGCCATCACCGCGCCCATCAGCACCATCGGCAGCACGACGATGCCGGCACCGCCCACCGCCGTGCCCACGATCGCCTTCGACGACGCCGTGCGCGGCAGATACCGGGTGAAGTCGGGTGCCGACGGGATCCAGCTGACGCCACCCGCCGCGATCATGCCGATGCCGGTGATCACCGCGGCCGTGGAACCGGCGCTGTGAGCCGTCACCTTCGACCAGTCGGTGTTCACGGCCAGGTACACCAGGACCAGGACCGAGAAGACGCCGAAGAAGTAGGTCGCGTACTTGTTGCACTTCTGGACGGCGTTGATGCCCAGCCCCGAGATCGCGAAGGTCGCGACCACGAACACCAGCAGTGTCACCAGGTCCAGCACGCTGTTGGCCTTGATGCCGAACACGATGTCCAGGATGGTGAGCATCGCGTAGGCGCCGGTCACCGCGTTGATCGTCTCCCAGCCCCAGCGGGCGACCCAGATCACCGAACCGGGCAGCAGATTGCCGCGCTGCCCGAACACCGCGCGCGACAGCGCCATGCCGGGCGCCCCGCCGCGCTTGCCCGCGATGCCGATCAGCCCGACCAGGCCGTACGACACGATCGGCGCGGCGACCGCGACGACGAGCGCCTGCCAGATGTTCAGGTGGTACGCCACCACCAGGCTCGCGCCCATGGTGAGCAGCAGCACGCTGATGTTGGCGCCGACCCAGGTCGGGAACAGCTCCCGGGTTCTCGCGGTGCGCTCGTGGTCGGGTACCTGCTCGATGCCACGGGTCTCGAGAGCGCCTTCGGTCTCGGCTGTCTTGCTCATGAAAGACGATGCCCTAGGGGTGGGGGGACAGGGGACGTGGGGACTCTACGCGCGTTGATAGAGTCGCTGCCATCGTACTTTGGTCCGACTCCTCGCCTTACGGGTCGTTTGTCTCTCGGAGGAAGGTACAAGCAGGGCTCCGCCGCAACCCATGGCTGATACTGGACGGGTTATGGAAACCGTCATCCTTGCTGTAGTCATCGCCGTGGTCGTGCTCGGCGCGATCGGCGGGCTCATCGTCGGCAGCCGGCGCAGGAAGCCGCTGCCCCCGCCGCCACCCGCCGCGCCCGACATCACCGCGCCCCCGGCCGAGCCGCACGTCGGCGACGAGGCCGAGACGCCGCGCGACGAACCGCGCCGGACGATCGAGGAGGTGGATCTCCCCGGCGGCTCGGCACCGGTCGCCGTGGAGGAGCCTCCCGTCATCGAGGCTCCCGAGATCGAGATCCCGGAGCCCACCGCCGGGCGGCTGGTCCGCCTGCGCGCCCGCCTGTCCCGCTCGCAGAACGCCCTCGGCAAGGGCCTGCTCACGCTGCTGTCCCGCGAGCACCTCGACGACGAGACCTGGGAGGAGATCGAGGACACGCTGCTCACCGCCGACGTCGGTGTGCAGCCCACGCAGGAGCTGGTCGAGCGGCTGCGCGAGCGTGTGAAGGTGCTCGGCACCCGCACCCCGCAGGAGCTGCGCGGCCTGCTGCGCGACGAGCTGCTCAAGCTGGTCGGCACCGAATTCGACCGCACGGTGAAGACCGAGCCCGAGGACCGCAAGCCCGGCATCGTGATGGTCGTCGGCGTCAACGGCACCGGCAAGACCACCACCACCGGCAAGCTCGCCCGCGTCCTGGTCGCCGACGGCCGTACGGTCGTCCTCGGCGCCGCCGACACCTTCCGTGCCGCCGCCGCCGACCAGCTGCAGACCTGGGGCGAGCGGGTCGGCGCCTACACCGTGCGCGGGCCCGAGGCCGGCGACCCCGCCTCCGTCGCTTTCGACGCGGTCAAGGAAGGCAAGGAGATGGGGGTCGACGTCGTCCTCATCGACACCGCCGGGCGTCTGCACACCAAGACCGGCCTCATGGACGAGCTGGGCAAGGTCAAGCGTGTGGTCGAGAAGCACGCGCCGCTGGACGAGGTGCTGCTCGTCCTCGACGCCACCACCGGCCAGAACGGTCTGGTGCAGGCCCGGGTGTTCGCCGAGGTGGTGGACATCACCGGCATCGTGCTGACCAAGCTGGACGGCACCGCCAAGGGCGGCATCGTGGTCGCGGTCCAGCGCGAGCTGGGCGTGCCGGTCAAGCTGGTCGGCCTCGGCGAGGGCGCGGACGACCTGGCGCCGTTCGAGCCGGAGGCGTTCGTGGACGCCCTGATCGGTGACTGACTCAGGTAGCGAATCTTCTGAGTCGCGAAAGAAGCGCCCGCTCCCAAGGTGCAGTTGGGGACGGGCGCTTCGCCATGTGCGCCGCGGATACGGCCGTCACGCCCGCGCCCGCGACCGGTGCGCCACATACGCCAGCGTGCCCAGCAGCAGCCGGGCCGCCGGTGGCCGGGTCGCCGAGTCCAGGGCCGGCGGGCGCAGCCAGCGCACCGGACCCAGGCCGCCCCGGTCGGAGGGCGGGGCGGTGACGTACGTGCCCGGGCCGAGGCCGCGCAGGTCCAGGGCGGAGGGGTCGTCCCAGCCCATGCGGTAGAGCAGCTGGGCGAGTTCGGCGGCGGCGCCGGGGGCGACGAAGAAGTGGGCGCGGCCGTCCGGGGTCGCGGTGACCGGGCCGAGCGGGAGGCCCATGCGCTCCAGGCGGACCAGGGCGCGGCGACCGGCGGGCTCGGCGACCTCGACGACGTCGAACGCGCGGCCGACGGGCAGCATCACGGACGCACCCGGGAACTCGGCCCAGGCCTTGGACACCTCGTCGAGCGTGGCCCCGGCCGACACCTGCGGCGCGAAGTCGAGCGGGTGTGCGCCCGGCGCCGGACAGTCCGGGTGCCCGCAGGAGCAGGCGCCCGCCGCGGCCCGTGCGCCCGGCACCACGTCCCAGCCCCACAGCCCGGTGAACTCGGCGACGGCGGTGCACTCCGACGAGCGACCGCGCCGACGCGTGCCGGAGCGGATCTCGCGAATGCCGCCGATCGTGAAGCCCATGCCCCCTCCAACGGGTCCAGCGCGCCGGTGGTTACGACACGGAGCGAGACGGAAGCGGAACGTGACCCTACGGCTCCGCCTTCCCCCGCTCCCGCGAGGCCAAGGCGGCGCTTTGCAGCGCCACGGGTGGTGCATCGGACTTCGCGCGCCCCTGCGCGCATCACTCCGCCCACTTCCGGCCGTCCTATGTCAAGTGAATCGCGTGGAGGCGATCGTGAGTTCATTCGAAGGGGTGGCGAATGGTGGCGTTTCAGGGATCGCCATGGCTGGGTCGGTGATCGTAGGATTACTGTGAGTGTGCGAGGCCTGGGGGCACATGCACCCGTGGGTATGCCGGAGGCAAGTCGTCAGCTCGTTCGAAGGGTGAGAACCGGCGGACGGAGGCCGTATTTACCGGCATTCTGATAGGGCTTGGCGCATTCGGCGACAAGTGGTCTCAGGGATGGGGGCGTTCCAGTGGGCGGCAACGGCGGTAGCGGTACGAACGCTGACAAGCGCCCCAACGAGCTGCTCGGTTCGTGGTTCGTGCGCAGCGGCTGGTCCAAGGGCGAACTGGCCCGCCAGGTGAACCGAAGGGCACGCCAGTTGGGTGCCAACCACATCTCCACGGACACCTCACGGGTGCGCCGCTGGCTGGACGGGGAGAACCCGCGCGAGCCGATCCCGCGGATCCTCTCCGAGCTGTTCTCGGAGCGCTTCGGCTGTGTCGTCTCCATCGAGGACCTCGGTCTGCGCGCCGCCCGCCAGTCACCCTCCGCGTCCGGCGTCGACCTGCCCTGGACGGGTCCGCAGACGGTGGCCCTGCTCAGCGAGTTCTCGCGCAGCGACCTGATGCTGGCGCGGCGCGGCTTCCTCGGGACCTCGCTGGCCCTGTCCGCGGGCCCGTCCCTCATCGAGCCCATGCAGCGCTGGCTCGTGCCGGCACCCTCCTCGCCGGTCCCGCCCGAGTTCGAGCCCGAGCCCGTCTTCGAGTCCCGCAGGCCCGGCCGGCTGTCCAAGCCCGAGCTGGACCTGCTGGAGTCCACCACCCGGATGTTCCGCCAGTGGGACGCCCAGTGCGGCGGCGGCCTGCGCCGCAAGGCGGTCGTCGGCCAGCTGCACGAGGTCACCGACCTCCTCCAGGAACCCCAGCCCGAGGCCACCGCCCGCAAGCTCTTCAAGGTCGCCGCCGAGCTGGCCGAGCTGGCCGGCTGGATGTCGTACGACGTCGGGCTCCAGCCCACCGCGCAGAAGTACTTCGTCCTCGCCCTGCACGCCGCCAAGGAGGCCGGCGACAGGCCGCTGGGCTCCTACATCCTCTCCAGCATGAGCCGCCAGATGATCCATCTCGGCCGGCCCGACGACGCCCTGGAGCTGATCCACCTCGCCCAGTACGGCAGCCGCGACTGCGCGAGCCCGCGTACCCAGTCCATGCTGTATGCGATGGAGGCCCGCGCGTACGCCAACATGGGCCAGCCCGGCAAGTGCAAGCGGGCGGTCCGGATGGCCGAGGACACCTTCGGCGAGGCCGACGAGTGGGACGAGCCGGACCCCGACTGGATCCGCTTCTTCTCCGAGGCCGAGCTGTACGGGGAGAACTCCCACTCCTTCCGCGACCTGGCCTACGTCGCCGGACGCAGCCCCACCTACGCCTCGCTGGCCGAGCCGCTGATGGAGCAGGCCGTGGAGCTGTTCGCCAAGGACAGCGAGCACCAGCGGTCGTATGCGCTGAACCTGATCGGCATGGCCACCGTGCACCTGCTCCAGCGCGAGCCCGAGCGCAGCACGGAGTACGCCTCGCAGGCCATGGACATCGCCAAGAAGGTCCGCTCCGAGCGTGTGAACACTCGTATCCGAAAGACGGTCGACACGGCCGTGCGCGATTTCGGCGATCTCAGCGCCGTCGTCGACCTCACCGACCAGCTCGCCGTCGACCTCCCGGAGACCGCCGAGGCCGTCTGACCCCGCAGGACACGCATGCCCCGGCCGCGGCCGGTCCTCCCGAACTGCCCGACTCGGCTCCCCCACGCCAGGTCATCGAGAGGCCCGCCGCGGCCGGACCCTTTTTTGCGCCTAAACCGGCGCCGCTCTCGCGGACGTGGTTGCTCGCCGTCGTGGTCCCTCAATGCATGGTTGCGGTGCCATTCAAGATGGTTGCGTCACGATAACGATCAGCGCGCCGGACATCCGGCAGTTCATAAACGCGTAACACGCCATGCGCCTTCGTCACCCCGGCGAAACAACGAGGGGCTTCCACCGAAACCGCGCTGCGCCAATCTCATGGCGCATAACCGGCCCACCCCTCACTGAACCGGACCGCTCTCAGGCTTCGCCCGCACGGGGCCGTACCAACCGACGAGGAGACGCCGATGGCACCAGCCATCACGCTTGCCGCGGAGGCACCCAAGCTGTCCTCCGCGAACACAGGCTTCATGCTCATCTGTTCCGCCCTGGTGCTGCTCATGACCCCGGGCCTGGCCTTCTTCTACGGAGGCATGGTCCGGGTCAAGAGCACCCTCAACATGCTGATGATGAGCTTCATCAGCATGGGCATCGTCACCATTCTGTGGGTGCTCTACGGCTTCTCCCTCGCATTCGGCACGCACAACAGCCTCATCGGCTGGAACTCCGACTGGTTCGGCCTCAGCAACATCGGGCTGACGGAGCTGTGGGACGGCTACACCATCCCGATCTTCGTCTTCATGGTGTTCCAGCTGATGTTCGCGATCATCACGCCGGCCCTGATAAGCGGCGCCCTCGCGGACCGCGTCAAGTTCTCCGCCTGGTCGCTCTTCATCGCCCTGTGGCTCACGATCGTCTACGTCCCGGTCGCCCACTGGGTCTGGGGTGCCGACGGCTGGGCCTACAAGCTCGGTGTGATCGACTTCGCCGGTGGTACGGCGGTGCACATCAACGCCGGTGCCGGGGCCCTCGGCGTGATCCTGGTCATCGGCAAGCGCGTCGGCTTCAAGAAGGACCCGATGCGCCCGCACAGCCTCCCGCTGGTCATGCTCGGTGCCGGTCTGCTGTGGTTCGGCTGGTTCGGCTTCAACGCCGGTTCGTGGCTCGGCAACGACGACGGCGTCGGCGCGCTGATGTTCGTCAACACGCAGGTCGCGACGGCCGCCGCCATGCTGGCCTGGCTCGCCTACGAGAAGATCCGGCACGGCGCGTTCACCACGCTGGGCGCCGCCTCCGGTGCGGTCGCCGGTCTGGTCGCGATCACCCCGTCCGGTGGCGCGGTCTCCCCGCTCGGTGCGATCGCCGTCGGCGCCATCGCCGGTGTCGCCTGCGCCGCGGCCGTCGGGCTGAAGTTCAAGTTCGGCTACGACGACTCGCTGGACGTCGTCGGTGTCCACATGGTCGGCGGCATCATCGGCTCCCTGCTCATCGGCTTCTTCGCCACCGGCAAGGGCCAGTCCGAGGCCACGGGCGTCTTCTACGGCGACCACACCTGGACCCAGCTGTGGAAGCAGTGCGCCGGTGTCGGTGCGGTCCTCGCCTACTCGCTGATCGCCTCCGCGGTCCTCGCCTTCCTCCTCGACAAGACCATCGGAATGCGGGTCAGCGAGGACGAGGAAGTCTCGGGCATCGACCAGGCCGAGCACGCCGAGACCGCATACGACTTCAGCGGCACCGGTGGCGGTGTCATCGGATCCGCCGCGGCCTCCCCGGCCCTGGCCGCCACGCACAGCAAGAAGGTGGACGCATGAAGCTCATCACCGCCGTCGTCAAGCCTCACCGGCTGGATGAGATCAAGGAGGCCCTTCAGGCCTTCGGCGTCCACGGGCTGACGGTCACCGAGGCAAGCGGTTACGGTCGTCAGCGGGGCCACACCGAGGTCTACCGCGGTGCCGAGTACACCGTCGACCTGGTCCCCAAGATCCGTATCGAGGTACTGGCCGAGGACGACGACGCCGAGCAGCTGATCGAGGTCATCGTCAAGGCGGCCCGCACCGGCAAGATCGGTGACGGCAAGGTCTGGTCCCTGCCGGTCGAGACGGCCGTACGGGTCCGTACCGGCGAGCGCGGCCCGGACGCGCTCTGACACGACAGAAGACAGGAGTCGCTGGGTGACGGGTACGGATGTGCGGAACGAAGCGGATGACTCGGGACCCAGCGGCTACGCGGCGGCCCGGCTGCGCCTCCTCACCGAAGGAGCGCGGTCCGGGCCGCCGCGCCGTGCCGCCCTCGCCGAACTGACCGACGACTGGCTCGCCGGGCTGTTCACGGCGGCGGCCGACGGCCTCAAGGGCGTCTCACTGGTCGCCGTCGGCGGCTACGGCCGCGGCGAGCTGTCCCCGCGCAGCGATCTCGACCTCCTGCTGCTGCACGACGGGAGCGACCCCGGCGCGGTCGCCGCCCTGGCCGACCGCCTCTGGTACCCCGTGTGGGACCTGGGCCTCGCCCTCGACCACTCCGTCCGCACCCCGGCGGAGGCCCGCAAGACCGCCGCAGAGGATTTGAAAGTCCAACTCGGCCTCCTGGACGCCCGCCACCTCACCGGTGACCTCGGCCTCACCGCCGGACTGCGTACGGCCGTCCTGGCCGACTGGCGCAACCAGGCACCCAAGCGCCTTCCCGAACTCCAGGAACTCTGCACCGACCGCGCCGAACGCCAGGGCGAGCTGCAGTACCTCCTGGAACCCGACCTCAAGGAGGCCCGCGGCGGCCTCAGGGACGCCACCGCCCTGCGCGCCGTGGCCGCCTCCTGGCTGGCCGACGCCCCGCGCGAGGGCCTCGCGGACGCGCGCCGGCGCCTGCTCGACGTCCGGGACGCCCTGCACCTGGCCACCGGCCGGGCCACCGACCGGCTCGCGCTGCAGGAACAGGACCAGGTGGCGGCCGAGCTGGGGCTGCTGGACGCCGACACCCTGCTGCGGCAGGTCTATGAAGCGGCGCGCGTCATCTCGTACGCCAGTGATGTCACCTGGCGCGAGGTGGGGCGCGTGCTGCGCTCGCGCGCCGTC
Source organism: Streptomyces diastatochromogenes (assembly GCF_002242805.1). GTDB lineage: Bacteria > Actinomycetota > Actinomycetes > Streptomycetales > Streptomycetaceae > Streptomyces > Streptomyces diastatochromogenes. The sequence continues at coordinate 111,342 of NZ_MCGQ01000034.1, read as the reverse complement.
CGCCCGCGCCTGCGCGCCATGCTGGGCGGCGGCAAGCCGGTCGCCGAGCGCTCCCCGCTGGCCGAAGGCGTGGTGGAGCAGGACGGCGAGGTGGTGCTCGCCCGGACCGCACGCCCCGAACGTGACCCCGTGCTCCCCCTGCGTGCCGCGGCCGCCGCCGCGCAGGCCGGACTCCCGCTCTCCCTGCACGCCGTACGGCGCATGGCCGCCACCGCGCGCCCCCTGCCCACGCCCTGGCCCGCCGAGGCCCGCGAACAGCTGGTGACCCTGCTCGGCTCCGGCCGCCCGACCGTCGACGTCTGGGAGGCCCTGGAGGCGGAGGGCCTGATCAGCCGCCTCCTGCCGGACTGGGAGCGGGTCCGCTGCCGCCCGCAGCGCAACGCCGTCCACATCTGGACCGTGGACCGGCACCTGATCGAGACGGCCGTCCGTGCCTCCGAGCTGACCCGCCGGGTCGGCCGCCCCGACCTGCTCCTCGTCTCCGCCCTCCTGCACGACATCGGCAAGGGCTGGCCCGGCGACCACTCGGTGGCCGGCGAGATCATCGCCAAGGACGTGGCCGCGCGGATCGGCTTCGACCGCGCGGACGTGGCGGTGCTGTCCACGCTGGTACGGCACCATCTGCTGCTCGTCGAAACGGCCACCCGGCGCGACCTGGAGGACCCGGCGACCGTCCGCTCGGTCGCCGAGGCCGTCGGCACCCAGAGCACGCTGGAACTCCTGCACGCCCTCACCGAGGCGGACGCCCTCGCCACCGGACCCGCCGCCTGGTCGTCCTGGCGCGGCTCCCTCGTCGCCGACCTGGTGCGGCGCGTCTCCGCCGTCCTCGCCGGGGACGCCCCCGAGGAACCCGAGCCCGCCGCGCCCACGGCCGAGCAGGAACGCCTCGCCATCGAGGCCTTCCGCACCGGCAGCCCGGTCCTCGCCCTGCGCGCACAGACCGAGCCGGTGCCGGAGGAGGAGGCCCCCGGCTCGCCCGAGCCACTCGGCGTGGAGCTGCTCATCGCCGTACCGGACCAGCCCGCCGTACTGCCCGCCGTCGCCGGCGTCCTCGCCGTGCACCGCCTTACCGTCCGCACGGCCGAGCTGAGCGCCCTGACCCTGCCCGACGACGTCGACGACGGCGCGGTCCTGCTGCTGAACTGGCGGGTCGCTGCCGAGTACGGCTCCCTGCCCCAGGCCGCCCGGCTGCGCGCCGACCTGGTCCGCGCCCTCGACGGCTCGCTCGACATCGCGGGCCGCCTCGCCGAGCGGGACGCGGCCTACCCGCGCCGCCGCGGCTGGGTGGCCCCGCCGCCCCGCGTGACGGTGGCCCCGGCGGCCTCCCACCACGCCACGGTGATCGAGGTGCGGACCCAGGACGCCCCCGGACTGCTGCACCGGATCGGGATGGCCCTGGAGAAGGCCGGGGTGCGGGTGCGCAGCATGCATGTCAGCACCCTGGGCGCCAACGCCGTCGACGCGTTCTACGTCACCACCGGCACGGGCGCGCCCCTGCCCGCACCGGACGCGAACTCGCTGGCCCGGGTGCTCGAGGAGACCCTGCGGGGATGACCCTTCCCCGATGAGTTCACCGCCGGGATACCCTGGAGGGCGATTCCCAGCAGCCACCACCGACCCCGAGGACCGCGAGCGCCGTGTTCGACACTCTCTCCGATCGCCTGTCAGCGACTTTCAAGAACCTGCGCGGCAAGGGACGGCTCTCCGAGGCGGACATCGACGCCACCGCGCGCGAGATCCGTATCGCGCTCCTCGAAGCCGACGTGGCCCTGCCGGTCGTCCGGACGTTCATCAAGAACGTCAAGGAGCGCGCGCTCGGCGCCGAGGTCTCCAAGGCGTTGAACCCGGCCCAGCAGGTGCTGAAGATCGTCAACGACGAACTCGTCACCATCCTCGGTGGCGAGACCCGGCGCCTGCGCTTCGCCAAGCAGCCCCCGACCGTGATCATGCTGGCGGGTCTTCAGGGTGCCGGTAAGACCACCCTCGCGGGCAAGCTCGGCAAGTGGCTCCAGGAGCAGGGCCACTCGCCGCTGCTGGTCGCCGCCGACCTCCAGCGCCCGAACGCCGTCAACCAGCTGAGCGTCGTCGCCGAGCGCGCCGGTGTCGCCGTCTACGCCCCGGAGCCGGGCAACGGCGTCGGTGACCCGGTCAAGGTCGCCAAGGACTCCATCGAGCACGCGCGGACCAAGGTCCACGACATCGTGATCGTGGACACCGCCGGCCGCCTCGGCATCGACCAGGAGATGATGCAGCAGGCCGCGGACATCCGCGACGCCGTCTCTCCGGACGAGATCCTGTTCGTCGTCGACGCGATGATCGGTCAGGACGCCGTCAACACCGCCGAGGCCTTCCGCGACGGCGTCGGCTTCGACGGTGTGGTGCTCTCCAAGCTCGACGGTGACGCCCGCGGTGGTGCCGCCCTGTCGATCCGCCAGGTCACCGGCAAGCCGATCATGTTCGCGTCGAACGGCGAGAAGCTCGAGGACTTCGACGCGTTCCACCCGGACCGGATGGCCTCCCGCATCCTCGACCTGGGTGACCTGCTCACCCTGATCGAGCAGGCGGAGAAGACCTTCAGCCAGGAAGAGGCCGCCAAGATGGCCTCCAAGCTGGCGTCGAAGAAGGGCCAGGACTTCACCCTGGACGACTTCCTGGCCCAGATGGAGCAGGTCAGGAAGATGGGCTCCATCTCCAAGCTGCTCGGCATGCTGCCGGGCATGGGCCAGATCAAGGAGCAGATCAACAACGTCGACGAGCGGGACGTCGACCGCATGGCCGCGATCATCAAGTCGATGACCCCGGCCGAGCGCCAGGACCCGACGATCATCAACGGCTCGCGCCGTGCCCGTATCGCCAAGGGTTCCGGTGCCGAGGTCAGCGCGGTGAAGGGTCTGGTCGAGCGGTTCTTCGAGGCCCGCAAGATGATGTCCCGCATGGCCCAGGGCGGCGGCATGCCCGGCATGCCGGGGATCCCGGGCATGGGCGGCGGCCCCGGCCGGCAGAAGAAGCAGCCGAAGCAGGCCAAGGGCAAGCAGCGCTCCGGCAACCCGATGAAGCGCAAGCAGCAGGAGCTGGAGGCGGCGCAGCGCCGTGAGGCCGCCGCTCAGGGCGGAGGCGCCTTCGGGCTGCCGCAGCAGGGCGCTCAGGACTTCGAGCTGCCGGACGAGTTCAAGAAGTTCATGGGCTGAGTGCCGTAGTACGTCAGTACGGCCTGTAGTACGTCAGTACGACCCTGGGGGCGCTCCTCTTCGGAGGGGCGCCCCCAGTCGCATCTGCGCGTGCCGGTGCCGGACCGGTGTCGTAACGTCCCGATATGACCAACCCTGCGCCGCCGCGCAAGTCGCCGGACCAGCCCTGGCGTACCGAGGGTGCTCCCGAGGAGCCGCCGAAGCCGCCCGGCGGGCGCAAGCTGCGCGGGGGCTGGTGGCGGCTTGTCTTCACCGCACTGGTCGTGTACCTGATCGCCAACCTGGTGCTGTCCTTCTTCGACCAGGCCAACGAGCCGACGATCTCGTACACCGAGTTCAGCAAGCAGGTGAACGACGGCAACGTCAGCAAGATCTACGCCAAGGGCGACGCCATCCAGGGCAAGCTCAAGACGGAGCAGAGCAACCCGAGCGGCGGGAAGTACACCGAGTTCAACACCCAGCGGCCGTCCTTCGCCGACGACCAGCTGTGGGCGAACCTCACCAAGCACAACGTCACCGTCACGGCCGAGCCCGTCGTCCAGCACCGCAGCTTTCTCGCCAACCTGCTGATCTCGCTGGCGCCCATGCTGCTGCTGATCGCGGTGTGGGTGTTCATCGCGCGGCGGATGAGCGCGGGGATGGGCGGCGCGGGCGGCATGCTCGGCCGCAAGGCACCGCCGAAGCCGGTGGAGCTGATCCCGGGGGAGAAGCGCACCACCTTCGCCGACGTGGCGGGCATCGACGAGGTCGCGGGCGAGTTGAACGACGTCGTGGACTTCCTGAAGAACCCCGACGCCTACCGTCGCATGGGCGCCAAGATGCCCCGCGGTGTGCTGCTCGCCGGCCCGCCCGGCACCGGCAAGACACTGCTCGCGCGCGCGGTCGCGGGAGAGGCGGGCGTGCCCTTCTTCTCCGCCTCCGCCTCCGAGTTCATCGAGATGATCGTCGGCGTGGGCGCCTCCCGGGTGCGGGAGCTGTTCGCGGAGGCCCGCAAGGTCGCCCCGTCCATCATCTTCATCGACGAGATCGACACCATCGGCCGGGCCCGCGCCGGCGGTTCCGGGATGGGCGGGCACGACGAGCGCGAGCAGACCCTGAACCAGATCCTCACCGAGATGGACGGCTTCTCCGGCGCCGAGGGCGTCATCGTCCTCGCCGCCACCAACCGCGCCGACATCCTCGACCCGGCGCTGACCCGCCCCGGTCGCTTCGACCGGGTGGTCCAGGTCTCGCCCCCGGATCGCGGCGGCCGCGAGGCCATCCTGGAGATCCACACCCGTGACATCCCGCTCGCCCCGGGCGTCGACCTCGCCCAGGTCGCCCGTACGACCCCGGGGATGACGGGCGCGGAACTGGCCAACCTCGCCAACGAGGCCGCCCTGCTCGCCGTGAAGCGCCAGCAGGAGCAGGTGACACAGACCGACCTCTCGGAGGCGCTGGAGAAGGTCCAGCTGGGCGCCGAACGCCCGCTGGTGATGCCCGAGGAGGAACGCCGGCGCACCGCCTACCACGAGAGCGGCCACGCCCTGCTGGGCATGCTCCAGCCCGGCGCCGACCCGGTCCGCAAGATCACCATCGTGCCGCGCGGCCGGGCGCTCGGTGTCACGCTGTCCACGCCGGAGGCGGACCGGTACGCGTACACCGAGGACTACCTGCGCGGCCGGATCATCGGCGCGCTCGGCGGCATGGCGGCCGAGCAGGTCGTCTACGGCGTGGTCACCACCGGCTCCGAGAGCGACCTGGAACAGGTCACCAACATCGCGCGCGGGATGGTCTCCCGCTGGGGCATGAGCCACCAGGTCGGCCGCCTCTCCGCCCTGCCCAACGACGCCCAGCAGGCCTACGGCCTCGCCGCGGCCCCGCAGACCCTCGACGTGATCGACAGCGAGATGCGCCGGATCGTCGACGAGTGCTACGAGGAGGCCTGCCGCAAACTCCGCGACCACCGCGGCCAGTTGGACGCCCTCGCCCAGGCCCTGCTGGAGAACGAGACCCTGGAGGAGGCGGACGCCTACCGCGTCGCCGGCATCACACGCCTCACCAAGGACCTTGACGCCTAGGGCCTGTCCGGCGGATCAGCCCTAGGGCACGCGGGCGATCAGGTAGCGGAAGACGTTCGGCATCCACACGGTGCCGTCCGGGCGCCGGTACGGATGCAGCGCCTCCGTCAGCTCCTTGTCCACCTGCTTGCGGTCGGTCGCCGCGATCGCCGCGTCGAACAGGCCCGTCGACAGCAGACCGCGTACGGCGTTGTCGAGATCGGCGTACCCGAACGGGCAGGCCACCCGCCCCGAGCCGTCCGGCTTCAGACCGGCCCGCTGGGCGACCTCCTCCAGGTCGTCACGGCGGGCGGGGCGCCAACTGCCCGCGCTGCGCAGGGGATCGGCCAGTTTCGTCGCCACCCGCAGCACCGAGGAGGTCGCGCAGCGCTCCGGCGGGCCCCAGCCGGCCAGCACCACGGCCGCTCCGCGCACGGCCGTCGGCAGCGCGGCCGCCAGCAGCTCGCCGAGCCCCTCGGCGTCGCCCGCCAGGGAGCCGATCGGCTCGAAGACGGTCACCAGGGTGTACCCGGGCGTGTCCGGGTCGGCCGCGTCCCCGGGGGCGCCCTCGACGAGTCGCGCGCCCGTACGCGCGCGCGTGCCGCGCGGAACGTCCGGCAGCAGGCGCTCGCGTGCGAGGGCGAGCCGTTCGGCGCAGGTGTCGACACCGGTGACCGCGGCACCTCTGGAGGCCGCCATCAGCAGGGCGAGCCCGGAACCGCAGCGCAGGCCCAGCAGCCGTGTGGCAGGGCCTACTTCAAGTCGCTCGTAGACGGTCTCGTAGAGCGGCACCAGCATCCGCTCCTGGATCTCGGACCAGTCACGCGCGCGTGCGCACAGGCTCGCCCGGGGAGGTACGGAGCCCGGGTGAGACAGGTGTTCCCGCACGAGCGTAGGTGTCATAGGTAAGCGCCCCATTCCGCCGACAGTTCGCCGTGTGCCCGATTGCGTGGCCCCCGATGCCGTGCGCTCGCACTATCCACGTATGTCAGGTAACTCCCGGCTCGCGGTGCCGTCCAGGGGTCGTGGGCCCCTGCTTGGGGGTCGGTGCCGAGTGTGGCGAGATTTCACATCCACGCAATCTGGGTGACCGTACGGTGTCCACTCGCCCGGGACGGGCCGGTGGCCGGGCGCGCGCGCATACCCGGTAACGTCACGATCGTCACGGACGCTGTATGAGGTGACGGCCTCGTGCGAGAGCGACCGAAACACTTCTTGCGCATCCGCCGGGCACCGCTGTCCTCGCCGCTACAGGGCGGGCCGTACGTCAGACTACGCACCGGCTTGGTATGAGCTGTGCGTCTTCTCCGCAGATCAGCGCACCCGCCCTCGTCAGGACGCATCAGTGGCAACTGACGGGTACGTGCAAATTATTTGGGATGGCCCGGAATAGGAACACAGCGGCACCCCCGCTCGTTGTCATTACGTGAGCACGACACAGACACCACCTGTTCTCGCCGCAGAGCTGGCGCAGGCGTGGGCCGACATTCAGCGGTACCACCCCGAGCTGCCGGACCTTGCCGCGCCAGAGTCCCTGATCGGGGAGTCGTCGTCCGCGTGCGGTCACGAACTCTCCTTCGAGCGACTGCTCCATGAAGCAGTCCACGGCATCGCCGCTGCCCGCGGCGTGCGCGACACCTCCCGGGCCGGCCGCTACCACAACCGCAGATTCCTCGCGATCGCCGAGGAGCTGGGCCTGGACCACCCCGAGGAACCGCACCCGAGCAGCGGTTTCTCCCTGGTCACGCTCAACCCCGAGGCCAAGCGCCGCTACCGCCCGACCATCGAGCGGCTCCAGCGCGCCCTGAAGGCCCACACGGTGGCCACCTCCGCCGACACCTCACGCACCTTCCGCGGCCCGGCAGCCCGGCACGGCTCCTCCGGCGGCGGCGTCCGCGTGAAGGCCGTCTGCGACTGCGGGCGCAACGTCCGGGTGGTCCCGTCGGTCCTGGCCCAGGCCCCGATCGTGTGCGGCGGCTGCGGCAAGCCGTTCCGCATCCCGGAGGTCGTGGGGGCGGCGGCAAGCTGACACCGCGGCTGCTCGTGGCAGCCGCGGTGCGCGCGGACGGCAACTTCACAGCGCCGGGCAGCGCACCCGACGTAGGTCACCTCCACGCCGGGTGCGCCCCAGGCGTGCCCGGACGCGGTCCGACCCCCTCGGCCGGAAGCGGCCCGCAGGGTGTGGCACAATGGCTAGCTGTACTCGACAGCCGCACAGGACCCCTCTCTCCTCCGGCTGACGCGTCCATCGGGCACTCGGGTACCGCAACCCCACGCGGCAGTCTCGCCGTGCCCAACCACGTCAAAACCAGGAGAATCCACTCCCGTGGCAGTCAAGATCAAGCTGAAGCGTCTGGGCAAGATCCGTTCGCCTCACTACCGCATCGTCGTCGCCGACTCCCGCACCCGCCGTGACGGCCGTGCGATCGAGGAGATCGGCAAGTACCACCCGACCTACAACCCGTCGGTCATCGAGGTGGACGCCGACCGCGTGGCGTACTGGCTGGGTGTCGGCGCGCAGCCGACCGAGCCCGTCCTCGCCATCCTGAAGAAGACCGGCGACTGGCAGAAGTTCAAGGGCGAGCCCGCCCCGGCGCCGCTGCTCGTGGCCGCTCCGAAGGCCGCGCGTCCGTCGTTCGAGGCTCTCGGCGGTGACGACGAGGGCAAGGGTGAGGCGATCACCCAGAAGAAGAAGGCTGAGAAGAAGGACGAGGCCGCTGCCGAGTCCGAGTCGACCGAGGCCTGAGCAGCATGCTCGAAGAGGCGCTTGAGCACCTCGTGAAGGGCATCGTCGACAACCCTGACGATGTGCAGGTCGCCTCGCGCGACCTGCGCCGCGGGCGCGTGCTGGAGGTCCGGGTCCACCCCGACGACCTCGGCAAGGTGATCGGCCGCAACGGCCGTACCGCGCGCGCTCTGCGTACCGTCGTGGGCGCCATCGGCGGCCGCGGTGTCCGCGTCGACCTCGTCGACGTGGACCACGTCCGCTGACGCTTCATCGCAACCGGCTCGGGCCGGGGAGGGCCACTGGGCCGTCCCCGGCCCGCAGTCGTATGACAGGAGATCTGTACTCGTGCAGCTGGTAGTCGCACGGATCGGCCGCGCCCATGGCATCAAGGGCGAGGTCACCGTCGAGGTACGTACCGACGAGCCGGAGCTGCGGCTCGCCCCGGGCGCCGTTCTGGCCACCGACCCGGCCTCCACCGGGCCCCTCACCATCGCCACCGGCCGCGTCCACAGCGGCCGCCTGCTCCTGCGCTTCGAGGGCGTCAGCGACCGCACCGGCGCCGAGGCCCTGCGCAACACCCTGCTGATCGCCGAGATCGACCCCGAGGAACTCCCCGAGGGCGAGGACGAGTACTACGACCACCAGCTCATCGACCTCGACGTGGTGACCGAGGACGGCACGGAGGTCGGCCGGATCACCGAGATCTCCCACCTGCCCTCCCAGGACCTCTTCATCGTGGAGCGCCCCGACGGCAGCGAGGTGATGATCCCCTTCGTGGAGGAGATCGTCACCGAGATCGACCTCGAGGAGCAGAAGGCGGTCATCGCGCCTCCGCCGGGCCTGATCGACGACCGCGCGGTGATCGACTCGAACCGGGACGAGTCCTGATGCGCCTCGACGTCGTCACGATCTTCCCCGAGTACCTGGAACCGCTGAACGTCTCCCTGGTCGGCAAGGCACGCGCGCGTGGACAGCTGAACGTGCACGTGCACGACCTGCGGTCCTGGACCTACGACCGGCACAACACCGTCGACGACACGCCGTACGGCGGCGGCCCCGGCATGGTCATGAAGACCGACCCCTGGGGCGACGCCCTCGACACGGTCCTCGCCGACGGCTACGAGACCGGTGCCCAGGCCCCCGCGCTGATCGTGCCCACCCCGAGCGGCCGCCCCTTCACCCAGGAACTCGCGGTCGAACTCTCCGAGCGCCCCTGGCTGATCTTCACCCCGGCCCGCTACGAGGGCATCGACCGGCGTGTGATGGACGAGTACGCCACCCGGATGCCGGTCTACGAGGTCTCCATCGGCGACTACGTGCTCGCCGGCGGTGAGGCGGCCGTCCTGGTCGTCACGGAGGCCGTGGCCCGGCTGCTGCCCGGCGTCCTCGGCAACGCCGAGTCCCACCGGGACGACTCCTTCGCGCCCGGCGCGATGGCCAGCCTCCTGGAAGGCCCCGTCTACACCAAGCCGCCCGTCTGGCGTGGCCGGGACATCCCGGACGTGCTGCTCAGCGGCCACCACGGCAAGATCGCCCGCTGGCGCCGCGACGAGGCCCTGAAGCGTACGACCGCCAACCGGCCCGACCTGATCGAGCACTGCGACCCCAAGGCCTTCGACAAGAAGGACCGCGAGATGCTCTCCATCCTGGGCTGGGAGCCGGACCCCGGCGGTCGGCCGTTCGGCCGATTTTGGCGCCGGGCCGACGGCGTGGAAGAATAGGCCGTTGCTGTGCGTCCGTCCGGCGTGCGCCCCTGCCGCAGGGGGACACGACGCCCGCCCCGACCCGCACGGCAGACCTCTTGTACACCTAGTTCCCGTTGATGACCTGTGGCATCAGCGAAGAAAGCAGACGAAATGTCTCACCTGCTCGACACCGTCGACGCCGCGTCGCTGCGCAGCGACATCCCGGCCTTCCGCCCGGGTGACACTGTCAACGTCCACGTCCGCGTCATCGAGGGCAACCGCTCCCGTGTGCAGCAGTTCAAGGGCGTTGTGATCCGCCGCCAGGGCTCCGGTGTCCGCGAGACCTTCACGGTCCGCAAGGTCTCGTTCTCCGTCGGCGTCGAGCGCACCTTCCCGGTGCACACCCCGATCGTCGAGAAGATCGAGCTGGTCACCAAGGGTGACGTGCGCCGCGCCAAGCTGTACTACCTCCGCGACCTGCGCGGCAAGGCCGCGAAGATCAAGGAGAAGCGCGAGAGCTGAGCGCTTTCCCGGAGTCACAGCGGGGCCGGATAACATCTGGCCCCGATGGACACCGAAGCACAGCCGACGGAACGCGACCGCTCCTCCCACCCCGGTACTCCGGGGACGGAGGGCCGGTCGCGTTTCGCGTTGGTGTCGCGGCTCGCCGAGTGGCTGCCGGGCGGCAGGATCACCCTCACCCTCCTCGCCTGCCTGGCGTTTTTGCTGCTCCTCAACACTTTCGTGGTGCAACCGTTCCAGATTCCGAGCGGATCCATGGAACAGGGATTGAGGATCGGCGACCGCGTTCTCGTAAATAAGTTGGCGTACCGTTTCGGTGCCGAGCCGCGCCGCGGTGACGTGGTTGTCTTCGACGGCACCGGGTATTTCGGGGACGCCGACTACATCAAGCGCGTTGTAGGGGTGGGCGGAGACCATGTGGTCTGCTGCGACAAGGAGGGGAGGCTCCAGGTGAACGGCCGGCCGGTCGACGAGACGGCGTTCCTCTATCCCGGGGACACCCCGTCCTCCGTCCCCTTCGACGTCGTCGTGCCCGCGGGCCGCCTGTTCGTCCTCGGGGACCACCGCAGCGACTCCAGCGACTCCCGCGACCACCTCGGCTCGCCCGGCGGCGGCATGATCCCCGTCGGCGAGGTCATCGGCCGGGCCGACTGGATCGCCTGGCCGTACGACCACTGGACGCACCTGACGCGGCCGTCCGCCTACGCGCGCGTGCCCGCGGCCTCCGCGGAGGGCGCGCATGGGTAACCGCGGCAAACCGCGCGGGGTGCCCAGCACGCCCGCCGACAACCTGCTGCCCACCGGCTCGCGCCGTACCTCCACGCCCGGTGGTGGCCGCACGCGCGCGGAGCGGCGCAAGCTCCAGCAAAAGGTGAAGCGCAAGCGCAGGCGGTCCGCTGTTCGGGAGATTCCCCTTCTGGTCGGTGTCGCCGTCCTCATAGCGCTGGTCCTGAAGACCTTCCTCGTCCAGGCGTTCGTGATCCCGTCGGGCTCCATGGAGCAGACGATCCGGATCGGCGACCGGGTCCTGGTCGACAAGTTCACCCCGTGGTTCGGCTCCAAGCCGCAGCGCGGGGACGTCGTCGTCTTCCACGACCCGGGCGGCTGGCTGGCCGACGAGCAGACCGCCAAGAAGCACGACCCCGTCGTCGTCAAGCAGGTCAAGGAGGGCCTGACCTTCATCGGTCTGCTGCCTTCTGACAACGAGAAGGACCTGATCAAACGGGTCATCGGGGTCGGTGGCGACCACGTCAAGTGCTGTGACGCGCAGGGCCGGGTCACCGTCAACGGCGTGCCGCTGACCGAAGCGGACTACCTGTACCCGGGCAACAACCCCTCCTCCACCCCGTTCGACATCACCGTGCCCAAGGGGCGGCTGTGGGTCATGGGCGACCACCGCGACAACTCCGCGGACTCCCGCGCCCACCAGAACACCCCGTACGGCGGCACGGTCTCCGAGGACTCCGTGGTCGGCCGTGCCATGGTCATCGGCTGGCCCGTCGGCCACTGGACCAGCCTCGACGAACCTAAAACCTTCGCAAGCGTTGCCAACTCCGTGTCGGGGTCGTCCGCGGCTCCTCCGCTGTCGCATAGGGTTGCCTCCGACGATCCGAACGCAATGACCCAACTCCCGACCCCTGCGGAACTCCCGCTCGTTATGGGAGTGGTGGGCCTGCACCGTGCTTGGGGCAGGCGGCGGCACAGAGTAAGGAGTTGGCGTGGGGGATGTGGCGGTTGGCGCACGGTCGGGACACGACGGCGAGGAGCACCGCGGGCACCCCGGGGACGGGAACGTTCCGGCTCCGGACGGAGCCGTGACCTCGGACTTCTCGGCGGCCGACGACGGCGCTCCCGGGGAGCAGGCGCAGACGGAGAGTGAGGGCGCGGACGAGGCCGCACCCCCGCCGAAGAAGCCGCGCTCCTTCTGGAAAGAGCTGCCGATCCTGGTCGTCATCGCGCTGGTCCTGGCGCTGCTGATCAAGACGTTCCTGGTGCAGGCGTTCTCGATTCCGTCCGACTCGATGCAGAACACCCTCCAGCAGGGTGACCGCGTCCTGGTGGACAAGCTCACCCCGTGGTTCGGCTCCGAGCCCGAGCGCGGTGAGGTCGTCGTCTTCCACGACCCGGACAACTGGCTGGCGGGCGAGCCGGCGCCCAACCCGAACCCGGTGCAGAAGGTGCTCAGCTGGATCGGCCTGATGCCGTCAGCGGAGGAGAAGGACCTGATCAAGCGGGTGATCGGGGTCGGCGGCGACACGATCCAGTGCAAGGGCACCGGCCCGCTGACGGTCAACGGCAAGGCGCTGAACGAGCCGTACGTGTACCCCGGCAACACGCCGTGCAGCCAGGACGACCAGGGCGGCCAGTTCAAGGTGAAGGTCCCCAAGGGCTACATCTGGGTGATGGGCGACCACCGCCAGAACTCCCGCGACTCGCGCTACAACCAGTCCGACAAGCACCACGGCATGGTCCCCGTCGACAAGGTCGTCGGCCGCGCCATCGTCAAGGCCTGGCCGATCAACCGCTGGGGCACCCTGCCCGTCCCGGACACCTTCGACCAGGGCCTGGACCAGAAGTCCTCGGCTGCGGCGTCCCTGTCGGTCGCGCCGGAGGGTGTCGCGGTGGCGGCGGTCCTGCCGGTGGCGGTGTGGCGGCGCAGGCGGGCGGACCGCCCGGAGTCCAAGAAGCGGTAAGCAGTGGCCCAGGCCGCGAAAGAGGGGCTGCCCCTGCTCGGTACCGCCGGGTAGGGTGCGGGTCCATGGGTGGCGAGAGCACGACGCGTACGGCCCCGCGCAGCGCGGGCACAGGCACGGCACAGGCCGGCGGCAGCCGGATCGGGCACCGGCTGTCCGGGGTGGCCATGGCGCTGGGCCTGGTGCTGTTCCTGGCGGGCTTCGGCTGGGCAGCGCTGGTCTACCGGCCGTACACCGTGCCCACCAGCTCGATGAGCCCCACGATCGCCATCGGCGACCGGGTGCTGGCCCAGCGCGTCGACGGCACCGACGTCCGGCGCGGTGACGTCGTCGTCTTCCGGGACAAGAGCTGGGTCACCGACGCCAACGTGGTCAAGCGGGTCGTCGCGGTCGGCGGCGACACCGTCTCCTGCTGCACGAACGGCAAGCTCACCGTCAACGGCAAGCAGATCGACGAGCCGTACCTGCCCGCGGGCAGCCTGGCCGAGAACCAGAACTTCCCGACCGTGACCGTCCCCGAGGGCCGGCTCTTCCTCCTCGGCGACGAACGCCAGGGCTCCCTGGACTCCACCGCCCACCTCACCGACGCCGCCAAGGGCACCGTGTCCCGGGACGCCGTCTCCGCCCGCGTCGACTCCGTCGTCTGGCCCATGAAGGGCATGCTCAAGCGGCCCACCGGCTTCGAGACCCTGGGTGCCCTCTCCCAGCCGGGCCCGCTCCAGATCATCGAACTCATGATCGTCGCCGGCGCCGTCCTGGTCCTCGGCGGCGGCGCCTACGGTCCGATCGCCAAGCTGCTGGGGCGCTCCCGCAGCCGTACCAGCACGGAGCCCGCCGGTGTCCGCTGAGACCACGCGGACCGGCGAGGACACCTACGAGGGCGGTCTGCGCAAGGTCGCCCGGGTGGTCCTGCTCGACCCCCAGGACCGCATCCTGCTGCTGCACGGCCACGAGCCGGAGGACCCGGCCGACGACTGGTGGTTCACCCCCGGTGGCGGCCTGGAGGGCACCGAGACACGCGAAGAGGCGGCGCTCAGGGAACTCGCCGAGGAGACCGGCATCACCGACGTCGAACTCGGTCCCGTGCTGTGGCGCCGGCGGTGCTCCTTCCCGTTCGCGGGCCGCCGCTGGGACCAGGACGAGTGGTACTACCTGGCCCGTACGACCCAGACGGCCACCGAAGCCGTGGGGCTCACGGAGCTGGAGCGGCGCAGCGTCGCCGGAGCGCGCTGGTGGACGTGTCGGGAACTGACCCGGGCACATGAGACGGTGTATCCGACCAGACTCGCCGAGCTGCTGCGTACGCTGCTCGACGAAGGTCCCCCGGCCAGGCCCGTGACCCTTGACACGGAAATCGTCTGAGGGCTCGTCGGACTGGCGCACAATGGTGGGATCGCACGGCTGAAGGGGAACATGCCATGAGCGCCGAGGACCTCGAGAAGTACGAGACCGAGATGGAGCTGAAGCTCTACCGGGAGTACCGAGACGTCGTCGGTCTGTTCAAATACGTGATCGAGACCGAGCGGCGCTTCTACCTCACCAACGACTACGAGATGCAGGTGCACTCGGTCCAGGGCGAGGTGTTCTTCGAGGTGTCGATGGCGGACGCCTGGGTCTGGGACATGTACCGGCCGGCCCGTTTCGTGAAGCAGGTCCGTGTCCTCACATTCAAGGACGTGAACATCGAGGAGCTGAACAAGAGCGACCTGGAGCTTCCGGGCGGGTGACGGAGTTATCCACAACCGCTGAGTAATCCACCAAGATCCACTTCTCCGGGTGGGATGCGTGACGGTTGGCGCCGGAGGTGGTGCCGACATGAACGCACGAGGTGCACTCGGCAAGTACGGCGAGGAACTGGCCGCGCGGCGGCTGACCGAGGCCGGAATGACCGTCCTGGAGCGCAACTGGCGCTGCGGCAGGACGGGCGAGATCGACATCGTCGCGCAGGACGGCGACGTCCTGGTGGTCTGCGAGGTGAAGACCCGCAGGGGCGGGTGCTTCGAACACCCCATGGCCGCGGTGACGCCGGACAAGGCGGAGCGGCTGCGCGGCCTCGCCGAACGCTGGATCCAGACCCACGGAGGAGCCCCTCCCGGCGGCGTCCGCATCGACCTGATCGGTGTCGTCCTCCCCGACCGCGGCGCCCCCGTGGTCGAGCACGCGCGGGGGGTGGCCTGAGATGGGATTCGCCCGTACGTGCTCCGTGGCCCTGGTCGGCGTCGAGGGCGTGGTCGTCGAGGTCCAGGCCGACCTGGAACCCGGAGTGGCCGCCTTCACCCTGGTGGGCCTCCCGGACAAGAGCCTGACGGAGAGCAGGGACCGGGTCCGGGCGGCGGTGGTGAACTCGGGCGGCGAGTGGCCGCAGAAGAAGCTCACCGTCGGACTCAGCCCGGCGTCCGTGCCCAAGGCCGGCTCCGGATTCGACCTGGCTGTCGCCTGCGCGGTGCTCGGCGCCGCCGAGCGCATCGACCCGCGGGTTCTCGCCGACATCGTCATGATCGGGGAACTCGGACTGGACGGCCGGGTGCGGCCGGTGCGGGGCATCCTGCCCGCGGTCCTCGCGGCCGCCGACGCGGGCTACGAACAGGTGGTCGTACCGGAGTGTGCCGCCGCCGAGGCCTCGCTCGTTCCCGGCGTGTCGGTGCTCGGCATCCGCAGCCTCCGCCAGCTGATCGCCGTGCTGACCGACGGGCCCGTGCCCGAGGAAGAGCCGGACGACCTGGGACGCCCGGACCCCCTGCTGGCCGGCCTGCGGATGCCCGGCACGGGCGCCGCCACCGGTATGCACAGCGTCGGTGCCGCACAGCACGAACAGGATCACGACCTGGCCGATGTCGTGGGCCAGACCTCGGCGCGTACGGCCGTGGAGGTGGCCGCCGCCGGCGGGCACCATCTGTTCCTCGAAGGCCCGCCGGGCGCCGGTACACAGTGAAGGAGACAGACTATCAGGGGACGGCTGCACCCCATCTGACCTGGGCTTATGTACCCGAAACGAAGTAGCCTCGTCCGCTGACCACGTACACCAGGCCATCAGGGCGGAGGCTGGCCAGCGCGCGGGATGCTGTCGACTGGGGCACGTCGAACTCGGCAGCAATAGCGACGCTGCCCGGTAGCCGCTCGCCAGCGCGATAGGTGCCGTTCTCGATGCGTCGCCGGATTTCCGCCGCTACCTGGGGCCAGTGCGGTTCCGCCCTGTTGATCTCCACCTAGTCAGCCTGCGACGTAATCGGCTATTCGGCTATCGAGGTAGTCAGGTACCTAGGTAGTCTGAGAGGGCCAAACAGAAACGCCCCTGAACCATCCGGGCTGGGACAGTTCAGGGGCTGAGACACGAACGGAGCGTGTCCTATGGGCGAGACTACCGAAGCTGTTTCCGGGCTCCGCCGGTTGCCCTGGAAGACCGACAGCGGGAAGCCTGCGTTCCTCGCGACCGACGACCCGAACAGCATGCTGTCTCTGATGGCCGATCAGATCGAAGAGCAGCACCTGACGAACGCTTCCACGATCCTGGGTCTGGTCGAGCCGATGTACGGGCCGGAAGCTCGACTGACAGCAGCGGAAGCCGTGTTCATGCTGCGCCGTACCGCTGAGTCCCTGGCGGCTGTCATCGACGTTGCGCGCATGCGCGGGGAACGGCTCGACAGCGAGTAGGCGCCGGAACGCACTGAAGCCCCGTAGAGGCTCCGGGATATCTCCCAGGTCTCTACGGGGCTTAGTCGTTCTCAGAGGCTCTCAGCGGGCCAGCCTGGTGCGCTTGTCGGCCAGGGGCGCCGGTCGCTTTCCCATGGTGGTCACTCCTCGCTGTCGTCCAGGTCGGCCAGCCTGCGCAGTGCCTCGCGCATGACCTTGTTGAAGCTGCGCCCAGACGCCTCAGCGATGCGGGCCAGCGCGTTGAACTCGTCGTCATGTAGTCGGACTCGGATACGTCGGATAGGCATTTGGTGTTGCTCCTTTACGCAGCTAGTTGCATTCGGATGCGCTGGGCGCGTGCCTGACCAATGCGGAAGTGCGATTGCAGTTCGCGCAGGCTCGGCGCCTTGTCGCACTCGGCGATGTATTGGCGCACCTGGGGAAGCAGCGGGTCAGGGGAGTGCGCAGGCTTCGCCACAGGTGCAGGGGCGGGAATGGCTGTACGGCGCTGTGCGGGGCGCTCAGGGGTCGGGGCAGGCTCGGGGACCGGCGCAGGCTCAGGGGCGCCCACAGGGGCACTCAGCGCCTTTACGCGCCAGAGCACCAGGGGCGCTATCGCGCTGACTGCAACGACCAGCGGAACGGATACGGGAATCAGGCCCGAACTCACCAGGTGCGCAAGTGCATTCGTAGCGATCAGCGCAACCACCACAGCGGATACGTCGCGCTTCACGCTGAATGCACGCAGGGCATAGATGTCGAGTGCACCCGGGATGCATCCGGCGACCCATTGGCCGTATCCGGCAGCACGGGCTAGCTCGTACTCGGCGGAAGCCGTTGCAATCAGGGCAGCGAGCAGGGCGAGTGCGCCGAGTAGGTCTCTATTCTTCAAGGCCATCTGACAATCCGTCAGCTAGCATCCGGCAGCGCAGGCAGGTTCCGCCCGGCATCACGCCGTAATTGTGGCGCTGGCAGATGGTCCAGCCGGAGCTATCGCGCTCGTTCCAGGGGCCGAATCGAGGGCGCCGGACAGCGGATTGCGGCGCATCCTGCTGCGCTGCTGCTCGACGTCGAGCCTGGCTCATACCGGCCACCCCTCCAGCGCATAACCGGCAGCAGCCAGCGAGCCGGGAGTCAGTAGCAGAGTCTCGGAAATGCGGCGTACCTCGGTTAGCTGCGCTGCATTCACGTTGGTGCCGAGTGCCTCTAGCTCGACCAGTAGCGCGACCATTCCCCGGCAGGAGTCGTCCCAGAGAACAGCGGACGGGCCACGCCACAATTCGGCCCAGCGGGATATCTGGTCATCGGTCCAGGACTCTGCGCGGGCGGGTGGTAGTGGAACGGGCAGGGTGCATTCAGCGGGTAGGGTCGTGCGTCGCTGGCCAGGGGCAGAACGGCCACGACGCAGGTTTTCAGAATTGGCCACGGTGAGTTACCTCCAGTTGGTTACGGGTTGATTGCGGACACGAGTTTTTGAACACGGAGCGTATTTTTCCCCGAGCGCACCAGGCAGAGACCTCCCCCGCGTCTCGGGTCCCCAAGATCATTAGGGGTTACTCCCCTCCCCCTATGTCACTCAGCGTGAATCAAAAGCCGAAAGATTCGCGCGCTGTCTTGCGTGAGTGATGACCTTTGGTGAGTGCTTGCAGGTTGGACCAGTCGAATGCCTTAGGCCCGAGCAGGCCGAGTCCGTCTATGTGGTCCACCTCGGCAGCAGCAGGGCGCAAAGGTTCAGCGATGGCGAGACACTCGCTGCACTCGCAATACGGATTGGTGCGCAGGTATTCAGTGCGTACGCGCTCCCACTTCCGGCGCAGGTCGGCCGACACATTCCTGTGACCGGTGCCGTATTCCTGGCCCGTGGTCGTAGACGTTCGAGCGTGAGCACGGCACTTCCCGCTGACCACCTGACAGCCACACCCAGGAACAGCGCACACAGCGAGCGCACGGCCATTGCGACGAGCAGGCGCAGGGCAGGGGCATTCGGGCGCTGGTCGGCGTCCCTTGGGCTTGCGCTGACGCTTTGCTGGCGCGCTGAGGGCAGGCTCAGGCTGGCCGGGCACAACGCCCCGCCAATCGCCGTCAGCGGGAATGACTCGGCCCGTGGACAGCCACTGGGGGGCGCTCTCGTCCGGCACCTCGAATTCGTCGCCAGCGTTGTACTGCGCGCCGTTGAAGAACAGTTGATAAAAGGTGGCAACGCGTAGTCGCACCATGGGATTCCCTCGATTCTCAGCGCCACGGGGCCAATCACTTACCGGTTTTGGTAGGTGACCGGCCCCAACAGGCAAGCGTCAGTGCTGCACGTCGTCGTGTGGCTCAGGCTGATTGACCAGAGCAGCGCGCTCGGATGGCGTCAGCTCGTACCACTCGCTCTGCGTGATGCCGGGCGGCGGGAATTCAGTTGGGTTATCGGGCATGCGATCAGACCCGCTCGGCGATACCGGCAGCGATGAACCTCTCAGCGTCCTCCGCTGGGAATTCCTTGACGACCTTCGACGTGCCCCACTCGTCGGCGTGAACGCGCACCTTGACGATGTCCCCGGGGTCGACGCTCACGCGATGGTCAGCGAGCCAGGCACGGCCGAACTGAACAAGCGTGAAGTCGTCGGTGTGCCGCTCGGTGAATGCAGGCGCATTACCGGGTCGCCCGCGCTCCATGTGGTCGACAGCAGCCAGCGCAGAGACGGCACGGCGGACAGCGCCACGGGCCGCGTAAAAGCGGTTCACCGCCTCGTCGTAGTCACTCTCGGCAGCCTTGAGCGCCGACACAACCTGCTCGCGCACCTCGGGCATGCTCGCCGCCCAGGCTCGATGCACGACAGCACCAGCGGCCCGGATCTGCTGCTCATACGCCTCAATGACGCCAAGTGCCGTACCGCGCATGGCAGTTACGCGGGCAATCTCCGTGGACTTGGGGGCAGGCTTGCCAGCCAGGACGGCAGCCTTGGCGGCAGCAGCGTCACGGGCCTGAGCCCGCTCCTGCCAGCCTTCGCCGAGCGCATCGGCATATTCGATCTGGGCGTCTCCGTAGGCGTCCCAGAGCTTGTCCAGGGCGGCCTGAGCCTTGGTAACAGCCGCCGGAATGGTGATGCCAGCGGGTAGGTGGTTGATATCCATTGTTGATCTCCGATCAGGGGGCGCCGGTAGGCGCATAGGTGTTGATTTCAGCGGCAGTTCGCTTGGCGTGGCCGGGGCCGGATACAGCGTCACGGCGCAGTGCGCAGGGGACTGTGTGGGTGTTTCCGTGCGACCAGTGGGGGCGCTGAGTTGCTGACGCAGGGCGCAGGATTACGCGGGAATGGCAGCGAGGGCACATGAATGGCGCCCCATTGGCCGGTGCGTCCTCAGCGCTGTGTATTGCCATGAGAGGTACGGATAGGGCGTACAGCATGGGCAGTCACCGGCTGGCGAAATAGGCGGACTGGGCGCCGGTACGGGCAGCGAGTAGGTCAGCGTGAGCCTGCACCAGATCAGCGAATACGCCGAGTGCTTCGGTGCTGGGATTGTCCTGGTCGAGCAGCTCGTTACCGACCTTTTCGATCAGGTCGCTGATGATCTGACGTTCGCGCTGTGGGCGGTTGGTAGTCGGCGAATTCAGATCAGCTGGTGTGGGAATCGTCATTGTGTGCCCTTCGGGGCTATCGGCGCACCCGGCGAACGGGCAGCGCTTTGATGATGGTTGTCTGCGAATCAAGGACAGCGCGATTGGCGCCTATCAGGTCTGCGATTGCCTCGCGCAGCAGGACCAGTTCGTCATAGATGTCACGCGGGGTGGGTTCGGATTTGGTGCTCATGTGTACCTTCGTGAACGGACGCGGGAACGCGCTACAGCACGCCGACCAGGCAGGATGCCGGAGCCGGCGAATGGTGGGAATTTGCGTGAGCAGCGGGTGAGGGGGTGAGGGTGAGCGAGCCTGTTTATCGGAACTCTCTTAGCCATGTCTGTGTTTCTGTAGGTCTTTGAAAACAGGCTCACCTCACCTCACCTCGTAACCCACCCTTGGGATTACTGGCCTCTGAACCCCCTACCGCGCTGTAACTCGGGTGAGGGGGTGAGGCACTCAGTCGGCAGCGAAGATGCCCGGCCCGTTCCGCTCCTGCTCGCTGGCCTTTCGGATGCCCACCAGGACGGCCTTACCCTTCGCTCCGCGCTGGCTGGTCACCTCTCCGCCCGAGCGTTCCTGAATGGCCTTACTCAGCGTGGAACTCTGCCGGTACGGGTCGACCCCTTCAGCGTCCGCCCATGCCTGGTATTCGGTCCATACCTCACTGAGGAACACCCGCTTACCGGGATCCAGGACGAACGCCCCAGGGAAGAACCCAGCGAGCGTGTCTGACTCGTCCTTGTAGGCGCTCACGGCCTTTCGCACGCTGTCAGGGTCGGCGAGTCCCTCGCGGTACCAGTCCATTGCGCCGCGTACGAGCCACGCGAGAATTCCGGGGTATTCGGCCTCAAGCGTCTCGTGAAGGTTGTTGTCACGCTCGTCCGGCGCAAAGTACCGGCTGAACGGAATCAACTTGATACGGCGCCAGGTGCCGGTGTCCTGCTCGCGCACGCTGGGTTTGTAGTTCGTGGCGAGCAGAATGAGCGCCTGTGGGTTGAACGAATACGGATCCCGGTACTTGGGGTTCACGTTCATCTCTTCGCCGCCGGTCGCATTCTTGATCGCTGCGGAATCCAGGACGGCAGATCGGTTGGTTTCGCTGGCGAGCGCGAGCCGTGCGCCTACCAATAGCTCAGCGTCCGGACCGCCACGCTTGGCGCCGGTAGTGGTGAACATGTCGAATGGCACGGTGGCAGCGTGCTCGCCGAGAATCTTGCGCAGCACGGTCAGTAGAACGGACTTGCCGTTGGACCCGGCGCCGTAGAACACAGCGAAACACTGCTCACTCGTCCGGCCGGTGATTCCGTACCCGAGTAGTCGCTGAATGTACGCGGGCATGTCCGGGTCATCGGGGAAGATCTCTTCGAGAAAGCGAAGCCAGCGCGGGCACTCGGCGTCCGGGTCGTACGGCACCGTTGCAGCGCGCGTAATCCGCTGGTCCGGCTGGCCATCGTCCAGGGCACCC
This sequence comes from Streptomyces diastatochromogenes, assembly GCF_002242805.1. GTDB lineage: Bacteria > Actinomycetota > Actinomycetes > Streptomycetales > Streptomycetaceae > Streptomyces > Streptomyces diastatochromogenes. Next base: position 89,784 of record NZ_MCGQ01000034.1, on the reverse strand, counting down.
GTACGGAGATTCACCACGCCATTGGGCACGGCGAGTAGATCCGGGTTCGCGTCCCATTCCCCGCTGAATCGCGTCTCAGGCAGACCCTTCAGCATGTCCACCACGGCGTCACGGCGAGTCTTGCTGCCCAGGTACTGGCTGCGTCGCTGGTCTTTCTCGCTGCGCCGCAACTCACGGAGCATGCTTTGCACCTCAGCGGTAATGCCGAACCCGTCCAGGTCGACCGTCCAGCGGTGTCCGTCGCTCGGAAAGTGGGCCCATCCTCGCTGCTTGCCGAACGTCAGGTTTCCGCCGAAGCGATTGTTGAGCGCGTGTATGGCTAGGTCGTCGTCCGCCATGGTGCCGACGTCGCTCGCGCTGGACTCTCCCTGCGCCTGTAGCAGCGCGCCGAGCACTGCCTGTAGGTCAATGTTGTTCAGGTCCATTAGAGGCTCACTCCGGCCTTTCGTAGCACCGTGGCGATGCCGTCGATTTCCGCTCGTAGGTTCTGCTTGACGCGCTTCTCTCGCGCTGTCCAGGGGTCCATGCGCTCGTGCTCGGCACTTAGGCGCCGGTACTTGTTGCGTAGGACGACCATCTGTCCGTAGACGTATTCGAGTTGCCAGTTCACCGGCTCGTCTGGCTCGCACAGGACGTATCCCGGGGTGCTCCGCGTATCGCGCGGGTCCACCACCTGATTGCGCTTGGCGACTACGTCAAGGCAATGGGGAGCACGATGACCGAGAACGGCGCCATGGCTGTGCTGCAACCGGCAGTAGGGGCACGTGATTACGCGGGATTCACCGGCCAACTTGCCGTTGGGGAAGTAGTCCTGGACCAGCGTTGCAGCTACGCGCGGCTGGTAGGTGTCTAGGTCATGCACGTCGTTTCCTCCTGAGCAGAGATGATTAGTTGCCAGTGGTGTACCGGCGGATTGTCGGCAGGCTGAGCCCGGTGAATCCCCGAATCTCTTCCGCTGTGCAGCGCAGACGAGCGGCAGGCACGAGCGCGAGTAGTTCGGATTCAGCGGCCTGGAGTTCGTCTCGCAGCCTCTTTCGACGCGCGCCGATTGATCGCATGCGCTGTACGACGTCATCCATGTGGTTACCTCCTTTCGTGCAATGCGTGTTGCAGTGAGCAGGGCAAAGCAAAGGCACCCCAGCCGTTTAGGCGGAGTGCCTTGCTCTGTGTCCCTGCTCAGGGGGAAATCTGTGGGAGGGGCGTGCGCTGCCCTCACTAGTTATCTGTCGAGTCGATTAGCGCCGTGCGCTGCCCTCACATAGTTCTACTGTCGAGTCGATTACCGGTGATCGTCGCGGCTGCTGTTTTGCCTGGTCAGCGGCTCGCCGCACATAACAGCCAGGTAACTTTGTGAGCCAGGTCACTTGCTGACCCAGTGGCGGGCCGTAGCGCTGAGCAGGGACTAGCGGCCCGCTCGCAGTTCCTCGGTCGTGTCGATTACTGGGCGCCTGTCTGCGGGCATGAAAGAGCCCCGCCGGGCAGATCCACCAGGGGACCGCTCAGCGGGGCTCAGAGGGGCGCTCAGTTGCCTACGGCCGCCAGTACCTTCCGGCACTCCGGGCATGTCGGCACGCCCTGCTCCGGGCCGTCCCACAGCCTCGGCGCCGGGAGGGCGCACAGCGTGGCCCGCTGGTCATAGGCAGCGTGGGTGTCGCCCGAGCTATCCCAGCCTTCGGCGGTGAGCATGTACGGAAGTGCGCGGTCGTTTTCCATTGTCTTCCTTTCATAGGGACGTCCCTAGTGGTCTGTACGGGTGCTCGGGGGCGCCTAGACCATGTCGGACAAGAACTCTTCCCGCAGGACAGCGTCAGCAGCCTCAGCCGCTGGGTCATCAATGTGCACGCCTACGCTGACGCGCTCCGGGTCCCAGCGCCGTCCCTTTGTCGCCGGAGCAATGCCCGCCCGAATGTGCATGGATAGCAGGAGTACCCGCTTACCGGCCGTGTCGGCGTTGTGCCAGCGCTCCGCCACCGTTTCGCCGGTCGGCACCCAGCGCCATTCAGGCTCGCTGGCTGGCTCTGCCTGTGCCTCTTCTAGCGCTTCCTGGCGGGATTCGAGCTGGGCGAGTACGGCAGCTTTCGCAGCGCCACGCAGGCCAACCAGGCTCGCCGCAAGTTCGGCAATGTCGCCCTCTAGTTCTTCGATTACTGACGCCGTGTCGTTGCCACCGATCAGCACGCGCTCTGTGTAGGGCATGTGGCCGAAGTTGCGGAGCAACCAGGTTTCTACCTCGGCCTCGACCCGTTCGGCATTCACGCTGATTCCTGCGCACTTGTCTCGACGGCTCTTGTCTCGCGCTGCCGGACAGGCGTACTGGTCCATGCGCCGGTCCTTATAGACGCGCGTGTTGTAGTGCATGACATCGTCACATGCCGTGCACCAGGCGACGTGCAGGAGCATGGTTGCTTTCTTGCGCGGGCGCTTCGTTTCAACGCCGTTCGCATTCAGCGTGGCTTGCAGCGTGCGCCATGTCTTGTCATCGATCAGCGCCGGACCGACACGAACGGGCTTTCCTTCGCTGTCTCGGACGACACGGCGGGAATCGCGCTTGCCCTGTACCCGATAACCGCGCAGCACTTCACTTCGCAGGTGCTGATAGATCGCGGAATAGGTCCACTGGGCGCGCTTTTCCGGCAGAGCCTCGCCCCGCTGAACCTTGCGGTAGTCGCCCGGGGAGAGCACGCCGGACGAATTCAGCCGGTCCACTTCGGCGCTGAGCGTGTGTCCCTCGTTGATTCGCTCGATTACGTTGCGGAGCACTTCGGCGGCAGTCTCGTCTACGTCGAGCCGCTTGTTTCCTTCGCCGTCCGGTACCACGCGGAACCCGTAGGGGGCAGCGCCACCCAGCCACTTGCCACCCTGGCGCAGCTCCACACGGCTACGCAGGATGCGCTGTTGGATGGTTTCCCGTTCGAGCTGGGCAAAGGCAACCATCAGCGTGACGACGAACCGGCCGTACGGCGACGTGAGGTCTGCTTGCCCCTGAACGTCGGCCAGGGTGGTGCTGCGCTTGTCGAGCAATTCGACCAGAGAAGCGAAGTGCGAAGTAACGCGCGAAAAGCGGTCGACGCTGCGAGCAACGACTACATCAATGCCGCTGAGTGCGCCAACGATCTCCCCGAACCCTGCACGGTCCTCCGGCCGGACACTGCCGCTCACGCCGACGTCATGCCGGACCATGACCACTTCATAGCCGCGAAGCTGGCACCATGCGCGGGCGTCAGACTCCTGCGTAGTAATAGAGGTAGAGGAATCGTCGTCACGGGACAGACGACAATAGATAGCGGCGCGAAGCGGGCGGGATTGAGCTGGGATCACTGACGGAGCCTTTCTGTCTCGAACAGTGTGCACCAGCGGGCGCGGGCAAGACCATGCTCGCCGAACGCCTGCCCGCCGTCCTTCCCCGGCTCACCCGGGAGGCGTCCCTGGAGGTCACCGCGGTCCACTCGGTGGCCGGGCTGCTGCCTCCGGGCAAGCCGCTGCTCGATGTCGCGCCCTACTGCGCCCCGCACCACTCGGCCACGATGCAGTCACTCGTCGGCGGCGGCCCGGGCATCGCACGGCCCGGTGCGGTCTCCCTCGCGCACCGGGGCGTGCTGTTCCTCGACGAGGCGCCCGAGTTCCACAGCCAGACCCTGGACGCCCTGCGGCAGCCGCTGGAGTCCGGACACGTGGTGATCGCGCGCAGCGCGGGCGTGGTCCGGTTCCCCGCGCGGTTCCTCATGGTCCTGGCGGCCAACCCCTGCCCCTGCGGACGCTTCTCGCAACGGGACTCCCTGTGCGACTGCCCGCCGTCGGCGATCCGGCGCTACCAGGCCCGGCTGTCCGGCCCGCTGCTGGACCGGGTCGACCTGCGGGTCGAGGTCGACCCGGTCACCCGCGCCCAGCTCACCGAACCCGGTGCCCGGGGCGAGTCCACCGCGACCGTCGCCGACCGGGTCGGGGCGGCCCGGGAGCGGGCGGCCGTCCGGCTCGCCGGAACCCCCTGGCGCACCAATAGCGAGGTGCCCGGACGGGAGCTGCGCAGCCGCTTCCATGCCGCCGCCGGCGCGATGGACGAGGCCGAACGCAACCTCGAGCGGGGCGTGCTCACGGCCCGCGGGATCGACCGGGTGCTGCGCGTGGCCTGGACGGTCGCGGACCTTGTCGGCCACGACCGCCCGGACGCCGCCGACGTCTGCCTCGCCCTGCAACTGCGCACCGGAGTGCCGAGGGGCGTGCCCATGGCCCTCGGGGCCCTGACATGACCGGAGAGGGTGAGCTGATGGCCCGGGTCTTCCTCGCCCGGGTCATCGAGCCCGGGGACGAGGTCGGTGGGCGGTGGCTGCGGGAGTACGGGGTGGGGGAGGTGGTGCGGCGGCTGCGGGACGGTGGGGAGCCGTTGCCGGGGGTGAGCGGGACCCGGTGGGGCGGGCTGGTCGGGCGGGCCCGGCGGGCCGAGCCGGAGCGTGATCTCGACGTGGCGCGGGCGGCCGGGGTGCGGTTCGTCTGTCCCGGGGACGCGGAGTGGCCGAGGCAGCTCGACGATCTCGGGGACGCCCGGCCCACGGGGCTCTGGGTGCGCGGGCCGGCCGGTCTGCGGATGTGGGCGCTCAGGTCCGTCGCCGTCGTGGGCGCACGCGCCTGCACCGAGTACGGCGCCCACGTCGCGGCCACCCTCGCCTCCGGGCTGGCCGAGCGGGGCTGGGTCGTCGTGTCGGGCGGCGCCTATGGGATCGACGGAGCGGCCCACCGCGGCGCCCTCGCCGCCGGCGGAGCCACCGTCGCCGTCCTGGCCTGCGGCGTCGACCGGCCCTACCCCCGCGGCCACACCGCCCTGATCAACAGGATCGCGGAACAGGGGCTGGTGGTCGGGGAGTTGCCGCCCGGTGATCATCCGACCCCGAGCCGGTTCATCCTGCGGAACAGAGTGATCGCGGCGCTCACCCGGGGCACCGTCGTCGTGGAGGCCGCCTGCCGCAGCGGCTCGCTGGTCACCGCTCGGGCCGCCGCCCGCCTCGGGAGGTACACGATGGGCGTGCCCGGGCCCGTCACCAGCGGACTCTCCGCCGGCGTGCACGAGCTGCTGCGCGGCGAGGCCGTCCTGGTCACCGACGCCGCCGACGTCGTCGAACTCGTGGGCGACATCGGCGAGCTGGCCCCGCCCAGACGAGGCCCCGTACTCCCGCGTGACCTGCTGGAACCGGCCGCCCGGGCCGTCCTCGCCGCCCTGCCCGGCAGCCGTGCGGCCCCCGTCGGGGAGATCGCGTGCGGCGCGCGCACCACGCCCGACGACGCGATCGCGAGGCTGTACGAACTCCGAGCACTTGGTTACGTCGAACGACACGGCGACGGCTGGAAGTTGACACGCCAGGCGATGATCTCGGCCCGGAGCCGTCACGGTCCGTGCTGACCGAGCGGGTTCGGCCGTCCGGGGGAATCCCCTACGCCCTTGGGATTTCCCGGAGTTGACCCCTTTGCCCGGTCACGCAGAGCGAGCTGCGGAGTGCGGTGGTGCGAGCAATGGAAGGGGCCCGCGCAGGGGTGGACCCTCACTGTTCGCACACCGCGACTCCTCGGTCACGCTACGCTCACGAAAGCCCCGGCGCAGACCGCGCCAACTCGACATCAGACCGACAGCTCACTCAGGTACGGCAGAACGGCACAAGGCGACGAATGCCCCAGCACACCTCCGGGTCCGACCGGGCGGCGATCCCCCCAGCCGTCCGCGACGGTGGCAGCGTGCGGCCGCCCGCTCCCTCGACGCTCGACGAGCTGTGGCGGTCGTACAAGGCGACGGGGGACGACCGGCTGCGGGAGCAGCTGATCCTGCACTACTCGCCGCTCGTCAAGTACGTGGCGGGCCGGGTGAGCGTCGGCCTGCCGCCCAATGTGGAGCAGGCCGACTTCGTCTCCTCGGGGGTGTTCGGGCTGATCGACGCGATCGAGAAGTTCGACATCGACCGGGAGATCAAGTTCGAGACGTACGCGATCACCCGCATCCGGGGCGCGATGATCGACGAGTTGCGGGCGCTGGACTGGATCCCCCGGTCCGTCCGGCAGAAGGCGCGGAACGTCGAGCGGGCCTACGCCACCCTGGAGGCGCGGCTGCGGCGGACGCCGACGGAAGGGGAGGTCGCCACCGAGCTTGGCATGGAGGTCGACGAACTCCATGCCGTGTTCAGCCAGTTGTCGCTGGCCAACGTGGTCGCCCTGGAGGAGCTGCTGCATGTCGGCGGCGAGGGCGGGGACCGGCTCAGCCTCATGGACACGCTGGAGGACACCGCCGCCGACAATCCGGTGGAGGTGGCCGAGGACCGGGAGCTGCGGCGGTTCCTGGCGCGGGCGATCAACACGCTGCCCGAGCGGGAGAAGACCGTCGTCACGCTCTACTACTACGAGGGGCTCACCCTCGCCGAGATCGGCAACGTGCTCGGGGTCACCGAGAGCCGGGTCAGCCAGATCCACACCAAGTCGGTGCTGCAGCTGCGGGCCAAGCTGGCGAGCTTCGGGCGCTGACTCCTCCCTTCCGGGGTGGGTGGTCCGTAAAGTGGTTGACGTGCCAAGGATTCGAGCGGCCTCCGTGGCCGAGCACCGGTCGATGCAGCGAGCCGCCCTGCTGGACGCGGCTCGGTCCCTGCTGTCCGAGGGCGGGACGGAGGCGCTGACCTTCCCGGCCCTCGCCGAGCGGACGGGGCTGGCGCGGTCGTCCGTGTACGAGTACTTCCGCTCGCGGGCCGCCGTGGTCGAGGAGCTGTGCGAGGTCGACTTCCCCGTCTGGGCGGCGGAGGTCGCGTCGGCGATGGAGCGGGCGCCGTCGGCCGAGGGCAAGGTCGAGGCGTATGTGCGGCAGCAGCTGGCGCTGGTCGGGGACCGGCGGCACCGGGCTGTGGTGGCCATCTCGGCGAGCGAGCTGGACGCGGGGGCGCGGGAGAAGATCCGGGCCGCGCACGGGGGGCTGGTCGCGATGGTCGTCGAGGCGTTGGGGGACATGGGGCACGGGCAGCCTCGGCTGGCGGCGATGTTGCTGCAGGGGGTTGTGGATGCGGCTGTGCGGCGGATCGAGTTGGGTGCCGCTGAGGATCCTTCTGTGGTGACGGACGCTGCGGTGGCTATGGCTCTGCGGGGTGTGAGGGGCTGACGTCGGCTGCGGCTGCGGCTGCGGCTGCGGCTGGGCGGGGGTGGGGTCGCTTGCCCGCGCTTGCGGGGTGCCTCCCCCACTCTCGGCTTCGCTCGAGCGGGGGACCCCCATCGCCCACCCGTGCCGCCCCTAGCGGCACGACTGCCCGCAGCTAAGTAAGTACCGGCAGCAGTCTCGACGGACCCCTCTGCAGGAGCCACGGCGGTAGCAAGGACAAGGGGTCCAGGTAGGTCTCGCCGCTGAGCAGGCCCCAGTGCACGCATGTGTCGGAGCAGTGTGACCCCGTTGCCTCGACCGTGCCCATCGTCTCGCCCGCCCCCACCGCGTCCCCCTTTCGCACCGACGGGCTGACCGGCTCGTATGTCGTACGCAGGTTCGTCCCCGTCAGTTGGAGCGACACCACGCCACGCCCGGCCACGCGGCCCGCGAAGGTCACCCGGCCGGCCGCTACCGCTCGTACCGGGGCACCGGGTGGTGCGGCCAGGTCGACGCCCCGGTGGCCGGGGCCGTACACCGTCGCCGGGGGCTGCCAGCCCCTTAGCACCAGTGGGCGGACGCCCACCGGCCAGGTGCGGGCGATGGCCGGAACCGGTGCCTCACGGGCCGGTGGGGGCAGGGCGGCCCAGGCCGGGGGAGCCGGCGCCGTCGCCGCCGAGACCAGCAGCAAGACCGCCCACACGCCCACGCATCGCATCACTCGTCGCATGCGAGAACCCTCCCGCACCCCCGCCGATCATGGCCGGGATCTGTGGACTACTCACCGGTTGTGGAGAGCGGCGTCACCCGGTGCCTCGTCGGTCCCGTACACTTCTTCTGGCGATCCGGGTCACCGGGTCGACTTCGCACGCCCCGACATCTGGTGATCACAAGCCGGTGTCAGCGCCTCTCGGTCCTTGTGGCACGGCGCAGGTGGGCGTCAGGCGCGGGAGCCGTCCGGCATCCGCGGCACAACCGAGAACTTCAAGGAGATACGGCCATGGCCGTCGTCACGATGCGGGAGCTGCTGGAGAGCGGCGTCCACTTCGGTCACCAGACCCGTCGCTGGAACCCGAAGATGAAGCGCTTCATCTTCACCGAGCGCAACGGCATCTACATCATCGACCTGCTCCAGTCGCTGTCGTACATCGACCGCGCCTACGAGTTCGTCAAGGAGACCGTCGCCCACGGCGGCACGGTCATGTTCGTCGGCACGAAGAAGCAGGCGCAGGAGGCCATCGCCGAGCAGGCCACCCGCGTCGGCATGCCCTTCGTCAACCAGCGCTGGCTGGGCGGCATGCTCACCAACTTCTCGACCGTCTACAAGCGTCTGCAGCGCCTCAAGGAGCTCGAGCAGATCGACTTCGAGGACGTCGCCGCGTCCGGTCTGACCAAGAAGGAGCTTCTCGTGCTCTCGCGCGAGAAGGCCAAGCTGGAGAAGACCCTCGGTGGTATCCGCGAGATGCAGAAGGTGCCCAGCGCCGTCTGGATCGTGGACACCAAGAAGGAGCACATCGCGGTCGGTGAGGCCCGGAAGCTCAACATCCCGGTCGTCGCCATCCTCGACACCAACTGCGACCCCGACGAGGTCGACTACAAGATCCCGGGCAACGACGACGCGATCCGCTCCGTCACCCTGCTCACCCGTGTGATCGCCGACGCCGTCGCCGAGGGCCTCATCGCCCGTTCCGGCGTCGCCACCGGCGACAAGGGCGAGAAGGCCGCGGGCGAGCCGCTCGCCGAGTGGGAGCGCGACCTGCTCGAGGGTGAGAAGAAGGACGAGGCTCCGGCCGCCGAGGCTCCGGCTGCCGAGGCTCCCGCTGCCGAGGCTCCGGCCGAGGCTGCTCCGGCCGCCGAGGCCGCTCCCGCCGAGGCCCCCGCGGCCGAGGCCGAGACGGCCACCGAGGGCGAGCAGGCCTGACGTCAGTGTTGACGGCGGGGGCGGCGACATGAAGTCCGCCCCCGCTGTTCACCTGTAGGTCGACACGCCGTCCGCGGTCCACGTTCACATGTGGACCGCAGACCGTACCGATCTCCGATCTCCCAAGACTTCGAGAAAGACTCACAGACTCATGGCGAACTACACCGCCGCCGACGTCAAGAAGCTCCGTGAGCTGACCGGCGCCGGCATGATGGACTGCAAGAAGGCGCTGGACGAGGCCGAGGGCAACGTCGAGAAGGCCGTCGAGGCGCTGCGAATCAAGGGCCAGAAGGGCGTCGCCAAGCGCGAGGGCCGCTCCGCCGAGAACGGCGCCGTGGTCTCCATCATCGCCGACGACAACTCCTCCGGTGTCCTGGTCGAGCTGAAGTGCGAGACGGACTTCGTCGCCAAGGGCGACAAGTTCCAGGCCGTCGCCACGGCGATCGCCGAGCACGTCGCCAAGAGCTCCCCGGCCGACCTCGAGGCCCTGCTCGCCTCCGAGATCGAGGCCGGCAAGACCGTCCAGGCGTTCGTGGACGAGGCCAACGCCAACCTCGGCGAGAAGATCGTCCTGGACCGCTTCGCGCAGTTCGCCGACGGCTTCGTGCTGGCCTACATGCACCGCACGATGCCCGACCTGCCCCCGCAGATCGGTGTCCTCGTCGAGCTGGACAAGCCGAACGCCGAGGTCGCCAAGGGCATCGCCCAGCACATCGCCGCCTTCGCGCCGAAGTACCTCTCCAAGGAGGACGTGCCGGCCGAGGTCGTCGAGACCGAGCGCCGCGTCGCCGAGGAGACCACCCGCGCCGAGGGCAAGCCCGAGGCCGCGATCGCCAAGATCGTCGAGGGTCGCGTCAACGGCTTCTTCAAGGACGCCACGCTGCTCGGCCAGCCCTACGCGCTGGACAACAAGAAGTCGGTCCAGAAGGTGCTGGACGAGGCCGGTGTCACCCTGAAGCGCTTCACGCGCATCAAGGTCGGCATCTGAGTCCGTACCACGATCGGCGCGCGACCCGAGGAGAATTCTCGATAGGGTCGACAGCAGTCGTCCGCGCACACCGCCACACCCAGGCACGTGGCGGACGGCAGCAGATCTGACGAGGAGGCCATTGCCGCGCATGGGAGCGAAAAGCGACCCCACCGGCAATGGCCTTCTTCGTATGTGCAACACGTGAAAGAGGCGGGATCTCCATGACCACCAAGGCCCAGAAGAGCGACGACGGCAAAGTACGCGGCCGGTTTCTGCTGAAGCTGTCCGGAGAGGCCTTCTCCGGTGGCGGGGGCCTGGGCGTGGACCCGGACGTGGTGCACAAGATCGCCCGCGAGATCGCGGCTGTCGTCCGGGACGGCGCCGAGATCGCGGTCGTCATCGGCGGCGGCAACTTCTTCCGGGGCGCCGAACTCCAGCAGCGCGGCATGGACCGCGCCCGCTCCGACTACATGGGCATGCTCGGCACCGTGATGAACTGCCTCGCCCTCCAGGACTTCCTGGAGAAGGAGGGCATCGACAGCCGGGTGCAGACCGCCATCACCATGGGGCAGGTCGCCGAGCCGTACATCCCGCTGCGCGCCGTGCGCCACCTGGAGAAGGGCCGCGTGGTCATCTTCGGCGCCGGTATGGGCATGCCGTACTTCTCCACCGACACCACCGCCGCCCAGCGTGCCCTGGAGATCGACGCCGAGGCACTGCTCATGGGGAAGAACGGCGTGGACGGGGTCTACGACTCCGACCCCAAGACCAACCCCGACGCCGTCAAGTTCGACGCCCTCGGCTACGGCGAGGTCATCACCCGCGACCTCAAGGTCGCCGACGCCACCGCGATCACGCTGTGCCGCGACAACAAGCTGCCGATTCTCGTGTTCGAGCTGCTGGCGGAGGGCAATATCGCGCGGGCCGTCAAGGGTGAGAAGATCGGCACGCTGGTGGGTGACCAGGACAGCCGGGCCTGACCGGCACCCCCGTCACCCGGGGTAGGCCACCTGTCCGGGGGACGGACGGGAAGCACCCTGGCCGGGGGATGGACAATGTCCTGCCGGTCGGGAACCGTGCAGGAAGAAGACGCGACGCAGCCGGCCGCCGCTCCGACGAGGAACCGCAGCCGGGCCTTACTCAAGACACGCAGGAGCAAGTGGTGATCGAAGAGACCCTCCTCGAGGCCGAGGAGAAGATGGAGAAGGCCGTCGTGGTCGCCAAGGAGGACTTCGCCGCGATCCGCACCGGCCGTGCGCACCCGGCGATGTTCAACAAGATCGTGGCCGACTACTACGGTGCGCTGACGCCGATCAACCAGCTGGCCTCGTTCTCCGTGCCGGAGCCGCGCATGGCGGTCGTGACCCCGTTCGACAAGACCGCCCTGCGCAACATCGAGCAGGCGATCCGCGACTCCGACCTGGGCGTCAACCCGAGCAACGACGGCAACATCATCCGTGTGGTGTTCCCGGAGCTCACCGAGGAGCGTCGTCGCGACTACATCAAGGTCGCCAAGGCCAAGGCCGAGGACTCCCGGGTCTCCATCCGCTCCGTGCGCCGCAAGGCCAAGGACGCCCTCGACAAGGCGGTCAAGGACGGCGACATCGGCGAGGACGAGGGCCGCCGTGCGGAGAAGGAGCTGGACGACACCACCCACAAGTACGTGGCGCAGGTGGACGAGCTCCTGAAGCACAAGGAAGCGGAGCTGCTCGAAGTCTGATGAACGACTCTTCCTGGGGGGCACCGCCGTCGGCGGGGCAGGCCGGGTACTGGGGGCCCACCGAGGGTGGGCCTGTCCAGGGGGCTGCCCCGGCGGGTCCCGCGTACGATGCGCCTGAGGCGCAGCACACTCGCCCCATGCCCATCGTGCCCGACGTACCCGCGTATGGCGGAGACCAGGACAACGACCGGGGGGCCGCTCGGCTGGGCGGTCCCTTGTTCCGAGACGAGACGTTCCAAGGCGACACGTTCCACAACGGCGCGTTCCGCAACGACTCCTTCCGCAGCGACGCGTTCCCCGACGACACGTTCCGAGCCGACACGCAGAATCCGGAGCCCATGCCCGACGCCCCGCAGCCGGCGCCAGCGCCGCAGAAGAAGAGCGCGGGCCGTGACCTGAGCGCGGCCATAGGGGTCGGTGTCGGGCTCGGTGTGCTGATCATCGCGTCCTTGTTCATCTACAAGGCCGTGTTCGTCGGTGTGGTCGCGGTCGCCGTGGTCGTGGGCCTGTGGGAGCTGACCAGCAGGCTGCAGGAGCGCAAGGCCATCAAGGCGCCGCTCGTGCCGCTCGCGGTCGGCGGTGCGGCGATGGTGGTCGCCGGGTACGTGCGGGGTGCCGAGGGCGCCTGGGTCGCCATGGCCCTGACGGCGCTGGCTGTCCTGGTCTGGCGCATGACCGAACCGCCGGAGGGCTATCTCAAGGACGTCACGGCCGGCGTCTTCGCGGCGTTCTACGTGCCGTTCCTGGCGACGTTCGTCGCCATGATGCTCACCGCCGCCGACGGCCCCTGGCGCGTCCTCACCTTCCTGCTCCTGACGGTCGTCAGCGACACCGGTGCGTACGCGGTCGGCTGGCGCTTCGGCAAGCACAAGCTCGCCCCGCGCATCAGCCCCGGCAAGACCCGCGAGGGCCTGCTCGGCGCGGTGCTGTTCGCGATGGTCGCGGGTGCGCTGTGCATGCAGTTCCTGATCGACGACGGCAGCTGGTGGCAGGGCCTGCTGCTGGGCCTCGCGGTCGCGGCCAGCGCCACCCTGGGCGACCTCGGCGAGTCCATGATCAAGCGCGACCTGGGGATCAAGGACATGGGCACCTTGCTTCCCGGGCACGGCGGCATCATGGACCGGCTGGACTCGCTGCTGCCTACGGCTCCGGTGGTGTGGCTCCTCCTGGTGATTTTCGTGGGGAGCGGCTGACCCGCGCTATGACTTCCGGGCCTCGTCCTGAACACAGGGCGGGGCCCGTTGTCGTACCCGACGGGGGCCCGTTCGGTCTCGGCCGCCTAGCCGTCCGAATCCTCGGAGTCGTCGGAGTCGTCGGCGTCCCAGTCCGGCAATGGCCGGCCCGTGGTCGAGGTGATCTCCAGGACCGTGCAGCCCATGAGGCGTACGGCGGCGAAGAGGCGGTCGCGGGCCTGCGTGCGAGCTTCGGGCGGGAAGGAGACGCGGATCTGGTGGGGGTGGGAGCGGTCGTAGGTGAGGTGCCAGTCGGTGTCGACGGTCGCGAAGTGGTCCTGGCCGTGGACACCGTCCTCGTCCTGCCACGATCCCCGGTCCTCGGTCGGCGCCAGCACGTCCCGGAGTATGCGCAGCCGTTCGGTGTACGGCCGGGGGCCCTCGGACAGGCGCAGGCACCGGTGCAGCCGGGGCCGGAAGGCGTTGAACCAGGGCGCCAGGTCCGGCTCCATGTCGGCCAGGACCGCGGAGCGTACCTGTCGCGTCACCCAGCCCTCGACGAACCCGGCCGCACCCGGTCCGAACTCCTCCCGCTGCCGGACGCCCCGGCCCCGGATGACCACCGGCCACTCCTCGGGGTCCCCCTCGGTACGCCAGCACAGCCGGTCGGCGTCCATCGTGGTGCCCCAGACCAGCAGGCCGTCGTGCCACTCCGGGCCGTTGTGGGGGCTCGTGCCGAAGGGTGTGCGCAGGTACAGGTAGTCGCAGAACTCACCCCACCCGTACGTCTCCACCAGCAGCTTGTAGTCACCGGGCAGCCGTACCCCGAGCCGCGCCTCCACCTCGGACCAGTCCCCGCGGGCGTCGACCGGGTCGGCCGGCGGTGGCACGGCCCGGACCAGGGCGTTCAGGCCCGTCACGGCAGATCGACCCGGCGCAGCGCCGTCGCGGCCGGCTCACCGGTACGGCGGGCGTACGCCATCCGCTCGCGCACCTCGCGCAGCGTGCGCGGCCGGTAGCCCGGGCCGCCGCAGCAGCTCTTGTGGAAACCGACGCCCGCGTTCAGCAGGACGGTGAGCGTCCGCCAGGCGGCTCTGTCCCGCTTCGGGGGCGCCGCGAAGGCCGAGCCCGCGTACGTCAGCGCACCCGTGCAGCGCGGGCAGGTCCGCTCCCGCCAGGGGTCGTAGCACTGCTTGTACGAGACCCGGCAGGACAGACAGACGTACGACGTCTTGGCGGCAGGCATGCGGCCAGACTAGGGAGGCCCGGGAGCCCGGCCAAGCCGGTTTCCGGCACCCGGCCCCGAGAATGATCGCGTCATCTTTCCCGGATGCCTTCGGGAATTCACATGGTTCGCTCAGGCGTTGGGGCGCTTTCCGTGGTTGGCCTTCTTCTTCTTGCGGCCGCGTCGCTTGTTCCCTCGCTTGGCCATGGTGCACATCTCCCTGATTCGGAACTCTTCATTCAGTCTAGATTCGGCCCGGGACGTCGGCATCAGCGTCGGCTTCCTCGAACCGGTGCTATCAAGGTTGTATGGAAGTATTTTCCGGGCGCTCTCGGGGTCCGGAACGTCATCCGCCCGTCGGGGGCTCGCGCGCACGTCGCGCTTCTCTGCTGGACCTGCGCAGTGCGGCCGGTCAGGTGTTCCTTCTCCAGGTCGTGATCGTGGTCCTGCTGGTCGTGGCCGCGGTGGGGGCCATGGTGCTCCAGGCGGCAAGTGACGCCTTGCAGCAGGGGCGCAGGGAGTCGATCATCGCGGCGCAGTCGTTCGCGAGTGCTCCTGGCGTGGCCGAGGCGCTGCAGAGCCCGGATCCGACGGCGGTGCTCCAGCCTCGGGCCGAGGAGGCACGGAAGCGCGCGGGCGTGGACTTCGTCATCGCCATGAACACGGACGGGATTCGCTATACGTATCCCTACCCGCGGGAGATCGGGAAGAAGTTCGTCGGCACCATCGAACCGGCGCTGAAGGGCCGTACCGTCGTCGAGCAGGCCGGCGGGCCGCCGCTGCCCGCGGGCAAGGGGACGGACGTGCAGGCGGTGGTCCCGGTGACCGACGCGCACGGCAAGGTGGTCGGCCTGGTCTCCGCCGGAATCACGGTCAGGAACGTGGCGGTGCTGTGGCTGCCGGAGCTGCCGATCATCCTGGGCAGCGGTGCGGCCGCGCTGGCGCTGGCCGTGACGGGAACGACGCTGGTGTCCCGGCGGCTGCGGCGGCAGACGTACGGCATGGCCCCGGCGGAGCTGGCGGAGCTGTACAAGCACCACGACGCGGTCCTGCACGCGGTGCGGGAAGGAGTGTTGATCACCGACGCCGACGGACGACTGCTGCTGGCCAACGACGAGGCGACACGGCTGCTCGGACTGCCGGCGGACGTGCGGGGGCGCCCGGTGCGGGAGCTGGGACTGCCGGAGCCGATCACGCGTCTGCTGTCGTCGCCGGAGGCAGCCACTGATGAGGTCCGTCTCGCGGGGGACCGGTTGCTGGTGGTGAACAAGCGGCCGACGTACCCGCAGGCCGACCCGGAGGGCAGCGTGGTGACTCTGCGGGACACCACGGAGCTGGCGGCGGTCTCGGGGCGGGCCGAGGTCGCGCGGGTGCGGCTGAAGCTGCTGTACAAGGCCGGGGTGGGAATCGGGACCACGCTGGATGTGGAGCGTACGGCCCAGGAGCTGGCCGACGTGGCGGTGCCGCAGTTCGCCGACCTCGTGACGGTGGACCTGCTCGAGGCGGTGCTGCGGGGGTGGGAGCCCACGGCGGAGGGCTGGCGGCATCTGCGCCGGGCGGCGATCGGCGGCGACCGGCGGATGATTCCGGTGTATCCGCTGGGCCAGATGATCTCGTTCTCGCGCCTGACGCCGCAGATGCGGGCGCTCCAGGAGCAGCGGGTGATGCTCGAGGCGGACCTGCGGCAGGCACAGGGCTGGCGGGAACAGGATCCGGAGCGTGCCAGGAGGGCCCTGGAGTCCGGGCTGCGTTCGCTGGTGGCCGTGCCGCTGCAGGCGCGGAACGTACCGCTGGGCGTGGCGAACTTCTACCGGACGGCGGATTCCCCGGCGTTCGAGCCGGACGATCTCACCTTCGCGGAGGAACTGGCCGCGCGGGCGGCGGTGGCCATCGACAACGCCAGAAGGTTCACCCGGGAGCACGCGATGGCGGTGACGTTGCAGCGCAGTCTGCTGCCGCGGAGGCAACCGGAGCAGGACGCGCTGGAGGTGGCCTGGCGGTATCTGCCCGGGGAGGCGGGGGTGGGCGGGGACTGGTTCGACGTCATCCCGCTTCCGGGCGCCCGTGTGGCTCTGGTGATGGGTGACGTCGTCGGTCACGGGCTGCACGCGGCGGCGACGATGGGCCGGCTGCGCACCGCCGTGCACAACTTCTCCACCCTGGACCTGCCGGTGGACGAGGTGCTCGGGAACCTGGACGACCTGGTCGTCCGCATGGACAACGAGGAGCACACGGGGGACGCCGGAGAGGGCCACGAGGGGGAAGGCGTGACCGGGGCGACCTGCCTCTACGCGGTCTACGACCCGGTGACGGAGGCCTGCACGATGGCTCGTGCGGGGCATCCGGAGCCGGTGGTGGTGCGCCCGGACGGGACGGTCACCTGTGCTGACGTGCCGGCCTCGGCGCCGCTCGGCCTGGGCGGCTACCCCTTCGAGACCGTGGAACTGTCCCTGCCGGAGGGTTCGCAACTGGTGCTGTACACCGACGGCCTCGTGGAGGACCGTACCCAGGACATCGACGTCGGGATGGAGCGGCTGCGCCGGGCGTTGGGTGGGTCCGGGGGCCGCACGCCGGAGGAGACGTGTCAGGCGGTGATCGACTCGTTGAAGCCGTCACACTCCTCCGACGACATCGCGCTGTTGACGGCACGTACCCGGAGGTTCCCGCGCTCGGGTGTGGCCATGTGGGACGTGCCGCCGGACCCGGCGGTGGTTCCCTCGGTGCGGGCGCGCTGCCGGGAGACGTTGCTGGAGTGGGGGCTGGAGGAGACCGCATTCGCCACGGAGCTGATCGTCAGCGAGTTGGTCACGAACGCGGTCCGGTACGGCTCGCCGCCGGTCAGCGTACGGCTGCTCCACGGACGCTGTCTGATGTGCGAGGTGTCGGACGGAAGCGGTACCTCGCCGCGCATGCGGCGGGCGGCGACCACCGACGAAGGCGGGCGGGGGCTGTTCCTGGTGGCGCAGTTCGCCCAGCGATGGGGGACGCGGTACACCACGCACGGCAAGGTCATCTGGACGGAGCAGCTTCTCGAGGACGGCGCATCCGCCGCCCTGGGCCTCGCCCCGGTCGACTTTCTTCTCGACCAGTTCGATGATCCTGGCCTGTGAATCAGGGCGTGCATGCCGTGCTCACGAGCGGACTCGTGCTTGCCGTCCGCCCCGGCCTCCGCGATCAAGCCCCGGCTGCGCTCCGCTCCGCCGGGCGAATCCGTCCGGGTATTTCTGACGTGTCGTCAACTCTGGCTTCGCTGTGACTGAGGCTCGGTAATCCAAGGTAGCCGCAGTAGCTGCGGGCCCGAACCGTTCTGCGCCATGCATCGTGTGTGGCAGAAGGCCCGAGAAAGGCCTGACGTTATGACACGCGACAGAGTCATGCCCAGGATCAGTACCTCGGCTTCCGAGCGGACCGGTGCCTCCCTCCGCCGTACCGTCCTGGCAGCCGCGGCGGTGGTGCTGTCCACAGCCGGTGTCACGCCCGCCCTGGCCACGGCCGCTCATGCGCAGACCCCCTACTGCGGCACCAACACGGCCGACAACAGCACAACGGGAATCACGGCCACCCAGAACGGCAACACCGTCACCTGCACCTACACCGTCAGTGGCAACGCAGGCGGCGAATTCACCTTCACCCCACCCAGCGGTGTCAGCCAACTCGACAACATCACCGCCACCGGTGCTCCGGGCGGCGACCTGCTCGGCACCGGCGGCAAGGGCGGCACCGTCACAGCCACCGCCCTCGGCGTCACCACGGGGCTGCCCCTGTACTTCGAGATCGGAGGCGCCGGCGGGATGGCCAACAACACCGGCGGCTACAACGGCGGCGGCGGCTCCGACACGAGTGGCAGCGGGGGCGGAGGTGCTACGAGCGTGCAAACGTGTGCCGCCAAGGCGGGCAGTGCCTGCACGAGCCTTTATGGCACCACAAGCGAGCCCCGCCTTCTCGTTGCCAGTGGCGGCGGAGCGGCGGCCGTCGCCGGCGGAGGCAACGGCAGCGGCCCAGGAGGCGCTGGCGCATTGGGCGGTGGACCAGGCAGCACCGGGGGCGGCTTCAACAGCCCGGGTGGTGCCGGTGGCACAGGAGTCACCCCAGGTTCCGCTCCGGGCGCCGGCAGCAGTGCCAGCCCTGACACGGCCGGCGGTGGAGGGGGCGGCGGCGCCACCAGTGGTGGTGGCGGTGGCGGCGGCTCCACCGGGGGCGGCGGCGGAGTTCACCCCAGTGGCAATGGAGCTTCTGGGGGCGCCGGTGCCGGCGGCGCCGGGGTCGTACAAGGAGGTGGCGGTGGCGGCGGCTACTTCGGCGGGGGAGGCGCCGGCAACGGCGGGGGCGGTGGTGCGGGATCGTCGTTCGCATCGGCCGCCGTGTCCGGCGCGGTTGCAACCGCCGACACCACCGGGGTCCCGACCTTCACCCTCTCCTACACGGTGGCGGCCCCGCCCACGTGCGCGAACGTCACCTCGGCCAACCCACAAGGGTTCAACATCATCACCGGTACCAACCGCTCCGACACCCTCAACGGAACCCCCGGCCCCGACGCGATCTTCGGTCTCGGCGGCAACGACGCCATCAACGGACTCGGCGGCAACGACCTGCTGTGCGGCGGTGACGGCAACGACCTTCTCAACGGCGGTGACGGAAACGACCGTATCGAGGGCGGCAACGGCAACGACGCCATCAACGGCAACGCCGGCGACGACACCCTCCACGGGGATGCGGGCAACGACGCCATCCTCGGCGGCACCGGCAATGACAACAGCTTCGGCGAAGCCGGCAACGACAGCCTCAACGGCCAGCAGGGCACCAACACCAATGACGGCGGCCCGGGCCACAACACCTGTGTGAACCCCAGCCGCGGACAAACCGGCGCAACCAACTGCTGAACAGCTACTGCCGTCCCCGCTCGATACCGTCGTGTGAACCCACGGTGACATCGCTGCCACGACGGTTTTCAAGATCGCGTCTATTGGGTCATGAGTAGAAGTTCGCCCAGTACTCGTCGTGACTCTTGGTGAAGTCGGCCGGACGTTCCCGTCGCAGCACCTCGTAGCGTGCGACGTAGGCGTCGAGGGCTTCATGCAGAGAGCAGCCGAGGTGATCGCGTAGCGTCTTTATCCCGAGGACGATCCGCCCAGCGACGATCGTGTCGTCGGCCACGCCCGCATCCGTCTCGCTATCGTCAGGACCCATAGGGTGATCACACCCCACCTCCACAGCCAGGTCAACGCGTTATCCCGCGCCCTCTCCGGGCCGTCCCTGGGCCGTCCGACGCCGCTCAGTGACGACCGGTGACGCCTACTGACGGCAGTCGTAGCGAGCGACCCCCTCAGGTCACCCGATTGGATCTGCGACACTGGTACAGCCATGCCTAAGCCCGGAGAACTCACTTTCGTCGCCCCGCGCGGAGCCAAGAAGCCGCCGCGGCACCTTGCCGATCTCACGCCTGCCCAGCGCAAGGACGCGGTGGCCGAGATCGGCGAGAAGCCGTTTCGCGCCAAGCAGCTCTCGCAGCACTACTTCGCGCGGTACGCGCACGACCCCGAGCAGTGGACCGACATCCCGGCCGGCTCGCGGGACAGGCTGCGTGAGGCGCTGTTCCCGGAGCTGATGACCGTCGTGCGGCATCTGTCGACCGACCAGGGGGACACGCGCAAGACGCTGTGGCGGCTGTTCGACGGCACGCTCGTGGAGTCGGTGCTGATGCGGTACCCGGACCGGGTGACCATGTGCATCAGCTCACAGGCCGGGTGTGGGATGAACTGTCCCTTCTGTGCCACTGGGCAGGCGGGGCTCGACCGGAATCTGTCGACCGCCGAGATCGTCCATCAGA
Source organism: Streptomyces diastatochromogenes (assembly GCF_002242805.1). GTDB lineage: Bacteria > Actinomycetota > Actinomycetes > Streptomycetales > Streptomycetaceae > Streptomyces > Streptomyces diastatochromogenes. The sequence goes on along the minus strand of NZ_MCGQ01000034.1, from coordinate 69,853 downwards.
TCGTCGACGGGATGCGGGCGCTGCGGGACGGTGAGGTTCCCGGTGGGCCGGCACGGCTGTCCAACATCGTCTTCATGGGGATGGGCGAGCCGCTCGCCAACTACAACCGGGTCGTCGGAGCCATCCGCGCGCTCACCGATCCCGCGCCGGACGGGCTAGGGCTCTCGCAGCGCGGGATCACCGTGTCGACGGTCGGGCTCGTGCCCGCCATCCACCGGTTCGCCGACGAGGGCTTCAAGTGCCGGCTCGCGGTCTCCCTGCACGCCCCCGACGACGAACTGCGCGACACCCTCGTCCCCGTGAACACGCGCTGGAAGGTGCGTGAGGTGCTGGACGCCGGGTTCGAGTACGTCGAGAAGTCCGGGCGCCGGCTGTCGATCGAGTATGCGCTCATCCGCGACATCAACGACCAGGCCTGGCGCGGTGACCGGCTCGGACGGCTGCTCAAGGGCAAGCCCGTGCACGTCAATCTCATCCCGCTGAACCCGACGCCGGGGTCCAAGTGGACCGCCTCGCGGCCCGAGGACGAGAAGGCGTTCGTCGAGGCGATCGCCGCCCATGGCGTGCCGGTCACCATCAGGGATACGCGGGGGCAGGAGATCGACGGGGCTTGTGGTCAGCTCGCGGCCACCGAGCGGTAATCTGGCCACGTCAATCACATCTTCATATTCCGACAGGGGAGCGCCACAGCGCTGAGAGTGCGGCAAGCGGGCCGCAGACCCTCTGAACCTCGCCCAGGTCATTCTGGGTAGGAAGTTCGGTCACCACTCATGCTGTTGCGCCCTGCCCGGATCCTTCCCCGAAGGACCGGGCGGGGCCGCGTTCTTCCTGGCCAACCCCAGGAGGACACTCACGTGCACACCAAGACCCTCGTGGCCGCGGCGGTCGGCCTCGGCCTGCTCACCTTGTCCGCGTGCGGATCGACGGACACCAAGGGCTCCGCGGACTCCAAGACCGTCACCCTCGTCAGCCACGACTCGTGGGCCGTCTCGAAGAACGTGCTCAAGGACTTCGAGAAGCAGTCCGGGTACAAGGTCAGGGTCCTGAAGGGCGGCGACGCGGGCCAGGCCGTCAACAAGGCGATCCTGACCAAGGACAACCCGCAGGGCGACGTCTTCTTCGGCGTCGACAACACGCTGCTGTCCCGGGCCCTCGACAACGGTCTCTTCCAGCCGTACGAGGCGAAGGGCCTCGGCACCGTCGGCGCCGCCTACCAGCTCGACCAGGACAAGCACCGGGTCACGCCCATCGACTACGGCGACATCTGCGTCAACTACGACAAGGCGTACTTCAGCGAGCACAAGCTGACCCCGCCGCAGACCTTCGCCGACCTGGCCAAGCCCGCGTACAAGAACCTCCTCGTCACCGAGAACGCGGCCACCTCCTCGCCCGGCCTCGGCTTCCTGCTCGGCAGCGCCGCGCAGTACGGCGACAACGGCTGGCAGGGCTACTGGAACAAGCTCAAGGCCAACGGCGTCAAGGTCGTCGACGGCTGGGAGCAGGCCTACTACCAGGAGTTCTCCGGGTCGTCGGAGGGCAAGAAGGCGGGGGGTGACCGGCCGCTCGTCGTGTCGTACGCCTCCTCCCCGCCCGCCGAGGTGATCTACGCCAAGAAGCGGCCCAGCACCGCCCCGACCGGTGTGGCCACCGGCACCTGCTTCCGGCAGATCGAGTTCGCCGGGCTGCTGAGCAACGCGAAGAACACCAAGGGCGGCAAGGCGTTCATCGACTTCCTGCTCTCCAAGGAGTTCCAGCAGGACATGCCGCTGAACATGTTCGTGTACCCGGTGGTGAAGGGCGCCGCGGTGCCCGCCGACTTCACCGAGTACGGGCCGGCCGCCAAGGACCCCGAGACCATGGCCCCCGCCAAGATCGCCGCCAACCGCGACCAGTGGGTCAAGTCGTGGACGTCACTCGTACTGAAGTAGCCACGAGACGGACGCGCGGGAGCGCGGCGCGGCTGGGGCTCATGGCCCTGCCCGTCGCGTTCTTCGCCGTCTTCTTCGCCTGGCCCGTCGCCGCGATCGTCGCGCGCGGGTTGAAGGTCGACGGCGTCTGGCAGTTCGGGCGGATGGCGGACGTCGTCACCCAGCCCGACATCCGGCACGTGCTGTGGTTCACCACCTGGCAGGCGCTCGCCTCCACCGCGCTCACCCTGCTGCTCGCCCTGCCCGCCGCCTACGTCTTCGCCCGCCTGGACTTCCCCGGCAGACAGCTGCTGCGGGCCGTCGTCACGGTCCCCTTCGTGCTGCCGACCGTCGTCGTCGGTACCGCGTTCCTCGCGCTCGTCGGCCGCGGCGGGCTCCTCGACGACCTGTGGGGCGTACGGCTCGACACCACCGTGTGGGCGATCCTGCTGGCGCACGTCTTCTTCAACTACGCGGTCGTCGTCCGCACGGTCGGCGGCCTGTGGGCCCAGCTCGACCCCCGGCAGGAGCAGGCCGCCCGGATGCTCGGCGCGTCCGCGCTGCGGGCCTGGCGGAAGGTGACGCTCCCCGCCCTCGCACCCGCCGTGGCCGCCGCCGCGCTGATGGTGTTCCTGTTCACCTTCACCTCCTTCGGCGTGGTGCAGATCCTCGGCGGGCCCACCTTCTCCACCCTCGAAGTGGAGATCTACCGCCAGACCTCAGAGGTCTTCGACCTGTCCACGGCCGCCGTCCTCACCCTCGTCCAGTTCGTCGCGGTGGGCGCGATCCTCGCCGTGCACGCCTGGACGGTACGGCGGCGGGAGACCGCCCTGCGGCTCGTCGACCCGAAGGTGACCGCCCGCCGGCCGCGCGGCGCCGGGCAGTGGGCGCTGCTCGCCGGGGTCCTGGTCACCATCGCCCTGCTGCTGGTTCTGCCGCTCGCGGTGCTCGTACAGCGCTCCCTCGACGCGCCCGGCTTCGGCTACTACCGCGCCCTGACCGACGCCGACGGCGGCACCTTCCTCGTCGCGCCGCTGCACGCCGTGTGGACCTCCCTGGAGTACGCCGTCGCCGCCACCGCCGTCGCCGTGCTGATCGGAGGTCTCGCCGCGGCAGCGCTGGCCCGCCGGGACGCGGGCCGGCTGATGCGCGGCTTCGACGCGCTGCTGATGCTGCCGCTCGGCGTCTCCGCGGTGACGGTCGGCTTCGGCTTCCTCATCTCGCTGGACAAGCCCCCGCTGGACCTGCGCCAGTCCTGGATCCTCGTCCCGCTCGCGCAGGCGCTGGTGGGCGCCCCCTTCGTCGTACGGACCATGCTGCCCGTGCTGCGGGCGGTGGACGGACGGCTCAGGGAGGCGGCGGCCGTGCTCGGGGCCTCGCCCTGGCGGGTGTGGCGGGAGGTCGACCTGCCGCTGGTGCGGCGGGCGCTGCTGATCGCGGCCGGGTTCGCGTTCGCCGTCTCCCTCGGGGAGTTCGGGGCGACCGTGTTCATCGCCCGGCCCGACAACCCGACGCTCCCGGTCGCCGTGGCCCGGCTGCTGAGCCGGCCCGGGGACCTCAACTACGGGCAGGCGATGGCCCTGTCGACGATTCTGATGGTGGTCTGCGCGGCCGCGCTGCTGGTCCTGGAGCGGCTGCGCACCGACCGGACGGGGGAGTTCTGATGCTGCTGAGCCTCGCGGCCGCGACCGTGCGCTTCGGCGGGCGGCCGGTGCTCGACACGGTCGACCTCGACGTCGCCGAGCACGAGGTGGTGTGCGTGCTCGGGCCCAGCGGCAGCGGAAAGTCGACGCTGCTCAGGGCGGTGGCCGGGCTGCAGCCCCTGGACTCCGGGCGGGTGCTGCTCGACGGCCGGGACCAGGCGGGCGTGCCCGCGCACCGGCGGGGCGTCGGGCTGATGTTCCAGGACCACCAGCTCTTCCCGCAGCGGGACGTCGGCGGCAACGTGGCCTTCGGGCTGCGCATGCACGGCGTGCCGAAGGGCGGACGGGACGCGGAGGTCGGGCAGTTGCTGGAGCTGGTCGGGCTGCCGGGCGCCGCCGGGCGGGCCGTCGCCGGGCTGTCCGGCGGCGAGCAGCAGCGCGTGGCCCTCGCCCGGGCGCTCGCACCCCGGCCCCGGCTGCTCATGCTGGACGAACCCCTCGGCCAGCTCGACCGCTCGCTGCGCGAACGCCTGGTGGTCGAACTCCGCGAACTGTTCGGCCGGTTGGGTACGACCGTGCTCGCGGTCACCCACGACCAGGGCGAGGCCTTCGCACTGGCCGACCGGGTGGTGGTGATGCGGGACGGGCGGATCGCCCAGTCCGGGACGCCGCTGGAGGTCTGGCAGCGGCCCGCCGACGAGTTCGTGGCGCGCTTCCTCGGCTTCGACAACGTGGTCCCGGCGACCGTCGCCGACACGGCGGCGGACACCCCCTGGGGCAAGCTGCCCGTGCCCGACGGTTCGCCCCAGGGCGGCCGCCCGCTGCTGGTCCGGCCCGCCGGGGTCCGGCTCGTCGCGTCCGACGAGGGCCTGCCCTGCACGGTGACCGCCCGCACCTTCAAGGGCACCCATGTGACCGTCCACCTCCGGCCCCGGGACGGCGGCCCGCGCCTGGAGGCGGCCTGCGCACTCCGGGACGCGCCGGAGGCCGGGGCGGAGGTGGGAGTCGAGTTCGACGTGGCCGAAATCGTCGTGCTCGGCTGATCACCCCGCGCCTAGGGTGAAGGCATGACTTTGCTCGCCCATGACCGTTACTGCGACGAAATCGCCCTTCAGGTAGGGCAGTTGAGGGCCGTGCTGACCTCCGGCACGGACCTCGCCACCACCGTGCCGACCTGCCCGGACTGGTCGCTGGAGGACCTCGTACGCCATATGGGTGGCGCCCTGCGCTGGGTGGACACCCTGGTGCGCAGCCGGGCACAGGAGAACATCCCGCAGGAGCAGATCCCGCTCGCTGCGGGACCCGAGGAGCGGGGTGACGCGGCGGCCCTGGACAAGTGGCTGGCGGAGACCGGCGAGCTGGTCGTGGCGGCGCTGCGCGAGGCCGGGCCCGACACCACGGTCTGGGCCTGGGCCGGGATCCTCGACTCCGGCTTCTGGGCCCGGCGCATGACGCACGAGATCACCGTGCACCGCGCCGACGCCGCGCTCACGGCCGGGCTGCTCTACGAGGTCGCGCCCGACATCGCCGCCGACGCCCTGGACGAGTGGCTGCAGCTCGTGGAGTGGGTGCAGCGGAACGCGGCGCTCCCGGCGGCCGGGGAGCTGCGCGGAGACGGTCGCAGCATCCACCTGCACGCCACGGACACCGCCCCGGCCCTGAACGCCGAGTGGCTCGTCGAGCTGGGCGAGGAGGGCGTCAGTTGGCGCCGGGGCCACGAGAAGGCCACGGTCGCCCTGCGCGGCCCGCTCACCCCGGTGATGCTCGCCTTCTTCCGGCGGCTGCCGCTGGACACCCCCGGCCTGGAGGTGCTGGGCGAGCGCGAGGTGCTGGAGTTCTGGCTGGAGCGGACCAGCTTCGGCTGACGGCCGAAGGCCGAGTGCCGAGTGCTGAACGCCGAGTGCTGAACGCCGAACACGACCGCGGCCCGTCCCCCGGGGATACGGGGACGGGCCGCGGCGATGTGCGAAGTGAGGCGTCAGCGGCTGCTGTTCGCCCCACGGCGGCGCATGCCGAAGTAGACCGCGCCACCGCCGGCGACGACGAGGGCGCCCGCGACACCGGCGATCAGACCGGTGTTGGAGTTGGCACCGGTCTCGGCGAGGTTGCCGTCACCGGCAGCCGGGGACGGCGCGTTGCTCGGCGTGGTCGCCGGGGCGGAGCTGCTCTCGGAGGCCGACGGAGTCGGGGTGGAGGTGGACGCCGACGGCTTCGGCGTCGGGGTGGCCGGGGGAGTCGGAGTCTGGGACTCCTCCTTCTTGCAGGCCGTCGACGGGGTCACCAGGTCGGGCTTGACGTCCTCGTCGACCAGGTTGCCGGCCTTGACGTGGACGCGGTAGGTGGCGTTGGGCTTCCAGTCCTCCTGGAAGGTCACCGTGGTGCCCTGGGCGGAGCCCTTGACGTCCTGCGGCTCACCGACCTGCTTCTCGACGCCTGCGGCGTTCTTCGAGAAGACGGTGATGGTGGCCGGGGTGCCGGAGCCGTCCTTGTCGGTGACGACGATGACGCCCTTGTTGCCGTCGCACTGGGCTTCGGCGGAGAACTCAGTGATGTTGCAGGCGAGCGCCTGGCCGGCGACACCGAGGGCCAGTGCGGCGGAGGCGGAGGCGACACCCAGGACGCGCACGGAACGGCGTGCGCTGCGGCGGGTTATGGACAACGTTTGTCCTTTACAGAGTGCAGAACTGCGGGGGGCTGAGAGGGGAGATGGGGCGACGGATGAGGTGAAGCCCCAGCACCCCCAAGAGGCTCACAGGTTTATAAGCGCTCCATAAGGAGTGTCAATGCATATGCCCACGACGGCGGTTGGCTTTGCCTGCTTATTAACCACCGAGACGTTTCAACGCCTCCGGAGCCTGGTCGATCCGGTCAACGAGGGCGATACGGGACTCCATCGACCGCCCCCGGGCCAGCGACCGCAGCAGCGGCCAGGTCGGCAGTTCCCGCGTCCAGTGCTCCTCGTTCACCAGCACCATGGGCGTGGGCTCGCCCCGCGACTCGTAGTAGTTCGGCGTCGCGTTGTCGAAGATCTCCTGTACGGTGCCGGCGGCGCCCGGCAGGAACACCACCCCGGCGGTGGAGCGGGCCAGTAGGCCGTCCTCACGGGTGGCGTTGGCGAAGTACTTGGCTATGTGCGCGGCGAAGGCGTTCGGCGGCTCGTGGCCGTAGAACCAGGTGGGGATGCCCACCGACTCCGCACCTCCCGGCCAGCGTTCGCGCACCTCGAAGGCCGCCCGCGCCCAGTCGGTGACGGACGGCCGGAACGAGGGCGCCTTGGCGAGGAGTTGGAGCGCGTCCTCCAGCATGCCGTCGGCGAAGGGGGCGGCGTACGCGCCGAGGTTCGCCGCCTCCATCGCGCCGGGTCCGCCGCCGGTGGCGACCGTGAACCCGGCGCGCGTCAGCTCCCGGCCCAGCCGGGCGGCTCCCGCGTACTCGGCCGTGCCCCGCGCCATCGCGTGACCGCCCATGACGCCCACCACCCGGGCGCCGACGAGGAGTTCGTCCAGGGCGTCGGAGACCGCGTCGTCGTGGATGGCGCGCAGCATCGAGGCGTAGATGTCACCGTCGGCCTTGGTGCGCTGGAACCAGGCGTACGCCTGCGCGTCCGGTGTCGCCTCGTAGCCCTCCTCCAGCGACTCGAACAACTCGTCGGGTGTGTAGACGAATCCGCGGTACGGGTCGAAGGGGAGCCCCGGAACCGGCGGGAACACCAGGGCGCCGGACGACCGGACGCGGGCGGCTGCCTCGGGGTCCATCGGGCAGCCGAGGAAGACGGCGCCGGTGGTGTCGAGGCCGAGCAGTGCCTCCGTACGGCCCGTCAGATCGACGGCTTGGACACGGAACTGGGCCAGTGACCCGTGCGCGGCGACGACCTCGTCGAACTCGGCGAGTGACTCGATCTCGCGGTCGCGGGCGGCCGGGTGTGGCTGGGCGGGTGTCGGTTGCACCCGCCCATGCTAGGCACGGATGTTCGGTCCGGGAGGGGTCAGCCCTGAACCGCCGCCGGGTCCATCCACATGACCTCCCAGGTGTGGCCGTCGAGGTCGTCGAAGGCACGTCCGTACATGAAGCCGTGGTCCTGCGTCTCGCCGCTGGGCTTCCCGCCCGCCGCGATCGCCTTGTCCACCAGCTCGTCGACCTTCTCGCGGCTCTCGGCGCTCAGACACACCAGCACCTCGCTGGACGCCGTCGAGTCGACGATCTCCTTCTTCGTGAAGGTGGCGTAGTGCTGCTTGCTGAGCAGCATCGCGATGATCGTGTCGCTGATCACGACGCAGACGCAGTCGTCGCTGCTGAACTGGGGGTTGATCGTGTAGCCGAGTGCGGTGAAGAACTTCTTGGACGCCTCGACGTCGGCAGTGGCCAGGTTCACGAAGATCATCTGCTGGTACATGGGGTCTCTCCCTCGGGTCCGTGCGCTTGCTGCGGTTCGCTGGGGTAGACGCCGGGTCGTCGCGGAACTCATCGGCGGCCGGAGATTTTTCTCGGGAGATTTCCCGGGAGGGTTTTCTCGTACGGTGCTCAGTGGGCCATCGGCAGGGCCGCCAGGTTGGCGATCACCAGCGTGAGCGGGCCGAACACGGCGAGCAGGGCGGCGGCGCGGAGGGCGGCGGCACTGCGCAGCATCGAGCCGGGGGCGCCGAGGCGCAGCAGGGCGGCGGTGGTGTCGGCGCGGCACTGGCGGGCCTCGGTGGCCGCCGTCAGCAGGGTCGCCACCGTGCTGCCGGTGACCACGAGCGCGCCGAGGGTGGTCAGCGGGCCGAAGGTGGGGGTGGGACCGTCGTACAGGGCGGTCATGGCGTAGGTGGCGGACGCCACCGCGCACACCACCCCGAGGGGGCGGCCGATCCGGGTGGCCTCGCCCATCAGGACCCGGCCGGCGAGCAGCCTGAGGGCGCCCGGACGGACGGCCTGGAGAAGGCGCCCGCACAGATGGGTGAGGCCGGGGGAGGCGAGGACGAGCCCGAGGGCGGTCAGGACCCAGCCGACCAGCACGGTGAAGGCCTCGACGGGGAGGTCGGTGAGGTCGGGGGCGGGAGTGGTACGGCCGGCGTAGGCCTGCACGGCGAGTCCCGCGGCGATCGTGGCGATGCCCCAGGGGAGGCCGACGGGGGCTTCGCGGGGCGGCGGGAGGTGGGTGGGGGTGTCGGCCTGGTCGGCGTCCTGTTCCGGCGCCTCGGGGTTGGTGAGCCGGGGGTTGGTGGTGCTGGGGTTGGTGAGCCGGGGGCCGGTGATCCCGGGGCCGGTGATCCCGGGGCCGGTGGCCCGGGAGTCGATGACCCCGGAGCCGGTGACCCGAGAAGCGATGCCCCTGGAGCCGGCGCCCACGGAGCCGGCGTCCCCGGAGTCGGTGACCCGGGGATCGGTGACCTCGGGCGGAGGCTCCGGCGTGGTCCCCTTCCTCCCCGCCGCCGTACGCCACCGCGCCCCGAACCTCCCGTACGCCCCGAACGTCTCCCGCTGTGCCGAGTGGCCGTACGCGCCGAAGCGGCCGAAGGCGCGGGTGGCCTTGGCGGGTGGGCGGGGGTCCCTGGGGCGGAGGGCGAAGGCCACCGTCGTCGAGGCGATCACCGGGACCAGGGTCAGCAGGGTCAGGGCCGCCGGCAGCGGGAGGGGCTGGTCCGCGGCCAGGAACTGGGCCGCCGCCCCGTCGAAGGGCATGCCCGTCAGGTCGCCGCGCAGGTGCAGGAAGACCAGCAGCGCCAGCATCGAGCCCAGGGTGGCGGACAGCGCCGTCGTCAGGGCCGAGATCGCCATCAGGCGGGCCGGGCCCAGGCCCACCGCCGACAGGCCCGGGCGGGGTCGGGTGCCGGGGTCCGTGCGCGCCACCGCGAGCGCGAAGTACACCGTTGCGGCGAGCGGAACCAGGCACCAGGCCAGCCGCAGCACGGCCGCGCCCGGGGTCTGCGGGTGGCCCAGCGCGTAGCCCAGGGCGCCGAGCAGGAGGAAGCCGGTGCCCCCCGAGGCGGCGGCCACCAGCAGACGGCGCAGCTGGACGGCGGGCCGGGCCGCGCGGGTCAGACGGAGAGCGAGCACGCGGCCCGGCCCTCCGTCTCCGGGCTCTCCGGCAGATGCACGGTCTTCACGCGCCGCCCGTCCAGCAGGGAGACCGCACGGTCGGCGAGGGCCGCGGTCTCGGAGTCGTGCGTGGCCAGCACGACGGTGATGCCGTGCGAGCGGGCCGCCGTGGTGAGCGTGCGCAGCACATGGGCGCGGTCGGCGCGGTGCAGCGGGGCCGTCGGCTCGTCCGCGAAGAGGATCGTGGGCCCGGGGGCGAGCGCGCGGGCGATGCACACGCGCTGGCGTTCCGCCTGCCGCAGCTCGTGCGGGCGTCTGCGGGCCCGGTCGCCGACGTCCAGCCGCTCCAGCCACTCCAGCGCGGCCACCTTGGCCCGGCGGCGGCTGGTGCCGCGCAGCATCAGCGGGAGGGCGGCGTTCTCCCAGACGTTCAGCTCCGGTACGAGCACGGGGGCCGGGTCGATCCAGCAGAAGCGGTCGCGGCGCAGCCGCTCACGGGCCATCGGCCCCAGCGTGTGCATGGGCGCGCTGTTGAACCAGACCTCGCCCTGCTGGGCCTTGACCAGACCGGACAGACACCTGAGGAGCGTGGTCTTGCCGCTGCCGCGCGGGCCGCTGACGGCGAGGATCTCGCTCTGCCGCACCTCGAGCGAGACACCGGCCAGGCCGGGCGAGCCGTCGCGGTGCGTGAAGTGCAGGGAGCGTGCCCACATCACGTCGTTGTCCGGCGGGGCCTCCATGGGCGTACACCTCGGTTCTGATCCGTTGTTCCCGTGCTCCATCCCCCGTCCGGGGGAACGAAGGCTGGGCCGATCGGTCACTGGAACGCTAGGCAGCCGGTACCGGGAGGCCGGACAGCACACGGCCCCGGGCCGCCGTTCTCACTCGAACGGACGGCACCGGGGCCGGTATTGATCATCCAGTCGGATGATCAGAGCTTGGTCCACGCCTCCGTGAGGGTGGCCCGCAGGATCTGCTCGATCTCGTCGAAGGTCTCCTGGTTGGAGATCAGCGGCGGGGCGAGCTGGATGACCGGGTCACCGCGGTCGTCGGCACGGCAGTACAGGCCGTTCTCGAACAGGGCCTTGGAGAGGAAGCCGTACAGGACGCGCTCGGTCTCCTCCTCGTTGAAGGACTCCTTGGTGTTCTTGTCCTTCACCAGCTCGATGCCGTAGAAGAAGCCGTTGCCGCGGACGTCGCCGACGATCGGCAGGTCGTGCAGCTTCTGCAGGGTCTGCAGGAAGGCGCCCTCGTTGTCGAGCACGTGCTGGTTGATGCCCTCGCGCTCGAACAGGTCGAGGTTGGCGAGACCCACCGCGGCCGACACGGGGTGGCCGCCGAAGGTGTAGCCGTGCAGGAAGGTGTTGTCGCCCTTGTAGAACGGCTCGGCGATCTTGTCGGAGACGATGCAGGCGCCGATCGGGGAGTAGCCCGAGGTCATGCCCTTGGCGCAGGTGATCATGTCCGGGACGTAGCCGAACTTGTCGCAGGCGAACATCGTGCCCAGGCGGCCGAAGGCGCAGATGACCTCGTCCGACACGAGCAGCACGTCGTACTTGTCGCAGATCTCGCGCACCCGCTGGAAGTAGCCGGGCGGGGGCGGGAAGCAGCCGCCGGCGTTCTGCACGGGCTCCAGGAAGACCGCGGCGACGGTGTCCGGGCCCTCGAAGAGGATCTCCTGCTCGATCTGGTCGGCGGCCCAGCGGCCGAAGGCCTCCGGGTCGTCACCGAAGAGCGGGGCGCGGTAGATGTTGGTGTTCGGCACCTTGTGCGCGCCCGGCACCAGCGGCTCGAAGGGGGCCTTCAGGCCCGGCAGGCCGGTGATGGACAGGGCGCCCTGCGGGGTGCCGTGGTAGGCGACCGCACGCGAGATGACCTTGTACTTGGTCGGCTTGCCCTGCAGCTTGAAGTACTGCTTGGCGAGCTTCCAGGCGGTCTCGACGGCCTCGCCGCCGCCGGTGGTGAAGAAGACCTTGTTCAGGTCGCCCGGGGCGTAGTCGGCCAGGCGCTCGGCCAGCTCGACGGCCTTGGGGTGGGCGTAGGACCACACCGGGAAGAAGGCCAGCTCCTGGGCCTGCTTGAAGGCGGTCTCGGCGAGTTCCGTGCGGCCGTGACCGGCCTGGACCACGAACAGACCCGCGAGACCGTCGAGGTAGCGCCTGCCCTTGTCGTCGTAGATGTAGGTGCCCTCGCCCCGGACGATGGTCGGGACGGGGGAGTTCTCGTACGAGGACATGCGGGTGAAGTGCATCCACAAGTGGTCGTACGCGCTGCGGCTGAGGTCCTTCTCGGTCACGGTTATCGGGTTCCCCACATGTAGGTCTGCTTCTTCAGCTTCAGGTAGACGAAGCTTTCGGTGGAGCGCACGCCGGGCAGTGCCCGGATGCGTTTGTTGATGACGTCCAGCAGGTGGTCGTCGTCCTCGCACACGATCTCGGCGAGGATGTCGAACGAGCCCGCGGTCATCACCACGTACTCGACTTCCGACATGCCGGTCAGCACATCCGCGATCGACTCGACATCGCCCTCGACGTTGATCCCGACCATCGCCTGCCTGCGGAAGCCCACGGTGAGCGGGTCCGTGACGGCGACGATCTGCATCACGCCCTGGTCCAGCAGCTTCTGGACGCGCTGGCGCACGGCCGCTTCGGAGAGGCCCACGGCCTTGCCGATCGCGGCGTACGGCCTACGACCGTCCTCCTGGAGCTGCTGAATGATGGCGAGGGAGACGGCATCCAGCGTTGGGGTGCCGTTCCTGGACTCGCGGGACGAGTCCCTCTGGTCTGCGCTTCGACTGGCCACGACCTCACTGTGCACGACGTCTCGACAGTTTCGCAAGGCCCGATCAATGAAATTCGTTGTTTTCGAGTCCAAGACTTGCGGATTTCGCAGAACTGGTGGCGACGGGGGTGTTGAAAACGTGGGTCTGCCGATTAGGGTGGGTGTCTCAGTGATTGGACAGCCGCACAGGCTGGACGAGCTGCACAGCTTGAACCCTCGAACCAGATCAGGAGGCCGGCAGTGAGCACCGAGCTGCGTCGTCTGCGCAACTACATCGACGGTGAGTTCCGGGACGCCGCCGACGGACGGACCACCGAGGTGGTCAACCCCGCGACGGGCGAGGCGTACGCCACCGCTCCGCTGTCCGGACAGGCGGACGTGGACGCCGCGATGGCGGCCGCCGCCGCGGCCTTCCCGGCCTGGCGCGACACGACCCCCGGCGAGCGGCAGAAGGCCCTCCTGAAGATCGCGGACGCGTTCGAGGAGCGCGCCGAGGAGCTGATCGCGGCCGAGGTGGAGAACACGGGCAAGCCGACCGGGCTGACCCGCTCCGAGGAGATCCCGCCGATGGTCGACCAGATCCGCTTCTTCGCGGGTGCGGCCCGGCTGCTGGAGGGCCGCTCGGCCGGCGAGTACATGGACGGGATGACCTCGATCATCCGCCGCGAGCCGGTCGGCGTCTGCGCGCAGGTCGCGCCGTGGAACTACCCGATGATGATGGCCGTGTGGAAGTTCGCCCCGGCCATCGCCGCGGGCAACACGGTCGTCCTCAAGCCCTCGGACACCACCCCCGCCTCGACCGTCCTGATCGCCGACATCATCGGCTCGATCCTGCCCAAGGGCGTTTTCAACGTCATCTGCGGCGACCGTGAAACCGGCCGCGCGATGGTCGAGCACGACACCCCGGCGATGGCCTCCATCACCGGCTCCGTACGCGCCGGCATGTCCGTCGCCGAGTCCGCCTCCAAGGACCTCAAGCGGGTCCACCTGGAGCTGGGCGGCAAGGCCCCGGTCGTCGTCTTCGAGGACACCGACATCGCCAAGGCCGTCGAGGACATCTCCGTGGCGGGCTTCTTCAATGCCGGCCAGGACTGTACGGCCGCGACCCGCGTCCTCGTCCAGGAGTCCATCCACGACGAGTTCGTCGCGGCGCTCGCCAAGGCGGCCGCCGAGACCAAGACCGGCCAGCCGGACGACGAGGACGTCCTCTTCGGCCCGCTGAACAACCCCAACCAGCTCAAGCAGGTCTCCGGCTTCATCGAGCGCCTGCCCGCGCACGCCAAGGTCGAGGCGGGCGGCCACCAGGTCGGCGAGAAGGGCTACTTCTACGCCCCGACCGTCGTCTCCGGTCTGAAGCAGGACGACGAGATCATCCAGAACGAGGTCTTCGGCCCGGTCATCACCGTCCAGTCCTTCAGCGACGAGGACCAGGCCGTCCAGTGGGCCAACGGCGTCGAGTTCGCCCTCGCCTCCTCGGTGTGGACCAAGGACCACGGCCGCGCGATGCGCATGTCCAAGAAGCTCGACTTCGGCTGCGTGTGGATCAACACCCACATCCCGCTGGTCGCCGAGATGCCCCACGGCGGCTTCAAGAAGTCCGGCTACGGCAAGGACCTGTCGGCGTACGGTTTCGAGGACTACACGCGGATCAAGCATGTGATGACGTCTCTCGACAGCTGATCGACAAGGTGTCGGGTCCCACCCGGTGGGCTCGACGCACCGTCGATTGTTCAGGTGTGGGGCACCACGGCATCCTGCCGTGGTGCCCCAGACTTCTTCGCGCCACCCCATGTTGCCCCGCCGTTCCGCGCTGTCCCGCCGCTCCCTGCTGACCGCGCTCGGCGGCACCGCCGCACTCGGTGCGCTGGCCGGCTGCGGGGTGCCCGCCGCCTACGTCGAGCCCGGCGACCGTGCCGTGACCGACGTGTCCGCCACCGACAAGAAGCTGACCTGGGCGAACTGGCCGCTGTACATCGACACCGATGACGACAACCCCAACAAGCGGCCCACTCTCGAGGCCTTCGAGAAGCGCACCGGCATCTCCGTCGACTACGTCGAGGAGATCAACGACAACGACGAGTTCTTCGGCAAGATCAGCCCCGCGCTGATGAACCACCAGTCGACCGGACGCGACCTGATCGTCATCAGCGACTGGATGTGCGCGCGGTTCGTCCGCCTGGGCTGGGTGCAGCGGATGGACCGCGCCCACCAGCCCAACGTGGCGAAGTACCTGGACCCGCTCCTGCGCTCACCGGCCTTCGACCCGGGCCGCAGGTGCACGGTGCCGTGGCAGTCCGGCATCACCGGCATCGCCTACAACCGCCGCAAGCTCGGCCGCGAGATACGCCACGTCTCCGACCTCTGGGCGAGCGACCTCAAGGGCCGCGTGACCCTGCTCTCCGGCCTGGACGAGTCGTTCGCGCTGCTGATGCAGGGCAACGGCGTGGACATCACCCAGTGGACGGCGGCCGACTTCCACCGGGTCTGCGACCAGGTCGAGCGCGAGGTCCACCGGGGCCAGATACGCCGCTTCACGGGCAACGACTACACCAAGGACCTGGTCAGCGGCGACGTCCTCGCCTGCCAGGCCTACTCGGGCGACGTCATCCAGCTCCAGGCGGACAACCCCGACATCCGCTTCGTCGTCCCCGAGGAGGGCGCCGAACTGTGGTCGGACTCCCTGATGATCCCCAACCGGGCCCGCCACAAGACCAACGCCGAGCGGCTGATCGACTACTACTACGACCCCGAGGTCGCCGCGGAACTCGCCGCCTGGGTCAACTACGTCTGCCCGGTCCCGGCGGCCAGGGAGGTCCTGGCAGCCTCCAAGGACAAGGACACCGCGGCCCTGGCCGACAACCCCTTGATCTTCCCGGACACCACCATGCGCAAGCGGCTGGCCATCGCCCGGGACATCACCTCCACGGAGCGGGTGGAGTTCGCGAAGCGGTGGAACAAGATCGTGGGGTTGTAGGGTCCGGGAACTTCGCCGCAGTCGCGCCGCCCCTCAACCCCGTTCACCCTGCTGCTCCAACTGCGAGGCCAGGACCGCTGCCTGGACCCTGCGTTGTACGCCCAGCTTGGCCAGTAGGCCGGAGATGTGGTTCTTGACGGTTTTCTCGGACAGGTGCAACTCGGTGCCGATCTCGCGGTTGGTCAGATCGTCGCCGATCAGGGTGAGGATGTCCCGTTCGCGGGGGGGGGGGGGACAGGCTTGCCAGTTCGGGCGGGAGTGCGGCGGGGCCGGCGCGCAGGGAGCGCATGAGGCGGGCGGTGGTCGCGGGGTCCAGCATCGACTGGCCCGAGGCGACCGTGCGGACGGCCGAGACCGGGTCGGAGCCCTTGATCTGCTTCAGGACATACCCGGACGCCCCGGCGATGATCGCGTCGAGCGGGGCGTCCTCGTCGTCGAAGGAGGTCAGCATCAGGCAGGCCAGCTCCGGCATCCGGCTGCGCAGCTCCCGGCAGACCGAGATGCCGTCCCCGTCGGGCAGGCGGACGTCGAGCACGGCGACGTGCGGGCGCAGTGCGGGGCCGCGGGTGAGGGCGTGCTCGGCGGTGTCCGCGTCGCCGACCACGCGGATGTCCGGTTCGGCGTCGAGCAGGTCGGCGAGGCCGCGTCGTACGACCTCGTGGTCGTCCAGCAGGAACACCCGGATCGGGTGCCGCTCGGTGAAGGTGTGTGCCTCGGTCATGGCGGCCCCTCGTTCCCCGGCCGGGACAGCCTGAGGGCCGTCCTCAAGGCAGCCGATCATCATCCGCAGGTGCCGTCCGCACCAGGGCCGATCGGCCCCACGGGCGGAGAAAGCGGGTCAGTGGTCGCGGCACCATGCCCGGTACGCGGCCACCGCCGTGGGCAGCGTCGGGAAGATGCGGTCGGTGCCGACGGACTTCGCGAGGCCGTACGCCTCGAGTTCGTCCAGCAGGTCCTGCTTGACCCGGGCGAGGGCGAACACGATGCCTCGGTCCGTGAGCTCCCGGCGCAGCTCCTCCACGGCGTCCAGGGCCGTGATGTCGACCTCCACGTTGGCCTCGGTGTTGAGGACGAACCAGTGGACGGGTTCGTTCTGTTCGTCCACGGCGGCCAGCGCCCGGCGCCGGAAGTCCTCCGCGTTGGCGAAGAACAGGGGCGAGTCGTAGCGGTACACGAGCAGACCGGGGATCGTGCGTGCCTCCGGGTAGTCGTCGACGTCGTGCATGCCGGCCACCCCGGGGACCAGGCCCTCGATCGCGTCGTGCGGCCGGGCCACCCGGGTCAGCAGTTCGGCTACCGACAGGCCGACGGCCACGAGCACCCCGTACAGGACGTCCAGGGCGAGCACGCCCGCCAGGCAGCCCAGGGCGAGGAACAGTTCCCGGCGCCGGAAGGAGGCGAGCCGGCGGAAACCCGCGACGTCGATCATGTGGGCGGCGGCGTAGACGACGAGCGCGCCGAGCGCGGCGGCGGGCATGCGGGACAGCAGCGGGCTGAGGAACAACAGGACGGCCAGCACCGCCGCCCCCGCGACCAGTGAGTACACCTGGCTGCGGGCGTGCGCGGAGGACGCGAGCGCCGTACGGCTGGCGCTGCTGCTGATGGGGAAGCCGTGCACGACACCGGCGCCGAGGTTGGTGGCGCCCAGGGCGAGGAACTCCCGGTCGGCGTCGAGCGGCTTCTGGTCGCCGCGGTCCGCGAACGCCCGCGCGGTGAGGATCATGTCCGTGTACGCGACCAGCAGCACACCGAGCGCGGGCAGCGCCAGGCCCGGCAGCTCGGCGAGATCCGGCAGGGCGAGGTCCGGAAGGCCGGAGGGCACCGTGCCGATCACCGCGACGCCGTACCGGCCGTCCAGGTCGAAGGCGACGACGGCCGCGGTGGCGAGGACCACGGCGAGCAGCGGTCCGGGGAGGGCGGGGAAGAAGTGGGCGACGGTGAAGAGGAAGACCAGTACGGCGGCGGAGAGGATCACGGTCGCCAGGTGGGCCTGTCCCAGATGGCTGAAGAAGGACCACAGCTGCGGGAAGAACTCCGTGCCGCTCGTCCGCACACCGGTGAGCCTGGGCAACTGGTCCACCGCCATGATCAGTGCCACGCCCGCGAGATAGCCGACCAGGACCGGCCGGGAGAGCAGATCCGCCAGGAAGCCCAGCCGGATCGCCCGGGCCACCAGGCACAGCAGCCCGACCGTGACGGCGAGGGCGGCTGCCAGCGAGGCGTAGCGGCCCGGGTCGCCGCCGGCCAGGGGGCCCACCACCGTGGCCGTCATCAGGGCCGTCGTGGACTCCGGGCCGACCGACAGCAGGCGCGAGGAGCCGAACACCGCGTAGAGGCCGAGCGCCGGAAGGATCGCCCAGAGCCCGGTGACCGGTGGCAGACCGGCCACGCCCGCGTACGCCATGACCTGCGGCACGAGGTACGCGGCCACCGTCACGCCCGCCGGCAGGTCGTCCCGGAGCCGGCTCCCCAGGCCCGCGAGGAGTGCACTGGGGCCGGGCACGCGAGCGCGCAGCCCCGCAACCCGCCCGGCCCAGCCTTGGGCGACCCGCCCGGCCCAGCCTTTGGCCATGCGTCGACCTCCGCCGTCCGCCCTCAGGATCCACCGGCGCACGAGCCACCGCGAGGCGTACGGGCGATCAGGCGTCCTCGTCCTCCGGGGCCTCGCCCCTCGTGGTCGGGTACCGCTGCCCGCGCAGTAGACGCCGGACCGGTGTGACGGCATGAAGGGCGGGAAGGGCGCCATCCACTTCTCGCGGATCCCGATTGCGCGGTGCACGGCCGCGAGCCGCTTCCCCGCGTCTCCAAGAGGTCCTTCCCGCCACTTCCAGCACACCACGGGAACGGCTGGTCCACCAGTGCCCGAAGGGCCTGGATCTCTCAGAGGACGCCAGAACGAGGCGCCAGAACGAGGGGGGCGGTTTTGAACGCGTTCAAATGCAGGCGTACGCTCCTGCCATGAGCGACAGAGCCGCCCTGCTCAAGGGCATTCGCGTCTGGCTGGTCACCTTCGTCGTGTGCCTCGTGCTCAGCGGGGCCACCGCCTTTCCGCTGGTGCACGAACTCCGGTGGACGGAGAGCGTGCTGCGGGCACTGTCCGTGCCCGAGCATCTGCCCGGGCTCATGGCGTGGATCTCACGGGTGCGGGACGGACTCGACACCGTCGACACCAAGTACCCGTTCGTGCTGTACGGAACGGACTGGCTGGCGTTCGCGCATCTCGTCATCGCCGTCGCCTTCTACGGGCCGTACCGCGACCCGGTCCGCAACATCTGGGTCGTGGAGTTCGGGATGATCGCCTGCGCGGGGATCATCCCGCTCGCCCTGATCTGCGGACCGATCCGGGGAATCCCCTTCTGGTGGTCGCTGATCGACATGTCGTTCGGGGTGTTCGGGGTCGTCCCGCTGTACGTCGTACGGCAGAAGATCAAGCGGCTGGAGGCGCTCAGCGCTCCGGCTGCTGCTTGAGGGTGGCCATGATGATGCGCTCGGCGACCGGGTTCGCCGACTCACCCTTGGCGTCCGTGGAGTTGACCGAGTAGACGAGGGCGCGGCTCAGGTCCCGGGTGGCGGCGATCGCCGTGCTGTAGCCGTAGCGGGCCCCGGACTTGAGCCAGTACACCGTGCCCTTGTGCTCGAACCGTTCGAGACCGGCGCTGTAGGTGGCGCCGGTGATGTTCGCCGGCACCGTGAACATCTCCTGCAGCTGCGGCTCGGGCACGATCCGGCCCTGGAACAGTGCTGTGATCAGCCGTTCCAGGTCGGCGGTCGTGGAGATCATGTCGCCCGCCGCCCAGCGGTCCGCCTGGTTCCAGTCGCTGACGTCCACGAACCGTGTGGTCCCGTCGGCGTCCTTCACCAGCTGGTAGCCGTGGTTGTGCGGGCCGTGGATCACGGGGTCGGTGCCGGGGAAGTAGGTGTGGCGCATGCCTGCCGGGCGCAGCACCAGCCGGGTCGCCTCGTGCGCGTACGAGTGTCCCGTCACCTTCTCGATCAGCATCCCGAGGATCGTGTAGTTGATGTTCAGGTAGTCCTGCTGGTCACCGGGGTCGAACTCCGGCCCCTTCGCCACCGCCGAGGCCACCACCTGTTCCGGGGTGATGGTGTCGAAGCGGTGCGCGTACTGGTCCGCGAAGTCGTCGCCCCAGCCGTCGCCCGGCTTGATCCCGCTGGTGTGGTTCAGCAACTGCCGTACGGATATGGGCTTGAAGGCCGGGGTGAGCAGTCCGGGCAGGTAGTGCTGGACGGGAGTGTCCAGGTCGACCCTGCCCTCGGCCGCCAGCTTCAGCACGGTCGCCGCCGTCACGACCTTCGTCGTGGAACCGGCCCGGAACCGGGCGTTCGGGTCCGCCGCCCGCCCGCTCGCCAGGTCGTGCACGCCCGCGCTGCCCCGCCAACTGCCGTCGGTGCCGCCGACCCGCACCAGTGCGGCGGTCGCGTCGGAGTCGGGCAGCCCGGCGAGTGCCGCCTGCAGGGCCCCGGGATCCGGGACGGTCTTCGCCGCTCGCGCGGTCACCGTGGCCGTCGGCGCGGCGAAGGCGGGCGCCACCAGCGGGCCGGCCGTCAGGGCCAGGACGAGGGAGGCGGCGAGTACGGTGCTGCGGCTGCGCAGGCGCATGGAGGCTCCTGGGGAGGATGAGGCGGGCTTTCGTGTTCATCCTCCGCCGGTGCGCCGTGATCGGGATCGTCGGCAGGGAGGGGCCGCGACCCTGACACGACCCCCAGTAACCAGGTTGTGGATCGGGGGAGTTGTACGGGATGGCCCCTAGGAGTGGCGTCCGCATGCGGTCCGGATGTGGTCCGGAAAGGAGACGGGGCCCGGTTTCCCGGGCCCCGATCTCACTGCGGTGGCGGGTGCGTGAGCGTGGTCACGACGTTCCGCCCGTGAGCCGGTCCTGTACGGCCGGCCCGTGGTGCTGTCAGTACTTCTTGGGGATCAGGCAGAAGTCGATGTGGCTGAGGCCGTAGTACGTACCGTTGTTGTCGTTGATCGCGGCGTGGAGCAGGGCGTCCGCCTTGATGCCGGTGGGGAAGTCGGTCGCGTTGTAGTCGTAGAAGTTGGCGACCGGCCCACCCTTGACGATGACGCCGCGGGCGGCGTACGGCCCGTGGATGAGGAAGTTGACCAGCACGTGGTCGGGGTCGGTGTTGTCCAGGCCGATGTCGACCGAACCGTCCTGGTGCGGAGCGTCGAACTGGTGGTTCCCGGCCGTCGGCGGATCGACCTTGAACGCGAAGTCGAAGGCGCCCGGGATGAGGTCGTCGCAGGTCGGGTTCTCGGGGGGTGGCAGCTCCAGGATGGGCTGCACGCCCTCCTGGCTCGGCGGCCCGGCCGAGTCAGCGGCCGACGCGGGGCTGACGGCGAGGCCGAGGGCCACTGCCGTGGTCAGGCCGGCGCAGGCGAGCCGCGCTCCCCACACCTGCCTCTTCGAACGGGTAGTCACTCGCATGGCGAGTACTCCTCCTTGTCGCTGGGCCCTGGATCTCGGGCACCTGATCTCGCCCTCGCGAACTCCCGGGCATGTTCTGCTGGGAGTTCGAGCGCTGGACATCTGTCCGCCGGGCGACCTGAACATTTCCACGGCATGGTGGCCTGCACGCTTTGCGACTCCTTTCCCTGGGCCATTTGAGTCCGATAAAACGACCAGAAAGGTGAAGCGGGTGCCGGCGGAGCCGGGGAAATTCGGCCGAACGAAGGGCCTGATGCGCAGACATGCGAGCCGTCGCGACACGGAATTGCCGGGATGCTGCCGACGGGTGACACGACGGTCGGCGTCGGCCTGGGAACCGCCCTGGGAATGTGTGTAATCCGTATAGTTTGCCGCGCTTTCGTCACCCCCTCCCCTTCCGACCACCCGTATCCCACTTCCATCCCGGGATGTTCCATGCGTCTGAGGAAAAGCACGACGAGGCTCGTCACCACCGCCTCCACCGTGGCCCTTCTCGCGACCGCCGCTCCGCTCGCCACCGCTCACGGCTCGCCGGCGCGCAACGAAAAGACCCTGACCGCCGCCCCTTTGGCGACATGGCAGACCGATGGCATCGTCTGGTCGGTCGCCTACGCACGCGGTGTCGTGTACGTCGGCGGCACTTTCGACAGCGTCCGCCCGCCGGGCGCGAAACCCGGTCAGAAAGAGGTCGCCCGGAAGAACTTCGCCGCGTTCGACGCCGTCACCGGCAAACTGCTGCCGTGCGCGCACTCCTTCTCGGAGGGCGAGGGGACCGTACGGGCGCTGAAGGCGTCGCCCGACGGCAAGGTGCTGTATGTCGGCGGATCCTTCGGCAAGGTCGACGACACCGGCGTGGCCAGCGTGGTCGCGCTCAACACGGCCAAGTGCTCGCTGCGCGCGGATTTCCGCCCCGCGGTGGCGGCGACGGTCCGTGCCATCGACACCACCCGCACCACGGTGTATCTGGGTGGCGACTTCACGACCGTCGACGGCCAGAGCAGGAACTACATCGCATCCCTCAGCCCCAAGGGCAAGCTGCTGCCCTTCAGAGCGGACATCGACCAGCCGGTCCGGGCCGTTCTGGCCGTACCCGACCACAAAAAGGTCCTCGTCGGCGGTGACTTCGAGCACGTCAACGGCGCCACAGAGGATTCGCTGGTCGCCCTGAATCCCTCGACGGGCGCGACCGTGACCTCTTTCCCGCACTGGGTTCCGCTGTACTCGTCGGTGAAGGCACTGGCACGCGACAAGACCAACTTCTATGTCGGAGCCGAAGGCACCGGGGCGGGCATCTTCGACGGTCGCATCGCCGGCCGTCTGTCCGACGGCAAGATGGTCTGGAAGGACTTCTGCCAGGGCGCCACCCAGGCGATCGTGGTGCAGCGGGGCCTTCTCTACAGCGCCTCGCACGCCCACAACTGCGTCCGCACTCCGGGCGGCTTCCCCGATGGACGTCGTCGGCACTTCCTGGTCCAGTCCGTCAGCGACAGACGCATCCTGCACTGGTTCCCCGACACGGACGACGGACTAGGGGAGGCAATCGGTCCCCGCGCACTGGTCATGGCCAAGGGAATCCTCTGGGCGGGCGGCGAGTTCACGACGGTCAACGGCAGACCCCAGCAGGGCCTGACGCGCTTCACGTCCGGGCCCGCGAACACCGCTCCCGAAGCAACTCCCCAGCTCACGGCCACGAGTTCACGCGCCGGCAAGGTCAAGCTCACCTGGCAGGCCACCTGGGACCGGGACACCGCGGAGCTGACGTACCTGATCTATCGCGACCGCGTCCGCGTGGCCTCGCTGAAGAAGCGCTCCACCGACTGGGAGCTTCCGGAGATGACGTACACGGACTCCGTCAAGCCCGGCTCTCGCCACCGGTACACCATCGCCGTCACCGACGGCAGGAACACCACACGTCGGTCGAAGGCGCTCGTCGCGACCGCAGCCACGAAGGCGACCGCAGCCGCGAAGGCGCCCGCAACTGCACCGGCGGCCGCGACCGCACCGGCGACCGCGACGAAGCGATCGGTGGGAGAGCCGTGGTGGGTGAACCCCTTCGCCACCCCGTAGTGCGAGAGCGAGAGCGAGAGCGAAAGCAGAGCGAAAGCAGAGCGGAAGCAGAGTGAAGACAGCCCGGAAAAACTGTTATCAGGCCCCCGCCTAGCCCGTCTCCACAGTGTGATCCACGGCATTGCGTGCAGGACGGCCTGGGCTGAGAAGGTGCGGGCATGAGGACGGACGTCAGCGGGCGGGAGTGGTCCGCCACCGTCGCCGCCGCGCAGGCCGGTGACCGGCGGGCTCTGGAGGAACTGCTGGAGGGCTGGCTGCCGCTGGTCTACAACGTCGTCGGCCGCGCCCTGAACGGCCACGCCGACGTCGACGACGTCGTCCAGGAGACCATGATCCGCGCCGTCGACAACCTCGGCACCCTCCGCGACCCGGACAGCTTCCGGTCCTGGCTGATGGCCATCGCCATGCGCCAGATACGCGACCGGGCGCGCCGGGGGAAGGGTCGGCGGTCCGCCGAGGGCCCGCCGCAGGACGGGGACTTCGCCGAACTCTCCGTCCTGCGGCTCCAGTTGGAGGGGCAGCGGCGCGAGGTCGCGGAGGCCGTGCGCTGGCTGGACGCCGAGGACCGGCAGTTGCTGTCGCTGTGGTGGCTGGAGGTGGCCGGGGAGCTGACCCGGCGCGAGCTGGCGGCCGCCGTCGGCATCAGCAGACAGCACGCCGCCGTCCGCGTGCAGCGGATGAAGGAGCGCCTCGAGACCTCCCGGGGCATCGTCCGGGCCCTGGCCGGAGCCTGCCCCGAGCTGCGCGAACTGACCGCCCGCTGGCCCGGCCGGCCCGACTCGGTCTGGCGTAAACGGCTGGCTCGGCACATCCGGGGCTGCGGCTACTGCGGCGACGCCCGCGAACCCGTCGTACCGGCCGAGCGGCTCATCGTCGGGATCGCCCTGGTGCCCGTACCGGCCGGGTTCACCCTGTCGCTGGTACTCGGCGGCAAGACGGCGGCCGCGGCGACCACCGTCGGCTGGTCCACCAAGGTGCTGGGCGCCCTGACCAAGCCCGCCGTGGCCGTGACGGCCGGCGCGACACTCGTCGCGGGCGGCGCCTACATCGCCGTACGCACCCCCGACGCACCGCCCGCCCGCACGGCACCCACACCCACGGCGGACCGCACGGCCGTCCAGCCCCCCGTCACGTCGGCCTCGCCGCCCCGGTCGGCCTCACCTTCACCCACCCCCTCACCCACGCCTTCGCCGACCCGGCAGAAGGCCGTCTACGGCACGGTCGTCGACGCCGTCGACCGGGCACCCGACCCGGACACGCCCCCGGCCGCGCTGCCCCACCGGCCCGAGACCGGCATCACCAGCACCGGCGGTGCCAAGGCCGTGATGCAGCACCGCGGGGACAGTGTCACGCTCAGCGGCCGGGGCTATGTCCAGGTCCGCTGGCAGATCCTGCCCAAGTCCCGGCCCGGCTCGCTGGTTCCGCCTGCCTGGACCGGGCTGACGGGCAAGCTGTTCCACGTCGCCTCGGGCGGCGGCCGCCGGATGGACGACCCCCTCGCCGGCAGCCCCGACGGCTACGCCACCGGCATGGGCGGCCCCACCATCGGCTACGCGGTGCTGCCCGCCGGCACCCAGCAGATGTGGCAGAACGAGTACTTCTACCTGGACGGCACGGTCACCCTCACCGTGAACGAACGCGGCTGCGACTACGGCGTCATCGTCTTCCCGTCCACCTGGCAGGCCGTGCACCAGGACGTCACCACCGGCCCCCCGCAGGGCACCATCCGCTTCGGCCTGGTCCGCGACGACGGCAAGGACTCGGCGCCCGTCCCGCAGTACCTGACCCGCGCCACCCCCGCCGATCCGGCGACGGTCCCTCAGCGCTCGCGCGTGTAGCGCTCCTGCGCGGCCATGACCTCGTCCCCGTGCTCGAACGCCCAGGCACCGAAGGCATCGATGGGCGCGAGCAGGGTCCGCCCGAGGCCGGTGAGCCCGTACTCCACCCGGGGCGGCGCACCGTCGTACGCCCGCCGCTCCACCAGGCCGTTGAACTCCAGCCGCCGCAGCGTCTCGGTCAGCACCTTCTGACTGATCCCGCCGATGTGCTCGCGCAGGGCGCCCGGGCGCCGGGGGCCGTCCTTGAGCGCCCACAGCACCACGGAGTTCCAGGTGTTGCCGAGCAGGTCGAAGGCGAGCCGGGCGCGGCAGTCGGCGAGGAAGTCCTGGTCTTCGGTCACTTACCGAATGGTGCCCGAGCCGCTTCCTACTGTCGTGGCCGTAGGTGAATCCAACCGACCTGGACGGGGTGGCAGTTGTGCGCATCGGAATACTCGGCAGGGGTGGCATGGCGGACGCGCTCGGGGAGCAGTGGAAGCGGGCCGGACACGACGTGCTCGCGGGCAGCCGGTCGCGCGGGGACGTACGGGCGGCGGCGGGGCACGGGACCGACGCGGTGCTGCTGGCGGTGCCCTACGCGGCGGTCGTGGAGGTGGTCGCCGGCCTCGCCGACGTGCTGCGCGGGAGGGTGCTGATCGACTGCACCAACCCGGTGGGCCCGGACTTCGGGCTGCTCACGGCCAGTGGCCCCGCGGCCGCCGAGCGGATCGCCTCCGCCGCTCCCACCGCCCGCGTGGTGAAGGCCTTCAACCTCTGCCACGAGAGCGTCTGGCGGCTGACCCCGCCGGTCTTCGCCGGCCGCCCCCTCGCCGTCCCACTGTGCGGGGACGACGAGGACGCGCTCACGGTCGTACGACGGCTCGTCCGCGATCTCGGCTGCGAACCCCTGCACGCCGGCGGCCTCGACCGGTCCGGCCTGCTGGAGGCCACGGCCGCGCTGCTGATCCGCCTGTGGGTGGGCGAGGGCGCGGACGCCCAGGCGATCGCGCCGCCGCTGGAGTTCGCCGCCGGTTAGGCCTCGTCGCGCAGGGCGTGCAGGGCGTCGATGCGGTTCGTGGTGATCGAGTCGACGCCCAGGTCGAGGAGGCGGCGCATGGAGCGGCGGGTGTCCGGGGTCCAGACGGACAGGAGGTATCCGTCGTGGTGGACGCGGGCCGCCAGGGCCCGGTCGACCAGGGAGAAGCGGTAGTTGAGCCAGCGGGGGCGCACCACGTCCAGCAGCGCCGGCCGGGGCGGGGCCAGAGTCGTCCAGGTCAGGGCGATCTCGGCGGCGGGGTCGGCGGCGCGGACGGCGAGCATGGCCTCGGCGTGGGCGCAGTAGTACACGCGGTCCCGGGCCCCGCTCTGCCGGACCACGTCCATCACCCGCTGCACGGTCCGGCGGTCGACCCGTCCGCACAGGTCCACCATCACCCGGCTGTCGCCGGTCGCGGCCAGTGCCTCGGCCAGTGTCGGCACCCCGCCCGCGGTGAGCCCGCGCACCTCGTCCGCCGACAGCGAGGGCAGGGGCCGGTCGTGCTCCCACAGCCGCTTCAGCGTCCCGTCGTGCAGCAGCACGGGGACGCCGTCGCGGGTGAGGCGTACGTCGATCTCGACCGCGTCCGCGCCCAGGTCGAGCGCGGAACGCAGCGAGTCGAGGGTGTTCTCCCGGAAGCGGTAGGGGGCGCCGCGGTGGGCCACGGCGGTCACGGTCTGCATGGCCCCCATTGTGACCATGGCGCGGTGGTCGATCGCGCAGGGATCAGGGGGCGAGCCACGTGGTGGTGTACGTGTCGATCTCCCGCACGATCCTGGCCTTGCCCGGCGCGTCCAGGAAGGACGCCTCCACGGCGTTCTTGGCGAGGTCGGCGAGGCCCCGCTCGTCGAGGTCGAGGAGGCGGGCGGCCACCGCGTACTCGTTGTTCAGGTCGGTGCCGAACATCGGCGGGTCGTCGGAGTTGATCGTGACCAGCACGCCGGCCCGGGTGAACTCCTTGATCGGGTGCTCGTCCAGGGTGCGGACCGCGCGGGTGGCGATGTTGGAGGTCGGGCAGACCTCCAGCGCGATGCGGTGCTCGGCGAGGTGCGCGAGCAGCTTGGGGTCCTGCGCGGAGCTGGTGCCGTGTCCGATCCGCTCGGCGCGCAGCTCGGTCAGCGCGTCCCACACCGTCTCCGGGCCGGTGGTCTCCCCGGCGTGCGGCACGGAGTGCAGGCCGGCGGCGATGGCCCGGTCGAAGTACGGCTTGAACTGCGGCCGGGGCACGCCGATCTCGGGCCCGCCGAGCCCGAACGACACCAGGCCCTCCGGGCGGATCCGGTCGTCGGTGGCGAGGCGGGCGGTCTCCTCGGCGGACTCCAGACCGGCCTCGCCGGGGATGTCGAAGCACCAGCGCAGCACGGTCCCGAACTCGGCCTCGGCCGCCTTGCGCGCGTCCTCGATCGCGGCCATGAAGGCCAGCTCGTCGATGCCGCGCCGGGTCGAGGAGAACGGGGTGATGGTCAGCTCGGCGTACCGCACCTGCTGGCGGGCCAGGTCACGGGCCACCTCGTAGGTCAGCAGCCGGACGTCCTCCGGGGTGCGGATCAGGTCCACGACGGACAGGTACACGTCGATGAAGTGCGCGAAGTCCGTGAACGTGAAGTAGTCGGCCAGCGCCTCGGGGTCGGTGGGGACCTTGGAGTCGGGGTGGCGGGCGGCCAGTTCCGAGACGATGCGGGGGGAGGCGGAGCCGACGTGGTGGACGTGCAGTTCGGCCTTGGGCAGTCCGGCGATGAAGGCCTGCAGATCGCGGTCGGGCGTACCGGCGGCGGGCACGGAGCTGCGGTCGGTCAAGGTTCCTCCCCGGGAACGGCGCCCGTGGAGCGAGGTCCGTGGTCCGGGCGCGGGTGATCGGCTGATCGATGACTCGGGATCATCGTAGGCCCCCGCCCACGACGCCCCGGCCCCCGCCGTAGCATGACAGGACATCGATCACAGGGGGGCCTGAGCCATGTCCGACGAGGCGCCACAGCCGACGCCACGGGAGCACAGCGCCGGGAGCGGGCCCGAGTCACCCCGGGTCTCCCTGGACAAGGGGAGTGCGGCGGATCCATGGGCGGCGTCTCCGGCACCCGAGCAGGGAGCCGGTGACACGGTCCTCTCCGGAGCACCGGGAACCCCGGTACCGCCACCGCACCCTTCGGTCCACGACCAGCAGACGGTCACGTCCCTCCCCACCCCGGACGCCCCTGCCGACGCGGTCCCACCGGCCTGGGCCAGACCGGCCGACCCGTACGCCCCTCCGGCCTCCGCGCCGGCGAACCCGTTCGCTCCGCCCACTGCCCCACCCGCGGCGACGCCGTACGCCCCTCCGGTCGCCCCCGCCAACCCGTACGGGCCACCCATGGCCCAGCCCTACGAGACGGCCCCCGTACCCCCGCCGCCCATATCCCCCGACGGCCCCGGACAGGTTCCGTACGGCTATCCGCCCCAGCAGCCGGGCTACGGCGCACCCGGCATCCCCTCCTACCCAGCGGCGGGCGGCTACGGCTGGCCGGGCCTGCAGCCGCAGCCGAACAACGGCATGGGCACGGCCTCCCTGGTGCTGGGCATCCTGGCGACGGTCGGCTTCTGCGCGTGGCCGCTGGCCCTGGTGATGGGCGTCGTGGCCGTGATCCTCGGCGCCCTGGGCCGCGGCAAGGCCCGCCGGGGCGAGGCCACCAACCCGGGCGTGGCCCTCGCCGGGATCATCTGCGGCGCCGCGAGCATCGTGCTGATCCTGGGCCTCTTCGCGTTCGTGATCGCGGCGTACAAGAGCTGACCCGCGCGATGGCCGTCCCGGCCGGCAGCCGCCTCCGTGCGGCGGCCGCCCCGCCTGACGACCGCCCCGGCCGCTCCGACGGACGCGGACCGCGCCCAGCTCAGCCCTCCCCGGTCCGGCTGACGGCGGCCCGGCCAGGGCTGGGCCCACCGGCCACGGCGGGGCTTACCGGTCAGGGCTCAGCCCACCGGTCTGGCTCCCCCCCCGGCCCGCTCACCCCTGCCGAGGCCCCGCAAGGTCACACCCCCGCAAAGTCACACCCCCGCCAACCGCTCCCGAGCCTCCATAAGCGCGAACCCCAGCAGGTTCGGCCCCCGCCACCGCTCGGGGTCCGCGGCCGCCTCGTCGTCCGCCGTCAGGCCGATGCCCCACACGCGGTCCACGGGGCTTGCCTCCACCAGGACGCGGTTGCCGGTGTTCAGCAGGAAGGTTCGGAGGCTGTCGTCCGAGGTGAACTTGTGGACGCTGCCCTCGACGACGATCCCGAAGCGCTTCCGCTCCCACGTCGCCTCGTCGAAGTCGCGGACCAGGCGCCCCGCCTTCTTGGCCTCGGCGGGATGCTTCGCGGCCAGGGCCCGGCGCTCCGCCTCCTCGTCCCCGAACAGTCGCGCCTTGCCGGCCATCATCCAGTGCTCGGCCGTCGCGTATTCGACACCGTCGACCACGAAGGGTGACGGCCACCACTGGCTCAGACAGCTCGCGCCGACCCGGCCGTCAGGCCGCGGCCGGTGCCCCCAGAAGTGGAGGTACTTGATCTGAGCCCCTGCTCTGACTTCCCTGATCAGGGCTTCCAATCCGTCGATCTTTCCCATGCACGCGAGTCTGGCACGCACCACTGACACTCCGTCCGCCCTTTTCCGCGCCGACTCGACACCTGGTCGACAGATTCCGTCGCGTAACCAAAAGGCAACAACGGAATCACTTGTTGGAGTCCTATTGCTCTGTCAGGATCGGCACTCAAATCGAGCTGGAGCTACGCCACCCACCCCCCGGGACGGGGCAATCGGCGGAGGAGAGCGACATGCAGAACCCGGGCACCGCCACCCCGGAACGATTCCCCGCACAGGAGCGCTTCGCGGACGGCGCGCAGTTCATCGCGGGCCGCCTGACGAAGGGCACCTCGGGCCGTACCCACGCCGTGGTCGACCCCGCCACCGGCGAGGAGGTGTACACCTACGAGCTGGCCGGCACCGACGACGTCGACGCCGCGGTCGCCGCCGCGCGCGAGGCCTTCCCGGGCTGGGCCGCCACCACCCCGGGCGAGCGCTCCGACGCGCTGCACCGGTTCGCCGCCGTGCTCGCGGACCGTGCGGAGGACTTCGCCCGCGCCGAGTCCCTGCAGTGCGGCAAGCCGCTGAAGCTGACCCGCGAGTTCGACGTACCGGGGACCATCGACAACACCGCCTTCTTCGCGGGCGCGGCCCGGCATCTGCAGGGTCAGTCCGCCGGCGAGTACTCGGGCGACCACACGTCGTACATCCGGCGCGAGCCCATCGGTGTCGTCGGGTCGATCGCCCCCTGGAACTACCCCCTCCAGATGGCCGCCTGGAAGATCCTTCCGGCCATCGCCGCGGGCAACACCATCGTGCTCAAGCCCGCGGAGCTGACCCCGCTGACCTCGCTGCTGTTCGCCCAGGCCGCCACCGACGCCGGGATTCCGGACGGCGTCATCAACATCGTCACGGGTACCGGCAAGGAGGCCGGTGAGCACCTCGTCGGCCATCCCGACGTGGCCATGACCTCCTTCACCGGGTCCACCCCCGTGGGCAAGCGGGTCGCCGAGGTCGCCACCGCCACCGTCAAGCGCCTCCACCTGGAGCTGGGCGGCAAGGCCCCCTTCGTCGTCTTCGACGACGCCGACCTGGAGGCCGCCGTGCACGGCGCGGTCGCGGGCTCGCTCATCAACACCGGGCAGGACTGCACGGCCGCCACGCGCGCGTACGTGCAGCGACCGCTGTACGAGGCCTTCGTGGAGCGGACGGCCGCGCTGATGGAGACCGTGCGGCTCGGCGATCCGTTCGCGCCGGGCACCGACCTCGGTCCGCTCATCTCACACGTCCAGCGCGACCGGGTCGCCGGCTTCGTGGACCGGGCGCGTGCCTACGCGCGCGTGGTGACGGGAGGCGAGGCCCCGCAGGGCGACCTCAAGGACGGCGCCTACTACCGGCCCACCCTGATCGCCGACGCGGCCCAGGACAGCGAGATCGTCCAGTCCGAGATCTTCGGTCCCGTGCTGGTCGTACTGCCGTTCGACGGTGATGATGAGGGCATCCGGCTGGCCAACGACACCCCCTACGGCCTCGCCGCCTCCGCCTGGAGCAGCAATGTCTACCGGGCCAACCGCGCCACCCGCGAGATCAAGGCGGGCTGCGTGTGGATCAACGATCACATCCCGATCATCAGCGAGATGCCGCACGGCGGCTACAAGGCCTCCGGCTTCGGCAAGGACATGTCGGCGTACTCGTTCGAGGAGTACACGCAGGTCAAGCACGTAATGTTCGACAACACCGCGGTAGCCAGGAAGGACTGGCACCGCACCATCTTCGGGGACCGCTAGAGACCGACCAGGCCAGTGATCAGGCCGACCCCTCCCGAAAGGGCACCAAGCGCATGGAGCAGTACGAGCCCGACCGCCTGACCCCGCCCCAAGTGGCCGCAATGCGGCGCAGCCTGCGTAACGGCCGGGCGGCGATGACCCGCCGGTCGCTGCTGCGCGCCTCCGCGGGCGGCGCGCTCACGGTCGGCGGACTCGGGGCGCTGAGCGCCTGCGGGATCCCCGCGGCGGGCAAGACGCAGGGCGGCATGTCCGCTCAGGACCACTCGGCCACCGAGAAGGTCGTGAACTTCTCCAACTGGACCGAGTACATCGACGTCGACGACAGCGGCAAGCACCACCCGACGCTCGACGCCTTCCAGAAGCGGACCGGCATCTCGGTCAAGTACACCGAGGACATCAACGACAACAACGAGTTCTTCGGCAAGATCAAGCCGCAGCTCGCCGCGGGCCAGGACACCGGCCGCGACATCATCGTCCTCACCGACTGGCTGGCCGCCCGGCTGATCCGCCTCGGGTGGGTCCAGAAACTGGACCCGGCCAACCTGCCGCACGCCTACACCAACCTGTCGGCCCAGTTCCGCAACCCCGACTGGGACCCGGGACGGGCGTACTCGTACCCCTGGCAGGGCATCTCGACGGTCATCGCCTACAACAAGAAGGCGCTCGACGGCATCGAGGTGAAGTCGGTCTCCGACCTGCTCGACAACCCCAAGCTCAAGGGGCGCGTCGGCTTCCTGTCGGAGATGCGCGACAGCATCGGCATGACCCTGCTCGACATGGGCAAGGACCCGGCGAACTTCACCGACGACGACTTCGACGCGGTGATCGCCCGGCTCCAGAAGGCCGTCGACAAGGGCCAGATCCGCCGCTTCACCGGCAACGACTACACGTCCGACCTGACCAAGGGCGACTTCGCGGCCTGCATCGCGTGGGCCGGAGACGTGGTCCAGCTCAAGGCGGACAGCCCGGACGTGGACTTCGTCATCCCCGACAGCGGCTACATGACGTCGTCGGACAACATGCTGATTCCCAACAAGGCGCGCCACAAGACCAACGCCGAGCGGCTGATCGACTTCTACTACGAGCCCGAACAGGCCGCCGCGCTCGCCGCCTACATCAACTACGTCAGTCCGGTCGACGGCGTCCAGCCCTACCTTGCGAAGATCGACAAGGCTGCGGCGGACAACCCGCTGATCGTTCCCGACAAGGCCATGCAGGCAAAGTCCCACGCCTTCCGCTCCCTGAGCCAGAAGGAAGAGACGGCCTACGAAGAGAAGTTCGCGAAGCTCACAGGGGCGTGACGAAGATGACGACGACAGACAGCAGCGGCGACGTCCGCCTCACCGGAATCGGCAAGACCTACGGCTCCTTCACCGCCGTACACCCGCTGGACCTGACCGTGCCACAGGGCTCCTTCTTCGCCCTGCTCGGCGCCTCGGGCTGCGGCAAGACGACCACCCTGCGCATGATCGCGGGCCTGGAGGAGCCGACCAGCGGCACCGTGTACCTCGGCGACCAGGAGGTCACCCACCTGCCGCCGTACAAACGGCCGGTCAACACGGTCTTCCAGTCCTACGCCCTCTTCCCGCACCTCGACATCTTCGAGAACGTCGCCTTCGGCCTGCGCCGGCGCGGCATCAAGAGCGTGAAGAAGCAGGTCGAGGAGATGCTGGAGCTGGTCCAGCTCGGCGAGCAGGCGCGCAAGAAGCCGCACCAGCTCTCCGGCGGCCAGCAGCAGCGTGTCGCGGTGGCCCGGGCGCTGATCAACCACCCGAAGGTCCTCCTCCTCGACGAGCCGCTCGGCGCCCTCGACCTGAAGCTGCGCCGGCAGATGCAGCTGGAGCTCAAGCGCATCCAGACCGAGGTCGGCATCACCTTCATCCACGTCACGCACGACCAGGAGGAGGCCATGACCATGGCCGACACGGTCGCCGTGATGAACGCGGGCCGCGTCGAGCAGCTCGGCGCGCCGACCGACCTGTACGAGAACCCGCAGACCACCTTCGTCGCGAACTTCCTCGGCACCTCCAACCTGATCGAGGCGGAGGTCGACACGAAGAACGGCGGCGACATCGTGCTCAAGGCGGGCGGCGACAAGCTCGTCCTCCCCGAGTCGCGCTGTGCCGCCCCGACGAAGACCGGCGGCAAGGTGCTGGTCGGCATCCGCCCCGAGAAGATCGCGCTCACCCACGCCGACGACGCCGGCTCCATCCCCGAGGGCCGCAACCGCATCACCGGCAAGATCGCCGACGCCAGCTTCATCGGCGTCTCCACGCAGTACGTGATCGACACCCCGGTCTGCGACGAGTTCGCGGTCTACGTCCAGAACGTCGAGCGCGACGGCCGGCTCGTCCCCGGTGCCGACGTCGTCCTGCACTGGAGCCCGGCCCACACCTTCGGCCTGGACGCGGCCCAGGACATCGACGCCGGCGTGGAGACCGTCGAGGAAGAGGCCGCGTAGACATGTCGACGCTCACCGAGGCGCCCCCGCCTCTCGCCCCCGCCGAGCCGGCGAAGCAGTCCCCGCGCAAGCGGGGCCGGTTCACGCCGTACTGGCTGCTGCTCCCCGGCCTGCTGTGGCTGGTCATTTTCTTCGCGCTGCCGATGATCTACCAGGCCTCCACGTCCGTGCAGACGGGCTCCCTGGAGGAGGGCTACAAGGTCACCTGGCACCTCGCGACCTACTGGGACGCCCTGGTCGAGTACTGGCCGCAGTTCCTGCGGTCCGTGTTCTACGCCGCCGCGGCGACCGTGATGTGCCTGCTGCTGGGCTACCCGCTGGCCTATCTGATCGCCTTCCGCGCGGGCCGCTGGCGGAACCTGATCATGATCCTGGTGATCGCGCCGTTCTTCACCAGCTTCCTGATCCGCACCCTGGCCTGGAAGACGATCCTCGCCGACAACGGCCCGGTCGTGCACACCCTGAACACGCTGCACATCCTGGACCTCACCGACTGGATCGGCTGGACGGCCGGCGACCGTGTCCTCGCCACCCCGCTCGCGGTGGTGTGCGGTCTGACGTACAACTTCCTGCCGTTCATGATCCTGCCGCTCTACACCTCGCTGGAGCGGATCGACGGGCGGCTGCACGAGGCGGCCGGCGACCTGTACGCCAAGCCGTGGACCACCTTCCGCAAGGTGACCTTCCCGCTGTCGATGCCGGGCGTCGTCTCCGGAACCCTGCTGACCTTCATTCCGGCGGCTGGCGACTACGTCAACGCCGAACTCCTCGGCTCGACCGACACCCGCATGATCGGCAACGTCATCCAGACGCAGTTCCTGCGCATTCTGGACTATCCGACGGCGGCCGCGCTTTCCTTCATCCTCATGGCCGCGATCCTGTTCATGGTCACGGTCTACATCCGCCGCTCCGGGACGGAGGATCTGGTCTAAATGCCCTTCGTCACCTGGCTCAAGCGCCATCTAGTCGTCATCGCGGGCCTGTGTACGCTCGCCTATCTCCTGCTGCCGAACGTCATCGTGACGGTGTTCTCCTTCAACAAGCCGAAGGGGCGCTTCAACTACGAGTGGCAGCAGTTCTCCACGGACGCCTGGAAGGACCCGTGCGGCGTCGCCGACATGTGCGGCTCGCTGTCCATCAGCCTCCAGATCGCCGTGTGGGCCACGGTCGGCGCCACGATCCTCGGCACGATGATCGCCTTCGCGCTGGTCCGTTACCGCTTCCGCGCCCGCGGCGCCGTCAACTCGCTGATCTTCCTGCCGATGGCGATGCCCGAGGTCGTCATGGCGGCCTCGCTGCTCACCCTGTTCCTCAACATGGGCGCACAGCTCGGCTTCTGGACGATCCTGATCGCGCACATCATGTTCTGCCTCAGCTTCGTCGTCACCGCGGTCAAGGCGCGTGTGATGTCGATGGACCCGCGCCTGGAGGAGGCCGCCCGGGACCTGTACGCCGGCCCGGTGCAGACCTTCGTGCGGGTCACCCTGCCGATCGCGGCACCCGGAATCGCCGCGGGCGCGCTGCTTTCGTTCGCGCTCTCCTTCGACGATTTCATCATCACCAATTTCAACGCGGGCTCGACCGTCACCTTCCCCATGTTCGTGTGGGGTTCGGCGCAGCGCGGAACACCCGTTCAGATCAACGTCATCGGTACGGCCATGTTCCTGGTCGCCGTACTGTTCGTCCTGGTCTCGATGCTCGTCACCAACCGCCGTAACAGTCAAAAGGCGTAAAGCCCAAAGGCATGAACCCTCTGTAGGGAGTTGAAATCATGGCCCCAAGCGCCATGAGTCGTGGCAAAGACAACTGGATCGCCTCTCTTTCCGAAGCCCAGCCGGTCCCGTACTGGCTGGAAGACCCCGGCAAGCCATCCGCCGAGCCCGCCCTCACCGGCAACGAGACCTGCGACCTGCTGGTCGTCGGCGGCGGCTACAGCGGACTGTGGACCGCGCTCAACGCCAAGGAGCGCGACCCGCAGTGCGATGTGGTCCTGCTGGAAGGCCGCGAGGTGGGCTGGGCCGCCTCCGGCCGCAACGGCGGCTTCTGCGCCGCCTCCCTCACCCACGGCCTGCCCAACGGCCTGACCCGCTGGCCGGACGAGATCCAGCGGCTGGAGGAGCTGGGGCGGCGCAACCTCGACGAGATCGAGGCCGCCGTCGCCCGGCACGGCATCGACTGCGACTTCGAGCGCACCGGCGAGATCGACGTCGCCACCGAGACCTACCAGGCCTGGGAGCTGCGCGACTGGCACCGGGAGCTGGACGAGAAGGGCCTCGCGGACGGCATCGAGTTCCTCGACGCCGACGCCGTGCGCGAGCAGGTGAACTCGCCCACCTTCGAAGCGGGCCTGTGGGACCGCCGGGGCGTGGCCATGCTGCACCCGGCCAAGCTGGCCTGGGGCCTGAAGCAGGCGTGCGTCAGGCTCGGGGTGCGCGTGTACGAGCACACGCCCGCCCTCACCCTGAAGCAGTACGGCGCCGGCATGGCCGTACGCACGCCGTACGGCTCGGTCCGTGCCCGCCGGGTCGCGCTCGGCACGAACATCTTCCCGAGCCTGCTGCGGCGCGTGCGCTCGTACACCGTCCCGGTCTACGACTACGCGCTGATGACCGAGCCGCTGAGCGCCGGGCAGCTGGACTCGATCGGCTGGAAGAACCGCCAGGGCCTCGGGGACTCGGCGAACCAGTTCCACTACTTCCGGCTGTCCGCCGACAACCGGATCCTGTGGGGCGGCTACGACGCGATCCACCACTACGGCGGCCGGGTCCGCGCCGAGTACGACGACCGCCCCGAGACCTACGCCAAGCTGGCCGGCCACTTCTTCACCTGCTTCCCGCAGCTGGAGGGTGTCCGCTTCACCCACGCCTGGGGCGGCGCGATCGACACCTGCTCGCGCTTCTCGGCGTTCTTCGGCACGGCCCACCAGGGGAAGGTGGCGTACGCGGCGGGCTACACCGGCCTCGGCGTCGGCGCCACCCGCTTCGGCGCCGATGTGATGCTGGACCTGCTGGACGGGGAGCGCACCGAGCGGACCGAGCTGGAGATGGTCCGCAAGAAGCCGCTGCCGTTCCCGCCGGAGCCCTTCGCCTGGACCGGCATCGCGCTGACCAAGTGGTCCCTGGCCCGCGCGGACGCGCACGGCGGCCGCCGCAATCTGTGGCTGCGGACGATGGACCGGCTGGGTCTGGGCTTCGACAGCTGAGCCCTCTCCGGCGAGTCCTGCCGGACCGCGGCGGGAGTGACCCGGGTCACTCCAAAGAGGAGCCGGAAACCGCGTAATGCCCGCCGGAAGGCCTCCCTCTCCCTCGTGACGCGATCGCGTCCACGAGAGAAAGGGAGGCCTTCTCATGACTGGGGCGAAGACGGCGGTCGAATGGCTGGCATCCGTCGCACCGGACCCCGAGGCCTGCCGCTGGGAATGGGAGCGCAACCCCCTCGGGGTCGCGCTGCTCCCCGCCGGCAAGGTCTGGGACGTGCTGATTCTGCCGGGTGACCTCGGTTACCCCACGCTCGACGTGCTCACCCGGGTGCTCGATCAACCCGGCCCGGTGCTGGCCGACTTCGGCGACAACCGGGTCGGCTTCTTCGTGCCGCCGGGCACCGCGGCCCGCTGGCTCGGCACCGGCATCCGTACCGCCGGACCCGGCACCTGGATCGTCGTGCCGCACCCGGGCCGGGCCGCGCGGGGCGTGCGCTGGCTGGTGGCGCCGGACGGCTCCGGCACGCTGACCGACCCGGCGCTGCTGGAGCTGGCGATGCACGAGGCGGCGGCCGGGCCGGCCAGGGAGGGGGAGGGGTAGCAGCGGACACCTTGACAAGAGGATTGGTCTGGACCAAGTTGAGTGCGCTCCACCCCTCCAACTCCCCCTGCACCGGAGGCCCTTGTGGACCGCGCCCGACGCGCCAGACGCCCCAGATCCGCCCTCGCCCTGCTCACGGCCGCGCTGCTGGCCGTGCCCGGGATCACCGCGCTCTCGTCGGCCGCCCGTGCGGCCGACGCGGACCTCGCCAAGAACGGCGGCTTTGAATCCGGCCTCGACGGCTGGACCTGCACAGCCGGTACGACAGTCAACTCGCCTGTACACAGCGGGAGTTCGGCACTGCAGGCGACCCCGGCCGGCAGCGACAACGCCCAGTGCGCGCAGACGGTGACCGTCCAGCCGAACGCCCAGTACACGCTGTCCGGCTACGTCCGCGGCTCCTACGTCTACCTCGGCGCGAACGGCACCGGCACCACCGACGTCTCCACCTGGACCCAGTCCGCCCCCGACTGGCAGAAGCTGACCACCACCTTCACCACCGGCCCCACCACGACGAAGGTCACCCTCTACACGCACGGCTGGTACGGCACCGGCGCCTACTACGCCGACGACATCTCCCTGATCGGCCCGGGCGCGAGCACCGGACAGCCACCCGCCGCGCCGACCGGCCTCAGAACCGGCACGGTCACCTCCTCCTCCGTCGCCCTGTCCTGGTCGGCGGTGACCGGCGCCACGAGTTACGCGGTCTACCGCGACGGAGTCAAGGTCCAGACGGCGAGCGGCACTTCGGCCACCGTCGCCGGACTCGCGCCGTCGACGGCGTACAGCTTCCAGGTCACCGCGAGCAACGACGCCGGTGAGTCCGCCAAGTCGGCCGCGGTGACCGCGACGACCACGGCGGGCACCGGCGGCGGCTCGACCGACCTGCCCGCCCACGCCCTGGTCGGCTACCTCCACGCGAGCTTCGCCAACGGCTCCGGCTACACCCGCCTCGCCGACGTACCCGACAGCTGGGACGTCATCGACCTCGCCTTCGGTGAGCCCACCTCGGCCACCTCCGGCGACATCCGCTTCAACCGCTGCCCGGTCACCGAGTGCCCGAACGTCGAGAGCGACGCTGACTTCAAGGCGGCGATCAAGGCGAAACAGGCGGCCGGCAAGAAGGTGCTGATCTCGATCGGCGGCCAGAACGGCCAGGTCCAGCTGACGACGACGGCGGCCCGTGACGCCTTCGTCTCCTCGGTCTCGACCATCATCGACACCTACGGCCTCGACGGCCTGGACATCGACTTCGAGGGCCACTCGCTGTCCCTGAACGCGAACGACACGGACTTCAAGAACCCCACGACACCCGTGGTCGTCAATCTCATCTCGGCCCTGAAGACCCTGAAGGCCAAGTACGGCTCGAAGTTCGTGCTGACCATGGCCCCGGAGACCTTCTTCGTCCAGATGGGATACCAGTACTACGGCACCGGCAAGTGGGGCGGCCAGGACCCGCGCTGCGGGGCGTACCTCCCGGTCATCCATGCCCTGCGCGACGACCTGACCCTGCTCCACGTCCAGGACTACAACTCGGGCCCGATCATGGGTCTCGACAACCAGTACCACTCCATGGGCGGCGCCGACTTCCACATCGCCATGACCGACATGCTGCTCACCGGCTTCCCGGTCGCGGGCGACGCGAACAACGTCTTCCCGCCGCTGCGCCCGGACCAGGTGGCGATCGGCATGCCGGCGTCGACGAACGCGGGCAACGGGTACGTCGCTCCGTCCGAGGTCACCAAGACCCTGGACTGCCTGACGAAGAAGACGAACTGCGGCTCGTACCCGACCCACGGGACGTGGCCCGCTCTTCGGGGCCTGATGACATGGTCGGTGAACTGGGACCGCTACTCGAACTGGGAGTTCCAGAAGAACTTCGACGCGTACTTCGGCTGAGCACCAGGGACAGGGTGGTCAGCAGCACCGTGCCCAGGCACCAGCTGGCCACCACGTCCAGCGGCCAGTGCCAGCCCCGGCGGACCAGGCCGTAGGAGACGCCGAGCACCAGAGCCACACAGCCGCCGACGAGGGCCCGGCGGGCGGTGGGCGAGCGGAGCCAGGGGAGCAGGAGCAGGGTCGCGCCGCCGTACGCGATCATCGCCGTCGCGGTATGACCGGAGGGGAAGTAGCCGACCCCCGGCGGCATCAGCGGGGTCCCCGAGCGTGCGGTCCAGTCCTTCAGCGGTACGACGAACGCCGGGACCAGCGCCATCAGTACGGCCGCCGCGGCGGGCGGCAGCCACCAGCGGTCCGTGCCGGCCGCGCGGCCGCGCCAGGCGGAGTACGCCAGGGCGAGCACGAGCACCGGCACGGCGACCTGGACGTTGCCGAGATCGGAGAGGCCCGCGGAGAAGCGGTCCGGGTGGAGGAGGTCCCGGCTCATCCGCGCGTCGAGGCGCAGGAGCGGGCCGTGGGTGACGACCTGCCAGGTGATCAGGGCGAGCAGGAGCGCGGGAATGGCCAGGAGTGTGGGCAGGGCCAGGAGCCCGTACTTCGGGCGCGGATCCGGTGACGTCGACACGCGCTCCAGCTTCTCAAACCCGGCAGGGGAAGAAGGGGCTTCTCGGACCCGGCGGGGGAGGAAGAGCTCTCGGACCCGGCAGGGGGAGAAAGAGAAGGAGGTCGGCCGCCCCGGAACAGGGGGGGTGGTTCCGAGGCGGCCGTCCGGATCGGGACGTCGCGCGCCCCGGGGGGTTTGGGGCGGCGACCGTCCGATCGGTGAGGAGATCCCGGAGCCGTCAGGCCCCGGTTGTGTGCGCGAGGGCACGACCAGGTCGAAGCTGGGGAGGCCCCGGCCTGAGATCGCCCACAGTCCCCTGTGGGCGGGGTGTATCTCTCATCTGGGTAGAACCTACGGCAGCCCGAGGCGCTTGGGCAGACGGAATCGCGTTACGCCATCCACCCCGCACACCTTCTTCACACGGCCTGCCGTAGGCACCCTTCAGAGGTGCGAACCAGTCGCTCAGATGCGCGCGAAGGCCTGCTCGATGATGTCGAGACCCTCGTTCAGGAGGTCCTCGCCGATCACCAGCGGGGGCAGGAAGCGCAGCACGTTGCCGTAGGTGCCACAGGTCAGGACCAGCAGGCCCTCCTGGTGGCAGGCCTTGGCGAGGGCGCCGGTCGCCTCCGGGTTCGGCTCCTTGGTCGCGCGGTCCTTGACCAGCTCGATGGCGATCATGGCGCCACGGCCACGGACGTCGCCGATGATGTCGAACTTCTCGGCCATGGCGGTGAGGCGCGCCTTCATGATCGCCTCGATGTTCTTCGCCTTGGTGTTGAGGTCCAGCTCCTTCATGGTCTCGATCGCGCCGAGCGCACCGGCGCAGGCGACCGGGTTGCCGCCGTAGGTGCCACCGAGGCCGCCCGCGTGCGCGGCGTCCATGATCTCGGCGCGGCCCGTGACGGCGGCCAGCGGCAGACCGCCGGCGATGCCCTTGGCGGTCGTGATCAGGTCCGGGACGATGCCCTCGTCCTCGCAGGCGAACCACTGGCCGGTGCGGCAGAAGCCGGACTGGATCTCGTCCGCGACGAAGACGATGCCGTTGTCCTTGGCGAACTGGCTGATCGCGGGCAGGAAGCCCTTGGCCGGCTCGATGAAGCCACCCTCACCGAGCACCGGCTCGATGATGATCGCGGCCACGTTGTCGGCGCCGATCTGCTTGGTGATCTGGTCGATGGCCTGCGCGGCGGCCTCCG
The DNA here is from genome assembly GCF_002242805.1 of Streptomyces diastatochromogenes. Taxonomy (GTDB): domain Bacteria; phylum Actinomycetota; class Actinomycetes; order Streptomycetales; family Streptomycetaceae; genus Streptomyces; species Streptomyces diastatochromogenes. The sequence continues at coordinate 28,879 of NZ_MCGQ01000034.1, read as the reverse complement.
GGCCGGCGTTCTCCGGGCCGGTCAGCCAGCGGTAGCCGTACGCGACCGGGACGCGGTAGACCTCGGGGGCGAACGGACCGAAGCCGTGCTTGTACGGCATGTTCTTGGCCGTCAGCGCCATCGTCAGGTTGGTGCGGCCGTGGTAGCCGTGGTCGAAGACGACGACGGCCTGGCGCTTGGTGTACGCACGGGCGATCTTGACGGCGTTCTCGACGGCCTCGGCGCCCGAGTTGAACAGCGCGGACTTCTTGGCGTGGTCACCCGGCGTGAGCTCGGCCAGCGCCTCGGCGACGGCCACGTAGCCCTCGTACGGCGTGACCATGAAACAGGTGTGGGTGAAGTCGGCCAGCTGGGCGCTCGCGCGGCGTACGACGGCCTCGGCGGAGCCGCCGACCGAGGTCACGGCGATACCGGAGCCGAAGTCGATCAGACGGTTGCCGTCGACGTCCTCGATGATGCCGCCGTCCACGCGGGTGGTGAAGACGGGCAGCACCGAGCCCACGCCCTGCGCGACCGCGGCGAGGCGGCGGGCCTGCAGCTCCTGCGACTTCGGACCGGGGATGGCGGTGACGACGCGGCGCTCCTGCGGAAGTGCGGTCATGAGGGCTCCCTGATGATCTTGCGTACCGGGTGTTCCCGGGCGGTTCCGGACGGTGCGTTTTTCGGACGCTTGTCTCTTTCTTCGCAGGCTAGGGCCGGAAATGGAGGGTGGGCATGCTCCATGTGGGCGTTGTCGGGAAGATTGGTTGTCCGTCGTGGACATAGCAGTAGGGGAGGGGTGCGCCCGGTCGGTGCGTCCTTACGGCCGCGTAAGCGGTGAACTCCCTTTGTCGGGGCGTTAGATTGGCTCGCTGATGGTGGACGGAACGGCTGGTCAGGGGGCAAGGGCGATGGACAGCGACGGGACGCGGGACGCGCGCGGTACGCATGCGAATCCTGTGCCGCGCCCGGCGGCGCCCCCCGAGGGCCGGCCGGGGCCGGTCGAGGGTTCCGCCCTGCCGCCGATGCCCCCCGGGCCACCTGGGGTTCCGCCCAGGCCGGACGGCTCGGCCTTCCTGGCCTGGCTGCGGGCGTCCCGGCCGCAGGCCGCGCCAGGCGTGTGGCGGTTCGGGTACCGGCCCCGGCCCGAGCAGGAGCCCGAGCGGATCCCGGCCCGGCAGCTGCTGAGTGGTGCACTGATCGCCTTCCTCGTGGGCTGGCTGGTGTGGTCCCTGCTCTGGAACGGCTACCTCGGCGGCTGGTGGGTGCTGCCCCTGGAGCTGTTCACCCCGGACTCCTGGCGCCAGAGCAACGACCGCGTCGGCAACGCCCTCCTCTGGTACTCGTACTACACGCTCATCGCCGTCATCATCATGCTCGTCGTCGGCCGTCTCGGCCGCTGGGGCGAGGTCTGGCGCCGCTACGGTCCCCCCGCCTGGCGGGCGGCCGTACCCGCCGCCGAGCCCGCGCCCGCCCCGGAGCAGGACCCCGCCGAATGGCCCCAGCTGCGCAGCGCCGGAGCCCATGAGGCGGCCGAGCGGCTGGCCGCCGAGGCGAAGGCCGGACTCATGCGGGACGTCGACCACGCCCGGATCAGCCGGGCCTGGCAGGGCGTACGGTCCGGCACGCACACGCTCGCCTCCTTCACGGGCGCCGTACTGAAGGACGGCTCGGCCGCCTGTCTGCACCCCTCCGGAGAGCGCGACCTGCCCGCCCGGCACGCCCGGCACGACCTGCTCACCGGGCAGGTACGGCTCGGCACCACCGCGGACGACCCCCGCAACCCGTACCACTACCGCGGCTCCGGACTCGCTCTCGGCCCCGAGCTGCTCGCCACCTCGCTGCTCGCCGTCGGCCCGGCCGGCTCCGGCAAGACCGGCGCGGTCATCCGGCCGCTCACCGAGTCGCTGTGCCTGCACGCCCTCGCCGGACGGGCCGCCGTCGTGACCGTCGGCGCGGCGGGCGCCGGGCTCGGCCCCGCCGAGGCGTACGACGTCGTCGTACGGATCGGGCACCCCGAATCCGTCTACGACCTCGATCTGTACGGCGGCACCACCGACCCGGACGAGGCCGCCGCCATACTCGCCGAGGCCCTCGTCGGCGACCTCGCCGACCCGCACCCCGGCGGGGACAGCCGCCGCTCCACCACCGTCCTCGCCCAGCTGCTCGGCCCCTTCCGCGCCGTCCACGACCGCTTCCCCTCCGTCCCCGAGCTGCGCCAGCTCCTCGACGGCACACCGGGACCGCTGGCCGCACTCCGCAAGGGGCTCACGGACACCGGGCAGGAGTCGCTGCTCAGGGAACTGGACGCGCGCGAGCGGCAGATGGCCCACCCGGGCGATGTCGGCGCGGTGCTCGCCGACCGGATCGCGCTGCTCGACCGGCCCGCCTTCGCCGCCTTCTTCGACACCTCCGGGCAGTCCCGGCCGTTCTCCCTCAAGGCCCTCGACCACCCGGTCCGGGTCCGCATCGACCTGCCCCAGCGCGGGCACGCCGACGCCTCCCGGATCCTCGCCCGGCTGGTCCTCGCCCAGTTCACGGCCAGCGTGACGGTACGGGAGGACCGGTCGCTGTTCGCCTGCCTGCTGCTGGACGACGCCTCCGGGGTGATCACGCCGGAGTCCGTGCGCGGCATCCAGCGGCTGCGCTCCGCCCACGCGGGCACCGTGCTGACGCTGCGCACCCTGGACGACGTGCCCCGGCCGCTGCGCGGACCGCTGCTCGGCGCCACCGGATGCCGGATGGCGCTGTCCGGGCTCACCCCCTGGGACGGGCAGGACTTCGCCGAGGTGTGGGGCAAGGAGTGGACCGAGACCCGGGACGTCACCGACCGGCAGATCATCGCCGAGACGCCGGCCGGCAAGGCCGTGCACATGCTGCGCCGGGTCATCACCGGCCAGGCGCCCACCGCTCGGGCCGTCACCGTGCGCCAGGTGGAACGCGAGCGCTGGTCGGCCTCCGAGCTGGCGCACGGGGTGCCGCCGGGGCACGCGGTGCTGTCGCTGACGACCGTGCAGGGGGAGCACGCTCCGCCGTTGCTGGTGGATCTGCGGAGCTGAGGGCGCTCCGGGCGAGGGGCACCCGGGGACCGTACGGTGAGGCAGAATCGGCATAGGCTGTTCATACGCGGCGGCCAATTGATCACCGTGATCACAGTGATCAACGGTTCTCCCCACCCGCTGTCCCGGTTCTCCCCTCCCTGAAGGCCTCATGCCCCCGACCCTCGCCTCGCTCGTCCACCACTCCGCGCTCAAGCTGACCGTGCGCGCGGGCGAGGACCGTCTCGACGTGCCCGTCCGCTGGGCGCACGTCAGCGAGCTGGCCGACCCCGTGCCCTACATGGAGGGCGGCGAGCTGCTGCTGATCACCGCGCTCAAGCTGGACGCGGAGGATCCGGAGGCGATGCGGCGCTATGTGAAGCGGCTGGTCGGCGCGGGTGTCGTAGGGCTCGGTTTCGCGGTCGGCGTGAACTACGACGACATCCCCAAGGCCCTCGTCGACGCCGCCGAGGAGGAGGGGCTGCCGCTGCTGGAGGTGCCCCGCCGCACCCCCTTCCTCGCCATCAGCAAGGCCGTCTCCGCCGCGATCGCCGCCGACCAGTACCGGGCCGTCACCGCGGGCTTCGCCGCCCAGCGGGAGCTGACCAAGCAGGCCCTGAACGCCGGCCCCGAGGGGCTGCTCGGCGCGCTCGCCGCGCAGGTCGACGGGTGGGCGGCGCTGTACGACGCCTCGGGCGCCGTCGTCGCCACCGCACCCGAGTGGGCCGGCCGCCGGGCCGCCCGGCTCACCGCGGAGGTCGAACGGCTGCGGGAGCGGCCCGCGCCCGCCTCCTCGGTCGTCGGCGGACCCGACAACGAGGACCGCGTGGAGCTGCACTCCCTGGGCACGGGCCGGCGCCCGCGCGCCGCCCTCGCCGTGGGTACGGCCGCCGCCCTCGGCACCGCCGAGCGGTACGCCGTCCACTCCGCGATCGCCCTGCTCACGCTCACCACCGAACGGTCCCGTTCGCTGCACGCGGCCGAGCAGCGGGTCGGCGCGGCCGTGCTGCGCATGCTGCTGGCCGGGGAGCCGGACCATGCCCGGGCCGTCGCCGGTGACCTGTACGGCGGGCTCCTGGACGCCCCCTTCCGGGTGATCGTCGCCGAGTCGGCGACCGGCTCTGCGGCGCGGGCGGACGCCGATGGACTGGGCGGGATCGTGGAGGCCGTGGAGTCGGCTGCCGCCCGCGCCGGGGAGGCCGTGCTGGTCGTGCCCGAGGGGGAGCGGCTGGTGGTGCTGGCCGCGGACGGTGGTGCGGCGGTGTCCGCGGCCGCCGCGTACGCGGCGGCGCGGGCCGTGCCCGAGCAGGCGGCCGGGGACGAGGAGGAGCTGGTCGTCGGGCTGTCGGCCCCGGCCGGACCGATCGCCGCCGCTGCGGCCTACAAGCAGGCCGAGCAGGCGCTGTCCGTCGCGCGACGGCGGGGGCGGGTGCTGGTGGAGCACGAGCAGCTGGCGGCGGGGTCGGTGCTGCCGTTGCTGGCCGACGACGCGGTGAAGGCGTTCGCCGACGGGTTGCTGCGGGCGCTGCACGAGCACGATGCGACGGGGCGGGGGGATCTGGTCGCCTCACTGCGGGCGTGGTTGTCCCGGCACGGGCAGTGGGACGCGGCCGCGGCGGATCTCGGGGTGCATCGGCATACGTTGCGGTACCGGATGCGGAGGGTGGAGGAGATCCTGGGGCGCTCTCTGGACGACCCCGATGTCCGGATGGAGCTGTGGCTCGCTCTGAAGGCAACGTCCCCGGAGTGACGCGAACCAGGGGGCTCCGCCCCCTGGACCCCCGGCCTATGCCCACCCGCCACCCGACTCGGTAGGTCAAGAAGTGGCCGAGACCCAAGAACACCCCGTCTCAGCCCCCCCACCACGCCAAACCGGAGTATCCCCACCACCCACCAGTACGACACGGACAAGCGACCCCAGCCCACCCCCGCCCTACCGTGGGACACGCAAGCACACGCACACCCCCTACGCGGAAGGGCCGGGACTCACATGACTTCCACCCACGCCTTCTGGCTCGCCGGCCGCCAGGTCACCGGCGAGGACACCTTCGACGTCACCTCCCCGTGGGACGGCCGTCTCGTCGGCAAGGTCAGCGTGCCGACCGACGCCCAGGTCGAGGAGGCCGTGGCCGCCGCGTACGCCGTGCGGGACGAGTTCGCCGCCACCCCGGCGCACGTCCGCGCCGCCGCCCTCGACCACGTCAGCAAGCGTCTGGTCGAGCGCACCGAGGAGATCGCCCAGCTGATCTCCGCCGAGAACGGCAAGCCGATCAAGTGGGCGCGCGGCGAGGTCGGCCGTGCCGTGTCCGTGTTCCGCTTCGCGGCCGAGGAGGCCCGGCGGTTCAACGGCGGCGAGGCCCAGCGCCTCGACACCGACCTCGGTGGCCAGGGGCGCCTCGCGCTCACCCGGCGCTTCCCGAAGGGTGTCGTCCTCGGCATCGCGCCGTTCAACTTCCCGCTGAACCTGTGCGCCCACAAGGTCGCCCCCGCGATCGCCGCCGGCGCGCCCATCATCCTCAAGCCGGCCCCGGCCACCCCCCTCTCCGGCCTGATCATCGGCGACCTGCTCGCCGAGACCGACCTGCCGGCCGGTTCCTGGTCGATCCTCCCGGTCGCCAACGACAAGATGCCCGCCCTGGTCCAGGACGAGCGCCTGCCGGTCATCTCCTTCACCGGTTCGGAGAAGGTCGGCTACGCGATCATGGACTCGGTGCCGCGCAAGCACTGCACCCTGGAGCTGGGCGGCAACGGTGCCGCGGTCGTGCTCGGTGACTTCGCCTCCGACGCCGACCTCGACTGGGCCGCGACCCGCATCGCGACCTTCTCGAACTACCAGGGCGGCCAGTCCTGCATCTCCGTGCAGCGCGTGATCGCCGACGCCTCCGTCTACGACCGCCTGCTGCCGCGCGTCGTCGCCGCCGTCGAGGCCCAGGTCACCGGTGACCCGAGCGACGCCAAGACCGACGTCGGCCCGCTGGTCAGCGAGGACGCGGCCAAGCGCGTCGAGTCGTGGGTGAAGGAGGCCGTCGAGGCCGGCGCCACCCTCCTCACGGGCGGCGACCGCGACGGCGCCTCCTACGCGCCGACCGTCCTCACCGACGTACCGGCGGACACCACCGTCGCCTGCGAGGAGGTCTTCGGGCCGGTCCTCACCGTGCAGAAGGTGGACGGGGAGGCGGAGGCCTTCGCCGCCGTCAACTCCTCCAAGTACGGCCTCCAGGCGGGCGTGTTCACCCACGACCTCCAGGTCGCCTTCCGCGCCCACCGCGCGCTGGAGGTCGGCGGCGTGGTCATCGGCGACGTCCCGTCCTACCGCGCCGACCAGATGCCGTACGGCGGCGTCAAGCAGTCCGGTGTGGGCCGCGAGGGCGTGAAGTTCGCGATGGAGGACTACACATACGAGCGCGTGCTGGTCCTCACCGGCCTCGCTCTCTGACCTGCCACGGACAGGTCGGACGGAACGGCCGCAGCCCACTGTGCGGGGGCTGCGGCCGTTCCTTTTGCCGTTCCTATAGCCGGGTAAAGGATTCGGCATCGTCCGTTCAATAGTCTTGTTCTGTGCATGACCCACTCGATGGGATGCGAGTCGACCACTTCGTCCGACTCACGGACCACTCAGGGGATTTCATGCACATAGCCCGTACCGGGCGCGGCGTCGCGGCTTCCGCGGCCGCCACCGCTGCCCTCGTCGCCGCCGCGCTGGCGACCACCTCGCAGGCCGGCGTCACCCTCGCCGCGCCCGCCGCCGTGCCGCACACCAAGGCGGTTCCGGCCATCGCAGGGCACACCCTGGTTCATGGCGTGGCCAGCCCGCTCTCCAGCGAGCAGTGCCAGGCCAAGTGGCACATCAACTGCTACAACCCGCTCCAGTACCGCACCGCGTACAACCTCAACCCGCTGTACCGCAAGGGCATCACGGGCAAGGGGCGCACCATCGTCATCGTGGACTCGTTCGGTTCTCCGACGGTCCAGCACGATCTCGACGTGTACAGCAGGCAGTTCGGCCTGCCCAGCACCAAGGTCAAGGTGGTCAAGTGGGGGCACGTCCCCGCCTTCGACCCCAAGAACTCCGACATGACCGGGTGGGCCGGCGAGACCACCCTGGACGTCGAGATGGCCCACGCCGTGGCGCCCGGTGCCAAGATCGTCCTGGTGGAGACGGCGGTCTCCGAGACCGAGGGCACCACCGGCCTCCCGGAGATGATGTCCGCCGAGAAGCACCTGATCGACCAGGGCGTCGGCGACGTCATCACCCAGAGCTTCGGTGCCACCGAGAACACCTTCCCGGGGTTCAACCGGGGCGACTTCTCCAGCATCAAGAAGCTGCGGTACGCCTTCCAGGCCGCGAACCGGAAGCACGTGACGGTCCTCGCCTCCTCGGGCGACGGTGGTGCCACCGACATGAAGGCGGACGGCAAGCACTACTACGACAAGCGCGTCAACTCCTGGCCGTCCTCGGACCCGTTGGTCACCTCCATCGGCGGCACCCAGCTCCACCTGAACGACAAGGGCGACCGCGTCAAGCCGGACAGTGTCTACAACGACTACGGCGCGGGCGGCGGCGGCCAGTCCCACGTCTTCACCCGCCCGGGCTTCCAGGACGGCGTGAAGAACATCGTCGGCACCCGCCGCGGCACCCCGGACGTGTCGATGGCCGCCGCGGTCAACGGCGGTGCCTGGATCTACTCCAGCTACGACCCGACCGCCACCGGCTGGGACGTCACCGGCGGCACCAGCGAGGCCAGCCCGCTCTTCTCGGGCATCATCGCCCTCGCCGACCAGGCGGCGGGCCACCGGCTGGGCAACATCAACGCGGCGCTGTACAACCTCGCCAAGCACCGCAACACCGGCGTCGTCGACGTCAACGACGGCACGAACAACAGCTACGAAGGCGTCACCGGCTACAAGGCCGTCAAGGGCTACGACATGGCCACGGGCGTGGGCACGGTGGACGCCCTCCACTTCGTGAACGCCCTCGCGGCGGCGAGCCACCACAGCTGACGCGGCACTGCCCCTTCGCATGCGAACGGCCCGGGTTCCACACCCGGGCCGTTCGTATGTGCATGCAGGTCTCTGTCGACCGCCGCCTGGCTACCGCCGGACTAATACTGCGGGCCGGGCGGAGGCCCCGGTGGGGGACCGGCGGGCGGTGGACCCCACTGCGGTGGAGGGCCCCACTGCGGCGCAGGCGCCCAGCCGGCGGTGAGCCGCTGACGGTGGCGGCTGCGGCGGACGGCGGTGACGATGGTGATGGTCGCGGCCGCGACGAACGCGGCGAGGAAGCAGACGGTCCCTGCGGCGATGCTGCCGATCGTGGCCCCCACCCGGGGCTCGTCTCCCAGTGCGAACTCGGCCGACAGCTCCGAGGTGCAGGTGAGCGCGTAGTCGCCGCTGCTGTCGGGCTTCACCTCGAAGACGCGCTCCCAGGTGCGGGACCCGATGGTGATGTGGAAGGTGCTGTCCGGCTGGGTCAGCGACCCCGGCCGCAGGTCCGGTATCCGGCACTGGACCCGGCCCTGCCCGGCCTGGGAGACGTAGATCGCCTTGGTCTCCCCCTCGACGAAGTGGAACGTCTGCGAGTCGCCGCTGGAGAAGCTCCGGGTGGTGTCGATCAGGTCCACCGTGTTCTTCACCGTCACCACGATGAAGGCGGTGCCGACGCCGGCGAGTACGAGCCCCAGCAGGGCTGCTACCAGGTACCAGATGCGCCGAGGCCGCAGGTCCTTCGCCGGGATGTGCGGCGGCGGAGCGCCGCCGTAGGGCCCTCCCCAGGGCGTTTGTATTGCCACGACGCCGCATCGTACGGCAATCGCTCGTAGCGGTGACGGTGCTGCTGCCGTTGACAATATGCAGGCAGATACCTGCATAATCGAGGAGTGAGCCACGAAGCGAGAGCGATGGACCCGGTCTTCAAAGCACTGGCCGATCCCACCCGACGACTCCTGCTCGACCGTCTGCGCGAGCAGAACGGCCAGACGCTGCGTGAGCTGTGCGAGCGCCTCGACATGACGCGGCAGTCCGCGACGCAGCATCTCGACCTTCTCCAGCAGGCCAACCTCGTGACCGTCGTACGGCGTGGGCGGGAGCGGCTCCACTACCTCAACCCGGCCCCCATCCACGAGATCGAGGAGCGCTGGATCTCGGAGTTCGACAAGCCCCGCCTGCAAGCCATCAGTGCCATCAAGAACCAGGCAGAGGAGTACGCCATGACCGACGCACCCACATCCGTACCGACCTATGTCTACGTCACCTACATCCGCGCCGGCGCGGAGCAGGTGTGGCGAGCCCTGACGGACGCGGACCTGACGGCGCGCTACTGGGGGCACGCCAACGTCTCGGACTGGCGGCCGGGATCGTCCTGGGAGCACCGGCGCGTCGACGGGTCGGGCAAGGTCGACGTCGTCGGGAAGGTGCTCAAGGCCGAGCCTCCGACGCGCCTGGTCATCACCTTCGAGGACGCCCCCGACGCCGAACCGCCGCGAGAGCCGTCGGTCGTCACCTTCCTCGTCGAGCCGTACCAGGACATCGTCCGCCTCACCGTGACCCACGAGAACCTCGCCAACGAGGCGATGTACCAGGGGATTTCGCAGGGGTGGCCGGCCGTGCTGGCGAACCTCAAGTCGCTGCTCGAGACCGGCGACATCCTCCCGCAGGCGCCCTGGGAGATGGGTCGCGCGACGCACGGCTGAAACGGCGCGAGGGCAGAAGGGAGAAGGAAAACAGCATGGATACCAACCCGCTTCGGGACGCCTACCGCGCACTGCTGGACGCCGCCGCCGCGGTGGCCGACTCCGGTGCCGTGAGCCCGCAGGCCGGTGAGTGGAACGCCGACCAGATCCTGGCGCACGTCGCCCTCGTCAACGCCGCGACCATCACCGCCGTTTCCTCCGTCGCTTCGGGCGCGGTCGCGACGTACGACAACCGGCTCGCGCAGGACACCTGGACCCTGGAACGTGTCATCGCGCTCGCCGGAGGCAACGCCGGGCTCCGGGACCGCATCCGCGTTCAGGCGGACGCCCTGTGCGCACTCGCCGGACCGGTGCTGAGCGAGGCCGAACTCGACACTCCGGTGCCCACCCTGCTCCTGTCCGACGGCGCACTCCTGGTCGATCAGACCGTGCCGCTGAGGGGCCTCATCGCGGGTCTCGCGGACGTGGAGCTGCCCGGACACGCGAAGCAGCTCCAGGCCCTCCTGGACCACCCCTAGCTAATGGGAACCATTTTCATATAGGCTGCCTGTGGCGCGGGCCCGGCGTCTGCGAAGGGGCCCGGCACCGCTGCCTTCCGGTGCCGGGCCCCTTCCTTGTGTCGGCTTCTCCGGACCCTCAACCGGTGAAGCCGACATGCGCGAGCCGCAGTGGGCCGCGCAGTCTGAGGTGGACGTCGTGGACGCCTTCGGTGACGATTCCGGCGGCCAGGGTGGTGTAGGTGTAGGCGTCCGCGGTGAGGGTGGGGAGGGGCAGGGCGGCCAGGGTCGGGCCGCCGTCCAGGGACAGTTCCAGGACTCCCTCGCCCGCCAGTTGAGCCGTCACCTCGATCACTCCGTCGGCGAAGTCGCAGGCGCGGTAGACCAGTTCGGCCGAGCCGCCGTCCACCGGGGTCACCGCGTCGCCCGCCGTCTTCGTACGGTCCACGATCGCGATGCCGGACTGCTCGTCGAAGTCCGCCGCCTCCAGGCCCCGTCGGACCACCGAGCGGGGCGCCGGGGCCTGGCCGTCGAGGGTGACGGTCGTACGCAGGCGGATGTCCTCGCTGGACGCCCCGAGCAGGAGGTCGTACGGGCCCTGCTCCAGGCGCCAGCCGCCCTGGGCCACATCCCAGAACTCGAAGGCGGACAGCGGGACTTCGAAGCGGAGTTCCGTCCGCTCGCCGGGCGCGAGCGTCACCCGGCGGTGGGCGAGCAGCTCGCGGCGCGGCCGGGTCACGGACGGATCCACCGCCCGGGTGTAGAGCTGGGCGACCTCGTCGGCCGTGCGGTCGCCCGTGTTGGTGAGCGTGCAGCCGACGTGGACCGTGCCGTCCTGCACCCGGACCGACAGGTCGGCGTAGCCGAAGGACGCGTACGACAGGCCGTGGCCGAAGGGGAAGAGCGGGGTTCCCTCGAAGTAGAGGTAGGTCTGGCGGCCGCCGATCACGTCGTAGTCGAGCAGGTCCGGCAGGTCGGCGTCGGACTCGTACCAGGTCTGCGGGAGGCGGCCCGCGGGGGAGATGTCTCCGGCCAGCACCCGGGCCAGGGCCGTGCCCGCGGCCTGGCCGCCGTGCGCGGTCCACAGGACGGCCGGCAGACGGGACGGCGCCTCCAGCGCGTACGGGTACGCCGATGTCAGGACCAGGGCCGTGCGCGGGTTCGCGGCGCGTGCCGCGCGCAGCAGCCGCTGCTGGTGGGCGGGGAGGTCCAGGGTCGTACGGTCCTCCGTCTCGCGGCCGTTGATGTGCGGGTCGTTGCCCGCGATCACGAGGACCACGTCCGCCTGCTCGGCGGCCCGGGCCACCGCCTCCTCGCCCCGCTCGACCGTGATCACCTCGAAGATCTCGCCCGCGTCGGCAACCTTCACGCCGTCGGCGGCGACCGAGACAGGGCGACCCGTGCCCAGATGCCTGAGGAGGTGACCGTTCTGGTGGGGTTCCAGGCGGAACGTCTCCTGGACCACCCAGCCGCCGGGCTGGTCCGCGGAGGCACGGACGTGGCCGTCCTCGGCGACGGAGAGATAGCGGCCGTCGGGCGCGCGCAGGGTCAGGACGCCCTCGCCCCAGTCGACCAGCGCGAACTCGGTGCCGGTGGCGTCCGTGGTGAGCGGGGGCAGGTCGGTGCGGCCGGACAGCAGGGCCGGGTCGAGGGCGCCCTCGGTGCCGCGCGCCGCGTCGGGGGCGTCCGTGGGCGGCACGTGCAGGAAGGCACCGGCGGCGGTGCGCAGGCGGATGCGGTCCACGCCCTCCGCGAACTCCACCCGCTCCGCGCCGAAACGCTCGTACAGGCCCTCCAGGGGTGTGGACCGGTGCAGGAGGCTGCCGCTGTACCAGTCGAGTTTGCACTCGTCGGCGAGCAGGCCGACCACGGCGACGCGGGTGTCGGGGGCGAGGGGCAGCAGGTCGTCGTCGTTCTTCAGGAGGACCACGGCCTGTTCGGCGGCCTCCTGGGCGAGCGCCCGGTGGGCCGGGGTGTCGAACTCGCCGGTGCCCCGGTGCGGGTCGTAGTGCGGGTCGAACTCGCCGAGGCGGAAGCGCACCGAGAGCTGGCGGCGGACCGCGGTCTCGATGTCCGCCTCCGTCAACAGGCCCTGTTCGAGGGCGCCCTTGACCCGTGCGGTGATCTGGGTGGCGTCCGTGCCGTGGTCGGTGAAGCTGTCCACGCCGGCCAGGAGAGCGGCCGCGGTCGCCTCCTCGTGGGTGTCGAAGTAGTGCTCGGCGTCGACCAGGTTGGAGGGCGCGCCCGCGTCCGAGCAGACCAGCAGGTCCTCCTCGGTCCAGGTGCGCAACTGGGAGCGCAGGTACGGGGAGACGTGGTTGGGGCGGCCGTTGACCAGGTTGTACGCGGGCATCACACCGGCCACCGCGCCCGCCTCGACCGTCTCCCTGAAGGCCTGCAGGTCGTACTCGTGCAGCACCCGCGGGCGGACGGAGGCCGACGACGTCGCGCGGTCCGTCTCGTTGTTGTGGGCCAGCCAGTGCTTCAGGACGGGGGCGGTGCGCCAGTACGTCGGGTGGTCGCCGCGCAGGCCGTGGGTGTACGCGGTGGCGATCGCCGAGGTCAGCTTCGGGTCCTCCGAGTAGCCCTCCTCGTTGCGGCCCCACAGGGGGTGGCGCAGCAGGTTGACCGTCGGGGACCAGACGTTGAGGCCGACCCGCTCGTCGCGGGCGTGCATCGCCCGGACCTCCCGGGACACCGCCTCGCCGACCCGCCGTACGAGGTCCGGGTTCCAGGTCGCGCCGAGACCCACGGCCTGCGGGAACACCGTCGCCGGGCCCATCCAGGCCACCCCGTGCAGCGCCTCCTGGCCGGTACGGAACGCGGCGATGCCCAGGCGCTCGACGGCGGGCGCGAACTGGTGCAGGAAGGAGACCTTCTCGTCCGGGGTGAGCCGCGCCAGCAGGTCGTCGAGGCGCTTCGCGACCGGCAGATGCGGATCGCGGAAGGGCGGCGTGGTCGGCGAGTGAACGGTCACGGGCGGTTCCCCTTGCGATGGAACGACGAGGAGCTGACGAGAAGCTTTCGAAGCGCTTCGATGCTCATTCGACCACCCACAGGGTGTCAAGGCACTGTGTCGAATCAGCCCGGACTTCTCACCTACAAGGCATGCGGGACGGACGATCTGCGGCTGACGTGGCACATCGGAGGAATCTTGGGATCGACCCTTGTGCGCCCCCAGGTGTTCACTTAACCTCGCAGCAACATCGAAGCGCTTCGACTAGCCGCCCCGCACTGCGAGCGCTTCAGCTCAGCCAGATCCACTCGAGACACCGCAGCCGACGGCCCACCGCCGGGTGTCCTGGTGCGCCATGAAGGGTTGACGCAATGACGCCGAACGCCGCCTCCGCATCCTCCGCGCCCAGCCGGAGAAGCTCCCCCAGCCGGAGAAGCTTCCTCGCCTCCACCGCGGTCGCCGCCGCGGCGGTGGCCGGCGGGATGCCGCTGCTCACCGCCTGCGGCGGCGGGCAGGAGGGCCGCAAGGAAGGCACCACCTCGGGCAAGGCGGCGCAGAAGATCCTCCCGGCGTTCGTCGCCTCCAGCGTCGTGGCCCCGGACATCCCGGCGAAGAACGGCTCGGCGGCCGGCTTCACCCGGGCCATCGCCATGGACCAGCTGAAGACCTCGGTCCCGAAGAAGCTCGGCAGCGGCGGCAAGCTGAAGATCATGGCCCCGTTGTGGGGCACCCCGCCGGACAACGGCAACCCGTACTACAAGGCCATGAACGAGGCCATCGGCGTCGACGTCACCTGGCAGAACCAGGACGGCAACACCTACGACGAGAAGCTGGGTGCCGTCCTCGCCTCCAGCGACATCCCGGACGTCGTGGTGGTCCCCGGCTGGAACCTGATGGGCAAGATACCCAGCGCGATCAACGCCAAGTTCGCCGACCTCGGCCCCTACCTCTCCGGCGACAAGGTCAAGGACTACCCGAACCTCGCGGCCGTCCCCACCGACGCCTGGCAGCGCGCCATCTTCGGCGGCCAGCTCCGCGCGATCCCGATGCCCGCCTCCTACGTCACCAACATCGCGCCCTTCTACCGCAAGGACGTCTTCGACAAGAAGGGCTGGAAACTCCCCAAGAGCACCGACGAGTTCCTCGCCTGGGCGAAGGAGGCCACCGACGCCAAGGGCGGCGTGTGGGCCTGCTCCGACATGAAGTGGACCGCCTTCAACGCCTTCGGCGTCCTCAACGGCAGCGACAAGGCGCTGTGGTGGAACCTGCAGGGCGGCAAGCTGATCAACCGGGTCGAGACCGAGGAGTACCTGGAAGCCCTGGAGTGGGCGCGCAAGCTGTTCGCCGCGGGCGTGGTCCACCCGGACGACAAGGCCGGCAAGACCACGAACCCGGCCAGCAACCGGTTCACCGCCGGCAAGCTCCTCGTCTACAACCAGGACCTGTCCGACTGGTACGGCAAGACCTCCGAACAGCGCACCCAGAACCCCGACTTCGAGATGGCCGCGATGGACATCTTCACCCACGACGGCGGCAACCCGCTGCTGTGGGCGGTCCAGCCCTCGAACATCTTCACCTTCATCAGCAAGAAGGCCTCCAAGCAGCAGATCAAGGACTTCCTCGCGATCGCCGACTTCTGCGCCTCCCCCTACGGCACCAAGGAGTGGCTGCTCACCAACTACGGCGCGGAGACGACCGACTTCACCCTGAAGAAGGGCGTCCCCAACAAGACCACCCAGGGTGTCAACGAGGTCGTCGGCGCCTTCGACTACACCGGCGACCCGGCCCCGTTCGTCGCCCACCCCGACTTCCCCGAGGTCACCCGGGGCATGGTCGAGTGGCAGCAGCGCATGGGCGCCTTCACCAAGAAGTCCTCCTTCTACGGCCTCACGATCACCGAACCCAGCCGCTGGTCCAACCTGGCCGACAACTTCGAGCAGCTGGAGGACGACGTCGTGCGCGGCCGCAAGAAGGTCGGCGACGTGCAGCAGGCGGTGTCCGACTGGAAGAAGCAGGGCGGCGACGACCTGCGCGACTGGTACCGGAAGCTGCTCGACGACACCGGCTCGGCGAAGTGACCAGCACCGTCCCGCGCAGCAAGGCCGAGGCGAAGCGGACACCGGCCGCCTCCGGCGTCACCGGACGCCGGGGGCAGGGCGGTAGGCTCAGCCTCAGGATCAGGTTCCGCCGCGACCGCACGCTCATCCTCATGACGCTGCCGGTGCTTCTGCTGCTCCTGGTCTTCAACTACGTCCCGATCCTCGGCAACGTGGTCGCCTTCCAGGACTACGACCCCTACCTGAGCGACAACGGCTTCGTCGCCATGTTCCAGAGCCCCTGGGTGGGCCTGGACCAGTTCCAGCGGGTCTTCCAGGACACGGAGTTCTGGCACGCGGTGCAGAACACGTTCGTGCTCTTCTTCCTCCAGCTGGTGCTGTACTTCCCGATCCCGATCGCGCTGGCCCTGCTCATCAACAGCGTGATCAGGCCCCGGGTCCGCGCGGTCGCCCAGGCCGTCATGTATCTGCCGCACTTCTTCTCGTGGGTGCTGGTCGTCACCGTCTTCCAGCAGATCTTCGGCGGCGCCGGCGTCATCGCGCAGACCCTGCGGCAGCACGGGCACTCCGGGTTCGACATCATGACCGACCCGTCGGTCTTCAAGTACCTGGTGACCGCCCAGATGGTCTGGAAGGACGCGGGCTGGGGCATCATCGTCTTCCTCGCGGCCCTGGCCGCCGTCTCCACCGACCTGTACGAGGCCGCCGCCATGGACGGCGCCGGACGCTGGCGCCGCATGTGGCACATCACGCTGCCCGCCCTGCGCCCGGTGATCGCCCTGCTGCTGGTGCTGCGCGTCGGCGACGCCCTCACCGTCGGCTTCGAGCAGTTCCTGCTCCAGCGGCAGGCGGTGGGACCGGACGCCTCCGAGGTGCTGGACACGTACGTGTGGTGGAACGGCATCCGCAACCAGGACTTCAGCTACGCGGCGGCGGCCGGTCTGATCAAGGGCATCGTCGGACTGACCCTCGTCCTCGTGGCGAACAAGGTGGCCCACCTCATGGGCGAGCAGGGGGTGTACGAGAAGTGAGCGCCGTAGTCGAGCGGCCGCCGCTCGCGCAGGAGAAACCGAGCCGATGGGCCGCGCCGCCACGGCCCGCGTGGGAGGAGGAGCCGGCCAGAGCCGGGCTCGCCGCGAAGGGTCTTGTCCTCGGCATCGCCTGCTTCGCGATCCTCTTCCCGCTGTGGATCGTGATCGTCACCAGCCTCTCCCCGAAGAAGGTCATCGACGAGACGGGCGGCCTGGTGGTGCTCCCGAAGGGCATCACCTTCGTCGCCTACCGGGAACTGCTCGGCGGCGGACAGGTGCAGCGGGCGGCCCTGGTCAGCCTCGGGGTGACGCTGGTGGGCACGTTGTTCAGCATGGCGGTGTCGGTGCTGTGTGCGTACGGTCTCTCGCGGCGGGGGTCACTGGGGCATCGGTGGATTCTGATGACTCTGCTGGCGACGATGTTCTTCGGGGCGGGCCTCATCCCGACGTACCTGCTGGTGCAGGCGCTCGGTCTGACCGACACCTACTTGGCGCTGATCCTGCCCAGTGCCGTGAGCGTCTTCAACATCCTGGTGCTGCGTGGGTTCTTCATGGGCATCTCGTCCGAACTCATCGACAGTGCGCGGATCGACGGGGCGGGGGACTGGCGGATCCTGTGGCAGATCGTGCTGCCGCTGTCCCGGGCGGTGCTGGCCGTCATCACGCTGTTCTACGCGGTGGGGTACTGGAGTGCCTGGTTCAACGCGTCGATCTATCTCACCGACCAGAAGATGATGCCGCTGCAGAACGTCATGATCCAGCTGGTGCAGAAGCAGGAACGTCCGGTGGGGCTGGCCACGCAGATCAACACCGGGCAGCTTTCGCCGCTGGCAGTTCAGATGGCGGTGATGGTGCTGGCGCTGGTGCCGGTTGCTGTGTTGTCGCCGTTCGTCCAGAGGCATTTCAAGAAGGGGATGTTGACGGGGGCGATCAAGGGCTGACGGGTGCCTTCTCAAGGGGGCGGTGCGGTTCGTCGGCGGGTGCGGGTGAGTGGGGGCTGGTCGCGCAGTTCCCCGCGCCCCTGGGGAGTTGCTGCGCACGTCTGCTGCATGCGCTCCGTAGCCACGCAGCCGTCTGCCATGCCGCCCTAGCTGCGGGCAGTCGTGCCGCTGGGGCGGCACGGGTGGGCGCAGCGGCACCCTGCCAGCGCCGGTGAGCGGACCCACCCCCGGCCGGCAGCAGTACCGGTCCACCAATCAACCCACGTCCAGCGAGGTACCCCATGCCCAGCCTGAGCCGCAGAACCGTCCTCGCCGGAACGGCAGTCGCGGCGGCCCTCACCGCACTACCCGCCCACGCCGCCGAAGCCAAGCAGCCCGCGTACCGCTGGCGCACGGCAGTGATCGGCGGCACCGGATTCGTCACCGGCATCCTCTTCCACCCCACCACCCCCGCCCTCGCCTACGCCCGCACGGACATCGGCGGCGCATACCGATGGGACACCCGCACCGCCCGCTGGACTCCCCTCATCGACCACCTCGGCTGGGACGACTGGAACCTCCTCGGCGTGGAGGCCATGGCCGTGGACCCCGTCCACCCGGACCGCCTCTACCTCGCCCTCGGCGCCTACTCCCAGTCCTGGGCAGGCAACGGCGCGATCCTGCGCTCCGAGGACCGCGGCAGCACCTGGCAGCGCACCGACCTCACCGTGAAGCTCGGTGCCAACGAGGACGGCCGGGGCGCGGGCGAGCGGCTGCTCGTCGATCCGTGCGACAGCGACATCCTGTGGCTCGGTACCCGCCACGACGGGCTGCTCAAGTCGACGGACAGCGGCGCGACTTGGGCCCAGGCAAGCGGCTTCCCGCCCGCCCCCACCGCCTCCGGCCAGGGCGTCACCCTCCTCGTCGCCGCCGGACGTACCCTCTACGCCGGCTGGGGCGACGCCGACGGCAGCTCCGCCAACCTGTTCCGCACCACCGACGGCACCACATGGGAGCCCGTCCCCGGACAGCCCACCGGCACCGCCGCCAAGGTCCCGATCCGCGCCGCCTACGACCGGCACACCCGGGAGCTGTACGTCACGTACGCCAACGCCCCGGGCCCCAACGGCCAGTCCGACGGCAGCGTGCACAAGCTGGCCACCCCGACCGGCGTCTGGACCGACGTCACCCCGGCCACCCCGGGCGGCGCCGACACCTTCGGCTACGGCGGTGTCGCCGTCGACGCCCGCCGCCCCGGCACCGTCGTCGTCTCCACCAACAACCGCTGGTCGGCCGTGGACACCCTGTACCGCACCACCGACGGCGGCCGCAGCTGGGCCTCGCTGAAGGACACGGCCGTCTTCGACGTGTCCGAGACCCCCTTCCTCAAGTGGGGCGGTGACGAGCCCAAGTTCGGCTGGTGGATCCAGGCCGTCGCCATCGACCCGTACGACTCACGCCACGTCCTCTACGGCACCGGCGCCACCCTCTACGGCACCCGCGACCTGACCCACTGGGCACCGCAGATCCGGGGCCTGGAGGAGACGTCCGTGCGCCGGCTGATCTCGCCCCCGGCCGGGGAGGCGCACCTGATCAGCGGGAGCGGGGACATCGGCGTGATGTACCACGAGCGGCTCACCGCGTCCCCGTCGCGCGGCATGGCCACCAACCCCGTGTTCGGCACGGCCACCGGGCTCGCGCAGGCCGCGGCGAGACCGTCGTACGTCGTCCGGACCGGCTGGGGAGACCACGGGAACGGCGCCTTCTCGCAGGACGGCGGGCGCACCTGGGCGCCCTTCGCGGCCCAGCCGGGCCTCGCCAAGGACGCGCCGGGGCCGATCGCCGCCAACGCCGACGGAAGCGTGCTGCTGTGGTCCTTCGTGCACTGGGACGGCACCAAGTACCCGGCCCACCGCTCGGCGGACAACGGGGCCACCTGGTCCGAGGTCCCCTCCTTCCCGAAGGGCGCCACACCGGTCGCCGACCCCGCCGACCCGACGCTCTTCTACGCGTACGACACCGACAGCGGAAACGTGTACGCCAGCACTGACGGCGGGCTCACGTTCGGCAGGCGGGCCGATGGGTTGCCCGCCGGGGACAACCAGTTCCATCTGGTCGCCGCGCCCGGACGCTCGGGTGACCTGTGGCTGAGCGCCAAGTGGAACGGGCTGTACCGGTCCACCGACGGCGGGGCGAGCTTCTCGAAGGTCGCCAGTTGCCGGGCCTCGTACACCCTCGGCTTCGGCAAGGCGGCCGACGGCTCCGACTACCCGGCGATCTACCAGGTCGGGTCCACCGGCAGCAGCACCGCCGTCTACCGCTCCGACGACGAGGCGAAGAGCTGGGTGCGCATCAACGACGACGCCCACCAGTGGGGGTACATCGGCGACGCCATCACCGGTGATCCGCGCGTGTACGGCCGTGTCTACCTCGCCACCAACGGGCGGGGCATCCAGTACGGGGAGCCCGCATGAAGCCGACCCTCGCCGACGCCACCCGAGGCCGCGTCCTCTTCGGCGGCGACTACAACCCGGAGCAGTGGCCCGAGGAGACCTGGCCCGAGGACGTCCGGCTGATGCGGGACGCCGGCGTCAACTCCGTGACCCTCGGCGTCTTCTCCTGGGCGAAGCTCGAACCGGAGCCGGGACGGCGGGAGTTCGGCTGGCTGGACCGGCTGATGGATCTGATGCACGAGAACGGCATCGGCGTCGTCCTCGCCACCCCGACCTGCTCCCCGCCGCCCTGGCTCGGCCGGCTGCACCCGGACACCCTGCCCCGGGACGCCGACGGGCGGATCGAGTGGTGGGGCGGGCGCCAGCACTTCTCGCACTCCAGCGCCACCTACCGCCGTTACGCCGCCGCCATCACCGAGGACCTGGCCGCCCGCTACGCCGCCCACCCGGCCCTCACGATGTGGCACATCAACAACGAGTACTGCACCTTCGACCACGGCGACGAGGCGGCCGCCGCCTTCCGCCGCTGGCTGCGGGAGCGGTACGGCACCCTCGACGCCCTCAACTCCGCCTGGGGCACGGCGTTCTGGAGCCAGGGCTACGACACCTGGGACGGCATCCTGCCCCCGCGCCGCGTGCACTACCTGCACAACCCGGCCCAGGTGCTGGACTTCCGCCGCTTCACCTCCGACATGCTGCTGGAGTGCTACACGGCCGAGCGGGACATCGTCCGAAGGCACACCCCGCACCTTCCGGTGACCAGCAACTTCATGCCGCTGTGGTTCGGGCAGGACGCCTGGCGCTGGGCGGCGGAGGAGGACGTCGTCTCCGTCGACCTCTATCCCGATCCGCGTGACCCGCTCGGCGCCCAGCGCGGGGCCCTGGTGCACGACCTCACCCGGTCGCAGGCGCGCGGCCCCTGGATGCTCATGGAGCAGGCGGCCGGACCCGTCAACTGGCGTGGTGTGAACCACCCCAAGCCGCGCGGTCTCAACCGGCTCTGGTCCTTCCAGGCCGTCGCCCGGGGCGCCGACGCCGTCTGCTATTTCCAGTGGCGCCAGTCCCGGCAGGGCGCCGAGAAGTTCCACTCCGGCATGGTGAGCCACGCGGGGGAGCAGGGCCGTACGTACCAGGAGGTCAGACAGCTCGGCAACGAACTCGCCCGGATCGGTCCCCAGGTGGCCGGGCGGCACAGCGGTGCCGAGATCGCGATCCTGCACGACTGGCACTCCTGGTGGGCCGGTGCCCACGAGGGCCGGCTGTCCACCGAGGTCGACCTGCCGGACGTGCTGCACGCCTGGCACCGGGCCCTGTGGGAGTCCCACCTCGGCACCGACTTCGCCCATCCGGAGCACGACCTGTCCCGCTACAAGTGCGTGCTCGTACCGCAGCTCTACCTCCTCACCGACACCGCCATCGCCAACCTCCTCGCGTACGTCCGCGACGGCGGCACCCTGGTCTCCGGCTTCCTCACCGGCGTCGCCGACGAGGACGACCGGGTACGGCCCGGCGGGATGGACGCCCGGCTGCGCGAGCTGTTCGGCATCCGCACGCTGCACGAGTGGTGGCCGCTGGAGCCGGGGGAGACCGTGGAGTGCGACGGCTTCCGCGGCACCCTGTGGTCGGAGGAGATCGAGCCGGAGCCCGGAGCCGCCGAGACGGTGCCGTACAAGGGCGGCGAGCTGGACGGACTGCCCGCCGTGCTGCGCCGGGGCCGCGCCTGGTACGTCTCCACGCTCCCCGAACCGGACGCGCTGCGCGCGCTGCTCGCCCGGATCGCCGCCGAGGCGGGCGTGCGCCCGGTGCTCGACGGGCTTCCGGCGGGCGTCGAGGCGGTGCGCCGGGGCGAGCTGCTGTTCCTGCTCAACCACGGGCGTGAGCCGGTCGCCGTCGAGGTCCCGGGCACCCACCACGAGCTGCTCGGCGATACGACCGTCACCGGTGAGGTCACCCTCGGCCGCTACGGCGTGGCGGTGCTGCGGTCATGAGCCACGTACCCGTCCACGGCACCTGGGAGCCGGCCCCGGCCACCCGCTGGGAGGACGCCTTCCTGAGCGGCAACGGCCACCACGGCGCCCTTGTGTTCGGTGATCCGAACGACGACCGGGTCATCGTCACCCAGCACACCCTGGTCCGCCCCAACGGCAGCGAACACGCCCGGCCGCCCCGCCTCGCCGCCGAACTCCCGGCCCTCCAGGACCGGTTGCTCGCCGGGGACCGCACGGTGGCCGAGAGCTTCACCGACGGCCGTCCGCTCCAGTGGGTGCAGCCGTTCCATCCGGCCTTCCAGATACGGCTGAGCAGGCCGGCCGACAGCGTGCGCGGCGGCTACCGCCGGGCCGTCGACTTCACCACCGGCGAGGTCACGGCCGCCTGCGCCGACTGGCACAGCCGCCTCTTCGTCTCCCGCGCGGACGACGTGATCGTGCAGGAGGTCACGGCGGCCGACCTGGTCGTCTCGCTGGACCACCGGCTCCCGGGCGCCCCGGCCGGCCTGGGCGTCGGCCACGGCGCGCTCCTCACCCCCGAGGGCGCCCTGCTGAGCCTGCGCGCCCGCTACCCGGACAGCGACCGCGCCTACACCGGCGTGACCCTGGTCGCGGCCTTCGGTGGCACCACCGAACTGGTCCCGCCGGGCGTCAGCGTCGCCGGCGCCCGCTCGGTGCTGCTGCTGACCCGGGTGCGCCGGCACACCGGCGACCTGGACGTGGTCGCCGAGGGCCGGGAGCTGCGCGACCTCCTGGGGAGCGGCGAGGGGTCGTACGAGGATCTCCTCGGCCGCCACCTGGACCGCCACCGCACCGCCTACCGGCGGGTCACCCTCGACCTGGGCGCCGACCCGGCCGACCGCACCCTGCCCGGCTCCGAGCTGCTCAAGCGCCCGCACAGCACCGCCCTGCTGGAACGGCTCTTCGCCGCCGGCCGCTACCACCTGCTCTCCAGCAGCGGCCTGCTCCCGCCCCGCCTGACCGGCCTGTGGACCGGCGACTGGAACACGGCCTGGTCCGGGGCGTTCACCACGAACGCCAACCTCAACCTGCAGACCGCCTCGGCTGCGGCCGCCGCCCTGCCGGAAGTGACGGACGCGCACGCCAACCTGATCCACCGTCAGCTCCCGGACTGGCGGGAGAACGCGCGCGCCGTCTTCGGTGCCCGGGGCGTGGTCGCCCCCACGCACACCGACGGTGAGTCCGGGTACACGTACCACTTCGACCGCGAGTACCCCCACCAGCTGTGGACGGCCGGCGCCGACTGGCTGCTCAAACCGCTGGTCGACCACGACGAGACCCGTGGCGCACAGGACCCGCGCACGGCCGCCGTGCTCGCCGAGATCGCCGCCTTCTACGAGGACTTCCTCACCCGCACCGACGCCGACGGCCACCTCGTCGTCGTCCCGTCCTACTCGCCCGAGAACCGTCCCGCGAACGCGAGCTGGGGCACGCTCAACGCGGCCATGGACCTCTCCGCCGCCCGGCACGCCCTGCTGACCGCTGCCGCCTACCATCCCGAACAGGCCCAGAAATGGCGGGAGTTGGCCGACCGTCTGCCCCCGCACCGGATCAATGCCGACGGCGCCCTCGCCGAGTGGGCCTGGCCCGGCCTGGACGACACCTACGACCACCGCCACCTCAGCCATCTCTACGGCGTCTGGCCCCTGGACGAGATCACTCCCTACGACACCCCGGACCTGGCCGCCGCCGCCCACCGCGCCCTCGCGCTGCGTGGCGCGGAGAACCACTCGGCCCACGGCCATCTCCACCACGCCCTGATCGCGGCCCGGCTCAGGAACCCCGACCGGGTCGCGCACGCCCTGCGCCAGGTCCTGCGGGGCGACTTCTTCCACGCCTCCCTGATGAGCGCCCACTACCCGAACCGGGACGTCTACAACGCGGACGCCGCGCACACCCTCCCCGCCGTGCTGATCGAGATGCTCGTGCAGTCCACCCCGGACCGGCTCGTCCTGCTGCCGGCCGTCCCGGACGCCTGCCCGCGGGGCGAACTGAGGGGCGTACGGACCCGGTTCGGCGCGGAGATCGACCTCAGCTGGACCCCCGACCGCGCTCGGGCCGTCATCAAGCCCGGCCGCACCCACCGCATCGAACTGCGGACTTCCTCCGGCGCGGAGCCGCTCGACCTCGTCGCCGGAGAAGACCGCGTCCTCACCCTGGGGGCGCGGTAACCCGGAGAACTCCCCCCACCCATGGAAGGGACACCCATGGCAACAAGCACGCTGAGCAGGGTCGCCAAGGCCCTGATCGCCCCCGCCCTGGCCCTCGGCGCCACCGTCGGCCTCGCCTCGGCACCCGCCTCCGCCGCCGTCTGGAACTCCTGCGACCAGTGGGGCAACACCACGCTGAACGGCTACACCCTCTACAACAACATCTGGGGCTCCGGCGCCGGCAGCCAGTGCATCTGGGCCAACTCCGGCACCAACTGGGGTGTCTGGGCGGACCACCCGAACACCGGGGGCATCAAGTCCTACCCCAACGCCAAGAAGGTGATCAACAAGTCGATCACCTCCCTCTCCTCGCTCACCAGCAGCTACAACGTCACCGTGCCGTCGTCCGGCGCGTACAACACGTCGTACGACATCTGGGACACCGGCTACAAGTACGAGGTCATGCTCTGGGTCAACAAGACCGGAGCCGTCGGCCCGCTCGGCACCTCACAGGGCTCCCTCACCCTCGGCGGTTCCACCTGGACCGTCTACAAGGGCAACAACGGCTCCAACGACGTCTTCTCCTTCGTCCGCAGCTCCAACTCCAGCTCCGGCACGGTGAACATCCTGCCGATCCTGAAGTGGATCAAGGACACCAAGGGCTGGTTCGGCGACGTGACCATCGGTGACCTGCAGTTCGGCTACGAGATCACCTCGTCGTCCGGCGGGATGGACTTCGTCACCAACAGCTACGGCGTCAGCAGCAGCTGAGCAACGCAGAGGGGCCGGTCCCGCCCGGGGCCGGCCCCTCTGCCGTGCTCAGCCGGCGATCGGCAGCTCCGCGCCGTCCCGCAGGAACAGCGGGATACGGTCCAGCGGGGCGTCCACCGTCACCGCCGTACCGCCCTCGTACGTCTCACCCGTCCAGGCGTCCGTCCAGCGCGCGCCCGCCGGAAGGTACGTCGTGCGGGCCGTGGCCCCCGCCGTCAGCACCGGGGCGACCAGCAGGTCGCGGCCGAAGAGGTAGGCGTCGTCGACGGACCAGGCCGCCTGGTCGTCGGGGAACTCCAGGAACAACGGCCGCAGCACGGGCTGTCCTTCCTCGTGCGCCTCCCGCATCACCTGGAGCACATACGGCTTCAGGCGCTCGCGCAGCCGCAGGTACTTCTCCAGGATCGCGCCGGCCTCCTCGCCGTACGACCACACCTCGTTCGGGCCGCCGGTCATGTCCGGGCCCAGCGGCGTGCCCGGGTCACGGAAGCCGTGCAGGCGCATCAGCGGGGACAGCGCGCCGAACTGGAACCAGCGGACCATGACCTCGCGGTACGAGGGGTCGTCCGGGTCGCCGCCGTGGAAGCCGCCGATGTCGGTGTTCCACCAGGGGATGCCGGAGAGCGCGGTGTTGAGGCCGGCCGCGATCTGGCGGCGCAGGGTCGCGAAGTCGGTGCCGATGTCACCCGACCACAGGGCGGCGCCGTAGCGCTGACTGCCCGCCCACGCCGAGCGGTTGAGCGAGACCACCTCCGACTCGCCCGCCGCCAGCAGGCCCTCGTAGAAGGTGCGGGCGTTCTCGCGCGGGTAGAGGTTGCCGACCTCCAGACCCGGGCCCGCCCAGTAGCGCAGGTTCTCCGGGAAGCCCGGCTTCAGCTCGGGCTCGCAGGCGTCCAGCCAGAAGGCCGTGATGCCGTACGGGGCGAGGTAGTTGTCGCGGACGCGGGACCACACGAACTCCCGTGCCTCGGGGTTCGTGGCGTCGTAGAAGGCCACCTGGACGGTGGAGTCGACGCCCTTGTCCGGCCAGTCGGCGTGCGCCATCGGGCCGTACTGGGTGCCGATGAGGTAGCCGCGCTGCTCCATGAGCGGGTGGTTCTCGGACAGCGGCGAGACCGAGGGCCAGACGCTGACCACCAGCTTGATGCCCAGCTCGTCCAGCTCGCGGACCATCGCGGCCGGGTCGGGCCACTCCTTCGGGTCGAACCTCCACTCGCCCAGGTGGGTCCAGTGGAAGAAGTCGCAGACGATGGCGGAGATGGGCAGGCCCCGGCGCCTGTACTCCCGTGCCACGGTGAGGAGTTCGTCCTGGGTGCGGTAGCGCAGCTTGCACTGCCAGAAGCCCGCCGCCCACTCCGGGAGCATCGGCGAACGCCCGGTCACCGCGCTGTAGGCGCGCTGGCCGTCGGCCGGGGTGCCCGCGGTGATCCAGTAGTCGAGCTGCCGCGCCGAGTCGGCCACCCAGCGGGTGCCGTTGGCCGCCAGCTCCACCCGGCCGATCGCCGGGTTGTTCCACAGCAGGGTGTAGCCCCGGCTGGAGACCAGCACCGGGACGCTCACCTCGGCGTTGCGCTGCACCAGGTCCAGCACGAGGCCCTTCTGGTCGAGGCGGCCGTGCTGGTGCTGGCCGAGGCCGTACAGCTTCTCGCCCTCGTACGCGGAAAAGCGCTGTTCCAGGCGGTGGTGGCCGTTGCCGACGGCCGTGTACAGGCGGGAGCCGGGCCACCAGAAGTGGGCGCGCTCCTCGGCGAGCAGTTCCGAGCGGTCGTCGGTGCGCAGGAAGCGGACCAGCCCCTCGGCGGTCACCTCGACGGTCAGCGCCCCGACCGTCAACAGGCCATGTTCTTCGGCGATCTTGACGGTGCTCGCGGTGGCCGGCGGTGCGTCCAGCAGCGCGCCCGGCAGATCCTCCAGCACCGGGCCGCCGAGGCGGGCGCGCACCCGGACCGCGTCCGGACCCCACGGCTCGATCCGCACCGTCTCCTGACGGCCGCTCCACTCCAGGGCGCCGTCCCGCTCACGGAAGGTGCCGACGGTGGGGGAGGACTGGGCGAGGCTGACCTTGGGCTGAATTCCGGCAGGCTGGTTCACGGGCATGCTCCTGAAGTAAGGAGTGCAGACAGGGACAGCAGGCAGAGGTGTGCCCCGCAGCCGCGAGGCAGTGAGAAGGGGGTACGTCAGGAGGCGGCGGGCGCCGGTCCCGAACTCGCCCGTACCGTCAGCTCGGGCGCGATCAGCACGACCTCGTCGCTGCCCCGCCCGTCCAGCTTGGCCACCAGGTGCTGCACGGCGTGCCGGCCCATCTCCTGCGCGGGGATGGCGACCGAGGTCAGCCGCACCGAGGCCTGCACCGCGACCTGGTCCGGGCAGATCGCGACCACCGACACGTCCTCGGGCACGGCCCGGCCCTGCTGGCGCAGCAGCGCGAGCAGCGGCTCCACCGCGGACTCGTTCTGCACGACGAACCCGGTGGTGCCCGGGCGCTCGTCGAGGATCCGGGCCAGCGTCACGGCCATCGCGTCGTACCCGCCCTCGCACGGGCGGTGCAGCACCCGCAGGCCCGTCTCGCGGGCGCGGGAGCGGAGCCCGTCGAGGGTGCGCTCGGCGAAGCCGGTGTGCCGCTCGTAGACCGCCGGGGCCTCGCCGATGACAGCGATGTCACGGTGTCCGAGCCCCGCCAGATGCTCCACGCACAGCGCACCCGTCGCACTCCAGTCCAGATCCACGCAGGTCAGACCGGTGGTGTCGGCGGGCAGGCCGATCAGCACCGAGGGCTGGTCGGTCCCCCGCAGCAGCGGCAGCCGCTCGTCCTCCAGCTCGACGTCCATCAGGATCATCGCGTCGGCAAGACCGCTGCCGGTGACCCGGCGTACCGCGTCGGGACCCTCCTCGCCGGTGAGCAGCAGGACGTCGTACCCGTGCATACGTGCCGTGGTGGCCACCGCGATGGCGATCTCCATCATCACCGGCACGTACATGTCGGTGCGCAGCGGGATCATCAGCGCGATGATGTTCGACCGGTTGCTCGCCAGGGCGCGCGCGCCCGCGTTCGGGTGGTAGCCGAGGTCCCGGATGCTCTGCTCGACCCGCTGCCGGGTGGTGGCGGAGATGGACCGCTTGCCGCTGAGGACATAGCTCACCGTGCTCGCCGAGACTCCGGCGTGCTGGGCGACCTCGGCGAGGGTGACCATCCAGCTCTCCAAGCTTTGTGAAGCGCTTCGACACTGCGCAGGGGCTGACAAGGGTGAGTGAGGGTGTATTAACAGTAGCTTCAGCGGGGGTGGGTGTCCATAGGCTGTCGAAGCGCTTCGACAGCAATTCCGGGCCGTAGGTTCGGCAACCATTCGGCGGGCCGGCGGCCACAGGGAGGCGGCAGACGAACCGTCCCCCGGAAGGACCCCCGATGCAACACCGCAGACCGCGCCTGTCGAAGAAGGCGAAGACGCTCCTGTCGGCCTCCGTCGCCCTGGCGGCGGCCGCCGGCGTCACCGTCGCGCAGGCCGGCGAGTCGAGCAAGAAGTGCGCGGCCTTCGACACCATCACGCTCGGCAAGTACTACGTCAACAACAACCTCTGGGGCCAGGACAAGGGCACGGGCACCCAGTGTGTCTGGGACAACTCGGCTTCCGGCTCCACCGTCTCCTGGGGGACGGACTACACCTGGGCCACCAACAGCAAGGGCAAGGACTCCGACGTCAAGTCGTACGCCAGTACGGTCCTCGGCTGGCACTGGGGCTGGAAGGTCGACAAGGCGTCCACCGGGCTGCCGATCCGGGTCGGCGACCGCAAGAAGGTCACCGCCAAGTGGAGCTTCGCCCTCAGCTCGAACCCCGGCACGACGAACGTGTCGTACGACCTGTGGCTGCACGCCAAGGGCACGGCGGACTGGCAGGACCAGCCCACCGACGAGGTCATGATCTGGCTCGACCGGCAGGGCGGCGCGGGTCCCCTCGGCACCAAGTACGGCAGCGTCAGCCTCGGCGGCGCCATGTGGGACATCTACCAGGGCGACATCGGCTGGAAGGTGTACTCCTTCGTCCGCCGCACCAACACCACGAGCACCACGCTCGACCTCGACGACTTCACCCAGGCACTCGTCCGGCGCAAGCTGCTGAGCAATGACAAATACGTCTCCGGGATCGAGGCCGGCACCGAGGTCTTCAAGGGCTCCGGGCGGCTGGACACGAAGTCGTACTCGGTCGACATCGGCTGAACCCGTCCGGCGCCGTCCACCGAACGGCGCGCGAGGACTGGTGGGGGCGGCCGGATTCGGGTACGAACGATCCAGTAGCACTGGTCGGTAAGGATCGGTCCTCAACATCCCTATTG
>NZ_MCGQ01000033.1 GCF_002242805.1 Streptomyces diastatochromogenes | reverse complement strand
CCCCCGGACCGTCCCCCACTCGTCCGAAGGAGCCCCGCCCCATGCTCCAGCCGACCCCCGTCCCCGACCTGCCCGCCGACCCGTCCTGGACCCGGACCCGTCCGAAACCGGGTCCGGGTGACCCGGCCGAAGGCCGTCAGCCGTAGGCCGTCGGCCATCGGCAGCCACCCCGGCCGGATTCCTCGGTAGATTCACCCCCGATGCGAGCCGTTCGCATCCGTCGGCGGTCCCGGTGCTCGTCCGGAACGGGACCGTCCGTCACGCAGCGGTGCCTTCGGGGGGGTTCCATGCTCTGGTCGCTCGTCCGCCGGAGCCGGGCCGTGTCCCGGCTCCCCGTACCCGGGCGGTGCGATCCCGGCCGGCACGTCCTGGCCACCGAGCGGCTGTTGCTGTTCACGCCCCGGACCCACCTCGACGTGGCCGCGGCGCTGGCCGCCAGTGCGGACGCCGAGGCCCAGCGATGGCTCGGCAACCACGCCGACCGTCTCGTGCCCAGCCCCGCCACCCGGCGCGCGCTGCTGGAGTGGCGGCCCGCCGGCGACGACGGCCGCCGCGTCCCCCGCCTGCTGGCCAAGCCCTTCACCCCCGACCCCGACGTCCCGGTGTTCCTGGTCTGTGTGCGCAGAGCCGACCTCAGCTATGCCGGAGGACTGCAACTGGAGCACCGCGCGGGCGAGGTGGGCGGCTGGCTGGCGCCACGCTGCCGCGGGCAGGGCCTCGGGGCGGAGTTGTTCGGAGCCGGCGCACTGCTCGCGCACACCCACTTCGGCATGACCAGGGTCCGGGCGGGCGCGGAACCCGGAAACACCGCGAGCCGACGGGCCCTGGCCCGAGCGGGATTCGTCCCGGACGAGGGACCGCCCCGGCACACCCTGCCGGACGGCCGTGTGATCGAGGCCGTCTGGGTACGGCACGATACAACGGCTGCGGCCCACTGCAGCTGACCCGGGCGGCGGCGGAGGGGATGCACTGAAACCGGCTGCCCGTCGGGCTACCCGGCGCGGGGGTCGTCGCCGGGTGGGGCGTCGGGCAGTACGTGGAAGCCGGACAGGCCCTCGGGTTCCTCGGTGACGCCCGTGCAGCGGGTCACCTGGGCCGACCGCGGGCCCTTGGCCGCCCAGTGCGCCATGGCGGCGACGTCGTCGGGCTCCCCCTCGAACACGGCTTCCACGTCGCCGTTGTAGAGGTTGCGCACCCAGCCCGCCACTCCCCGTTCCTCGGCGAACCGACGGCAGGTGTCGCGGTAGAACACGCCCTGTACGCGGCCGCTGACGTGCACGTGCTGCCGTACGGTCATTCCTGCGGACTCCCGTTCTCGCGCCGGCGGGCGGTGACGCGGCGCCGCTCCGGCCAGCGGACGTCGTAGGCCCAGCCGAGGCGTTCGAACCAGCGGATCAGGCGGGCGCTGGCGTCGAGCTGGCCGGTGAGCACGCCGTGCCGGGCGCTGGTGGGGTCGGCGTGGTGGAGGTTGTGCCAGGACTCGCCGAAGGACAGCGGGGCCAGCCACCACACGTTGCCCGAGCGGTCCCGGCTGCGGAAGGGCCGGGAACCGGCCGCGTGGCAGATGGAGTTGATGGACCAGGTGACATGGTGGACGAGACAGATCCGCACCAGCCCGGCCCAGAAGAACGCGCTGAACGCCCCCTGCCAGGACCGGGTCAGCACCGCGCCGAGCAGTGCGGGCAGGGCGACCGAGGCCAGGACCACGAGACCGAAGCGCTTGGAGATCAGCATCAGCGTGCGGTCGCGGACGAGGTCGGGTGCGTAGGTGCGGGGCGAGGCGTGCTCGGTCTCGAAGAGCCAGCCCAGGTGGGCGTAGAACATGCCCTTGGCCAGGGCGCGGGGCGAGCGGCCGTACCGCCAGGGCGAGTGCGGGTCCCCGTCGCGGTCGGAGTAGCGGTGGTGCTTGCGGTGGTCGGCGACCCAGGTGAGCAGCGGGCCCTGTACGGCGAGGCTGCCGGCCAGGGCGAGGGCGATCCTGAGCGGCCGGCCGGCCTTGAAGGAGCCGTGGGTGAAGTGCCGGTGGAAGCCGACGGTGATGCCGAGTCCGCTGACGAGGTAGAAGACGACGGCGAGCACGAGGTCCGTGGGGCTCAGACCGTGCCGCCAGGCGAGGGGCACGGCGGCGAGGAGCGCCAGGAACGGTACGGCGACGAACACGCCGATCATGAGCTGCTCGCCGTTGGGCCAGGACCGCGGTCTGCCGGCCAGCGGGGTGGGTTCCGAGAACTCCGACAAGAGGGGGGACCTTTCGGCTGGGGTCACGTGCAAAGAGGCGGCGAGTCGACGGCGGTGAAGGCGAGCACGGCGTTCTGGCCGCCGAAGCCGAACGAGTTGCTGAGGGCGGCTCGTATCCGGTGCGGGCGGGGCGTCTTGGTGACGACGTCCAGGTCCATCGCCGGGTCGAGGGTGTCCAGGTTGGCGGTGGGCGGGATCAGCTGGTGGCGCAGGGTGAGCACGGTGCAGGCCGCCTCGATGGCGCCGGCGCCGCCGATGGCGTGCCCGATGGTGCCCTTGACCGCGGTGACGGGCGGCGGCCGGCGGAAGGCCTGGTACAGCGCGTTGTGCTCGGCCGTGTCGCCCTGCGGGGTGGCGGTGCCGTGCGCGTTGACGTGATCGATGTCCTCGGGGGCGAGGCCGGCGTCCAGGAGGGCGCCGCGGATGGCGCGGGCGGCGCCGTCGCCGTCGGGGTGCGGGGCGGTGAAGTGGTGGGCGTCGCAGGAGGCGCCGAACCCGGAGAGCAGGGCCGCGGGCCGGGCACTGCGGGCGCGTGCGTCCTCCACTCTTTCCAGAACGAGGACGGCGGCACCCTCGCCGAGGACGAAGCCGTCCCGGTCGCGGTCGAACGGCCGGGAGGCCTCCTCGGGGCTGTCGGCCCGGCGGGACAGGGCGCGCATCTGGGCGAAGCAGGCCGCGGTCATCCGCAGCCGGGCCGACTCGCTGCCCCCGGCGAGGACGAGGTCGCAGGCACCGGACAGCAGCCAGTCCCGGGCCAGTCCGAGCGCGCTGGTGCCGGAGGCGCAGGCGGTGCTCACGACCATGTTGGGACCCTGCGCACCGAGGTCGAGGGCGATCTCGGCGGCGGCCATGTTGGGCACGCTGCGCGGCAGCGCCAGCGGCGAGACCCGTTCCGGAGTGCTGTGGGCGAGCCGGTCGAACTCGGCCTGCCAGCCCTGCATGGACCCGGTGCCGACCCCCATCACGACGCCGACGCGGGCCCCGTCCCAGCCGCCGGGGGTGAGCCGGGCGTCGGCGACGGCCTCCCGGGCGGCGAGCAGCGCGAAGGTGGTGAAGCGGTCCAGGCGGCGGCTGAGCCGGTGCCCGAGCAGGCCGGCCGTGTCGAGGGCGGGCACCTGGCAGGAGAAGGCCACGGGCAGTCCGTCGAGGCCGGGGTCGACGGCCGCGGTGGACTGACCCGCGCACAGGCCCTCCCACGTCGCGTCGCGGCCGATCCCGGCCGGTGTGACCAGTCCCAGTCCGGTGACGGCCACGGGGGCGCGCCGCGCCGGGACACGTGCTTTCACAGGCTGCATGAGCCGTGATTATCCGGCCCGAATGCGACCATTCCGGGCTACGACAACTCGTTCGGCTCAGGACGGGACCCGCTACCACCCGGATGTGCGAACGTCACTGACGAATGGTCACCCCCAGCGCCCGTACCGCGCACGACCAGGCGTCGGCGAGGGCGGTCTCCAGATCGTCCAGCGCCCGGGGCGAGTCGGCCGGCGGAAGGGCCGGGCCGATGTGGACGTGGACGCGGGGGCGGCGGGCCGGGGCGGTGGCCCAGCCGGCCAGTTGCTTGGCGCGGCTTCCGGAGGAGACCCGGCGGGCGCCCGCGTGCCCGATCGGGACGACCGGGGCCCCGCTGGACAGGGCGAGGCGGACGACGCCGGACTTCAGGCGTCCGGGCGGGCGGTCGAGCGAGGCGTCGTAGCGGGGCAGGCCGCCCTCGGGGTAGACGAGCACGCTGCGGCCCTCGGTGAGGGCGTCGGCGGCGTGCCGCAGGGCGTCCGGGGCGCGGCGGCTGCCCCGGTGCACCGGTACGTAGCCCTCGTGGGTGAGGGCCCGGGACAGCAGGGGCACCCGCCACAGGGCGGCGGTGGCGAGGACGGCGGGCCGGTGGCCGAGCCGGTGCAGGGTGCCGATGAGCAGCACCGGGTCGAAGAACGAGGTGTGGTTGGCGGCGAGGATGCGGCCGGGCCCGCCGTCCAGACGGTCGGCACCGCTCACGGTCGTGTCACTGAAGACGGGCACGAGGGCCCCGGCCCAGGCGGACAGCATCGCGGCACTCCTCTCCGGGACGGGACCGTTCCCGGCCGAATCGTCACCCGCGTCCCTGCTCCGGTGCACGTCGGCGCTGCCCCGTATGCCCGTCTGACGTGCGGCGGGTCCGGGCCGATGGGTGAATGCGCTCATGGACTTTCTCGCCGCTTACGACGCGATCCCCGATGACGACGTCCCGCAGCGGGTGGGGCTGTTGCGGAAGGCCATGGTGGCCGAGAAGGCGTCCCTCTTCGCGCAGCTGCGTGCCGAGCGGCCCGTGTTCAGCACCCCGGTCGGCGTGTTCGTGACCCGGCACCCCGACGTGCTGGAGGTGCTGTCCGCGCCGGAGACGTTCACCGTCGGCGTGTTCGGCCCGGCGCTGGAGGACGTGCTCGGCGCGCCGTTCGTCCTCGCCCGGGACAACGCCGACCTGCACTGGCGCGAACGCGGCTACGGACAGCTGATCCTCGGCCCCGAGGACGCGCCCCGGGTACGGGAGCTGACGGCGTCGATCGCCGACTCCCTGCTGGACGAGGCGCTCGCCCGGGGCACGGACACGTTCGACCTGATCCAGGACTACTCCCGCCTGGCCGCCGCCCGCATCTCAGTCGCCTATCTGGGCTTCACCGGCATCGACGAGGACACCCTGCACAACTGCACCCGCAGGATGCAGTGGGCGTTCGCCGTCAACCCCGACCGGAACCCGGAGATCCACGCGGCAGGCGTGGCCGCGGGCCGGGAGCTGCACGACCGGGTGGCCGAGGTGATCACCGGCCGCCGGGCCGCGTCAGGCGACGGCCCCGACGACGTCCTCGGCCGGATGCTGCGCACCCGGCTGCCCGCCGAGTACGGCTTCGACGACGAGCGGGTCAACGCCAACCTGGTCGGCTATCTGACGGGCTCCCAGCAGAACATCACCCAGTGCGTGGCCACCGCCGTCAAGGAACTCACCGTACGCCCCGAGGTGCTGGCCGAGGCGGAACGCGCGGCAGG
Source organism: Streptomyces diastatochromogenes (assembly GCF_002242805.1). Classification (GTDB taxonomy): domain Bacteria; phylum Actinomycetota; class Actinomycetes; order Streptomycetales; family Streptomycetaceae; genus Streptomyces; species Streptomyces diastatochromogenes. The sequence goes on along the minus strand of NZ_MCGQ01000033.1, from coordinate 120,402 downwards.
CAACGGCGATCCGGCTCTCTTCGACAGCTATGTGTGGGAGGCGCTGCGCTTCCATCCGTTCGTGCCCGTCACGCCCCGGCTGTGCGTGCGCGACCACACCCTCGCCGCCGGCACCGAGCGGCAGACGGTGATCCCCGCCAAGAGCGTGGTACTGGCGTGCTTCGCTTCGGCGATGTTCGACGGGCAGGTCGTCGACGCGCCCGCCGAGTTCCGGCCCGGACGCCCGCCCGCCCACAACCTCGTCCTCGGCTACGGCGCCCATGACTGCCTGGGCAAGTACTCGGCCTCGGTGATCGTGCCCGAGCTGGTGCGGCGCGTGCTGCTGCGCCCCGGCGTCCGGCCGCTGCCCGGCGGCGAGCGCGCCATGGACTACGCGGGTACCCCGTTCCCCCAGCACTACCCAGTGAGTTCCGGCCGCCCGGCCGGGAACGCGACCTGACCGGGAGGACCCATGACCGCCACGTCTCGTGCACCCGAGACCCGGACCGTGCCGTGGACCGGGGCGCGCGACAGGTCCCGCGACGGATGGCGCAACCGCTTCGAGACCCACCTGCTGACCCACTACGGGCCGATGTGGCAGACGTCCCGGCGCAGCAGATGGCTGCACCGCCGCCTGAACTCCACGCTGACCGACCTGGCCGTCCTCAAGGCGCCGCCCCGCCCCGACCCGCTGAGCACCAAGAGCCCGTACACCTCCTGGGACTCGCTCACCGACCGCTCCTGGGTGGGCCGGCACCTGCCTCCGGTGGCCGGGCCGCGCAGGGACCTGCCCTCCCCCGAGAGGGTCACCGAGCTGTTCCGGCGCGACGGCGAGACCCGGTACTGCAGCCGGTCCTCCGCCCTGCTGCCCGCGTTCGCGCAGTGGTTCACCGACGGATTCCTGCGCGGGCACGCCGCCACCGGCGATCCGCGCCGCACCGACTCCCCGCACACCCTCGACATGAGCCAGCTCTACGGCGACCGCGAGGAGGTCACCGCGTGCCTGCGCACCTTCGAGGGCGGGCGGATGAAGAGCCGGCTGGTCGGCGGCGCCGAGTTCCCGCCGCGGCTGTGCGAGGGCGGGCGGATCAGGGACGAGTTCCGGGCGATCAGGCCGGTCCGGTTCGACGAGGTGCCCGAGGAGCTGCGGGACACCCTGTTCGCGTGCGGCGGCGACCGGGCCCACGCGCACATCGGCCCGATGGCGATGAACGTGCTCTTCCTGCGCGAGCACAACCGGGTGGCCGGCGTCCTCGCCGCCGCCCACCACGACTGGGACGACGAACGCCTCTTCCAGACCACCCGCAACACGCTGATCGTGCTGATGATCCGGGTGATGCTGGAGGAGTACATCAACCACATCACGCCGTACCACTTCGACTTCGTCCTCGACCCGGTGCGCACCGACCGTGGGGTGTGGCACCGGCAGAACTGGGCGACGATCGAGTTCAGCCTCGTCTACCGCTGGCACAGCCTCGTCCCGTCCACCTACCGGATCGGCGGCCGCGACGTCCCGCTCGCCCACACCATCGCCAACGGGCGGATCGTCCTGGACCGGGGCCTGGGCCCGCTGTTCGAGGACCTGTCCCGGCAACAGGCCGGTCTGTCCGGCCTGTTCAACACCGACGAGGTGCTGCTGCCCATCGAGACGCGCAGTGTCGCCGTCGGCCGCGAGCTGCGGCTGGCCCCGTACAACGACTACCGCGCCTACTACGGCTTCCCGCGGATCACCGACCCGCGGCAGATCTCCGGCGACCCGCGGGTGCAGGAGGCGCTGCTGGACGTGTACGGCAGCGTCGACGCGATCGACCTGTTCGTCGGCCTGTTCGCGGAGGAGCCGGAACCGGGGGCCATCTTCGGGCGGCTGCTCGAACGCATCATCTCCGTGGACGCGTTCTCGGAGGCGCTGAACAACCCGCTTCTCGCACCACGTCTGTTCGGGCCGTCGACGTTCTCCCCCGAGGGCCTGCGGATCGTCCGGGAGACCCGCAGCTTCTCCGACCTGGTGCACCGCAACCTGCCGGAGGACAAGGGGCGTTACTTCGTCTCGCTCGGCCGGAGCGCGGCGGACACCCGGGCCACCGCGCTCTGAGCAGGTGCCTCAGGCTCGCCTGTGCGCGAGCAATGCCTCGGCGGCGGTACGCAGTTGCTCCGCCGCCGTGCCGCAGGCGGCCGCCTGCTGTTCCAGGGTGGGGCGGCTCCACTCGGGTGCCGCCGGGCAGCCGGTCAACGCGGACGCGGTGGCGAGCAGCCGCCGGGCGTAGCCCGCCATCAGGTCGGCGTCGGCGCGCAACCTGCCTGCCTGATCGAGGAGTTCGTCGGACGAAGGCAGGGTGCGGAGGGACTCGGTGACCATGGTGGCTCCCACTCAGGGGTGTGCGGACGGGGTCAGCGCGGCAGGACGGCGCCGGCGCTGCGGTGGAGCATGAACTGCGGGCAGGACAGCACGAAGAGCGGCCGGGCCGTGTCGATGCCGAGCCGGCGCAGCTGCCCGGCCATGGGTTCGGCGGCGGCGGTGTCCAGTTGCAGCCGTACGCCGGTTCCGGTGTGCAGCCGCAGCCGGCCGTGGGCCCGGACCAGGGTGCGCACGGTGCTGTCGCCGCGCCGGCCGTAGAGGACCCAGTCCGCCTCGGGACAGCGCAGCCCCGGGCCGAGGCGGCCCTCGACGGTGAGCCCGAGTTCCGGCGCGGTGACACCGACGGCACGGTTCATCAGGTCGACCTCGGCGGCGGTGCGGACCGCGGGCTGGCCCCAGACCTCCTGGGCGACGACGCGGGACTCCTCGCTGCTCACCGCGAGGGAGAGGACGTAGCGGCCGGTGCGGCGCAGGTCGACACGGCGCAGCAGGTCGGTGGCGACGTCGAACGGGCGTGGCCGCCACAGGTCGTCCACCAGCACCGACAGGGCGATCTCGGCGTAGGGGCCGATCGTGGAGCAGCGGTGCTCGTACAAGGACAGCACCGCGAGCGCCCGCCGCCCCAGCCGGCTCGGCACCAGCCAGGTGACATCGGGCAGCAGGCTGCGCGCGGCCGCGGCGTCGACGGCGAAGCAGAGGTGGGCGGCGGAGGAGTCGTAGTAGCGCACCGGGACGTCGACGGGTCCGGTCGTGGTGGCCAGGGAGGTGGTGGGGACGGTGAGGAAGGGGTAGCCCTCGGGCGGGTGGGCACGGTCCTTGAGCTGGTAGGCCCGGGTGCGCACGACCGGGCCGCGGTAGGCGGTGAGCGCCTTGTCGACGTCCTCGCGGGCCTCGGGGATGACGGTCCGCAGGTGCTCGATGTACTCGCGGATCATGTGGCAGAGCGGGAACTCGTGGGTGGGCCCGGTGTAGTCGACCTCGTACCAGTTGGGGTGCGGATTGAAGGCGGAGCCCGCTCCCCGGCCGTCGAGGACGGGCACGATGTCGTGCTGGTTGGTGATGCTGGCGACCCAGGTGCGCGGGTCGGCGGGCTTCTTGTTGTCGACCGGGGAGCCGACCACGATCACGTGCGTGACCCGGTAGGCGCGGCAGAAGTCCTCGTTCTGCGCCAGGTTCATCACCGCGATTCCGCCCTCGCTGTGCCCGATCAGGGCGAGTTCGGCGCCGCGCGGGATGCCGTAGTCCGCGAGGGCGAGCAGGATCGAGCGGGTGTAGGGCGAGTCGGTCATGAAGAGGTTGCGCCAGGCGCCGACGAAGTCCTGCGGCGAGTCGTTGCGGGGGCGGCCGGGCGCCATGCCGGGGGCCTGGACGACGTACCGGACGACGCCGTCGGGGCCGCGCACGTTCTGCACCAGGATCCGCCCGTCGGTGGACAGCACCTCGATGTTGCGCAGGAAGCCGAGGAGGGAGCCCTCGGTGGCGATGGTCTGCCGCTCCTGGTCGGTGAGGTCGACGGCCTCGGCGGCGCCCTCTCCCTGGTCCATGCCCGCGAGGTGGGAGGCGCTGATGCCGTGCAGCGGGTCGGCGGACAGCTCACGGCCCGCGGCCAGTGCCCAGCCGGTCTCGTCGTTCTTCGGGTCCTCGTCCAGCAGGGCGCGGATGGCGAGGAGTTCGGCCATCAGGGGCGCGAGCCCGGACAGGGCGCGCTGGGCGCCCTGGTCCCTGAACAAGGCGCGCAGGGCCCGTACGGCCTCCAGGTCGCGGTCGGCGGTGACGGCGTCCAGCAGCCGGCGCATGCCCGGGTCGCGTTCGAACTCGGGGTGGTCGAAGAGCACGGCGGCGATCCTCAGGCGCAGGGAGGTGACGGCCACCAGCGCGGCCAGGCTCTCCCGGCCCAGCACCTCCCCGGCCGCACCGAGCACACGCCCCATTCCCTTCGCTGCCGTGATCGCGGAGCCGCCGAGGCCCTCCTTGTTCGTCAGGGCCCGCAGCAGCGCCCACTGGGCGACGAGACCGGTACGGGGACGGCGGCGCGCGGAGGTGGTCAGGGTCGGCGCGAACAGCGCGGTGCTGGTGCGTGCGGAAACCTCGCGGATGGCCTCGGCGACGTCCACCACGTCCCGTGCGCACCGGCGCAGCAGTTCCTTGGCGTCCTGCTCGTCCTGGGCGGTTCGTCCGCGTATGTGGCCGTCCGCTCCCATGCGACGCTCCCTCGACTCGACGACGTCCGACGGTGTACGACCGCGCCCCTGGGACGCGATCACCCACCCATCGTCGGCCAGGGGCATCCCACCCGCACCTTCATCCATCCAGGTAGAGGATGTGCGCCGGTCCCGTATCCCCGTGCGCGCCTGGGCCGGGGGCGGATGCGGCTCCCGCATAATCGCCGCACATGACCCCCTCCACTTGCCCGCTCCTCCTCGCGGGAGGTGCGCCGTGAGCGCCGCCGCCGAACACCCGAACGGCCTACGGGCCCCGCTCCCCGACACCGTCCCGGTCAGCCGTGCGACGCGCACCGGTTCCCTGCTCCTGATCGTCGCGGCACCCCTGGTCGTACTGGCCGCGGCACTGCCCGTCGCTCTCGTCGAGGGCTGGGGGCCGCGCTGGTACGACGTGCTCCTCGGCGTCGGCATGTACACGCTGTCCATCATGGGCATCACCGCCGGCTACCACCGGCACTTCACCCACCTGTCGTTCAAGGCGAAACGGCCGCTGCGGATCGCCCTCGGGTTCGCGGGCGGGCTGGCCATGGAGGGACCGGTCACCCTGTGGGTGGCCGAGCATCGACGTCACCACCAGTACGCCGACCGGGACGGCGATCCGCACTCGCCGTGGAAGTACGGCACCACCCGCCGGGCCCTGTTCAAGGGGCTCTGGCACGCCCAGGTCGGCTGGTTCTCCTCCTCCAAGGTCCGCTCCAACTACCCGCGCTACGCCCCCGATCTGCTCGCCGATCCGGATGTGCGCCTCCTGGACCGCTGCTACGGGGCGACCATCGCCGTCTCCCTGGCCCTGCCCCCGGCGCTGGTCCTGGCCTGGACCCGGGACTGGCGGGCGGCGGCGGTCACCTTCTTCTGGGCGAGCCTGGTCCGGTACGCGGTGGTCCACCATGTGACCTGGTCCGTCAACTCGATCGCGCACGTCTTCGGTCCGCAGCACTACGCCACCCGCGACCAGTCCCGGGACGTGCACTGGGTGGCGCTGCTGACCTTCGGCGAGGGCTGGCACAACCTTCACCACGCCGACCCCAACAGCGCCCGGCACGGTGGGCTGAAGGGGCAGCCGGACCTCACGGCCTGGCTGATCGCCCGGTTCGAGCGGTGGGGCTGGGCGTACGACGTGCGCTGGCCGGACGAGCGGCGCGTGGCCTCCCGGCTGCTGTCGGAGGGGGCTCGACGCCCGGTCCCGCGGCAGGACTGACAGAGCGGCGGGTGGGCCCCGGCCCCGTCCACGCCGGTGACCGGAGGCAACCGCACGAAGACCGCTCAGGTGGCGGACCGGCCGTTCAGGCCTCGGCCATGAGTCCCGCCGCGACCGTGGCGCCCAGCTCCCAGCAGGCCTGCACACCCGCCTTGCCGGGCTCGCCGGTGACGGTCACCGCGTCCGCGGCACGGCGCCAGCCGAGGCCGGTGGTGAGGGCCTCGATCGCGCGGACGGCGCCCGTGACGTCGCTGCCGCCGTGGACGTAGTAGCCGAAGGGCCGGCCCCGGGTCTCGTCCAGGCAGGGGTAGTAGACCTGGTCGAAGAAGTGCTTGAGGGCGCCGGACATATAGCCGAGGTTCGCCGGGGTGCCGAGGAGATAGCCGTCGGCCGCCAGGACGTCGGAGGCGGTGGCGGACAGGGCGGCCCGTCGCACGACACGGACGCCCTCGATCTCCGGTGTGGTCGCGCCGGAGACGACGGCCTCGAACATGGCCTGGCAGTTGGGCGAGGGGGTGTGATGCACGATCAGCAAGGTAGGCACGTCCCGAACCCTGCCCTGCCGGTGCCACGGCCCGCAAACGGCGCCCGGCGCGTGGCATGGTGAGCCCAGAGCCGAAGGTGCGACGATGCCGGGCACCTGGACCGGACACGGGAGGAGTCGTCTTGGGCGAGGACGAGCAGCGGGCACCGGCCGCCGTGGTGTTCGACGCGCTGGGTCTCGACTACGAGAAGGCGTTCGCGTCGTCCGAGGCGCACCGGGCCTCGCTCCGGTGGCTGCTGGACCGGCTGCAGCCGGGCAGCCGGGTACTGGACGTGGGCAGCGGGACCGGACGGCCGACCGCGCAGACCCTCGCGGAGGCGGGGCACAGCGTGCTCGGCGTCGACGTCTCCCCTGTGATGGTCGACATCGCTGCCCGACAGGTACCCGAGGCCGAGTTCCGGCTCGCCGACATCCGTGAACTGCCGCTCACCGAGGGCTCGTTCGACGCGGTGTGCGGGTACTTCTCGCTGCTGCAGATGTCCCGTGCCGAGCAGTCGGCCGTCGTGGGCCGCATGGCGCGTGCGCTGCGGCCCGGCGGGCTCGCGGTGCTGGCCACCGTGCCGCTCGACATGGAGGACGTCGAGGGGGTGTTCATGGGGCAGCCGGTACGGGTGACGAGCTTCGCCGCCGGGGACTTCACGCAGCTGGTGAGCGGGGCGGGCCTGACGGTCCTGTCCGAGGAGCACGCCCTGTTCTCCCCCGCGCACCCCGACGCCGTACCCGAGCCGCATCTGTTCCTGTACTGCCGGCGGGACGGGGACTGAGCCCCCTTACTGAGCCCCCTTTATTGCGTACGGCGATGTCGGTGCCCTCGGTTACAGTGGCCGCGCTGAACAGGAGGGGAGACGACAGTGCAGGTCAGAGTGGGGTTCGTGCGAGGCCGGGTGGTCCAGGCGGTGGTGCTGGCGGCGGTACTGGCAGGCTGCTCGCAGTCGCCGGACGGGGACGCGAAGGCGTCGGGGAGCCCGTCGGCCGCCGGGAGCGCGGGAGCGAAGAGTGCGGTCGCGGCGCGCGGCGGCACCGTCGGCGCCGCGGGGTCGGCCTGCGAACTGCCCGTCAGCTTCGACATCGCCAAGCGCTGGAAGGCCAAGGGGATCGACGCCGAGAAGGAGCTGTCCAAGGCGTCGAAGGGGTCGGACGGCGACCTGAGCGGAGCACTCGCCGACTCCCTCCTCCGGCAGGGCCCGGTCACCACCGCCTGTGAGATCGACGCCAAACCCGCCGGCAAGATCGGCTTCCTGCGGGTGTGGACCGGCGAGCCGGGCGACGCCGACGCGCGCACGGTCCTGCGGCAGTTCGTCGCCGCCGAGGACAACACCAGCAAGGAGAAGTACCGCTCCTTCAGGACGGCCACCGGCCTGTCCGGTGTGGAGGTGGAGTACCTCTACACGAGCAAGCTCCTGGAGGAGACGAAGAAGGAGAGCGCGTTCGCGGTCTCCACGCCCGACGGCCCGGTCGTGCTGCACCTCGGCGGGATGGACACCGACGAGCACAACGCGATGCTGCCCGCGTACGAACTCGCCAAGCAGACCCTGCGCGTCCTCTGACAGGCACCTCCGGGCGGGTGCTCAGTCCGTGGTCGCGGCCCGGCCCAGATAGGTGAGCGGGCCGGGGTCCGCGACCGGGATCTCGTGGAAGCCGAGCCGGTCGTAGAACGCGCGGGCGGCCGTGTTGACGGTGACCATACCGAGGTGGACGGCCGGAACGCCCTGCGCGTGCAGGGCGTTCAGCAGCGTGTGCATCAGCCGGCGGCCGTAGCCGCGCCCTTGCCAGGGCGGCAGCAGATCGATGTGCAGGTGGGCCGGGTGGGCGGCGAGTTCGGGCACGAGCATGCGCTCCGGGCGGTGCAGGAGGCCGATCATCTCCTCGCTGAACGTGCGGGCCGGCGCGGTGGGTTCCGGGTAGCGGTCGGCCAGCCGGGGGATCCAGGTCCGCCGGAAGTCCTTGACGAACCGCCCGGTGTCCGCCGTGCCGACGACGTACCCCACCGCCCGGCCTGCGCCGTCGTCCAGGACGAACGCCAGCTCCGGGTCGAAGTGGCAGTAGGGCTCGGCGAAGATCGACGGCATCAGGCGCAGGTCCGGACAGAGGGCGCGGGAGTCGCCGCCGTTGTACGCGGTACGGACGCAGATGTCGGCGACGGCGTCGCGGTCGGTGGGGTGGTAGGGGCGGACGGCGGGGTGGGGGTCCGTTGGTGGCCTGCGGACCTCTTCATGGGGTGGCATGCGGACATCTTGATATGTGTGGGAGCGCTCCCACAAGTAGCGGACGGGCTCCGGACGACGGAACGGCGGCCGCACCGCAGGAGGGTGGGGCCGCCGTTCCGTCGTCCAAGACGTGCGCTCAGTACCGCAGGCGCCTGGCCCGGAGCAGCATGACGACCCCGGACAACGCGAGCAGCGTGCCGATGGCCGCGGGCCACAGGTGCGCTCCGGTCTCGGCGAGGCCGCCCTGGACCGCCTGGGGTTCGGTCTGTGCGGCGGGGGGCTGCGCCTGTGCGGCCGGGGACTGGGCGGCCTGACCGTCGGCAGGGGTCTGGGTGGCCTGGCCGACCTCACCGGCACCCGAGTCGGACGGTCCGGTCGAGGCGGCCTTGTCGGCCTTCGCGGGAGCGGTCTGCTTGCCCTCGCTGTCCTGCTTGGTCCGGCCGTCCTGCTTGGCGGGCTTGTCGTCCTTGGTGGTGTTCGCCGGCGAGGTCGTCGTGTAGGTCCTGGGCTCCTGCGTCGAGTCGGAGGAAGCCGGGGCAGGCTCGGCCGGGGCGCTCGTGGCGGGGTCGGCCGTGGCGCCGCCGGTGCCCGTGCCCGGGGCGTCCGTCGCACCGGTGTCGCCGCTCGGGCTCGGGGCCGTGGTGGCACCGGAGTCGTCACCGCCGCGAGGTCCGCAGGTCCGGCCCGAGTTGATGCAGTCGACCATCTCGCGCATCAGGTCCTCGTCGAAGACGTTGATGAAGTCGCCGTGGTCGGTGACCGGCTTGTGCAGCTGCTCGGGGAAGGAGTCCACCGCGAACAGCGGCACCGTTCGGCCGCCGTCGTCCAGGCTCGGCGCGGCGACGTCGTAGACGATGCGCTGGACCAGCTGCGGGATCGCCTGGAAGCCCTCGGGGCAGGAGCCGTCGGGGCCGGCGAAGGCCACATGGGTGCGGTGGTTGGCGCTGTCGATATTGCGGCCGTCCCAGCAGCTCTGGAAACGGAAGGTGCGCACCACGTCGCTGCCGGACGGACACAGCGGGTACTTGTCCTTGAGCTGCCGGTCCTCGAAACCGGTGCAGCTCCAGGAGGCGTTGGCGTTGGTGGGGCCGTTGACGAAGGCCTTGGCGTCACCGGTGATGATGCGCAGCAGGCGGGGCATCGCGGTGACCTTGCCGCGCGGGTTGCCCACGAACGTCAGCGTCACCTGCTTGGCCGTGACGATCTGGCCCGCGTTGCCCTCGGTGCCGCCGCCCGGGGCGCCCGCGTCCCGTTCCTGCTTGCCGTTCTGCAGTCGCAGCACCGGCCAGTAGTACGTGGACTTGTCGCCCTGGTCCACGCAGCTGGTCTTGGCGTCGGCCAGGTCGTCGTCGCTGGCGAAGGCGTTGTTGGACTGGTTGCCGATGTAGTCGTGGAAGTGGTGGGCGCCGTTGGAGACGCCCGGGGCGACGATCACGTTGTCCGAGTTGAACAGGCCGTTGGCGTTGACACCGCACTCGGAGGTGAAGGTGCCGCGCGAGGCGTCGGCCTGCTGGGGCTGGTTCGGCACGTTGGGCTGTACGGCGGTGATGTCCGCGTAGTCGGAGGCGACGGGGCCGTTGCCGGCCTGGCCTGCGCCGTTCTGGCCCTGACCGGCGCCCTGTTGGGCTCCGTCGGCCGGGGGCGCGCTGCTCTCGCCGGCGTTGCCGGTGTCGCCGCCCGTGTCGTCCTGGGCGGGGCGCAGGGTGCAGGCGGCCAGGGATTCCAGTCCTTCCGGCCGGTCCCCCACCTGGTCGATGGCGACCGCGATCCGTTCGATCGTGGCCGACCGCTGCTCCTTCAGCGGGTTCATGATGGGGCCGTCGGCGGCCGTGGGGTCCTGGCGGACGGACTCGGCCGACGCCTGGAGTTGCTGGTAGGCGGCCGCGATCTGCTGGTCCAGCCGGGCGAGTTCGCGGTCGACGTCCGCGCGGGCCCCGTCCGGCACCGCCGTCAGCCTGCTGCCGACGTCCGGGCAGTCGATCGTGGCCATGCCCGCGGACCTGACCTGTCCGGTCGCGTCGGGGCCGCTGTCCCCGCCCCATGTGCCGTCGGCGGCCGAGGCATAGACGTTCGCCGCGACGAGTCCGCCTCCGCCCAGCATCAGGGCGACCGCGGCGAAGGTCGCGCGTCGTGCACGGGTCGGGCGTCTGCGCGTGTTGCGTCCCACGGAAGTACCTCTGTGTGTGTCGGGCGGCTCGGCATGGAAATCCCCCGCCCCATACGGATCCGAGCGCCCGAGTGTTCAGGCGTCCCGTGAATTCATCAGAATCTCATAGGCACCGGGCTCGCGCCCTGTCGCACCGGGCTTGTGACCCGCCCCCCACACAGGGCTCCCGGAAGGCGGCTCGTCTCGAATAGCAAGACGAACATCACATATATGTATCGGACATTACGCACTTCAACCTTCACACGGGCCACACAAATTGGCTAGGTTGACGCCCAGGCCGCACGGCTATCCCTGGCGAACCGCGCCGGGCCGCGTGGCCTCCGCCGAATCCGGTGCACCCTGGGGTGCGGCCGGAGCCGGGGACCCGACCGACTTCGGGGTGAATCGGCCAACGCCCTTCAGGGCGACGGCCGTCGGGCACGCCTTCCGGAACCGACCGCCCGAACCCGACAGCTGACTCGGTAGGCGGAGGACGGAAGGAGTGCGCCCCTTCATGGCGTCGGACAGCCACGACGAGGTTCGGCAGCGGATCAACTCCCTCTACAACCAGGCCGAGGACGCGACGGGGAACTTCAACGCGACGCGGGCCATGGCCGGGGCGACGCGGTCCCGTGGTGTTCCGCTGGCCAAGCGGCCGAACCGGCGCTCGGATCCGGCCCTCGACGAGGTGGCCCGGCAGTGGTTCGACGCGGCGCGCGCCAAGCTCGGCCCGTCCGTACCCGCGGCCCTGCCGGCGGACCGGATGCCCGACCGACCGACGGCGCCGGCCCGCTCCGTGGACCGGGCGGACGGCGGTCGCCCCGGTGGCGACCGGGAGACACCGGGACGCGGTCTGCCGGAGTTGCCCGCCGGGCCTTCGGGTCGGACGGGTGCCCGTGCGCTGCCGGAGCTGCCGAGTGGTGCCGCCGCCGAGCTGACCGGTCGGTCCCTCCCCGAACTGACCAGCCGGGTCATGACAGTTCAGGCCGACCGCACCGCGCTGGAGCTGCCCGGCCGAGCCGCCGCCGAGCTGCCGGGCCGGGCCATGCTGGAACCGGCGGGCCGGGCCCCGGCGCAGACGGCCGCCCTCCCCGTCGCCGCTCTGCCCGCCACCCCGGCGGCCCCGCCGCAGGAACCCCGGGCACTGCCCGCCACCGCCACCGGGTCCCGGCGGCCCGCCCCGGCGGTGTCCAAGGCGGAGAACCGCCGCAAACTCGCCGCGGCCCGGGACCTGTTGTCCCGCGGCACCGCCCTGCGCGCCGCGCCGCTTCCGGCCACTCCCGCGCCGGACGCCCTGGGTACCGTGGCGGGGCAGGCACCGCAGCCGACCGAGGACCAGTGGCGCGCACCGCAGTGGGCGGCACCCGGCGTGTTCCCGGCGCAGGAGGCAGCCGCATCGCTCGGCGCCGCCGCGCTTCCCACGGGCACCGAGCCCTACAACCCTCCCGCAGCCACAGCCGCCCTGACGGACACGGGCTCCTTTGCCTCACCCCTGACTGCGGCCCTTCCGACCGACACGGGGGCGTTCGCCGCACCGCTCCCGACCGACACCGGAGCCTTCGCCGCACCGCTCCCGACCGACACCGGAGCCTTCGCCGCGCCACTGACCGTCGATACCGGGTCGTTCGCCGCACCTGTCATGGCCTACACCGGCACCTTCACCCCGCCTCCAGCCGCAGCCGCACCCCTCGCGGCCGACACCGGCGCCTTCGCAGCCCCCGGCACCGCCAACACCGGGTCCTTCGCCGCACCCCTCCCGACCGACACCGGGGCCTTCGCCGCGCCCATCGCCGCCGCCCTCACGACCGACACGGGCTCGTACGCGACCGTCACCCCGTCCCCCGCCCCCACCCCGGAGCCGTCCCGCGCCCTGCGTGCCGAGAAGGCCATCGCCTTCGCTCGGGCGCAGATCGGGAAGCCGTGTGTGTGGGGTGCGACCGGGCCGGACTCGTACGACTGCTCCAGCCTCACCCAGGCGGCGTGGAGGGCGGCCGGGGTCACGCTGCCGCGGGCCGCGCACCAGCAGGCGCTCGGCGGGACGCCGGTCACGCTCGCCGGTCTCGAACCCGGTGACCTCGTCCTCTTCTTCGACGACGACCGGCATGTGGGCCTGCACGTCGGCAACGGCATGATGGTCCATGCGCCGGGCCCGGGGTCGTACATCCGCGAGGAGTCGATCTACGGCGCCGGGGAGGCGGCGATCCACCGGGTGATCCGGCCGGCCTGACACGGCCGGCCACGCGCCCGCCTCACCCCTGGTCGCGGCGTCGCGCGCGCCAGCTTTCGTAGTGGTCCAGCAGGGTCTCCGAGACCGGCCGGTAGGTGAGGCCCAGTTCGTCGATGCCGCGGCGGTTGTCGACGCGGAAGCGGATGCCTAGGTGCTTGCCGATGTAGTCCTGGGTGAGGCCGAAGGCGGGGCCCAGGACGCGCACCGGCCAGTGCGGGAGCGCGGTGCGCGGCAGGCGCGGGTCGTAGGGGTGGCGGGTGCGGATGATGCGTGCCATCTGGTGGAACGACGTCATCGTCGCGGCCGCCACGATGTAGCGGCCCTTGGCGCCGGGGTTCTCGGCGGCCGCGATGTGCGCGTCGGCCACGTCCCGTACGTCGGCCGTGGTGAAGCTGAAGTCGGGGGCGCCGTAGCAGAAGTAGCCCTTGAACAGCTCGTCGAGGAGGAAGAGGCTGCCGGACTCGGACGCGGGGGTGAGGGAAGGGCCCAGGATCAGGCCGGGGTTGAGGGACACCATCCGCCAGCGGTCCTGTGTCGCCTCGGCGTCCCAGGCGGCGCGTTCCGCGACGGTCTTGGCGTAGTGGTAGGGGTTGTTCCCGGCCGTGCTGGTGGTGTTGAAGTAGCGCTCGGACAGCACCTGGCCGTCCATGTGCCGGACGTCCGCGTAGTCACCGAAGACCGCGCCCACGGTGGAGGTGAACACCAGGGTCCGGACCTCGGGGGCCCGCTCGATGCTCGCCAGTACGTTGCGGGTGCCGAGCAGCGCCGGGTCCACCACGTCCCGCCGGGCGTCCCTGATCCGCTCCGGCATGAGGAACGGTGAGGCCACGTGGAAGACGACCGGGCAGCCGCGGAACGCCTCGTCGAACGAGCCCTCCGTCAGCAGGTCCGCCTCGAACAGCGTCAGCCGACCTGGGAACGCCTCCTGCATCTCCCACAGCGGCCGCACCTTCGCCGCGTTCGCGGTGCTGCGTACGGTGGTGCGGACCCGATAGCCACGCTCCAGCAGCCGTCGTACGAGATGGCTGCCGACGAAGCCGCTGCCGCCGGTCACCACGACGGTCGTCGCGTCGCCCCGTCCCCCCACGCGCCCTCCCTTCACAAGAGACCCCATAAGGGACCCCTGGATACCTCATAAGATCCACTTATGAGGTCATAGACGGGACCCGTGTACTAACTTAGGGCTGCCTTAGTCTAGGCTTCCCACTCGAGTAACTGATCACGCTCGAAGGGAACTGATCATGCCGCGCCCCCTGCGGGTAGCCATCGTCGGAGCCGGCCCCGCCGGGATCTACGCCGCCGACGCCCTGCTCAAGTCCGAGGTGGCCGCCGAACCCGGCGTCTCCATCGACCTCTTCGAGCGGATGCCCGCCCCGTTCGGCCTGATCCGGTACGGCGTGGCGCCCGACCACCCGCGCATCAAGGGCATCATCACCGCCCTGCACCAGGTGCTCGACAAGCCGCAGATCCGCCTGTTCGGCAACGTCGACTACCCGAACGACATCAGCCTGGACGACCTGCGTTCCTTCTACGACGCGGTGATCTTCTCCACCGGCGCGACGGCCGACCGGGAGCTGCGCATCCCGGGCATCGAGCTGGACGGCTCGTACGGCGCCGCCGACTTCGTGTCCTGGTACGACGGCCACCCGGACGTGCCGCGCACCTGGCCGCTGGAGGCCGAGAAGGTCGCCGTGCTCGGCGTCGGCAACGTGGCGCTCGACGTGGCCCGGATCCTCGCCAAGACGGCGGACGAGCTGCTGCCGACCGAGATACCGCCGAACGTCTACGACGGTCTGAAGGCGAACAAGGCGCTGGAGATCCACGTCTTCGGCCGCCGTGGCCCGGCGCAGGCCAAGTTCAGCCCGATGGAGCTGCGCGAGCTGGACCACTCCCCCACCATCGAGGTCATCGTCGACCCCGAGGACATCGACTACGACGCGGGCTCGATCGAGACCCGGCGCGGCAACAAGCAGGCCGACATGGTCGCCAAGACCCTGGAGAACTGGGCGATCCGGGACGTCGGCGACCGGCCGCACAAGCTGTTCCTGCACTTCTTCGAGTCGCCCTCGGAGGTCCTCGGCGAGGACGGCAACGTGGTCGGCCTGCGCACCGAGCGCACCGCCCTCGACGGCACCGGCAACGTCAAGGGCACCGGCGAGTTCAAGGACTGGGACGTCACCGCGGTCTACCGCGCCGTCGGCTACCTCTCCGACAAGCTGCCCAAGCTGCCGTGGGACATCGAGTCCGGCACGGTTCCGGACCAGGGCGGCCGGGTCATCGAGGAGAGCGGCAACCACCTCCGGTCGACGTACGTCACCGGCTGGATCCGGCGCGGCCCGGTCGGCCTGATCGGCCACACCAAGGGCGACGCCAACGAGACCGTGGCCAACCTGCTGGACGACTACGCGAACGGCCGTCTGCAGACACCGGACTCCCCCGCGCCGGAGGCCGTGGACTCCTTCCTGGCCGAGCGCGAGATCCGCTTCACCACCTGGGACGGCTGGTACAAGCTGGACGCCGCCGAGCGGGCACTGGGCGAGCCGCAGGGCCGCGAGCGCGTGAAGCTCGTCGAGCGCGAGGACATGCTGCGGGAGAGCGGGGCCTGATTCCCGCGAGCGCCCTGGGAGACTTCGGGAACGAGTGCGAGGAGTCCGACGAGTCCCATGACTCGAACGACTCCGGAGACTCCAACGAAGGCTCCCAGGGCCCCTGTTAGGGTCCTGCGGTGTTCTCTCTGCGTGAGCCCCTCTTCTTCACCCGCCTGCGCGAGGCGCGCCGGGTGCTCGTCGCCGGTGCGGGCGGCGGTTTCGACGTCTACGCCGGACTGCCCCTGGCGTTCGCCCTGCGGTCGGCCGGTGCGGAGGTCCATCTGGCCAACCTGTCCTTCTCCGACCTCTACGGCCTGGACCTGGACACCTGGGTGGCGGAGGACGTCGCCGCCGTCCGCCCCGACACCCCGCTGCGCGGCGACTACTTCCCCGAGCGCGCGCTCGCCCGGTGGCTCGGGGAGCAGGGGCTGCCCGACACCGTGTACGCCTTTCCCCGCACGGGTGTCGAACCGCTGCGCGCCGCCTACCGGGCGCTCCTCGACCATCTGGGCGGCGTGGACGCCGTCGTGCTGGTGGACGGCGGTACCGACATCCTCATGCGCGGGGACGAGCACGGGCTCGGCACGCCGGAGGAGGACATGGCGAGCCTGGCCGCCGTCGCCGGTCTCGACGAGGTCCCGCACCGGCTGGTGGCCTGCCTGGGCTTCGGGGTGGACGCCTATCACGGCGTCAACCACTCCCTGTTCCTGGAGAACCTGGCCGCTCTGGACCGCGAGGGCGCCTACCTGGGGGCGTTCTCGCTCCCCCGGGAAAGCCGGGAGGGCGCCCTCTATCTCGACGCGGTGGCGCACGCTCAGCAGTCCCACGAGAGCTACCCCAGCATCGTCCACGGCTCGGTCGCGGCCGCCGTGCGCGGGGACTTCGGCGACGTGCGGTTCACCGAGCGCACCCGGGACAGCGAGCTGTTCGTCAACCCACTGATGGCCATGTACTTCTGTGTGGACCTGCCCGCGCTGGCCCGCGCGAACCTCTACCTCGACCGGCTGGCGGGCACGATGCTGATGCGGCAGATCAGCTCGGTGATCGCCGGGTTCCGTGAGGAGCTGCCGCGTCAGCGGGCGCCCCGGGCGTTCCCGCACTGAGCCGGGGCGCGCCGGTCACGACAGGCCCGGCTCGGCCGCGACCAGGTCCCGGCGGCCCACCACCGCCACCGCCACGGTCAGCAGAGCGAGCGCCCCTGTCTGCGCGAGTCCGCCGCCGAGGTAGGCGGCGGGCACCTCGGGCACGTGCAGCCAAGGGTAGAGGGCCGCGACCCGCACTGTCAGGATCAGCAGACCGAGGGCGGCCAGGGCGAGTGCGCCGCCGGGCGTCGCACCGTCACCGCCCCGGGCCTCCCACAGGAGCCAGCCGAGCGCGCCCACGACGAAGCAGCTCGCGGGCGCCCAGGCCAGGTCCGCGGCGGCGGGCAGCACCACGATGGACACGCCCATCACCACACACGCGGTCATGAAGACCAGCCCGGGTGTACCCGCGGGCAGCCGGGCCGGGGGCGCGTCCCGGTGGTGGGCGGCGCAGAGCGCGAGGGCGGGCAGCCAGGCCAGGAGCCCGAAGGCGGTGGCGAACGTCGGGTCCCCCGCGCCCATCGCGCCCGTGAGCGTGCCGAGCAGCGGCCAGAGGGTGGGCAGCGCGGCGAGCAGCGCGGACGCCCGGGCGAGGCGGCGCCGGTTGTGGAGGAGGGCGAAGTACGCCACCGTCCACAGCAGCGGAAGCGTCCACTGGGCGGCGGTGACCACTCCGTCGAGCAGTCCCTGGTCGGTGAACTGCGACAGGAACAGGTGCTGCCCCGGGCCGCCCCGGCCGATGGCCCAGCCCAGTTCGAGGACCAGGTTGGCGACCGCGGCGGCCGCCTGGACCAGCACGGCGAACAGTGCGAAGAGCCGGACGGTCGAGCCGAGGAGGACGTAGCGGCGCGGCGCCCCGGGCGCTCCCAGCCGGCTGCGCACGGCGAGGGCGGCGATGCTCGCCACCTCGCCCAGGGTGGGCCGGCTCTGGTCCTGTGTGTCGGGGTCGACGTCCCACAGGTACGTCTCGACCATCTCCTCCTCCCGTTCGCGCCGGTAGTAGGCGGGGAGCAGGCGCAGAACGGTGCGGTAGCGGGATTCCAGGAGCGTGGTCATGCGAAGCCTCCCGCGAGTCCGGGTGCCGTGGGGGGTTGGGGAGTGGTGTCAGCCGGGGCGGTGGCCCGGCGGCCCTCGGCGATGCGCCGTTTGGCGGCCCCGGCGCCGGCGGCCATGCGCTCCGCCTCCGCGTCGAGGGCCGCCACTCCGTCCTCGGTGAGCCGGTAGTAGCGCCGCAGGCGGCCCTGCTGCACTTCCTCCCGGTCCAGCACGATCAGCCCGTCGGCGGCCAGCCGGTCGAGTACCCCGTAGAGGGTGCCGACCCTCAACTGCACCTCCCCGTCGGACAGTTCCTCGACCTCGCGCAGGATGCCGTAGCCGTGCCGCGGCTGGTCGGCGAGCGCCGTGAGGACGAAGAACGCCGCTCGGGTCATGTTCCTCGATGCCATGGAAGCAGAATATCTCGGCTGCCGATATATATCGAGCCGAATGGAGAGCGGGTGTGGCCGTCCTGGGCGAGACCTCTTCGGTGTGCCGCGGATGGCGAACGGGGCCTGCCCCTAAGCGGATGGGAGGGCGGGCCCCGTTCGACGGACCATTCTGGGCACCGTGCGACGGTCCGGGGACGGGTGAACAGCGGTCGCGTGATGCGTGCGGCGCGTACCCCGGGTGCGGGGCGCACACCCCGTGCGCGGGGCGCGAGCCCGCAGCGGCGCGCCGCTCCGGGGGCCCCGGCCGACCGGTACCGTCCCCGGGCGGTGATACTGGAAGGCACACCCGCCCCCATCAGCAGATTGGCCCATGTCGAACTCCGCCACCGACCGCGCCACCGTCCCGCAGACCCTCTGGGCGGCCCGCGGCCGCCACACCGGTCCCTCCGCCGAGGACGTCGTCCGCCGCACGTTGCGCCGGCACAAGGAGAGCGGGGACATCGACGACTTCGCCGAACCTCCCGTACCCGAGGACTCCCCCGCACGGATCTTCGAGGCGCGCTGGCGGGCCGGGGGCACGGTGACCGTGCGGGCCCGGCTCACCCTCGTACCGCGTGACGACCGGCCGGAGGAGCAGGAGTGGACGCTCGTCGCGGAGGCGGAGCGCCCCTGGGACGAGGCCTGGCCCTCGCCGGCGACGCTGTTCTGGCCCGAGGCGGGACCGGCGGAGGGCGCCGACGGCGCCTGGGACCACCACCCCACCGTCGCCGGCCCACGCTTCCGGCAGGTGAACGCGCTCCCCGAGGACGACAAGGAGATGCGGCGGCTGCTGCGGGACGCGGCCCGCGAGGCCTGGTGCGTGAACCTCGTCGTGCACGAGGCGATGACCCCGGACGAGCGCGGCCGGCTGCCGCTGGCCCGGCTGCTGCCGCCCGGGCTGCGGCACCGCGTACTGGAACACCGGGCCGCGCCGCAGCAGCTGCGCGCCGTCAACTGGGCGCTGAAGGACCTCGGTGTCCAGGTGCCGCGCGGCGGCGCCGTGCTGCTGCCCCCGGAGCCCGCGCCGGAGGGCTACGACAGCGGCGAGCACAGCGTGCGCACCGTCTTCCTGGACGGCTCCGAGCCCGCCGAACTCGTGGCGGCCGTACGGCACTTCGCCGCCCTGCCGCGGCCCCTGCCCGAGGGCGCTGCGGAGGCGCTGGCTGACCTGCGGGACAACTGGACCCTGCTGACCCTCCAGGAGGAGCTGGAGCGCCAGCGGCGGCTGGTCGCCATGTACGCCGAGGCGCTGGAGGCGATGACGAAGTCCCGGGACCTGTACCGGGACGCCGCCGAGCAGGCCCACCAGGCCCTGGCCTCCTACCGCGACGCGCCCGCCCCGCACGCCCTGCCCCGCCGGCAGGAGCGGGACGGCGCCCGGACACCCTCCGCGCTGCAGCAGTTGACACGGACCTTCGAACGGCTGAAGTTCAGCACGAAGGGTTCACGCCCGGACGCCTCCCCCGGCGACGACGGCACGGACACCCGCACCGACCCGGCGTGAGCCCGGAGGGACAGGAGGCCGCATGGATTCCACGACGACCCTGCTGGTGATCGCCGCCGTCGTAGCGGGGCTCCTGCTCGCCGTGGCCGTCGCCCTGCTGGTACGGCTGGTGCGCGCCCGGCGGACCCTGCGGCGGGCCGGGCTGCCCACGGGACCGCGCTGGGTGTTCTGGGGCGCGGTCCTGTATCTGGTGCTGCCCACCGACCTGCTGCCCGACCCGGTCTACCTGGACGACATCGCCGTCCTGCTCCTCGCCCTGCGCAGCCTCCGCGCCGGCCGCGCCCTGCCACCCGGTCCCTCGGAGTCCTGACCCCCCCTTGCGCGCGGGCCGGTTGCCACACCCTGGAGCGACGCAGCCCACCTTCACCGACGGCCACTGACGTCGCCGTGGTCCTGCGGCCGGCTGTCGCCTGTGCACCCCTACGGCTCGGCCCCACCCTCGACCAGGCGAACCTACCCGAGCCCGTCACCGCAGCCACGACGCTCCGGTTCGACCCCCTCCGCCCGGCGGGCGTTCGCCATCCCGACGGTGGCGAGCAGCACCGCCAGCGCGGCCAGTGCGGCCGCCGCTGCCGCCGTGCCGGCGAGCCACGGCGGGGCCAGGAGCGCGGACTGGAGCCAGGCCGGGTCCGGGAGGCCGAAGCGGCCGCCGTCGAGCACCTGCACCGCGGCGAGCGTGGCCGTGACCAGCAGCGTCACGGTCGCCGCGGCCAGCCGGGCCGGTACGGTCCGGGCCGGCAGCGCGAGGGCCAGGAGGAGGCAGAGCCCCGAGGCGACCAGGGTCGTCCGCAGGGCGGGTTGGGACAGGTCCGACCAGTAGCGCGGCGCGTGGGCCGCGCCGCAGAGGAACACCAGCACGGCGGCGGTGCGGGCGAGCCGCAGCGGCGCCTTGGGGGATCCGCTGTCCGGGCTGCGCGAGTCCGACTGCTGGGGACTCGGGGCGGCCGCCTCCGGTGCCGGAACGACGGAGGCCAGCAGCGTGTCGGCGGGCTCCAGGACCGTCGGCTCGGGCAGCGCCGCCTCGTGCGCGGACTCCTCGGAGGCGAGGCGGGCGATCAGCTCGGCGAGTTCCTCGACGGGGCGGCCGACGGCCACCGCCTCGACCGCCGCACGCACGCAGTGGGGCTCCGCGGAAGTATGGCGCAGCAGTTCCATCAGCCGGGTGACCTCCTCCAGCGGACGGCACTCGGCGGCGGCGCGGATCGCCTCGTCGGCACCGCCGCTGGTGCGGGGCGGCCGGGTCAGGAGGGAGACCAGGCGGGTGACGTCCTCCACGGGCCGGTCGATACCCGCCGCGCGCAGCGCTTCGGCCGTGGTCCGGGCGTGCTCGGGCCTGCGTTCCAGCAGGGTGATGAGCCGGACGACGTCCTCCAGGGGGCGGTCGGCCACGGCCGAGCGGAGCAGACCGTGCAGCGGATCGGCGTAGGGGTCGTCGTCGCGCGGGGGCTCGGGGATCTGCTCCGGAGGCGCCGCAGGCCCGGTTCCGGGGTCGGGGGACGGTGTGGCGACCCCGATGGCGCCCGGTTCGGGCGGCGCGGCGGGTATCGCGGAGTGGTCGTCGGGACCGGGGCACGAAGAGCTGGTCATCTGGGCTCCAGAAGAAGGGTGCGGTCGCACCGGCGCCCCCCGCGTGCGGCGCGCGGAATCCACGCCAGTTCATTACTAGGAGCCCGTACGGGTTCCCGCCACCCGGGCGAGGCAGAGGTGTGAGGCGGCGTCTTCGTCCGCCCAGGTGCATTACGCGACCGACGTGGCGCATTCTTGTGTCATCCACCCGGCGGTACGGGACGAGGTAGGGCCCATGGCTGGGAGCGGAGAGCCGGCGGTCCGGACGCGGGCCCGGCTGACCACGCTGCTGGTCGACGCCTCGACCGGCGCGCTCGGCGCCGCCGGAGCGCGTGTGGCGGGCGTGTACCTGCGCTCCAGCACCCCGGGGCTGCTGCGCCTCGCGGTGCTCGTCGGGCTGCCCGGCCAGCTGTTCCGGCCCTGGTGGCGGCTGCACGTCGGCCGGCCCTTCCCGGTGGCCGACGCCTACCGGCTCGGCGTCCAGGTGGTGCTGCCCAACGCCACGGAGACGGTGCGCCGGTATCCCCAGTTCGCGGCGGGTCTGCCCTTCCCGTTCGGGTCGGTGCACATGCCCGTGCCGGGCGGCACCGAGCCCTTCGGGGTGCTCACCGTGCTGCGCCCCGCCGCGTCGGACACCGTGGACGAGCTGCCGGACCGGGAGCTGCTCGCGCGGCTGGCCGAGGGGCTGGGCGCCGAGCTGCTGGCGCTCGCCGACGGGGACGAGGCGACCATCGCCTGGGACGGGGAACCCCTGTGCGTACGACCGCCCGCCGCCCGGCCCGCACAGGCCCGCGTGGGGCGGTTCACCTGGGATCCGGGGACCTCGGCGGTGCACCCGGACGACCGGCTGTACGCGCTGCTCGGGCTGGACCCGGCCGAGTTCGCGGGGACCGGCCCGGCGCTCGCGGACGCCGTGTCCCCGGCCGAGGCACACCGGATCCTGGCCGCGCTGCGCGCGGCGGGCGCCGGGAAACCGCCGGCCGCGCCCCTGAGCCTGTGGTCGCGGGAAGGGACCCCGCGGCTGCTGGACCTGTCCCCCGCCACGGAAGCCGGCGAGGCCTCCCTGGTCGCCGGAACCGTCTTCGAGCCCGGCCCTGGCGCCTCCGCGGACGGCGCGGCCGACCTGCTGCCGCAGGGGGTGTTCTGCCTGGACCGGCTCGGGCTGCTCGTGTACGTCAACCCGGCCGCGGCACGCATGGCGGGCCAGGAGCGGGCCTGGCTGCTCGGCCGTCCGCTGTGGGAGGCGATGCCGTGGCTGACCGGGCCGCCGTACGACGACCATCTGCGCAGCGTGCTGCTGTCCCATGAAGCGGTGCACGTGCACGTCCGGCGTCCGGCCGCCGGGCGGGCGGCAGCCGGTGAGGGCGACTGGCTCGCCCTCACCGTGCATCCCGGCCCCGACATCCTCACCTGCACGCTCGTCCCGACCAGCCGCGTGGACGCCGCTGCGGAGCCCGCCCTCGACGCCCCGGCCGCGGCCGAGCCGCACACCCCGGAGGACGCGGTGGCCGGCGACCACGCGATGACGCCGCTGTACCGGCCCATCGCCCTGGCCATCGCGCTGACGGACGCCGTGACCGCCCGGCAGGTGTCGGCGGTCGTGATGCAGGAGCTGCTGCCCGCGTTCGGCGGCCGCCGCCTGGCCATCTACCTGCTCCAGGACCGGCACCTGTTCCTGGCCTGGGAGACCGGCTTCCCGCAGGGCTTCCTCGCCCCCTTCGACGGCGTCGGCCTCGACGCGCACCTGCCCGGCGTGGAGACCCTCACCACCGGCCGCCCGATCTTCTTCGAGTCCATGCACCAGCTGGCGACCACCTACCCGGGCATCCCCCTGGACGCGGAGGAGGGCGCCCGCGCCTTCCTGCCGCTGATCGCCTCCGGCCGGCCGGTCGGCTCGTGCATCCTCGGCTTCGACCGGTCGCGCAGCTTCAGCACGGAGGAGCAGACGGTCCTCACCGCGCTCGCCGGGCTGATCGCGCACGCGATGGAGAAGGCGCAGCGCTACGACACCGAGGCCGCGCTCGCCCGCGGTCTGCAGCAGGCCCTGCTGCCCCGGCGGCTGTCGGCGCACCCGCAGGTGGAGACGGCGGGCCGCTATCTGCCGGGCACCCAGGGCATGGACGTGGGCGGGGACTGGTACGACGTCGTCGAGGCGGGGGACGGGCTGGCGCTGGTCATCGGCGATGTGCAGGGGCACGGGGTGCAGGCGGCGGCCACCATGGGCCAGCTGCGCAGCGCCGTACGCGCCTTCGCGCTCGGCGACCGGCCGCCCGACGAGGTGCTGAGCGGCACGAACCACCTGCTCATCGACCTCGACCCGGGCCAGTTCGCCAGCTGCTGCTACGTCCGTCTCGACCCGGCCACCGGGCAGGCCCGGGCCGCCCGGGCGGGACATCCGCCGCCGCTGCTGCGCAGCCCCGACGGACGTACCCGGGTGCTGGACATCCCGGGCGGTGTCGTCCTCGGGGTGGATCCGCAGGCCCAGTACCCGGTGGCCGAGCTGCAGTTGGAGCCGGACGCGATCCTCGCCCTGTA
This sequence comes from Streptomyces diastatochromogenes, assembly GCF_002242805.1. Lineage (GTDB taxonomy): Bacteria > Actinomycetota > Actinomycetes > Streptomycetales > Streptomycetaceae > Streptomyces > Streptomyces diastatochromogenes. The sequence continues at coordinate 96,782 of NZ_MCGQ01000033.1, read as the reverse complement.
CACGGACGGCCTGGTGGAGCGGCCCGGCGCCGACATCGACGAGGGCATCACCGCGCTGCGCCTCGCGCTGGCGAGGGCCGGCGCGGCCGCGGGACGGCGCGGCGGCCGGTCCCTGGCCGGGGTCGCCGACCGGGTCACCGCCGGCGCCCGGCACGCCACCGACCGCCCCGACGACGTGGCACTGCTCCTCGCCACCCGCCGCCCCGCACACCGCCGGTGACCGGAGCCCGCCGCCGCAAGAGACGGCTGTCACCTCGGGCAACAGCCTCGCCTGGCGGGGCCGGGCAGTGTAGACATGGGCACATGGTGCGTCTGCCCGGCCGGCCCGAGACCCGGCCGCCCCGTCCTTTCGGGCAACCGCGCGCACCGCAGGGCCCGCGGCAGGACACATCGGGCGCGAACGGCGGCCGTCCGGGGGCGCTGCGGTCGGCGGTGACCGGACGCAGCGTCGCCGGGCAGGTGTTCCTCCTCCAAGTGGTGATCGTGCTGCTGCTGGTCGTGTCGGCCGTGGTGGCGCAGGTGCTGCAGGTGCAGCACGACAGCGACAGGGAGGCCCGTAACCGCTCCCTGGCGGTCGCCGAGACGTTCGCCAACGCGCCCGGTACGGCGGCCGCGCTGCGCGCCCCGGATCCGACGGCCATCCTGCAGCCGAAGGCCGAGGCCGCCCGCAAGGCGTCCGACGTCGACTTCATCGTCGTGATGAACACCGACGGCATCCGCTACACCCACCCCAAGCCGGACCGCATCGGCAAGAAGTTCGTCGGGACCACAGCGCCGGCCCTGGCCGGGGGCACGGTGGTCGAGGAGATCCACGGGACGATCGGCGAACTAGTGCAGGTCGTCGTGCCGGTGAAGGACTCCGGCGGCAAGGTGGTGGGCCTGGTGTCGTCGGGCATCACCACCGCGCACGTGGGCGGGGCCGCCGACCAGCAACTGCCCCTGCTGCTCGCGGCGGCCGCGGCGGCCCTCGCGCTCGCCACCGGGGGCACGGCCCTGGTCAGCAGGCGGCTGCTGCGCCAGACCCACGGCCTCGGCCCGTACGAGATGACGCGGATGTACGAGCACCACGACGCGGTGCTGCACGCCGTCCGGGAGGGCGTGCTCATCGTCGGCGGCGACGGCCGGCTGCTGCTCGCCAACGACGAGGCGCAGCGGCTGCTGGACCTGCCCGAGGACGCCGAGCAGCGTCATGTGCTGGAGCTGGGCCTGGACGACGAGACGGCCGGGCTGCTCTCCTCCGGGCGGGTCGCCACGGACGAGGTGCATCTGGTCAAGGACCGGCTGCTGGCCGTCAACCAGCGCCCCACCGACCTGCGCGGCGGCCCGGCCGGCAGCGTCACCACGCTGCGCGACTCCACGGAGCTGCGGGCCCTGTCGGGCCGCGCGGAGGTGGCGCGTGAGCGGCTGAACATGCTGTACGACGCCGGGGTGGGCATCGGCACCAGCCTGGACGTGGCCCGCACGGCGCAGGAGCTGGCGGAGCTGGCCGTGCCCCGGCTCGCGGACTTCGTCACCGTGGACCTGTTCGACGCGGTACTGGGCGGGGAGGAGCCGAGGCCCGGGACCGCGCTGCGCCGGGCGGCCTGGAACGGCATCCGCAAGGACGCCCCGCTGTACCCGGTGGGCGAGCGCATCCGGTTCGTGGCGACCTCGCCGCAGGCCCGGAGCCTGACGACCGGGCAGTCCGTGGTCGAGCCGGTGCTGCGCGAGGCGCCCGGCTGGCTGGCCCAGGACCTGGAGCGCACCGAGCAGGTCGTGGCCTACGGCATCCACTCGCTGGTCACCGTGCCACTGCGGGCGGGCACCCTGGTCCTCGGTCTGGCCAACTTCTGGCGTTCGGAGAAGCCGCAGCCGTTCGACGCCGAGGAGGTGGCCCTCGCCGAGGAACTGGTCGCGCGGGCCGCCGTGTCCATCGACAACGCCCGCCGGTACACCCGTGAGCACAACATGGCGGTGACCCTCCAGCGCAGCCTGCTGCCGCGCTCCCTGCCCGAGCAGGGCGCCCTGGAGATCGCCTACCGTTATCTGCCGGCGCAGGCGGGGGTGGGCGGCGACTGGTTCGACGTGCTGCCGCTGTCCGGCACCCGGGTGGCCATGGTGGTGGGCGACGTCGTGGGCCACGGACTCCACGCGGCGGCGACGATGGGCCGGCTGCGCACGGCGGTGCACAACTTCTCCTCGCTCGATCTGCCGCCCGACGAACTCCTCGGCCTGCTGGACGAGTTGGTGGGGCGGATCGACCAGGACGAGACCCCGGCCGACGGCGCCGCCGCGGTCATCGGGGCGACCTGTCTGTACGCGGTGTACGACCCGGTGTCCCGGGTCTGCACGGTGGCCCGGGCCGGTCATCCGCCGCCCGCGCTGGTGCACCCGGACGGGCGCGTGGAGTTCCCGGACGTGCCCGCGGGTCCCCCGCTGGGCCTCGGCGGGCTGCCGTTCGAGACGGCCGACCTGGAACTCGCCGAGGGCAGCCGCCTGGTCCTGTACACCGACGGTCTGGTGGAGGACCGGGACCGGGACATCGACGAGGGTCTCGACATGCTGCGCGACGCCCTCGGCCGGGCGCCCGGCGCCTCGCCCGAGGACACCTGCCGCACGGTGCTCGACCGCCTGCCGAACCGGCCCAGCGACGATGTCGCGCTGATCGTGGCCCGCACCCGCGTCCTCGGCGCCGACCGGGTCGCCGAGTGGCAGGTGCCGTCGGATCCGGCGGCCGTCTCGGAGGTACGGGCCTCGGTCACCCGGCAGCTGGCCGAATGGGACCTGGACGAGCTGTCGTTCACGACGGAGCTGATCCTGAGCGAGCTGGTCACCAACGCCATCCGCTACGGGCGCGGCCCGATCGGCGTACGGCTGCTGCGCGACCGGACCCTGATCTGCGAGGTCTCCGACCGGAGCACGACCTCGCCCCATCTGCGGTACGCGGCGACCACCGACGAGGGCGGCCGGGGCCTGTTCCTGGTGGCCCAGCTCGCCGACCGCTGGGGCACCCGCTACACCCACAACGGCAAGATCATCTGGGCGGAGCAGCCGCTGCCCTGAACCGGACGCCCTCGGGTGGTGGGTGGGCGAAGGCGGGGGTGTGAGGGCGGAGCCTCCAGGGGGCTACTCGTCGATCACCGCGCCGAAGCGGGCGGCGTGGGCAGGGGCGCCGAGGGCTGCCGCGCCGTAGGACCAGGAACCGTCGGCGAGCAGGCCGCGGCCGCTCGCGGGCAGGAGCCAGACCGCCCCGTCCCCCGCGTTCTCGCCCGGCGCGGCCGCCAGCAGCTCGGCGCGGCCGTCGCCGTCGGTGTCCGCCAGGCGCACCTGGGCGCCCCAGGCATCGTCGGCCTCGGCCGTGCCGGGGATGCCCCGGGTGTTCTGGTCGAAGGACTGGGCGCCGGTCCCGGTCAGGCCCGTGCGGGAGCCGCGCAGCAGCCACACCGCGCCGGCGTCGGCGACGCTGCCGACGTCCTCGCCGGGCGCCCCGACGGCCAGGTCGGCGTACCCGTCGCCGTTCACGTCGGCGACGGACAGGTCGGCGCCCCAGGCGTCGCCCTGCTCGGCGGTACCGGGCACGCCCGGCGAGTTCTGCGACCACCACTGGGATGCGCTGCCGGGTCCGTGCTGGCCGCCGTAGTAGACACCGACCAACCCGCCGGGCGCGTCCGCGTCGCCGGTGGCGTAGTCGGCGGCGCTGAGCTGGCCGAGGACGAGGTCGTCGTAGCCGTCGCCGTTGATGTCGCCGGAGGCCGAGCCCAGGCCGCCGTGCAGGTCGCGCCGGTACGTCAGGCCCTCGGCGCCGCCCGAGTAGTACGCGGACCAGCCCTTGGTGTAGTCGTCCTCGGGGCTGTAACCGGAGACGACGAGGTCGGCGAAGCCGTCGCGGTCGTAGTCGCCGGTGGTCACATAGGCGGGCTGGAGCCGGTGGCCGGTGGAGTGCGGGGCGCCGACCGGGCGCAGGACGCCCGCGTGGTAGGTGAAGACGCGCAGGCCCACCTTCTGGTCGACGACGACGAGCTGGTCGGCGTCGGTGTCCCCGGAGAACCGCGCGGCGGCGACCGCGAGCCCGAACCGGGCGCCCGCGGCGGGCTTGGCGGCGGTGACGGAGGCGGTGCGCTCGGCGCCGAGGCCGGCCTTGGAGCCGTACAGGACGGTCACCCGGCCCGCATCGGCCACGCTGCCCTCGTCCTCGCCGGGCGCGCCGACGACCGCGTCGTCGTAGCCGTCGCCGTCCAGGTCGCCGGTGGCCACGGCCTCCCCGAAGTCGTCCCAGGCCTCGGAGGTGCCGGGCACGCCCTTGGTGGACTGGCTGATCACCTGGACCCGGCCCTTGGGGACGGTGGTGCGGGTACCGATGCCGTTCGGGGCGCCGTACTGGACGGTGACGTATCCGGCGCCCTCCTTGCCGTCGACGGTGCCCTCCGGGACGCCGGTGAGCAGGTCGGTGTAGCCGTCGCCGTTGAAGTCGCTGTTGCGGTCGGCGGCGGAGGTGCCGCCCGGGACGCCCGCGAACGCGGACGGCGCGGCGAGGATGCCCGCCCCGGCCAGCAGCAGGAAGGAGGCCGCGGCGACGGCGGCGGAGCCCGCGGTACGGCGGGTGGTGCGTGCGGTGATGCTCATGTCCGGTTCCCCCATGGGATGTTGACGATGCGTCAGTCAGCTGGTCGGTGGCCGACGCAGGGTTCGACACGGGGGGTGCGGACGGAGTTGTGGTGCCCGCGCGTGCTGTTACAGGGCGGTGACAACCGGTATGCGCCAGGGCGGGTCAGCCCAGGGCGCGGTCCAGGTTGAACGCGGCGCTGATGAGGGACAGATGGGTGAACGCCTGTGGGAAGTTGCCCTGTTGCTCACCGGTACGGCCGATCTCCTCGGCGTACAGGCCGAGATGGTTGGCGTAGGTGAGCATCTTCTCGAAGGCCAGCCGGGCCTCGTCGAGCCGGCCGGCCCGGACCAGTGCCTCGACGTACCAGAAGGAGCAGATGGAGAAGGTGCCCTCGTCGCCGCGCAGCCCGTCGGGGCTGGCCTGGGGGTCGTAGCGGTAGACGAGGGAGTCGGAGACCAGGTCCTCGGTGAGGGCGTCCAGGGTGGACAGCCACTTGGGGTCGGTCGGCGCGATGAACTTGGCCAGCGGCATCATCAGCAACGAGGCGTCCAGCACGTCGGCGCCCTCGTACTGCACGAAGGCGTGACGGCGCTCCGACCAGCCGCGCTCCATGATCCGCCGGTAGATGGCGTCCCGGGCCTGGCGCCAGCGGCGATGGTCGGCGGGCAGCCCGCGGTGGGTGGCGAGGCGGATGGCCCGCTCGATGGCGACCCAGCACATCAGCCGCGAGTACAGGAAGTTCTTGCGGCCGCCGCGGGTCTCCCACACGCCCTCGTCGGGCTGGTCCCAGTGGTCGCACACCCAGTCGACGAGGTGGCACACGTCGTCCCACTGGCCGCTGGAGATGGGCTCGGCCCACTTGTCGTAGAGGTAGATCGAGTCGATCAGGGCGCCGTAGATGTCCAGCTGGAGCTGGTCGGCGGCGGCGTTGCCGACCCTGACCGGGGCGGAGCCGAGGTGTCCTTCCAGGTGGGGCAGTTCGCGTTCGGGCAGGTCGGCACGGCCGTCGATGCCGTACATGATCTGCAGCGGGCCGGAGCCGTCGCCGCAGCCGGGGCTGATGTGCGTGGTCAGGAACTTCATGAAGGCGGCGGCCTCGCCGCTGAAGCCGAGCCTGAGCAGCGCGTAGACGGCGAAGGCAGCGTCGCGGACCCACACGTAGCGGTAGTCCCAGTTGCGCTCGCCGCCGAGTTGCTCGGGCAGGCTGGTGGTGGGCGCGGCAACGATGGCGCCGGTGGGGGCGTAGGTGAGGAGCTTGAGGGTGAGGGCGGAGCGGTGCACCATCTCGCGCCAGCGGCCCCGGTAGCGGGACTGGTGCAGCCAGCGCCGCCAGTAGGCGACGGTGGCGTTGAACTCGTGCTCGGCCTCGGCGTGGGCGCAGCCGCGGGGGGTCACCTCGACGCCGACCTGGTCCAGGGCGAACACCGCCGTCTCGCCCTCGCTCAGCTTGAAGTCGGCCCGCGCGTCCCGGCCGTCGCACTCCACGATGACGGTGGACGTGAGGGCGAGGGACAGCTTGGGGGACTCGAAGAGGACCAGGCCGTCCTGGACGCGCAGGGTGTGCGCGTCGGAGCCGTAGTCGAAGCGCGGGGCGATCAGGGCCCGGAAGGGCACGGTGCCGCGGACGCACACCACACGCCGGATCAGCCGGTGCCGGCCCTCCACGTGTGACTCCTCTCCGCTGACCGGCATGAAGTCCTGGACCTCGCCCACGCCGTCCTCGGTGAAGAACCGGGTGATCAGCACGTTGGTGTCAGGGAAGTAGAACTGCTTGGTGCGCGCCGGTACGGCGGCGGCCAGCTCGAAGCGGCCGCCGCGCTCGGCGTCGAGGATGGCCGCGAAGACGCTGGGTGCGTCGAAGGACGGGGAGCAGTACCAGTCGATCGTGCCGTTGGTGCCGACCAGGGCGACACTGCGCAGATCACCGATGAGACCGTGCTCGGCGATCGGCAGGTAGCGGGGGCTCCCGGCCAGGTCCTGCGGGAAGGGGATCTCGGCCATCGCTCAGGCCTCCCGGTGTGGTGTGCGGGCTGCATTCCAGCTCGGGCTGCATTCCAGAATAGGGCGAGTGCATCCCCGCCGGGCGGGCAGACGCTTCTCACCCGACGCCGCGGCGCCTTCCGGATGCAGGGTGCGCCGAGGCGCGGAATGGTGAGAGTGTGCCCCGTTCGGCGGCACCGGCACGGATGCGGTCATCCGGACCGAGGAGGAGGCAACATGTCGACATCCACACCCGAAGGGTCCCGGTCGCCCGACGACTACTGCACCCCGGACGCCCTGCTCCACTCCGCTCCGTCGAGGGACGTCACCCCGGAGGACCTGGTGATGGCGGCAGGCAGGGACGTCACTCCGGCGAACCTCGACTGGGCGCGCCGCAAGCTGGAGACCGAGGGCCAGGCAGCCGTGGAGAAGCTGCTGCCCTAGGGCGGTCCGGGAAACCTCAGGAAACCGAACGGGGAGGCGCCGGGCAGGGGCACGCCGGTCGCACGGGTGCGTGCCGCCCGGCGCCCGGTGCTGCCCGCACAGCGCTGACGCGGGCCTTCCTGGCGGCACCCTGCGGCTGTGAGACTCCGGAAGGTGCCCGACTTCGACATGCTCGTCAGGAGTGAGCCGCTGGTGTGGCTGTCAGTCGCGCCAAGCACAATGCGGCCATGAGCTACGACTTGGCAGTTTGGGAAGGCGTCCGCCCCACCGACGACGCGTCCGCGACGGCAGCCTTCGAAGGCCTCCACCGCGAGCACATGGGGGGCGAGAGGACACCGCCGACCCCCTTGATCAGGCAGTACGTCGAGGCACTGGTGGCGCGCTGGCCCGACCTGAGCCCTGATGACCACGAAGAGGACGAGGACGCCAGCCCCTGGTCCGACGGGCCGTTGATCAACAACGCCAGCGGTCCGCTGTTCTACTTCGGCATGGTCTTCAGCAAGTACCAGGAAGCCACATCGTTTGCGGCAGACCTCGCCCGGACTCACGGTCTCATCTGTTTCGACCTCCAGGACGAGCGCCTGATCGCCTGAGGCTTTCTACGGAATGCCGTGGACGCTCTCGCAGCGAATGGCGATGTCGATGCCGGTTTCGCCGTCGCAGGTGTCCGGAGCACCGGAGCCGCCGTCGAGGAAGTCGTTGCGAGGGCCGGCCTTCAGTGTGTCGGCGCCGTCCCCGCCGAAGAGGAGGTCGTCGCCGCCGGCCGTGCCCACGCTCGTGGTCAGGTCGAAGTCGGCGTTGTCGCCGAACAGGGTGTCGTCGCCACCGCGGCCGGTCAGCACATCGCTCCGGGCAGAGGTCGGGGACGCGTCCGCGACGGAGCTCTCGCCCACGAGCATGTCCGCGTCGCTGCCGCCGGTGATCCGGTCACGGCCGGCGCCGACCGCCGTGCCGCCCTGGGGGTCGAAGATGTTGTGGTCGCCGAGGGCGAACCCGCCGCCGGGGCCGAGGTCGATCAGGTCGTCCCCGCCGTCTCCGACGGCACTGCCCGAGGCGGCGCTGTCACCGATGAGCGCGTCACGGTCGGGGCCGCCCCCGATGACGTCGTCGCCGGCCCCCGTGACATCGCCGCCGATCGCGACGCTGTCTCCGGAGACCAGGTCGCCGCCGGGGCCGCCGTCGATGTGGTCCCGGCCCCCGCCGCTCGCGTTGCCGTCGGAGGCGAAGCTGTCGCCGGCGATCTGGTCGTCGCCGTCGAGCAGCCAGTCGTTCCCGCCGCCCTTGGCGACTCCGGTTTCGGTGAAGACGTCACCGATGAGGCGGTCGTTGCCCGCGCCACCGTCGATCTTGTCGTTTCCGATGCCGTCGGAGACCGTGTCGTCTCCACCCAGGCCACAGATCAGGTCGTTGCCGCCGCGGCTGTCGATCGTGTCGGCGCCGACGGACCCGACGATGACGTCGTCGCCCGGGTCCCGTTGACGGTGCCCGCACCGGTGATCGTTACCGGCCGTCCGAAGCACGTGGGCTGCACCTGGCCCGTGGCGACCGAGGGAAGACCCAGTGCGAGGAGCGCTGCCGCCCCAAGCGCACCCGTGAGGACTCTCCGGCGACAAGCCGGTCTGCACGTGGCCTGACCTGGCATGATGCCCCCATGGAAGCAGGGTTCCCATGGGGTTCCACGCCGACCGTCGATCTCCGCCTGTGGCGCTCCGACGCCATCGTGCTGTTCGACTGGCTGATGACCACCGACCTGAACACCGTGCCGATCACACACCCGGCTCAGAAGCAGGCTCTCGCAGACTTGCTGGCGCGCTTGGAAGAGGAAGACGTCATCGAGTCCACCGAGGAAGAGATCGCCGCAGCTCAGGAGGAGGTGGCCAAGGACATGGGCTGGTAGGGCAACGGCAGCTCAGCTCCTTGCGTAGTCGTCTGCCACCGAATGGGCGACGATTAATCAGATAATCATTATCCGGATCGACTTTGGTGTAACTCCCCTTCTTTTCAGGGAGTTTGATCTGCATGCAACTGGGCGGGCGGGTGTGTTCTGGTCCCTCGTTCGGCCCCTTGGGCGCATTCTTCCGATATGTGCGACAGGGCGGCCATGGAGATAGTGAGTGCGTTCAGCCCCGTGCCGACTGCCCCGGCCGACCCCTCTCAGACGGGAGACGTTGCATGCGCAAGACCCGGTCCACCGCTGTCACCGCGGCCGCCGTGGCCCTGGCCGCGGGCGGCATCACCTATGCCTCGGCCTCTTCCAGGCCAGCGGCCCACGCGCCGGCAGCCCACGCACCGACCGTCGAGGCACCGGCCGCCCAGCAGCCGGATGCCCCCAGCGACTCTTTCCACGGCACCGGCACCGGCACCGACGCCGGCATCGACGCCGGCACCGACCCAGACACCGGCGCCGGCGGCAGCCCTGGCACCGGCGCCGGAGGCGGCACTGGTACCGGCGCCGGTGGCGGCTCCGGCACCGGCGGCATCTCCGGCTCCGGCACCGGCGGCATCTCCGGCACGGGCATCGGCGGCATCGGCGGCGTCGGTGGCATCTCCGGCACCGGCATCGGCGGCATCGGCGGCATCTCCGGTACCGGTGCCGGAAAGGGCAACGAGGGCGTCATCGGCATCGGGGGGATTTCCGGCAATGTAGGTGTCCCAGGCCGCAACAACGTGCACGAAAGGGACCACGAGCACGAGGAGGAGGAAGGGCGGATCCAGATCAACGAGCGGACGTACAGCAGCAACCCGGGCGACTGCATCTCCGTGGTCCTCGTGAACGCCACGTCCCTGAACATCCGCAACAACAGCCGCCGTGCCGTCGACGTGTTCGACGGACCCGTCTGCGACAGCGGCGCTCCCCTCGCCACGGTCGGGCCCCATGACGACGCCTTCGGCGTGACGCCCACCGGCACCTTGGCCAGCTTTTCGGTGATCGACCAGCGTCGCGGCCGGGACAACGATCGGGACAACAAGTGGTGAGTCGGCGGAGGAGGCCGAACGGGCTCGGTGCGCGCTGTCCGCTGCGGAAGGGAGCCCGTTCGCAGGCGACCGCCACCGGGTGAGCCGGATCGCGCTGCGTGCACGCCACCGCTGCCAGGCTTTGCGGCCGCCCCGACCCGGCCCGGCTGCCGCAGCTCGTCCTCGTACCGGCGGAGCGCGGCCGTACGGCTCTGCGGTGTGCGTCCGTCACAGGACCTGCTGCGCCGACCGCCCGTCCCGCACTCAGCCGGACGCTGTCCCACGCGTGCGTGCGACAAGCTTCGCGGACGATTACGCCACCCTCTCGGCTGTCCCCCACGCCGCCGGCCTCGTCGAGAACGAGCCCGGCGGCCTGCTTACGGTGCATGCCCCGAGGAGGTCGTCCTCCGGGGTGCGGCGGGGCCACCCCCAGCCGATCAGGATCTGCACCATCCCGGAGATCAGCCTCGTCGGCCGCACCGAGGACCAACTCATCGAGGACCGCCTGCCGTTCGAGGGGGGCGTCGCCCGCGACCGGGAGCAGGCCCGGGGCCAGATCATCGCGACTCGCACAGCGTGCCGAAGCTCAACTACCCGACGCCGGCGGAGTCGTACAAGGCGGCCGCCCCGGACGCGCCGAAGCGGCTGCGGCGACCGGCCGCGCCAGATCGAGCACCTGTCCGACTGAACGGTATCCGAACAGGTCAGCGCACATTACCGGTTGGTCATCTTGAAAGGTCAATGAGTGCCGCTATCATCGCACCCACACACGGTGACCGTCCGCCGACGCTCGGCAGCACGGTGTGTCCACCCACCCCCGTTCTTCCTGACCGGCTCCTGACCCGAGGCCATCCCCTTTCGGGTCCCGAGGCGGGTCCACACCCCCCACCCGTACGCGTCGGGCCAGGCGCCCGTGCGCCGTGCACGACCGGAAAGCGGCACGACCATGAGCAACAACAGGGGCAGAGGGCTGCAGGCCAATGTCCTCGGCACGTTCGACACCGTGGTGATGGCGGTGGCCGGCAGCGCGCCGGCGTACTCGCTCGCCGCGACCACCGCCGTCCTCGTCGGCGCGGTGGGACTGGCCAGCCCGGCCGCCCTGCTGTACTGCGCGATACCCATGCTGGGCATCGCCCTGGCGTTCAGCTACCTCAGCCGGATCGACGTCAACGCGGGCGCCAGCTACTCCTGGGTGGGCCGTACGCTCCACCCGTTCCTGGGCTTCATCAGCGGCTGGGCGCTGGTCATCTCGGCGACCATCTTCATGGTGGCCGGTTCACTGCCCGCCGGTTCGATGACGCTGGCCCTCTTCGACGAGAAGCTCGCTGACAACACCGCGCTGTCCACGGTGGTCGGCGCGCTGTGGTTCCTCGTCATGCTGGGCGTGGTGCTCGGCGGGGCCCGGCTCACCGTCCGCGCCCAGCTGGTCATGTCCGGTGTGGAGCTGGGCATTCTGGCGCTGTTCGCGGTGCTCGCCGTCTTCCACACGCACAACGCCCGTGCCTTCGACTGGTCGTGGCTGGGCTTCTCCCACTTCGACGGCATGGGCGGGTTCGCGTCCGGCGCGCTGCTCGCCGCGTTCTACTACTGGGGCTGGGACGTCACCAGCAACCTCAGCGAGGAGACCCGCAACAGCCGTCGTACGACGGGACTCGCGGGCCTGATCGGGGTCGGCATCGTATTCCTGCTGTTCGAGGTGTTCACCATCGCGGTGAACGTCATCCTGAGCTCGAAGCAGATCCAGGAGAACGACGCCAACGTGCTCGCGGTGCTGGGCGAGGAGATCTGGCCGGGCTGGGGCGGCAAGCTGCTCATCGTGTCCGTGATGCTGTCCACCATCGCCACGCTGGAGACCACGCTCATCCAGGTCACGCGCTCGCTGTTCGCGATGGGCCGGGACCGTACGATGCCGTCCGCGCTGGGCCGGGTGCACCGCACCTGGAACACGCCGTGGGTGGCGATCGTGGTGGTCGGCGGGGTGGCGCTGGCGATGTTCATCGCCTCCAACGCGCTCGGCTCGGTGGGCGAGATCCTCTCCGACGCGATCTCGGCGATCGGCCTGCAGATCGCCGTCTACTACGGCCTCGCCGGCCTCGCGGTGGTCGTCGCCTACCGCAAGATGCTGCTGAAGTCGCCGGCCAACTTCCTCCTCGGCGGACTGTGGCCGCTGTTCGGCGCGGTGTTCATGTTCTGGATCTTCGTCGAGTCGCTGGGCGAGCTGAGCGGCGCCGCGATCGCGATCGGCATCGGCGGACTCGCCGTCGGGCTCGTCCCGATGCTCTGGTACTGGCGACAGGGCAGCGACTACTACCGGCCCGCGAAGCTGGACGCGACCCGCACCGTGGAGACGGAGTACGTTCCCGACGGCGCCGGTGTGCCGTCCCGGCTGCACGAGGGTCTCCCCACCGACTTCTGAGGGAGATCCCGATGGCGCGAGACCGTTTCACGCCCGATTTCGACCCCGACTGCGGGGACGCGCCGCTCACCTCCGCCCGGCAGGACATCGTCATCGGCCGCTGGCAGGGCCTCAGGGACCTGCTGTGGGTCACCGGCGACGACTGGACGCTGCGCGGCCACCGGGTACGGCAGCTGGCGCAGGCCTGCGCGGGCAGTTCGACGGTGGAGTCGTGGCTGGCCGCCGAGCCCGGCAACGCGGACGCCCAGGTGCTGCGCGCGGCGACGGAGACGGCCCGGGCGTTCCACCTGGCCATCTCGGCCGGGCGGGGTGTGCCGATCGACCGGGACCGCATCGACACCGCGGTCCTGGCCTCTCTGCGCGCCGCCGAGGCCTGCCCCGAGGACCCGACACCGTGGGTGTCGCTGATCTCCGTCGCACGGCTGTATCCGACGGGGGTACGGCGGCAGGAACTGGCCCGCTGGTGGGACGAGTTGCACCGGCGGGACCCGTACAGCGTGGAGGGCCACCTGCAGGTCCTGCACTACTACTCGGCCCGCTGGCACGGCACGCACGGCCTCATGTACGACTTCGCCCGGGACGCGGCCGGAGTGGCACCGCCGGGCTGCCCGCTGCCGGTGCTGGTCCAGTACGCCCGGGTCGAGGAGTACCGCTACGTCCTCGACGGAGCCCACGGCCAGCGGGGCTCGGTCAGCCTCGGCCAGCACTGGGACCACGACGGTGCGGTCAACGACGTACGGCGCACCTGGGAGCGCTGGGTGCGGGGCCGTCCGGACAGCAATCCGGCCCCGACCGAGCTGCGGGACCTCAACCACCTGGCGCACGCGGCCTGTCTGGCCGGCACGGCGGACGTCGCCGGGTCCCTGCTGCGCCTGCTCGGCCGGCGCGCCACCCGCACCCCGTGGTCGTACACGGGTGATCCGGTCCAGCAACTGACGAAGTGGCGGAAGGAGTTGGGGCTGCGGGCCTAGACACGGTTCCGGAGCAGGACGAGTCCGGCTGCGGCCGCTCCGGTCAGGGCACAGCAGAGCATGCCTGCCGCCATGTAGCCGAAGACGGTGAAGGTGACGAACGACAGGGCCGCCAGGGTGGCCAGGACGGCGCAGGCGCGGGGCAGGCCGCCGGCCGTCCAGGCCTCCTGGAGGAAGGTGTTGGTGCGCCAGGCATGAACGGCGGCGAGCACCACGGCCATGATCACGACGCCGCCGAGGACCGGGGAGAAGCCGAGTGTCCGGTGGAACACCGTGGGGCGCTCCGACCCCTTCAACGCCAGCAGATGGCGGATCCCCTTGATCGCCATCACCGGGCCCACCACCGCGAACACGCCACCGGCCAGGCGGCCTGGCCACACCTTCCCGCCGTTGCCCCGCCGCAGCGCGATCCACTCGAGGATGCCGCGCGGATTGATCAGTGCCACCCAGCCCATCGCCGTGGCGCCCAGCCCCCAGGTCAGGTCGAACAGAGCCGAGTCCGGCGCCGACATCTGCTGCGATGCGAGTGTGTACATCCCTGGTCCCTCCCGAAGCGCCGGCAACGGAACTCGCCGGCAGCGCAGTGTGCCGCCGCGCGGGGGCCGTGCACCACAGGTGACGTGGGGATTTGATGCGATCTTGACGGGGCGCTAGTCCGCGGACCCCTCCGCCAGGCCCGCCGTCCACTTCTCCTCGATGCGGCCCGCCTTCCACACCAGCAGGGCGATGGCCCAGGTGGCGAAGAACAGGCCGACGATGACGAAGCCGACCGTGTTGAGGTCGAGGCCGGAGACCCAGTCCCAGAACGCGCCGTGCAGGTCCAGCTCGTCGGCGAGCAGGCCGAGGAGTTCGACGGTGCCGATGATGAGGGCGACGGCGACGGACAGGCCGGTGATGGTGAGGTTGTAGTAGACCTTGCGGACCGGCTTGGAGAACGCCCAGCCGTAGGCGAAGTTCATGAACGAGCCGTCGATGGTGTCCAGCAGGGACATGCCCGCCGCGAACAGCACGGGCAGGCACAGGATGGCGTACCAGGGCAGGCCGGAGGCAGCGCCCGAACCGGCGAGGACCAGTAGGGCGATCTCCGTCGCGGTGTCGAAGCCGAGGCCGAACAGCAGGCCCAGCGGGTACATCTGCCACGGCTTGGTGATCGACCCCGTGACCCGGCCGAGGAGGCGGTTCATGAAGCCGCGGTTGTTCAGCTGCACTTCCAGGGCGGCCTCGTCGAAGCGGCCGGAGCGCATCTGCCGGAAGACCTTCCAGATGCCGGCCAGGATGACGAGGTTGATCCCGGCGATGAGGTAGAGGAAGGTGCCGGAGACCGTCGTACCGATCAGGCCGGTGACCTGGTGCAGCCGGGAGTTGTCGTCGCGGACGGGTCCGGCCAGGGCCTTCATGCCGAGGGAGAGCAGCAGGGTCAGGCCGAAGACGATGCTGGAGTGGCCGAGCGAGAACCAGAAGCCGACCGACAGCGGCCGCTGTCCCTCCCCCATCAGCTTGCGGGTGGTGTTGTCGATCGCCGCGATGTGGTCGGCGTCGAAAGCGTGCCGCATGCCGAGCGTGTAGGCGGTCACGCCGATGCCGATGCCGAAAGTGTCGGCACCGACGCTGTAATGCTCCGGGGCGACGATCCCGACCAGCGTGCCCCAGCCGATCACGTGCAGCGCGAGGACGAAGGCGGCCATCCCGCCGACCCTGGTCCACTCCTGCCGCGTCATGGAGCCGCGGACGCGGTGCCAGGCCGAACGCGGGGCGTCGCCCTGGGCGGGGAGGGACGGAGCGGAACCAGGGGCGGCCGTCATCGGGAGGGTGTTTCCTTTGCTGGTGGCACGAGTACGGCTGCGCTGCACAGCCTTGTGCCATCCTCCCGTACTTGCAACTCATGTGCAGTAAAGGCCGCGGCAGACCTTCCCCATGGGGAGGGAAAGGCCGCGGTCCAGCGGGCGGTGCGGGTCAGGCGGAGAGCAGGCCCCGGCCGAGCCAGTCCCGCGCGTCGCGCACGCCGGGCAGGGCGAAGAAGTAGCCGCCGCCCGTCGGGGAGATGTAGTCGACCAGGGGCTCGTCGATCAGCCGGGTCTGTACGGCCTCGAACTGGCGCTTGACGTCCTGCTGGTAGCAGCAGAAGGCCAGGCCCATGTCCAGGTTGCCGACCTTGTCCACGCCCCGGTCGTAGTTGTAGCCCCGGCGCAGGATGCGGGAGCTGTCGGTGCGCGCCTGGCGCGGGTTGGCGAGGCGGATGTGGGCGTCGAGGGGGATCGCGGTGCCGTGCGGGTCCTTGGTGTAGTCGGGGATGTCGGTCTCCTTGGCGCCGTCGAGCGGGGCGCCGGTGTCCTTGCGGCGGCCGAACATCTTCTCCTGCTCGGTCAGCGAGACCCGGTCCCAGAACTCCACCAGCATCCGGATGATCCGGATCACCTGGTAGCTGCCACCCCTGGCCCAGTCCGGCTCGCCCTGCCCGTCGCCGACCCAGATCAGCCGGTCGGTCTCGCGGGCGGAGGTGACGTCCGGGTTGGCGATGCCGTCCTTGAAGCCGAGCAGGTTGCGCTGGGCGCCGGTGGGGCGCGGGGCGTTCTGGAAGCCGTCGATGCGCCACTTGATCTGCAGGGCGCCGCGGGTGTGCCGGGCGATGTCGCGCAGGGCGTGCAGCACGGTGTCCTGGCTGTTCGCGCACAGCTGGAGGGAGAGGTCGCCGTGGCACTCGGCCGCGTTCAGGTTGTCGTTCGGGAAGGTCCGCATCGGGGTCAGCCGGGCGGGCCTGGCCTTGGCGAGGCCGTAGCGGTCGTCGAAGAGGGAGGCGCCGACGCCGACCGTGACGGTCAGGGCGTCCGAGGGGACCTCGGGGCCGAGGATGCCGTTGTCGGAGGGCGGCGCGCCGACACCGAGGTCGGCGGGGGCGCCGCCGGAGGTGAGGAAACGGGCCCGCTCGGTGAGGGTGCGCAGCAGGTCGGCGAGACCCTTGCGGTCGTCGGCGATGACGTCGAAGGAGACGAAGGTGGCCGCGGCCGGCGCCGGGGTGAGGATCCCGGCCTGGTGGACGCCGTGGAAGGGGACCTTCGCGCCGCTGTCCGCGCCCGTGTCCTGCGCCTGGGCCGTGCCGCCGCTCTCGGCGAGCGCGAAGCCGCCGCCGGCCAGGACCGCGCCGGCAGCTCCGGCACCCAGCGCGGTCCGCACGAAGGAACGGCGGGCCGGGCAGGCGGGGGTGTCGGCAGAGGACATCGGGGGGTTCCCTTCGGGGTGCGGGTGCTCGGTGGTCATCAGGCGGACTTCCGGATCTCGAGGAGGTCCGGTACCGGGGCGAGGTCTTCCAGCAGCTGGCCGGTGGCCCCGTTGAGGCGCTGCCGGTCGGTCGCGGCGAGCTGGTCGACGGGGGTCCAGTGGGTGCCGTCGTGGGCCGCGTCCAGGAGCTTCTGGAGCCGGGCGATGTCCGCGTCGACCGTCGGGAGCAGCTTGGGTGCGCGGCCGGTCAGCAGCGGCTGCAGGACGGTGAGCAGCTCGCGGGTGCCGGCGAGGTTGGCGTCGGCGGTGGCGAGGTTCGTGCCGCTGCCCTGGTCCGTGTCGCCGGTCAGCTCGAACTGGAGGGTGTTCTCCAGGATCTCGTGGGCGCGCAGCGGCAGGTCGCCGGGGTCGAAGTCCTGGGCCGGGAAGGCCTTCCGCAGCCCCGCGGCCGCGTCGGCGAGCTGCCCGGCGGGCGCGCGCAGGTCCTTGGCCGACTCCCCGTGCCACAGGCCGCGCTCCAGGCGCAGGAAGCCCGTGAAGTCCTTGTCCTGGACGCCGTTCGGCAGTCCGTCGGGCCGCCCGTCGATCGTCTGGTCGAAGTCCTCGAAGGTGCCGTAGGCGGCGCCGAGGGAGGCGTAGGTGCGGTGGGCGGTCAGCCAGTCGGTGCGGGCCCGGTCGAGGTGGCCGCCCTCGATGTCGTCGTCGAGGGCGCGGGTCTGGGTGACGAGCGTGGCCAGGCCCTGTTCGACGTACGTCTTGTACGCCTTCAGGGGTGCGGCGAGGTCCTGTTCGGAGACGGGGACGACCGGCTTGGCCGCTCCGCCGCCGCTGACCCGTACCGCCTTGGACGTGACGGCCTTGCCGTCGGTGGGGACGCAGCGCCAGGCGTAGGTGCCGCCGGCGACCGTGGCGACCAGGTCGCGGGTGGTACCGGGGGCCAGGCCTTCGATCTCGCCGTAGACCGCGCCGGTCGACGGGTCGATCAGGTACACCTCGGAGGTCTTGCCGCCGGTGTTGTGCATCTGGAAGGTCTGCCGGCCGGGCTCGGGGGCGGTGAAGCCCTTGCCGCACTCGGTCTCGGAGACGGCGACGGTCTGGTCGCCGGCGGGCTTGGGGCGGGCGAGGGCGACGACGAGGCCCGCCAGGACCGCGGGCACCGCGACGACGGCAACAGGAATGACCCAGCCAGGTCGACGCCGCACCACCGGGGCCGCGTCGGATTCCCGACCGGCCGCCGACACGTCGACGACGGGCTGGGCAGGGGCGGCGGACGCGTCCGGCCCTGCCTCGGCAGCGGCGGACGCGGCCACCAGGGCAGGGCTGACGGGCACCGGCTCGACCGTGTCCGACTCGCCGGTCGTCGCCGACTCAGCCGCCGTGACAGCGGAATCCACCCCGCTCACGGCCGGCTCGGCGGTCATCGCTGCAGGCTCGGAGGCCGACACCGCCGGCTCAGCGGTCTCCGCATCGGACACGCCAGCGGTCGCGGCGGGCTTGGCCGCCGGGGCAGCGGGCGCTGTGGCGCGGACCCCGCGGACGAACAGGGTCATCACCACGACGAGGTAGGCGGCGTAGGCCACGACCTGCAGCCAGCTCATGGCCGGAGTCAGGTTGAACACGCCCTGGACCAGCGTGCTGTACCAGGAACCGGCGTCGACGCTGCCGGTCAGGTCGACCGCGTAGGCGGTGCCGCCCGGCAGCACCCCGCCCTCCTGGAGGTCGCGCAGGCCGTAGCCGAGGACTCCGGCCGCGATGACGATGAGGACCGCGCCGGTGGCGGTGAAGAACCTCGTCAGGTTGATCTTCAGGACCCGGCGGTACAGGCCCCAGCACAGGCCGCCCGCGAGGACCAGGCCGATAGCGGCGCCGGTCAGCGGGCCGGCCGACTCGCCGGCCGCCCGGGCGGTGGTCCACAGGAACAGGGCCGTCTCCAGGCCCTCGCGGCCGACCGCGAGGAAGGAGGTGAGGACCAGCATCCCGGAGCCCATCGCGAGCGCGCCGGTGACCTTCTCCCGCAGCTCACCGGAGAGGCTGCGGGCCGAGCGGCGCATCCAGAACACCATCGCGGTGACGAACGCGACGGCGATCACACTGAGGGTGCCGCCGAACGCCTCCTGGGCGGTCGCCGACAGGGACGCGGCGGTGAAGGTGAGGACCGCGCCGAAGCTCATCGCCACGGCGATCGCGGCCAGGACACCCGTCCACACCTGCGGCAGCCGCGAGCGGGCCTCGGCCCGCACGAGGGTGGCGATGAGGATGGAGACGATGAGTCCGCCTTCGAGTCCCTCCCTCAGCCCGATCAGGAAACTCGGAAACGCGTCGTCCCACATGCCCTGCGGCCCTCCCACTTAGTGAAGGCATGCCTTACCTTCGCGGACCATCATGACTACACAGATGTAGTCAGTCAGTCATGAAGCGGCAATAGGGAGGCAAAGCCCGGGAAGCTTGCACCCCCTCAAGTCGTCTACAGTTCAGTAGACGGTCTACAAATGTGTAGTCAGAAGTTTCAGAAGCAGCCGAGGAAAGGGCGTGCGGCGATGGCCACTCCCTCAGACCTGTCGTCGCAGCTCGCGGTCAACGTGCTCGACGCCCACTCCCTGCTGGCCGCCTTCGGGGTGATCGGCGTCGGGGTGGTGCTGTTCGCCGAGACGGGCCTGCTGATCGGCTTCTTCCTGCCCGGTGACTCCCTGCTGTTCACGGCGGGGCTGCTGTGCACGGGCGCGTCAGACCGGGGTGTGCACCTCTCGCTCGGGCCGCTGCTGGCCGCCGCGGCCGTCGGCGCGCTCGCGGGTTCGCAGTGCGGGTATCTGCTCGGCCGCAAGGCGGGCGGCGCCCTGCTGGCCCGCAGCCGGTCGGCCCGGCTGCACGAGGGCGCGCAGCGCGCCGAGGAGCTGCTGGAGCGCTACGGGTACGCGAAGGCGATCGTGCTGGCCCGCTTCGTGCCGGTGGTGCGGACGGTGCTGAACCCGATGGCGGGCGCCCTGGGCGTCCCGGCCCGCACGTTCACCCTCTGGCAGGTGGCGGGCGGGCTCGTGTGGAGCCTCGGTCTCACCCTCGCCGGATACGCGCTCGGCTCCTCGATCCCGAACGTCGACAAGTACCTGCTGCCGGTGATCGCGCTGATCGTCGTCCTGTCGCTCCTCCCGCTCGCCGCCGAGGTGCTGCGCTCCCGCAGGGCTGCCAAGGAGGCGCGCGGATGATCCTGGCGCTCACGGGCTCGTCGGTCGACGGGCCGCTCTACCGGGACGTGGTGGATCTCGCCCGCCACTCCCCCGGCCGGCTGGACGGCATCGTCACGCTGTGGTCGACGTACGGCCTGGCGGTGTTCGCGCTGCTCATGGTCGTGGGCTGGTGGCGGGCCCGCCGGGTCGACGCCACGGCGGGCATGACGGCGCTGACCGTTCCGGTGGCCGTGCTGGTGGCCTTCGGCGCGGACGCCGGGCTCAAGCTGCTGGTCCGGGAGGACCGGCCCTGCCGGGGTCTGCCCTTCCGCACACTGGAGGCGTGTCCGGCGCCGGGTGACTGGTCGTTCCCCAGCAATCACACCGCCATAGCGGCCGCGGCGGCGGTCGCCCTGTTCTTCGTCTCCCGCCGACTGGGTCTCCTCGCCTGCGGGTTCGCGGTGGCCATGGCGGCCTCCCGGGTCTGGGTGGGCGTCCACTATCCGCACGACGTCCTCGTGGGCGCCCTCGTCGGCGGCCTGGTCGCCTTCCTCGTGATGACCGTGCTCCAGCGCTGGCCACGCGGCTTGGCCGGACGGCTGGCGGCGACGCGGCTGCGCCCGCTGCTGATGTCATGAGCCGCAAGGGCATCGCGGAACTGGCGGGCAGCGCAGCGCTCGGCGCCTGGGCGGCGTTCGGGGTGCTGGCGCTGGTCGTCTCCGGCCGGCACGGCGGCCCGCTGTTCCTGGACCACGGCCTGCTGACCTGGTCCGTCGGCCACCGGCCGGAGATGGCCGTCGCCGTCGCCCGCGGGCTGACCGCCACCGGCACCGGCGTCGTCCCGTACGCGCTGGTCGTCCTCGCCGGGCTGCTGGCGGGCCACGGTCGGCGGCAGCGGCTGGTCCTCGCACTGCTGATGGCGACCTGCCTCGCCACCGGCCAGGCTGTGCGCTACGGCGTCATGGAGCTGGTCGGTCGGGCCCGCCCGCCCGCCTTCGACTGGCAGACCCACGCCTCCGGCTGGTCGTTCCCGTCGGGGCACACCACCACGGCGGCCCTGACGGCGGGTCTGGTGATCCTCGCGCTGTGGCTGCGTGCCCCGCACGGCCGTGTCCCGCTGTGCCTGGCCGTGGCCTGCTGGGGCGCCGGGGTGGGCCTGACCCGGGTCTTCCTCGGCGTGCACTGGTTCACCGACGTGCTCGGCGGCTGGCTGTTCGCCGTCGGCTGGCTCGGCCTCTGGCTGTGCGCGGCGGCCCGGTGGCTGCCGCAGCGCCCGATCACCGGTGGCGGCACCCGCACCGGCCGGCCGGACCCCCCACCCACCCCCGACCCGGCCGATGCGCCGTTGGAGAGGCATGCGCCCCAAGATCCTGGTCGTCGAGGACGATCACGCCCTGCGTGACGTGCTGCGGCGCGGACTGCACGACGAGGACTTCGACACGGTGGCCGCCGCCGACGGAGCCACCGCCCTGCGGCTCGCGGCACCCGACGTGGCCGGCGCGGTACTGGACGTCGGGCTGCCCGACGCGGACGGCCGGGACGTGTGCCAGGCGATGCGTGCCAACGGCTTCCTCGGCCCCGTCGTCTTCCTGACCGCGCGCCACGGGCTGGCCGACCGGCTCTCGGGCTTCTCGGCCGGCGGCGACGACTACCTGCCCAAACCCTTCCACCTGGCCGAGCTGGCCGCCCGGCTGCGGGCCGCCCTGAGACGGGCCGCCCCCGCGCCGACGCCCGCCGCCACGGGCGGGCTCGTCCTGGACGCCGTACGGCACAGCGCCACCGTGGGCAGCACCCGCATCGAGCTGACACCGACCGAGTTCCGGCTGCTCGCGGCGCTCACGGCGGCGGGCGGCGGTCTGGTGCGCCGCCGCGAACTGGTGCGGGCCGGCTGGCCGGAGGGCGCGCGGGTCAGCGAGAACACGCTGGACCAGTACCTGACCCGGTTGCGGCGCAAGCTGCGGGCGGCTGGCAGCGAGCTGACCATAGGCACCGCGCGCGGGATCGGCCACCGGCTCGTATGAAAGCCCCCGACCGGATCGGCTTCCCTGCCCGTACATGGCTGCCCGCGCTCGCCGCCCGGCTCGCGCCGCGCACCCTGCGGGGCCGGCTCTCGCTGGTCGCGCTGACCACGGCCGCCCTGCTCATGGTGATCCTCACGGTGGTCTTCAACACCGTGGTCGGTCACCGGCTCCAGCGGGAGGCGGACGACGAACTGCGCACCCGGGCCGCGGCCGTCGCCACCACCGTGGACACGCGCGGCGGAAAGGTGCGGGTCCTGGAGACGGTCAACGACCGTCTCCTCGACACGAACGTGTGGATCTACGCCGGTCCCCGGCTCCTCGAACAGCCGCCGTCCGCGGCCCGCACCGGCACCCTCGCCCGTGCCGCCGGGGCCCTCGCCGCCGCGGGCGGACGACGTTGCGCCACCGTCGGCGGCCACGACCCCCTGCGCCTGTGCGCCGAGCCGGTGCCCGGGCACGGGACGAGGGCCACCGTGGTCACCGCCCTGGACCTGTCGCCGTACCGGAGTTCGGCGAAGACCCTGCTGCTGGGTTCGTTCGCGCTGGACGCGGTGATGCTCGCGTGCACCTACGGACTGACCCGGCTGGCCGTCGGCCGGGCGCTGCGGCCGGTGCGCACGATGACGGACCAGGCGACCCAGTGGAGCGCCGTGGCCTCCGAGGAGCGCTTCGGCGGCCGGGGCCGGCCCGCCGAACTGGCCGCGCTCGGCACCTCGTTGGACGCGCTGCTCGACCGGATCCGGGCGGTGCTGCGGCACGAGCGGCAGCTGACCGGCGAGCTGTCGCACGAACTGCGCACTCCGCTGAGCCGGATCGTCGCCGAACTGGACTGGTGGCGCTCGCGGCCCCGCTCGGAGACGGAGACCCGGGCGACCCACGAGGTCATCGCCGACGCGGCCCGCTCGATGCGCACCATCTGCGACACGCTGCTGGACGAGGCCCGCGAAGGCGTGCCCACCGCCCCCGGCACGGCCGAAGTGCTGCCCGCCCTGCGGCAGGTGGCCGCCTCCCTGGACGTCCCCGGCCCGGTGCGGGTCACCGTCACCGTCGACGAGAGCGCGTTGCGCGCGGGGGTGCAGTCCGCTCTGCTGGAGCGGATCGTCAGCCCGCTCGTCGCCAACGCCGTGCGTCACGCCCGTACGACCGTGACACTGGCCGCCCGCCGGACGGCCGACGGGGTCCGGGTGGAGGTCACGGACGACGGGCCGGGCGTGCCCGAGTCGTTCCGGGACCTGTTGTTCCAGCCGGGCCGGCGGGCCGATCCCGGCGACGGACATGCCGGAGCGGGCCTCGGGCTGCCGCTCGCACGGCGCCTGGCCCGCTCCGCCGGAGGCGAGGTGTCCCACGATCCCGGGCACGCTCGGGGCGCCCGGTTCGTGGTCACGCTGCCCGCCGGATGACCGCGGTCAGGCGGCCGGCCCCACGCCGCCGTCAGACGGACTGCCCCACGGCAGGCTCCTCGGTGACGTCCTTGCGGGTGACCGACAGGAAGACGACGAGGCCGAGGATGGGCGGCGAAGACGACGACCAGCGCGAGCCCGAAGACGGTGGTGGTGGTCTCCAGCGCCACGCCCATGTTGTCGGCGAGGTTGTCGCTGACCAGGGTGCCGACCACGCTGATCAGGGCGACGGCGAGCCAGTACACGCCGGGGCGGTAGGCCTTGGTGCGGAACTGCACCACGAGGACGAGTGCGAGCAGCGCGCTCATGAGCAGCGACACACCGATCAGGCCGAGGCCGGCCTTCTCGTTGAGCCGGTCGGCGGCGGTCTCACCGACCGTCGTGCACAGCACCTTGATCACCCAGAAGTAGACGGTGACTTCGGGCACCTTGTTCCAGCGCACGCGGCGGCCCGGCGCGAGGGTGCCGGTCTCCGCCACCGTGGTCCGTGAGGTCTCTGATGTCATGGGACCCGACGGTGCACAGCGGAAACCCGAAGCATCCTGAGTGCGCGGGCCGGGCTCAGGCGCGGGCGTGCGGTCCGTCCGGGCGGCCGCTGCGCTGCCGGACCGTCTCGCGGCTCAGCTCCTCCGTCTCGGCCTCGGGCAGCCGCTCGAAGCCGTCCTCGGTGATGGCCGAGACCACCGGGAAGATACGGCGGTTCAGGTCGGGGCCGCCGGTGGCCGAGTCGTCGTCGGCGGCGTCCCACAGGGCCTGGAGCGCGGCCAGGGCGGCCTCGCGGCGGCTGAGGTCCGGCCGGAACAGCTTCTTCAGGGCGCCTCGGGCGTACGGGGAACCGGAGCCCTCGGCGTGGAAGTGCCGTTTCTCGTACAGGCCACCGGCCGCGTCGAAGGAGAAGATGCGGCCGCGGCCGCCCTCGGGTGCGGTGGTGTCATAACCGGCGAGCAGCGGAACGACGGCGAGGCCCTGCATGGCCTGGGCGAGGTTCTGCCGGATCATGGCCGCGAGGCGGGTCGCCTTGGCGGCCAGGGACATCGGGGTGCCCTCGATCTTCTCGAAGTGCGTGAGTTCGACCTGGTAGAGCCGCACCATGTCGAGCGCGAGCCCGACGGTTCCGGCGAAGGCGACGGCCGTGTGGTCGTCGGCGGGGTGCACCTTCTCCAGGTCGCGCTGGGCGATGAGGTTGCCCATGGTGGCCCGGCGGTCGCCGGCGATCAGCACGCCGTCGCGGAAGGTGAGGGCGAGCACCGTGGTGCCGTGCGGGACGCTGCCGGGCGCGACGCGGACACCGTCCGGGAGCGGCGGCGTGGTGGGCAGCAGGGCGGGGCGGTGTGCGGCGAGGAACTCGGTGAAGGACGAGCTCCCGGGCGTGAAGAACTCCTGCGCCGGCCGCCCCGCGATGTACTGCTCCGTCATGCCGTTCCCCCTCCGGTGTCGCCTGGCCCCGTTCGTCTCCTACCTGGCCCGGGCGTCCGGGAAACTCCCGCCCGGTCACAGGGCCTTGCGCCGGACGAGCACCGCCAGCACCAGGAGGCCCGGGAGCAGCGGCAGCCAGACGGTCAGCAGCCGGTAGCCGAGTACGGCGGAGGCGGCGGTCGCGGCGGGCGCGCCGGACACGGTCAGCGCGAGGCCGAGGGCGGCGTCCAGGGAGCCGAGCCCGCCCGGGGTGGGCAGCAGGGCGGCCGCGCAGCTGGCGGCGAGGTACAGCAGGGCCACCTGGAGCGGGGCCAGGGGCAGTTGGACGGCCTGGGCGACGGCGATGAGCACCAGGGAGTGCAGGGCGGCGAAGGCCAGCGAGCCGCCCCAGAGGGCGGCGGCACGGGCCGGGTGGGCGTGCACGGTACGGATGTCGGCCAGCACGCTCGCCAGCGCGCGGCGGCAGCGCGGGCGCAGCGGACCGGCGAGGAGCGCCACGAGCAGGACGGCGGCGCCGAGCACGGCGGCGACCGCGGCCGGGGAGACGTGCGGGAGGCGCAGCAGGCCCGGGCAGAGCGGGGCGAGCACGGCGATCAGGGCGAGGCGGACGACGGCGCCGGCGGTGGCCTTGACGGCGAGGGCGCCGGCCGAGCGGCCCGCCGGCAGCCCGCAGCGCATCAGGAAGCGCAGGTTCACCGCGCCGGCGCCGAGCCCGGCGGGGAGCAGGTGGTTGGCGGCGCAGGCGGCGAACTGGGCGGCGAGCAGCCGCGGTCCGGGCAGCCGCTGGGCGACCGCGCCCTGCTGGGCGAGCGCCGAGGCCGCCCAGGTGCCGACGGCCGCCACCGCGCCGAGCAGCAGCCACCCCTGGTCGGCGACGGCCAGCCGTAGCGCCCCGGTCTCCACCGTCGGCCAGTGCCGCCGGGCCACGTAGGCGGCGCCCAGCAGGACGGCGAGGCAGACCAGTGTGTGCCAGTAGGCCCGGCGGCGGCCGAGGGCGAAGTCGGCGGGAGCGGTCAGGAGCGGGCCGGCGGCAGGGTGGAGGGCGTCCGGGGGCGCCTCCGGTACCGCGTGCTGGGTCATCGACCGCCTCCCCCGTGTCTGCCACGGCGCCAGGTCATGAACCGGCCTCCGGTACGGCGTAGTAGAGGCGCAGTCCGTCGAGCGGCACGGAGGGCCAGGAGCGGGCGTACCGGGGTGGCCGGGAGCCCGCGGGCACCAGGGTGGCGACCGGGGTGTGGCGCGCGGTGCCGGTGATGGCCTGGGCCGTGCTGTTGGCGTTGTGCCCGGTCGTCGCCGCCGAGGAACAGCCCGCGTAGAACGCCACCGGGATGGCCTCGTGCCCGGTGAGCAGACAGGGTGACCGGACCCCGAGCCGGTGCAGGGTGTCGGCGGTGCGGGACCAGTCGCGGTGGGCGGCGGTGGTGCGGTCCACGGTGTGCAGCAGGACCGTGAGTTGCACCGCGAGGTGGGCGGCGAGCCCGAGCGCCAGCAGGGCGACGGCCACCGGCCGCCGTACACGCGAGGGTGCGGTCACCAGATGGACGAGTGCGACGGCGACCGGGATCGACAGCAGGGCGTAGGCGGGGAGCAGGAAGCGGGGCGCCGCGTAGCCGATCATGAACAGGTAGGGGACGGCGGCCGTGGCCGCGCAGGCGAGCGGAAGCAGCGTGGTCGCCGTACGCCGGGCGCGGACCGCGACCGTGAGGCCGAGCGCGGCGAGCAGGGGCAGCGCGAACCACCAGACGGTGACCACCGGGTTGGGCAGCGCTCCGGTGCACGGCCGGCACAGCGCCCGCCCGCCGAGGCTGCGCAGTTGGTCGACGACGGCGAAGTGGAGGCCGAGTCCGCCCTGGATCGCGGAGCCGTCGTCGAGGCGCTGGGCGAGGCCGCCGTAGCTGACGTACGCCTCGATCACCCATTCGAGCGCCCCGGCGGCGAGCCCGGTGAGGAGGACGAGGAGGGGACGCCAGTGACGGCGCATCAGGCCGAGGGCGAGGAGCGGCAAGGTGACCCAGACGGCGTCCACGGGGCGCATCCAGGCCATCAGCGCCGCGCTCGCGCCCAGCCCCCACAGCGCGGCCCGGTCGGCCCGGTCGGTGCGAGCGCGCAGGAAGCAGGCCACGGCGGCCAGGGCGCCGACGGCCACCCAGTAGTTGGGCATGGCCTGGGGGCCGTAGAAGAGGGTCACCCACAGGGAGGCGAACAGGGCGCCGGCGAGGGCGAGTACGCGGACGGGGAACAGGCCCCGCCAGGCGCGCAGGGCCAGGAAGAGGGCGAGGCCGGAGAGGACCGCGAGGTAGACCCGTAGCAGCGCCGTCGAGGAGGACCAGGCGGCGACGGGTGCGACCAGCAGGGAGACGCCCCGCGCGCGGGGTGCGCTGAAGAAGGCCGCGGGAGCGTGTCCGCTGACCTGGCTGACGTACACCGTCTCGTCCCAGCCGAGGCCCATGCCGGGCCGGACCAGGAGCAGTTGGGCCAGGGTGAAGGCGGCCGCGACGGCGGCGAGCGGCCAGATGACGCGGGCCCGCCCGGTTCCGGCGGACGCGCGGCGCGCACGCTCGCGCCGGGCCGCGTCGACTCTGACGTGCACACTGCCGATCATGATCACCCCTTCACCCCTACAGCTCGTAGGGTCGACGTTCACCCTACAGCCTGTAGTACTGAGACTGGGATCGGGGGAAAACACGGCCAAACTAACGCGTCTCAGCGGCCCGTGCCGGGCGAAGAGGGCCATCCGGCCCACGGCCCTACGCGCTGTAAGGTTGGGGCATGGCTGGCACAGGGTCCCGCAGCAGGGCGGAGCGGCGCAGCGCCGGGGAGCTGGAGAGCGAGGTCCTGGCCACGCTCTGGGCCACCGAGCGGCCGCTCACCCCGGCGGAGATCCAGGCCGACATCGGCGGCGGGCTCGCCTACAACACCGTGCACACCATCCTCAAACGCCTGTACGACAAGGGGTTGGTGCTCCGGGACGCCGACGGGCGGCGCGGCGCGTACCGTCCGGCGAAGAACGCGGCGGAGCTGACCGCCGAGGCGATGCACGAGGCCCTGGACCGGGGCCCGGATCCGATCGCGGCACTCCAGCAGTTCGTGACCGGCCTGAGCCCCGAGGAGGAGCGGGCGCTGCGGGAGCTGCTCGCCGGAGGCGGCGCATGAGGTTCGACGTGTACACCCCGCTGCTGCTGTCGCTGCTGCTGTCCGTCGTCGCCCCGGTGATCGGCGGCCGGGTGGCGCCGGCGCTCGCCGCGCGCGTGCTGACGTCGGCGGCCGTGCTGACCGCCGCGGCCACGACCTGGACGCTGGTGCTGCTGGCGGCCGCACTGCTCGGGGACGCGCCGCCGGTGGTGCGGGAGGCCCGCGAGGACGGGCGACGGCTGGTGGATCCGGTGCCGGAGGTGATCGGCGTCGCCGCGGGTGTGGCGCTGGCCGTGGTCGTGTGGCGGGTGCACCGGGCGGTGCGCGCCGAGCGGAGCACCCGGCGGGCGCTGCGGCGGCTGTGCGCGGGGCAGCCCGCGGACACGGAGCTGATCGTCGCCGCCTCCGACGTGCCGCAGGCGTTCGCGATCCCGGGCCGGCCGGGCCGGATCCTGGTCACCTCGGCGATGCTGGGCGCGCTGGCGCCGGACGAGCGGCGGGTGCTGCTCGCCCACGAGCGCGCGCATCTGGCGCACAGGCACGGGCCGCTGGTGACCGCGGCCACCCTGGCCCAGGCGGCCAACCCGCTGCTCGCACCGGTCCGTTCGGCCGTGGTCTTCCTCGTGGAACGCTGGGCTGACGAGCAGGCGGCGACCGCCGTCGGGGACCGGCGGACCACCGCCCGCGCCCTGGCCCGTGCCGCCCTCACCGCCGGACGGGCCCGCCCGGCGTGCACCCTGCACTTCACCGACCGCGCGGTCACCCGCCGGATCGCGGCGCTCCAGACGAGCCCGCCCCCGCACCTGTGGCCCGCCGCGCTCGCCGTCCTCGCCCTGGGCGCCCTCCCCGCCCTGCTCGCCGCCGATGCGACGGGTGACCTGCTCGGCCTGCTGTCCGGGGTGCTGAACTGACGCTCAGCCCCCGTTCGGCGCCCGGTGCGGGGGCTGCTCGGGGGCCGGGCGGGGGCTGACCGGGGGTACGGAGCGGACGGCGGGCTCGTCGGTGCTCACCCGCAGCGCCTCCCCGTGGTGGTGGAGCGTGAGCGGCTCCCCGTCCAGCAGCGTGTACGTCGCCTTGTCCGCACCGATCTCCACCCTGAGGCGGCGGCCGCGGAACTGGAGGCTGAAGGCCAGGCGGCGCAGCCGCTCCGGGAGGCGTGGCGCGAAGCGGATTCCCTCGCCGTCGCGGCGCAGCCCGCCGAAGCCCGCGACCAGCGCCATCCAGGTCCCGGCCAGCGAGGCGATGTGCAGCCCGTCCCGGGTGTTGTGCTCCAGGTCCTGCAGGTCCATCAGGGCCGCCTCGGCCGTGTAGTCGTAGGCGAGGCGCAGATGGCCCGCCTGGGCGGCGACGACGGCCTGGCAGCAGGCGGACAGGGACGAGTCGCGTACGGTCAGCGGCTCGTAGTAGGCGAAGTTGCGGGCCACCTGCTCGTCGTCGAAGCGGTCCCCGCAGGTGTACATGGCCAGCACCAGGTCGGCCTGCTTGACGACCTGCTTGCGGTAGAGGTCGAAGTAGGGGAAGTTCAGCAGCAGCGGGTACTGGTCGGGGCGGGTGCTCGCGAAGTCCCAGCGCTGGTAGCGGGTGAATCCGGCGTGCTGCTCGTGCACACCGAGTGCGTCGTTGTACGGGATGTGCACGGACTCGGCGGCGTCCCGCCAGACCGCGCTCTCCTCCGCGTCCACGCCCAGGCGTTCCGCCTCGCGCGGGTGCCGTTCGGCGGCGTCGGCGGCGGCGAGCAGGTTCTGCCGGGCCATCAGGTTGGTGTACGTGTTGTCGTCGGCAACCGCGCTGTACTCGTCGGGGCCGGTGACGCCGTCGATGTGGAAGACCCCGCGGTGGTCGTGGTGGCCCAGCGAGCGCCACAGGCGGGCGGTCTCCACCAGCAGTTCGACGCCCGTCTCCCGTTCGAAGGCGGTGTCGCCGGTGGCCTCGACGTAGCGGACGACCGCGTCGGCGATGTCGGCGTTGACGTGGAAGGCCGCGGTGCCGGCCGGCCAGTACGCCGAGCCTTCTGCGCCCTGGATGGTCCGCCAGGGGAACGCGGCCCCGCCGAGCCCCAGTTGGGCCGCGCGCTCGCGTGCCTCGTCGAGGGTGTTGTACCGCCAGCGCAGCGCCTCGGCGACGGCCTCGGGGGCGGTGTGGGTGAGGACGGGCAGCACGAACATCTCGGTGTCCCAGAAGGCGTGCCCGTCGTAGCCGGAGCCGGTCAGGCCCTTGGCGGGTATCGCCCGCTGCTCGGCGCGGGCGCCGGCCTGCAGGACGTGGAAGAGGGCGAACCGTACGGCCTGCTGGATCTCCTCGTCGCCGTCCACCTCGACGTCCGCGCGGGACCAGAAGTCGTCCAGGTAGGTGCGCTGGTCGTCCAGGAGTCCCTGCCAGCCGTCGTGGGCGGCGGCCGCGAGGGCGGCGTCGACCTGGTCGGCCATCGCGGGCAGCGAGCGGGTGCCGGACCAGCCGTGGGCGACCAGCTTCTCCACCCGCAGCGTCTGGCCCGGCTCCAGTACGGAGGTGACGGTGAGCCGGGCGACGTCGTTGCCGCTCTCGCTGCGGGTCGAGGTGCGCTCGGGACCGGTGACCACGTGGTCGGCGGCGACGGCCACCCGGAGGCCGCTGCGCCGGGTGCGGTGCACCAGCCGCAGCCGGTTGCCGGAGGCGAACTCGTCCTCGTGCTCCAGCGTCGACTGCAGCGCCATCGCGGCGCGCGGGTCGCCGTTCGAGCCGGGCAGCTGCTCGTTGGCGACCAGCTCCGACTGGATCACCACCCGGCTGCGGCGGCCGACGGCCTCCACCTCGTAGGCCACCGCGGCCACCGCCCGCTGGGTCAGCGACACCAGCCGCGTGGAGCGGACCCGGACGGTGGAGCCGGCCGGGGACGTCCACTCGCAGGTCCGCTCCAGCACGCCGCGGCGCAGGTCCAGGACGCGCTCGTGGGCGACGAGGCGGCCGTAGCGCAGGTCGAACGGCTCGTCGTCCACCAGGAGCCTGAGGATCTTGCCGTTGGTGACGTTGATGACCGTCTGCCCGGACTCCGGATAGCCGTAGCCGGCCTCCGCGTACGGCAGCGGATGGACCTCGTGCACCCCGTTGAGGTAGCTGCCGGGAAGGCCGTGCGGTTCGCCCTCGTCCAGGTTGCCGCGCCAGCCGACATGGCCGTTGGACAGCGCGAACACCGACTCGCTCTGGGCGAGGACGTCGAGGTTCAGGTCCGTCTCGCGCACGGCCCACGGCTCGACCGTGTACGACCGGTGGGTGATCACTGCTTGCCTCCCAGCTCGGCGAGATCCTTGACGACGATGCTCGCGCCGTGTGCGTACAGGGCGTCGGTCTGTCCGACCCGGTCGACGCCGACGACGTATCCGAAGCCGCCCGCGCGGCCGGCGTCCATGCCGGCCAGCGCGTCCTCGAAGACGGCGGCCCGCGTCGCCTCGACGCCCAGCTCGTGGGCGGCTGCCAGGAAGGTGTCGGGGTGCGGTTTGCCGGGCAGGTTCCGCTCGGCGGCGACCACGCCGTCGATGCGGACGTCGAAGAAGTGCTCGGCGCCGACGGCCCGCAGCACGTCACGGCAGTTGGCGCTGGAGGAGACGATCGCGGTGCGCAGACCCCGCGCGCGGACGGCCTCCAGATAGCGCAGGGTGCCCTCGTAGGCCTCCACGCCGCCGGTGCGGATCCGCTCCAGCAGCAGGTCGTTCTTGCGGTTGCCGAGGCCGTGCACGGTCCGGGCGTCGGGCGGGTCGTCGGGGGTGCCCTCGGGCAGGTGGATGCCGCGCGAGTCGAGGAAGGAGCGGACGCCGTCGGCGCGCGGGCGTCCGTCGACGTACTCGTCGTAGTCGGCGATCTCGTCGAACGGCCGGGCCTCGGGGCCCTCGTACTCGCGCAGGAACGCGTCGAACGTCTCCTTCCAGGCGGCCGCGTGCACGACGGCCGTCTTGGTGACGACCCCGTCGAGGTCGAAGAGACAGGCCAGGATGGTGTCGGGCAGACCGAGCTGAGTCATACCCAGCACCTTTCCCCATGGAGCGCACTCCAGTGGGTGGCGAGCACCACATGAGCCATACTTTCGAACGTTCAGACCTGACTCTCACCGTCGTCGCCGCCGGTGACACACTCTGCTGTGTGCCGCTGACCTTCGACGACCTGCTCACCCGCGCCCGTGCCCTCGCCGGGGGCGGGCGGCGCGCGATCCTCGGGATCGCGGGCGGCCCGGGCGCGGGCAAGACGACGCTCGCCGAGCACCTGGTGGGCGCCCTGAACGCCGACGGCCCGCCCTGGGTGGCGCACGTCCCCATGGACGGCTTCCATCTGGCCGACGCCGAACTGGACCGGCTGGGCCGCCGGGACCGCAAGGGCGCCCCCGACACCTTCGACGCGGCCGGGTACGCGGCGCTGCTGCGGCGGCTGCGCGAGGAGACCGACGAGGTGGTGTACGCGCCCGGGTTCGAGCGGGTCCTGGAACAGCCGCTCGCGGGCGCGATCCCGGTGCCGCCGACGGCACGGCTGGTGGTGACGGAGGGCAACTACCTGCTGCTGGAGCAGGGTTCGTGGGCGCGGGTGCGGCCGTGCCTGGACGAGGTGTGGTTCTGCGAGATCGACGAGCAGGAGCGGATCCGGCGGCTGGTCGCCCGGCACGAGGAGTTCGGCAAGGACCGTGAGGCGGCCGTGGCCTGGGTGCTGGGGACGGACCAGCGCAACGCCGACCTGATCGCGACGACGCGGGACCGGGCGGACCTGGTGGTGCCGCCCGGTGCGCTGCCCTGGCTCAGGCGCTCAGCGTGAGAACGGGTTCGCCGGCGGCATCGCCCGCCGGATCCCCGAGCACGGCGGTGAACGCCTCGGTGCGTACCGTCAGCCCCTGCTCGTCGGTCTCGAAGGTGGGCGCGAAGGCCCCGCCCGGCCCGTACCGTACGGCGAACACGTGCAGCCCCTCCGGAGCGCCGGGCGCCGGGTCGGCCTCCAGCGCGGTGGAGCCGACCAGGTGGCGCCAGCCCTCGTCGGGGTTGCCGTAGCCGCGCGGGTCGGCCGCGAGCGCGAACGCCGCCTGTTCCTGGGTGAGTTCGCCGCGGGCGTCGAAGTGGTCGGGGCCCTGGTCCGCGGGATGCGTGAGGCGCAGCCCGCCCGCTGAGGCGACCTCGCCCTCGGCGACGCGGCGCACCCGGTCGCCGTCGTCGGCTGCGTACGGCAGCCCGGACAGCAGGTACGGCGCCCCGTCGAGCCGCTCCACGGCGACCGTCACCCACAGACTGGTGCCGTCGGTGACGTACAGCGACCGCACATGGCGCAGCACATGGTCGCGGCCGACCACCGGCTTGGTGACCAGCTTGGCCGCGAGCCCGTCGGCGCGGACGTCGCGGACGCGCACCTCTCCCATGGGACGGCACAGCAGGAAGCCGTCCATGACCGGGCCGAACCCGTGCTGGCGGCGTACGGCCGCGGGCAGGTAGTAGGTGCCGGCCGCTTCGACGAGCGCGGGGGTCATACGGCTGTCGAAGGCGACGGAGACCGTGCCGGAACGCAGTTGGTGGCGGACGGGGGCGGCCGACGGGGTGCGGTGCCAGCGGGTGGTGTCCTGGATCTGCCAGACCAGCATGAAGGCGAAGTGCCCGTCGATTCGGCCGTCGCGCTGGACCGCGTGCCGCCCCCAGCGGGAGTCGCCCCGGTAGCGGCCCAGGTCCGAGCCGATGCGTGCGCCGAAGTAGCGCAGGCCCAGGACGGACTCGAACCCGGAGTGCTGTTCGCTGTAGCGGGGGCCTCCGTTGTCGAAGCCGCCGCTCGTGAGGCGGGCGTCGATGTAGCGGCCGAGCGCGTCTCCGTCCTCGGCGAACACCTCCTCGCCGCTGACCCGGTGGGCCTGGGCGAGGAAGGACAGGGAGATCGGGCCGTAGTTGTTGTCGTACGCCCCGCCGTGCTCGGGCGGCAGCAGGGCGCCCCGGTCGCGGACCCGGTGGGCGCGGATCTCGTCGGTGTACAGCTCCAGTGCCCGGGAGCGGACCCGTGCTCCTTCGGAAGCGGGCAGATGACGGGCCAGCATGAGACCGCCGACCACACAGCCGATGGCCTGGTTGCCCGCCTCCTGCGGGTTGAAGAAGGTCGCCTCGGTCAGCCAGCGCCAGTAGCCGTGCGCCACCTCGGTGAGCGCGGTGCGCTGTCCGTCGTCCAGGAGGCCGTCGGCCGCGTCGAGGACGTTGACCGCCTGGAGCAGCGCCCACACCGTGCTCGGCCAGTCGCCGATGGGGTGTGCGCCCGCTTCCAGTACGTAACGGGCGTACGGCAGCCCGGAGTCGGTGCTGCGCAGGTTCGGATAGCCGGGGTTGTCCTCGCTGTAGACGCGCTCGCGCAGATGGAAGGCGAGGCTGCGGCGCACCGCTTCCGGCAGCCGGGGGTCCCGGCCGCGCTGCCAGGCTAGGGCGAGCAGGGAGGTGATGCCGAGGGAGGTGTCGCCGATGTCGTCGCCGGCGTCGGGGTGCTCCAGGTTGCCCTCGGGGGTGAGCCGGGCCAGGGCCTGCTCGGTGACGTCGGCGA
Source organism: Streptomyces diastatochromogenes (assembly GCF_002242805.1). GTDB lineage: Bacteria > Actinomycetota > Actinomycetes > Streptomycetales > Streptomycetaceae > Streptomyces > Streptomyces diastatochromogenes. Next base: position 62,569 of record NZ_MCGQ01000033.1, on the reverse strand, counting down.
GGACGGCGTCGTACGCCTCGGGGGTGTCCGGGAGGTCGTGCAGCGGGCAGCGCTGGTGAGGGAGATGCACGGGTGGATCAGCCCTTCTTGCCTGAGGTGGCCATGCCGTGGGATGCCGGGATCGCACGACGGGTGCGGGCCTGGCCGCCGACGGGGCGGGCCGCCGCGCGGACGAACTCGTGGTCGAGCGGGGTGGGCACGGTCAGTCCTTCAGTCCGGCATTGATGTCGGCGCCCATGACGTAGCGCTGGAAGACCAGGAAGATCACGATCAGCGGGATCATGGAGATGACCGACGCGCCGAGCAGTACCGACCAGTTGATGTTCTGCGCGCCGACGATGCTCTGGATGCCGATCTGCACGGTGAACTTGTCGGGGTCGTTGAGCATCAGAAGCGGCCAGATGTAGTCGTTCCACCGCCACTGGAAGGACAGGATGGCGAGGGTCAGCATGATGGGCCGGGAGAGCGGCACCATGATCCGCAGGAAGATCGACAGTTCGCGGGCGCCGTCGATGCGCGCGGCTTCCACGAGTTCGTCGGGAACCGTCAGAAAGAACTGGCGGAACATGAAGCATCCGGTCGCGGTGAGCACGGCCGGGAGGATGATGCCGCTGAAGGAGTTGTAGAGGCCGAGGTTACGGACCACCAGGAACTCCGGGGCGAGCATGACCTCGGACGGCAGCATCGTGGTGGCCAGGATGCAGATGAAGAACACCTTGAGCCACTTGTTGTCGTACTTGGCCAGCGCGTACCCGGTGCAGCAGCTGGCTCCCACCGTGAGGATCGTCGTGATCACGCACACGATGGTCGTGTTGATGAAGTACTGGGAGAAGTTGGCACTGCGCCACGCCGTGAGGTAACCCGACAGGGTGGGGTGGTGCGGGACCAGCGTCAGCGGATAGGAGAACAGATCCCCGGCCGGTTTGAGGGAGCTGAGGATGAACCACAGCACCGGCAGACCGTAGAGGCACGCCAGGATCCACAGCAGTGTCGTCGCGGGCACCGCCCGCCGCAGCCCACCGCCGGCCGCACCGCGGGGTCGCTTCTTGGAGACGGCCCGTCCGGAACCGGCGTCGACCGGGCGTGCCGTGTCTGTGGTTGTCATCGGTTCTCCACCCGTCGGTTGACGATCAGCTGGATGATCGCGACGGCCATCAGGATGAGCATGAGCACGAACGACGCGGCGCTCGCGTAGCCGATCTGGCCCCGCTGGAAGCCGGTCTGATAGATGTACTGGACAAGCAGGTTGTTCGACGTTCCGGGTCCGCCGTTGTTGAGGGAGGCGAACAGCGGGTATTCCTTCATCGCGTTGATCGTGTTGAGCAGGATGACGATGAACGAGGTGGGCGCGATGCTCGGCAGCGTGATGCTGATGAACTGGCGCCATGGACCGGCACCGTCGAGTGCGGCCGCTTCGTAGTACGACACCGGTACGTTCTTGATCGCCGCGATGAACAGCAGCATCGAGAAGCCCGTCCAGGCCCAGGATGCCGCCATCACCACCACCAGCAGCGACAGGTCCGCGTTCGACTGCCACGGGATCGCATGCCCGCCGAGCTTCTCGACGACGTAGTTGACCAGCCCGAAGTTCTCGCCGAACAGCCACCGCCACAGGACACCCACGACGATGGGCGACAGCAGCCACGGGATGAAGAAGATGACGCGGGCGACCGACGTGCCCTTGGCGTGCTTGCTGACCAGCACATTGGCGATGAGCAGCGAGAGCGCGAAGTTCAGCGGAACGAAGAGCACGGTGTACAGCAGCGTCCGGCCCAGCGCGTCGTAGAAGGTGGAGTCCCCGAACAGGTTGTGGTAGTTGTCCAGTCCGACGAACTGGAACGCCCCCACGCCCGTGTAGTTCGTGAAGGAGTAGACGAGCCCGATCACCGCGGGCCAGACGAAGAACAGCGCGAAGAGCACGACATTGGCCGCGATGAGGACGAGCGGCGCGATGGTGTAGCTGCTGCGGCGTCTCCTGGGCGGGCTCGCGGACACGTCCGAGGCGCGTTTTGTCATCTTCCCTGACTCCGTGCTGGTGGAATGGATTCCTGTGGGCTCACGCCATGAGCCCGGCATCACGTGGGCGACCGAGGCCGGGCGGCGGTGTCTCGACCCCGCCGCCCGGGCCTGCCGGCCTGCGATCAGCCGCCGACCTGCTGGTTGTAGCCGGCCACGATGTTGTCCAACGCCTTGCCGACCGACTGCTGGCCGTTGATCGCCTTGCCGAGCTCCGTCTTGGTCGGGTCGGTGGTGAGGCTCTTGCCCTTCAGCACCCAGTTCGTCTGCGCGGTGTTGAAGTACCCGGAGATCGGCGCGTAGAGCGGGATCTCCTTGTTGTACAGCTTGAACGCCGCCTGCGCCGCGTCGGAGGTGAAGGGGTACTTCGGGGTCAGACCGCTCTCGACGGGCAGGAACCCGGACGTCTCACACAGCTCCTGGTAGTGCTCCGGCTCGTAGATCCAGGACAGGAACTTCTGCGCGGCGGTGGAGGCGGCGCCGTTGTTGTTGAACCCCACCATCATGCCGCCGCTGTTGACGTCGCTCGCCTGCACCGGCTCGGCGGGAGTCGGGACGCTCGCCCAGTCGAACTTCTTGATGCTGTCCGCGAAGGCGGGAACCTGCCACACCCCGGACCAGTAGGCGACCACGTCACCGCTCTGGAACATGGCCGACGGGTCGGCGCCACTGGTCCACACCGACTTCGGCATGGTCTTGTCGTCGTTCAGCCCGACGAAGTACTTCACGGCCTTCTCGGTCGCCGCGTCCACCGAGAACTTGCCGGAGGAGTCCGCGTGGACGTACTTCCCGCCCAGCTCGTACACCATGGCGCGCAGCCGGGACGGCGACTGGTCGAACGTCAGGGAGTACTTGGCGCCGGTCTTCTCCCGGACCTTGTCCGCCGCCTTGATGAAGTCCGTCCAGGTCCAGGTCTTCTCGGGCGAGGTCGGGAAGGAGACGCCCGCCTTCTTGAACAGCGTCTCGTTGATGAACAGGCCGGAGGCGGTGACGTCCGAGGGGATGGACAGCACCTTCCCGGACGAGTCCTTGGCGAGGAAGTTGGCGTTGATGTTGTTGCTCTTGTTGTTGGCGATGGAGCTGAGGTCGATCAGCTTGCTCGACCAGATCGGGTCCAGCGCCGGCACGTCCGCCACGTCGGGCAGAGAGTTCGCCTGCGCGGCGTTGTGCAGCTTCGTCGGGTAGCCGTCGTAGGGGATGTTGACGAGCTTGACGGAGACGCCGGCTTCCTTCTTGTACTGCGCCACCAGCTTCTTCCAGCCCGCGTCCTGCCCCGGAACCGTGGAGATCCAGAACGTCAGCGACTTGGAGGTGCCGCCCGAGCCGGACCCCGACCCGCCACAGGCGGAGAGCAGAAGGGCACCTGCCGTGGCCACGGCAGCGAGGGGAACCACACGGCGTATGCCGCCGCGGCCGAGTCGGCGGGAGCGCCGCACACCCACACTGGTCATCTTCGATCCCTTTTCGTCGTAGGGGACGGAGCACGGCGCCGACGTAGGCGGCACGGGTGCATTTTCCAGGAAATTTCGCTTTCCGGGCGCGGCCTCGCCCGGCCGCATCGCCTTGACGGGTGGGGTCCCCGGCCATGAGGGCCGTCGTCGCACAAGCGCGCCCTCGTGCGGCTGCCGTACGTCGCGTACGGCCGGGACGCTCACCTCGAGCCGGGGTTCCCGCCCGGCTTAGAAAGCGCTTGTCCGGACATTGGCAGACCAAGTCGGAGGCCGTCAATCCTTCACGCGCACGGCCTCGGTCACGGTTTGGACTCCTCGTGCGACCGCGAGCCGGGCCGCACCGGTGACGGTACCGAGATCCCCGACGGTGCTGCTGACGACCTCGGTGGGCCAGCTCAGCCGCTCCAGCTCGGACCGCACACCGGGCAGGAGCTGCGGGTCCGCGCCGGTGCTGCCGCCGAGCACGATCAGTCCGGGGTCCAGCACGGCGGCCACGGCGGCGGCGAGCCGGCCCACGTCGGCGGCGTGGCGGTCCACGACGGCGCGGGCCGTGGCCCGGCCCTGCCCGGCGAGGGCGAACAGCTCCTCGGTGGTGCGGGGGCAGGGGCCGTCGGCGGGCTGCCAGGCGGCGACGGCCCGCCGCAGCAGGGCGCGCGCGCCGACGTACTCCTCCAGGGCCTCGCGGCGCGGCGCGCGGTCGTCGTCCCAGGGGTAGGGCAGCCGGGCCAGCTCGCCCGCGGCGCCGTTCGCGCCGCGCAGCACCCGGTCGCCGACGACGATGCCGAGGCCGACGCCCACGCCGATCCGCAGGTAGCCGAAGGTGTGGCGGCCGCGGGCGGCGCCCTCGTGCAGCTCCGCGAGCGCGGCGCAGTTCACGTTGTTCTCGAGGTGGACGGGGACACCGGGCGGCAGCGCGACGGCCATGGCGTCGAAGGCGGGGCCGGCCTTGGCGGTCGCGGGCCGCATGCCGGCGCCCTGCCGGTCCTGTGCGGTGACGTCGCCGACGGCGACGACGATGGTGCGCAGCGGGGCGCCGGCGGGCAGCGCGACGAGGGTCCCCCGCACGGCCTCGGCGGCGTCCGCGCGGGAGGTGGTGGCCTGGGCGAGCAGGCTGCCGTCGAGAGCGCAGCCGCGTACCCGGGTGTGGGCGGGGCCGAGATCCACGGCGAGCACGGTCCCGGCGGCCGGGCCGAGCCGGTAGACGGCGGCGGTGCGGCCTATGCCGCCGGTAGCCGTACCGGAGTGGGCGGCGAGCCCCGCGGCCTCCAGCTCGGCCACGGCACCGGAGACCGTCGGCTTCGACAGGCCCGCGTCGGCCGCCAGCCGGGGGCGGGTGGCGGAGCCGGCCGCGGCCAGGACGGCGAACACCGCGCGGGCGCTCTCGCTCAGGTTCATGCTCTCCCCCAGGTTCGAACCGCAGGAATCGGCTGGTGAGGGCACGGGTGACGCGCGCCTCTTGACGCACTCTACTTCGTTAGTTAATTTCCTAACGAACTCACGGTACTCGCCTGCCGTGGCCGCCGCCGAAGCCCGTCCCGGGGCTTCCCGACCTCTTCCACAGCCGTTCATCCAGGCACGGTTCGCCCGCCGTCGCAGCACAGCACCAGGCAGCACAGCTCCCCGCAGCGCAGCTCCCTGCAGACGACGAAAGAGGAACCGTGCAGGACGTTCCGTACCCCCTCGTGGTCGGGATCGACGTGGGCGGCACCAAGACCCATCTCCGGGCACTGGCCGGGGGCGAGCTGGTCGCCGACCGTGTCCGTTCCAGCAGTGGCTGGCGGCCGCACGTCCCGGCCGCCGCCGCGGCCTGGCTGGCCGCGCTCCTCGACGACGCCCTTCCGGCGGGCCTGCGCCCGGCCGCCCTCGCCGTGGGCGGGCACGCCTGCGAGACCCCGCGCCAGTGCGCCGCGATCCGGGCCGCCCTGGGCGATGTCCTGGACGCGCCCGCGCTGATCGTCGGCGACGCCGAACTCCTCGTACCCGCCGCCGGGCTGGAGAAGGGGGTCGGTCTGGTCGCGGGCACCGGCTCGGTCGCCGTGGGCCACGCGGCCGACGGCACGCCGGTGCAGGTCGGCGGCTGGGGCGCGGTCCTCGGTGACGAGGGCGGCGCGGCCGGACTCGTCCGGGAGGCCGCCCGGGCCTGCTGGGCGGCCCATGACCGCGGCGAGGCACCCGACGCGCTGGCGGCCGGACTGCTCGCCGCGTTCGACGTGCCCGAAGTGCCCGCGCTCGGCGCGGCGCTGGAGGGCGCGACGGACGTCTCCGCCGAGTGGGGACAGCACGCCCCGGTCCTCTTCGCGGCCGCCGAGGCGGGTTCCCGGCTCGCCCACGAGGTGATCGCCGCCGGGGGCCGCTCCCTCGCCGCGCTCGTCCTGCGGCTCGCCGACCGCGGCCTCGTCGTGGACGACGTGGTGGTCGCGGGTAGCACCGTCCTCGCCCAGCCGCTCCTGTACGACGCCTTCACCGCCGCGCTCGCCGACGCCCTGCCCGGGGCACGGCGGCACCCGCTGCGGGTGCCGCCGGTCAACGGGGCGGTGGCGCTGGCGCGTTCGATCCTGTGAACCGCGCTCCCCGCGTTCACCTGCCGCACACGCCCGCGTCGCCGGGGACACCCCGGCGGGACACGACCTCGCCCTAGATATTCACTCGTTCAACTTCTTTCCCACGGGATCGCACATTCCGGCACATCGCGGCCGGGCGTCACGGCAGTGCGCGCCGGGCGGTCCCGCGGGCCACTCCCCGGCCGCCGTCCGGCCGAAGAACTCAAGAGAGGCACACGCATGCCGTCACCCGCCGGGCTCCGCTCCTCCTCGCCGGCCCGTGGAACCGCCCTGGGCCGACGCGGTTTCCTCAAGACCTCGCTGGGCGCGTCGGCGGGTGTGCTCGCCGCCCCGACCTTCGCCACGTGGCTGTCCGCCGCCGACGCCAAGGCCGCGACCGCCGCCGCGTTCGTGGACGACTACCGGACCAACGTCCTCGCCAACCTCACCCCCGAGACCAACGCGGTGGTCCGGATCCTCGGCGGCTTCGCCCAGGTGTGGAAGACCGGCTCCGCGTGGAACACCGGCACCCCGCTGCGCCCCGAGGTGCTGCGCGCCAACATGCGCTACTGCGCCCGGATCACCGGCGAGCGCACCGACGCGCAGGCCAAGGAGGCGTTCGTCTACGACCGCCAGCACCAGAGCTACGCGATGATCGCCGGCCTCGGTCCGCTCGCCGACCTCTACAAGGCGGGCGCCAAGGCGGTCACGTCGATCACCGGCGCGCCCGACGGCACCCCGGCGACCACCGTCAGCGACGCCGTACCCGCGAACGCCCCGGCCGGCTCGGCGCTCGGCGCGGGCGCCCACGACTCCGCGCTGGGCAAGCTCGCCGAGCTGGTCGACACCGTGCGCGGCCCGTACGCCTCCGGCAACCCGGCCAAGTACGCCTACCAGTACCCGCGTCCGTGGCGCATGAACGAGGACAGCGAGGTGGTCGACACCGGTGCGAAGGACGCGCTCGGCTACCCGGTGTACGAGTCCGACGTGGTGGTCGCCCCGCAGCTGCTGCGCCAGCGCGGCACCTCGCCGACCGACGACGGCGGCTTCCCGAGCGGCCACACCAACGCCTTCCACCTGGCCGCTCTCGCGTACGCGTACGCCGTGCCCGAGCGGTTCCAGGAGCTGGTGACGCGCGCCTTCGAGCTGAGCCACACCCGGATCGTGGCGGGCATGCACAACACCGTCGACGTCATCGGCGGCCGCGTCATGGCCACCGCGCTGGCCGCGGCCACCCTCGCCGACCCGGCGAACGCCCCGCTGAAGGCCGCCGCCCGCGCCCAGGCTCTCGCCTACTTCACCGCGCAGACCGGCACCACCGCCGACACCCTGTACGGCTACGCGCACCCGGACACCGACCCGTACGCCGACCGGGACGCCAACGCCCGCTCGGTCCGGCCCCGGCTGACGTACGTGCTGACCCGGCAGGGCCACGGCGCGCCGCTGACCGTGCCGAAGGGCGCGGAGGTGCTGCTGGAGACCCGGCTGCCGTACCTGGACGCGGACCAGCGCCGCGAGGTGCTGCGCACCACCGGGCTGCCGGCCGGGTACGTGCTGCTCGACGGCGTCGAGCACTGGGGGCGGCTGAACCTGTTCGCCGCCGCCGACGGCTACGGCGCCTTCGACTCCGACGTCACCGTCACCCTGGACGCGGCCGCCGGCGGCTTCTCGGCGGCCGACAGCTGGCGCAACGACATCGACGGGTGCGGCGGCCTGACCAAGCGCGGCACCGGCACGCTGACGCTGACCGGCCGCAGCCGGTACACGGGCGGGACGGTGCTGGAGTCCGGCGCGCTGGAGGCCGGTTCCGAGGACGCCCTCGGTCACGGGGATGTGCGGGTCTCGGACGGCACCCTGCGGGTCGCGGAGCGGCTGCGGGTGCGCGGCGGCTACGCCCAGGACTCCGGCACCCTTGAGGTCACCCTGCGCGCGGGCCGCAAGGCGCCGCTGGCCGTGAAGCACCTCGCGGTGCTGGGCCGTTCGGCCGTGCTGTCGCTGCGCCTCGACACCGAGCGGCCGCCGGCCGCGGGCAGCACGCTGCCGGTGCTCGACGTGCCCCGGCTGCGCGGGCAGTTCGACCGCGTCGAGGTGAACTCCGACGCGCTGCGGGCCGTACCCGTGTACACGGCAGAAGGTCTGTCGGTACGACTCGTGAAGCGGTGACGCCCCCGGTGGCGGGAGCGGTGCGACAGTAGGGCTATGGTCCAGCCCCGGCCCGCTCCCGCCACCGCGTGGCCGGTGTCAGCGTGGGGCGGATGATGGCGCGCGCACAGGACACGGCCCAGGTTCTCGTACCCGAGGCACCCGAGGACGACGGCCCCGGGCCGAGTACGGCCCGGGGTCGTCGGCTCGCCCTGCTGAGCCGCCGGCGGCGGTGGCTGGTGCCGGTCCTGGTGGCGCTGCTGCTGGCTCAGATGGCCGCGGCGATGGTCACCACGGCCGTCCGGCAGACGCCCACCATCGACGAACCCGTGTACGTGGCCACGGCCACCGACTACCTGCGTGAGCACCGGCTGCGCTACAATCCCGAGCATCCGCCGCTCGGCAAGCTGCTGATCGCGGCCGGGGTGGCGGTGGCCGACCCGCACTACGACCCGTCGTACTCCGGCACCCAGGGCGAGGTGGGCCGGCATCTGCTGTACGAGTCGGGCAACGATCCCTGGCGTCTGATGCTGTGGGCGCGGCTGCCGGTGATCGCGCTGACCCTGCTGTTCGGGCTGGTGGTGTTCGCGTTCGCGCGTGAACTTGTGGGTGCGGCGGGCGGTCTGGCGGCGCTCACGCTGTACGCCTTCTCCCCGGACGTGATCGCGCACGGCTCGCTGGCCACGCTGGACATGCCGGCGGCCGGGTTCGTGCTGACGTCCGCCTGGCTGGTGCGGCGGGCGCGGGTCCGGCCCCGGTGGTGTCTGCCCCTGGCCGGGGCGGCCCTCGGGGCGGCGGTGGCGACGAAGATGAGCGCGCTGCCCGCGGTCCCCGTGCTGATGCTGCTCGCGGCGGTGTCGGTGTGGGGCGCCCGGCGCGGCGCCGAGCGGCGCCGGAAGGTGCTCCTGGGGCTCGCGGGGGCGGCGGTCGTGGCGCTGGTGGCGGTGGCCGTCGTGTGGGCCACGTATCTGGCGGTCGATCCCGGGCTGCGGTTCACGCCCGCCGAGCCGGTGCCGGCCGTGCACGGGCTGCGCGGGAGCGTGACGGACCTGCTGCCGCTGCCGGAGGCGTACCGGGCCGGGATGCGGGTGCAGTTCGGCCTGGAGGACTACCCCTGGCAGGGCTTTCTGTTCGGGCACCTGTACACGGGCTCGCGCTGGTACTACCTGCCGGCCGCCCTGCTGGTGAAGACACCGCTCGGGCTGCTCGCGCTGGGCGCGGCCGGTGCCGTGGCCGCCGTGGCGGTACGGCGGCTGCGGCCCGCCGCGCCGTATCTGCTGCTGCCGCCCGCGGTGCTGCTGGCGGCGGCGATGACGGGCTCGCGGGACTTCGGGACCCGGTACGCGCTGTTCGTCCCGGTGTTCCTCGCGGTGGCGGCACCCTGCGTGCTCGCGCTGCGGTGGCGCCGGTCGGGGGTGCTCACGGGGCTGCTGGTGCTGTGGGTGGCGGTGAGTTCGCTGCGGACGTTCCCGTACTACCTGCCGTACGCCAACGAGGCGTTCGGCGGCCCGGCGAACACCCACCGGCTGCTGCACGACTCCAACGTGGACTGGGGCCAGGACCTCGGCCGGCTCGCCGACCGCCTCCGGCAGCGGTATCCGGGCGAGCGGGTGTGGCTGGTCTACAAGGGCAGCGGTGTGCCGTCGTACTACGGCATCCACGCGTCCGATCCGCGCACGGTGCCGCCGGGCCGGGTGCACGGGCTGCTGGTCGTGTCGGACTCCGCGGCGGCCAAGGCACGTGGTCGACTGGCCGAATTGATCGAGTCGAGCCGACCGGTCGATCAAGTGGGTCATTCGATCACCTTGTACCGGCGATGAGCCTGTCTGCCCGTCACACCCCCTGGTCATGACGGTCGGTGAGCTATGTTGAGTGGTCGTGGGAGACAAAGGAGAAGGGTCGGTGCCCTCGCCGCAGCAGGCACGCGCCCAGGCATCAGCGATCACCTCGGGCAAGATCGCGCCGGAGGCCGGGGCCGCACCGACCTCCCAGCTCAGGGAACTCTTCGACGGCCCCCGGCTGTCCCCGGGGCAGCGCCGTGTCGCCCAGTACCTGATCGAGCACATCACCGAGGCGGCGTTCCTGTCGATCACCGAGCTGGCGGACCGGGTGGGCGTCAGCCAGCCCTCCGTCACCCGCTTCGCCGCCGCCGTCGGCTTCAGCGGCTACCCGGCGCTGCGGGAGAAGCTCCAGTCGATCGCGCTGAGCACGCTGGCGGGCGGCCCCCCTGAGGTGAACCGTGCCAACGAACTCCAGGCGGCCGTCGACGCCGAGATCCAGAACCTGGAGAACATGCGCCGCGACTTCGCCGACCCCGACCGGGTGATCCGCGTCGGCCGCGCGCTGTCCCGCTCCACCCCGCTGACCGTGCTGGGCCTGCGCATCTCGGTGTCGCTGGCCGAGTACTTCGGCTATGCCGCCCGCCGCATCCATCCCGACGTACGGCTGGTGACCCGCGGCGGCAGCGTGGCCTACGACGCGCTGCTGCAGTCGCGCGAGGCCGGCGGCACCTGGGTGCTGGCGTTCGCCATGCCCCGGCACGCGCAGGAGACGCTCACCGCGCTCCGGGTCGCGCGCGAGGCGGGCCTGAAGGTCGCCCTGATCACCGACCTGGCGCTCGGTCCGCTGGCCGACGAGGCCGACGTCACCTTCGCCACCGGCACCGGCTCCCGCCTGGTCTTCGACTCCTACGCTGCGCCCGGCGTGATGGCCGCTGCCCTGCTGCAGGCCATGACCGACGCCGATCCGGAGCGCACCCAGGCCCGTCTGGAGAAGTACGAACAGGTGGCGGACCATCAGCAGTTCTTCCTGAAGGACTGAACCTTCGCCGGCGGGAGACCCTTCCCGCAGTTCTTCCTGCCGCAAGCCCCCCGCACGGGGATCTTTCGCCGTCCAGGGATCATTCACCGCATATCCCGCATGAATGTTTTCATACGTCTTGCAAACCCGACGGCATATATAAATACTGCTCACGGATCGCGCCCGGTCGACTCCGGGCACGTTCCGCACCCGCGGGACTCACCGCTCGCACCCCGCCCCGAGAAAGCCGACGGACCGCCCATGCGCACGCAAGCACTCCAGCCGCGCAGGTCCTCCGCGCCCGGGGCCCCCGCACGGACACCCCTCAGCCGCCGTCCCTACCCACGTCGGCGATCAGGGTGTTCGGTGGCGCACCGCCCAGGCGATGCGCCCGTGGCGGCCCCGGTCATCCCCTAGGCCGGGGCCGCCCCACACCGTCGGACCACCCTCACGACGCCGCACACCGGAAGCGATTGCCCATGTCCTTGACCACCACCACGCGCCTCAGCCCCGACTGGCCCTGCCAGGTCAAGATGCCCGGCAGCTACGACTGGGAACGCTCGGCGGCCAAGTGGCTGCGCGACCTGGTCCCGGCGCGCTACGCCAGCTACCCGGCGCTGATCAGACACCCCGTCCTGCTCGCCCGGCACGCGCAGATCCAGGTCCAGCAGGAGATCCGGGTGGCCCGGACGGCGCTGCAGACCGCGCGGGCCGAGCTGCCCGTCCTCGGCCTGCCCGAGTCGGTCATCGAGCACACGATCAAGCTGTACGCGGCCGAGGTGCTCCAGCTGCAGCACATCGCGCGCAGTGTCCGTGCAGTCAGCGAGGCGCTGGCGGTACGCGGCATGAGCCGCTGAGCGACTCACTGCCGGGCCGTCGTCGGTCACCGTCGCCCTCGATCTCGTCGGCGTCGTCAATCGTCGTCGCGGTGCCGCACGTACCAGCAGATGCCGACGACCAGGGCCAGCAGGAAGACGGCGGGCACTAGCAGGCCCGGGATGCGGGAGCCGGTCATCGGCGTGGCCTTCGGTCGTGGTGCGAGGTGCGCCCGGCGGCGGACCGCGGGGCGAGTGCCCATGGTGGGGCCTGCCGGCCGGTCGTCCACGAAGTTTTTCAGAGCCGTTGCCCGGTGTTCGAGCGGGGGTGCTCAGCCGCCGCCGTCGAGGCTCGTCCGGGACTCCAGCGCGCGGCGGGTGTCGTTGCCGTAGACGCCGGTCTCGTCACCGCTGATGCCGTACCAGAGCTGGAAGCGGGCCACGGCCGCCGTGAGGACGGCGTCGTAGGTGCCGTCGGTCGAGCCGTCCCGGTAGACGTCCGGGATGCGCAGCAGGCGCTGCTGCAGTGCGGCGACCTCGGGGCCGGTGTCGCCCTGGCGGAGGGTGCCCGCGCCGTCCGGGTCGCCGTCCCGGTCGGCGGCCGGGGTGGTGGCGGGCGCGGCCGGGGTGGTCGTCGCCGGTGCCGTCGTGGCCGGGTGGGTCGGCTGTGGGCTCGCGTCCGCCTCCTGCCGCGTGGGGAGCAGGAGGGCGCAGCCGAAGCCGATGACCGCGGCCGCGCCGACGGCCACGGCGACGGCGGCCCGGCGGAGCCCCGGGGCGGAGCGGCCGGCGTCATGGGGTGAGGCCTGCGGGGTGGCCGCGAAGGGCGGCAGTTCCTGGGTGTCGTCCTCGGTGGCTGATGTCCGGGGCGTGCCGTCACCCGGCCGGGGCCGGGGTGCCGTGCCGAAGGACTCGAAGGTCTCCCGTTCCGGGAGCATCTCGCGCATCAGCTCCGCGAGAGCGTCGAAGCGGCGCAGTCGCACGACGCGGACGGGTTCGAGGACCGGTCCGGGGTGCGGCTGTTCAGGGTCGGGCGGTGTCGGCACCCTGGTCTCCTTCCGTCCCGTGCGTACGGGATCCGCGGTCCCCGTGCTGAGATACGGCGCGCACGCCGGGCCCGTTCAGCCCCACCCTCTCCCACAAACGCTCGAAACGCTCAACTCGGTAAGAAGCATTGAGCGTTTGAGCGAGTGCATGCTAGAAACCGCCGTCATGACGACTCCTTGGTCACGCCGTGGTTTCCTGACCGCTTCCGCAGGCACCGCTGTCGCCCTGGGGCTCGGCACCCGGGCGTCCGCGGACTCGGACGAGTTCGCGACGCTGCGTGCGAAGTGGCGCACCCTGATCCTCGGCGAGGGCTTCGACCCGGCCGCCGAACCGTTCGCGTCCCGGCTCGCCGACCTGGGCGCCACGGCGCGCGGGCTGCTCGCCACGATGGCCCCGGCCACCGGCTCGCTCTGGCCCGACCTGGTGTACGCCGATCCGGACCCGGACACCGACCAGGAGTCCTACGGCTACTCGGGCAACATGAACACCAGTTACACCCGCCTGAACACGCTCGCCCAGGCCTACTGCCGTCCGGGCACCGGCCTGACCGGCGACACCGGTCTGCGGGACGCGATCCTGACCGGCCTCGACCATCTCCACGACGACGTCTACAACGCCGGCCGGACCCGGTACGGCAACTGGTACAGCTGGCAGATCGGCGCCCCGCAGGCGCTGCTCGACGTCTGTGTGCTGCTGTACGACGCCCTGTCGGCGGCGCAGCTCGCGAACTACCTCGCCGCGGTTGACCACTTCGTGCCCGACTCGGCGGTGGCGAGCTACAGCGGGACCAGCACCGGCGCCAACCGGGTCGACCTGTGCCGAGTGCTGGCGCTGCGCGGCGTCGTCGGCGCGAGCGCGGCCAAGGTGGCCTTGGCCAGGGACGCCCTCTCCCCCGTCCTCCCGTACGTCACCTCGGGCGACGGCCTGTACACGGACGGGTCGTTCGTCCAGCACACCACCGTGCCCTACACGGGTTCGTACGGCTCGGTGCTGCTCGGCGGTCTGGGTCTGCTGTTCGCGCTGCTGGCGGGTTCGAGCTGGGCGGTGACGGACCCGAACCGGCAGATCGTGTTCGACGCGGTGGAGCACGCGTGGGCGCCGTTCCTCTACAACGGCCTGGTGATGGACGCTGTTTCGGGGCGGGCGATCAGCCGGGGGCTGTCGGCGTCGGACCCGAAGCAGGTCCAGCAGGACGACCATCTGCGCGGCCATCCGATCCTCGCCTCGATCGTCCTGCTCGGGCAGGGCGCGAGCGCGGCGGAGAACGCGCGCTGGCGCGGCCTGGTGAAGGGCTGGACGCAACGCGACTACTACAGCCCGCCGCTGAACGACCCGGTGCTCGGCCTGCCGCAGCTGGCCCGGCTCAAGGGAGTTCAGGACGACACGTCGGTGACCGCGGTCGCCGAGCCCACCGGGCACCGGCTGTTCCCGTCCATGGCGCGGGCCACGCACCGCAGGCCCGGCTGGGCGGCCGCGCTCAGCATGGCCGACCGACGGATCACCTACTACGAGACGGGCAACGGCGAGAACCTGCGGGGCTGGCACACCGGTTCGGGGATGCTGTACTGGTGGGGCGACACGTTCGCCAACGGCCAGTACAGCGACGCCTTCTGGCCGACCGTCGACCCCTACCGACTGCCCGGTACGACCGTCTCCCGCAAGGTGCTGGCGGACGCGGCGGGCGGGGACTGGGGTGCCTCACTGCCGGACGTGAACTGGGTGGGCGGTGCCACGGACGGGGAGCGGGCCGCGGTCGGGCAGTACCTGAAGGGGCTGCAGTCCACGCTGATGGCGAAGAAGTCGTGGTTCTTCCTGGACGACACGGTCGTCTGCCTGGGCGCGGGCATCAAGTGCACGGACGGCACGGCCGTGGAGACGACGGTCGAGAACCGCAACCTCGGCCCCACCGGCGGCGCCCCGTTCACCGTGGACGGCACGGTCAAGCCCGCGGCCTACCCGTGGTCCGAGACGCTCACGGGCGCGAAGTGGGCGCACATCGGCGGGCACGGCGGTTATGTCTTCCCGGGCGGGGCGACGGTGCGGGCGCTGCGCGAGGCCCGGGACGGCAGCTGGAGCACGATCAACAAGGGCGGCTCGACGACCGTCCTGAACCGCAAGTACCTGACCTTGTACGTCGACCACGGCACGGACCCGGTGAACGCGTCGTACGCCTACCTCCTGCTGCCGGGCGCGACCGCCGCTCGTACGCAGGCGCGGGCCGCCGACACGGGGTGGCTGACCGTCCTCGCCAACACCGACAGCCAGCAGGGCGTGACCGTTCCCTCGCTCGGCTTCACCGGCGTGAACTTCTGGTTCGGCGGAACGGTCGGAACGCTCACCGCGAGCGATCCGTGCTGCGTGATGATCACCGAGAAGGCTGATGGTACGGCGGTGATCGCGGTGAGCGATCCGATGCGCATGCGCACGAGTCTCACGCTGACCTGGCGGCGGGCGATCGCCTCGGTCACCTCCGCGCCGGCCTCGGTCACCTCGGCGGCGACGGGCTCCGCGCTGACCCTGACCTTCGGGGACCTGACCGCGACGGCGGGCGCGACGCAGCGGATCACCGTCACGCTGGGATGAGCGTCTCCCGCGCCTCCTGCGTCCCCTGGGCCGCGTGGACGAACCGGCTCAGGGACGCCGTCAGCGCGGTGACGAAGGCGTCCCGGGCCTCCTCCGGGAGGGCGTCCAGGGACAGGTAGGGGTTGAGGTCCTCCAGCTCGACCAGCAGCAGCTCGCCGTCCGGAGCGCGGCAGGCGTCGACGCGCTGGATGCCGTGGTCGAGGCCGTTCCAGTCGATGAAGTGGCGGGCGAACTCCAGGTCGGCGGCGGTGGCGGCGTACGGCCGCAGCTCCCAGCGGCGCTCCGGGTCGGGTGCGTACAGGGCGTACTGGAAGTCGTCGTCGACGAAGTAGAAGGACACCTCGTAGGCGAAGTCGACGCACGGCTGGATGAGGACGGTGCCGTCGGCGAGGCCGGCGAGCTTGGCAAGGCCGTCAGCGGGGAGGATCCGGAGGCCGAGGGAGTCGGCGCCGGCCTTGGGCTTGACCACGTAGCGCTCGGCCGCGGGCAGCTGGTGCAGGTGCTCGGCGCGGTCGACGGTGGGGATGACCGGGAAGCCCGCCGCGCTCAGGTCGAGCAGGTACTGCTTGCCGGCCATGTCGGCCTTGCCGCTGAGCGGGTTGTACACCCGCGCCCCGCTGCCCAGCGCACGCGCGCGGAAGGCGTCGTACTCCTTCTGGTAGCCGAGGACGGGTCCGCTGTTGCGTATGACGACCGCGTCGTAGGCGTCCATGAGCGCGGTCGCGTCCAGCGGATGACACAGGGCGAGGTCGAAGTGCTCACGCAGCCGCGAGGTCAGGAAGACGTCCTCGTCGCCGTAGCGGCGCCCGCGGGCCGGGTACGCCAGGTCGGTGACGTAGAGGACGCGGGGGCGGGCGGCGGACATGGGGATCTCCTCGGGCAGCTGGGGTGCAGAAAGGTTACGTCGAGGGGTGGACGCTCCCTTCCCCGGCCCGGTTCTCCGTACAATTTGAGGCCGAACGACCTCCCGTGGCCGGCACCCGGCCGTGGGTGTCCCGCGCAGTGACCCGAGGAGCGCCCGTGCCCGGCCAGCGATCCATCACCGAAGCCGAACGGCTCGCGTCAGCGAAGCTCGGCGGCGTCCCGATCCGCCGGGAGCAGATGGCGGCCGTGGCCAACATCTACCGGGCCGCCTCCGCGGTGCGGCAGCACCTGGAGAACTCGGTGCTGCGCGGCTCGGACCTGACCTGGACGGCGTTCGTCGTGCTGTGGGTGGTGTGGGTCTGGGGCGAGTCGGAGACCCGGCACGTGGCGGAGGAGGCCGGGATCTCCAAGGGCACGCTCACCGGCGTGGCGCGCACCCTGGAGTCGCGCGGGCTGATCGCCCGGTCCGGGCATCCGGACGACGGGCGGCTGGTGCTGCTGAGCCTCACCGACAAGGGCGAGGAGCTGATGCGGCGGGTGTTCCCGGAGTTCAACGAGGAGGAGGCGTTCGTCACCGCGGGCCTGAGCGACGCCGAGTGCCGCAGCCTCGCGGAGGGGCTGCGGCGGGTCGTCCTCCAGGTGGAGGAGCACGGCGAGGAGCGTCGCCGGGAGCTGCTCGGCGGGGCCGAGCCGGCGCCCCGCCGCAGTGGGCGGCGCGCCAGGAACTGACCTGCGGTCAGCTGCTCCGTCGCGCGGCGGCGACCAGGGCGTCGAACAGGCCCTGCTGGGCGGGGTCTTCGTGCGCGGTGTCCTCGGGGTGCCACTGGACGGCGGTGAACCAGCCCCGGGCGCCCGGGAGTTCGAGTCCCTCGACGGTGCCGTCGGCGGCGGTGGCCGTGACGGTCAGGCCGTGGCCCAGGCGGTCTACGCGCTGGTGGTGGTAGCAGGAGGCGTCCGCCTTCTCGGCGCCGGTGGCCCCTTCGAGCAGGGTGCCGCGCCGGATCCGTACCGGGTGCACGAGGTGCCGGTGTTCGTGTTCCGGGCCGCCCATGTCCTGTTCCAGGCTGCCGCCGAGGGCCACGTTGACGACCTGCAGTCCCCGGCAGACGGCCAGCAGGGGCAGGCCCGAGTCGAGGGCGTGGCGGGCGACCCGCAGGTCGAAGGTGTCCTGGAGGTCGTCGACGTCGTAGACGCTGTCGTGGGTGGTGGCGGCGCCGTAGCGGTGCGGGGCGAGGTCGCCGCCGCCGGGGAGCAGGACGCCCTCGAAGCGGGTGAGCCGGGCGGCGACGTCGCTCTCGGCGGGATGGATGCTCACGGGTTCGCCGCCGGCCCGCCAGACGGCCTCGATCAGGGCGCGGGCGTTGACCTCGGCGGCGTACCGCAGGGCGGAGGTGGTGGCGGAGAAGCGGGCGGGGACGGCGATCAGCGGGCGGGGCGTCACAGCTGGATCCAGGTCGTCTTGAGCTCGGTGTACTTCTCCAGGGCGTGCGCGGACTTGTCGCGGCCGTTGCCGGACTGCTTCATGCCGCCGAAGGGGACGGTCAGGTCGCCCTCCTCGTAGCAGTTGACCCAGACCGTGCCGGCCTTGAGCGCGCGGGAGACCTGGTGGGCGGTGGACAGGTCGGAGGTCCACAGGCCGGCGGCGAGGCCGTACTCGGTGGCGTTGGCGAGCCGTACCGCCTCGTCGAGGTCGTCGAAGATCAGGACGGAGAGCACCGGGCCGAAGATCTCCTCGCGGGCCAGCCGCATCCCGGGGTCGACCCGGTCGAAGACGGTGGGGCTGAGGTAGCTGCCGCCGGTGTCGGCGAGGGTGCGGGCGCCGCCGGTGCGCAGGCGGGCGCCCTCGGCGCCGGCGGTGGCGACGTGGTCGAGGACGCGGTCCAGGTGGGCCTCGCCGACGAGGGCGCCCATCTCGGTGGCGGGGTCGAGCGGGTCGCCGACGCGGAGTTCCCGGGCCCTTTCCACGACGGCCTCGGTGACGCGCTCGGCGATCGAGGAGTGCACGAGGAGCCGGGAGGGCGCGGTGCACATCTCGCCCTGGTTGAAGAAGATGCCCCAGGCGGCGGTGGCGGCCGCGCGGTCGAGGTCGGGGGCGTCGGGCAGGATGATGTTGGGCGATTTGCCGCCGAGTTCGAGCCAGACCCGCTTGAGGTTGGAGTCGGCGGAGTAGCGCAGGAAGTGGCGGCCGACGGCGGTGGAGCCGGTGAAGGCGAGGACGTCGACGTCCGGGTGCAGGCCGATCGCGCGGCCGGCGGTGGGGCCGTCGCCGGTGACGACGTTGAGCACGCCCGGCGGCAGTCCGGCCTCGGTGCCGATCCGGCCGAGCAGCAGCGCGGACAGCGGGGAGGACTCGGACGGCTTCAGGACGACCGTGCAGCCGGCCGCGAGGGCCGGGGCGACCTTCCAACTCGCCAGGGTGAGCGGGAAGTTCCAGGGGACGACGGCGCCGACCACGCCCGCCGGTTCGCGCGTGACGAGGGCGAGGGCGTCGGGGGCGGTGTGCGGGGACTCGTCGGTGAGCTTGTCGGCCAGCTGGCCGTACCAGCGGAAGGTGTTGATCGCGGCGCGCAGTTCGATGGCGTACGCGTCGGTGATCGGCTTGCCCATCTCCAGGCTGACGGTGAGGGCGAGCTTCTCCCGTTGTTCTTCGAGGAGTTCGGCGATCCGGAGCAGTACGCGGCCGCGTTCGGCGGGTGCCAGGCGCGGCCAGGGGCCGGAGTCGAAGGCGCGGCGTGCGGCGGCGACGGCGTGGTCGACCTCGGCCTGCCGCGCGTCGGGGACTTCGGTGAGGGTCTGTCCGTCGCGGGGCGAGACGACGGCGAAGGCCGTCCCTCCCCCGGGTTCGTCGGTCCCGTCGATGTGGTGCAGCGCGGGCAGGTCGAGAGCCTTGGCCCGGCGCAGCAGTTCGTCATGGGTGACGTCCAGCATGGTGGTCCTGTCCAGGGTAGGGGGCCCGGCTCCTGGCGGAGCCGGGCCTGGCGGGGTGTGTCAGCTGTCCTCGGCGGTCCGGGCGTGGACCACGCGCGCGGTGCCGGCGCCCAGCAGCAGCACGGCGGGGACGGCTGCGACGAGCCAGATGGCGGTGGTCGGGTCGCCGCCGATGAGGGTGGTGAAGTTCGCGAGGACCACCCAGATCACGGCGGCGATGCCGAGGGCGCCGAGGGTCGGGGCGATCAGGGTGTTCCAGCGCCGGGTGTCGAGGCGCTCACGGCGGAAGAAGACGATCACGGAGATCGAGGTCAGGAAGTACAGGAGCATGCAGGCGAGGACGCCGACGCCGCTGAGCCAGGAGAAGAGGGTGAGGACCGGGTCCTTGCCGGCGAGGGCGAAGGGGATCACCAGCAGCACCGCGATCGCCGTCTGCACCATGCCCGCCGCCCACGGCGAGTGGCGCTTGTTGAGCGAGCGCAGCCGGCGGGGCAGCAGGCCCTCGCGGCTGAGGGAGAACAGGTAGCGGTTGGCGGAGTTGTGGAAGGCGAGGATGCCGGCGAACAGGGAGGTGCCCAGCAGGACGGGCAACACGTCGCCTGCCCAGCCACCGAACAGGTCCGCGATGGGTGCGAAGACGAAGACGGTGGCGTCGCCGCCCTCCAGGGCCTTGCCCGCGGCCCCGGTGACCTTCGTGGCGCCGTACGAGGAGACGAGCATCCACGAGGTGAAGGCGAAGAAGCCGGTGACCACGGCGACCGACAGGTAGGTCGCCCGGGGCACCGTCTTGTGCGGCTGGCGGGCCTCCTCACCGTAGATCGCGGTGGCCTCGAAGCCGAACATGGACGCGACGGCGAACATCAGCGCCACGCCCGGGGCGCCCTGCAGGACGGCGCTCGGGGAGAAGGTGTCGGCGACGCCGAGGCCCTCGGGGCCGCCGCCCTTGAAGAGGGTGACGAGGGCGAAGGCGAGCAGGATGCTGAACTCGGCCAGCACGAACACGGCGAGCACCTTGGCGCCGATCTCGATGCCGGCGGCGCCCAGCGCCTGGACGACGACCATGGTCACCAGGGCCCACACCCACCAGGCGAGGTGCACGCCGGCGTAGTGGTCGACGAGGCCGGCGACCGTGAAGCCGTACAGGCCGTACATCGCGGCCTGGACCGTGCAGTAGGCGAAGAGGGCCACCGCGGCGCTGCCGCTGCCGGTGGTCCGGCCGAGGCCCTTGCCGATGTACGTGTAGAACGCGCCCGCGTTCACCACGTGCCGGCCCATCGCCACGAACCCCACCGAGAACAGCAGGATGACCGCGCCGGCGACGGCGTAGGCGGCCGGGGCCCCGGGTCCGTTGCCGACCGCGACGGCGATCGGGACGGCGCCCGCGATACCGGTGAGCGGCGCCTGGGCGGAGAGGACGAAGAAGAGGATGCCCAGGACTCCCAGGGCGTTGCGCTTGAGGGTTCCTGCGGGCTGTGGGGCCTCTCCGGCCCGGGGTGCTGCGTCGACCGTCTGACTGTCCACTCGGATCACCTGCTGAGGAGGGGAGGGAGGTTTTGTTTTGAGCCAAACGAGTTGCCTCATGGTGGGCCCGAACTATCCATCTGACAAGGGGTGCGGGTGCGGAATTTACGGTCCGGAAACCACCTGTGGGATCGCACGAGAAACCCCCCGCCGCAAGCGCGACGGGGGGTTCCCTGGCGGGCACGCTCAGTCGCGGTCCGGGGGCCGCTCGCCCAGGTCGCGCAGGAGGGACCGCAGCTCGGCGAGGCAGGCCTCGGTGTCACCGCGGTCGGCGATCCCGGTCAGCTGGTGCAGGACGAGACCGTCCAGTGCGGCGAAGACCAGCCGGTTGAAGGTCGGGCTCACCCCGGGCGGCAGTATCCGGTCCAGCTCGCGGTGCGAGGCACCGAAGTACTCGTCGTACAGCTCGCGCACCTGCGGCAGCAGCTCGGGGCGGCGGCGGGCCTCCAGCAGCAGCTCGTACTGGTACGCCTGCCCGTCCGCGTCCTCCTCCACCATGTCCGTGAGCCCGGCGACGAAGTCCTCGGGGCGGCCGGTGCCGGGTTCCAGGAGGCTGCTGCTGAGGCTGGTGCGGATCGCGTAGGCCAGGGACTCCTCGATCAGCGCGTCCCGGGAGCCGAAGTGGTGCACGACCAGACCGTGGGTGACGCCCGCCTCCTCGGCGACGGCCCGGTAGGTCAGGTGGCGCAGCCCCCGGGCCCCGACGACCCGCACGGCGGCCCTGAGCAGCGCCTCGCGGCCCTCGCCGTAGCCGAGCCGCTTGCGGGCGGACTGGCGGCGGTCCTGCGAGGTCTCGGCGGGTTCGGTCATGGCCGTGACCCTACCCGCCGCCCGTGCCGCGCAGGGTCCGCGGTTCACCGCCGCGGCGGCCGGACGCCGCGGAACTCCCAGTCGCCGCCCAGCGCGGTGGACAGCACCTCCTCGGACTCGGTGGGCTGCGCTCCGACGTCGGTGCGGATCGGGGTGGGTCCGGTGACGATGTGGTTGGTGAGCCGGCCGAGACCCTCCACCTCCACCTCCACGACGTCGCCGGGCCGGACCGGCCGCGAGTTGGCCGGGGTGCCGGAGAGCAGTACGTCCCCCGGGTACAGGGTGATCGTGCGGGCGATGTCGGCGACGAGGTAGTGCATGTCCCACTTCATCTCATCGGTCGAACCGTCCTGGACGACCTCGCCGTTGACGTACGTCCGCAGTCGCTTGCCGTGGAAGTCCCAGTCGGTGACCAGGCCCGGGCCGAGCGGGCACAGGGTGTCGGAGCCCTTGACCCGGAGCATGGAGCCCGCGTCGGTGTCGCGGAAGTCGTGCAGGCCGTAGTCGTTGGCGATCGTGTAGCCCGCGATGTACTCCCCCGCCTCGGCGGGCGAGATGTTACGGGCGGTCCTCCCGATCACGATGGCGACCTCGCCCTCGTAGTTGAGCCATTTGCAGCCCTCGGGGCGGACGATCGCGCCCTGGTGGGAGTTGAGGGACGAGGTCGGCTTGTGGAAGTAGGTCGGCGTGTCCGGCAGGTCGATCCGGAACTCCTCCACCCGGCTGCGGTGGTTGAGGTGGACGGCGACGACCTTGGAGGGGACCACCGGAGGCAGGTGCCGGGCGTCCTCGATCTTGACGCGGCGGCCGTCACCGGCGACGAGTTCGTCGCCGTCCACGGTGACCTGGACGGCGGCGCCGTCGAGGAGGATACGGCGGTATTCGGGCATGTCGGTTCTCCTGGACGCGGCTGGGCGGGGTTAGACGCGGCTGTGCGGGGTGCGCGGGGACGGTGCGGCGGGCAGGCCGGTGCCGGTCCAGCCGCCGGCCGGGCGGTCGAACCACAGGTGCACCTGGCCGGTGCCGACGGAGTTCTCGTACGCGCCGTACTGGCGGGCCCTGGCGACGCAGGCCTGTTCGCCGAGGGCGCCGGCCATCATCAGGTAGTGGAAGAACTTCGCCTCGGGCTTGAACTTCCAGAACTCGTCCATGGTGTCGAGGACCTTGTCATGGCGGCCCTCCTTGAACCAGGCGATGCGCTCCTCGTCGGCCGCGCGGGCCTCGGGCGTGAAGATGTGCACCGGGTCGCTGGCCTCGTGGTCGCGCAGCTCGCGCAGCGGCCAGAAGGTGTGCGAGAGCGCGCCGGAGGCGATGAGCAGCACCCGGCGCCCCGGGGTGGCGGCGATGCCGTCGGCGAGGGCGCGCCCGAGCCGCAGGTGGTCCTCCATGTCACCGGTCTGGCAGACGCCGATGGTCACCCACCGCTTGTCGGGCAGTCCCTCGCCGAGGAACTTCCAGAGGTTGATGGTGGCGTAGTAGATCGGCAGGTACTCGTCGTCGATCGGCGTGATCCACGTGCCGTGCTTGTCGGCGAACTGCGCGATGTTGTGGGCGAGTTCGGGGTCGCCGGGAAAGTCGTACGGCATCCGGCACATGCCGCGCGGCAGTTCCTCGGAGGTGAACAGGCCGGCCCGTCGCTGCTGGGCGGTGACGACGAACTCGACGGTGGTCGCCCAGTGGGAGTCGAGGACGACGACGGTGTCGTAGTCGTCCCGGCCGAAGACGTCCTTGCGGAGCTGTTCGAGGCCGGTGACGAGGGTGATCTCCTTGCCCTGGTTCAGCTCCAGCCGGTCGGCCTCCGGCAGCACGATGGTGGGGACGTGGGCGAGCAGCCCCGCCCCGACGATCTCACCCATGGTGCTTCCATCCCTTCGGGGCGGTGACGGTGTTCTTCAGGTCGCAGTAGAAGTCGAAGCTCCAGGTACCGCCCTCCCGGCCGACACCGGAGAGGCGGGAGCCGCCGAAGGGTGCCTGGAGGTCGCGCACGAAGAAGCAATTGACCCAGACGGTGCCGGCGACGAGCTGTTCGGTGACGCGTTCGGAGCGCGCGCGGTCGCCCGTGGCGACGGTGGCGGCGAGGCCGAAGCGGGTGTCGTTGGCGAGGCGGACGGCCTCCTCCTCGGTGGCGAAGGTCTGGAGGGTCAGGACGGGCCCGAAGACCTCCTCCTGCACGATCTCCGAGTCCTGGGCGACGTCGGTGAGGAGCGTCGGCGCGTAGTACTGGCCGTCGTTGCGGTGACCGCCGATGACCGCGCGGGCCCCGGCCGCCAGCGCCCGCTGCACGAAGCCGTCGATCTTGTCGAGCTGGCGGGGGTGGATGTTCGGGCCGATGTCGGTGGCCTCGTCCCGCGGGTCGCCCTGCGTGAGCGTGGCCGCCTTCTCGACGAAACGGTGTGTGAACTCCTCGGCGATCGACTCCTCGACGAGGAAGCGGGTGGCGGCGAGGCACACCTGCCCGGCGTTGTCGTACTGCTCGACGGCGAGGTCGACGGCAAGGTCCAGGTCGGCGTCCGCGAACACCAACAGCGGTGACTTTCCGCCGAGTTCGAGGCTGAGCGGGGTGAGGTTGGCGGCCGCGGACTCCGCGATGCGCTTGGCCGTGGGCACAGAACCGGTGAAGCTGATCCGGCGCACGTCCGGGTGCGAGGTGAGCGCGTCGCCGATCTCGGCGCCGTACCCCTGCACGACGTTCAGCACTCCGGCGGGCAGCCCCGCCTCGGCGGCGATGTCGGCGAGCAGCGAGGCGGTCAGCGGTGACCACTCGGCGGGCTTCAGGACCACGGTGTCACCGGCGGCGAGGGCCGGGGCGACCTTCCAGGTGGCCAGCATCAGCGGGGCGTTCCACGGCGTGATCAGCACGCACGGGCCGGCCGGGTCCCAGCTGACGTGGTTGCTGTGCCCCCGCGTCTCGAAGTCCTCGTGGCCGAGCTGGAGCAGCCAGTCGGCGAAGAACCGGAAGTTGTGGGCCACGCGGGGCATGACGCCCCGGCGGTGGGAGCGGAGCAGGGCGCCGTTGTCGGTGGTCTCGACGATGGCCAGCTCTTCGATCCGCTTCTCGACGCCGTCGGCGATGGCGTGCAGGATACGGGCGCGCTCGGCCCGGGGAGTGGCGGCCCAGGCGGGGAAGGCGGCCTCGGCGGCGGCGACGGCGGCAGCGGCTTCGGCGGGGCCGCCGCGGGCGATCTCGCCGAGGGCGGTTCCGTCGATGGGCGAGTGATCGGTGAACGTCTCGCCGGAGGCGATGCGTTGGCCGCCGATCCAGTGCCGGGTGTCGACGGCTACCCCGCCGACAGTGATCTTGTCAGACATGAGTAGGGCTCCTTATAGACAGGGGGGATGAACTTCCTAGGGGCGCGGGGAACTGCGCGACCAGCCACGACGAACCCGCAGCCGACCACGAACCTCACTCGGCAGACGCCCCCGACGTACCCGCTTCGAGCAGCCGCCCGCCGTCCCAGACCACCCCGACCTGCCGGTAGTACGCAGCGATCGGCTCCCGAATCTCCAGCAGGGCCAACTCCTCGGTCGGCGCCTCGAACAACTCCAACTCGGCATCCCCGACCCACGGTTGACCGCCTTCAAACGAAGCCGCCCCCGACTCGATCAACTCGTCGAGCGCAAGCCCCTTACCCTTCTCGACAGAGGGCAGCCAGCGATGATGAACCATGGGATGCCCATTGACGAACCCGTTGGTCTCGGAAGGCTCCCTCAGGGTCACAACCACCTGCGCCAACCGCCGGTCGGCAGCCGCGAGCGTCGCCCCGAACCGTGCCCCCGCCTCGATCCGCGGAGCGGGCCCGTACGGATGCGGCCGCGTCTGGTGAAGGGACCCGAGCTTCTTCGGATACCCCTGGTGCAGCCCCCGCGCGATCGCGAAGTCCTTGTCCACCCAGATGTACACGCACCGCGAGTACGTCTGCCCCCGGTACTTGCACCGGACGACCGCGAAGGCCTCCTTGTACTGCGACAGCACGGGATCGAGCAACTCCGAGCCCGGCTGGGAGCAGGACTGCCAGTCGGCCCAGATCAGGGCGACGGCACCCGGGTCCTCGTCCGCCAACTCCAGTGGCTCGGGCAGCAGTTCACGTACTCGCGAGGGATCCGTGCGGTATTCGACGGTGAGCAGGTCGCCGGAGTAGCGCCAGGGGGGCGAGGGGATGAGCGACGAGGTGCCCGTCGCCGTCTTGGGGTGGAAGTAACCGCGGACACTGGTCACTTGAGGCTCCTTACGCGGTGAGGGCGGGCTGCTTCAGCAGTTCGGCGCGGTAGCGGGCGGCGGCGGAGGCGACACCCGGGCCGCCGAGGGCGACGACGCCGACCAGGCGGCCGCCGGTGTGGTAGCCGGCGAGGACGTCCCCGTCGGCGTCGCCGTCGAGGATCCGGACGTCGGCGAGGCCGAGCGCGGGGGCGCCGAAGGACTGCAGCCGGAAGTCGTGCTGGTCGCTCCAGAAGGTCGGCAGCGGTGCGAACGGAGCGGGTTCCGTCTCGCCGCCACCGACGAGATGGGCGACGAGGGCCTTCGCGGCCTGCTTCGCGGTGTCCGTGGGGATGGACCAGTGCTCGACCCGGCGGGGTACCCCGTCGTAGCGGGCGTTGGGGAAGCGGGCGACGTCACCGACGGCCCCGACCTCCGGTCGGCCCCCGACCCGCAGCAGTTCGTCCGTGAGGACGCCGTCGGTCAGGTCGAGGCCGTTCCCGTCGAGCCACTCGGTGTTGGCGATCGAACCGACCGATTCGACCACCACGTCCGCCGGCACGACCGAACCGTCGTCCAGCACCACGCCGGTGACCGTTCGATCGCCCTCGAAGCCCTGCACACCGGTGCCGAGCCGGAACTGTACGCCTCGCTCCTCGTGCCGCTTGAGCAGCGCCCGGGCGAGCAGCTCGCCGAGCGGGCCGACCATGGGCAGGGGCAGCGGATCGACGACGATCACCTCGGCGACGTCGAGTCCGACGGCGGTGGCGGCGACCTCGCAGCCGATGAACCCGGCGCCGACGACGACCACCCGGGCGCCGGGCCGGGTCAGCGCCTCGCGCAGGCCCTGGGCGTCGGCGAGGGTGCGGACCGTGTGCCGCCCGGCGAGCGGGCCGGGGCAGCGCAGCCGGCGGGGCCGCATGCCGGTGGCGACCACCAGACCGTCGTACGCGAGCGCCTCGCCGCCGTCGAGCTGCACGGTCCGTTCGTCGAGCCGGGCCGCGACGGCCGTGCGGCCGAGGCGCCACTCCACGTCGGCGACGCTCGCCCGGGGGCGGAAGGCCAGCGACTCGAAGGGTGCCTTGCCCGCGAGGACCTCCTTGGAGAGCGGTGGGCGGTTGTACGGCATGTGGGGCTCGTCCCCGACGAGGGTGATCGCCCCGGTCCAGCCCGCCGCACGCAGCTGTTCGGCGGCGCGCAGGCCGGCCATGGAGGCGCCGGCGACGACGATGCGACCGCTCATGGGTCAGTCCTCGATCCGGATGGCCTGGAGCGGGCAGACGTCGGCGGCTTCCTCGACCTCGTCGCGCAGGGCGTCGTCGGGGTCGCTGACGTAGGTGAGGTGCCCGTCGGTGTCGAGCTGGAAGACGTCGGGTGCCGCGAAGACGCACTGGCCGTGGTCCTGGCACTTGGTCATGTCGACGACGACCTTCATGGCCGGTCCTCCTGAGGGTGAGGGCGTCGAAGCGGAGTGAAGGGAGAGAAGTGGGGCCCGTCCTGCGTAGGAAGGGCCCCGGCCAACGGGGTGCGATAACCGCACCCCGAACTCGTTTGGCTGCAAACAAGGTAGACAGGCGACCCCTCTCGGTCAATACCTATCCAGATGGATAAATTCTTGTCCCGGAAACCTTGCGGTACAGCACGACGCTCCTTACGGTTTGGCTTCAAACAACATGCCCCGGGGCCGCCCGGGAGCCGCCCCGCACGGGCCTCTCCCCCGCCGCGCCCCGGTTTTCTCTGCCACGCCACCCGCCTCCCGGACATGCACGTCCCGGAGGTGCCCGACGTCCGCCCCAGGAGACAACGGTGAGCGCTCATGACATCCCGGAAGTCCGCCGCCACATGGACCGGCTCGCCGCCGACGGCATCGACGTCGTCCGGGTGACCTATCCCGATCTGATCGGCACCGACCGGGCGCGCGACGTCCTGTTGGAGGAGCTGACCCGGGCCGTGGAGCACGGGCTGGCCTTCTGCCGGGCCGTCTACCACACCAGCCCGCAGGGGGACGTGGTCCCGGTCAGCGGCGGCCTGGACGCGGGGCTGCCCGACATCGCCGTACGACCGGACCTCGACACCCTGACCCCGCTCCCCTGGGAGCCCGGCGTCGCGACCTGTCTGGCGGAGATCGTCGACCCGGCCACCGGCTCCGCGGCGCCCGAATCGCCCCGCGACCTGCTGCGCAGGGTCCTGGAGCGGTGCCGGGAGCACGGGCTGCGCCCGGTCGTCGGACCGGAGCTGGAGTACTACCTGTGCGAGCCGGACCCCGCCGGCGGCTGGCGCCGCTACGCCCGCGACCCCGGCGTCGTCTACACCGCCGGGCTGCGCGCCGACCCGGACAACCACCTGTTGCGCACTCTGCGCCAGGTGCGCGATCTGAACATCGGGGTGATCAGCGGAAACCACGAGTTCGACGGTGGTCAGTTCGAGATCAATCTGATCCATTCGGACGCCCTGTCGGCAGCCGACCGTTCCTTCCGTTTCAAGGCCGCGATCAAGGAGCTGGCCCGCAGGGAGGGCAGGCTGGCCACGTTCATGGCCAAACCGTTCAACGACTCCGGCGGCTCCGGCTTCCACCTGCACCTGTCCTGCGACGACACCGACGGCCGCAACGCATTCGACGACCCCTCGGGGGCGTACGGTCTGTCCGCCACCGCCCGCCACGCCGTGGCCGGTGTCCTCGCCCACGCCCCGGCGCTCGCGGCGCTGCTCAACCCGACGGTGAACTCGTACAAGCGCTTCGGCCCGGACACCCTCGCCCCCTGGCTGATCGACTGGGGGCTGGACAACCGCAGCGCCATGGTCCGCATCCCGCCGGAGCGCGGCAGCGGAGCCCGCCTGGAGCTGCGGCTGGGCGACGCGAGCGCCAACCCGTACCTCGCGATCGCCGGCACGATCGCCGCCGCCCTGCTGGGTGTCCTGGCCGGCGAGGAGCCCGCCGCCCCGCTGGAGGGCTACGGCTACGACACGGCCAGGTCGGCCCTGCTGCCGACGACCCTGTCCGCCGCCCTGGACGCGCTGGAGGCGGACACCGCCCTGGCCGAGATCCTCGGCAAGGACTTCACCACGTCCTTCCTCACCTACAAGCGCAACGAGGTCGAGCGCTTCCAACGGTTCGTCACCGACTGGGAGTTCACCGAGTACGCCTACCACCTGTGACCCCGAGGAGCCACCTGTGACCACCGAGACCCCGGCCGCCGCCGCGAGCGAGCCGCTGCCCCTGGCGGACGTCGACCTTGCCGACCTCGACCACTTCACCGACGGCATCACCCCGTGGCGGATGTTCCACACGCTGCGCCACGAGGACCCGGTGCACTGGCAGCCGGAGGAGGCGCCCAACTCCGGATTCTGGGCGGTCACCCGGCATGCCGACATCGCCAGGGTCGACCGGGACGCGGAGACGTTCACCTCGACCCGGTTCGTCAACCTCGAAGAAGTCGACGACGACCAGATCAAGAAGCGGGCCTCCATTCTGGAGCTGGACGGCGTACGGCACCGGGCTCTGCGCAGCCTGATCCAGCGGCAGTTCGGCGCGAGCGTGATCAACAGCTACTCCGACTTCCTGCGCGGCCTGACGGCGAAGACCCTGGACGCGGCACTCGCGAAGGGCGGCTTCGACTTCGTCGCGGACGTCTCCGCCGACTTCCCCATCAACGTGCTGGCCCGCCTGCTGGACGTCCCGCCGGAGGACAACCAGCAGCTCATCGACTGGGGCAACCGCATCATCGGCAACACCGACCCCGACTACGCGGACGTCCTGCTGCACAGCGAGGAGAGCGAGAAGTACCGCGACCTGCCGTTCCGTTCCCCGGCGTCGCTCGAAGTCTTCGAGTACGGGCGCGAGTTGGCCCGGCAGCGGCGCGGCAAGGACGGTACCGACCTGGTGTCGAAGCTCGTCAACACCACCCCGCGCGACGGTGTCCCGCTGTCCGCGCAGGACTTCGACAACTACTTCCTGCTCCTGGTGGTGGCCGGCAACGAGACGACCCGGCACACCATCACCCACTCCATGCTGGCCCTGCTCCAGCACCCCGAGCAGCTCGCCCGCCTCCAGGAGGATCCGTCCCTGATCCCCACGGCCGTCGAGGAGTTCCTGCGCTGGGCCTCCCCGGTCTACCACTTCCGCCGTACCGCGACCCGTGACGTCGAGCTGGGCGGCAAGCGGATCAGGGAGGGCGACAAGGTCGTCATGTGGTACGCCTCCGGCAACCGCGACGAGGAGGTCTTCGGCAACCCGTACGACTTCGACGTGGCCCGCGAGAACAACGACCACGTCACCTTCGGCAAGGGCAGCCCGCACCTGTGCCTGGGCAACCTGCTCGCCCGCACCGAGATCCGGATCATGTTCGAGGAGCTGATCCCGCGCCTCGCCGGCATCCGGCTGACCGGTGAAGTCCCGCGTGTGCGCTCGAACTTCGTCAACGGCATCAAGAAGCTGCCGGTGGAGGTCACCCTGGCCTGAGCGCGGGAGGCCTCAGAGCCCCGCCGCCCACAGCTCCTTCCGGTCGATGCCGGTAAGGCCCCGGCGCACCGTGCGCCGGGTCCCTTTCCCGATCGGCGCGTACGACGGGACGGCAAGCACCCTGCAGCCGGCCGCCTCGGCCGCCGCGACCCCGGCGGCCGAGTCCTCGACCGCGAGACAGGCGGCGGGATCCACACCGAGGGCCCGGGCGGCGGCGAGGTAGGGGTCGGCGGCCGGCTTGGTGCGAGGCGTCTCGCCCTCGGCGAAGGTCGTACGGAACCTGTCGGCGCCCAGCACCTTGAGGGCGGCGTCCACCACGGGCCGCGCGGACGCCGAGACCAGTGCCATGGGGAGGTCCAACTCCTTTAGCAAGTCGAGGAGTTCGAGGGCGCCCGGGAGCGGGGTGGCCTCCCGCTGGACGGCATCCAGAAACCGTGCGTCGAGGTCGGCCGCGAGTTCCCGCGGGTCGGCGCCCGTCAGGCGGTGCAGGTGCCGGGCGGTGTCCGCGGTGGAGCGGCCGAGGACGTCGAAGAGGTCGTCGACGCCGATCCCGGGCACCCGCTCCCGGACCGTGCGCAGCCACAGCGACTCGGTGTCCACGAGCGTGCCGTCCATGTCGAGGAGTACGGCGTGCGGCTCGGCCGCGAAGGGGCGGCCGTCCAGGGTCCAGTGCCGGTCGGGGTGGCGGCCCACGGCGGCGAAGACCTGCGCGGCGACATCGGATTGCCGGACCCGCGGGGGTGCCTTGCCGATACCGGGACCCGCTGCCGCCAGCCAGGCCGTGCGCTCCTCGGCGGAGCGGCCGCCGTGGCCGCCCGCGTCGACGTGACCGTGGTCGGTGACCACCAGGTACGTCCACCGTTCGTCGGCGTACGCGCGGCGCGAGCGTACGGCTGCGAGCAGGCGGCCCAGGCGGGCGTCGGCGCGGTGGACCGACGCCTCGTACGCCTCTCCGCAGCCGAGGACGTGCGCGGTCTCGTCGGGCGCGCCGAGGTAGACGAAGGACGCCTCGACATCGTCCTCGGCGAGGACGTGCGCGACGGCCTCGGTGATCCGCTCGTCGCACTCCTCCCATGCCTCGGGGGTGTCGGCCTGCGGAGCGATGAACGTGGTCCGGGACGGCGCCCGGAAGAGGGGCCCGCCGTCGCGCGGCTGCAGCAGGGGCCGCCAGCCGGCGGCGACGAAGGTCCGCCGGCCGTCGTGGTGGTCGAGGCGGGTGGCGAAGTCGGGGAAGACGTCGAGGCGGTGGCCGCTGAGGTCGTTGCTCCACACCCCGTGCTTGGCGGGGCCCACCCCGGTGACGATCGTCGCCCAGCAGGGACCCGACAGGGTGGGTGTGTCGTCGCCGACCTGGACCGCCGTGAGGAATCCGTCGGCGGCGATCGCGTCGAGGTGCGGGGTGGGCCGGCGGTGCAGTACGTCGAGACGTACGCCGTCGATGCCGACGACGAGGACGCGGCGAGCGGCGACGGGCATGGCGCTCCTTACGATCGGTCAGGCGGACCGGGACAGTTCGTCCGGCCCCACTCCATAAGCGAACGGCAGGCCCTGCGCGTAACGCGCCACCTCGTCCGTGGCCCAGTCGGCCATGCGGCCCAGCTCGTTGCCGAGGGAGCCGGCGATGTGCGGGGTCAGCAGCACGTTCGGCAGGGTGTACAGGGGTGAGTCGGCGGGTGGTACATCCGGTTCGGTGACGTCGAGGACGGCGTGGATGCGGCCGGAGACGAGGTGCCGGGTGAGGGCTTCGGTGTCGACGAGGGAGCCGCGCGCGGTGTTGATGAGCGTGGCGCCGTCCCGCAGCAGGGCGAGCCTGCGGGCGTCGAACATGTGGCGGGTCTCGGGGAGTTGGGGGGCATGGATGGTGACCACGTCGCTGCGCCGGGCGAGGTCGTCGAGGCCGGCCGGTTCCGCGCCGAGAGCACGGGCCCCGGCCGGGTCGAGGTAGGGGTCGTGGAGCAGGACGTGCAGGTCGAGCGGGCTGAGGAGTTCGATGACCCGGCGGCCGATGCGGGAGGCGCCGACGACGCCCACGGTGCGGTGGTAGTTGCCGTAGCCGTCGAAATACGGGAGCAGACTGGGCTGTCTGCGGGTACTGGCGTAGCCGTGGGCGATGTCCAGGACGCGCTTGTTGGCGAACAGGATGGCGGCGAGGGTGAATTCGGCGACCGGCAGGGCGTTGGCGGCGGCCGCCGAGGACACGGTGATGCCGCGCTTCCAGACGGCGTCGGTGACGTGGTGCTTGACGGAGCCCGCGGCGTGGACGACGGCCCGCAGGCGGGGCATGCGGCGCAGCGCGTCCTCGGTGAGCGCCGGCGCGCCCCAGTGGGTGTAGAGCACCTCGGCGTGGGCGAGCCGGTGGGCGTCGGCCGAGCTCGCGTCGGTGATCGTCGTGATCGTTGTGGTCGTGTCGACGCGGGCGACCGTGTGGAGGCGGTCGAGGGTGCCGTCGGCGAGGAGGGAGCGGTGGATGTCGGCGCCCATGGCGAGGACGGTGCGCGGACGGCGGCGGGTCTGGGGCACGGTCACCGTCACTTCACCGCGCCGGCGGTCAGGCCGGAGCGCCAGAAGCGCTGCAGGCAGACGAAGGCGACGATCAGCGGGAGCACGGCGACCAGGGAGCCGGTGATCACGAGCGAGTAGTACTCGGGTTGCTGCTGGGTGACGCTGTTCCACATGAACAGGCCCAGGCTGACCGGGTAGAGGTGGTCGTCGTTGAGCATGACGAGAGCGCCGAAGAAGTTGTTCCAGCTGGCCGTGAAGGAGAACAGGAAGATCGTCATGAAGCCGGGGGCGAGCATGGGCAGTGCGATCCGGGCGAACGTGCGCAGTTCGCCGGCGCCGTCGACGCGGGCGGCCTCCAGGACCTCTGCGGGCACGTATCCCTCGGAGAAGACGCGGGCCAGGTAGACGCCGAAGGGGTTGACCAGGGCGGGCAGCAGCAGCGCCCAGTAGGTGTTGACGATGCCGGCCTTGCCGGCGAGCAGGTACATGGGCAGCTGGATGACGGTGCTGGGGACGAGGACCCCGCCGAGGACCAGCCCGAACAGCTTCTCCTTGCCCCTGAAGTCGTACTTGTCGAAGGCGTAGCCGGTGGCCACGCAGATCAGGGTGGAGGCGGCGGAGCCGACGACGGAGTACAGGACGCTGTTGCCGAACCAGCGCAGGTAGATGCCGTCGTTGACGGTGAACACGTGCCGCAGGTTGGCGAGGAGGTCGAAGTGGCCGAGGGTGAAGCCGGAGGTGGCGAAGAGGTCGCGGTGGTTCTTGGTGGCGGCGATGAGCAGCCAGCTGACCGGCATCAGGGTGTAGCAGACGGCGAGGATCAGCAGGCCGTTGACGACGCCCTTGGAGAGCAGGGCGTGCCCGGGGGTGCGGCGGCGGGCGGTCGCCTGCCGGCGGGTGTCCGTGGACGGCTGGGCGGGTGCGGGGGTGGAGTGGGTGAGGGTGCTCATACCGCCGCCTTCCAGCGGTTGCCGATCCAAGTGACGACGAAGGAGAGGGCGACGCCGAGCGCGGCGAGCAGCAGGGAGGCGGCCGCGGCCAGGCCGTAGTCGTGCTGCACGAATCCCGCCTTCCAGATGAACAGGGTCGGCGACCACTCGGTGTCGATCGATGGTGCTCCGCGCTGGTTGAGCAGCTTGGGTTCGGTGAAGAGCTGGATCGCGCCGACGCAGGTGAACAGGACGGTCATGACGATCGCGGAGGCGATCATCGGGATCTTGATGCGCAGGGCGGTGCGCAGGGCGCCGGCTCCGTCCACCACGGCCGCTTCGATCACTTCGCGCGGTACGGCCTGTAGGGCGGCGTAGAAGATGACCATGTTGTAGCCGGTCCACTGCCAGGCGGACAGGTTGACCATGGAGAGCAGGACGTGATCGTTCGCGTAGAAGTCCCAGCTGCCGCCGGCCGCTGAGATCCAGTCGAGCACGGGGCTCAGTCCCGGCGTGTAGAGGTAGATCCAGATGATCGAGGCGATCAGGCCGGGGATCGCGTGCGGCAGGAAGAGCGCGAGTTGGAAGAACCGTTTCGCCCGGGCGAGGGCGGAGTCGACGAGCAGTGCGAGGGCCAGGGAGCCGCCGATCATCACCGGGATGTAGAGGGCGCAGTAGAGCGCGATGTGCGCGAAGGAGGCGCGGAATCCTGGGTCGGAAAGGGCGGCGGTGTAGTTGGCGAGTCCGGCGAAGACGCGTCGGGTGCCGCCGAAGCCGAGCCCGGAGGAACGTTCCTGGAACAGGCTCATCCACAGGGCGTAGCCGATGGGCGCGACCATGACCGCACCGAACAGGACGAAGAACGGGGTGATCAGCAGGGCGGCGGCCCGGCGCTGACTGCGCCTGAGCTGCGTGGCCCCGCCGGGTCCGGCCGGGCCACGGCGGGCGTCGGGCGGTCCGGCGGTGCGGGCCAGGGGTGCTGCCACGGCGGCTCCTTCGGGGTCGGGGTGGCGGGAGAGGCGGGGCGGTACACAGGGGTCAGGGTGCTTCTTGGGCGCCCTACGGGCGCCGGGGCTGTGGCGGGTGCGACGCGCTGTGGTGGGCGCGCCGCACCCGCGCCCCCTCCCCTCGAGGGGCTACTCGGCGAGCTTGAGGCCGCGGGACTCGATGCCGGACTCGGCCTTGTGCTCGCCCGCCTCGACGCCCGCGGTGAAGCCGGACTTGGCGGTGGTGTCCTGGATGGCGGTGTAGACGTCCATCTGGTCGGGGCCCCAGGTCCAGCCGGGGACGATGGTGTCGGCCTGCTGGGAGGCGAGGGCGTAGAGGTCCTGGCCGTTGAAGTAGGAGGTGTCGAACCTGGCCGCGGCGACCTTGCGCATGTCCGCGTTGGCGGGCAGCGCGCTGCTGGGCGAGGCGAGGTCGGCGAGCCGGGCCTCGACACCGGCCTTGTCGGTGGTGAGCCAGGTGATGAACTCGGCGGCGGCCTGGGCGTGCTCGCTGCCCTTGAGGACGCCGTACGAGGTGCCGCCGTAGTTGCCGACGGCCGGGGTGCCCCAGTTGGGCATGGGGGCGGCGGCCCACTTGCCCTTGAGGTCGGGCAGGGCGGTCTTCATCCCGCCGGCCGACCAGGAGGCGCCGAGGAAGGCGAGGGTGCTGCCCTGGGCGCGGGCCTTGGTCTCCTCGGGGCTGTAGCCGGTGAAGGTCTGCACGAGGCCGTCCTTGACCAGGCCGTCCCAGTAGGCGGCGACCTTCTTGGTGGCGGTGTCGTTCACGCCCGTCTTCCAGGCGTCGCCCTGGGTGCCGAACCACTTGCCGCCGGCCTGCCAGGCGAGCGCGGCCAGCAGGGCGGGGTCGTTCTTCGGGAAGGAGGCCAGGCGGACGTTCTTGTCCTGCTTCCTGACCTTCTCGGCGGCCGTCCTGAACTCGTCCCAGGTCTTGGGGACGGCGATGCCGTACTTCTTGAACAGGTCGGTGCGGTAGTAGAGGAGCTGTGGTGCCACGTCGTAGGGGACGGTCCAGGTGCGGCCGCCGAAGGTGACCAGGGACTGCACGGGCTTCGGGAACTTCGTCTTGACCGTTTCACCGGCGTACTTGGTCAGATCGATCAGATTGCCCTGGCTGGCGAACTCGGGGACCATCTGGTACTCGATCGTGGCGACGTCGGGTGCGTTGCCCGCCTGCACGGCGTTGGAGAGCTTGCTGTAGCCCTCGGTGCCGCTGGGGATCTCGGTGAACTTGACCTTGATGTCCTTGTGCGTCCTGTTGAACGCGTCGACGGTCGACTTGGCGCCGAGCGTCCAGGTCCAGTACTCGATGGTCACCGGCTTGCCGTCGGACGCGGCGCCGGTCGAACCGCCGCTGCCGCCGCAGGCGGTGACGAGCAGGCCCAGGGCGGCGACGGCGGCGGTTGCGGCGAAGCGGAACGATCGTGACGTACGCGTCATGGCACGGCTCCTACGAGACCTCGTACGGGAAGAGGCGGTCGCAGGACATCTTTTGTGCACAGCCGATCAACGTCAAGAGCGTTCGTGCAAGATAATCAAAACGATCGCCGTTCGATCATTTCGCTCGCGCGCACCTCTCGGTGGCGTCAGGAGGCGCTGCCGGCGGACGCCCCGCCCCCGCACGAGGAGCGGATCCGCAACTCCGGGAGCAGGTCGAGGTGTTGCCGAGGGCTGGGCCGCTCTCCCGCGGCCCGCTCGGAGAGCCGGCGCAGCAGCAGCTTGGCGGCGAGTTCGCCCACCGCGTGCTTGGGCGGGGCGACGGCGGTCAGGGGCACGTCGGCGAGGCCGGCGACCTCGTCGTCGTAGGCGATGAGCGCGAGGTCGTCGGGCACCCGCACACCGCGCGACTGGAGCCGGGGCACGAGCACGATGGCGTCCTCGTCGCTGTGCACCAGGGCCCCGGTGACGCCGCGTACGACGACAGCCTCGACGAGGTAGTCGACGGAGGCGTCGTAGTCGCCGTGTTCCCGCACGCTGGGGGCGCCTTCGTCGACGTCGATGCCGCGCGAGCGTACGGCCGCCTGGAAGCCGGCGCTGATCTGGACGGCGTGCGGCCCCTCCTGGAGGACGGCCGTGATCCGGCGATGGCCGAGGGCCGCGAGGTGACCGACGGCGAGGGCGGCGCCGTGGGCGCGGTCGGTGCGGACCCGGTCGAGGTCGGCCGCGGGGTTGCCGGGCAGGGCGGAGCGCTCCACCAGGACGGTGGGCACCTCGCACTCCACGAGCCACTTCTCCTGCCCGTCCTCGGGGACGCCGCCGAACCAGCTGGGCGCCACCAGCAGCCCCTGCGCACCGCCCGCGACCAGGTGTTCCGCCTGTACGGAGTCCTCGGTGTCGACATAGCCGGAGACCCCGAGGACCAGCCGTCCGCCCTGGGCGCCGACGGCCTCACGGGCGCCGCGCACGATGTCGGCGAAGATGTAGTTCGTGGTCGGCACGATCATTCCGATCACGGCGCCCTCGGCGGACTCCTGCCGCCGCTCGGGGGTGGCCGCGGTGTCGCCCGGCCAGACCACCGCCCCGTGCAGTCGATGCACCCGGCCCTGGGCCGCCAGGGTCTCCACGTCACGCCGCAAGGTGACCGCGGAGACGCCGAGTTCGGCCGCCAGTTCGGCGACGCGGAGGCTGCCCCGCTCCCGGACGAGTTCGAGCACCCGCTCGTGGCGCTGGTCGACGTGCAGTCGCATGGGGGTCCCCCTGGAACAGTGATCCCGAATTGCTTAACTCTACGCCCACAATCGTATCGATCGTTTCCAATCAAATCGATCGCTCCGGTGTTCGGGGAGCGAACCCCAGAGCACTCAGTTCCCCCTTGACGCCCCTCCTGCTGCACTGAGTGTCACGAATCCGCGCCGGGTGCTACGTTCCCGTTCATGAGCTCCAGCAGCGCGGCGCCGGCCGCGAAGCCGCCGATGCGGGACGCCCTGGTCGCGGCGGCCTTCCAGCTCTTCCTGGAACGCGGGTACGAGCAGACCACCGTGGACGACATCGTGGCGCTGGCCGGGGTCGGCCGCCGCTCGTTCTTCCGCTACTTCCCCTCGAAGGAGGACGTGGTCTTCCCGGACCACGAGCGCTGCCTGGCCGACATGACCGCGTTCCTGGCCGCGAGCGACGAGAAGGACGAGCCGGTCCGGCGGGTGTGCGACGCGGCCCGGCTGGTGCTGCGGATGTACGCGGAGAACCCGTCCTTCTCCGTACAGCGCTACCGGCTCACCAAGAAGGTGCCGGGGCTGCGGGCCTACGAGCTGTCCGTGGTGTGGCGCTACGAGCGTGCGCTCGCCGAGTACCTGCGCGAGCGGTTCGCCGGGCGGCCCGACGGGACGCTGCACGCCGACGTGATCGCGGCCGCGGTCGTCGCCGCGCACAACAACGCCCTGCGCTCCTGGCTCCGTTCGGACGGCAAGGGCGACGCGGGCACGGCGGTGGACCATGCCCTGGGGTACGTCCAGGCGGCGTTCGACCGCCGGCCGCATCCGCACCCCGCCCCGGCCGACGAGCCCGCCGCCGTCGCACACCCCGAGGCCCCGCACCCCGAAGTCATGCACTTCGACGTCGACCATCCCGACGACGTGGTCGTGCTCGTCACCCGCCGGGACGCACCGCTGTGGCGAGTGGTGCAGGAGTTCGAGTCGGCCCTCGGCCGCGCCTGACCCACCCACGCACACAAAGCCTCCGCAGATTCGGGGTACGGAGTGCCTTTACGTGTGACACTGAGTGCCATACTCTGTGGGCGTGCACGGTGGCACGGCAGCCGGGCACACATGCGCGCGGTTCACTCCGAGCGCGGATTCCGGCCGAGGGCAGGGAGTTGACCAGCGTGTACCACTCAGCGAGCGCCTCGCACATGGCGGCAGGCTCCGCGGCGGCGGGTGTCCTCGACCCCGCCGCCGCGGACTCCAAGGACGCCATCCTCTTCCAGCGCTGCACCTGGTGCGGCACCGCGATGTACCACCGGCTGCTGTGTCCGGTGTGCCAGGGCAGCGAGCTGCGCACGGAGCGCAGCGAGGGCGCCGGGACGGTGCGCCATTCCACCGTGGTGCACCGCAACACACCCGCGGCACGCAACGTGTCGCTGATCGAGATGGCCGAGGGGTTCGTCGTACGGGGCCGGGTCATGGGGCCGCCCGTCGGCATCCACAGTGGGGACCGGGTCCGGCTGTCCACGGCCAAGGACCCGGTCCGGGGTGAGCCGGTCTTCCAGCTGATCGACGAGCCGTACCGGGCCTGGACCTGAGGGCACCTCGGCCGCGGTCCCGCGGACTGCGCGAAGATGCCTCCATGACCATGGCATCGACATCTGAATCCGCTTCGGAATCCGCATCGGAATCGGAGCAGGTGAGCGCGGCGATCGCGGGTGAGCTGGCGCTCATGGACCCCCGGGTGCGCTCCTCGCGGGACCTCGCCCGGCAGTGGCTCGACCCGGAGTACGTCGAGGTCGGCGCCTCGGGCAGGCGGTGGACCCTGCGGGACATCCTGGCCGCGCTGCCGGACATGGCGGGCAGCGCGGACGAAGGCCCCCATTACGAGCCCGTGGAGATGACAGGGGTCCTCCTGGCTCCGGGTCTGGTG
Source organism: Streptomyces diastatochromogenes (assembly GCF_002242805.1). Lineage (GTDB taxonomy): Bacteria > Actinomycetota > Actinomycetes > Streptomycetales > Streptomycetaceae > Streptomyces > Streptomyces diastatochromogenes. The sequence continues at coordinate 23,395 of NZ_MCGQ01000033.1, read as the reverse complement.
CATCTGACGTACGAGACGGTGCTCGACGGGCGCCACGCGCGCCGCAGTTCGCTGTGGCGCCGACGGGACGCGCAGTCGGGCTGGCGGATGTACTACCACCAGGCCACCCCGGTGCCGCCCGTGGCCGAGTAGCCACCCAACCCCCAAGTCAGCGGCACTGGGCGGAAGTTGCCGTAAGCTCCGACCGCTGACCCCACAGTTGCCGCGCGCCGGACCGCCGACCGCGAAATGTGATCCAACACCCGCCCTTCACAGGCAACCCACAGTGTCTCCTTCCCGTCCTCCCGGGACGAGGGGCGCCCGGAATCTCCGGGACGCCCGAGGACGGGGTCAGAGGAGGAACTGTGGTCCGTGCCCGGCGCATATGGGTCACCGCCACCGCGTTGCTCGCGGTGGCGGGCGCGTCCCCAGGGGCGGCAGTCGCACAGGGTCAACCACCATCACAGTCAGGGGCGTTGACGGCTGCGGCCGAGGGGACGCTGCCGCCGGGGTGGGGCATCACCGGCGGAGGGTCGGCGCAGCAGCAGCTGGTGTGGCGGTCGGACCGGCCGGTGCCCATGGGCGACGCGCGCGTCGAATTCCGTTCGGGCGAGCGGCTGTTGGGGATACCGCAGCCGGCCAGGGACGGTCGCACCTTCCGGCTGCCGCTCGGCGGACAGCACGCCGGCGACCTGCGCGGGCTGCAAGTCTGGTCCGGCGGAAAGCGCTTGGACACCAAGGGCGCCCTCCCGTCCGGGTCGGCGGTCCAGCCGCCGGCGCCGCTGCCGGCCAACTCGGTGGACCCGGGCAAGCCCGGTCCGTACGGCACCAAGACCGGTGAGTACAAGCTCAAGTCGGTCCGCCTGCCGGGCTTCTCGGCGCCGGTGGAGATGCGCGCGGTGGTCGTCGCCCCGACCGGTGCCCATGGCCCGCGCCCGCTCGCGCTGTTCCTGCACGGCCGCCACTTCACGTGCTACAAGGGACACGACATCACCGGCGACTGGCCCTGCGCGGCCGGGACGAAGGCGGTGCCGAGCCACCGCGGTTACCTGCGCGACCAGAAGCTGCTGGCCTCCCAGGGCTATGACACCGTGTCGATCTCCGCGAACGGCATCAACGGCCAGGACTGGAACGCCGAGGACGGCGGCGCGCAGGCGCGTTCCTCCCTGGTGCGGCTGCACCTGGCCCAGTGGGCCGACTGGACCGCGCACCCCGAGACCGCCCCGGCGGTCGTACGGGACGCGCCCCGCGCCGACCTGTCGCGCGTCCTGCTGGTCGGGCACTCGCGCGGCGGCGAGGGTGTCGACCGGGCCGCGCTGGACAGCCTGTACCCGCCGCCGGCCGCCCAGGACGGCTACCACGGAGCGGTGCGCTGGACCATCCGCGGTCTGGTCCTCATCGGCCCCACCGTCTTCGGCCAGAACCCGGTGCCCGACGTGCCGTCGGTGTCGATCCTGCCGGGCTGCGACGGTGACGTCTCCGACCTCCAGGGCGAGATGTACGTCGACGGCACGCGCGCGGTGAGCCGCGGTGCCGCACTGCACAGCGCGGTGTACGTCATCGGCGCCAACCACAACTTCTTCAACTCCGAGTGGACTCCGGGGCAGGCCACCGCGCCCGCCCAGGACGACTTCTCGGACGATCCGCAGCACCCCGACCCGGTGTGCGCCAAGCGTGCCGCCACCCGGCTGACCGCCACCCAGCAGCACCGGGCGGGCTCGACCTACATCGCGGCCGCCGCGCGGCTGTTCCTCGCCGGTGACGACAAGGTACGGCCGCTGCTGGACGGCTCCGGCAAGCGGGCGCCGTCGGCGGACCCGGCGCGCGTGCTCAGCCATGCGGTGGGCGGGCGCCGCAACGCCGGGTTCCTGCCGGACGGCGGGGTGTCCGTGACCGGCGCCAAGCTGTGCGCGGCGGTGGACCCCGCCCCGGCCAAGGCCTGCCTGGGCCAGGGCGCCAAGGGGATCTCGCCGCACTTCGCCCAGTGGGAGACCGACCGCGAGGCCGGCCGGCACGCGATCGCGCTGCACTGGACCCACGCCGGCACCCCGGCACGGGTGCGGGTGAAGGACCCGGTCTCGCTGGCCGGTGACAAGGCGCTGGCGCTGCGGCTGTTCGTGCCGCCGAACTCCCGTGGCACCCGCCTGGACGTGTCCGTCACCGACGCCTCCGGCCGCAAGGCGGTTCTCGGCAAGGTGAAGGTCGACGGGCTGCCCGGCAGCGCGGCCACCGCCTCCTACTGGGCGCGTGAGATCCGGGTGCCGCTCACCGCGGCCACCCGCGCCGGGCTCGACCTGCACCGGATCAAGTCCCTTGAGCTGACCCCGCGTTCGGGCTCCGGCCGGGCCTGGCTGATGGACGCGTGGGGCTGGCGGGCCGGTCTGCCGGCGGTGAAGGCGGCCGAACTGCCGCGCGTGGACGTCGGCCGTACGACCGTGGACGAGGGCGACTCCGGCACCCGCACCTACCGGGTTCCGGTCGAGGTGTCGGGGCAGGGCAGCGGACAGGTCCGGGTGTACGTCTTCGACCCGGCCACCGGCAAGGTCACGAACCGGCTGGTCACCGTGCACCCCGGCGGTCACGACATCGACGTGCCGGTCGAGGTGAAGGGCAACACGCGCTACGGCCAGGACGTGTCGTACGACATCCTCGTCAAGGCGGTCCACGGCGCGGTCGTCGGCTCGTACCGGGGCGGGATCACCGTGCACGACGACGACCCCGCGCCCAAGATGACCGTCACCCCCGTCGCCGACAAGGTGACCGAGGGGCAGGCCCTGAAGTGGCGGGTGTCGCTGTCCGAGGCCGTCGACCTGGACATGAGCGCGTTCTTCCTCGCCGTGCCGCCCACCGGGACCGAGCTGTCCACCAAGGACGTGTCCGCGCGCTGGCTGCGGGACACGACCGGTGCCTCGCCGGACCCGGAGCGGCCCCTGTCCAAGCTGGCCGGCGGTCTCTACCTGTGGGTGGACGTTCCGGCGGGCAAGACCAGTACGGACGTCACCATTCCCACGGTCAAGGACCGGGTGCGCGAGTCCGCTGAGTCGGTGCTGTTCCAGCAGATCGACGAGCAGACCGGCAAACCGCTGCCCGGCGGGCTGGAGTTGAACGGCACGGTGCTCGACGCGTCGTAGCCGCCCGAGGCCCTTGTCGTAGCCGCCTGAAGCCCTGAGGAAGCGGCAGCCTCCTCAGGGCTTCAGCGTCACCCGGATCCCGACCGTGCCCTCCAGACCGCGCCGCAGCCGGCTGCCCAGCAGGGTGAGACGGCCGACGATGCCGTACTTGCGGGCGACGAGGGTGCGGTAGCGGGCGGTGGTGGCCGCGTCGGCGATCTCGGCGGTGGCCGGGAGCTGGTCGCCGGTGGGGTTGCCGCGCAGGTCGCAGGGGCCGACGAGGACGTCAGCGCGCCGGCGGATCCGCTTGACCTTCCAACTGTCGGCGGCCGTCCACGCTCCCAGGGCGTCCCCGTCCCGGACCACCCACACCGGGGTCGCGACGGGGGTGCCGTCCTTGCGGTAGCTGGTGACCAGCAGGTACTTGCCGGAGCCGAGCCGGTCCAGCTGTGTGTCGTCCATTCCGGCAGTCTAGGAGGCCACGCGCCCCTGGTTCAGCCCAGGGCCGCCGCCATCCGCCGTACCCCCTCCGTGAGGATCTCCGGTGAGGTCGCCAGGTTCAGGCGCACGTGCCCGGCGCCGCCGGTGCCGAAGAGCACGCCGGAGCTGAGGGCGACCCGGCCGCGGTCGAGGAACACCTCGGCGGGGTCGTCGCCGAGGCCGAGGGCACGGCAGTCGAGCCAGGCCAGGTAGGTGGCCTCGGCGGGGCAGGGGCGGACCTCGGGCAGGTGCTCGGCGAGCAGGCCGGTGAGCAGGCGCCGGTTGGCGTCGAGGCCGGTCAGCAGGGCGTCCAGCCAGCCGGTGCCGTCGTTCAGGGCGGCCGTGTGGGCGATGACGCCGAGGTGGCTGGGTCCGTGGCTCACCTCCTCGGGCAGCCGGGCGAGGTCGGCGGCGGCCCCGGGTCCGGCGAGGGCGAGCGCGGCCTTGAGCCCGGCGAGGTTCCAGCCCTTGGACGCCGACATCAGCGACAGGCCGCGCTCGGCACCGGGCACGCTCAGGTACGGCCCGAAGGTGACGCCGGGGGCGACGAGCGGGGCGTGGATCTCGTCGGCGACGACCCGGACGCCGTACCGCTCGGCGAGGTCGGCCACGGCGGCCAGTTCGGCGGCGGTGTGCACGGTGCCGGTGGGGTTGTGCGGGCTGCACAGCAGGAAGGCGGCCCGGCCGCCGCCCGCGGTCGCCTCCCGGAACGTCTCCGCCAGCAGATCGAGGTCGATGCGCAGGTCGGCGCCGAGCCGGGCCTCGACCACGCGGCGGTCCATGTGGGTCACGAACTGGTAGAACGGCGGATACACCGGCGCGTTCACGATCACCGGATCCCCAGGCCCGGTGACCAGTTTGAGCATTTCGACCACACCGAGCATCACGTCCGGAACGATCGCCGTGCGCTCAACGGCGATCCCGTGCCAGTCCCAGCGCTTGGCGGCGAAGGCGGCCAGGGCCTCGGCGTAGGCGGTGCCCGCGGGGTAGCCGGTGTCCCCGAGGGCGAGCGCGTCGGTGACGGCGCGGACGACCGGCTCGGCGAGGGGTACGTCCATCTCGGCGACCCACAGCGGCAGCACGTCCTCGGGGTAGGTGCGCCACTTCATGCTCGTACGACATCGCAGCCGCTCCAGGCCGAGGACGCGCAGCGGGTCGGGTTCGCCGGGTGTGTCGTGCGGGATGCTGGTCATGGGGCTCAAGATAGGTGGCCGTGGCGTGACCGGAAACGGGGCGAGCCGGGCGGGTGGGGCGGCGCATCGAAGACCCGTCAGCGCCGAGTCAGTGCTTCCTGCCAGTCTTTTCCACGTGAAGGCAACGGGGCACCGCCCCGGGGCCGGGAACGAGGAGAGGTGCCCGGAGTGGTTGATCGGGGACCGGCGAGCACGCCTCGAGGTCGGACCCTTCGGGGTCCACGCAGGTTCGAATCCTGCCCTCTCCGCCGAATGGCCCGTCCAGCCGACCGTGCCTACGAGCCTGCCCCTGCAGCGGGGCGCACACGCCGAGCATCAACGACGTCGGCGGACGCCTCCCCATCGTGGTCGCCGAGCGGGACGGCGACGACGCCCTGGTGCACATCGCCCACGCGGCGCCCGGAGCACGCGGCCTGTACTACAGCGTCGGATTCCGAAAGTTCACACAAGACGCACCTCTCGTCGAAACCCAGGGCCAGAGCATGCTTCACCAGTACTCGACGGAAAGCCCCGGACGTGCGGCACAGATCAACTCGGGCGTCTAGATTGCGTCTTGAACGGCGCACCTCTCATCAGGCATCCAGGAGCTGAACCCACGTGACCGACAACCCGGCAGCCACCAACGACGTGGCCGTGTCGCTGCGCGCCCGTATCAACACCAGCCAGCCGCACACGGCCCGGATATGGAACTACTGGCTCGGCGGCAAGGACAACTACGAGGTCGACCGGGCGGCCGGCGACCAGATCCGCCAACTGCACCCGGGTATCGGGGAGTACGCGCGCGCCGACCGGCTGTTCCTGGGCCGGGCGGTACGTCACCTGGTCGACGAGGTGGGCATCCGGCAGTTCCTGGACATCGGCACCGGGCTGCCCACGGCCGACAACACGCACGAGGTCGCCCAGCGCATCGCGCCGGACGCGCGGATCGTGTACGTCGACAACGACCCGCTCGTCCTCGCGCACGCCCGCGCCCTGCTCACCAGCACGCCCGAGGGCCGTACCGACTACCTGGACGAGGACCTGCGCAACGTCGACGCGATCCTCGAACACGCGGCGAAGACGCTGGACTTCAGCAAGCCGGTGGCGCTGATGCTGCTCGGCGTGGTCATCTTCATCGGCGAGGACGAGGACCCGTACGGCCTGGTACGGCAGTTGACGGACCGGCTGCCGTCGGGCAGCCATCTGGTGCTGTCGCACACCATCACCAGCCCGTCGATGCCGGACGTGGACGACGCGGTCAAGTTCTGGAACGAGCACGGCACTCCGAAGCTGACCCAGCGCACGCCCGAGGACGTCACCCGGCTCTTCGACGGTCTCGAGCTGCTGGAGCCGGGCGTGGTGTCCTGCTCGCGCTGGCGTCCCGAGGGCACCGACGGCGCCGAGCCGGAGGAGGTCGCCATGTTCGGCGGGGTGGCGCGCAAGGCCTGACGGGGCGCGGGAGCCGGCGGCGGAGACGAGTCGAGAAGATCACCGCCGCCGGTGAACGCCACCGGGCCGGGCCACGTACTCAGGGTCGGGCGCTCGACGACCGGAGGGCCCCGCGGTGCCGGCACGGGCATCGCGCGTTCGGGGTTCGGGAGCCATGCATGAGGCACGCACGACGACGGGTCGTCCGGCGAGTGACACGGCTGGCGGCGGTCGGCGGACTGCTCCTGGGAGGTGCGATGGTCGCGCAGGCGGCCATGGCGAGCGAGACTCCCCCGGCGTCCGCCAGGCCGTTCAGTTCGGCCGGGACGGCCGGTGACACGGGCGCCGCGCTGGTGGCGAAGCTCGGCACGGCACGGACGGCGGGCAGCTGGATCGGCGGTGACGGGCGTCCGGTCGTGGCGGTGACCGACGCGCGGGCGGCGCAGACGGTGCGGCAGGCCGGGGCCGAGGCGAAGGTCGTGTCGCACAGCATGAACGAGCTGAAGTCGGCCACCACCACCCTGCGTTCGGCGCCCCGGGTGGCGGGCACCGCCTGGTCGCTGGACTACCGGACCAACCGGGTCGTGGTGCAGGCCGACCGTACAGTGTCAGCTGCCGACTGGTCCCGGATGACCCAAGTCGCCGCGCGAATCGGCGGTTTCGTGCAGATGGAGCGGACGAAGGGCACGTTCACCACGCGGTTGAACGGGGCACAGCCGATCCTGTCGACGGGCGGCCGCTGCTCGGCGGGCTTCAACGTCACCAACGGGGGGAGCGACTTCATCCTCACCGCCGGCCACTGCGGGCCCGCCGGATCGATCTGGTTCGCCGACAACCAGGGCAACCAGCAGCTGGGCAAGACGGTCAGCAGCAATTTCCCCGGCAACGACTTCTCGCTCGTCCAGTACAACTCCGGCAAGGCCGGTGACGGTGCCGACGTGGTCGCGGTCGGTGGCGGCAAGGGCGTGCGGATCACCGGTGCGGCCGATCCGGCGGTCGGGCAGCGGGTGTTCCGCAGCGGCAGCACCAGCGGGCTGCACGACGGCCAGGTGACCGGGCTGAACGCGACCGTGAACTATCCCGAGGGCACGGTCACCGGACTCATCGAGACCAACGTGTGCGCCGAACCGGGCGACAGCGGAGGCCCGCTGTTCTCCGAGGGCGTCGCGCTGGGCGTCACCTCGGGCGGCAACGGGGACTGCACCACGGGCGGGACGACGTTCTTCCAGCCGATCACCAAGGCGATGGCGGCGCTGAACGTCCGGCTCATCGTGTCGGCGCAGAACGCGGGCGCCGCACAAGGCACGTCCCCCTCCCCCGCGCCGTCCGGCGCGGCCACGCAGGGCGCCGTCGCGCCGAGCGCGGCCTCGCCCGGTTCCACGGCGCCGGTCACGGGCGCCGCACAGGGCGAGACGCTGCTGGCGCAGCTCACGGACACCCGCAACGTCGGGCCGGGGCTGCTGGTCATCGCGGGGAGTCTGATCGCGCTGGTCGCGACCCGCTACATCCGGGCCGAGCAGGACCGCAAGGCGTACCAGCGGTACTACTCGGCGACGTGGGGCTGACGAGAGAGGTTCAGGCCGCCTGGTGCGGCTGCGGGGCCGCTGCGGCCCACTCCATCACGAGGCGCTGGTACTCCGCGCGCTGCTCGGTGGTCAGTGTCCCGCCCGACCGGCGCCACAGGGCCCTGATCTCCTCGTTGACCTCGTCGGCCGATCGCTCGGAGACGGCTTCAACAGTGGTGGACATGCTGTGAAGCATATGCCGACGGAGGTGAAGGCGCTGTGAGTAAGTACACCCGATGCGGACATTTCGGACCGTGTTACTCATCACGTCAATCTGTCAAGTGCGAGCGGGAGTTCATGCCCGGTCCGCGCCGAGCACAAGGACCTGGATCGCCAACACGGCCGCTCCGCGCGCCCAGTCGTGGAAGTCGGAGACCTTGGTCTCCAGGCCGACCGGATCGGCCAGCGGGTGCCGGTGGTCGGCGATGGTCTCCCGCACCGCGTCCCCCGCCACATCCATGAGGCCCACGCCTTCCCCGGCGAGCAGGATCTTCTGCGGCATCGCGAAGTTGGCGATCTGCGCGACCAGCGTGCCCAGGGCCCGGGCGGCCTCGCCGATCACCCGGGAGGCCATGGGCTCGCCCGCCGCGGCACCGGCGAGGATCTCCTCGTAGGTCGCGTCCCGGCCGGTGGCGGCACGGATCTGGTAGCGGATGCTGGGGATGGCGAGCAGGGACACGGCGCTGCCGCGCTCGCCGTTCGGGGTGAGCGGGCCGTGGGGGTTGATGATCAGGTGCCGGCCGAAGCCACGGTCCTCCTCGGCGTACGGCACCCGCCTGCCGCCGAGGACGAGCCCGTAGCCGATGCCCGCGCCGATGGTCAGCACGACGAAGCGGTCGAGGCCGCGTCCGGCGCCGAACCAGGTCTCGGCCTCGACCAGGGCGGCCACATCGTTCTCCACGACCACCGGCAGCCCGGTGCGCTCCCGGACCAGGTCGGCGAGCGGAACGTCCCGCCACTGCAGGAAGGGTGACTCGCCGACCACCGCACGCTCCCGCACCAGTCCGCCCACGCCGATGCCGATGCCCGCGAGGGCGGGGTGGCGTGCGGCCAGTTCGGCGGTCATCTGTGCGAGCAGGTCGGCTACGGCCGCGGGGTCGTGGCCGGTCAGCGGCCGGTCGAGGCGGGCGACGACGTCACTGCGGAGCGTGGTGACGACGCCGTAGACCATGTCGTCGGTGATCTTGAAGCCGAGGAAGGCGCGGGACTCGGCGACGATGTCGAGCGGCTGCGAGGGCCGGCCCTGACGCACCTCCGCCGGGGCGCCCGCCTCGGGCACCTCCACCAGCAGACCGGACTCGATCAGCGGCTTGGTCAGCCGGGTGAGGCTGCCCTGCGAGAGGTCTAGCCGACGGGCCAGCTCGGTGCGGGACAGCGGGCCGTGCACGAGGATCTCGATCGCCACGGAGCGTTCCCCGGGGCTCAGCGGCAGCCAGCTGCTCATGAGGGCCGACCCCTCCGTTTCTTTTGAGATGGAAGTAACAGACTTACTCTACTGAGACTCAACCGGCATCAAGCCCAGCAGGCGAAAGCTTTGAGCGCCCCCTTGACGGTCTGATTCTTCTGAAGCAAAAGTAATCTGCATGACATTCTCCCTCGGCATCGTCGGTGCCGGCCAGTTCTCCGGTCAGTTCGCCTCGCTCTTCCAGGCCCATCCCGGCGTGAGCGAAGTCCACATCACCGACCTGCTGCCCGAGCGGGCCGAGCGGCTCGCCGCCACACAGGGGCTCGCGGGCACGTTCCCGTCGTACGAGGCCATGCTGGAGTCGCCGGCGGTCGACGCGGTAGCGATCTTCACCCAGCGCTGGACGCACGGCCCGCTGGTCCTGCAGGGCCTGAACGCGGGCAAGCACGTGTACTCGGCGGTGCCGATGGCGATCACCACCGAGGAGATAGCCGCGATCATCGACGCGGTCCGGGCGACCGGGCTGACGTACATGATGGGCGAGACCAGCCAGTACAACCCGGCGACCGTGCACGCCCGCAACCAGATCGCCGAGGGCGCCTTCGGCCGGCTGTTCTACGCCGAGGGCGACTACGTCCACGACATGGACCTCGGCTTCTACGAGGCTTACCAGTACAGCGGCGGCGAGAACTGGAAGGCGACCGCCAGCTATCCCCCGCTGCTGTACCCGACGCACTCGGTGGGCGGGGTGCTCGGGGCCTGGCGGACGCACGCGGTGAGCGTCTCGGCGATCGGTGTGCATGACGATCGCGGCGACGGCGTTTTCGATCGCTCGGTCAGCCAGTTCGACAACGACGTGTCCAACGCGACCGCGCTGTTCGAAGTGGCGGGCGGCGGCTCGTTCCGTACGAATGAGTTCCGGCGGGTCGGCTACCCCTCGCACATCCGCGAGTCCCGCTTCCGCTTCTTCGGGACGGAGGCGAGCATGGAGCAGCTGGCGACGGTGGCGCTGTGGCAGGACAAGAACGGCGTGAAGGACATCAGCGAACTGCTGGAGCCCAAGCCGACCCTGTCGCCCGACGATCCGTCGCTGCGGCACATCGCGCCGGAGCTGCGGGCCGCCTTCACCTCCGGGTCGGCGCCGGTGCACGACCGCGCCCGGCTGCCGCGGGAGTTCGACCAGTTGCACAACGGGCACGAGGGCAGCCACCACTTCCTGGTGGACGACTTCGTCACCGCGGTCAACACCCGGACCCTGCCGTCGGTGAACGCGTGGGTGGCCGCCCGCTACACCCTGCCGGGCATCATCGCGCACGAGTCCGCGCGGCAGGGCGGGGTCCGGCTGCGGATCCCCGACTTCGGGGACGCGCCGGAGAACTGAGCCCGGTGGCCGGGCGCCTCGGCCGGCTCAGGTGCCCGGCTTGCGGCCGTACACGAAGACGTCGTCGCCCTTCTTCAGCAGCGACCAGTACTTCTTGGCGTCCTTCGTGGTCATGTTGACGCAGCCGTGCGAGCCCGGCGGGTTCCACATGCTGAGGTTGACGGAGTGGAAGGCCTGGCCGCCGTCGAAGAACTGGCTGTAGGGCATCGGCACGTTGTAGACGGTCGAGACGTGGTCGATGTCCCGCCAGTAGATCTTCTTCAGACCGGTGCGGGTCTCGTACCCGTCACGGCCGGTGCGCACCGGTACGGGCCCGTAGACCAGCTTGTCGCCGTCCTGGATCCAGCTCAGCTGGAGCGAGAGGTTCACGCAGGCGATACGGCCCTTGTTCACCGGGCACTTGCCGTCCTTGTTCGGGTCGTTCCCGACGGCCTTCTGCTTGTTCATCAGGTCCATCACGCCCCAGGTGACGGGCCCGGCGTAGCCGATGGCGGGCGTGATGCCGTGCTTGTTCTGGAAGGCCTGGATGGCCTTGCAGTCGGCGGACGACTGCTTTCCGTCGACCGGTCGGCCGAGGAACTTCTCCACCTGCTTCTGGTACGGCCCCGCCTGCGTGGTGCAGCTCGCGGCCTGGGCCGGTGCCGCGGTGAAGGCGAGCGTGAGCGGTGCCACCAGTGCGGTGACGCCGAGCGCGACGACACCTCGTCTGCGTATGTCCCCCATATCGGCCTCTTCCCCTTCGCCCCTTGTTCTCCCAGGGCCTCCCCCGGGTGGTTCCCTTCGCGATTCCCGCGCTCTCGGCCTACTAGACCTGCCGCCCGGCCCGACGGTTGTAGTTCCGGCCACGCTGTGACGAAACGGTGAACTTCGCCGCCGCGCGTAGGGGCGGTCAGGCAGTTTCGGGGCTCCCCGAGCACGCGCGCAACAGCCCCACCGCCCGCGTCAGCGTCTCCGGCGTCGCCGTGAACGGCAGGCGCAGGTGCCGGGTGAGGGTGGTGCGGTCGGCGGCGAAGCGCGGGCCGGGGGTCACCGCGAGTCCGCGCGCGGCGGCGCGGGCCGCGAGGTCGGTGGCGCTCGTGCCCTCGCCGAGGCGCAGCCACAGCGTCAGGCCGCCCTCCGGGACGGTGTACGTCCATCCGGTCGGGGCGAGCAGGGCGACCAGGTGGTCGCGCTGGGCGCGCAGCCGGTCGCGGCGGTCGGCCAGGAGGTCCGGGAGCGGTGCGCCGAGGAGTTCGGCGGCGATGAGCTGTTCCAGCGGGGGCGGGGAGAGCTGGGCCTGGAGCGGGTTCAGCCGCAGCTGTCGTACGAGGTCCGCGCTCGCCCTGATCCAGCCGACCCTCAGGCCGCTCCACAGGGTCTTGCTCGCCGAGCCGATCTGGATCACCCGGGCCCCGGCGAGGTGGGGTTCGGTGCCGGGCGGCCTCCTCAGGTCCAGGTCGCGCATCGTCTCGTCGGCGAGGACGGTCAGCCCGTGCCGGTCGGCGAGGGAGGCGATCGTACGGCGCGTCGGTCCGTCCATGTGGGCGCCGGTCGGGTTGTGGAAGTCGGGCATCAGGTAGGCGAGTCGGGGGCTGTGGCGGCGTACCGCGTCCGTGAGGCGGTCGGTGTCCCAGCCGTCGGGTGCCGTGACGGGGACGGCCAGGAGGCGGGTGCGCCGGGCGCGCAGGACGGCGAGGGCGCCCGGGTAGCTGGGGTTCTCCACGACGACGGGTGACCGGCGGTCGGTGTGGAGGTGGTCCAGGAGCAGGGTGAGGGCGGCCTGGGCGCCCGCGGTGACGAGGATCTGCTCGGAGCGGGTGGCGAGGCCGGCGCGGGTGTAGCGCTCGGCGAGCAGCTCCCGCAGACGGGGCAGGCCCGCGCCGGTGACGCCGGAGTCGACGAGCAGGGCGGCGCCGCGTTCGGCGGCCCTGGCGAGCGCGGCGCGGAAGGCCTCGTGGGGTGCGGCGGTGACGGCGAGGGTGAGGTCGAGGTCGGCGTCGGGGGCGCCGCCCCGGTCCTGCGACCAGGGCGTGGTGCGCTCGGTGAGCCGCGTGGGCAGGCGGACGACACTGCCGCTGCCGTGCCGGGTGGCGAGCCAGCCGTCGTCGCGGAGCAGGGTCAGCGCGGCCACCACCGTGCCGCGGCTGAGCTGCAGCACGCGGGCGAGTTCCCGCTCCGACGGCAGCCGGGAGCCGGCCGGGAGCCGCCCGTCGACGACCGCCTCGCGTACCGCCGTGGCGAGGGAGCGGGCGCGGGGGCCGGGCCGGGCACGCCAGTCACCGAGCGCGGCGACGAAACCAGTGTCCACTGGTCCAGTTTCCCTCAACTGGACCAGTCGTACGGACCCCCGCCGGGCCTACGCTGCCGCTCATGCACCGCACACTCGCCGACGATCTCTCCCGGCTTCCCGAACTCCTGCAGTCCGCCCGCGACTTCGCCGCCCGTGAGGTGGCCGGCCTGGCCGAGCGGCCGGTCGCCGCACCCGGGCGGCCTCCCGGGCGTGCGCCCCTGCCGGCCGAGGGCGCGGGCGGCGAGGGCACCCTCGCGCGGTTCGCCGAGCGGTGGGCGCCCGGCTTCTCCGGCTCGGCCGGACCCCGCTACCTGGGCTTCGTCACCGGCGGCGCGACCCCCGCGTCGGTCGCCGGGGACTGGCTGACGTCCACGTTCGATCAGAACATCTCCGGGGCGGGCGGATCCTGGGCGGCGGAGCTGGAGCGGGAGACCGTGGCGTGGCTGCGCGAACTGTTCGGGCTGGGCGAGGCGCACAGCGGGGCGTTCGTGACCGGGGCGACGGTGTCCAACACGGTCGGCCTCGCGATCGCTCGCGAGTGGCTCGGCGAGCGGCTCGGGGTGGACGTCTCCCGGTCGGGGGCCGCCGCGCTCGGCCCGGTCGACGTGCTCTCCGGCAGCCCGCACTCCAGCGTGGCCAAAGCCATGTCGGTGCTGGGCATCGGCCGGGACCGGCTGCGCCGGGTGCCGCTGCTGCCGGGCAACCGGGAGGCCGTGGACGTGGCCGCGCTGGAGTCGGCACTGGCGGATCTCGGCGGTCGGCCCGCGATCGTCGTCGCGAACGCGGGCACGGTGAACACCGTCGACTTCGACGACCTGAGGGCGATCGCCGCGCTGAAGGAGCGCCACGACTTCTGGCTGCACGTGGACGCCGCGTTCGGCGGGTTCGCCGCCCTCTCCCCCGAGTACGCCATGCTGGTCGACGGGCTGGACGCGGCCGACTCGGTCTGCGTGGACCTGCACAAGTGGCTCAACGTGCCCTATGACGCGGCCGTCCAGTTCACCCGCCGCCGCGATCTCCAGGTGGCGGTGTTCCACAACTCCTCGCCGTACCTGGGCCTGCCCACCGGCGAGCCCGACTTCCTGCACCTCACCCCGGAGAACTCCCGGCGGCTGCGCGCCCTGCCGGCCTGGTTCTCCCTGGTGGCCTACGGCCGGGCCGGGCACCGCGAGATCGTCGAGCGCAACGTGGCCCTCGCCCGCCGGCTGGGCGAGGGCGTCGACGCCCTTCCGGGCCTGCGCCTGCTGGCCCCGGTCCGGCTCAACGTCGTCTGCTTCACGCTCGCCGAGGAGGAGCCCACGCAGGAGCGGGTGGACGCGCTGGCGCGGGCGGTCGCCGAGTCCGGGGAGGCGTTCCTGACGCCGACCGTGTACGGCGGAGTGCCCGCCCTACGGGCCGCGTTCAGCAACTGGCGCACCACCGAGGCCGATACCCGCCGGGTCCTGGACGTGCTCGCGACGGCTTCCGGCTGACGTCCTGCGAAGCGCTTGAGGTGGGGTGACCGTAGGGCCGCGGGGCCCGGTTTCACCGGTAGCCGGTCACATCCGCCAGCTTGCCCGCGTCCTGTACCTCGACCAGGTACCGCCAGGCGTCGGGACGGCTTCCGTCGAGGTCGGTGAACCCGTACTCCTGGGCGAGGCCGCCGCTGGAGAGGGACTGCCCGTTGAAGCGGGCCACGTCGGGATCGCCGGCCAGCGCGGCGACGGCGCGACCGACGAAGCGGGGGGTCTCGGAGATGGCGAAGTGCGGTTCGCGGTCGAGGGCGTCGCGCCAGTTGTCCTCGCGCACGCCGAAGGCGTCGAGCATGATCTCCGAGCGCAGCCAGCCGGGGGTCAGTGCGAGGGCGGTGGCGCCGCGTGGGCCGAGTTCGTGGCCGAGCGCGAAGGCCATGCGGAGCACGGAGGCCTTGGCGAGGTCGTAGAAGAGGTTCACGCGGTAGGTGTCGCGGTTGTAGGCGGCGGTGCCGTCCGTGACCTCCACGACCAGGCCGCCCAGGTGGCGCAGCAGGAGCGGCAGCGCGAAGTGGCTGGTGACGGCGTGCGTTTCGACGGCGAGCCGGAGCAGCCGGAGCCCGTTGTCGAGGTCGTGCTCCCACACCGGCGTGTCCCACTCGAAGAGTTTCTCGCCGCCCCAGATGTCGTTCACCAAGACGTCCAGGCGGCCCTGTTCGTCCGCGACACGGTCCACGAGGGCCCGTACCGCGGACCTGTCCAGGTGATCGACGGGGACGGCGATGCCGTGTCCGCCCGCCGCCGAGACGAGGTCGGCGGTGTCCTCGATGGTCTCGGGGCGGTCGTACTCGGAGCGGTGGGAGCGGGTGCTGCGTCCGGTGACGTAGACGGTGGCACCGGCCGCGCCCAGTTCCGCGGCGATGCCCCGCCCCGCGCCCCGGGTCGCCCCGGCGACCAGCGCTACCTTGCCTTCCAGCGGCCCTGACATGTCCGACCTCCCGTGCGGTACGACTCTCATCGTCGTCCACTCTCACGGGAAAGCCGGACATCTCCTGTCGCCTTTTCTTGTCGCCCTTTCTCAGCGGCGCAGGCGGTCGTCCAAGTCCTGGTAGCGGGTGAGGAACCAGAGCTGGCCGCCCTGGTTCGACTCGTACACGAAGTCCCGCAGCGCGTCGCTCGCCTCGACATGGGCCGAGATGTCGCCGACGACGGCGAGCCGCAGCCGGTAGGTCACGAACTTCTGCACGACCGCACCGGCGACGCCCGACCGCAGCCGGAAGAACTCGTCCGCGACGCGCTCTACGGGCACCACCACCAGTTCCGCGCCCTGCCCCATCGCGTCACCGATCAGATCGAGGGCCGCGCGCTCGCTGTCGAGGGCGGGCCCTTCGGGGGCACAGCGCAGAACGGGCACGTCGTGGAGTGTTTCGAGCGTGTTGGTGGTCATGGCCGTGATCGTACGGCCGGGCCCCGGGTCAGTGCCCGCGTTTGATCCACTCGTCCAGGTGGGGCAGTTCGGCGCCGATGGTGGTGGCGTCGCCGTGGCCGGTGAGGACCTTGGTCTCAGGCGGGAGGGTGAGGAGCCGGTCACGGATGGACTCGATGATCGTCGGGAAGTGGGAGAACGAGCGTCCCGTGGCGCCGGGGCCGCCCAGGAAGAGGGTGTCGCCGGTGAAGACGACGCCGAGGCCGGGGTCGTACAGGCAGACGGCACCGAGGGAGTGGCCCGGGGTGTGCAGGACGGTCAGGTCGGCGCCGGCGGCCTCGATGACCTGGCCGTCGGCGAGGTGGCGGTCGGGTTCGCGGTCGGGGTGCGTGAGCTTCCACAGCGGCAGGTCGTCCGGGTGGAGCCAGATGGTGGCGCCGGTGAGGTCGGCGAGGGCGGGGGCCGCGTCGATGTGGTCGTTGTGGGCGTGGGTGCACACGATGGCGGTCAGCCGGCGATCGGCCACCGCGTCGGCGATGGCCTCGGCGTCGTGGGCGGCGTCGATGACGATCACTTCGCGTTCGTCTCCGACGATCCACACGTTGTTCTCGACGTCCCAGGTGCCGCCGTCGAGGGTGAACTGGCCGGAGGTGACGAGGCGTTCGATGCGGGTGGTCATCACAGCACCACCACCGAGCGCAGCACGTCGCCCTGGTGCATCCGCTCGAACGCCTTCTCCACCTCATCCAGTTGGATGGTCTCGGTGACGAACGCGTCCAGCGGCAGGCGGCCCTGGAGGTGCAGGTCGATCAGCATCGGGAAGTCCCGGGAGGGCAGGCAGTCGCCGTACCAGCTGGACTTGAGCGCGCCGCCGCGTCCGAAGACGTCCAGCAGCGGCAGTTCGAGCTTCATCTCGGGGGTGGGAACGCCGACGAGGACGACGGTGCCGGCCAGGTCGCGGGCGTAGAAGGCCTGCTTGTACGTCTCCGGGCGGCCGACCGCCTCGATCACGACGTCGGCGCCGAAGCCGCCGGTCAGCTCGCGGATCGCCTCGACCGGGTCGGTCTCCTTGGAGTTGACGGTGTGGGTGGCGCCCAGCGTGCGGGCCTGCTCCAGCTTGCGGTCGTCGATGTCCACGGCGATGATCCGCGCCGCGCCGGCGAGGTTCGATCCGGCGATGGCCGCGTCACCGACGCCGCCGCAGCCGATGACGGCGACGGAGTCGCCACGGCCGACGCTCCCGGTGTTGATGGCGGCGCCGATGCCGGCCATCACCCCGCAGCCGAGCAGCCCGGCCACGGCCGGGGAGACCGCCGGGTCGACCTTGGTGCACTGTCCGGCCGCGACCAGCGTCTTCTCGGCGAAGGCGCCGATGCCGAGCGCCGGGGAGAGTTCCTGCCCGGTGGCGGCGAGGGTCATCTTCTGCTTCGCGTTGTGGGTGTTGAAGCAGTACCAGGGGCGGCCGCGCAGACAGGCCCGGCAATTGCCGCACACCGCCCGCCAGTTGAGGATGACGAAGTCGCCGGGCGCCACATCGGTGACCCCGTCGCCGACCGACTCCACGATGCCGGCGGCCTCGTGGCCGAGCAGGAAGGGGAACTCGTCCGAGATTCCGCCCTGTTTGTAGTGCAGATCGGTGTGACAGACGCCGCAGGCCTGGACGCGTACGACGGCTTCGCCGGGTCCCGGGTCCGGGACCACGATCGTCTCGACCCGTACGGGCTCGTCCTTCCCCGGTGCGATCACGCCGCGTACTTCCTGCGCCATGGCCTTGGCCCCTTTTCCTCGATGTGCCTTCGGAGCCGACCCTACGCGCGAGGGCCCGGTGGCGGCATCGGCCACGACGACGAGAGTGGATCTTTCGGCCGTCGTCCGGTGCTCCGGACGGGCAGCGATGGAGGGTCGTCCGGGGCGGGCAGTGCTGAAGGGTGATCCCGGACGGACAGCGGTGAAAGGCCGCCCGGGGCAGGCAGCGGTGAAGGACCACATCGGGCGGACAGCAGTGAAGGGCCGTCCCGGGCGGGACGGCCCTCGGTTCCGTGGGCGGCTCAGGCCTCCACGGCGGGCAGCAGGCCGGTCACGGGGGCGACGAGGTCGGTGAGCTGGTGCAGTTCGTTCAGCCGCTGCAGTCCGTTGACCTGGTTCAGCGGGCGCAGCTGGTCCGAGACCCGCGGCATCTGAGCCTGGTGCTCTGCCGGGATGTCGCTGAGGGCGAGCGAGTCCAGTGTGGTCATCGGGTTGATCTGCCCGGTGTGCGGTGCGCCCGCGTCGGCCGCGTTCGCCAGCGGTGCGGCGAGACCCGTGACACCGACGGCCAGACCGACGGCGGCGACGATACGTCGTGTTGAGATCATGCCTTCAGCAACGGCGCCGCGCCCCGCCCGGACACGGTCCCCGGGTGCCGCTCACCCGTCAGGCGGACCGCCTCGGCTGCGCTTGCCGTCGCCGCCGGGGCGGAGGAGCCTCGGAGGTGGGGCCCGTGCGGCCCGCTTCCGCCGGGCCAGGGCGCCTTAAGGAGGTCACCATGGGCGCTGCGACAGGCTCCGCCTTCGACACCGAGACACTGCGCCGGGGCATAGAAGGGAACACCGGGAACACTCTGCTCGCCCTCTACGCGGACGACGCGGAGATCCGCATCATCGACCGCAACACCCAGCCCAGTCACCCCAAGGTCCTGCACGGCCGGCGCGAGATAGCCGAGATGCTCGACGACGTCTACAGCCGCGACATGACGCACAAGCTGGACCAGTGCGTCATCCAGGGCGACCGCGCCGCCTACTCCGAGTCCTGCGAGTACGGGGACGGCACCCGGGTCCTTGCCGAGTCCATGATCACCCTGCGCGAGGGGAAGATCGCCGAACAGATCCTGATCCAGGCATGGGACGAGTAGGAAGGAAGGTCGCGAGGGTCCAGGTCACCTCCCGGCTGACCTGGACCTTCTCGGCCCGGGCGACGCTGGGCCGGGCGCGTCCGCGCCGCCCTCGGTGGCCAGGACCAGTTTCCGCAGCAGGTCTGCAAGTGTCCGCCGCTCTTCTCCGGTCAGCGCTGCGAGCAGCGCGCCCTCACCCGCGTCCTCCGCTGCCGCATGCGCTTCGAACGCGGCATGCCCGGCCTCGGTGAGCCGTACCCGCACCCGTCGGCGGTCGCCGGTCTCGTGGGTACGGGTGATCAGCCCGGCCTCCTCGACGGGCCCGAGCCGCGCCGACAGCGCACCTCGGGTCAGCCCGAGCCGGTCGGCGAGCTGCGAGGGACTGGACTCGTACGGCGGCCCGGACCTGCGCAGCATCAACAGCAGCTTGTACTGCCAGTACTTCAGGCCGTCGGAGTCCAGCGCCTCCCGGCGGGCCTGGGCGGTGTGCCGTCCGAGGATCGCCAGCCGGGCGATGATCGCCTCTTTCACCGGGTCCAGCCAGTCCAGTTCGCGCACCCAGACGGCCACGTGCCGGTCCACCGAGTCCTGCACTGTCTGCCTCCCGCAGTGGTTTTCTTGTGGATCATTTTTCGGGTAACTACTTTGCCCGGCATGACACATGCTGCGCTCGCCTTCGTCGATGTCGATGAACTTCTCTATGCGATAAAGGAGTTGAGTGTCGCGGGCCGCTGGGACCGGGCCACACGGCTGCTGGCCTCGGTCACCGCCGAAGAGCCCGCCGACCGCGCGCGGCTCACCCGGGCCGCCGCCGAAGTCGCCCTGGACCGTGACTGGTTCGCCGGGACGGACACCGCGGCCGAGCGGATCGAGGCAGCCGAGAAGGAGTTCCCGGACGGCGACTGGGACACGGACTTCCTCCGGCTCAGGCACACCTACGCCCGGCTGCTCCTGGTCGACGGCACCCTCCGCATCGGCCCGGACGGCAAGGACCCCGAGGCGCTCGCCGCCCTCCTCGACCGGGCACGGGAGCTGCACGCCGGGGCCCCGGACGAGGTGCGCCGGGGCTGGGGGGCGATGTACCGCGGGCTGATCACGGAGAACCACTTCGCCGACCGGACGGCCGCCGCCACTCACTTCACGGACGCCCTGCGGGCCGGGGAGGACGGCGCGGACGGTCTACTGGCCCGCGAGGCACTGCGGCACCTCGGCGACCAGGACCACGACACCGGCGACCACGAGCGGGCCGGGGAGCGCTGGCGCCGGGCCACCGCACTGGGCGCCCGGGCCGGCACGGTGCCCGGCACCCTCTCCCAGCAACTGCTGCTGGCCGTCCTGGCCCGGGACGCGGGCGACGAGGCGGGCGCCGTAGCGCTGGCGGCGGAGATCGTCCGCTGGGCCGAGACCATCGGCGCGGACCGGCTGGCCGCCCAGGCGTCGGCGTTTCTCACCGGGACGGATCCGACGGCGCTGCCCGCTGCGACGGACACGGACTGAGGACCGCCGCTTGCGTCGGCAGACGCGGGCTGGGCCCGGGCTGACGGGGCCGACACCGTTCTGACGACCAGAGCGAGGGCGCCGGGCATGCCCGTGCGGGGGGCTGCCCTCGCCCTGCTGTTCCCCCGCGCCCGCCAGCGCGGTCTCGGCCCGGGCCGGCACGGCCGACACCGCCCGAGCCATCAGAGCGGGGCGCCGGGCATGCCCGTGTCGGGGGGCCGCCCCCGCCCCCGACATCCACCCACGCCGACCAGCGCGGTCTGGGCCGGGCCGGCGCGGCCGACACCGCCCGCACGCCACCCGCCTCGGTCCACGCAGCCTCAATGCCGCTCGTGCTCTCGGTTAGGCTTTGGGCGGGCCGTGACTGGCGCTGAGGTGGAGTACCACCGGGGAGCGGTCCGTGGAGGATGCCGCGCGCCTGGGCGATGAAGGTCAACCCAGCTCAGGAGTGCAGATGACACAGGCCCGACTTATGGACGGCACCGCCCTCGCCCGCCGCATCGTCGAGGAGACCGCGAAGAAGGCCGCCGATCTCACCGAACGGACGGGCAGCGCGCCCTGTCTGGCCACGGTGCTGGTCGGCGAGGACCCGGCGTCCGTCACCTACGTCCGTATGAAGCAGAACCGCTGCCGCAAGGCCGGCATCGAGTCCCGGCACGTGGCGCTGCCCGCCGCCACGACCACCACCGAACTCGTCGGCACCCTGAGGGAGTTGTCGGCCAACCCGACCGTGCACGGCATTCTGCTCCAGCACCCGATGGGCGACCACATCGACGAGCGGGCCGCGTTCGAGGCGATCGCGCCGGAGAAGGACGTGGACGGCGTCACCTTCGCCTCGTTCGCCACGATGAGCTTCGGCCTGCCGGGCTTCGTCTCCTGCACGCCCGGCGGCATCCTCAGGCTGCTCGACGAGTACGACGTCGACCCGGCGGGGAAGCGGGCCGTGGTGGTGGGCCGCAGCGCCATCCTCGGCAAGCCGGTGGGCATGCTACTCCTGGCCCGCGACGCGACCGTGACGTACTGCCACTCGCGCACCCGGGATCTGCCGGCCGCGGTACGTGAGGCCGACATCGTGGTCGCCGCCGTGGGCCGGCCGCGCCTCATCCGGGGGCAGGACATCAAGCCGGGCGCGGTCGTCATCGACGCGGGCTACAACCCCGGCAACGTCGGCGACGTCGACTTCGACTCCGCCGTGGAGCGGGCCTCGCTGATCACGCCGGTGCCGGGCGGAGTCGGTCCGATGACGATCGCCACCCTGCTGGAGCAGACCGTCGCCGCCGCCGCCCGGCAGCTCGGGGTGTGATCAGCGCATCCAGGCGCTGTACTCCATGACGTCCCCGGCCTTGACCCCCCACTCGGGCTCGTCCCGGGTGAAGGTGGCTTCCAGGCCGAGGACGGCTCCGGTGCGGGGGTCGAGGATCAGCATGCGCCGGCCTCCCCCGCCCTCGCCGCCGTACACGTACGCCTGCCCCGGGCGACCGAGGCGGTCCGTCACCTGCCCCACGGGCCGCAGCCCCTGGGCGTCCGCCAGGACCCGGACGAGCGCCGCCGACTCGCGGGCGCCGAGGGTCCAGTGGTCCAGCAACTCCTTGACGGCGTCGAGGAGTTCGGGGGTGCGCGGGGAGTCGGTGCGGACGGTCTCGGCGAGGTAGGCGCTCAGGGCGGCCTGGGTGTGCGGGGGGCGTGCCGCGGGCGGGGCGTCGCTCCAACTCGGCGGGTAGGTGGTCCGGCTGAGGACATGACCGTCCTCGACCGGTCGCGGCTCGCCGCCCTCGTCGGTGAGGACCGGGCGGCCGCGGTGGCGGGGGTCGGTCGCCACGACCAGCTCGGTGTGGCTGTCGTCCGCCCGCCAGCGCACGACCCGCTCCTCGGGGAGGGTGACGGGCGGTTTGCCGTCACCCATGGCGAGGCTCCACGACTGCACATGCGTGCCCTTGAGCAGGCGCGGTGTGTCGTCCTGCGCGGCCGCATCGGCAAGGCCGGCCAGCTCCTTCAGGGGTACGGGCGTGGAGTGGGCCCGGACGGTCAGCGGGCGCGGCGCGGCGAGGGCCGACGGGGTGCTCGGGCCGCCGATCAGCACGGTCAGGGCGGTGACCAGGACGACGCCGGTGGCGGCGAGGCCCCAGAGCAGCCGGGCACGCGGGACGATACGGCGGAGCGGCCGGTCCTCGCTCATCAGCCGCCGGAGCCGCCGCTCGGCGCGATGGTCCAGCGGCCCGTCGCCGAAGTGGGGGCCGTCGGCCGACACCGGGTTGGCGCGGCGGAGGAGTTCGAGTTCGTCAGCCATGTCGGTGTTCCTTGCAGGGCGTCGCGTCGACAGCGGGCGCGGGTGGGGAGGGCGGTCGCCCCGGGCGGTGTCCCGTGCCGGGCGGAGCGGCGAATGCGAGAGGCGGGACGGGCCGTGCGCCAGCCGTGACCGAACCCCCTCGGCCGCAGCGCATCGACAGCCGCCGAGAGACGCAGAGGGACAGTCGCCGGCCCCCGCGGTGCCCCGTGCCAGACGGAGCGGCGACTGCAAGGGGCAGGGCGGGCCGAGCGCTAACCATGACCGAACCCCCTCGGCGACAGCGCATCGACGGCCGTCGAGGGACGCAAGCGGTCGATCTGCGTCTTGAGTCGCTGCCGGGCCCGGTGCAGTCGCATGACCGCCGCCCGTCTGCCGCAGCCCAGGGCCACCGCGATCTCCTCGGCGCCGAGCTCCTCCCATGCCGCGAGGCGGAGCACCTCCTGGTCCGCCGGGGACAGCCGGGCCAGTGCCTCGTGCACCCAGCCGCCGGGGGCCTCCGCGTCGGGGCTGTCCACGATGTGCCGGCCGTGCGCCGCCTCGTCGTTGCCCAGCCGGTCCAGCAGCCGGCGCCGCCGTCCGTAGCCGCGTACCGCGTTGGCCAGGCAGTTGCGTGCCACGCCGTACAGCCAGGGCAGCGGCGTTGCGGGCAGGTCGGCCCGGCGGCGCCAGGCCACCGTGAACACCTCCGCCACCACTTCCTCCACCTCGTCGGCCCGCCCCTGCAGTCGCCTGGCGACATAGCGGCTGACCGCCCAGTAGTGCTCGCGATAGGCAGCGGCGAAGATCTCGTCGTTGCTCATGCTCGGTTGGTGTCCGGCACTCCCCGGATCGTCACACCCTTCTGCCGTGATGCTCGTCGCGCCGTCCGAGTGTGACCCGCGCGCCGGGCGCGGACACAGGCGGGGTGTGAAGAGGATCAGAGACATCAGGGCCGTACGGTGGCTGACGACCACCGATCACAAAACGATCGGAACGCTCTACTTGGTCACGTCGTTCGCGTTCTTCCTGATCGGTGGCGTGATGGCGCTGCTGATGCGCGCCGAGCTGGCCCGTCCGGGCCTGCAGATCATGTCGAA
>NZ_MCGQ01000032.1 GCF_002242805.1 Streptomyces diastatochromogenes | reverse complement strand
ATTGTGCGCCCGCGTGCGGCCCGCTGCCTCCGTACGCTGCCGCCCATCGCCGTCGTCCTGCACCTGGTGGCCGCCCTCCTCCTCGGCAGCGCGACACCCGCCGCCGCGCTGACCAAGCCGATCGTCAACGGGCCCGTGTTCAACGACCCGTTGGGTACGCCGACGCAGCAGAAGGCCATCTTCACCCAGCTCGTTCGGTTGATCGACGCGACGCCCGCCGGGGCGCAGATCCGCGGCTCGATGTACGAGTTCCAGGACCAGGAGGTCGCCGACGCGCTGCTCGCCGCCCACCAGCGCGGCGTCAACGTCAAGCTCATCGTCGATGATTCGACCTATGTCGGCGGCAACGGCGCCGAGTACGCCAATCCGGCCTACAGGTCCCTCAGGGCCGGGCTCGGAACCAATGACGCCGCCCGCTCCTGGATCGTCGTCTGCGACGACAGGTTCGAGGACGCCGACGGCGTGGACGACGTCCAGCGCGGCTGCCTGAGCGTCGCTCCGCCCGAACCGGCCTACAACCACAACAAGTTCTTCATCTTCTCGAGGATCGGGCCCTTCGGCGACGGCACCAGCTACTCCAAGGTCGTCTTCCAGACCTCCTCGAACCTCTCCGACTGGTACAAGGTCGAGTCCTTCAACGACGCCGTGACCTTCGCGAACGCCGCCGTCTACGACGGCTACGCCTCGTACCACGAGAAGCTCCGGTACGGGCGCACCCTCGCACGCGGCGACAACAACGCCTACTTCGCCACCCCGACCGGCTCGACCTACCGGGCCTTCTTCTTCCCGCGCGGTGACACCTCGTACTACAACCCGGCCACCGACACCGTCGTCAACGCGCTGAACGAGATCAGCTGCGCCTACACCGGCGCGGACGGGCTACGGCACCAAAGCGACATCCGCATCGTGATGTACAGCTTCTACCGCTCGCGCGTCCAGGTCGCCGACAAGCTGGCCCAGCTGCGCGGCAGGGGCTGCTGGATCGACATCATCTACGCCGAGAGCGACAACACGATCACCACCAAGCTGAACACCGCCGGCATCCAGTACCGCAGGTGCCGCATTCCCAACGGCCCGGGAATCGACGTCCGTCCGCACAACAAGCAGCTCCTGATCGACGGGTACAACGGCGGCGACACCACACCGCGCGTCTACACGGGCAGTGCCAATCTGACCGGGTCGTCGCTGCGCTCGGCCGATGAGGCGCTCGTACGGATCACCGGCGCGTCCTACCACTCGAAGTACCTGAACACGTTTTACCGGATTCGCTCTGCCTGCGGCGGTTGACGAGGCTTCCGGGTTCACCGGCGATGTCGACGATCACCGCAGGCCGGCTCCGCCGATCGGTGCGCTGAGCCCGGAGGCGAGCCACCACAGGCGGAGGGGGGAAGGCCCGGTCAGTCGAACTTGAGAAGGCCGGCTTCGACGACGGCGCGGCCGTAGGGGCTCGCGAGTTCGGCGAGACGCTCACAGCCGGCGTCCCCCAGGGCGGCGTAGGCGGGAAGGGCCAGGCGGTCGGTGCGGTCCTCGATGTGCCGGCGCAGGAGCAGGCCTTCCGGGCTCAGGGAGTCGCCGTCGAGGAGGCCTCGCTCGCGCAGGCGCTCCCGGGTGCCGGCCCACTCCTCCTCGGGCCATGCGCGGCTGGCCTTGAGGAGGCCGACGGGAACCTCACCGGTGGCTGCGTGCAGAATCAGGGCCTCCAAGGCCCCGACGCCCTCGGTCAGCAGGCACGCGACATGGCCGTCTCCACGGAACTCCCGGAGCAACGTCTGGGCGTGCCACAGCTGCAGTACCGGCTCCTCCGGCCAGGGCAGTGCGGCATGCGCGGCGAACAGCGGGCGGCCCTGCGCGTGTTCGCCGGCCGCCTCGGCGGCCCGGCGGGTCAGCGCCAGGACCTCGTCAAGGTCGGGCAGCTCGTGGATTCCCGCCCGCCGCAGGGCTTCGCCCGCCGCGGCGTATCGCGCGTCCAGAACCTGCTGCGGCGTCGTCGCGTCCCAGGCCCCGTCGACCGCCTGCCGTACGAAAGCGGGGTTGAAGTTGTAGAAGGTCGAGATGATCAGCTCGGCGGATGCTCGGCCGAAGGCGGCGCTGCGGGAGGCGAAGTACCCGGCGCGTCCGCTCAGTCCCAGGTCCGCGTACCGTCGCCTTGCCTCGGGGACGAAGTAGATCATGCCGTGTACGGGCTCGAGGCGGCGCCAGGCCGCACGCGCTGTCTTCATGCGGTCACCCCTTCGGGGAGTCGACGAGCGGGGTATGCGCTGCGGTTCCGTGCTCACCGTGCGCTCGTAGGTGTTCGAGCAGCAGTCGGCTCAGCGTTTCGGGTGCCTCTTCGGGGACCCAGTGGCTGACGCCCTGGAGGATCTCGAACCGGTACGGCCCGTTGACCCACCGCCCGGTCTCCTGCGCGGCCGCCGGGCCGAACGCGCTGTCCTCCGTGCTCCAGACGTACAGCGTGGGCACGTCGATGACGCCGATCGCCCCGTCGGGGCGGCCTGCCCGGTACCAGTTCAGCGCCGCGGTGAGAGCGCCCGGCTGGGACAGGTGCCGTACATAGGCCTCGGCATGGTCCTGCGGGACCTTTCCGGCGTAGAGGTCGCGAAGCTCCTGGGCATCGTGAGCGAGCATGCGCTCCTCGGTCGCCGGTGTCTCGCGCCAGTCGATCATGTAGTGCGAGCGCTCGCGCTGATCCTGGTCGGTGCGCAGGGCGGTGG
>NZ_MCGQ01000031.1 GCF_002242805.1 Streptomyces diastatochromogenes | reverse complement strand
GATTGGGTGGGTCCGGTGGGCGTCCTCGGGGGCGCTGAGTCGGCCCGACTTGGGGCCCCTCCCCCCTCCCCCTCCCCTCCCCCTTTTGCACGCTCGGGTTCTTCACGCTCGGCTGACGTCGGCCAGGCCCCCGCGCCCCGGCCGACGTCACCGTCGCTGTCCCGCACCGGTCACGCCCGTCGCCCTGCCTGTCGGCCCGCCCGCCCCAGCAGCCGCAGCAGTTCCGTGTTGTGCCCGCGCCGGGACCAGGCGATCAGGACGAGCGGCACGATCAGGATCAGCGGGGTCGCCGCGTACTGACCGTCGAAGACGGTGAGCTGGACGATGAACGCGCCCACCATGAGCGCGCTCAGCGCGATCGCCGCCACCGACTGCAGCACCGGCACCAACAGCGCGATCGCGCCGGCCAGTTCGAGCGCGCCGATGGTGTACATACCCGCACTGCCCCAGCCGATCTTGTCGAAGGACTCGACGGCCGACGGGTGCGCGATCAGCTTGGGCAGGGCGCTCGCGATCCCGTAGAAGAGGGCGAGCAGCACCTGCACCGTGCGCAGGGCGATCCGGGCGAGGCGACCGCGGGCGGTCACGGGGGCGGTGGAGGGAGTGGAAGTCGCGGGGGCGGTGGTCTCGGACATGGGGGTCTCCTGGGTGAAGCGGTCCCGGTTGCTGTCACCGAGGTAGACCGCCCGCCGTCCGAGAACTCATCGCTCCTACGCCACCGGTACCGCCCTCACCCACATCCCGTCCGGAGTCAGATACGCGTCCACCTCCAGTCCCGCCTCCGCCAGCGCCTGCTCGAACTGTTCCTTCGTGAGGGGCCTGGCGAGGAACGTCTGGGTCCAGGCCGCGTCCGGGAACACGTACTCGGCGCGCACCGAGTGCACCCCGTCGCCGACCGGCTCCGACGACGCGATCCGTACGGTGAAGCCGCTCGGGTCGACCCGCTCCCTCGGCACGTTGGCGTGGTAGTCCCCGCCCTCCCGCTGGATGAGCACGCAGCCGCTCTCCGCGACATGGCGGGCGCAGGCGCGCAGCATGCCGCGGCTCACCTCGACGTCGCCGTTGTGCACGAGGAACGACGCGAGCATCACCACGTCGAACCTCTCGCCCAGGTCCAGGTCCTCGATCGGGCCGCATATCGTGCGCGCCCCGCGGACGTGGGCGAGCATCTCGGTGGACTCGTCCACCGCCGTGACCGTGAAGCCGCGCTCCAGCAGGGCGTGGGTCACCCGGCCCACTCCGCTGCCCAGCTCCAGGATGTGGGCCCCGGCGGGCACTGCCGCGGCGATGACGTCCGGCTCGTCGCCCACCGGAAGCCGCGTGTACAGCTCGACCGCGCATCCGTCCGGGGTGATCGCACCGGGTCCTGTTCCGTCGTATCCTTCACGCATTTCGACCGTCATGCCCGAACAACGGGTGGCCTCCGTACGGCCGTTCCCGTCCGAGGGCGGTTCACGCTTTCGGGTTATTCGCCCTGTAGCGGGAACCATCCGTGCCCGATGTACCAGTGGCCTCCGGCTCGCAGATGGTCGCCGACGGCCCGCTCCACGGACGTGCGCCGCGGCAGCTCGGCGACCGGCAGGTCCGGGTTCCCGAAGACGAACTGGACGGGCTCGGTGTCGGCCGGTTCCGTGTCCTCGTGGGCGATGCGGAAGCGTTCCTGGAAGCGGATGACGTTGGACTGCGCGGGCAGGTGGCGCTTCAACTGGGGGTCGAGCAGCCAGGAGTGGCAGACCGCGACGGGGTACGTCTCGTCGGGGTAGTGGCCCGCGAAGAACTCCGTGGCCAGCGCCAGCGAGCGGTCACAGGCGCCCGGCGAGAGCGGGCCGAGGAAGTCGGGTATGTGGAGGTTCAGGCAGGGCGTGCCCGGGGCTGCGTCCAGCCCGGCGGCTGCGAGTGCCGCGCTGGTGCGCTGTCCGAGTGGGGCCCGCTGGAACTGCAGGCGTCCCAGTTGGTACAGCTCGCCGCGGAAGTGCAGGGTGAGCCAGCGCGGCGCCTGCACGCCCGCACTGCCGTGGCGCCTGCGGTGGACCGCCATGTTCCGCCCGAGGTCGGTGAGGGTGCGGCGGGAGACGTCGGCCGGGATGCCGCGCTCGCGGTGGTGGGTGCGGACGTAGGGGAGCGCCGCCACGAAGACATACACGGGGAAGCAGCGCTGCAGGGCACCCGATGGCCAGTCGAGCTCGGGCAGGTCGGCCCCGCCGCGGATCTCGCCCATCCCTCGCACCAGCTCGGCGACGGCGCCTTCGAGGGTCCGCGACAGTTCCGGGTCGTCGCTCACGCGTCGGCCCATTCGTACGAGTGCGTTGATGTCCTCGTGCGGTACCGCCAGATCGAGCAGCACCTCGGCCAGTTCGTCGGCATCGGGCAGCAAGCGATGACCCCCTTGGTGAACGTTCGCTCCGGAGAGTACGTTGCAGGCAGGAGTGGTGATCCTGATGCGTACGGGCAGTGAGCCGGCGACCGCGCGCAGTGCGCTGCGAGCGCGTTTCTGGCTGAGCGTGTGGGGGCTGGTCTGGGCGATCTTCGGCACGGCGGTGTTCGCGCTCGTCGGGCGCCC
Organism: Streptomyces diastatochromogenes; assembly: GCF_002242805.1. Lineage (GTDB taxonomy): Bacteria > Actinomycetota > Actinomycetes > Streptomycetales > Streptomycetaceae > Streptomyces > Streptomyces diastatochromogenes. Next base: position 209,775 of record NZ_MCGQ01000031.1, on the reverse strand, counting down.
CGGTTGGGCGGCCGCCTGCGGGGTGCTGTGGCTGGTGGCCACCGTCGACATGACCATGATCCTCAGGCACATCCGGCAGGGGCCGCACTATCAGCCGGGCCGGGACATCCCGCCGTACCGGCCGGTGGACAGCGATCCGCCCCGCCCTCGGCCGAGCGGTCGGCCCTACCCGCGCCCGCCTCGGCCCCGCCACCCGTGACGGCGGCCTGCGGGCCCGTCAGCGCGGATTCCTCGGCGCGAACGCCCGGCACGGCCCGTCACCTCGGCGCGGACCCCCGGCACGGCCCCGTCCGCAGTCAGGACTCGAACTCGGCCGCCTTCAGGTACTGAGGGTTGGGGTCGAGCGCGGCGGCCAGCCGGAAGTGGCGCTTGGCCTGGTCTTGGCGGCCCTGGCGTTCGTAGGTGCGGGCCAGCGCGAAGTGCGCGAACGCGTTGTCCGGCTCACGCTCCAGCACGATGGTGAACTCGAGTTCGGCGGGCCGCAGTTGTGCGGCCGCGAAGAAGGCTCGCGCACGCAGCAGCCGGGCCGCGGTGTTCTCGGGGTGTGCGGCGATGACTCCGTCCAGCAGCTTCACCGCGCCCCGCGGATCCCGCGCGTTGAGCAGTTGCTCGGCCGCGCGGAAGTCTATGACGTGCGTCTCCGGAGTACGTCCGGTGGAACCGCTGATCTCGGGCACGGCAAAGTCCTTCCCTCACTGCGGCGGTTCAACGCCCTGCCACAGGCAGCTATTCCGCGCCGCCGTCGCGCGATCGCCCGTCCCCGGATGTCGCGCGCGGGTCGCGCGCCCGGCGCACGAGGTCGTCCCAGACCTCCGCCACGCGCTTGCGCAGCGCGTCCAGGGGTACGTCGTTGTCGATCACGATGTCCGCGATCTCCCGGCGCTGCTCGCGGGTCGCCTGCGCGGCCATGCGTGCGCGTGCGTCGTCGTCGGTCATGCCGCGCAGCCGGACCAGCCGGTCGAGCTGGGTCTCGGGGCTCGCGTCGACGACGATCACCAGGTCGTACAGCGGCGCCAGGGCGTTCTCCGTGAGGAGCGGCACGTCGTGGATCACCACGGCGCCCTCGGTCGCGGTGCTCTCCAGCTCGCGGGAGCGGGCGCCCACCAGGGGATGCACGATCGAGTTGAGGACGGCCAGCTTCTCCGGATCGGCGAAGACGATGGAGCCGAGTCTGGGCCGGTCCAGGCTGCCGTCGGCGGCGAGGATCTCCTCGCCGAAGGCCTGCACCACGGCCGCGAGACCGGGTGTGCCGGGCGCCACGACCTCGCGTGCGATGCGGTCGGCGTCGATCAGCACGGCTCCGTGCTCCACGAGCAGCCGCGACACCTCGCTCTTGCCGGCGCCGATGCCGCCGGTCAGGCCCACTTTCAGCATGAGCGGAAGCTTAGGCCCTGCCACTGACTGGGCCACCCCCCGGCGTCGGTCCTACGGCCGGGCCGGCCGCGCTGGGGCGTGCCGGACCCCGCGTCGCCTGCGTGATCCAGAAGACACCCCTAGTTCTCGCCCTCTCGCTCGGCCAGGAACCGCTCGAACTCCCGCCCGATCTCGTCGGCGGACGGAATCTCGACCGGCTCGGCGAGCATGTTGCCCCGGGTCTCGGCGCCCGCGGCCGCGTCGTACTGGTGCTCCAGGCCCTGGACGAGCGAGGTCAGCTCCTCGTCGCCTTCCTGGATCTGCCGGTCGATCTCGGTCTGCGTGCGGTGCGCGTCGGTACGCAGGGAGTGCGCGATGCCCGGCAGCACCAGCCCGGTGGCGGCCGTGACGGCCTCCAGTACGGTCAGCGCGGCGTCCGGGTACGGGGAGCGGGCGATGTAGTGCGGGACGTGCGCGGCGACACCCAGGACGTCGTGTCCGGCCTCCATGAGGCGGTACTCCAGCAGCGACTCGGCACTGCCGGGGACCTGGGCCTCCTCGAAGGGGCTGCGGTGGCCGGGGATCAGGTCGGTGCGGTTGCCGTGGGGGGTGAGGCCCACGGGGCGGGTGTGCGGGACGCCCATGGGGATGCCGTGGAAGTTCACGGACAGGCGGACACCGAGCCGCTCCACGATCTGCCGTACGGCGGCCGCGAACCGCTCCCACTCCACGTCCGGTTCGGGCCCGGAGAGCAGCAGGAAGGGGGCGCCGGTGGCGTCCTGGACGAGGTGGACCTCGATGGCCGGCACCTCGTAGTCGGTCCAGCTGTCCCGCTTGAAGGTGAGCAGCGGGCGGCGGGCCCGGTAGTCCACGAGCCGGTCGTGGTCGAAGCGGGCCACGACCTGGTGGGGCAGTGAGTCGAGGAGCCGGTCGACGATCTGGTCGCCGGTCTCACCCGCGTCGATGTATCCGTCGAAGTGGTAGAGCATGACAAGTCCGGCCGACTCCTGGGCGAGCGCCATGTCGACGACGGCCAGGCCCTTCGGCTCCCATGCGTACAAACCCTGCGGATCAAGCACTGTGACCGCTCCTCCTCGTGTTCCTCTTCCACAACGCGCCCTGGGGCGTAGGCATTCCCGCGTCAGGGCGCTGATCAGGCACCTAGGTCCGCGCATCTTGACGCCCCGTCAACTGGTCCGTACCTTCACGAAGACCGGAGTTCATATCCACGTACATCGTTCATGTATGAGATCCGCGTCCGTACGACAGGAAGGCACCCCCATGCGCACGCGCACGCTGCTCACCTCCCTGCTCGCCGCGACCACCGCAACCGGCGGCCTGCTCCTCTGCGCGGGCCAGGCCCCGGCCGCCTCGACCGTCGAGGTCGGCACCGCGGCGCAGCTCAAGACCGCGCTCAGCAACGCGAAGCCGGGCGACACGATCCATCTCGCGGACGGCACGTACACCGGCAACTTCAAGGCGACCACGCCGGCCGGCGCCACGGCCCGCATCACCCTCACCGGCTCCCCCGGGGCCGTACTCACCGCGAGCGGCGGCTACGGCCTGCACCTGAACGGCGCGTCCTACCGGACGGTCAGCGGGCTGACCGTGACCGGAGGCCAGAAGGGCATCGTGATCGACACGGCCAAGGGTGTCGTGGTGGACGGCGTCACGGTGCACGGGCTCGACATGGAGGGCGTGCACTTCCGCAACTCCAGCACGGACGGCGCGATCAGGAACTCCAGGATCTACGACACCGGGAACGACGGCCGGGGCATGGGCGAGGGCGTGTACGTGGGGACCGCGAACACGCTGTCCGACAGGAGCGACCGCATCCAGATCCTGAACAACACGATCGGCCCCGACGTCGGCGGCGAGAACGTCGACATCAAGGAGGGCACGACGGGCGCGCAGATCGTCGGCAACACCTTCGACGGCAGCGGGCTGACCGGCGCCAACTACGACGACTCCTGGGTCGACGTGAAGGGCAACGACGTCCTCGTCCAGGACAACACCGGCAACGACGGCTACCAGACCCACACCCAGCAGTCCGGCTGGGGCTGCGGCACGGTCTTCAAGAACAACAAGTCAACTTTGACTGGCACCACCGGCACGACCCAGCTGGCCATCAACGTCACCAACTACAGCGCCGGCTGCAAGACGACGGTCTACAGCACCAACACGGTGACAGGCGGCAAGGGTCTGACGAATATCCCGGTCACTTCCTGAGAAGGGCCGGGGCACCCCACCTAGGCGCGCGGGGCTGTATCCATATGCGGCTCCGCCGCGTGGGCGCGACAAGCCCCCACCGGGCCGCACCCAAAGGGCGGTCGCCCCAATAAAAATCTGAGGGCCCGCACCTCGAAAGGTACGGGCCCTCAAACCTACGAGCTAAGCCTCAGCTCACTGAGAAGCTCAGCTCTGGCCACCGGCCAGCTTCTCGCGAAGCGCGGCAAGCGCCTCGTCCGAGGCCAGCGCACCGGAGGTGTCCGCACCCTCGGAGGAGTACGAACCGCCACCCGACGCGGCCGGAGCGGCAGCCTCGCCACCTTCGGCGGCAGCGGCAGCGTCGGCCTCGCGGGACTTGATGACCTGCTGCTGGTGCTGCTCGAAGCGGGCCTGCGCCTCGGCGTACTGGTGCTCCCACGCCTCGCGCTGGGTCTCGTAGCCCTCGAGCCAGTCGTTGGTCTCGGGGTCGAAGCCCTCGGGGTAGATGTAGTTGCCCTGGTCGTCGTAGGACGCGGCCATGCCGTACAGGGTCGGGTCGAACTCGACCGTGGCCGGGTCGGCACCGAAGGCCTCGTTGGCCTGCTTCAGCGAGAGGCTGATGCGACGACGCTCGAGGTCGATGTCGATGACCTTGACGAAGATCGCGTCGTTGACCTGGACGACCTGCTCCGGGATCTCCACGTGGCGCTCGGCCAGCTCGGAGATGTGGACCAGACCCTCGATGCCCTCGTCCACGCGGACGAACGCACCGAACGGAACCAGCTTGGTGACCTTACCCGGGACGACCTGACCGATCTGGTGGGTCCGGGCGAACTGCTGCCACGGGTCTTCCTGGGTCGCCTTCAGCGACAGGGAGACACGCTCGCGGTCCATGTCGACGTCGAGGACCTCGACGGTGACTTCCTGGCCGACCTCGACAACCTCGGAGGGGTGGTCGATGTGCTTCCAGGACAGCTCGGAGACGTGGACCAGACCGTCGACGCCACCCAGGTCCACGAAGGCACCGAAGTTGACGATCGAGGAGACCACACCGGAGCGGACCTGACCCTTCTGCAGGGTCGTGAGGAACGTCTGGCGGACCTCGGACTGGGTCTGCTCCAGCCAGGCACGGCGGGACAGGACCACGTTGTTGCGGTTCTTGTCCAGCTCGATGATCTTGGCCTCGAGCTCCTTGCCCACGTAGGGCTGGAGGTCGCGGACGCGGCGCATCTCGACGAGAGAGGCCGGGAGGAAGCCGCGGAGGCCGATGTCGAGGATGAGACCACCCTTGACGACCTCGATGACGGTACCGGTGACGATGCCGTCCTCTTCCTTGATCTTCTCGATGGTGCCCCAGGCACGCTCGTACTGGGCGCGCTTCTTCGAGAGGATCAGGCGGCCTTCCTTGTCCTCCTTCTGGAGGACGAGGGCCTCGATCTCGTCACCGACGGCGACGACCTCGTTCGGGTCGACGTCGTGCTTGATCGAGAGCTCGCGGCTCGGGATGACACCTTCGGTCTTGTAACCGATGTCGAGCAGGACCTCGTCCCGGTCGACCTTCACGATGACGCCGTCGACGATGTCGCCGTCGTTGAAGTACTTGATCGTCTCGTCGATCGCGGCGAGGAAGGCTTCCTCGTTACCGATGTCGTTGACCGCAACCTGCGGGGTGGTGGCGGTGGTCTCGGTGCTGCTCGTCATGTGGGAAAGGGCTCCGGTTACGGACAGAAAGTCGTAGGTACTGCTACGCCGGGAGCCCGTATCGCTCTGAAGAAGCCGGACAGCCAAGGAAGCGCCCCACCAGTACTGGTGATGGCGCCTCGACAACCGAGGGGACATACAACAGATGCGAGCGCAGCCTGCTACGTCTGAGGTGCGCAGGCCCGCAGCGCAACTTGTAGCATACGGGGGCAGCCGGGCAGGGTCAATGCGCGAAGGCGCACACCCGGGGCGGATCGCCGCATACCCGGCACAAAAAATCGTCCCAGCAGGCCACGCAGGACTGCGGGACCCCTTCCGTGACACGCGCGCGCCCGGCGGGTTGGACGGAAGAGTACGACGAGGGAGCCGATCATCCAAGAGCCTGAAACGCTCGACCCCGAGGGGCTCGAGCCGGAAGCCACCCGACGTGACGCCGGGGTCGCGGAGAGCACCCGGGCCAACCGTGGCTGGTGGGACCGCAACGCCGACGAGTACCAGATCGATCACGGCACGTTCCTCGGCGACGACCGCTTCGTGTGGGGCCCGGAGGGCCTGGACGAGGTGGAGGCCGAGCTGCTCGGCGCCCCGGAGGACCTGAAGGGCAAGGACGTCCTGGAGATCGGCGCGGGCGCGGCCCAGTGCGCGCGCTGGCTGGCCGCCCAGGGCGCCCACCCGGTGGCCCTGGACCTCTCGCACCGCCAGCTCCAGCACGCCCTGCGCATCGGCGGATCGTTTCCCCTGGTCTGCGCCGACGCCGGCGCGCTGCCCTTCGCGGACGGCTCCTTCGACCTCGCGTGCTCCGCGTACGGGGCGCTGCCGTTCGTGGCCGACCCCCGGCTGGTGCTGCGCGAGGTGCGGCGGGTGCTGCGGCCGGGTGGCCGCTTCGTCTTCTCGGTGACGCACCCGATCCGCTGGGCGTTCCCGGACGAGCCCGGTCCCGAGGGCCTGTCGGTGTCCGCGTCCTACTTCGACCGCACTCCCTACGTGGAGCAGGACGAGGAGGGCCACGCGGTGTACGTCGAGCACCACAGGACGCTCGGCGACCGGGTCCGGGACATCGTGGCCTCGGGCTTCCGGCTCGTGGACCTGGTGGAGCCGGAGTGGCCGGCGTGGAACACCTCGGAGTGGGGCGGCTGGTCCCCCCTGCGCGGGAACCTGATCCCGGGTACGGCCGTCTTCGTCTGCGAGCGGGACTGAGCAGTCTCGTCCGTATATGCGCACGCGCGCGTGGGGGGCGTTTTCGGCGTCGTACGACACTAGGGGCGTGATCCGTTACGACGCCCTGGACTCGCTGCCCGTCCGTGCCGCCCTGCCCGCCCTGAGCGACGCCCTGAACGGGCACGGCACTGCCGTGCTTGTGGCGCCGCCCGGCACCGGCAAGACGACGCTGGTGCCGCTCGTGCTGGCGGGGCTGGTCGGCGGCGGTCCCGCGCGGCGGGTCGTGGTGGCCGAGCCGCGGCGGATCGCGGCGCGGGCGGCGGCCCGGCGGATGGCGTGGCTGCTGGGCGAGAAGCCCGGCGAGAGCGTCGGCCACACGGTGCGCGGCGAGCGGGTCGTGGGGCGGCACGCGCGCGTGGAGGTCGTGACGACCGGTGTGCTGTTGCAGCGGCTGCAACGGGATCCGGAGCTGGCCGGCGTCGACGTGGTGGTGCTCGACGAGTGCCATGAGCGGCATCTGGACGCCGACACGGTGGCCGCCTTCCTGTGGGACGTACGGCAGACGCTGCGGCCGGAGCTGCGGCTGGTGGCCGCGTCGGCGACCACGGACGCGCAGGGCTGGGCGCGGCTGCTCGGCGGTGCTCCGGTGGTCGAGGCCGAGGGAGTCGCGCATCCCGTGGACGTCGTCTGGGCGCCTCCTGTGCGTCCGGTACGGCCGCCGCACGGCATGTGGGTCGATCCGGCGCTGCTGGGCCATGTGGCGTCGGTGGTACGGCGGGCGCTGGCCGAGCGGGAGGGGGACGTGCTGTGTTTCCTGCCCGGGGTGGGCGAGATCGCGCGCGTGGCCGGGCAGCTGGGCGATCCGGGTGATGTCGAGGTGCTGCAGGTGCACGGGCGGGCGCCGGCCGCCGTACAGGACGCGGTGCTGGCGGCCGGGGCGCGGCGCCGGGTGGTGCTGGCCACGTCCGTGGCGGAGTCGTCGCTGACGGTGCCCGGGGTGCGGGTGGTGGTCGACTCGGGGCTGGCGCGGGAATCGCGTGTGGACCACGCGCGCGGACTGAGCGGGCTGGCGACGGTACGGGCGTCGCGGGCGGCCGGGCGGCAGCGGGCGGGCCGGGCCGGGCGTGAGGCGCCGGGTGTGGTGTACCGGTGCTGGACGGAGGCCGAGGACGTCCGGCTGCCGGCCTTTCCGGCGCCGGAGATCAAGGTGGCCGACCTGACCGCGTTCGCCCTTCAGGCGGCCTGCTGGGGCGATCCGGACGCGTCCGGACTGGCGCTGCTGGACGCACCGCCGGGTGGGGCGATGGCGGCCGCGCGCTCCGCGTTGGCAGCGGTGGGGGCGGTGGACTCCGTCGGGCGGGCCACGGAGGTTGGTCAGCGGTTGGGGCGGTTGGGGGTGCACCCTCGGCTGGGGCGGGCGCTGCTGGATACCTCCGGTGGGGGTGCCTCGGTTGTTGCCCTGCTTTCTGAAGAGGTGCCGCGGGATTACGGGGATGATCTTGCTGGTGCTTTGAGCCGTGCTCGGCGTGGGGGTGACGCCTACGGGGAGCGGTGGCGGAGCGAGGTTCGGCGGCTGCGGGCCGTCTCTGGGGAGTTTTCCCACCCGCCCACCCATGACCGTCAGTCACAGGTGGACGTTCAAGCAGAGCCACGCACCGCTGACGACAAGCTCACCGGGCTCGTTGCCGCTCTCGCCTTCCCCGAGCGTGTCGCCAAGCTCGACGGCGGGTCGTACCTCATGGCCTCCGGGACTCGGGCCGAGTTGTCCGAGGGGTCGGCGCTGCGTGGGGCGCCCTGGATCGTCGTCGCCGCCGCCGATCGGCCCGGTGGGAAGGGGCACGCGCGTGTGCGGCTGGCGGCGGGCGTGCACGAGGACGTGGCGCGAGCGGCGGCCGGGGCGCTGTTCGAGGAACGGGACGAGGTGCACTGGGGCGACGGGGATGTCGTGGCTCGGCGTGTCGAGCGACTGGGGGCCATCGAGTTGGCCGTACGGCCCCTGAGGGACGTCGGTCCCGGTCTCGTACGCGGTGCCCTTCTGGAAGGCCTACGGCAGGAGGGGTTCGGGCTGTTGCGGTGGTCCGCGGAGGCGGAGGTGCTGCGGCAGCGGCTGGCGTTCCTGCACAGCCACCTCGGCGCGCCGTGGCCGGACGTGTCGGACGAAGCCCTGCACGCGCGCGTGGACGAGTGGTTGGAGCCGGAGCTGAGCCGGGCCCGGAGGCGGGCCGATCTCGGGCGGATCGACGCCGGGCAGGCCCTCGCGCGGCTGCTGCCCTGGGCGAGCGGGGAGGCCGCCCGGCTGGAGGAGCTGGCGCCGGAACGGATCGCCGTACCCAGTGGGTCCAGAATCCGGATCGACTACGGGGACCCGGAGCGGCCCGTCCTCGCGGTGAAGCTGCAGGAGATGTTCGGGTTGCGGGAGACACCCGCCGTGGCGGGGGTGCCGCTGCTCGTCCATCTCCTCTCCCCCGCCGGACGGCCCGCCGCCGTCACGGCCGACCTCGCCTCCTTCTGGAAGGACGGCTACAAGGGTGTGCGCGCGGAGCTGCGGGGGCGCTATCCGAAGCATCCCTGGCCCGAGGACCCGGCGACCGCCGAGCCCACCCGGCACACCAACGCGCGGCTCAGGCGCTGACCGGTTCGGTTTCCGTCGCCTGTGTGTGTGCCGGGCCCTCGGGGCGGCGGCCGCGTGCCTCCAGGTAGAGGGCGAGCGCGAGGAGCAGGACGCCGAGGGTCAGGAAGCCCCAGGGCAGGTAGGAGGTCATCAGGAGGACCAGGGTGCGGTTGTGTTTGACGAGGGCGACGGTGTGTTCGATGTAGTCCTCGCGCATCTTCACGTCCCCGGCGAACGCCGTCACCTTGGCGCGGCCGCCGAGCAGGGTGCCGCCGCGCAGCTCCTCCTTGTGGAGCTCTTCGCCGTAGACGGGCGCTCCGGTGACCGGTTCGACCCAGAACTTCCGGACGGTGCTGTACCAGCGGGTGGTGCCGGTCTTCGCCACCGACTCGGGGGTGATGCCCTGGACCGGCATGGTCTTGGGCATGAGGACCTTGGTCCAGGGGATGGTCTGCTCGAAGTAGTAGACCTTCAGGCCGCGGAAGGTCTGGGTGCCCTTGTAGTGGATGGGGTTGGTGGTGCGGGTCTGCGCGTCGAAGTACTCGTAGTCGCGCTTCTGGGTCAGGAAGGGCCACTTGAACTCGATGCCGTCCCGCTTGACCGGGTCGCCGTCGACGGACTCGCCGGTGGCGTGGACGGGGTCCTGGCTGTGGGCATCGAAGATGTAGCGCTCCGGGATCCGGGAGATCATCTTGCCGTCGGGGCCCTGGAGGTAGGACAGCCCGTCCCAGACGACGACGGGTCGCCCCGCGCTCTTCTCGATCTTCTCGGCGGCCTCCACGTTGCCCTTGAGGGTCTGCACGATGGTCACCTTGGAGACCTTCTTCGCGCGCATGGTGCCGTAGTCGAGGAGGGTGGCGTCCTTGGCCTCCAGGACCATGTCCTGGTACTGGTTCGGCGGGATCCTGGCCAGGCGCGGGAAGGCGTACCAGCGCAGCAGCGGGGACAGCGCCGCGAAGAACACGGCGCAGCCGAGCAGGACCAGGCTTGCGTTGCGGCGCATTCCGGCCTCCCTCCGGGACGGGTGCTGCTACGGGTGCGCGGGCACCGTCGTCAGCAGCGGCTTGGGGGACGTCCGGCCCGTCGGCGCGCCCATGGCGGTCACCGCCAGGACCAGGGCGAGCGCGAGGGCGAGACCGGTGGCGGCGACGAGCAGGGCACGCATGCGGGCCTCCCGGCGGACGTTTCCTGATGGATCGTCAGGTGCGGCAGGCACCGTAGCAACGGGCGGCCGAGATGAGAACAGGTCGCGCACACGGACGAGGGCGCCCCCTCCGCCGTGGCGGAAGAGGCGCCCTGTTTTGCCCGGTGCCGGGTGTGTGCCGTCAGGAGCTCGCGGACGGGCTCGGCGAGGGCGAGGGGCTGGCCGAGGCGTCGGCCGCGGCGACCTTCAGTTCGACGGTGAGGGTCGCGCCGCCCGTGGTGGTGATGCGGAGCAGGAAGGTGCCGGTGGTGTCGTCCGCGTACAGCTTCGGCAGTGTGAGCAGGCCCTTGTCGTCCGTCTGGAGGTCGGTGAGGGTGCGTACGACCTTGCCGTCGGCGTCCTTGAAGTAGGGGCCCTTGTCGTTCTCGGTGGCGTCGTCGGCGGACTTGATCAGGGTGGCGGTGGCCGCGACCTGGTCGGCGACGGCGCCCTTGTACGTCGCCTTCACCTGGACCTGGTCGGCGAACTCGCCGCCCGGGGTGCAGGTCAGCGGGGTGTCGCTGGTGCGGGCGAGGGTGTCGGCGGCGCGCGCGGTGACGGTGGCCGTGTAGTCGACCCCCTTGACCTGGTGGCCGACGACAGCGGTGGTGATCTTGAAGGTGCCGGTCTTCTCGCCCGCCTGGAGCGCCGGTGCGAGCGCCACGCCCTTGGCGTCGGTGGCGATGGTGGCCACGGTCTCGCCGCCGACGAAGGTGGCGTCGGTGTCGCCGGTGATGGTGAACCGGATCCGGACCTTGCCGACGGCCGCCCCGGCCTTGGTCTCGGCACGGGTGCTGATCCGCTGGGCGAACGCGTCGCCCGCCATCGCGGTGAGCTTCGTGGTGCCGTTGCCCGCGTTCTCCAGGTGGTCCACGGTGTCGGAGGGGGTGGGCGGGGCCGGTGGCTTCGGCGGCTTCGGGTCGGGCGTGTCCTTGCCGTCGCCGGGCTTGCCCGGCTCCGGCTTGGTCTTCGGCGGGTCGGAGGGCTTCTTGGTGTGGTGCTTCGAGCCGTCGTCGCTGCGGTGGGAGGGCACGCCGCCGGTGCCGTCGGGCACGGAGTGGGTGCCCTTGCGGTAGTACTCCAGCCAGCTCAGGACCAGGTTCAGGTAGTCCTGCGAGTTGTTGTAGCTGAGGATCGCGCTGTGCAGGCCGGCCTGGGTGGACATGTCCCAGTCGTTGCGGCACAGGTAGTGGCCGGCGGCGAGCGCGGCGTCGTAGACGTTGTTGGGGTCCGCCTTGCCGTCGCCGTTGCCGTCGCGGCCGGCCCAGGCCCAGGTGGACGGGATGAACTGCATCGGGCCGACGGCCTGGTCGTACTGGCTGTTGCCGTCGTACTCGCCGTGGTCGGTGTCCTTGATGAGCGCGAAGCCGTTGCCGTCGAGCTGCGGGCCGAGGATCCGGCCCAGGGTGGTGCCGTTGGCGTCGACGCGGCCGCCGCGGGCATGGCCCGACTCGACCTTGCCGATGGCGGCCAGGAGTTGCCAGGGCAGGTTGCAGCCCGGCTTGGAGGTGCGCAGCTCGGCCTCGGCCTTCTTGTAGGCGTCGAGGACCGTCGCGGGGATACCGGCCTCGGCCGGGCCCCGGGAGACGGGGGTGCCGATGGTGGGCGACGGGCTGGGGTTGGGGCTGTTGAGCGGCGGCAGGTCCGTGTAGTACGGCGAGTTGCCGGTGGCGTTGGCGCTGCCGTCGGCGGCCGCCTCCGGGACCGGGGTGCTGGCGCCGGCCGTGGCCTGTCTGCCGTGGTCCTCGCCGGTGGCTCCCGGAGCCTGGGACGCGGACAGAGCCGCGACCGCTGCCGCGGCCACGGCGGTGGTCGCCGCTCCCTTGCGCAGCCGCCTGCCGATGTGCGCCGCCATAGAGTGAACCCCTCCCGTGGACGCCCCTGCGTCCGTCTCCGTCCGTGTGCCTCGCTCTGGTCTGACGGTTGACCCGGTGCTCTGGTTGCCCCTGTTCCGCCTTTCCATCCGCGCGACGTACGTTCGAACGTGCGCCCGGCACCGCGACCCAGGTGACCCTACGACACCTTCCTTTGCCCGGGCACCCGTTCGCGTCCGTTTTTCACCGGTTGGCCAACTTCCGTTGGTGTGGGGGGCGTCGGACGGTACTCACGCATACTGGACGGACATGATCACCGGTTCCGGTGCCGCGGCCGACGACCGTTCCAGGGGGCTCTGTTGCCGTTCACGCTCAGCCATGCGGCGGCCGTGCTGCCCGCCATCCGCCGGGACGGCGCGGGCCGGGGCCGGCTGGTGCCCTCGGTGCTCGTCGCGGGCTCCTTCGCGCCCGATCTGACCTACTACGCGGCAAGCGTCCTGCCGGGCGGAATGGAGTTCGGGTCGGTCACGCACTCCTTCGCGGGTGTGATCGGCGTGGACGTGCTCATCTCCTGGGCTTTGGTGGGGCTGTGGCTGCTCGTCCGGGAACCCCTGGTGGCTCTGCTGCCCCGGGGCCGGCAGGGGCGGCCGGCCGCTCTGCTGCGCTGCGGTGCGCCACGCGCGCGCGTGCGGGCCGTTTCCGTGCTGTGGTGGTACGTCTCCGCGGTGCTCGGCGCGCTGACGCATGTCGTGTGGGACGCGTTCACGCATCACGACCGGTGGGGGTCCCGGCTGATTCCGGCCCTCGGACGGAGCCTGGCGGGCATGCCGCTCTATTCATGGCTGCAGTACGGCACGTCCGCGGTGGCCGCCGTGGTGATCGCCGTGTTCCTGGTACGTGCGCTGCGGCGGGCGCCGGCCGGTGAGCCGCTGGGGGTGCCCGCCCTGTCCGTACGGGACTGGTGGTGGGCCGCCTGCGTACTCGGCGGCTGCGCCCTGACGGGAGCGGTGCAGCGGGCGACGCGGTGGTGGGAGTACTGGGGTGCGCACGCCAGCCCCTGGGACCTGGTGCCCACGCTGTGCTTCGGTGTGGGCGCCGGGCTGGTCCTGGGGGTGCTGGTGTACGCGGCCGGGGTCAGGGTGTGGCGCTCTGCCCCGGTTCCGGGCAGTCCCGCAGCGGCGGCCGGTGCCGCTCGGGACCGGTCGGCCGCTCGATGACGGGGGCCACGAACACGGTGAGGGTGCGTCTGGGCCGTGCCCTCGGGATCAGGGTGAGCAGCAGCGCGAGGTAGCCGCGGAGAAGGTCGGGCCAGGCGCGCCAGTCGGGGGCGTGGCGGGTGCGGGCGGCCAGTCGGCGCCGGAGGTCCACCGCGGCCCTGCGTACGGTCGTGGCCAGGTCGGCGGGGATGCGGGCGGTGCTTGCGTCGGCCGCGAGGGCCGGGACCGGCGAGGCGGGCGTGGCTCGGTCCGTGGCGGTGTCCGCCCGGGCCGGGGTGCCGCCCTGTGCCTCGGGCGTCCGGCGGTGGAGCATGCGTATACCCATGCTCGCAGTGTTGCGGTTGCGGGGCTCGGGGGGCGTTCTGGCGGGGGCCACGTGAGTGACGGGCCCTGCGGGGGTTCAGCCGGATTCGGGTGCGGGTGGGGCGGCAGCGGCGGGGGTCCGGTGGGTTCGGCACCGCCGGGATGCGCCGTGGGGGGGGATCGCCGTCGCGGCGGAGAACTTCTTCGCGCCGGCGGACGACCAGCAGCCGTGGCGGAGGCGAGGGGGAGTCGCCCGCCTCGGCACCCACGGGCACCCGCAGCGGCGGAGGGGCGTTGTCCTGCCCTTGGCCGAAAACGCCCCTCCGCCGCATCGCCGAAGGCTAGTGCGCCGCCGACTCCCAGTCCGGGCCCACGCCCACGGAGACGTCGAGCGGGGCCCTCAGGTGGACCGCGGCGGCCATCTCGCGGCGGACGATCTCCTCGGTGGCCTCGCGCTCGCCGGGGGCGATCTCCAGGACGATTTCGTCGTGGACCTGGAGGAGCATGCGGGACTTGAGGTCCGCCTCACGCAGGGCCCGGTCGACGTGGAGCATGGCGATCTTGACGATGTCCGCCGCCGTGCCCTGGATCGGCGCGTTGAGGGCCATGCGCTCGGCCGCCTCGCGGCGCTGGCGGTTGTCGCTGTTGAGGTCGGGGAGGTAGCGGCGGCGCCCGAAGAGCGTCGCCGTGTAGCCCGTCGCCCGGGCCTCGTCGACCGCCCGGCGCAGATAGTCCCGGACGCCGCCGAAGCGCTCGAAGTAGGCGTCCATCAGCGCACGGGCCTCGCCCGCGTCGATGTTCAGCTGCTGGGAGAGACCGAACGCGGAGAGGCCGTAGGCCAGGCCGTACGACATCGCCTTGATCTTGCGGCGCATCTCCGCGTCCACCGCGGTGGGCTCGACGCCGAACACCTGGGAGGCCGCCGTGGTGTGCAGGTCCTCGCCGGAGGTGAACGCCTCGATCAGGCCCTCGTCCTCGGAGAGGTGGGCCATCACGCGCAGCTCGATCTGGCTGTAGTCGGCGGTCATCAGGGACTCGAAGCCCTCGCCGACCACGAAGCCGCGGCGGATCGCCCGGCCCTCGTCGGTGCGGACCGGGATGTTCTGCAGGTTCGGGTCCGTGGAGGACAGCCGGCCGGTCGCGGCCACCGTCTGGTTGAAGGTGGTGTGGATACGGCCGTCGCCGGCGACGGTCTTGATCAGGCCCTCGACCGTGACGCGGAGCTTCGCCTGCTCGCGGTGCCGGAGCATGATCACCGGCAGTTCGTTGTCCGTCTGGGTAGCGAGCCAGGCGAGGGCGTCGGCGTCGGTGGTGTAGCCGGTCTTGGTCTTCTTCGTCTTAGGCAGGGCCAGCTCGCCGAAGAGGACCTCCTGGAGCTGCTTGGGCGAGCCCAGGTTGAACTCGTGCCCGGCGGCCGCGTGCGCCTCCTTCACGGCCTGCTGCACCGCGCCCGCGAACATCTGCTCCATCGCCTCGAGGTGTGCGCGGTCGGCGGCGATGCCGTGGCGCTCCATGCGGGCGAGCAGGACGGAGGTGGGCAGCTCCACGTCCCGCAGCAGGTCGGCGGCACCGACCTCCTGGAGGCGCTCCTCGAAGGCCTCGCCCAGGTCGAGGACGGCGCGGGCCTGGATCATCAGCGCCTCGGCCTCGGCGCCGTCGTCCGCCCCGAAGGCCAGCTGGCCGTCGGCCGCGGCGGCGGGGGCCAGCTCGCGGTGCAGGTACTCCAGGGACAGCGCGTCCAGGTCGAAGGAGCGGCGGCCCGGCTTGACCAGGTAGGCGGCGAGGGCGGTGTCCATGGCGACGCCCTCGACGCTCCAGCCGTGCTCGGCGAAGACGCGCATGGCGCCCTTGGCGTTGTGGAACACCTTGGGGCGGCCGGCGTCGGCCAGCCAGGCCGCGAACGCGTTCTCGTCGGTCTCGTCCAGCTCGGCGGGGTCGAACCAGGCGGCCGCGCCCTCGGCCGCGGCGAGAGCGACCTCGGCGACCGAGCCGGTGCCCAGGGCCCAGGTGTCGACGGTGGCGACACCGAGGGTCCCGGTGCCGTGCTCGGCCAGCCAGGGGGCCAGCTCGCCGGTGCCGAGGATCTTGCCGTCCAGCTCGACGCCCTCCGCCGCGACCGGGGTGGTCTCGGCCTCCTCGGCGCCCGGGTCGACGGCGAAGAGACGCTCCCGCAGGGACGGGTTGCGGATCTCCAGGGTGTCCAGGACCATCGCGACGGTCTTGCGGTCGTACGGAGCACGCTCCAGGTCGGTGACCGTCTTCGGCAGCTCGACCTGGCGCTCCAGCTCGGTGAGGCGACGGTTGAGCTTGACCGCCTCCAGGTGGTCGCGAAGGTTCTGCCCCGCCTTGCCCTTGACCTCCTCGACGCGCTCGACCAGCTCCGCGAACGAACCGAACTGGTTGATCCACTTCGCGGCGGTCTTCTCGCCGACACCGGGGATGCCGGGCAGGTTGTCGGACGGGTCGCCGCGCAGGGCGGCGAAGTCGGGGTACTGGGTGGGCGTCAACCCGTACTTCTCCAGAACCTTCTCCGGGGTGAAGCGAGTCAGCTCCGAGACACCCTTCGTCGGGTACAGCACGGTCGTGTTCTCGGTGACCAGCTGGAAGGAGTCGCGGTCGCCGGTGACGATCAGCACCTCGAAGCCCTCGGCCTCGGCCTGGGTGGCGAGGGTGGCGATGACGTCGTCGGCCTCGAAGCCCTCGACGGCGAAGCGCGGCGCGTGCATGGCGTCGAGCAGCTCGCCGATCAGCTCGACCTGGCCCTTGAACTCGTCGGGGGTCTTGGAGCGGTTCGCCTTGTACTCGGTGAACTGCTCGGAGCGCCACGTCTTGCGGGAGACGTCGAAGGCCACCGCGAAGTGCGTGGGGGCCTCGTCACGCAGGGTGTTGGCCAGCATCGACGCGAAGCCGTAGATCGCGTTCGTCGGCTGGCCCGTCGCGGTCGTGAAGTTCTCCGCGGGCAGCGCGAAGAACGCGCGGTAGGCCAGCGAGTGCCCGTCCATGAGCATCAGCCGGGGACGGGTACCGCCGGGGTTCTTGTCGGTCTTCTTCGATGCTGTCTCTGCCACGCCCCCGATCCTGCCACGCCCCACTGACAGTCCGGGCCGCGACGGGTTCGGCACCCCGCCTGGAACCCCACGGATCCGGGCAGGGCCGGGGCTCACGGCTGTCGGTGCCCCGTGCGAGGATCGGAGGCGTACTTCTCACACGTAGAGGCGTATTTCTCACACGCAGTCGAAGGGGACCGTGCGATGGCGACCAAGCCGCCCAAGGGTGATCCGGTTCAGGACGCGCCGCAGGTCGCGGAGCCGAAGCACGCGGCGGCGGGGCTGCCCGCCATCGGGCACACCCTGCGCATCGCCCAGCAGCAGATGGGTGTGAAGCGCACCGCGCTGACCCTGCTGCGGGTGAACCAGAAGGACGGCTTCGACTGCCCGGGCTGTGCCTGGCCGGAGCCTGACCACCGGCACAAGGCGGAGTTCTGCGAGAACGGTGCCAAGGCGGTCGCCGAGGAGGCCACCCTGCGCCGGGTCACCCCGGAGTTCTTCACCGCGCACTCCGTCGCCGACCTGGCCACCAGGAGCGGGTACTGGCTGGGGCAGCAGGGGCGGCTCACGCATCCCATGCATCTGCCCGAGGGCGGAGATCACTACGAGCCGGTCAGCTGGGAGCGTGCCTTCGACATCATCGCGGAGGAGATCTCCGCCCTCGGCTCCCCCGACGAGGCCGTCTTCTACACCTCGGGCCGGACCAGCAACGAGGCCGCGTTCCTGTACCAGCTCTTCGCGCGCGAGCTGGGCACCAACAACCTGCCCGACTGCTCGAACATGTGCCACGAGTCGTCCGGCTCGGCGCTCTCCGAGACGATCGGCATCGGCAAGGGCAGCGTCCTGCTGGAGGACCTCTACCGGGCCGACCTGATCATCGTCGCGGGCCAGAACCCGGGGACGAACCATCCGCGCATGCTCTCCGCGCTGGAGAAGGCCAAGGCGAACGGCGCGAAGATCATCAGCGTCAACCCGCTGCCCGAGGCCGGCCTGGAGCGGTTCAAGAACCCGCAGACCCCGCAGGGCATGCTCAGGGGCGCCGCCCTCACCGATCTGTTCCTGCAGATCCGTATCGGCGGCGACCAGGCCCTGTTCCGTCTCCTCAACAAGCTGATCCTGGAGACGAACGGCGCGGTCGACGAGGAGTTCGTGCGCGAGCACACACACGGGTACGAGGAGTTCGCCGAGGCCGCGCGTGCCGCCGACTGGGACGAGACGCTCAGCGCGACCGGCCTGTCCCGGGAGGAGATCGAGGAAGCCCTCGGCATGGTCCTCGCCTCCGAGCGCACCATCGTCTGCTGGGCCATGGGCCTGACCCAGCACAAGCACGCCGTCCCGACCATCCGCGAAGTGGTCAACTTCCTGCTCCTGCGCGGCAACATCGGCCGCCCCGGCGCGGGCGTGTGCCCGGTGCGCGGCCACTCCAACGTGCAGGGCGACCGCACGATGGGCATCTTCGAGCGGCCCGCCCCGGCCTTCCTGGACGCGCTGGAGAAGGAGTTCGGGTTCGCTCCCCCGCGCGAGCACGGCTTCGACGTCGTACAGGCCATCCGCGCGCTGCGGGACGGCGAGGCGAAGGTGTTCTTCGCCATGGGCGGCAACTTCGTCTCCGCCTCCCCCGACACCGAGGTCACCGAGGCGGCCATGCGGCGCGCGCGGCTGACCGTGCACGTGTCGACCAAGCTCAACCGCTCGCATGTCGTCACGGGCGCGCGTGCACTGATCCTGCCGACGCTGGGCCGCACCGAGCGTGATCTGCAGGGCAGCGGCGAGCAGTTCGTCACCGTCGAGGACTCCATGGGCATGGTGCACGCCTCGCGCGGGCGGCTCGCGCCGGCGAGCCGGCAGCTGCTGTCCGAGCCGGCGATCGTGTGCCGCATGGCGCGCCGGGTGCTCGGCGCGGACAGCAAGGCGCCGTGGGAGGAGTTCGAGAAGGACTACGCGACGATCCGCGACCGCATCGCGCGCGTGATCCCCGGTTTCGAGGACTTCAACGCGCGCGTGGCCCGTCCCGGCGGCTTCACGCTGCCGCACGCGCCGCGCGACGAGCGCCGCTTCCCGACCGCGACCGGCAAGGCGAACTTCACGGCGGCGCCGGTGGAGTACCCGGAGCTGCCCGAGGGCCGGCTGCTGCTGCAGACGCTGCGCTCGCACGACCAGTACAACACCACGATCTACGGCCTGGACGACCGCTACCGGGGCATCACGGCCGGCCGCCGGGTGGTGCTGGTGAACCCGGAGGACGCGCGGACCCTGGGGGTCGCCGACGGGTCGTACGTGGACCTGGTGAGCGAGTGGAAGGACGGCGTGGAGCGGCGGGCCCCCGGCTTCCGGGTCGTGCACTATCCGACGGCCCGGGGCTGCGCGGCGGCGTACTACCCGGAGACCAACGTGCTCGTGCCGCTGGACGCCACCGCCGACACGAGCAACACCCCGGCCAGCAAGTCCGTCGTGGTCCGCCTGGAGGCGGCGCCGGAGGGCCGCCCGGAGACCCGTCCGGAAGCCCGTCTGGAACAATCGGCCACCGACTGAGCGTTTGCTCAGCCAGAGACAGGTGTACGACGAACGGAGCCGGGCCCATGGGTGAGCAGCAGCAGGTGAAATTCCCGCAGGAAGTCATCGACGAGTACGCGGCGCTCGGTGTCGACCTGCCCGCGCTGTTCTCGGCAGGCCACCTCGGGACGCGGATGGGCGTGCAGATCCTGGAGGCGTCGGCGGAGCGGGTCGTCGGCACGATGCCGGTGGAGGGCAACACCCAGCCGTACGGGCTGCTGCACGGAGGCGCGTCCGCGGTGCTCGCGGAGACCCTGGGCTCGGTCGGCTCCATGCTGCACGGCGGCAGCTCGAAGATCGCGGTCGGCGTGGACCTGAACTGCACGCACCACCGCGGGGTCCGCTCGGGCCTGGTGACCGGTGTGGCCACGCCGGTGCACCGGGGGCGGTCGACGGCGACGTACGAGATCGTGATCAGTGACGAGGAGGGCCGCCGGGTGTGCAGCGCGCGGCTGACCTGTCTGCTGCGTGACCTCAAGCCGGAGGACGGCGCCCAGGCTGTCAAGGGCTGATCCCGGCCGCCGAGCGGCCGGCGCCGGGCCGTTGCCCCGCGCCGCCCCTCCCCTTAGCTTCGGCACATGGGACCGCAGCTTCGGCACAGGGGACCGCGAGGAGCCCACTGGCCGGGAGCCACGGGGCTGGGACTCGGACTGGCACTTGTGGCTGCCGTACTGACGGGTGGGTGCGCCGGATCGGGCGCACCCGCTCGCACCCCGCACAGCGGCACGGCCTCCGCGTCACCGGCCTCCGAAGCGGAGCTGTGCGCCAGGATCGTCGCGCACTGGTCGCGCAAAGTGCTCGACAGCGGCACCTACGGCGACTACCAGTCCATGGGGCTGTCCAACGGGCAGTATGAGATCCTGCGGACCGTCGTGGACACGGCGCGGGCGGCCGAGCGGCGCCAAGGGGCCGCTGCGGCCGACGAGTTGATCGACCGTCAGTCCCGCAGTGCCTGCGCCGAGCGGTACCGGCACGGAACGCCGAGCGGAGGTCCGTGGCAATGAGCGGCATCGGCCCCCTGGAGCCCGGCGAGGGCACGCGCGCGTGGGACACCGCACAGGAGGCACCCCTCGGCCGAAGACGCGCGCCGCTCGCGGCCCTGTACGCCCGCCACCGCCGCGCCGTCCTGGCTCTCGCCGCCACCGCGGCCGTACTCGCGGGCGGCGGCTATCTCTACGCGACCCGCCCGCAGCAACCGCCACCGCCCGAAGTGCCGTACCCCGCACAGGTGGTGGCGATGTCGTACCTGCGCGACCGGGCCACCCCGCCCGGCGCGCCGGCCCGCAGCTTCAGCTTCGAGGTACTGATGCGCGTGGAGTCGGGACCGGCGGTCACCGTGACCCGGGTGACCCAGCCGTACGCCGGCCTCTCGGCGGCCGCGGCGCCACACGTCCCCTTCCGGACAAAAGCAGGCGCTCCCCGCAAGATCACCATAACCATGCACGTGACGGAATGCGGAAAGGTTCCGAAGGACGCCGGGATGCCTTTCCTCGAAGTAACTCTACGTAATACGCGCGCAATACAGATTCAGAGTTTCATCCTCGGCCCCCACTACGCACAGCACCTCTCACGCGCCCTGAAAGTCGCCTGCAGCAACAGTGGTACGTAATCACCAAAACCCCTGAGACGCCTGAACGGATCATGGTGAGTCCTGCGGGTTCTCACAATGCGGACAGGGCGAATCGGCCTGAATTCCGGCGTTCTCCCCACGGCGTACCGCTCTGCATTACCTCGTGTCATAACAAGAGCGTCACAGCATCGGTCAGACCCTCCTCCACGTTCCCCACACACGCCTAGAGTCACGGCCAGTCACCGCGCAGTCGGATTCTCACTTCGGCCAGGCGCGCGCGGCTCGACCGTTTCCACGGGGATGCGGTTGTCGATCGGAAAGGACTGATCGTGCGTCAACGTTCGCTCATCGCCATCACCGCCGCCCTGGCGGCGGGTGCACTCACCCTCACCGCCTGCGGCTCGCGCGACAGCGGCGACAAGGGTTCGGACTCCGGCAACGGTGGCACGACCGTCACCATCGGCGTCGACGCCCCGCTGACCGGCGACCTGTCCGCCCTGGGCCTGGGCATCCGGAACTCCGTGGACCTCGCGGCCAAGCAGGCCAACAAGAAGAACTACGTCAAGGGCATCACCTTCAAGGTCGAGTCCCTCGACGACCAGGCCCAGCCCTCCTCGGGCCAGACGAACGCCACCAAGTTCGTCGGCGAGCCGGGCGTCCTCGGCGTGGTCGGTCCGCTGAACTCCTCCGTCGCCCAGTCGATGCAGAAGGTCTTCGACGACGCGAAGCTGGTCGAGGTCTCCCCGGCCAACACCAGCCCGGACCTGACCCAGGGTCCCAACTGGCGGACCTCGAAGTCGCGTACGTACAAGTCGTACTTCCGCACCGCGACCACGGACGCCATCCAGGGCCCGTTCGCCGCCCAGTACGTCTACAACAAGGCCAAGAAGACCAAGGCCTTCGTCATCGACGACAAGAAGACCTACGGCGCCGGCCTCGCCGGGACGTTCACCGACGAGTTCAAGAAGCTCGGCGGCAAGATCGTCGGCACCGAGCACATCAACCCCGACACCAAGGACTTCTCCGCGGTCGCCACCAAGGTGAAGAACTCCGGTGCCCAGGTGGTCTACTACGGCGGCGAGTACCCGCAGGCCGGCCCGCTCAGCAAGCAGATCAAGGCCGCCGGCGCCAAGATCCCGCTGGTCGGCGGTGACGGCATCTACGCCGACGACTTCATCAAGCTGGCCGGCGCCTCGGGCACCGGCGACCTCGCCACCTCGGTCGGTGCGCCGGTCGAGACCCTCCCCTCCGCCAAGGAGTTCGTCGACAACTACAAGGCGGCGGGCTACAAGGAGGCGTACGCGGCGTACGGCGGTTACTCCTACGACTCGGCCTGGTCGATCATCGAGGCCGTGAAGAAGGTCGTGGACGACAACGGCGGCAAGCTGCCGTCCGACGCCCGCGCGAAGATCACCGCCGCGATGCAGAACGTCTCCTTCGACGGTGTGACCGGCAAGGTCTCCTTCGACGAGTACGGTGACGCGACCAACAAGCAGCTCACCGTCTACTCCGTCACGGGCGGTGCCTGGAAGGCCGTGGAGTCCGGCACCTACAACGGCAGCTGACCCACACCCGCACCACGAGCCGCGCGGGGCGCTGTTCCACAGGCGCCCCGCGCGGACTCGCATCCGGCCACATCCGTCGAACTTTCCGAACGCTCGGAGGACATGCGGTGAACGAACTGCCGCAGCAGCTGGTCAACGGCCTGCTACTTGGATCCATGTACGGGCTGGTCGCCATCGGCTACACAATGGTCTATGGCATTGTCCAGCTCATCAACTTCGCCCACGGCGAGATCTTCATGACCGGAGCGTTCGGCGCGCTCACGGTCTACGCATACATACTTCCCGACGGCACCTCGATGTGGGTGGCCCTGCCGCTCATGCTCGTCGGCGCCATCCTCGTCGCCACCACCGTCGCCGTCGGAGCGGAACGGTTCGCCTACCGGCCCCTGCGCAGCGCCCCGCGCCTCGCTCCCCTCATCACCGCCATCGGCCTCTCCCTGGCCCTGCAGCAGGCGGTGTGGGCCTGGTACCCGGGCGCCAAGTCCGCCCGCACCTTCCCGAGCATCCCCGGTGGCCCCTTCGAGATCGGCAACGTCACGATCCAGACCGGTGACATCTTCCTGGTCTGCGCGGCGCCGCTCAGCATGGCGTTCCTCGCCTACTTCGTGATGCGCACCCGTACCGGGCGCGGCATGCAGGCCACCGCCCAGGACCCGGACACCGCGAAGCTGATGGGCATCAACACCGACCGCATCATCGTGGTCGCGTTCGCCCTCGGTGCCACCTTCGCCGCCGTCGGATCCGTGGCCTACGGCCTCAAGTACGGCCAGATCGACTTCCGCATGGGCTTCATCCTCGGCCTGAAGGCCTTCACCGCGGCCGTCCTCGGCGGCATCGGCAACATCTACGGCGCCATGCTCGGCGGCCTCGTCCTCGGTGTCGCCGAGGCCCTGTCCACCGCCTACATCTCCGACATCCCCGGCATGGACAAGTTCGGCAGCCAGTCCTGGGCAGACGTCTGGGCGTTCGTACTCCTCATCCTCGTTCTGCTGTTCAGGCCACAGGGTCTGCTCGGCGAGCGCGTCGCGGACAGGGCGTGACACCGATGACCACACAGACCACCGCATCCGAGACCCCGAGCGCTCCCACGGCCGCCCCGTCCGGCCTGATCGGCCTGCCCGCCCCGCTCGGACGGGCCCTCGCCACCGGCGGCGGCGTCCTGACGATCGTCTCCACCTTCCTCGCCTGGACCTGGACCGCCGCGTTCCCCGGCGACCTCACCGTCTACGGCTACCCGGGCGGCCTTCAGGTCCTCGTCCTGATCGGCGGCATCCTCACCACCGTCCTCGGCCTCGCCTCCTACGGCGTCAAGGGCCTGAAGTGGCTGACCCCGGGCAGCGCCGACAGCGCCCTGAAGCTGTCCGCGCTGGGCACGTTCGCCACCGCCTGGTACACGGTCATCGCCATCAGCGCCAAGCTGGGCGGCCTGGTCAACCTGGAGGCCGGCGGCTTCATCGTGGCCGTCGCCACGCTGGCGGCCCTGGTCGGCGCGCTGGCTCTGCCCTACGAGCGGCCGGCCCCGGAACCCGCCGACCCGGACGACACCGGCCTTGAGGCGCTCCGTCACCAGGCCCGCCAGAACTGGAACAACTTCAAGGCGGCCTTCGCCTCCAAGACCCCGGCCCCGGCCCCGAAGCTGCCCACCTACGCCGAGCTCCTCGTCATCATCGCGGCGATGGCGGTCGGTCTGATCGTCTTCACCTACGGCATCGGCACCGAGTACGACCAGCTGTTCATCGGCTTCCTCCTCACCGCCGGCTTCGGCTTCGGCGCCCTCGCCAAGGCCGGGCTCGTGGCCCGGGTCTCGGCGATCACCGCCCGGCACCGCAACATCACCATGACCGGTGCCTTCGTCGCGGCGGCCGCCTTCCCCTTCACCCAGTCCAACGACCAGTACGCGACGATCGGCGTCTACATCCTGATCTTCGCCACCGTCGCGCTCGGCCTGAACATCGTCGTCGGCCTCGCCGGCCTCCTCGACCTCGGTTACGTCGCCTTCCTCGGTGTCGGCGCCTACACCGCGGCCCTGGTCTCCGGCTCGCCGTCCTCGCCGCTGCACGTCAACTGGCCGTTCTGGGCCTCGGCGTTGACCGGCGCGGCCGTCGCCATGGTGTTCGGTGTCCTCATCGGTGCCCCGACCCTGCGCCTGCGCGGCGACTACCTCGCCATCGTGACGCTCGGCTTCGGTGAGATCTTCCGCATCACCGTCCTCAACATGGACGGCACCTCGGGCCCGGACGTCACCAACGGCTCCAACGGCATCTCCTCGATCCCGAACCTGAACATCCTCGGCTTCGACTTCGGCCAGGAGCACCAGTTCCTCGGCGCCACCATCGGCCGGTTCGCGAACTACTTCCTGCTGATGCTGCTCATCACGCTCATCGTCGTCGTGGTGTTCCGGCGCAGCAGCGACTCCCGCATCGGCCGCGCCTGGATCGCCATCCGCGAGGACGAGACCGCCGCGCTCGCCATGGGCATCAACGGCTTCCGGGTCAAGCTCATCGCGTTCGCCCTGGGTGCCTGCATGGCCGGCCTCGCCGGCTCCGTCCAGGCCCACGTCACCTACACGGTGACCCCGGAGCAGTACCAGTTCGCCCACGTGGTGCCGCCCAACTCGGCCTTCCTGCTGGCCGCGGTGGTCCTCGGCGGCATGGGCACCATCTCCGGTCCGCTGGTCGGCGCGGCGCTGCTGTACCTGATCCCGGCCAAGCTCCAGTTCCTGGGCGACTACCAGCTCTTCGCCTTCGGCTGTGCGCTCGTCCTGCTGATGCGCTTCCGCCCCGAGGGCCTCATCCCCAACCGGCGCCGCCAGCTCGAATTCCACGAAGAAGCCGAAGCGCCCGCCGTCCTCAGCAAGGCAGGGGCGTGACCACCATGACCACCGACACCACCACCCAGGACGCCGTCCCCGGCGCTTCCGCACCCGGCGAGGTCGTGCTCGACGCCCGCGGCGTCACGATGCGCTTCGGCGGTCTGACGGCCGTGCGCAATGTCGACCTCACCGTCAACAGCGGCGAGATCGTCGGTCTGATCGGCCCCAACGGCGCCGGCAAGACCACGTTCTTCAACTGCCTCACCGGCCTGTACATCCCCACCGAGGGCGAGGTCCGCTACAAGGGCCAGGTCCTGCCGCCGAAGTCCTTCAAGGTCACGGCGGCGGGCATCGCCCGCACCTTCCAGAACATCCGTCTGTTCGCCAACATGACGGTCCTGGAGAACGTGCTCGTCGGCCGGCACACCCGCACCAAGGAGGGCCTGTGGTCCGCGCTGCTGCGCGGCCCCGGCTTCCACAAGGCCGAGGCGGCCTCCCGCGCCCGCGCCATGGAACTCCTGGAGTTCGTGGGCCTGGAGGCGAAGGCCGAGCACCTCGCCCGCAACCTGCCCTACGGCGAGCAGCGCAAGCTGGAGATCGCCCGGGCGCTGGCCAGTGAGCCCGGCCTGCTGCTCCTGGACGAGCCGACGGCCGGTATGAACCCGCAGGAGACCCGGGCCACCGAGGAACTGGTCTTCGCCATCCGGGACAAGGGCATCGCCGTCCTCGTCATCGAGCACGACATGCGCTTCATCTTCAACCTCTGCGACCGCGTCGCCGTCCTGGTACAGGGCGAGAAGCTCGTCGAGGGCGACAGCGCGACCGTGCAGGGCGACGAGCGGGTCGTCGCCGCGTACCTCGGCGAACCCTTCGAGAACGCTCCCGGCGACGAGGAGGTCGCCGAGGTCGAGGCGGCCGAGGCGCACGCCGAGGCCACGACGGACGCCGCGCCCGGCAAGGAGAACGACCGATGACCGCACTGCTCGAAGTAGAGGACCTGCGGGTCGCCTACGGCAAGATCGAGGCCGTCAAGGGCATCTCCTTCAAGGTCGAGGCCGGCGAGGTGGTCACCCTCATCGGCACCAACGGCGCCGGTAAGACCACCACCCTGCGCACGCTCTCCGGCCTGCTCAAGCCGGTCGGCGGGCAGATCAGGTTCAACGGCAAGTCGCTGAAGAAGGTCCCGGCCCACCAGGTGGTCTCGCTGGGCCTCGCCCACTCCCCCGAGGGGCGGCACATCTTCCCGCGCATGACCATCGAGGACAACCTGCGCCTCGGTGCGTTCCTGCGCAGCGACAAGCCGGGCATCGAGAAGGACATCCAGCGCGCCTACGACCTCTTCCCCATCCTCGGGGAGCGCAGGAAGCAGGCCGCCGGCACCCTCTCGGGCGGTGAGCAGCAGATGCTGGCGATGGGCCGCGCCCTGATGTCCCAGCCGAAGCTGCTGATGCTGGACGAGCCGTCCATGGGTCTGTCGCCGATCATGATGCAGAAGATCATGGCGACGATCGCCGAGCTGAAGTCCCAGGGCACGACGATCCTGCTGGTCGAGCAGAACGCCCAGGCGGCGCTCTCGCTCGCCGACCAGGGCCATGTCATGGAGGTCGGCAACATCGTCCTGTCCGGCTCAGGCCAGGACCTGCTGCACGACGAGTCCGTGCGCAAGGCGTACCTCGGCGAGGACTGACCGCCGAGGCAGACGACCAGGCCCGCGCCCCTCTTCTCCGGGGCGCGGGCCTGGTCGTTCGCGTGGGAAGGTCAGCCCTTCTTGGCGGACTTCTTCTCCTCGTTGTCCTCGATGACCGCCACGGCGACCTCCTGCATCGACATCCGGCGGTCCATGGAGGTCTTCTGGATCCAGCGGAAGGCGGCGGGCTCGGTCAGCCCGTACTCGGTCTGCAGGATGGACTTGGCGCGGTCGACCAGCTTGCGGGTCTCCAGGCGCTGGGTGAGGTCGGCGACCTCCTGCTCCAGCTGCTTCAGCTCGGTGAAGCGGGAGACGGCCATCTCGATGGCCGGCACGACGTCGCTCTTGCTGAACGGCTTCACCAGGTAGGCCATGGCACCGGCGTCCCGGGCGCGCTCGACGAGGTCGCGCTGGGAGAAGGCGGTGAGCATCAGGACCGGGGCGATGGACTCCTCGGCGATCTTCTCGGCCGCGGAGATGCCGTCCAGCTTGGGCATCTTGACGTCGAGGATCACCAGGTCCGGCCGGTGCTCGCGGGCCAGCTCCACGGCCTGCTCCCCGTCCCCGGCCTCGCCGACGACGGTGTACCCCTCCTCCTCCAGCATCTCCTTCAGGTCGAGCCGGATCAGGGCCTCGTCCTCGGCAATGACGACACGGGTCGTCAGCGGAGGCACGTGCGACTTGTCGTCGTCGGGCGCGTCTACGGGCTGGGGCGACTCGGCGGTCACGGGGGCTCCTCGTTCAGGGCAGGGGTACTGCTGACAAGAGCCTACCTAGCTACGGTATGGTGGACGCGCGGAGGGTCAGGGGAAACCTTGGATTCTGCGAGCCCCGGTAGCCCAATTGGCAGCAGGCAACGGATTCAAAACCCGTACAGTGTCGGTTCGAGTCCGACCCGGGGCACTTTTCTTTGGATTCCAAGGTCACTGAATTGGCGGGCCCCTCTCGATGAGGGGCCCTTTTCCGTAGCGCGTTCCACTATGTGGGACTGTCGTCCTCGCCGATGTGGTGCACCCGGACCAGGTTGGTCGAGCCGGAGACACCGGGCGGGGAGCCCGCCGTGATGACCACGACGTCGCCCTTCTGGCAGCGGCCGTACTTCAGCAGCAGTTCGTCCACCTGGTCGACCATGGCGTCCGTGGAGTCGACGTGCGGGCCGAGGAAGGTCTCCGCCCCCCAGGTGAGGCTGAGCTGGGAGCGGGTGGCCTGCTCCGGGGTGAACGCCAGCAGCGGGATGGGCGAGCGGTAGCGCGACAGCCGACGGGCCGTGTCTCCCGACTGGGTGAACGCCACCAGGAACTTCGCCCCCAGGAAGTCGCCCATCTCGGCGGCGGCCCGGGCGACCGCGCCGCCCTGGGTGCGGGGTTTGTTCCGCTCGGTCAGCGGCGGCAGGCCCTTGGCGAGCAGGTCCTCCTCGGCCGCCTCGACGATCTTCGCCATGGTCCGCACGGTCTCGATCGGGTACTTGCCGACGCTGGTCTCGCCGGACAGCATCACCGCGTCCGTGCCGTCGATGACCGCGTTGGCCACGTCCGAGGCCTCGGCACGGGTCGGACGGGAGTTGTCGATCATCGAGTCCAGCATCTGGGTGGCCACGATGACCGGCTTGGCGTTGCGCCTGGCGAGCTTGATCGCGCGCTTCTGCACGATCGGGACCTGCTCCAGCGGCATCTCCACACCCAGGTCGCCGCGCGCGACCATGATGCCGTCGAAGGCGGCGACGATGTCGTCGATGCTGTCGACCGCCTGTGGCTTCTCCACCTTGGCGATCACCGGGAGGCGGCGGCCCTCCTCCGCCATGATGCGGTGGACGTCCGCGGCGTCCTTGCCGCTGCGGACGAAGGAGAGGGCGATGACGTCGAAGCCCGTGCGCAGCGCCCAGCGCAGGTCGTCCTCGTCCTTCTCGGAGAGGGCGGGCACGGAGACGGCGACGCCGGGGAGGTTCAGGCCCTTGTGGTCGGAGATCACCCCGCCCTCGATCACCCGGGTGCGGACCCGGGGGCCGTCGACGGCGGTGACCTCCAGGCAGACCTTGCCGTCGTCCACGAGGACGCGCTCACCCGGGGTGACATCGGCGGCGAGGCCGGCGTACGTGGTGCCGCACGTGTGGCGGTCGCCCTCGACGCCCTCCTCCACGGTGATGGTGAACGAGTCGCCGCGTTCAAGGAGTACGGGTCCTTCGCTGAAGCGGCCGAGCCGGATCTTCGGACCTTGAAGGTCGGCGAGCATTCCGACGCTGCGACCGGTTTCGTCGGCCGCCTTCCGTACGCGCTGGTAACGCTCCTCGTGTTCGGCGTGCGTGCCGTGGCTGAGGTTGAAGCGGGCGACGTCCATTCCGGCCTCGACCAGGGCCTTGATCTGGTCGTACGAGTCGGTGGCGGGCCCCAGAGTACAGACGATCTTCGCTCGGCGCATGATTCGAGCCTAGGCCTTACCCGCCGGTAGAGAATCCGGGCTACATGACCACTCAACAACCTTTGCGTAAAGGGCTATTGACAAGTGTTGAATTGTGCAGCCGCCCGCTCCTATGAGCGATTCTTTTCGGGCGTCGATTCTCGGCCCGCACAATTCACAGTCGCGGCGGCACCACAGTGAATTGAGCGCTGACCTGGGCCGTCACCCGCAGTCGCGAGGGTTCCAGATCGAGAGGTTCGGCGGGCTCGGCCGTTTCGGCCATGCCCATGCGCCGGACACTCCGCGCGAAGGCGGCCCCGCCGGCCCGCGGGCGTTCGGCGCCGGTGTCGGCCAGTTCGATCAGGGCGGCGATCGAGGTGCCCAGGGCCTCGGCGTACTCCCGGGCCCGCTGGAGCGCGTCGCCGACCGCCCGCCGCCTGGCCTCCGCGTGCACCGGCGAGCCGGGGCGCAGGGACCACCAGGGGCCGTCGACCCGGGTCAGGTCCAAGTCGGCCAGGCGGGTGGTGAGTTCACCGAGGACGGTGAAGTCCGAGAACTCGGCGCCGAGGTGGACCCGGCCCTGGTAACTGCGCACCCGCTCGCCCCGGCCGCGCTCGGTGAGTTCCGGGGTGATGGAGAAGGCGCCGGTGGACAGCTCCTCCACCGCGTCGCCGTAGGACTTCACGAGGTCGAGGACGGCGGTGTTGCGACGGGTGAGGTCGTCCAGGGTGGAGCGCCGGTCGCGGCCGCGGGCGCTCACGGTCACACCGATGCGGGCGATCTCGGGCTCGACGTCGAGTTCGGCCTCGCCGCGGACCACGAGGAGGGGGGCGTCGGGGGTGCCGTACGGGACGGTCGACGGAGAGGTCATACGTCCCACTCTGTCACGCACCTCCCGCTTCGGCGGCCGGAGTTCACCTCACAGGTCACCAGATCGAAACCTCATGGACCTGTTGCCGTCGGTCATGAACGGGTCAGAATCTACGCGCGTTGTTGACCATTCCCCGAGGAGACCGAGAGATGCCGTTGAACCGCCGGAAGTTCCTGAAGAAGTCCGCCGCGACGGGGGCGGGAGTGGCGATCGCCGGTGCGGCGGCGGCTCCGGCGGCCGAGGCGGCCGAGCAGCAGACGCCCGGGAAGCACGTGAAGCGCTACTCGCTCACCGTCATGGGCACCACCGACCTGCACGGCCACGTCTTCAACTGGGACTACTTCAAGAACGCGGAGTACACCGACAAGGCGGGCAACGCCCAGGGCCTGGCCCGGATCTCGACGCTGGTCAACCAGATCCGCGCGGAGAAGGGCCACTGCAACACGCTGCTGCTGGACGCCGGCGACACGATCCAGGGCACCCCGCTGACGTACTACTACGCCAAGGTCGACCCGATCACCGCCAAGGGCGGCCCGGTGCACCCGATGGCGCAGGCGATGAACGCGATCGGGTACGACGCGGCGGCGCTCGGCAACCACGAGTTCAACTACGGCATCGAGACCCTGCGCAAGTTCGAGGACCAGCTGGACTTCCCGCTGCTCGGCGCCAACGCGGTCGACGCCAAGACGCTGCGGCCCGCCTTCCCGCCCTACTTCATCAAGACCTTCCACGTGCCGGGCGCCCGGCCGGTCAAGGTCGCCGTGCTCGGCCTGACCAACCCCGGCATCGCGATCTGGGACAAGGCGTACGTGCAGGGCAAGCTGGCGTTCCCGGGTCTGGAGGAGCAGGCCGCGAAGTGGGTGCCGAAGCTGAAGGCACTGGGTGCCGACGTCGTCGTGGTCTCGGCGCACTCCGGGTCCTCCGGCACCTCGTCGTACGGTGACCAGCTGCCGTACGTGGAGAACGCGGCCGCCAACGTCGCCAAGCAGGTCCCGGACATCGACGCCGTCCTGGTCGGCCACGCGCACGTGGAGATCCCGGAGCTGAAGGTCACCAACGACAAGACCGGGAAGACGGTCGTGCTGTCGGAGCCGCTGGCGTACGCGGAGCGGCTGTCCGTGTTCGACATCGAGCTGGTCTTCGAGAAGGGCCGGTGGACCGTCGAGTCCGTCTCCTCGAAGGTGCTCAACTCCAACTCGGTCGCCGACGACCCGAAGATCACCAAGCTGCTCAGCGACGAGCACGCGAAGGTCGTGACGTACGTGAACCAGGTCGTCGGCACCGCCACCGCGACCCTGACGACCGTCGAGGCCCGCTACAAGGACGCCCCGATCATCGACCTGATCACCAAGGTCCAGGAGGACGTGGTCAAGGCCGCGCTGGCGGGCACCGAGTACGCCTCGCTGCCGGTGATCGCACAGGCCTCGCCGTTCTCCCGGACCTCCGAGATCCCGGCCGGCAACGTGACCATCCGGGACCTGTCGAGCCTGTACGTGTACGACAACACGCTGGTCGCCAAGCTGCTGACGGGCGCCCAGGTGCGGGCGTACCTGGAGTACTCGGCGCAGTACTACGTCCAGACGGCCGCCGACGCCGCCGTCGACGTGGAGAAGCTGACCAACGCGGGCGGCCGTCCCGACTACAACTACGACTACGTCTCGGGCCTGTCGTACGACATCGACATCGCCCAGCCGGCCGGTTCGCGGATCAAGAACCTCACCTTCAACGGTGCCGCGCTGGACGACGCCCAGCAGTTCGTGTTCGCGGTGAACAACTACCGTGCCAACGGCGGCGGCGCCTTCCCGCATGTCGCCTCGGCCAAGGAGCTGTGGTCGGAGTCGACGGAGATCCGCACCCGGATCGCGGAGTGGGTCACCACGAAGGGCGTCCTGGACCCGAAGGACTTCGCGTCCGTGGACTGGAAGCTGACGCGGAACGGCACGCCGGTGTTCTAGGGAAAGCCGTTCCCTGGAACACCGTTCCAGGGAACGCCTCTCTCACCCTTCCTCGACCAGCGGAGTCAGCTGCTTCGCCTGCCTGGTCTGCGGCACCCTGGACCGCTGCTCCTGAAGTCCGAACGTGGTGAAGGCCGTTCGGAGGGGCTGCGGGTACGGCTCCTTCTCCGTGAGGGAGTTGAGGATGGAGGCGCTGCGCCAGGCGGCGAGGCCGAGGTCGGGGGCGCCGACGCCATGGGTGTGGACCTCGGCGTTCTGGACGTACACCGATCCGGTGACCGAGGGGTCGAGGACGAGCCGGAACTCGTCGTCGATGCGCAGGCGTTCGCTGCTGTCGCGGCGCAGGTAGGGGTCGAGCCCCGCGAGGATGCGGCCGAGCGGGCGTTCGCCGTAGCCGGTGGCGAGGACGACGGCGTCGGTGGTGAGCCGGGAGCGGCTGCCCTGCTGGACGTGTTCCAGGTGCAGTTCGACCTTGGTCGTGGCGATGCGGCCGGCGGTGCGGACGCTGACACCGGGGGTCAGGACGGCGTCCGGCCAGCCGCCGTCCAGGGTGCGCCGGTACAGCTCGTCGTGGATCTCGGCGAGCGTGCCGGCGTCGATGCCCTTGTGCAGCTGCCACTGGGCGGCGACCAGCCGGTCGCGGACGGGCTCGGCGAGGGCGTGGAAGTAGCGGGTGTAGTCGGGGGTGAAGTGCTCCAGGCCGAGCTTGGAGTACTCCATCGGCGCGAACGCCTCGCTCCGGCCGATCCAGTGCAGCTTCTCGTGTCCGGCGGGGCGGTTGCGGAGCAGGTCGAGGAAGACCTCGGCACCGGACTGTCCGGAGCCGACGACGGTGACGTGCTCGGCGGCGAGGACGGCGGCGCGGTGGTCGAGGTAGTCGGCGGCGTGGAAGACCGGGACGCCGGGCGCCTCGACCAGAGGCTTGAGCGGGTCGGGCACATAGGGGGCGGTGCCCACGCCGAGGACGACGTTGCGGGTGTAGGTGCGGCCCAGCGCCTCGGCCTCGCCCTCGGCGTCGAGCTGGGTGTGGTCGACCTCGAACACATCGCGTTCGGGGTTCCAGCGGACGGCGTCGACCTGGTGGCGGAAGCGCAGCCCGGGGAGGTTCTCGGAGACCCAGCGGCAGTAGGCGTCGTACTCGGCGCGCTGGATCTGGAAGCGCTCGGCGAAGTAGAAGGGGAAGAGCCGCTCGCGGGTCCTGAGGTAGTTGAGGAAGCTCCAGGGGCTGGTGGGGTCGGCGAGGGTCACCAGGTCGGCGAGGAACGGCACCTGGATGGTGGCGCCCTCGATGAGGAGGCCGGGGTGCCAGTCGAAGGCGGGGCGCTGTTCGTAGAAGACGGCGTCGAGTTCGGCGAGCGGGTGGGCGAGGGCGGCGAGGGAGAGATTGCAGGGGCCGATGCCGATGCCGACCAGGTCGCGCGGGGACTCGGGCTCGTGGCGTGGGGGGATGGTCATCTGGGGGTCGTTCCTTCTACGAGTTTGAGGAGCTGGGCCAGTTCGTCCGGCCGGGTGTGGGGGTTGAGGAAGGTGGCCTTGAGCCAGAGGCGGCCGTCGAGACGGGCGCGGCCGAGGACGGCCCGGCCTTCCTGCAGCAGCGTGCGGCGTACGGCGGCGACGGTGTCGTCGTCCGCTCCGGCGGGCCGGAACAGGACCGTGCTGATGACGGGCCGGTCGTACAGCTCGAAGCCGGAGTGGCCCTGGACGAGCGCGGCGAACTCGCGCGCGCGGGCGCAGACCTGGTCGACCAGGGTGCCCAGTCCGCCGCGGCCCAGCGTCCTGAGGGTGACGGCGATCTTGAGGATGTCCGGCCGGCGGGTGGTGCGCAGGGAGCGGCCGAGCAGGTCGGGGAGTCCGGCCTCGGTGTCGTCGTCGGCGTTCAGGTAGTCGGCGCGCTGGTGCAGGACGGCGAGTTCGCGGGGCCGGGCCACGGCGAGGAGGCCGGCGGCGGCCGGCTGCCAGCCGAGTTTGTGCAGGTCGAGGGTGACGGTGTGGGCGGCTTCGAGTCCGGCGAGCTTGTCCCGGTGCCGGTCGCTGAAGGCGAGGCCTCCGCCGTAGGCGGCGTCGATGTGCAGGCGGGCGCCGTGGGCGGTGCACAGGCCGGCGATCTCGGGCAGCGGGTCGATGAGCCCGGCGTCGGTGGTGCCGGCGGTGGCGGCGACCAGCAGCGGGCCGGAGAGCGCGGTCAGGGCCGCGTCGAGGGCGGCCGGGTCGAGGGTGCCGCCCGGGGCGGGGACGACGACCGGCTCGGGCAGGCCGAGCAGCCAGGCGGCGCGGGGCAGCGAGTGGTGGGCGTTCGCCCCGCAGACCAGGTGGACGCTGCCGCCGTGGGCCTCGCGGGCGAGCAGCAGGGCGAGCTGGTTGGACTCGGTGCCGCCGGTGGTGACCAGGGCGTCGGCGAGGCCGATCTCCTGGGCGAGAGCGCGCGTGACCTCGGCCTCCAGCGCGGAGGCGGCCGGGGCCTGGTCCCAGGAGTCCAGGGACGGGTTGAGGACGCTCGCGGCGAGGTCGGCGGCGGTGGCGACGGCGAGCGGCGGGCAGTGCAGATGGGCCGCGCACAGCGGGTCCGCGGGGTCGGCGGCGCCCTCGGCCAGGGCCCGCACGAGGGCGTGCAGCGCGCCCGGGTCGCCGTCGTCCGGCAGGACGTCCCCGAGGGCGTCGGCGATCCGTGCGGCGACGGCCTCGGGCCCGCCGGCCGGCAGCGGTCCGCCGCGGGCCCGGGCGCCGCTCGCGAGCGCGTCTATGACGGTGTCCAGGAGCGGCCGCAGGGCTTCGGGGCCGTCGGGTCCTGAGGCGAGGGGCGGCAGGCTCATGGGGCTCTCCTCCGGGGCGCGGGGACAAGGGGGGCGACCATGCCGGCTTCCGGCTGGTGCAGGGACTTCTGTACGGCGTTCTTCCAGTTTGTACGGGAAGAATCCCACGCGTCCGGAAAGCCCAACGATCGGAACCCGAAAGTGGGTACTGCCGTACGGGGAAAACGCGTTGGAGCGTGGTGACCTGCGGCTAACGTCGGTCGGGTGGTTGACGCGTGGATGATCGACGTGCCCGGTGAGCGGGTGGTGGTGCGCGAGCCCGGTCCGGCGGACGAGGTGCCGCTGCTCACGCTGTTCGCGGAGTGCGAGGACTGGTTCGTGGCGGCGACGGGACTGCCGTCGGGGCCCGGGGACGTGCAGAGCCTGTTCTACTCGCTGCCGGAGGGCGCGAGCCCCGACGACAAGGTGCTCCTGGTGCTGGAGCGGGACGGCGTGGTCGCGGGCCTGGTGGACGCCGTACGGGACCATCCGGAGCCGGGCGCGGTGGCGGTGGGCCTGTTCCTGCTGGCGCCGTGGGCGCGAGGCCGCGGCCTCGGCCGTGCGCTGGCCGAGTCCCTGCTGGCCCGCGCCGGTCGGGTGCCCCTGGTCACGGCGACGGTCCCGGCGGGCTGGCGCTCCGGCGAGTGCTTCCTGGAGCGGCTCGGTTTCACCCTGGCCGTCGCCGCTCCCGCCCCGACCGAGGTGGGCAACCGGCGGGCGGGGCGGGGCGAAAGGGGCGTACTGCGGGCGGAGTTGAGGTTCTAGACGCCTCGGAAGTCGTCCGCGTGATCCTGTGCCCACCGTTCGAAGGTGCGCGCCGGAGTGCCCGTGACCTTCTCGACCGTGGCGGTGATCTCAGGGGGTACGCCCACGGTGGCGGCGAAGCTCTTCAGCAAGGGCTGGACGAACTCCGGCGGGGCGTGCGGGAACAGCTTGGGTCCCGCCTCTTCCGGGGGCACCTCGACGAAGGTCAGCTCGCGGCCCACGGCCCGGCCGATCGCGGCGATCTGGTCGGTGTTGGTGGTCGCCTCGGGCCCGGTGAGGCGGTGGACCGCGCCTTCGTGACCGTCGTCCAGCAGGGCGCGTTCGGCCACGGCGGCGATGTCGTCCTCGTGGATGGGCGCCGTGAGCATGCCCGCGAAGACACCGTGGACGGTGTCGCCGCCACGGATCTGCGGCGCCCACTGCAACGCGTTGACGGCGAAGGCGTTGGGGCGCAGGAACGTCCACTCCAGGCCGCTGTCACGGATCTGCCGCTCGGCGGTGGCGTGCATGACGTGGATGGGATGGGTCTCGTCGGCGCCCTCCTGGATGATCCCGGAAGAGAGCAGGACGACGTGGCGCACCCCGGCCGTGCGCGCGGCCTCCAGCAGGGCGGCCGTCCGCTCGCCGGCCGCCTGGACGTACAGGAAGAGCTTGCTCGCTCCCTCGAACAGGGCCACCGACTCCTCCGGCGCGAACGCCACCACCTCGGCCCGCTGGGGCAGACCCGCGCGCTCGGGGTCGCGGGTCAGTGCCCGTACCGGCCGGCCGGCGGTGACGAGACGCTCGACGAGGGCACGGCCGACGTTGCCGGTCGCACCGGTGACTACGATCACGGGTTGCCTCCTGGGCTCGGGTTGATCGTCCTGGTCGTCCTTGGCCTTCCGAGCCTAGGAAGGACGATCGGCCCTCCGCATCGTCGTCAGGGACCAGCCGCCCCGGCCGCGCCCTACGTCCCTGGCCCTACTCCCCCCGTACCCGCAACGCCCGGGCCAGGTCGTCCAGTTCGTCGACCAGCTTGCGGCGGAGGGCGACGACCGGGTCGGCCTCGCGCAGGCAGGCCTCCCCGAGGGCGAGGTTCTCGGCGTCGACGGCGTGGTGCGGGAAGGCCCAGCGGCCGGCGGCGACGGCGATGGCGGGGCCGCGGCGGGCGGCGAGGGCGACCGCGTCCTCGTAGTAGCGCGACACGTACCCGCGTACCAGGTCGGCCTGTTCGGGCTGCCAGAAGCCGCGCGCGGTGGCTGTGAACAGGTAGTTGGAGAGGTCGTCCGTGACGAACATCGCCTCCCAGGCCGCCCGCTTGGCCTCGGGGTCGGGCAGGGCGGCACGGCAGGTGGCGGCGCCCTCCTGGCCGGTGGCGGACGGGTCCCGCTCCAGCTCGGCGGCGATCGCGGCCTCGTCGGTGGCGCCGAGCACGGCGAGCCGGCCGAGGATGCGCCAGCGCAGCTCGGGGTCGAGTTCCGGCCCGCCGGGCACCGTGCCGTCGGCGAGCCAGGCGGCGATCGTGTCGGGGTGGGCGGCGACGTCGATGAAGTGCCGTACGGCGATCAGGCGCAGGCCGGGGTTGTCGCCGTCCTCGGTGCGGCGCAGCAGGTCGCGGCAGAGGGAGCTGAGGGTGGCGAGAGCGGCCGGGCGGTCCTCGGGGCGCAGGAAGCGGTCGGCGACGTGGGTGGAGGCGAAGGCGAGGACGCCCTGGACGAGGGCCAGGTCGGTCTCCAGCGGGAGATGGGTGCGGGCCGTCTCCAGGTAGGCCTGGGGCGGGAGTTCGCCGTCGCGGACGGCGTCCCTGAGGGCGTTCCACACCACCGCGCGGGTGAGCGGGTCGGGCAGCCCGGACAGACCCTCGCGGACCGCCTCGAAGGACTCGGTGTCGAAGCGGACCTTGGCGTAGGTCAGGTCGCCGTCGTTGACCAGGAGCAGCGCGGGGCGCTTGCCGATGGGCTCCGGGGCGGTCTGCGGGACGTCGAGGCCGATGCGCTCGCGCAGGGTGAGGCGGCCCTCGTCGCCGAGGTCACGGTCGTAGACGCCGACGGTGACGCGGTGCGGTCGGCTGCCCGCGCGCTCGACGGTCAGGGCGCAGGTGCCGTCGGCGGTCTCGATCGCCGGGGTGAGCGTGTCGACTCCGGTGGTGCGCAGCCAGGCGTCGGCCCAGGCGTGCACGTCGCGCTCGGTGGCCGCGGCGAGGGAGTCGATGAAGTCGGCGAGGGTGGCGTTGGCGAACCGGTGCCGCTTGAAGTGGATGTTGATGCCGGCGAGGAAGTCCTTCTCACCGAGCCAGGCCACCAGCTGACGCAGCGCGGAGGCGCCCTTGGCGTAGGAGATGCCGTCGAAGTTGAGCAGGGCGGAGGCGGTGTCGTCGACCGCCTCGGGGGCCACCGGGTGGGTGGAGGGGCGCTGGTCGGCGTCGTAGCCCCAGGCCTTGCGGGCGACCCCGAAGTCGGTCCAGGTGTCGGTGAAGCGGGTGGCCTCGGCGGTGGTCTGGTAGCCCATGTACTCGGCGAAGGACTCGTTCAGCCAGATGTCGTCCCACCACTTGAGGGTGACGAGGTCGCCGAACCACATGTGGGCCATCTCGTGGGCGATGACCATGGCGCGGGTCTGCCGCTCGGTGTCGGTGACCGCCGAGCGGAAGACGAACTCGTCGCGGAAGGTGACCAGGCCGGGGTTCTCCATGGCGCCGGCGTTGAACTCGGGGACGAACGCCTGGTCGTAGGAGTCGAAGGGGTAGGGCTCCTCGAACTTCTCGTGGTAGCGGTCGAAGCACGCGCGCGTGACCTCGAGGATCTCCTCGGCGTCGGCGTCGAGGTGGGGCGCGAGGGAGCGGCGGCAGTGGATGCCGAAGGGCAGGCCGCGGTGCTCGGTGCGCACCGAGTGCCAGGGGCCGGCGGCGACGGCGACGAGGTAGGTGGAGATCAGCGGGGTCGGGGCGGCCCGCCAGCGGCCCTCGCCGAGGTGCTCGGTGATGCCGTTGGCGAGGACGGTCCAGCCGTCGGGCGCGGTGACGGTGAGCTCGAAGACGGCCTTCAGATCGGGCTGGTCGAAGGCGGCGAAGACCCGCTGGACGTCGTCCAGGAACAGCTGGGTGTAGACGTACGTCTCGCCGTCGGTGGGGTCGGTGAAGCGGTGCATGCCCTCGCCGGTGCGGGAGTAGCGCATGGCCGCGTCGACGCGCAGCTCGTGCTCGCCGGCGGTGAGGTTCCGCAGCGGCAGCCGGTCGTCCTGGAAGGACTCCGGGTCGAGGGGCTGTCCGTCCAGCGTGACGGCGCGCAGCTCGGCGGGCTTCAGCTCGACGAACGTGTCCCCGTCGGTCCGCGCGGTGAACCTGATCACGGTACGGGAGTCGAAGGTCTCGTCCCCCGTGGTGAGGTCGAGCTCGATCGAGTAGCGGTGGACGTCGAGGAACTGTGCTCGGAGCTGCGCTTCGTCGCGCGTGATGACGGACATGCAGCCATGCTGCCTGATCGCACTGACAGCGCACAGGGGTGGATCGGTACACGCCTTTTGTCCGAATCCCCTCGCGGCTGGTCAGTCGGCCTGGGCCGGCTGCCCGTTCGCGGTGTCCTCGGCGATGGACTCGTGGTGCCGGATCACCTCGGCGATGATGAAGTTCAGGAACTTCTCCGCGAACGCCGGGTCGAGCCTCGCGTTCTCGGCGAGGCTGCGCAGCCGCTCGATCTGCCGGGCCTCGCGGGCCGGGTCGGCGGGCGGCAGCTGGTGCACCGCCTTGAGCCGGCCGACCTGCTGGGTGCACTTGAAGCGCTCGGCGAGCATGTGGACGACGGCCGCGTCGATGTTGTCGATGCTCTCGCGCAGCCGCTCCAGCTCCTGGCGGACCGCGGGGTCGACGTCACCGGTACCGGTGTTGCTGATGGTCATGGGCGTCAACCCTAAGGGGCGCGGCGCCTCCCGATCACCGGCTGATCACCATGCGATCAGTCGCCGATCATCGGAGGATCGTCCGGATCCGGGATGCGGTCGCTCCAGCCGCCGGGGACGCTGCGGCCCTGCTGGGCGCGGAAGCGGACGGGGGCGAGGCCGACCCGGCGGGTGAACAGCCGGGAGAAGTAGGCGGGGTCGTCGTAGCCGACGCGGCGGGCGACGGCCGCGACGGGCAGCTCGGTGGCGGCGAGGAGTTCCTTGGCGCGGCCCAGGCGGATGCGGAGCAGGTAGTCCTTGGGGCTGCATCCGGCGGCGCGGCGGACGGCGCCACGCAGCTCGGCGGGGGTCATGCCGTGCACGCGCGCGTGGTCGGCGACGCTCATCGGCCTGCAGGCGTCCCGGGCCAGGGCCTGCAGCACCTGGTCGCCGTCGGGGGCGAGGTCGGCGCGGGCCCGGCGCAGAGCGACGAGGAGTTCGTGGACGGCTGCGCCGGTCTCGACCTCCAGGAGGGGGTTGCCGCGGCGGGCGGCGCGGGCGATGCGGGCGACGACCGCACGGGGCCCGGCCGCGTCCGAGAGCGGGACGACGGGCCGCTCGGGCTCGATGTAGCCGAGTTCGGTGTAGGTCGAGGTGGCGGGCCCGGCGAAGTCGACGAAGCCCTCGTCCCAGCCGGTGTCCGGGTCGGGCCCGTAGTGGTGCGGCACCCCGGGGGTGAGCCACAGCAGCGCGGGCGCGGTGACGGTCGTACGTCGGCCGTCGGCGCCCCGGTACCAGCCGCCGCCCGTGCTGATCACGACGGCCACGTGGTGGTCGAGGGTGCGGGGGCCGACCGTGGGCAGCGTGCCGTACTGGAGGCCGACGCCGAGGCAGACCAGGCCGAGGCGGTGGTGGGCGGGGCCGGGGCTGAAGAACCGCATCCAGGTGTGGTACATCGGCGCTCCTCCCGGCGTCGGGGACGGCGGACTTTTGTCCAAGCAGCGCCGATCTTCGTCCATGGCGCCGGTCGCCGCCAGGGCCGAGGCTCGGGTGCATGAGCGAGTTCACGGTGGGGGAATCCGACTTCCTGCTGGACGGGCGGCCGGTACGGCTGCTGTCCGGCGCGCTGCACTACTTCCGGGTGCACGAGGCGCAGTGGCGGCACCGGCTGGAGATGCTGCGGGCGATGGGCCTCAACTGCGTGGAGACGTACGTCCCGTGGAACCTGCACCAGCCGGGCCCGGGGCGCTTTCGGGACGTGCGGGCGGTCGGCCGGTTCCTGGACGCGGTCCGCGAGGCCGGCCTGTGGGCGATCGTGCGGCCGGGGCCGTACATCTGCGCCGAGTGGGAGAACGGCGGGCTTCCGCACTGGGTGACGGGCGAGCCGGGCACGCGCGCGCGTACCCGTGACGAGCGCTTCCTGTTCCACGTACGGAACTGGTTCCGCCCTCTGCTGCACGAGATCGTGCCCCGGCAGATCGACCGGGGCGGCCCGGTGATCATGGTGCAGGTCGAGAACGAGTACGGCAGCTACGGCTCGGACGCGGACTACCTCGAACAGCTCGCCGAGCTGCTGCGGGTCAAGGGGGTCACGGTGCCACTGTTCACCTCGGACGGCCCCGAGGACCACATGATCACCGGCGGCTCGCTGCCCGGGGTGCTCGCCACGGTGAACTTCGGCTCCCACGCGCGCGCGGCGTTCGAGACGCTGCGCCGCCATCGTCCCGGGGGCCCGCTGATGTGCATGGAGTTCTGGTGCGGCTGGTTCGACCACTGGGGCGGCGAACACGTCGTACGGGACCCCGGGGAGGCGGCCGGGGCGCTGCGGGAGATCCTGGAGTGCGGTGCCTCGGTGAACCTGTACATGGCGCACGGCGGGACGAGTTTCGGGGGCTGGGCGGGCGCCAACCGGGGCGGCGGCGAGCTGCACGAGGGTCCGCTGGAGCCGGACGCGACCTCGTACGACTACGACGCGCCGGTCGACGAGTACGGGCGCCCCACGGAGAAGTTCTGGCGCTTCCGCGAGGTGCTGGCCGAGTACCACCCCGATCCGCTGCCCGAACCGCCGCCGCTACCTGATCCGTTGGGTTCTCCAACGGAGGTGGCGCTCACCGAATGGGCACCCATGAGTGACGTCCTGGAGGCGCTCGGCGGCGAGGAGACCGTCACCCCCGTACCGCCGGCCTTCGAGGAACTGGACGTCGCCCGGGGCCTGGTGCGCTACGAGGTGAGCGTGCCGGGACCGCGGCAGCCGTACCCGCTGACGGTGCGCGGGCTCAGGGATCTCGCGGTGGTGTACGTGGACGGCGAGCGGGCCGGGGTGCTCACCGAGGAAGAGCCCCGGCTGAAGGAGCCCGTCGCCGGCCCCGCGCGCGTGGAGCTGTGGGTGGAGTCCCTGGGGAGGGTCAACTACGGGCCGCGGTGCGGCGAGGCGAAGGGCATCACCGGGGGCGTCCTGCACGAGCGGCAGTATCTGCACGGGGTACGCGCGCG
This sequence comes from Streptomyces diastatochromogenes, assembly GCF_002242805.1. Lineage (GTDB taxonomy): Bacteria > Actinomycetota > Actinomycetes > Streptomycetales > Streptomycetaceae > Streptomyces > Streptomyces diastatochromogenes. The sequence goes on along the minus strand of NZ_MCGQ01000031.1, from coordinate 167,874 downwards.
CGGGCTCGATCTGGACGCCTTCGACGACGGCCTGGAGGCGGTGCCCTTCGGAGCGCTCTCCGGGGACGGCGCCCCGGGGCTGTACCGGGGCACCGTCACCGTCCGCGGGGCCGGGGACGCCCGGCTCGAACTGCCGGGCTGGACACGGGGCTTCGTCTGGGTCAACGGCTTCGCCCTCGGCCGCTACTGGTCCGTGGGACCGCAGCGGTCCCTGTACCTCCCCGGGCCGGTGCTGCGGGAGGGCGAGAACGAAGTGTGGGTGCTGGAGCTGCAGGAGGCGGGACCCGGGCCCGGCGCGCCGCGGCTGCTGCCGGTCTGATCCCCTCGTCGGCCGGCCGCTGCGGAGCGGCCGACGCGGTGCGCGAAAATCCGCTCACGCCCGCATAGAGTGGAAGGCGGTTCTGGGCGTCTCTGGGGGTCGGACGTGGCGAACGGCGGACCGGTCGAGCATGGCTACCCGCATCTGGAGACGGTGCGGGCCGCCATCACCGCGCTGTACAAACGGCTGTCGTACGACACCGTGCAGACCTTCTCGACCAGCGTGGCCCCCGCCGACGTGGCCTTCAGTGACGTGGACGACCTGCATCTGGGCGCGCAGCGGGTGGCCCGCGAGATCGTCCGGCACTTCCGGCTGCCCGATGCCCGGCTGATCGTCGGCTTCCGGGAGATGACCCACGCGGCCAATGTCGAACTGGCGGCGGGCCCCGAGTACTTCGTCGAGCTGAACGACCGCTTCCGTACCCACCGCAGGGACATCGGCGCGGCCCTCGCCCACGAGGTGACCCACGTCTATCTGCACCGCCTCGACCTCGCCTTCCCCACCACGGCGGAGAACGAGATCCTCACGGACACGGCGACGACCTACCTGGGCGCGGGCTGGCTGCTGCTGGACGCCTTCCGCGAGGACGGGGTCTCCTCCCAGAAGCTCGGCTATCTCACCCCCGAGGAGTTCGGCTACGTCCTCGCCAAGCGGTCCCTGCTCTTCGACGAGGATCCCTCCGTGTGGTTCACCAGTCCGCAGGCGTACACGGCCTACGCCAAGGGCATGGACCGGGCCCGGCGGGACCAGCAGCAGCCGCCGCTGACCGGGGCCGGCTGGGCGGGCCGCCGCCGCTACGCCCACGACCGGCGCCACGGCGTCCCGCCCGGAGCGCCCTACGCCTTCAGCCCCGACCCCGCCGGCCACCTCCGCGTCTCCTTCCCCTGCCCCACCTGCCACCAGCGCATCAGAGTGCCGGTGCGGGGGCGGGTACGGGCGCGGTGCGGGTTGTGCCGGACCGTGCTGGAGTGCGACACCTAGGTTCACGACACCGCTCAATTTATTTCGTTCGGACTAACGAAAGACTGCTAGCCTGAGCCCATGACCGAGGCAGACGCGAAGCGGGCCGAGACACTGCGGCACCTCATGGAAGTGGGGCGGAACCACAGCGCCGTGACGGTCATGTTCCACTCGGCGGTCGCCGCCAAGCAGGGACTGAACGCCACGGAGGAGAAGACCCTCGACCATCTCCAGCGGCAGGGTCCGCTCACCGCCAAGGACCTGGCTGAACTGACCGGACTCACCCCCGCCTCCGTCACCGGCCTGCTCGACCGGCTGGAGAGCAAGGGGTTCGTCCGCAGGGCCAAGCACCCTACGGACAAGCGCCGGGTGCTCGTCGAACCGAACCAGGAGAAGCTCGCCGAGCTGGCCGTGTTCTTCGAGGACTGGGCGCGTGACATCGTCGAGGCCTGCGAGGAGTTCAGCACCGACGAGCTGAACACGGTGGTCCGCTTCCTGTCCGTCATGAGCGAGCGGCAGCGCGCGGCCGCGGCCCGCCTGACGGGCTGAACTTCCCTACCCCTGGGCCCCGTACACCACTCCCGGCGGCTCCGCCTGCGCCAGCAGCTTCAGCGTGGCCTCCCCCGCCTCGGCCGGGGTCCAGCGCGCCCCCTTGTCCGCGCCGGGACCCGGGCGCCAGCCCTCCATGACGGTGATCCGGCCGCCCTCCGCCTCGAACACCCGGCCGGTCACGCCGGTGCACGCGGCGGAGCCGAGCCAGACGACCAGCGGGGAGACGTTCCCGGGGGCCATGGCGTCGAATCCGGCGGCCGGGGCCGCCATGGTCTCGGCGAAGGTACGTTCCGTCATGCGGGTGCGGGCCGCCGGGGCGACGGCATTGACCTGGACGCCGTAGCGGGCCAGTTCGGCCGCCGCAACGAGGGTCAGCCCGATGATCCCGGCCTTGGCGGCGCTGTAGTTCCCCTGCCCGACCGAGCCCAGCAGACCCGCCCCGCTGCTGGTGTTGACGATCCGGGCCGTCGGGGTGCGCCCGGCCCTGGCCTCGGCCCGCCAGTGCGCGGCGGCGTGCTTGAGGGGCAGGAAGTGACCCTTGAGGTGGACACGCAGCACGGCGTCCCAGTCGTCCTCGTCGAGGTTGACGAGCATACGGTCGCGCAGGAAACCGGCGTTGTTGACGAGGGTGTCGAGCCGGCCGTACGTCTCGACGGCGGTCCGGACCAGGGAGGCGGCCCCCTCGGTCGTCGCGATGTCGCCGCCGTGCGCGATCGCCTCGCCGCCCGCCTCCCGGATCTCCGCGACCACGGCCGCCGCCGGGCTGTCGGGTCCGGGCACTCCGTCCAGCCCGACGCCCAGGTCGTTGACGACGACCCGGGCGCCCTCGGCCGCGAAGGCGAGGGCGTGGGCGCGGCCCAGCCCCCGTCCGGCTCCGGTGACCACGACGACTCGCCCTGCGCAGATTCCGCTCATCCCAGGCCTCCCTGTCGGCGGTCTTCCTTGCCGTCTTCCCTGCCGTCTTCCTTGCGGTCTTCCTTGTTGACGGTCCCGGCGTCCAGGAAGGCGGGCCGCTCCCCGCCTCCGTGCACCAGCAGACTCGCCCCGCTGATGTAGGCGGCCGCGTCGGAGGCGAGGAAGACGGCGGCCGCGCCGACGTCCGAGGGGGTGGCCAGCCGTCCGAGCGGGACGGTGCGGGAGACGGCGGCGAGGCCGTCCGGGCCGCCGTAGTGCAGATGAGACAGCTCGGTGCGGACCATGCCGACGACCAGCGTGTTGACGCGGACCTCCGGCGCCCATTCCACGGCCATGGAGGCGGCCAGGTTCGCCAGGCCCGCCTTGGCCGCGCCGTAGGCCGCCGAGCCGGGCGAGGGACGGCCGCCGCTCACGCTGCCGATCATGACGACCGAGCCTCGGGCGCGCCGGAGATGGTCGTAGGCGGCCAGGGAAGCGGTCAGCGGGGTGACGAGGTTCAGCTCGACGACCCGGGCGTGCCGCTCGGCGTCCGCGTCGGTCAGCCGCCGGTACGGGGTGCCGCCCGCGTTGTTGACGAGGGCGTCGAGCCGGGGCAGCGCGGCGAAGAAGGCGCGGACGGCCGGCGGGTCGCGCAGGTCGAGGGGTGCGAACTCCACGCCGTCGAGGGGCTGTTCGGGGGGACGCCGGGCGCAGGCCAGCACCCGGGCGCCGGCCTGGGCGAAGGCCTGCGCGATGCCCGCCCCCACGCCCCGGGTGCCGCCGGTGACGACGACGGTTCTGCCGCGCAGCGAGTTGTCCACAGGCCCTGCCGCGGAGTTGTCCACAGGCTCTCCCGCTCGTCTTCGGCGACTGCTAGCTTCGAAGCCTCACACCTAACAAATGTTTGGTGGAAAGGCGTTGAGTGCGAAGGTAGCTGATGCGTCCATGGGTGTCTCCATGTCTGTCCCGGAAAAGGGGATTTCCGTAGTCACCGTCGACTTCCCGCCGGTGAACGCGCTGCCGGTGCGCGGCTGGTTCGCCCTGGCCGAGGCCGTGCGCGCGGCGGGCCGTGACCCCGGGGTGCGGTGCGTGGTGCTGGCCGCCGAGGGGCGCGGTTTCAACGCGGGCGTGGACATCAAGGAGATACAGGCGGACGGGCACGAGGCGCTGATCGGTGCCAACGAGGGCTGCGCGGAGGCCTTCGCGGCGGTGTACGAGTGCGAGACACCCGTGATAGCGGCGGTGCACGGGTTCTGTCTGGGCGGTGGGATAGGCCTGGTGGGGAACGCCGACGCGATCGTGGCGAGTGACGACGCCTTCTTCGGGCTGCCGGAGCTGGAGCGGGGCGCACTGGGTGCCGCCACGCATCTGGCCCGGCTGGTCCCGCAACACACGATGCGCGCGCTGTACTACACCGCGCGCACGGCGAGCGCCGCCGAGTTGCATGCGCACGGCTCGGTGTGGCGGGTGGTACCGCGTGCGGAGCTGCGTGCGGCGGCGCTGGAGCTGGCCGGCGAGATCGCCGCCAAGGACGGACGGCTGCTGCGCATGGCCAAGGCCGCCATCAACGGGATCGATCCCGTCGACGTGCGCCGCAGTTACCGCTTCGAACAGGGCTTCACGTTCGAGGCCAACCTCAGCGGACTGGCCGACCGGGTCCGCGACACGTTCGGGAAGGAGGGTGCGTAGGTGAGCGACAAGACGATGACCGCCGACGAGGTGGTCTCCCGGCTGTCCAGCGGGATGACCCTGGGCATCGGCGGCTGGGGTTCCCGGCGCAAGCCGATGGCACTGGTCAGGGCCCTGCTGAGAGCCGGGATCGGGGACCTCACGGTCATCTCGTACGGCGGCCCGGACATCGGCGTGCTGGCCGCGGCCGGCCGGATCCGCAGGCTGGTCACCGCCTTCGTCACCCTCGACTCCATCCCGCTCGAACCGCACTACCGGGCGGCCCGTGAGCGCGGGGACTTCGAGCTGACAGAGGTCGACGAGGGGATGTTCATGTGGGGGCTGCACGCGGCCGCCCACCGGCTGCCGTTCCTGCCGGTGCGGGCGGGCCTCGGCTCGGACGTGATGCGGGTCAACCCGGGTCTGCGGACGGTCACTTCGCCGTACGAGGACGGGGAGACGTTCGTGGCGATGCCCGCCTTGCGGATGGACGCGGCCCTGGTGCACGTCAACCGCGCCGACCGGCTGGGCAACGGGCAGTACCTGGGCCCGGACCCGTACTTCGACGACCTGTTCTGCGAGGCGGCGGACGCGGCCTACGTCTCCTGCGAACGGATCGTCGACACCGCCGAGCTGACGAAGGAGGCGGCCCCGCAGTCGCTGCTGCTCAAGCGGCTCGCGGTGACGGGTGTGGTCGAGGCACCGAACGGCGCGCACTTCACCTCCTGCGCACCGGACTACGGCCGGGACGAGGAGTTCCAGCGGGAGTACGCGGCCACGCCCTGGCCGGAGTTCGCGGCACGCTTCCTCGACGGGGACGAGCAGGCATACCGGTCGGCGGTGCAGGCCTGGCACCAGGAGCGGCCATGAACACCGTGAGCCGCGCCCCCTCTCCCCCGCCCACCCGCGCCGAGTACTGCGTGATCGCCTGCGCCGAGGCCTGGCGGGGCGGCGGGGAGATCCTGGCCAGTCCGATGGGCCTGATCCCGTCGCTGGGCGCGCGGCTGGCCCGGCTCACCTTCGCGCCGGACCTGCTGCTCACCGACGGCGAGGCGCTGCTGGTCCGCCCGGACGGCACTCCCGAGGGCTGGCTGCCCTACCGGCAGCATCTGGCCCTGGTGGCGGGAGGAAGCCGGCACGTGATGATGGGCGCGAGCCAGATCGACCGGTACGGCAACCAGAACATCTCCTGCATCGGCGACTGGACCCGGCCCCGCCGGCAGCTGCTCGGGGTGCGCGGGGCTCCGCTCAACACACTCAACAATCCGACGAGTTACTGGATCCCCAGACACTCCAGGCGGGTGTTCGTGGAAAAGGCGGACATGGTGTGCGGGGTGGGGTACGACCGGGCGGCGGAGCTGGGGAACACGGCCCGCTTCCACCGCATCCCCCGGGTCGTCTCCGACCTCGGCGTCTTCGACTTCGCCACCCCCGACCACTCGATGCGGCTGGCCTCGCTGCATCCGGGGGTGAGCGTGGAGCAGGTGCGGGAGGCGACGGGGTTCGCGCTCGCCGTGCCCGACGAGGTGCCGTACACCCGGGACCCCGGCGAGGAGGAGCTGCGGCTGATCCGTGAGGTGCTGGATCCGGCGGGGGCCCGCGCGCGTGAGGTGCCCGAGGGGGCGAGGGGGTGATGGAGACCGCGCTGACCCGGCTGGTCGGGGTCCGGCATCCGATCGTGCAGACCGGGATGGGCTGGGTGGCCGGCCCCCGGCTGGTCTCGGCGGCGGCGAACGCGGGGGCGCTCGGCATCCTTGCCTCCGCGACGATGACCGTCGACCAGCTGCGTGACGCGATACGGGAGGTCCGGTCGCGGACCCGGGCGCCGTTCGGGGTGAATCTGCGGGCCGACGCGGCCGATGCGGCCGATCGCGTGCAGATCATGCTGGACGAGGAGGTCCGGGTGGCCTCCTTCGCGCTGGCCCCCTCTGCCGAGCTGATCGCCCGGCTCAAGGAGGCCGGTGTGGTGGTCGTCCCGTCCGTCGGGGCACGGCGGCACGCCGAGAAGGTGGCCGCGTGGGGTGCCGACGCGGTGATCGTGCAGGGCGGCGAGGGCGGCGGGCACACCGGCGAGGTGGCGACGACCGTGCTGCTGCCGCAGGTGGTGGACGCGGTGCGGATACCGGTCGTGGCGGCGGGCGGCTTCTTCGACGGGCGGGGCCTGGTCGCGGCGCTGGCCTACGGGGCGGCCGGGGTGGCGATGGGTACGCGGTTCCTGCTCACCTCGGACTCGACGGTGCCGGACGCGGTGAAGGCCCGGTATCTGGCGGCGACGGTCCGGGACGTGACGGTCACCCGGGCGGTGGACGGGCTGCCGCACCGGATGCTGCGCACGGACCTGGTCGACACGCTGGAGCGGTCCGGCCGCATACGGACTCTCGCCCACGCGGTGCGGCGGGCCTCGGCCTTCCGGCGGCTGTCGGGGCTCACCTGGCGGCAGCTGGTCCGGGACGGCCAGGCCCTGAGGCACGGCAAGGAGCTGTCCTGGAGTCAGGTGCTGCTGGCCGCGAACACGCCGATGCTGCTGAAGTCGGCGATGGTGGACGGCCGTACGGACCTCGGGGTGATGGCGTCCGGGCAGGTCGCCGGGGTGATCGACGACCTGCCGTCGTGCGCGGAACTGGTGGAGCGGATCGTGAAGGAGGCGGAGGGGGTGCTGGAGCAGTTGGAGGGCCTCAGAGGCGTTCGATGATCGTCACGTTCGCCTGACCGCCGCCCTCGCACATCGTCTGGAGCCCGAACCGGCCGCCGGTGCGCTCCAGTTCGTGCAGCAAAGTCGTCATCAGGCGGACGCCGGTGGCGCCGAGCGGGTGGCCGAGGGCGATCGCGCCGCCGTTGACGTTGACCTTCTCCGGGTCGGCTCCGGTCTCCTTGAGCCAGGCGAGCACGACGGGGGCGAAGGCCTCGTTGATCTCCACGAGGTCGATGGCGTCGATGGTCAGGCCGGTCTTCTTCAGGGCGTGTGCGGTGGCCGGGATGGGCGCGGAGAGCATGCGGATGGGGTCCTCGCCGCGCACGGAGAGGTGGTGGACACGGGCCCGCGGGCGCAGCCCGTGTTCCCGTACCGCCCGCTCGGAGGCGAGCAGCATGGCCGCGGCTCCGTCGGAGACCTGGGAGGAGCAGGCCGCGGTGATGGTGCCGCGGTCGAGGACGGGCTTCAGTGCGGCCATCTTCTCCGGGGAGGTGTCCCGGCGTGGGCCCTCGTCGAGGGTGACCTCGCCGTAGGGGACGGTCTCGCGCTCGAAGCGGCCCGTGTCGATGGCCCAGACCGCCCGCCGGTGCGAGCGCAGGGCGAACTCCTCCTGGTCCGCGCGGCTGATGCCCCACTTGGCGGCGATCATCTCGGCGCCGGCGAACTGGTTGACGGGCTGGTCGCCGTAGCGGGCGCGCCAGCCGGTGCTGCCGAGGAAGGGGCCGTCGGTCAGGCCGAGGGGGCCGGCGGCCTGCCGGGAGGCGAAGGCGATGGGGATCTGGGACATGTTCTGCACCCCGCCCGCGACCACCAGGTCCTGGGTGCCGGAGAGCACGGCCTGCGCGGCGAAGTGCACGGCCTGCTGGGAGGAGCCGCACTGCCGGTCGACGGTCACGCCCGGCACCTCCTCGGGCAGCCCTGCGGCCAGCCAGCAGGTGCGGGCGATGTCCCCGGCCTGCGGCCCGACCGCGTCCAGGCAGCCGAAGACGACGTCCTCCACGGCGGCCGGGTCGATCCCGGCCCGCTGCACGAGCGCCTTCAGCACATGTGCGCCCAGGTCGGCGGGGTGGACCCCGCCGAGCCCTCCCCCGCGCCGCCCGACGGGCGTGCGGACCGCTTCGACGATGTAGGCCTCGGCCATGGCGACTCCCTCACAGGAAAGGGGTGTTCAGCGTGATGTCATTCGCGTACGGCGATCCCGTCCAGCACCATCGACAGGTACTGACGGGCGATCTCCTCGGGGCTGTGTTGTCCGCCGGGCCGGTACCAGGACGCGGCGACCCACACCGTGTCCCGGACGAACCGGTAGGTGAGCCGGACGTCCAGGTCGGCGCGGAAGACCCGCTCGGCGACCCCGCGTTCCAGCGTGGACAGCCAGGCCTTCTCGAACCGGCGCTGCGAGTCGGCGAGGAAGGCGAAGCGGTCCTGCGCCACGAGCTGCTTGCTCTCCTTCTGGTAGATCGCGACGGCGGCGCGGTGCCGGTCGATCTCCCGGAAGGACTCGGTGACCAGGGCCTCCAGGGTCTCGCGGGGCCCGAGCCCGGAGGCCAGGACGGTGTCGTAGCCGTCCCACAGCTCGTCCAGGAAGGTCCGCAGGATCTCCTCCAGCATCGACTCCTTGGAGTCGAAGTGGTAGTAGAGGCTGCCCGCGAGCATCCCGGCGTGGTCGGCGATGGTGCGGACGGTGGTGGCGTTGTAGCCCTGCTCGGCGAAGACCTCGGCGGCGGTGCCGAGGAGTTCGTGGCGGCGCGCCTGGGCGGCTGCGGCCGTGGGCTTCTTCGGGGCGGTCACCTGGGGCTTCTTCTTGGTCGGCACGAACCCATTGTGGTCTGCCGTTCGTCAGGGGTGCTGGCTGCTGACGGCGACGACCTCGCCGGTCAGGTACGAGGAGTAGCCGGAGGCCAGGAACACGATCACGTTGGCCACCTCCCAGGGCTCGGCGTACCGCCCGAAGGCCTCCCGCTCGGTGAGTTCCCGGAGCAGTTCGGGCGAGGTGACCTTCACCAGATGCGGATGCATGGCGAGGCTGGGCGCCACCGCGTTGACCCGCACCCCGTAGGCGGCCGCCTCGATCGCCGCGCACCGGGTCAGCGCCATCACGCCGGCCTTGGCGGCTGCGTAGTGGGCCTGCCCGGCCTGGGCGCGCCAGCCGACGACGGAGGCGTTGTTGACGATCACCCCGCCGCCGGTGTCCCGCAGGGCGCGCAGGGCGGCGCGGGTGCAGCGGAAGGTGCCGTTCAAGGTGACGTCGAGGACCCGGGACCACTGCTCGTCGGTCATGTCGACCAGGTCCGAAGTCCCGCCGAGACCCGCGTTGTTGACCACGATGTCGAGCTTTCCGTGCTCCCGTACGGCCGCCTCGAACAGGGCCCGCACCTGGGTCTCGTCGGTGACGTCGCAGGGCACCGCGGCCACCGCGCCGGGGAACTCCCGGCCCAGCCCGGCCTCGTGCTCCTTGAGACGGCGCGTGTGCGCGTCGCTGATCAGCACCCGGGCGCCCTCCTCCAGGAAGCGGCGCGCGGTCGCCCCGCCGATCCCCGCGCCGGCCGCCGCGGTGATGACGGCGGTACGCCCCTTCAGCAGCCCGTGCCCGGGCTCGTACGCCGGACTCTCGACGCCTGTCATAGGGCCACGCTAACCTACCAAACACTTGTTAGGGAAGGACGGTGACGGCGACCGTGGACCTGACCCACGCTCCGGCCGACGAGGAGTTCCGCGCCGAGGCCCGCGCCTGGCTGGCGGCACATGTGCCCCGCACCCCGCTCCCCTCCCTGGAGACCGCGGAGGGTTTCGCGGCGCACCGCGCCTGGGAGGCCGAACTGGCCGCGGACCGCTGGTCGGTGGTGTCCTGGCCCGAGGAGTACGGCGGGCGGGGCGCCGGGCTGCTGCGCTGGCTGGTCTTCGAGGAGGAGTACTGGGCGGCGGGGGCACCCGGCCGGGTCGGCCAGAACGGCATCAGCCTGCTCGCGCCGACCCTCTTCGACCACGGTACGGAGGAGCAACGCGCGCGCGTGCTGCCGCCGATGGCCTCCGCCGAGGTGGTCTGGGCGCAGGCCTGGTCCGAGCCGGAGGCGGGCTCCGACCTGGCCTCGCTCACCTCCAGGGCGGTGCGGACGGACGGCGGCTGGCTGCTGAGCGGCCTGAAGACCTGGTCCTCGCGGGCGGCCTTCGCCGACCGGGCCTTCGGCCTGTTCCGCAGCGACCCCGGGGCCCCGAAGCCGCATCAGGGGCTCACGTACCTGATGTTCGACCTGCGGGCACCGGGCGTCACCGTCCGCCCGATCGGCCGTCTGGACGGGAAGCCGGCCTTCGCGGAGCTGTTCCTGGACGAGGTGTTCGTGCCGGACGAGGACGTGATCGGCGAGCCCGGCCAGGGCTGGCGGATCGCGATGTCCACGACGGGCAACGAACGCGGCCTCACCCTGCGCTCCCCCGGCCGTTTCCTCGCCTCCGCCGCCCGGCTGTTGGAGCTGTGGCAGGCGCGGGGCCGCCCCGGGCACGCGCGCGCCCGGGTGGTCGACGCCCTGATCGGTGCCCGCGCCTACCAGCTGTTCACCTACGCGGCCGCCGGCCGCTTCCTGGAGGGCGCCGCGCTCGGCCCGGAGTCCAGCATGAACAAGGTGTTCTGGTCCGAGTACGACCTGGCACTGCACGAGACGGCGCTCGATCTGCTGGGCGAGGAGGGCGAGTCGGCGGACACGGACTGGGCGGAGGGGTACGTGTTCTCCCTGGCCGGGCCGATCTACGCGGGGACCAACGAGATCCAGCGCGACATCGTCGCCGAGCGCCTGCTCGGCCTGCCGAAGGGACGCCGCTGATGCGCTTCCTCCTCGACACCGAGCAGCATGCCTTCGCCGACTCGCTGCACGCGATGCTGACGGCGGCGGACACCCCGGCGGTGGTCCGGGACTGGAGCCGCGGCGACCATGCGGGCGGCCGCGCGCTGTGGCGTCGTGTCGCCGAGGCAGGGGTGTTCGGTCTCGTCGTGCCGGAGGAGTACGGGGGGCTGGGGCCGCACCCGGTGGAACTGGCCGTCGCGTTCGTGGAGTTGGGCAGGCACGCGGTGCCCGGGCCGCTGGTGGAGACGGTCGCGGCGGCCGTACTGCTCGGCGAGGGCGGGCCGGCCAAGCGGTTCCTGCCCGGGCTCGCGGCGGGCGAGCTCATCGCGACCGTGGCGACGCCCACCGGGTACGCCCTCGACGGCGACGCGGCCGCCCTCCACCTCGCCCCGACCCCCGAGGGACTGCACCTGTCCCCGGGTCCCGGCCCGGTCCGCCCCTCCCTCGACCCCGCCCGCCGCCTGACCCCGCTGGCCCCCGGCGGCGAACTCCTGACCCCCGACCCGTCGAGCGCCCACGCCCTGACCTGGGCACGCCTGGCCACCGCCGCCCAGGCCCTCGGCGTGGGACTCGCTCTGCTCGACCGGACGGTCGCCCATGTCAGACAGCGCACCCAGTTCGGTGTCCCCATCGGCTCGTTCCAGGCCGTCAAGCACCGCCTCGCCGACGCGAAGATCGCCCTGGAGTTCGCCCGCCCCCTGCTCTTCGGAGCGGCCATGTCCCTGCGCCCCGCGGACGTGGCCGCCGCCAAGCTGAAGGCCTGCGAGGCGGCCTACGCCACCGCTCGCACGGCACTCCAGCTGCACGGCGCGATCGGGTACACGGCGGAGTACGACCTGTCCCTGTGGCTGACCAAGGCCCGCGCCCTGCGCACCGCGTGGGGCACGCCCGAGGAGTGCGGGGACGCGGTGCTCGAAGCCGCCTGCTGAACGGTCGGGACCGGCCGGCGCACGACTCAGGCGGGCCGCACTATGCCCGCGGCGCGTGCGGCCGTGAGCCACTGGGGGAACTCGCCGACGAGACGGTCGTACAGCTCGGCGTCGGAGACCCGGCGTGGGTCCTGGCCCGCGTGGAAGAAGCCGGCGTTGTCCAGGGGCCGCTTGCCCGGGACGGCCAGCTCGTCCAGTTTGCGCAGGAACTCGAACTGGCGGCTGTCCGGGTCGCCGAAGCCGACGAACTGCCAGAACAGCGGCAGCCTGGCCGCCTTGCACAGGTAGCGTTCCGCGGCGAGCTTGTTGATCGGGCCGCCGTCGGTCTGGAAGACGACCAGTGCGGGGTCGGTGGCGCCGCTGTCCAGGTAGTGGTCGATGACGGCGTCCATCGCCAGGTGGTAGCTGGTCTTGCCCATGTGCCCGAGCCCGGCCGCGATCCGCTCGATGCGGCCCTCGTGGCCGGCGAGGGCGATGTCGGTGACCGCGTCGATGTCCGTGGAGAAGAACACCACCGGCACCCGTCCGTCGTCGTCCAGGTGCGCGGACAGGCTCAGCACCCGGTCGGCGAGCGCCTGCACGCTTCCGTCCTTGTAGTACGGCTTCATGGAACCCGAGTAGTCGACCACCAGGTACACCGCGGCCCGCAGCCCGTCCAGGCCGTGCTTGCGCAGGCAGACGCCGGCCGAGCGGTACGGCCCGACGAGCGCGGGTGCGGTCTCCTGCACCTTGCGCAGACTGATCGCGGCCACGGTTCCCCCCTGGGCTGTGCGAGAGGCCGAGCCTAAGGGACCAGGAGCCCCGGCTGTCTCTCCCGTCACATCGGTTCGCTATTTTGTTCGCCGCCGTCCCCACCGGCTCACCCTGTCCCGAACTTTCCTCAGAGGAGCCGGCCGTGACCACCGAGTCCGCCGTGACCACCTGCTTCCGTCACCCCAAGGTGGAGTCCCACGTTCGCTGCACGCGCTGCGACCGCTACATCTGCCCGTCCTGCATGCGGGAGGCTGCCGTCGGTCACCAGTGCGTGGAGTGCGTGCAGGAGGGCGCACGCTCGGTGCGGCAGGCGCGCACCGCGTTCGGCGGCCGGATCAGCACGGTGCCGCTGGTGACCTACGTGCTGATCGGGCTCAACGTGCTCGCCTACCTGGCCGAGATGGCGCGGCCGTCGGTCGAGGACCGGTTCGACATGCTGGGCACCGTGCCGGCGGGCTACTACCCGGAGGGCGTCGCCCACGGCGAGTGGTACCGGCTGCTGACCGGAGCGTTCCTGCACCTGACGCCCGCCGAGGGCACGTTCGGCATCGCGCACATCCTGATGAACATGCTGGCGCTGTGGAACGTCGGCCGGGTGGTCGAGGCCCAGCTGGGCCGGGTCCGCTATCTCGCCCTGTACCTGCTGTCGGCGCTCGGCGGCTCGGTCCTGGTGCTGCTGATCGCCCCCGAGACCCCCACGGTCGGCGCGTCCGGGGCCATCTTCGGGCTGGGCGCCGCGTACTACGTCATGGGCCGTCGGCTCGGCTACGACATGCGCGCGGTCAACCAGTACATGGGCGGTCTGCTGCTGTGGCTGGTGCTCTCCGCATGGGTGACCTCCTGGCAGGGCCACCTCGGCGGCCTGCTGGCGGGCGGGGTGGTGACCCTGGCGTACGCGTACGCGCCCCGGGACGGTCGCCGCGTGCTGATCCAGGCGGGCGCGTGCGTGGCCCTGCTGGTGCTGCTGCTGGTCCTCACCTGGGTCAAGGTCGCGGATCTCACGGGCGGCGCGGCCGCATGAGGCGAGCGGGAATCCTGCTGCTCGCCGCCGTGCCCGTGGTCGTGGCGGCGGCGGTGTTCGCCGCCGGCCCCGACCGGTCCGGCTCCTCGGAGGGCAAGGACGTCCCGGCCTCCCAGGAGGCGTCGGTCGTCGCCGACGCCCCGCCGGGCCTGGCCGCGCCCGCCAAGAAGGAGCTGGCGCAGCGGATCGTGGCCAGCGCCGAGAACTCCACGCTGGACTGGCGCAGCGCCTACGGCTACATCGAGGACATCGGTGACGGGCAGGGCTACACCGCCGGCGTCATCGGCTTCTGCACCGGCACCCACGACCTGCTCACCCTGGTCGAGCGCTACACCAGGGCCCACCCGGACAACGGCCTCGCGAAGTTCCTGCCGGCCCTCCGCGAGGTCGACGGCTCGGACTCCCACGAGGGCCTGGACCCGGGCTTCACCGCGGCCTGGAAGGCGGAGGCGCAGCTCCCGGCCTTCCGCAAGGCTCAGGACGAGGAGCGCGACCGCGTCTACTTCGACCCCGCCGTCCGCCGCGCCAAGCTCGACGGCCTCGGCACACTGGGCCAGTTCATCTACTACGACGCGATGGTCTACCACGGCCCCGGAACCGGCCCCGACAGCTTCCACGGCCTGCGCGCACGCGCCCTGAAGCAGGCCGACACCCCCGCCGAGGGCGGCAGCGAGAAGAACTACCTCGACATCTTCCTCGACATCCGCCGCCGGGCCATGAGGACGAAGAGACCGGGCGTCGACACCTCCCGCGTCGACACGGCCCAGCGGCGGTTCCTCTACGACGGCAACCTCGACCTGGACACCCCACTGGAGTGGCGGGTGTACGGGGAGCCGTACCGGATTCCCTAGGGAGTCAGGGACGTCAGCCGGCCCACTTCCGGCGCAGCACCTCCTCGGCGGGTTTGCCGCGCGGGGTGTACGCCAGGCGTGCCGGTGTCTCCCCGCTGTCCGGCCAGTCGTCCCACATCCACCAGCAGACGCCGGCCCACCACTTCCGGCCCTCGAAGGAGTCGAGGAGCGCCCGGTAGGCGGCGGCCTGTTCGGCGTTCGCCGGGTGGGTGCTGACGGTCCAGGAGTACGGGGCGGTGGTGGTGCCGCGCTGGCTGACGTAGCCGGCCTCGGTGAACAGGATCCGGCGGTGCCGGCGTGCCGAGTACGCGGCGAGCTTCTGCCGGATCGGGGCCCAGGCGCGGTTCAGCAGGGCGGGGTCGGTGGTGGCTTTCTCGGCGAGCGGCCAGTAGGCGTCGATGCCGATGAGGTCGAGGTCCTTCCAGAAGTGGATGTGCTGGTACTCGTCGTAGTTGGCGGCGTAGGTCAGCGGGCCGTCGTAGTGGTCGCGGACCGCCTCGATCACCTTCGTCCAGGCGGTGGTGTCGCCGGAGACCCCGGCGAGTTCGGTGCCGACCGCGAGCTGTTCGGCTCCGGTGTCGGCGGCGAGGTCCGCGTAGTGGGTGATGAAGCGGCGGTAGGCGGCGAACCAGGCGGCCCGGTCGCGGGGGCGGATCTCGGCGCGGTCGGCATCGCCGGGCAGGTCCACGTGCGGCTTGATCATCACCTTGAGGCCGGCCGCGTGGGCGCGCTGCACGATCCTGCGCAGGCTCGCGTCGCTCGCGGTCTCCTCCGTGGTGTGCGGGGCGGAGTCGGTGACCCGCTTCTGGTACCAGGTCGGGGTGAAGGTGACCCAGCGTGCCCCGGTGGCCTTGATGCCGCGCAGATAGCGGGGCGCGGCCGGGCTGTCGTAGTCGGTGCGGTACCACGAGGGCAGGGTGATGCCGCGCATGGTGGTGGTCCCGGTCTCCGGGCGGGAGGCGTGCGTGCCGCCGTGGGCGGGCCCCTTGCCCGCGCCGGTGGACACGCACCCGGTGACGACGGCGAGGACCGCCGCCATGACGGCGACGGTCCTCTTCCTCGGGGCGGGCGCCGTCACAGCGCCGCCGGGCTGACGAAGGTGTAGCCGAGTGCCTTGATGCCGTCGATCGTGTCCTTCAACGGCTGCACCGGGTAGTAGGGGTGGTAGAAGAAGCTCGCCACTCCGTCCCGTACAGCCAGGTTCGCCTTCGCCGACGCGATGAGGTCGGCGGGCAGGCGCGCCGGGTGGTTGTTGTACGCCTCCGGCTCGTAGTTGCCGATGTTCTCGGGCAGCACCTTGGTGCCGTACACGTCCTTCACCACGTACGGGAAGAACTGCCCGATGAACCGGTTCGGGTCGGCCGAGGCCCCGCTCAGCGTCCCGGCGAAGTAGAGCGAACGCTCCAGGCGTGCCGAGAAGTTGGCGCCGAAGACCTTGTAGTCGGCCGCGGAGCCCGCGTAGTGCGGGGTGGTCCACAGCGTCGGCCTGGGCAGGCCCGCCAGGGTGAACTGGGTGAGCGCGCTGGTGACCCGGGTCTGCGCCCAGAGGGCGGAGTCCTCGGCGACCGGGCCGTCGTGGACGACGTTGTTCGCGGCGTCGATGTGGGCCCGGTAGAACTCGAAGTCGTCGCCGGTCACCCCGTTGTAGGGGTTGTTGACGTTGCTGTACTGGTGCGTGTAGCCGTGGTCCATCAGGACCGCGCCCCTGGCCAGCATGTACTTCAGTGCGCTGACCACCTGCGGGCGCTGGGCGAGCGTGATCGTCTGCGGGACGCCGTTGTTGTAGGTGCCCTTGGGGTCCGTGTAGACGGGGATCACGTTGATGCCGTACGGGATGTTCTGCGCGTACAGGTAGTCGGCCATCGCCCGCAGTTCGGTGGGATCCGAGTCGGGGCTGATGTCCTCCAGGCGCACCATCGCCCGGTGCCGCTCGGCGGTGGCCGGGGCGAGGGCGTCGAAGAGCAGGTCCTCGAAGGCGATGACGCGGTCGGTCTCGGAGACGTAGGAGAACGGGATCTCACTGATGTAGGTGAGGTTGGCCGAGCGCACCGCCCAGCCGAAGGTGTGCCCGTTCGAGCTGTCCAGGCCCTCCGCGAGCCGGGTGACGGCCGCGTATCCGGGCCCCGTCAGGACGTTGGGGCGCAGCACGCCGCCGTCCTGCCCGGCCGGAATGGTGCGGGTCAGGGTCTGACCGCGGTACGTCACCTGCGTGACGTCGCCGATCGAACCGCCGTCCTCGTAGTACGACGTCGTCGGGTCCCAGCCGTACTTCTGCGTGAACTGGGGTACGCCCACCGCGCCCGCCATGTTCCAGATGTTGGCGCCCATCCAGATCACCGGCTTGGCACTCGCCGACGCGTCGGCGTAGAACGCGGCCGGGACGGCGTCCGGGGTGGCGCCGCCGTAGTACGTCGAGCCGATGTAGATCACGGTCGAGTACGAGCCGATCATTCCGGCGGTGTACTGCTGGACCGGCTTGGCCGTCACCGTGCCGAAGTGGCCGGCGAGGTTGGCCGCGGCCATCGCGTACAGCTCGCCCAGCTGCCCGTAGGGGCCCGCCGTGTCGTAGAGGACGAGTGCGGTCGGGGTGGCGTCGGCGGCCGCGTCGGCCGGGGCGAGCAGGGCCTTCTGCCGGGTCGCGGCGGTCGTGGTGCGGACCGGGTGGGCGGCCGCCGACACGCGGGTGGTCGGGGTGGTCTCCGGGTGCGGCCGGGTGCGCCGTGCCTGGTCGTCCTTGAGCTGGGATTCTGCCCAGCCCTTGAGGTCGACCCGGTTCAGCCCGGACCCGGTGCCGGTGGCCTCGCCCCAGTGCTGCCGCCCCCCGGCGGCCTGGGCGTTGGTGGCCAGGAATGTGCCGCTCAGCAGAGCGGCGACGAGTAGTAGAACGACGGAAATTCTGCTGTGTGCCCTCTTCCGGGGCGGGATCCCTCGTCTCACGATCTTCCCCCCACTTTGCCAAATGATTGACAAAGCATTTGGCGTCAGGAAGGCACCGATTCTTCTGGCCGGCGCGATGACTGTCAAATGTCCTTCTTGCTATCGGAAGGTCTGCTAAGTTCACCACCGCGCGTTGGGGACGCGCACCGAATATGGGGGGACAATGTACGGACGACCCGCCCTGGGGGCACTTCTGCCCATGGCAGGCGCGATGGCCGCACCGGAAGCGATACCCGGCCTGCCTTTGGCCAAAGCACTACAGGCGATAGCCGGGGCCGGATTTCTGTTCTATTGCCTGACGGCGTGCCTGATACTGCTGACCCGGATACGTCTGCGACGCCAGGGCCAGCGGATACGGGCGCATGCCGGAGGCAGCCGTGATCATTGAGCTGCTGCTGTGGTCGAGCATCACGCTGATTGTGATGGCCGGCTGCTACAACACCAGTCTTTTCCTTCTCTCTCGACGCAGAATTCGCCGTTCTCGAACAGATCGGCGAGAACGCTTCTACGTATTTCTGCTGGCGTGTCTGAACGAGGAGAAAGTTCTCGCGGAAAGCCTGGCGCGCATCACTTCGCTGCCCGCCGGGAATTTCATGGCGCTGGTCATAGACGACGGCTCCGACGATCGCACCAGCGACATCGCACGGGCCGCCGACCCGAACCTGGTCCGGCTGCACCGGCGCACTCCACCGAACGCACGCCGGGGCAAGGGCGCCGCACTCAACGACGGCGTGCGGCACCTCAGGGATTCCGGCCTGCTCGCCGGACACGACCCGGCGGACGTCGTGCTGTGCGTGGTGGACGCGGACGGGCGGCTCGACCCGCACGTCGTGCAGTCCGTCGACCCGTACTTCGACGACCCGGGTACGGGCGCGGTCCAGGTCTGCGTTCGTATGTACAACCGGGCCGAGGGGCTGCTCGCCCGCATGCAGGACATGGAGTTCGTCGTCTACGGCGACGTGTTCCAGAGCGCGCGGCGCTTCATCGGCAGCGTGGGCATGGGCGGCAACGGGCAGTTCATGCGTCTGTCGGCGCTCAACACGCTCGACGGGGACGGCCCGTGGAGCGACAGTCTCACCGAGGACCTGGACCTCGGGGTGCGGCTGATCGCCAAGGGCTGGACCAACATGCACTGCACCACCGCCGCGGTCTCCCAGCAGGCCGTGCTCAGCCTGCGGCGCCTGGTACGGCAGCGATCCCGCTGGTTCCAGGGCCATCTGCAGTCCGCCGGACTCGTCCCGCTCATCCTCAGGGACGTGCCGACCCGGCCGGCGCTGGACATGCTCTACCACCTGTCGAGCCCGGTCCTGATCCTGCTCACCTCGCTGCTGCCGGTCTCCTTCCTGGTCGCCCTGGGTGCCACCGTCGTGGCCTCCCTCCAGGTGGGACACCCGCTCGTGTCGCCCATGTGGCTGCTCGGTCCGTACGCGCTCTCGTTCACGGCCGCCTACACCTACGGCTTCGTGTACTTCAAGCGTGAGCGGGCGCTGGGTCTGGTGCGCTGTGTGCTCCTCGCCCATGTCTTCGTCTTCTACGGCTACATCTGGTTCTTCGCCGGCTGGTGGGGGTTCTGGCGGATGCTCACCGGCAAAAAGACCTGGCTGAAGACCGCGCGCACCTGAGGACCTTCGTCCCGCTCCCGCGGCTGAACGGCCGCGCATCTCTCATCTCTCATCTCTCCGCACCGCTCACGCGGTCCTGCGACGACCGCGCACGCCCTAGGGGGGCTTCCATGTCCACACCTCCGTCCACCCTGCCCGTACGCGCCATGCTCGTGCTGGGCACCCGGCCGGAAGCGATCAAACTGGCGCCGGTGGCACGGGCCATGGCCGACAGCGAGCAGTTCGAGCCGATCGTCGTCACCACCGGCCAGCACCGCGAGATGCTCCACCAGATGCTCGGCCTGCTCTGCGTCGACGTACGGATCGCGCTCGACGTGATGCGCAGCCGGCAGCAGCTGTCCGAGCTGACCGCCCGCCTGGTCGGCGAACTCGGCGAGGTCGTGCGGGAGCAGCGGCCCGACCTGGTCGTGGTGCAGGGGGACACCACGACCGCGCTGGCCGGCGCCCTGGCCGCCTTCTACGAGAAGATCCCGGTCGCCCACGTCGAGGCGGGGCTGCGCACCGGAGTCATCGACAACCCGTTCCCGGAGGAGCTGAACCGCAGCCTCATCGGACGCATCGCCCGCTGGCACTTCGCCCCGACCCCGCGCGCGGCACGGCAGCTCACCGGCGAGGGCGTCCCGGCGGAGCAGGTGTTCACCACCGGCAACACCGTCATCGACAACCTGCTGTGGGTGCTGACCGAGGGCACCGGCACCTCCGCGTTCCGCACCGGCGCCCGGCGGGTCCTGGTGACCCTGCACCGCCGGGAGAACCAGGGCGAGCGGATGCGCGGCATGGGCCGTGCGCTCACCCGGCTCGCCGGGCGCGGGGACGTGGAGATCGTGCTGCCGCTGCACAAGAGCCCCGCCGTACGGGACGCACTGCTGCCCGAACTCGACGGCCACGCCGGCATCTCGCTCGTCGAACCGCTCGGCTACCTGGACTTCGCGGCCACGCTGGCCGCGTGCGACCTGGTGCTCACCGACTCCGGCGGCATCCAGGAGGAGGCCCCGAGCCTGAGCAAGCCCACGCTGGTGCTGCGCACGACCACCGAACGCCCGGAGGCGGTCGAGGCGGGCGCGGCCCGGCTGATCGGCACGGACCCGGACGCCATCGTGACCTGGGCCGAGCGGCTGCTGGACGATCCGGTGGAGTACCGGCGGATGGCGGCCGCGGGCAACCCGTTCGGGGACGGCCTGGCCGCCGGCCGCGTACTGGCCCAACTGGCCGAGGACTTCGCCGCGGAAGTGCCCGTCGGCCTCACCGCTTCCGGGCCATACTCGACCGCATGACCCAGACGCCCCTGCGCATCGTTCGCCGGATCCCGCCGATCCCGCGGGGGCGCAGGGGCCGCCTGCTCACCACCCTGGCACTGGCGTTCACGCTGACCGCGCTCCTGGCGGTGGTCCTGGTCCAGTGCCGGGGCGACGCACCGCCGCCCAAGCCGTGGATCGACGGCACGATCCACGGCCGCTGGCTCTCGGTGTTCAACGGCCACGGCACCAACCTGGGCGACGACGACGCCCTGTCGCTCTCCCCCAGGGCCGCGGAAGGCCCCGGCGCCACACACGCGGGCCTGGTGGTGAGCACCGCCTCGTACACGGACGTGCGGTACACGGCACGGATGCGGACGGTGCGGCAGCTGCGCGATCCCGACCCGAACCCGTGGGAGGTCCCGTGGCTGGTCTGGGCGTACACCGATCCGGAGCACTTCTACTACATCACCCTCAAGCCCAACGGCTGGGAGCTGGGGAAGCGGGATCCTGCCTATCCGGGAGGCCAGCGCTTCCTGGCTACCGGGCGGACGGTCTACCCGGTGGGCGCCTGGTACACGGTCCGGGTGGAGCAGAACGGTGCGGGCCTCACCGTCGCGGTGGGCGGAAAGCACCTGGTGACCTTCACCGACACCGAACGGCCGTACACCACGGGCAGGGTGGGGGCGTACACCGAGGACGCGACCGTGAAGTTCGAGGGGCTGAAGGCGAGTTCGCGCTGAAGGGCGGCGCCTCGCGCCGAAAAAGGCGGCGACGCCTGCCCACGTCCGGTCGGGGACTGTGGGGCAGGCGCCGCCAGTGTTCCGTACGCCTTTGTACGGGACGTTCTTGTGATGAACCGTCAGACCATCAGCGAGCGGTCCGTCGGGCGGATCGGGGCCGGCAGGTCGCTGGCTCCGGTCAGGTGGCGGTCGACACCGCGGGCGGCCGAGCGGCCCTCCGCGATCGCCCACACGATGAGGGACTGGCCGCGGCCGGCGTCACCGGCGACGAACACACCCGGCACGTTGGTCTGGAAGTCGGCGTCGCGGGCGATGTTACCGCGCTCGTCGAGGGCCAGGCCGAACTGCTCCACCACGCCGTTCTCCCGGTCGGTTCCGGTGAAGCCCATGGCGAGGGTGACCAGCTGGGCCGGGATCTTGCGCTCGGTGCCCGGCTTCGGGGTCAGCTTGCCGTCGACGAACTCGACCTCGGACAGGTGCAGCCACTGCACGTTGCCGTCCTCGTCGCCCTCGAAGTGGGTGGTCGAGACGGAGTAGACCCGCTCGCCGCCCTCTTCGTGCGCCGAGGTGACCTTGTAGAGCATCGGGAAGGTCGGCCAGGGCTGGCTGGTCGGGTGCCGCTCGTCGTTCGGGCGGGGCATGATCTCCAGCTGGGTGACGGAGGCCGCGCCCTGGCGGTGGGCGGTGCCCACGCAGTCGGCGCCGGTGTCGCCACCGCCGATGACGACGACGTGCTTGCCCTCGGCCGAGATCGGCGCGGTGACGTAGTCGCCCTCCTGCACCTTGTTGGCCAGCGGCAGGAACTCCATCGCCTGGTAGATGCCCTTGAGCTCGCGGCCCGGCACCGGCAGGTCACGGGCGGTCGTGGCGCCGGCGGCGATCACGATCGCGTCGTACCGCTTCTTCAGGTCCGTCGCCTTCAGGTCCCGGCCGATCTCGATGCCGGTGCGGAAGCGGGTGCCCTCCGCGCGCATCTGCTCGATACGGCGGTTGATGTGCCGCTTCTCCATCTTGAACTCGGGGATGCCGTACCGGAGGAGGCCTCCGATGCGGTCCGCGCGCTCGTAGACGGCGACCGTGTGGCCGGCCCGGGTCAGCTGCTGGGCGGCGGCGAGACCCGCCGGGCCCGAGCCGATGACCGCGACCGTCTTGCCGGACAGGCGCTCGGGGATCTGCGGGGCGACGTCCCCGGTCTCCCACGCCTTGTCGATGATCGAGACCTCGACGTTCTTGATGGTGACCGGCTGCTGGTTGATGCCGAGCACACACGCCGACTCACAGGGGGCCGGGCAGAGGCGACCGGTGAACTCCGGGAAGTTGTTGGTCGCGTGCAGGCGCTCGGAGGCGGCCGCCCAGTCCTCGCGGTAGGCGTAGTCGTTCCACTCGGGGATCAGGTTCCCCAGCGGACAGCCGTTGTGGCAGAACGGGATGCCGCAGTCCATGCACCGGCTGGCCTGCTTGCTGATGATCGGCAGCAGGGAGCCGGGGACGTAGACCTCGTTCCAGTCCTTGACGCGCTCGGTGACGGGGCGGGTCTTGGCGACCTCACGGCCGTGGTTCAGGAAGCCCTTCGGGTCAGCCATTGATCGCCGCCTCCATCATCTTCTCGGTGATCTCGGTCTCGGTGAGACCGGCTCGCTCGGCGGCGTCCTTGGCGGCGAGCACTGCCTTGTACGTGCTGGGGATGATCTTGCTGAACCGCTCCGCGGCCGCGTCCCAGTCGGCCAGCAGCTTCTCGGCGACCGTCGAGCCGGACTCCTCGGCGTGGCGGCGCACCACGCCGTGCAGCCACTGCTTGTCCGTGTCGTCCAGCGCCTCGACGGCGCCGGCGTTGCCGACGTTGACGTTGTCCCGGTCGAGGTCGATGACGTACGCGACACCGCCGGACATGCCCGCCGCGAAGTTGCGGCCGGTCGGGCCGAGGACGACCGCGTGACCGCCGGTCATGTACTCGCAGCCGTGGTCGCCCACGCCCTCGGAGACGACCAGCGCGCCGGAGTTGCGGACGCAGAACCGCTCACCGGTACGGCCGCGCAGGAACAGCTCGCCGCCGGTGGCGCCGTAGGCGATGGTGTTGCCCGCGATGGTCGAGTACTCGGCGAGGTGGTCGGCCGCGCGGTCCGGGCGGACGACGACGCGACCGCCGGAGAGGCCCTTGCCGACGTAGTCGTTGGCGTCGCCCTCCAGGCGCAGCGTGACACCGCGCGGCAGGAACGCGCCGAAGGACTGGCCGGCGGAGCCGGTGAAGGTGATGTCGATGGTGTCGTCGGGCAGGCCCGCGCCGCCGAACTTCTTCGTCACCTCGTGGCCGAGCATGGTGCCGACCGTGCGGTTGATGTTGCGGATGGCGACCTGGGCGCGCACCGGCTGGGCCTCGGTGGCGTCCGAGGCGGCGAGCGCGTCCGCGGCCAGCTTGATCAGCTCGTTGTCCAGGGCCTTCTCCAGGCCGTGGTCCTGCTCGACGATCTGGTGGCGCACCGCGCCCTCGGGCAGCGACGGAACGTGGAACAGCGGCTCCAGGTCCAGGCCCTGCGCCTTCCAGTGGTCGACGGCACGGGTGACGTCGAGCGCCTCGGCGTGGCCGACGGCCTCCTCGATGGAGCGGAAGCCCAGCTCGGCGAGGATCTCGCGGACCTCCTCGGCGATGAACTGGAAGAAGTTCACCACGTACTCGGCCTTGCCGGCGAAGCGGTCGCGCAGCGTCGGGTTCTGGGTGGCGATGCCGACCGGGCAGGTGTCCAGGTGGCAGACGCGCATCATGATGCAGCCGGAGACGACGAGCGGAGCGGTCGCGAAACCGAACTCCTCGGCGCCCAGCAGCGCGGCGATGACCACGTCACGGCCGGTCTTCAGCTGGCCGTCCGTCTGGACCACGATCCGGTCGCGCAGGCCGTTGAGCAGCAGCGTCTGCTGCGTCTCGGCCAGGCCCAGCTCCCAGGGACCGCCCGCGTGCTTCAGCGAGGTCAGCGGGGAGGCACCCGTACCGCCGTCGTGACCCGAGATGAGGACGACGTCCGCGTGCGCCTTGGACACACCGGCCGCGACCGTGCCGACGCCGACCTCCGACACCAGCTTCACGTGGATACGTGCCGCCGGGTTGGCGTTCTTGAGGTCGTGGATCAGCTGGGCCAGGTCCTCGATGGAGTAGATGTCGTGGTGCGGCGGCGGGGAGATCAGGCCCACGCCCGGCGTCGAGTGACGCGTCTTGGCGACCCACGGGTAGACCTTGTGGCCGGGCAGCTGGCCGCCCTCGCCGGGCTTGGCGCCCTGCGCCATCTTGATCTGGATGTCGTCCGCGTTGACCAGGTACTCGGAGGTCACACCGAAGCGGCCGGAGGCGACCTGCTTGATGCTGGACCGGCGCGCCGGGTCGTACAGGCGCTCCGGGTCCTCGCCGCCCTCACCGGTGTTGGACTTGCCGCCCAGCTGGTTCATGGCGATGGCGAGGGTCTCGTGCGCCTCCTTGGAGATGGAGCCGTACGACATCGCGCCGGTCGAGAACCGCTTGACGATCTCGCCGGCCGGCTCGACCTCGTCGATGGAGATCGACGGGCGGTCCGACGTGAAGCCGAACAGACCGCGCAGCGTCATCAGGCGCTCGGACTGCTCGTTCACCCGCTCGGTGTACTTCTTGAAGATGTCGTAGCGGCCGGAGCGCGCGGAGTGCTGGAGGCGGAAGACCGTCTCCGGGTCGAACAGGTGCGGCTCGCCCTCGCGGCGCCACTGGTACTCGCCGCCGATCTCCAGCGCGCGGTGCGCCGGGGCGATGCCGGAGGCCGGGTAGGCCTTGGCGTGGCGGGCGGCGACCTCCTTGGCGATGACGTCGATGCCGACGCCGCCGATCTTGGTGGCGGTGCCGTTGAAGTACTTCTCGACGAAGGTGTCGTCCAGGCCGACGGCCTCGAAGACCTGCGCGCCGCGGTAGGAGGCGACGGTCGAGATGCCCATCTTGGACATGACCTTCAGGACGCCCTTGCCGAGGGCGTAGATCAGGTTGCGGATGGCCTTCTCGGACTCGATGTCCGACAGGAAGGTGCCCGCGCGGACCAGGTCCTCGACGGACTCCATCGCCAGGTACGGGTTCACGGCCGCGGCGCCGAAGCCGATGAGCAGCGCGACGTGGTGGACCTCGCGGACGTCGCCGGCCTCGACCAGCAGGCCCACGTGGGTGCGCTGCTTGGTGCGGATGAGGTGGTGGTGGACGGCCGCGGTGAGCAGCAGCGACGGGATCGGCGCGTGCTCGGCGTCCGAGTGCCGGTCCGAGAGGACGATCAGCCGGGCGCCGTTCTCGATGGCCGCGTCGGCCTCGGCGCAGATCTCGTCTATGCGCGCGGCGAGGGAGTCACCGCCGCCGGAGACCCGGTACAGGCCGGAGAGCGTCGCGGCCTTGAAGCCGGGCATGTCGCCGTCGGCGTTGATGTGGATGAGCTTGGCCAGCTCGTCGTTGTCGATCACCGGGAAGGGCAGGGTGACCGTACGGCAGGACGCGGCGGTCGGGTCCAGCAGGTTGCCCTCGGGGCCCAGCGAGGAGCGCAGGGAGGTGACCAGCTCTTCACGGATCGCGTCCAGCGGCGGGTTGGTGACCTGCGCGAACAGCTGGGTGAAGTAGTCGAAGAGCAGCCGGGGGCGCTCGGAGAGGGCGGCGATCGGCGAGTCGGTGCCCATGGAGCCGATCGGCTCGGCGCCGGCCTTGGCCATCGGCGCCAGGATGACGCGCAGCTCCTCCTCGGTGTAGCCGAAGGTCTGCTGGCGGCGGGTGACCGAGGCGTGGGTGTGGACGATGTGCTCGCGCTCGGGCAGGTCGCCCAGCTCGATCTCGCCGGCCTCCAGCCACTCGGCGTAGGGAGCCTCGGCGGCGAGCTGCGCCTTGATCTCGTCGTCCTCGATGATGCGGTGCTCGACGGTGTCGACGAGGAACATCTTGCCGGGCTGCAGCCGGCCCTTGCGGACGACCTTGGCCGGGTCGATGTCGAGGACGCCGACCTCGGAGCCGAGGACGACGAGGCCTTCGTCGGTGACCCAGTAGCGGCCGGGGCGCAGACCGTTGCGGTCGAGCACGGCGCCGACCTGGGTGCCGTCGGTGAAGGTGACGCAGGCGGGGCCGTCCCAGGGCTCCATCATCGTGGAGTGGAACTGGTAGAACGCGCGCCGGGCCGGCTCCATGGAGTCGTGGTTCTCCCACGCCTCCGGGATCATCATCAGCACGGAGTGCGGGAGCGAGCGGCCGCCGAGGTGGAGCAGCTCGAGCACCTCGTCGAAGGAGGCCGAGTCGGAGGCGTCCGGCGTACACACCGGGAAGACGCGCTCGAGGTCGCCGTTGCCGAACAGGTCGGAGACCAGCTGCGACTCGCGGGCGCGCATCCAGTTGCGGTTGCCCTTGACGGTGTTGATCTCACCGTTGTGGGCGACGAAGCGGTAGGGGTGCGCGAGCGGCCACGACGGGAAGGTGTTCGTGGAGAAGCGCGAGTGGACGAGCGCGATGGCCGAGGCGAAGCGGCGGTCGGACAGGTCCGGGAAGAAGGGCTCCAGCTGGCCGGTGGTCAGCATGCCCTTGTAGACGATCGTGCGGGCGGAGAGGGACGGGAAGTAGACACCGACCTCCCGCTCGGCGCGCTTGCGCAGCACGAAGGCCTTGCGGTCCAGCGCGATGCCCTCGCTGGCGCCGTCGGTGACGAAGACCTGCCGGAAGGCCGGCATGGTGGACCGGGCGGTGGCGCCCAGCAGTTCCGGCGCGACGGGGACCTCGCGCCAGCCGAGGACGGTCAGGCCCTCGTCGGCCGCGATCGTCTCGATCTTCGAGATGGCGTCCTGGGTCCCGTCCGTCGGCAGGAAGGCGATGCCTACGGCATACGAGCCCGCCGCGGGAAGGTCGAATCCGGCCACCTCACGGAAGAAGGCGTCCGGCACCTGGGAGAGGATGCCCGCGCCGTCGCCGGAGTCGGGCTCCGAGCCGGTGGCGCCGCGGTGCTCGAGGTTGCGCAGAACAGTCAGCGCCTGCTCGACCAGCGCATGGCTCGCCTCACCGGTGAGGGTGGCCACGAATCCGACGCCACAGGCGTCGTGCTCGTTGCGGGGGTCGTACATACCCTGCGCAGCAGGGCGAGCATCCATGAACGACCAGTTCTGGCCATTCGCGGAATGCTGGGACGGCTGGCGCGGCGTACGCATCGGCTCTCCCGTCGTCGTCATGTGGCATGTGGCAAGTGCCGAGGGACGACGTTGGCCCTCTGCGGAGTGCAAAATTTCGTGCAGGTTACATGATGGAGCGGTTCTCGGGAACCGGATACTCCGTTCCAACATGCGGACGCCGCCCGGGTTTGCGGCAGGTGCCGCAGGGTCACGGCAGCGCCGCACACGAGCGGCGGAAAGTATGGGGGGACCGAGCGGGACAAGATCGATCAGATCGGCGTCCGTCGGCCCGAGGGGGCCGGGGGGAGCGTCTTCACTCCTCCCGCGAGTGCGCCGCAGGCGTCATTGCCCACAGCGCTTACGGCTCATGCCCGCTGGTTAAGCATTCGAAACCAGCAAGTAACGGCTACTTATGCGGCCCATCGCATAGGTAGCGGTCGAGCTATCCTACGGCCGTTCCGAACAGGCTGCCCAGGGCGTACGTCACACCGGCCGCCGCACCGCCCAGCGCGAGCTGCCTGAGGCCGCTGTACCACCAGCTCCGCGCGGTCACCTTGGCCACCACGGCACCGCAGCCGAAGAGCCCGGCGAGCGCGAGGAGCACGGCCGGCCAGAGGGCGGTCGCGCCCAGCAGGAACGGCAGGACGGGCAGCAGCGCGCCAAGCGCGAAGGACCCGAACGACGACACGGCCGCGACCAGCGGCGACGGCAGATCGCCGGGGTCGATGCCCAGCTCCTCGCGGGCGTGGATCTCCAGTGCCTGCTCGGGATCCTCGGACAGCTGCCGGGCGACCTCACGGGCCAGCTCCGGCTCGACTCCGCGGGCCACGTAGAGCGCCGCCAGCTCGTCCTCCTCGTCCTGCGGGTGCTTGCGCAGTTCCCGCCGCTCGACGTCGAGTTCGGCCTCGACGAGTTCGCGCTGCGAGGCGACGGAGGTGTACTCGCCGGCCGCCATGGAGAAGGCGCCGGCGGCGAGGCCGGCGAGCCCGGTGATGACGATCGTCTGATGGCTGACGGAACCGCCGGCCACGCCGGTCATCAGGGCGAGGTTGGAGACCAGGCCGTCCATGGCGCCGAAGACGGCGGGACGCAGCCAACCGCCGTTCACATCCCGGTGCGTGTGGTTGTCACGGTGCGCCTCGTGCAGCGCCGCCTCGGTTTCGATGATGGCCATGCGGTCCCCCAGGAAGATTAGCCAAAGCTAACTTTGGATGAGTTCTACTTTTCGACAACCCCGAACCTACGCCGATAATTTCATCGCCGCCAGCAAGGAAAGGCTCGGCTAACCTGCGGTTTTACCGCCGAACGCTCATCCGTGATCATGACTGCTCAGATGCCGACCGGGTGACACGGCGGCCGCCGAGGCTCACCCGCACCCCTCCCGTGGGAGACATCCGCAAAGGTCCCGCGAAGGAGAGGCCGCCCATGGCATCGATCGCCTGCACTCCCCCGGCCGCGGCGCCCGGAGACGCTGCCGGACTCCGCGAACGGGCCCGCGGCGCCCTGCTCGGCCTGGCCGTCGGAGACGCACTCGGAGCGCCCGCGGAGAACCTGAAGCCCTCCGAGATCCGCGCCCGCTGGGGCCGCATCACGGGGTACGTCACCGAGACGCCGTCCGGCACCGACGACACCGAGTACGCGATCTTCTCGGGCCTGCTGCTGGCCCGGCACGGCTCGGCACTCACCCCCGCCCATGTCGAGGCCGCCTGGCACGAGTGGATCGCCGACCGGGCCGAGGGCCCCTTCCGCGGCGCGGGCTTCAGCGAGCGGGGCACGCTGGAGAACCTCCGCCGTGGCCTCGCGGCCCCCATCTCCGCCCAGCACCGGCACGCCTGGAGCGACGGGCTGGCGATGCGGGCGGCACCCTTCGGCGTCTTCGCGGCGGGCCGACCCGCCGAAGCGGCCCGCCTGGTGGCGATCGACGGCCTGGTCAGCCATGAGGGCGAGGGCATCTACGGCGGCCAGGCGGTCGCGGCGGGAGTGGCGGCGGCGATGGCGGGCGCCTCGCCCGCCGTGGTGATCGCCTCGGCGCTCGCCGTCGTGCCGGAGGACTCCTGGACGGCCCGCTCGCTGCGGCGCGCGGTGACCGTGGCCCACCGCGGCGAACGCGCGGTCCGCTCCGCGGTGGTCATCGGCGGTTACCCCTGGACCGACCTGGCCCCCGAGGCCGTCGCCCTCGCCTTCGGCGCGTACGCGGCGGCCGACGGCGACTTCCGGGAGGCGGTCCTCACGGCGGTCAACATGGGCCGCGACGCGGACACGACAGCGGCGGTGGCCGGCGCCCTGTCGGGCGCGACCCAGGGCATCTCGGCGATCCCCCCGGACTGGGCCTCGGCCATCGGCCCGGCCCGCGGCCGCTGCCTGCCCTCCATGGCCGGCCACCACATCCTGGACGTGGCAGAGCTACTGGTGCCGGAGGAAGGCGGGAAGTGGGGGGCGGGGGTGGTACGGCCGGACTTTCTACCGGAGGACGCACGGTGGCTCGGCCCGACCACTTCACAGCCGACGGAGCCCCCCACACCCCGCCCGGCCACTTCTCGGCCGACCGAACCCTCCACACCCTTCCCGGCCACTCCTCACCCGACCGAACCCTCCACACCCCGCCCGGCCACTCCTCACCCGACCGAACCCTCCACACCCCGCCCAACCACTCCTCACCCGACCGAACCCTCCACACCCCGCCCAACCACTCCTCACCCGACCGAACCCCCCACACCCCGCCCAGCCACATGTCAGCCAACCGAGTCGGGTGGTGGGTGGGCGAAGGTCCGGGGGTCCAGGGGGCGGAGCCCCCTGGTCGGTGCGGGTAACTCCGGGCAGCAGGACAGCGAGCCGGTGTCATGACGCGCCGTATCGAAGGACTCCTGCTGGGCCTGGCCGCAGGCGACGCCGCCGGCTGGCCCGCCGCCCGGCACCGCGCCGCCAGGATGCCCGAGTGGACCCGCCGCCTGACCCGCGAACTGGACACCTTCGCCGAGCAGAACGCCACCACCACCCTCCCCGTACCGATCGCGCTCAACCAGCCCCCGGAACCGCTCCGCCTAGGCCCCTCCGATGACGCCGAGTGGGCCGCGTTCGCCGCGGAAGCGGTTCTGCGGGCCGGCGACGACGACGTACTCGGCGACCTCAGCCGGGAACGCCGTATGCGCGCCGCCATCGACCTCACCTGGACCGCCGTAGCCTCCGAAGTCGCCGCGGCAGCGGACCGCGCCCCCGAGATCGAGTCCGCCGTACTGCCCCTGCGCGCCCGCATCTCCGTCCGCGCCGGCCTCGGCAACCTCGCCGCCGGCCTGCGCCCGCCCGCCACCGGCCACGACAACCCGCACTACTTCGACGACGCCGCCTGCGTCCGCGCCTGCGTCCTCGCGGTGGCCCACCCGGGCGACCCCCAACGCGCCGCCGATCTCGCCGAGTTCGACGCCCGCTACACCCAGGACGGCGACGGCGTGCACGGCGCCCGCGCGATGGCGGCGGCCCTCGCACTCGCCCTCACCGGTACGGACCCGGACACCTGCGTGGCGGCCGCGGTCGCCGAACTCCCCGCGGCGACGGAGATCGGCCGCAACACCCGCCACGCCCTCGCCCTGGCCGAGGACAGCGAGTCGGCGTTCGCCCTGGTCCCCCTCCTGGAACACCAGATCGTCGACCACGTCTACAGCTACGGCATCGCCGCCGCCGAGACCGTCCCCGTGGCCCTGGCCCTCGCCACGGCCGCCCGGGGCCGGCTCGCCGAGGCCGTCCCCGCCGCCGCCTGTCTGTCCCGGGTCGCCGACTCCGCCCCCGCCCTCGCGGGCGCGCTCACCGGCGCCCTGGGCGGCGGCGCAGCCGTCCCGGCGAGCTGGCGGGACGCCTGCCGCACGCTGTCCGGCTGCGCCCTGCCCCGCCTCACCGGCACCGACCTGGTGGAACTCGCCGGACTCCTGGAAGCCGCACAACGGGCCCGACCAGGAGGATGATTCGGGGCATGACGCCCATAGGAGAAGAAAGCCGTGGGTCCAATCTGGACGAACGGATCACCGGAGCCCTGGTCGGAGCCGCCGTCGGCGACGCGCTCGGCGGCCCCGTCGAGGGCTACTCCCCCGACCAGATCACCGAGCGGCACGGCGGCCGGGTGCACGGCGTCGTCGGCCCCTGGCACGGCGACGCCTGGCGCACGGCCCGCCCCATCGCCCCGTACCACAAGGGCGACGGCCACGTCACCGACGACACCCTGATGACCCACGCGCTGGTCCGGGTCTACGCCCGCGTCCGTGACCACCTCGACGCGTACGCCGTCGCCGACCACCTGGTCCCGGACCTGATGACCAACCCGCGCTGGATCCCCGAGCTGGAGGCCGAGGCCCTGCCGCTGCAGCGCCTCTTCCTCGCCGAGAAGTGGCTCGTGGCACGGCTGGCCTACGGCCATGTCGACCCCCGGGAAGCGGGCGTCGGCAACATCGTCAACTGCGGTGCGGCGATGTACATGGCCCCCGTCGGCCTGGTCAACGCGGCCAACCCGGCCGGGGCGTACGCCGAGGCGCTGGACATCGCGGGTGCGCACCAGTCGTCGTACGGCCGTGAGGCCGCCGGAGTCCTCGCCGCGGCGGTCGCCGCCGCCACCGCACCGGGCGCGACCCCGGACTCGGTGGTGACCGCCTGCCTGTCCCTGGCGAAGGACGGCACGCGCGCGGCGATCGAGAAGGTCTGCGAAGTGGCGTGCGAACACGGCGACTTCGAGTCGGCCCTGGTCCCGCTCCGGCAGGCGGTGTCCCCGTACGACACGGTCGGCCCCGACTACCGCGCCCCCTCCCTCGGCGCCCGCCGCCCCTCCCGGCTGCACTCCATCGAGGAACTGCCCGTCGCCCTCGCCATGTTGCTGGTCTCCGGCGGCGACTACCGCCAGGCGGTCCTGGGCGCGGTCAACTACGGCCGCGACTGCGACTCGATCGCCACGATGGCCGGCGCGCTCGCGGGCGCCCTGGGCTCCCCCGTGCCCGAGGACTGGGCGAAGACGGTGGCGGAGGCGAGCCGCCTGGACCTGTGGGAGCCGGCCCGCACCCTGGCCGCGGTCACCCGCGAGGTCTTCGCACAGGACGTACACCGCCGACGCGCACACGAGCAGGCCTTCGCGTCGCTCGGAGGCACGCCATGCTCCGCCTGACCTGGGTCCAGCCGGAGGACCTGCTGGGCCACGAGCTGCACCAGGCCCGCCTGGACGGCCGGGAACCGTCGAGGATCGAGGCGCGATGGCGCGCGGCGGGAGGCCTGGAGCCTCCGGAGCGAGCGGGAGCCTCCCCGAACCGCGCGTCCCGCTACCTACGCCTCCTCGCCGAAGACCTGCTGGACGAACTGGCCGACCTGCCGAGCAAGTTGGCGGAGGACGAGCCGACGGACCTGGCGAAGATCAAGGCCCTGTGCCCGGACTGGCCCCCGCAGGTGAGTGCCCCCGCCCCCACCCCCCTCACCCTCGAAGCGTCCTGGCTCGGCAGAGCCATCGGCTGCCTCCTCGGCAAACCCGTCGAGAAACTCCCCCTCGACGGCATCCGCGCCCTCGCCAAGGCAACCGGGAACTGGCCCCTGACCACGTACTTCACGGCAAGGGGCGTCCCCGGGGACCTCCTCGCCCAGTACCCCTGGAACCGCCGCTCGGCCACCACCTCCCTCGCCGAGAACATCGACGGCATGCCCGAGGACGACGACCTCAACTACCCCCTCCTCAACCTGCTCCTGCTGGGGCGCCACGGAAGGGCCTTCACCACCACCGACGTGGCACAGCTCTGGCTCGACGAACTCCCGCCCGGCCGCACCTTCACCGCCGAACGCATCGCCTTCCGCAACCTCCTCACCGGCATCGAACCCCCGCACACCGCCCGCCACCGCAACCCGTTCCGCGAATGGATCGGCGCCCTGATCCGTGCCGACGTGCACGGCTGGACCAACCCCGGCGACCCCGGGGCCGCCGCCGAACAGGCCCATCGCGACGCGCGCCTCACCCACACCGCCAACGGCGTCTACGCGGCGATGTTCACGGCCGCCACCCTCGCCGCGGCGGCCACCGGCACCCACGACATCCACGCCTGCCTGCACACCGGCCGCACGGTGGTCCCACCCCGCTCCCGCCTGGCACGGGCGATCGACCACGCCCTCCGGTCGGCGAGGAGGCACCAGGACTTCGACGATGTCGTGGACGAACTCCACGCCACCTACTCCGCGACCCACCACTGGGTCCACGCCGTCCCCAACACCGCCCTGATCGTCGCCGCGCTCACCCACGCGGACGGCGACTTCACCGGCTCCGTCTGCCGTGCCGTGTCCGGCGGCTGGGACACCGACTCGGCCGGAGCGACCGCCGGCAGCATCGCCGGTCTGCTCGCCGGCACGCCGGGCGCGCTCCCCGAGCGCTGGCGGGCCCCGCTGAAGAACCGGCTCGCCACCACCGTCGCCGACTTCGACGGCACCGGCTTCGACACCCTCGCCCACCTCACGCACCTGGAGGCGACCCGCCCATGACCCACATCGCCGTCCTCGGCAGCACCAACATGGACCTCGTCACCTACGTCACCAAGGCTCCGCAGCGCGGCGAGACCGTGACGGGACGGGAGTTCCGTACGATCCCCGGCGGCAAGGGCGCCAACCAGGCGATCGCCGCGGCCCGCGCCGGCGCCACGGTCACGATGATCGGCGCGGTCGGCAACGACGCCTTCGGCGTGCGGCTGCGCGACACCCTCGAACACTCCGGTGTGGACACCGACTTCCTGCGCACGGTCGAGGGCCCGTCCGGCACCGCGCACATCGTGGTGGACGACGAGGGCGGCAACTCCATCGTCGTCATCCCGGGCGCGAACGGCACCGTCGACCATCTCGCACCCGGCGACGAGGGCTTGCTCGCCTCCGTCGACGCGCTGCTGCTCCAGCTGGAGATCCCGCTGGCCGCGGTCGTCGCGGGCGCGCAGGCGGCGCGCAGACACGGCGTCCGTACGGTCCTCACCCCGGCCCCCGCCCAGCCGCTCCCGCCGGAACTCCTCGCCGCGACCGACCTGTTGGTCCCCAACGAGTACGAGGCCGTCACCCTCACCGGCCGCACCGACCCGCGGGAGGCAGCCGCCGCCCTGCTCGACGTGGTGCCGGAGGTCGTCGTCACCCTGGGCGCGACCGGCAGCCTGTATCTGGCCCGGGGCGCCGAACCCCTGGTGGTGCCCGCGCCCCGGGTGAAGGCCGTGGACTCCACCGCGGCGGGCGACACCTTCGTCGGCGCGCTCGCGGTGGCCCTCGCCGAGGAGAAACCGGTGCGGGAGGCCCTGTCCTGGGCGGCCGCGGCGGCGGCCCTGTCCGTGCAGCGGGAGGGGGCGTCGACGTCGATGCCGTACCGCCCGGAGATCGACGCGCAGTTCACGGCATGAGCAGCCCCGCGAACACCCCGCAGCCCCTCACCGGCCTGCGCGTCCTGGACCTGGCCACCCTCTTCGCCGGCCCCATGGCCGCCACCCTGCTCGGCGACTTCGGCGCCGAGGTGATCAAAGTGGAGCATCCGGACCGGCCCGACCCGTCCCGTGGGCACGGCCCGGCGAAGCACGGGGTCGGCCTGTGGTGGAAGGTGCTCGGCCGCAACAAGCGCACCATCACCCTCGACCTGTCCAAGCCCGGCGGCCGCGCGACCCTGCTCCGGCTCGCCGCCACCGCCGACGTGGTGATCGAGAACTTCCGCCCCGGCACCCTGGAGAAGTGGGAGCTGGGCTGGGCGGAGCTGTCCGCCGTCAACCCGCGGCTGGTCCTCGCCCGGGTCACGGCCTTCGGCCAGTTCGGCCCCTACGCGCACCGGCCCGGCTTCGGCACCCTCGCCGAGGCGCTGAGCGGCTTCGCGGCCCTCACCGGCGAACCGGACGCACCGCCGACGCTCCCGCCGTTCGGGCTCGCGGACTCGGTCGCCGGTCTGGCCACGGCGTACTCCGTGCTGACGGCCCTGTCCGCGCGGGACCGGACCGGCGAGGGGCAGGTCGTGGACATGGCAATCATCGAACCGATCCTCGCCGTCCTCGGCCCCCAGCCCACCTGGTACGACCAGCTCGGCTACGTCCAGGAACGCACCGGCAACCGGTCCGCGAACAACGCCCCGCGCAACACCTATCGCACCGCCGACGGCCGCTGGGTCGCCGTCTCCACCTCCGCGCAGTCGGTGGCGGAGCGGGTGCTGCGGCTGGTGGGCCGCCCGGAGCTGATCGAGGAGCCGTGGTTCGCCACGGGCACGGACCGGGCCGCGCACGCCGACGTCCTGGACGAGGCGGTGGGCTCCTGGATCGCGGCCCGCACCCGCGCCGAGGTCCTCGCGGCCTTCGAGAAGGCTGATGCGGCGGTCGCCCCGGTCCAGGACGCCCGGGACGTCCTGGCGGACCCCCAGTACCAGGCCCTGGACACGGTCACCACCGTCACCGACCCGGAGCTGGGCCCGCTGCGCATGCAGAACGTCCTCTTCCGGCTGTCCGCGACGCCCGGCGCGATCCGCTGGGCCGGCCGCCCGCACGGCGCCGACACGGAGGCGGTGCTCACCGAGCTGGGCCTCGCCCCGGCCGAGCTGCGCGCCCTGCGCGAGGAGGGCGCCCTGTGACGCCGTTCCCGCTGACCTGGCTGTACGTCCCCGGCGACCGCCCGCACGTCGTGGCCAAGGCGCTGGCCGCGGGCGCCGACGTGGTGGTGATCGACCTGGAGGACGCGGTCGCCCCCGACCGCAAGGAGTACGCGCGCGCGGCCACGGCCGAGCGTCTGGGCGAGCCGCAGCCCGTCCCGGTCCACGTCCGCGTCAACGCCCTCGACGGCCCCTGGGCGGCCGCCGACCTGACGGCGCTGGCCACGCTGCCGGGCATGTCCGGGCTACGGCTCCCGAAGGTGACGTCCCCGGGCCAGATCAGGCAGGTCGCCGTGGCCACGCCCGTCCCCCTGTACGCCCTGCTGGAGTCGGCCCTCGGCATCGAGCACGCCTTCGCCATCGCCACCGCCCACCCGTCCCTGCGGGGCGTCTCCCTCGGCGAGGCCGACCTCCGGGCCGACCTGGGCGTACGGGCCGACGCGGGTCTCGACTGGCCCCGCTCGCGGGTGGTCGTCGCCGCCCGCGCGGCCGGCCTGGCACCGCCGCCCCAGTCCGTCCACCCCGACATCCGCGACCTGGACGGCCTGGCCACCTCCTGCGCCCGCGGCCGCGCCCTCGGCTTCCTGGGCCGCGCGGCGATCCACCCGCGGCAGCTGCCGGTGATCGAGCGGGCGTATCTGCCCACGTACGCGGAGATCGAGGCAGCGGAAACGATCATCAAGGCAGCGGCGACGAACGAGGGCGCCCAGGCCCTCCCCGACGGCCGCTTCGTCGACGCGGCGGTGGTGGCGGCGGCGCAGCGGACCCTGTCGTTGGGGCGGAGTCGCTGAACTTCTTCCCCCACACACTGAGGGCGCCCAGAAGATTCCGGGCGCCCTCGGTGTCGTACAACCAGTCGTCAGCTCTTCTTCGCCGACTCCGGCTCGTCCTTCGCCTCCACGGCATCCGGCTCGGCCTTGTCCTCGACCTCGGTGTCGGCCTCGGCGTCGGCCTTGGCGTCGGCCTTGGTGTCGGCTTCCTCACCGTCGGCCTCAGCACCTGAGGCGTCCTCGGCCGGACCGTCGGAGGCACCCGGTTCGACAACCGCCTCCCGGCCGGGCCGCTTCTTCGCCGACACCACGATGTACGTCACCGCCAGCAGGAACACGATCATCGCGGTCCAGTCGTTGAGGCGGAGGCCCAGGATGTGGTGGGCGTCGTCGACGCGCATGTACTCGATCCAGCCGCGGCCCACGCAGTACGCGGCGACGTACAGGGCGAAGGCCCGGCCGTGGCCCAGCTGGAAGCGGCGGTCGGCCCAGATGACCAGGAGGGCGACGCCGATGCACCACAGGGACTCGTAGAGGAAGGTCGGGTGGTAGTAGCCCGGCACCCGGCCGCCCTCGGAGGAGGTGATGTGCAGCGCCCACGGAACATGCGTCTCGCGCCCGTACAGCTCCTGGTTGAACCAGTTGCCCCAGCGGCCGATGGCCTGCGCGAAGGCGATGCCGGGGGCGATGGCGTCGGCGTAGGCGGGCAGCGGGATGCCCCGGCGCCGGCAGCCGATCCAGGCGCCCACCGCGCCGAGCGCGATCGCGCCCCAGATACCGAGGCCGCCCTCCCACACCTTGAAGGCGTCCACCCAGTCACGGCCCGCGCTGAAGTACAGCTCGTAGTCCGTGATCACGTGGTAGAGCCGACCGCCGACGAGACCGAAGGGAACGGCCCATACGGCGATGTCGGCAACCGTGCCGGCTCGCCCGCCCCGGGCGATCCAGCGCCTGTTGCCGAGCCAGACGGCGACGAAGACGCCGATGATGATGCAGAAGGCGTAGGCGCGCAGCGGGATCGGACCGAGGTTCCAGACCCCGCGCGACGGACTGGGAATGTAGGCAAGTTCCATGGCAAGGTCGACGCTACCGTGCCGGGCCGTGGGGACGGCAAGCAGCCCGGCTACGGGTCCATAACGGGGACGTGAGAAACACGCTTACCCGCGGTTCGCCTCCTCCACCATCTGCTTCAGCTTCGCCGGGGTCATCGTCTGGTCCGCGTAGATGTTCTTGCCGCCGAACAGGACGGTGGGCGTGCCGCTGAAGCCGCCGGCCTGGAAGGCCTTGTGGGACTTGTTCACCCAGCTGTCGTGGGTGCCGTCCTTGACGCACTTCTGGAAGGCGGGGGTGTCGAGGCCCTTCACCTTGCCGGCCAGCTGGATCAGCTTGGCGTTGTCCGCGAAGGTGTCGTCGGTCTCTTTGGGCTGGTTCTCGTAGAGCACGTCGTGGTAGTCGCGGAACTTTCCGGCGTCCTGGGCGCAGGCGGCGGCGTTGGCGGCGCGCAGGGAGCCGGTGCCGCCGAGATTGCCGTCGATCAGCCGGACCAGGTGGTACTCGACTCTGAGCTTGCCCGCGTCGGTGAGTTCGTGGAGCGTGGGCCGGTACATCGTCTCGAAGGCCTGGCAGGCCGGGCAGCGGAAGTCCTCCCAGACCGTGAGTGTCGCCTTGGCGCCGTCCTTGCCGACCGGGATCGCGAGACTGTCCTTGCCCTGCGCGCCCGAGGGCGCCACGACCGGGCCCGCGCTGCTGCTCTTCTCCTTGCCCGAGTTGGCGGCGATCACGCCGATCACCGCCGCGAGCCCCAGGACGCAGACGACGCTCGCGCCCACGATCAGCGCGCGCCGTCGCTTCTCCGCGGCCTTCTGCTTCTCGCGCTCGACCGCCAGCCGCTCCCGGGCGGTGCGCTTTCCGTCACGGTTCTTCTCGCTCACACCCCCAGAACGAACCGGGGAGGCGCAGCGCGCCTCCCCGGCCTGAGGTCCACCCGTTCGGACTACGCCTGTCCGCGTACGCCCTTCGCCAGCTCGCCCGCGAGCCCGCGCACGGCGTCGAGGCCGGAGGCGTGGTCCGGGGCGTCCAGCATCCGCTTCACGAACGCCGAGCCGACGATGACACCGTCGGCGAAGCCGGCGACCTCGGCGGCCTGGGCCGCGTCGGAGACGCCGAGGCCGACGCACACCGGCAGCGCGGTGCCGGTGGCCCGGGTGCGCTCGACCAGGTCGTGGGCCTGCGCACCGACCGACGCACGGGTGCCGGTGACACCCATCAGCGAGGCCGCGTAGACGAAGCCGCTGCCCGCCGCGGTGATCTGGGCGAGCCGCGCGTCCTTGCTGCTCGGGGCGACGACGAAGACGGTGGCGAGGCCGTGCTTCTCCGCGTGCTCCCTCCACAGGCCCGCCTCCTGGACCGGCAGGTCGGGCAGGATGCAGCCCGCGCCGCCCGCCTCGGCCAGCTCGGCGGTGAAGCGCTCGACGCCGTAGCGGTCGATGGGGTTCCAGTACGTCATCACGAGCACCGGCTTCCCGGTCGCCTCGTGCGCCTCGCGCACCGTCCGCATGACGTCCGCGATCCTGACCCCGCCGCGCAGGGCGATGTCGTCGGCGGTCTGGATCACCGGGCCGTCGAGGACCGGGTCGCTGTGCGGCAGACCGACCTCGACGACGTCGGCGCCGCCGTCGAAGACGGCCTTGATCGCCTCGATGCCGCCGTCCACGGTGGGGAAGCCGGCCGGGAGGTAGGCGATGAGGGCGGAGCGCCCCTCCGCCTTGGCGGCGGCGAGGGTGTCGGACAGCAGCTGAATGTTCCCGCTCACTTGGCGTCCCCCTCGATCTCGGCGGTGTCGGCTTCGTTGGCGGCCACCTCGGCGTCGGTGTCGTAGAGGCCGAAGTAGCGCGCCGCGGTGTCCATGTCCTTGTCGCCGCGGCCGGACAGGTTGACCACGATCAGCCCGTCCTTGCCCAGCTCCTTGCCGACCTCCAGGGCGCCGGCCAGGGCGTGGGCGCTCTCGATGGCCGGGATGATGCCCTCGGTCCGCGACAGCAGGCGCAGGGCCTGCATGGCGGCGTCGTCGGTGATCGCGCGGTACTCGCCGCGGCCGCTGTCGCGCAGGTAGGAGTGCTCCGGGCCGACGCCCGGGTAGTCCAGACCGGCCGAGATGGAGTACGGCTCGGTGATCTGGCCCTCGTCGTCCTGCAGGACGTAGGAGCGGGAGCCGTGCAGGATGCCGGGCTCGCCCGCGGTCAGGGTGGCCGCGTGCTCGCCGGTCTCCACGCCGTGCCCGGCCGGCTCGCAGCCGATCAGGCGGACGCCCTCGTCGGGGATGAAGGCGTGGAAGAGGCCGATGGCGTTGGAGCCGCCGCCGACGCAGGCGACGGCGGCGTCGGGGAGCCGGCCGGCGCGCTCCAGGAGCTGGCGCCGCGCCTCCACGCCGATCACCCGGTGGAAGTCGCGGACCATGGCCGGGAAGGGGTGCGGGCCGGCGACCGTACCGAACAGGTAGTGGGTGTGGTCGACGTTGGCGACCCAGTCCCGGAACGCCTCGTTGATGGCGTCCTTCAGCGTGCGGCTGCCGGACTTCACGGCGACGACCTCGGCGCCGAGCATGCGCATACGGGCCACGTTGAGGGCCTGGCGCTGGGTGTCGATCTCGCCCATGTAGATGGTGCAGTCGAGGCCGAAGAGGGCGCAGGCGGTGGCCGTGGCGACGCCGTGCTGGCCGGCGCCGGTCTCCGCGATGACGCGGGTCTTGCCCATGCGCTTGGTGAGCAGCGCCTGGCCGAGCACGTTGTTGATCTTGTGGGAGCCGGTGTGGTTCAGGTCTTCCCGCTTGAGGAACACCCGGGCACCGCCGGCGTGTTCGGCGAACCTCGGCACCTCGGTCAGGGCGCTGGGGCGGCCGGTGTAGTTGACGAGCAGGTCGTCGAGCTCGCGGGCGAACTCGGGGTCGTGCTTCGCCTTCTCGTACTCGACGGCGACCTCGTCCACGGCGGCGACGAGGGCCTCCGGGATGAACTTGCCGCCGAAGGCGCCGAAGTAGCCTTCCACGCTCGGGACCTGACCCTCGGGGTCAGGGATGAAGAACTGGCTGGGCATGCGAAATCCTCACGGTGAGTGGTGTGTGAACAGCACTGGTCGCCGTGGGGGCGGGGTTTTGTCGGTCGAGTGCCGACCGTCAGTGGCTGGTCGCGCCCACGCGGCGGAGCCGCGTATTCGGGCACTGCCCCGCGCCCCCGAGGGGGCGCTGCCATCGCATGCCGTTGACCTGCCCGGGCTCGTCACCGATGACGTACCGCACCCGTCGGCCGTGCACCCTGCGGGCGGGCGCGCGGCAGCCACGCGGGCGGCAGCCGCGCGCGAGGCGGGCGTACCGGTCCGCGGCCTTGACGGGCGTGGTCGGAGTCATCGCGGCAAGCCTAGCCGTTGATCAGCTTCGGCCGTGCCGCAGTGCGGGGTGCTCGCCCGCCGCGACCAGGTCGGAGACCGCGGTCTTCGGGTCCTTGCCGGTGACCAGGGACTCGCCCACCAGGACCGCGTCCGCACCGGCGTTGGCGTACGCGATCAGGTCGTGCGGCCCGCGCACACCGGACTCGGCGACCTTGATGATGCCCTCGGGGATCTCCGGAGCCACCCGCTCGAAGGTGCCGCGGTCGACCTCCAGGGTCTTCAGGTTGCGCGCGTTGACGCCGATGATCTTGGCGCCCGCGGCCACGGCCCGCTCGACCTCCTCCTCGTCGTGCACCTCGACGAGCGGGGTGAGTCCGATGGAGACGGCACGCTCGATCAGCGACTCGAGAGCCGGCTGGTCCAGGGCGGCCACGATCAGCAGCACGAGGTCGGCGCCGTACGCCCGGGCCTCCCACAGCTGGTACGACGTGACGATGAAGTCCTTGCGCAGGACGGGGATGTCCACGCGCGCGCGGACGGCCTCAAGGTCGGCCAGCGAGCCGCCGAAGCGGCGCTGTTCGGTGAGGACGGAGATGACTGCGGCACCGCCCGCCTCGTAGTCCGCGGCGAGCCCGGCCGGGTCGGCGATCGCGGCCAGCGCGCCCTTGGAGGGGCTGGAGCGCTTGACCTCGCAGATCACCTTGACAGCGTCGCCCTTGAGCGCGGCAACCCCGTCCTTGGCGGCGGGGGCCTTCGCCGCACGCTCCTTGAGCTCGTCGAGGCTGACGCGTGCCTGCCGCTCCGCGAGGTCGGCACGGACTCCGTCGATGATCTCGTCGAGCACACTCACGCGAGCGGCCCCCTTTCAGACGGTTGTTCCTTTGGGTTCTGATTGAAAACCCTTGGTCACTCCGATGGTATCCGGAGGTCCACTATGGCCCTGCATCCGATCTATACCGGTCCCACGACCTGGACATTCCGTGGGCGGTCCGGGAGCGGTCCACGAGAGCGGTCTAGGGGTGCAGCCAGCCGCCGCCCGGCAGGTTCCGGACCACGGTGAAGACCAGCAGCAACGCGCCGACGCTCCACATCTGCACCCGCCCGAGTTCGATCCGCACCCGTCGGCCGCGCACCGCGCGGACCACCCAGACGGTCCACAGCACCGCGAAGCCGAAGTAGGCGGCGACGCCCATCGCGTTGTCGTGCAGGGCGGAGAGGAAGTCACCGTGGACGAAGGCGTGCGCGCTGCGCAGTCCGCCGCAGCCGGGGCAGTACAGGCCGGTCAGCCGGTACAGGGGGCACACCGGGTAGTGGCCGGGCTCGTTCGGGTCCACCGTGCCGACGTACGCGAAGGCCCCGCCGACGGCCGCGAGCAGGCTGGCCGGAAGAGCGAGCCGCCCCCACAGGGCGGGCGGCGGGCTGGTGCGCGGGGCGCTACGACTGTCGGCATTCACGCTGGCATTCTGCCCCGCACGCCCCCGCCACGCGCGCGAGGGGCGTCCTCGGCGGCACCGTCTCGCCCGGGCCTGCGCGCAGCGGTCGGCGACGCACGCTCCCCCCTCCTGCCCGCGATACGCGCAAGGGACAGCCCTGGCGTCACTGACTCGCATGGCCCGCGACCAGCAGCCGGCGAAGCACGCCCCCGATACGCCCACGCCACCCGCAAGCGGCAGCCCCGGCAACGCCACCCGCCCGGGCCCGCGCCCGTCGGCGACGTGCGCCCCCAGCCCCCGTATGCCCCCACGGCACACGCAAGCGGCAGCCCGGCGGCGCTGACTCGCACGGCCCGCGACCAGCAGCCGGCGAAGCACGCCCCCGCCTGCCCTACGCCCCGACAGCACGCTCAAGGGGCAGCCCCAGCGGAGCTACCCCACCCGGGCCCGCGCGCAGCCATCGGCGACGCACGCTCCCGCCCCCGATCCCCCACAACACGCGAAAGGGGCGGCCCGTACCCTCTTCGGGTTGCGGTCGCCCCTCGCGGGAAGCGGTGGTGCTCAGCTCTCGGCGGTGACCGGCTCGCGGGTCGCGGTGGGGGTCGCGTGCGCGACGGCGGCTGACTTCTTCGGCTGGCCGAGGCCCATGGCGCGCATGGCGGAGCCGACGACGCCACCGAGGACCACGATCACCATGCCGGCCCAGAAGCCGATCGGCTGGGCCATCACCATGAAGGCGCCCGCGACGCAGAAACCGATGAAGGCGATGGTGACGCCGGTCCAGGCGGCCGGGGTGTGACCGTGGCTGCTGCCCGCCATGACTTGCTCCTCGTTGCTGTGTGTCCTAGTCCGAGCCGGACGCTCGTCGTCCATTGTCCCGTACGCGCACGCGTGCCGGACGCGGGGGTGGCGTCTGGTTCGCCACATCCAGCGACCGCCAAGGGGGTACTGCCCGGGCGCTCAGGCCCCGGTCGGGTCCTCGCCGCGGTCGAGGGCCTTCCAGATCTCCTCGGGCCGCTCGGGGTCCACCGGGCGCGCCGTGCGCCGCGGGCGGTCGGCCCCGCGCTCGTAGCGGCCGGACATGGCGGGCCACAGGCTGCCGTAGCGCAGGGCGAGCAGCCCGGCGAGCAGGATCAGGACGCCGGCGGCGGCGGCGACGTACGGCCAGCCGGTGTGGCTGAGGGCGGCGACCGTGGCCGAGGTGTCGCCGGTGGCCTGGGCGGCCTTCTCGTCCAGCGCGGAGCTGTCGGAGGCCCCCATGAGGGCGGCGGCGACGGTGCCCGCGCCGGAGAGGGCGAGCAGCGCGGCGACGGCGAGGCGGCCCGCCCTGCGGACGGCGAAGACGGCGACGAGCGCGGCGAGGCCCACTATGGCGAGGGCCGCCGGGACGCCCGTGACGTCGCTGCCCTTGGCGGTCAGCGGGAACGCGCCGCCGGCCACCGTGGCGGTGCCCTCCGCCCAGCGCTGCCGGGTCGCGAGCAGCGCCACGGCCGCGCCGAGCGCACCACACAGCAGAGCGACGGCGAGGCTCCGCCGACCGGACCGGACGGGCGCGGCGGCTTCGGAACGGGGGTTCGGTACGGCAGTCACGTACTCCACTATCGCCTGAACCCCGGGCGAACCATCACCCGGGGTTCACATCAGACGGTCCCTACCGTCCGAGACGATTCGCCGTGTGGACCGCCCGCAGTACCGCGGCGGCCTTGTTGCGGCACTCCTGGTCCTCGGCGACCGGGTCCGAGTCGGCAACGATGCCCGCGCCGGCCTGCACATAGGCCGTGCCGTCGCGGAGCAGGGCCGTGCGGATGGCGATGG
The DNA here is from genome assembly GCF_002242805.1 of Streptomyces diastatochromogenes. GTDB lineage: Bacteria > Actinomycetota > Actinomycetes > Streptomycetales > Streptomycetaceae > Streptomyces > Streptomyces diastatochromogenes. The sequence continues at coordinate 123,730 of NZ_MCGQ01000031.1, read as the reverse complement.
CGGTGTCGGAGTCGCCGGCGAAGTCGAGGTAGCCGACGCAGCCGCCGTAGAGGCCGCGCCGGGACGGCTCCAGTTCGTCGATGATCTGCATGGCGCGGGGCTTGGGGGCGCCGGAGAGGGTGCCCGCCGGGAAGCACGCGGTCAGCACGTCGAAGGCGGTACGGCCCTCGGCCACCTTGCCGGTGACCGTCGAGACGATGTGCATCACGTGCGAGTAGCGCTCGATGGACATGAAGTCCACGACCTCCACCGAGCCGGGCTCGCAGACCCGGCCGAGGTCGTTGCGCCCCAGGTCGACCAGCATCAGGTGCTCGGCGCGCTCCTTGGGGTCGGCGAGCAGCTCCTCGCCGAGGGCCTGGTCCTCCTGCGGGGTGGCGCCGCGGTGCCGGGTGCCGGCGATGGGGTGGACCATCGCGCGCCCGTCCTCGACCTTCACCAGCGCCTCGGGGGACGAGCCGACGACGTCGAACCCGTCGAAGCGGAAGAGATACATGTACGGCGACGGGTTGGTGGCCCGCAGGACCCGGTACACGTCCAGCGCGCTCGCCGTGCACGGGGTCTCGAAGCGCTGGGAGGGCACGACCTGGAAGGCCTCGCCCGCGCGGATCCGCTCCTTGACGTCCTCCACGGCCGCCTGGAAGTCGGGGCCGCCCCACAGGGCGGTGTACTCCGGGAGTTCGGAGGGCGGGAGGACGGCGGGTGGCTGGGCGACCGCGCGGGACAGGTCCGCCTCCATCGCGTCGAGCCGGGCCACGGCGTCCGCGTACGCCTCGTCGACACCCGTGTCGAGGTCGTTGTGGTTGATCGCGTTGGCGATCAGCAGGACCGAGCCCTCCCAGTGGTCCATGACGGCGAGGTCGCTGGTGAGGAGCAAGGTCAGCTCGGGCAGCTTCAGGTCGTCGCGCTCGCCGGGGCCGATCTTCTCCAGTCGGCGGACGATGTCGTAGCCCAGGTAGCCGACCATGCCGCCGGTGAAGGGCGGCATGCCCTCCTGGTGCGGGGTGTGCAGGGCCTGGAGGGTGGCGCGCAGGGCGGCGAGCGGGTCACCGCCGGTGGGGACGCCGACGGGCGGGGCGCCGAGCCAGTGGGCCTCGCCGTCCCGGGTGGTGAGGGTCGCGGCGGAGCGCACGCCCACGAAGGAGTAGCGGGACCAGGAGCGGCCGTTCTCCGCGGACTCCAGCAGGAAGGTGCCGGGGCGTTCGGCGGCGAGCTTGCGGTAGAGCGCGACCGGGGTGTCGCCGTCGGCGAGGAGCTTGCGCGTGACCGGGATGACGCGTCGGTCGGTGGCGAGCTTGCGGAAGGTCTCGAGGTCCATGGCGGCTGACCTTACTGATTCTGTGCCCGTACGCCGGAATCGGCGTCCTTGAGCAGCACATCCTCGTCGAAGCAGGTACGGGCGCCGGTGTGGCAGGCGGCGCCGACCTGGTCGACCTTGACCAGCACGGTGTCGGCGTCGCAGTCCAGGGCGACGGACTTGACCCACTGGAAGTGGCCGGAGGTGTCGCCCTTGACCCAGTACTCCTGGCGGCTGCGCGACCAGTAGGTGCAGCGGCCCGTGGTCAGCGTGCGGTGCAGCGCCTCGTCGTCCATCCAGCCGAGCATCAGCACCTCGCCGGTGTCGTACTGCTGGGCGATGGCCGGGAGGAGCCCGTCGGCGCTGCGCTTCAGGCGCGCGGCGATCTCGGGGTCGAGGCTGCTGGGCGGAGGCGTACTGGTCATGCCTGCCATTGTGCCGCGCGGCACTGACGGTGACGGTCCGTGTCCACTGTGCGGACTTACCGTGTGGTCGTAGGCTGATTCCATGTCGACCTTCGCGCAGCGTGAACGGCTTCTGCTCGCCGACCTCTTGGAAACCACCGGTCCGGACGCCCCGACCCTCTGCGAGGGGTGGCAGACGCGCGATCTGGCCGCGCACGTGGTGGTGCGGGAGCGGCGGCCGGACGCGGCCGGGGGCACGCTGATCAAGCAGCTCGCGCCGCGGCTGGAGAAGGTGATGGCCGAGTACGCCGCGAAGCCGTACGAGGAGCTGATCCAGCTGATCCGTACGGGCCCGCCGCGTTTCTCGCCCTTCCAGCTCAAGCAGGTCGACGAGGCGGCCAACATCGTGGAGTTCTACGTCCACACGGAGGACGTCCGGCGTGCCCAGCCGGACTGGACCCCGCGTGAGCTGGACCCCGTCTTCCAGGAGTCGCTGTGGTCCCGGCTGGAGCGCACCGCCCGGCTGCTGGGCCGGGGTGTGCCGACGGGTCTGGTCCTCAGGCGCCCGGACGGCCAGACGGCCGTCGCCCACCGGGGCGCGCCCGTGGTGACGGTGACGGGCGAGCCGTCGGAGCTGCTGATGTTCGCGTTCGGCCGGCAGAGCACGGCGCGGGTCGAGCTGGACGGCGACGAGAACGCGATCGCCAAGCTGCACGAGTACAGGCAGCTGGGCATCTGAGAGGCACCTCATGATCAAGGTCGGGATGACCGGCGTGTACGTGGACGACGTGGCGAAGGCGCACGCCTTCTACACGGACGTCCTGGGCTTCGAGACCCGTACCCATCTGGACCTGGGCGGCGGCACGCTCTTCATCACCGTCGGCGCGCGCGGCGGGGCCCAGCCGGATCTCCAGCTGCTGCTGGAGTCCGGCGAGGGCCCGATCGCGGAGCCGTACCGCCGGGCCCTGTACGAGGCGGGGATTCCGTGCATCGTCTTCTCGGTGGACGACATCCAGGCGGAGTACAAGCGGCTGGTGAACCTCGGTGTGCACTTCACGCACGAGCCGCAGGAGCAGGGTCCGGTGATCGCGGCCGTGCTCGACGACACGGTCGGCAACCTGATCCAGCTGGCCCAGCCCAAGCCGGCCCACGGCTGAGCCTCGGGCCGAGTCTCAGCGGGGCAGCTCGGCCCGGCGCAGGCCCGGGACGTACAGGGCGACGACCCCGCCGAGGCCGCAGACGACGGCGCTGACGACGTAGACCGGGCCGAGGCCGAAGGCGCCGATCGCGGCGGCAGCGAACGGCATGCTCAGCGGGGCGAGTCCGAGGCTGACCAGGCCGGCGACGGCCGTGACCCGGCCGAGGTAGGCGGGGTCGGCCTGGGTCTGCAGCAGGGCCCCGCACATGGCTCCGCTGAGACCCGCGAGGAGTCCGACGAGCAGGGCCACCCCGACGGCACCGGCGAGACTCGGGACGTAGGCGAGGGCGCCGATCGCGACGGAGCCCGCGAGGATGGCGTACGCGGCGACCAGCCCGGCGCGCGGCAGCCGCCCCCGGACGGTGAGCAGCAGCGAGGCGGCGCCCGCGCCGGCGCCGAACCCGGCGAGGATCCAGCCCATCCCGGAGGCGCCCCAGCCGCGCCGGTCGGCGAGCAGGGTCAGGCCGACGTTGAACGGCCCGACGAAGCCGAAGTCGCCGAGGGCGATGGCCAGCATCAGCGGGGCGAGGACGCGGTGGCCGCGGATGTAGCGCAGGCCGGCCCGCAGATCCCGCCAGGGGGACGCCTTTCCGTCGGCCGTCCCGTCGTCGGCCGGCAGCTCCCGCACCCGTACGGAGACCAGCAGCGGTACCGACACCGCGATGAGCAGGCCGGCCAGGGCGAAGGCGGTCGCCGCGCCGCCGAGTGCCACGCCGAGGCCGCCGAGCGGGGCCCCGATGACGCCGGCGCAGCGGATGGCGAGGCCGCGCATGCCCTGCACCCGGGCGAGCTGCCCCTTGCCGGTGATCCTGGCCGGGAGGGCACCCACGGCGGGCATGAACACGGCGTCGACGGTGCCGAAGACCAGGGCAAGCAGGGCGAGCGGCCACAGCCCGGGGCTGTTGAGGAACAGCAGGGCGGCCACCGCGAGGACGGCGGCACAGCGCACGGCGTCGCTGCCGATGACGACACGGCGCGGGCCCAGCCGGTCGGCGAGCACTCCCCCGCCGAGCATCAGCACGGCCCGCGGCACCGCGCTGACCGACATCACGACACCGGCCTGCGCGGGGGTTCCGGCCTGGACGGCGGCCCAGGAGAGGGCGATGTAGTAGATGCTGTCGCCCAGCATCGAGGAGGTGTAGGCACCGAGCCAGCGCAGGACGTTGGGGTCGCGGTGGGCGGCCTCTTCGAGCTGCCGCGCGGGTATGTCGGTCAGGACGGTCATGACGGTGCCCTCTCTCAGACGCGGAACGGGAAGCCGTACACGTGCAGCGCGACGTGCTCGCGCCCTTCGGTCTCGCCCGCTGCCTCGGCGGACCGGCCCTTCTCGTCGTACTTCCTGACCAGGGCGAGCAACTCCTCCCGGAGTTCGTTCAGTTCGCCCGCGGTGAGGCGGAAGAGGGACTCGCTGTCGGGTGCGGCGGCGTTCCACTCGGCGCTCCAGGTGGAGCGCTCGTCGAGGTAGCGGCGGTACATCTCGGCACGCTGGTCGTGGAAGAGCCGGGTCGCCGCCAGGTGTGCGGCCGCCTTCTCGGGGGCGTCCCGGAAGTCCTTGTCGCGGATGCTCACCCCCTCCGAGGAGGGCTGCCACCAGCGTTCCCGGCCGTCCGCGCTCTGCGGCTCGGCCTCCTCGATGAGGCCGTGCTCGGCCAGCTTGCGCAGGTGGTAGCTGACCAGCGAGACGGCCTCGTCCACCTGGTCGGCGAGGTGCGAGGCGGTGGCCTTGTCGGCCACGCACAGGGCTCGGTACAGCTTCATCCGCAGCGGGTGGGCGAGCGCCTTCAGCGTGCCCACGTCCGTGATGGGACGGCTCCCCTTGGCTGTCATGCACCCAACGCTAGATAGGAAAGAAAAGTTGCACAATAGATTTTGCGCAACTTTCCTTTCCTATCTGCCGAAGCTCAGCGCAGCGTCACCGCACCGGGTGCCCCGCCTCCCGCAGCGTCGCCTTCACCTGGCCGATGCGCAGGTCGCCGAAGTGGAAAACGGAGGCGGCCAGGACCGCGTCCGCGCCCGCCTCGATGGCCGGCGGGAAGTCCGTCAGCTTGCCCGCGCCGCCCGAGGCGATCACCGGGACGGTGACGTGCTTGCGGACGGCCGCGATCATCTCCAGGTCGTAGCCGTCTTTGGTGCCGTCGGCGTCCATGGAGTTCAGCAGGATCTCGCCGGCGCCCAGATCGGCGGCCCGGTGCGCCCACTCGACGGCATCCATGCCGGTGCCGCGGCGGCCGCCGTGGGTGGTGACCTCGAAGGATCCGGACTCGCTGCGCCGCGCGTCCACCGACAGCACCAGCACCTGCCGGCCGAAGCGCTCGGCGATCTCGCGGATCAGGTCCGGGCGGGCGATGGCCGCCGTGTTGACGCCCACCTTGTCGGCGCCGGCCCGCAGCAGCTTGTCCACGTCCTCGGCCGTGCGGACGCCGCCGCCGACGGTCAGCGGGATGAACACCTGCTCCGCGGTGCGGCGCACCACGTCGTACGTCGTCTCGCGGTTGCCGGACGAGGCGGTGATGTCCAGGAACGTCAGCTCGTCGGCGCCCTCGGCGTCGTACACCTTGGCCATCTCGACGGGGTCGCCCGCGTCGCGCAGGTTCTGGAAGTTGACGCCCTTGACCACCCGGCCGTTGTCCACGTCCAGGCAGGGGATGACTCGGACCGCCAGGGTCATGAGTTCACGGCTCCTCTGAATGCCTCTAGTTCCACTTCGACCAGGATGCGCGGGTCGACGAAGCCCTCCACGACCAGCAGCGTGGAAACGGGCCGCACCGCGTCGAAGAGGTCCTTGTGGGCCCGGCCCGCCTCGTCGACGTCCCGCGCATGGGTCAGATACATCCGCGTGCGGATCACGGACTCGATACCGAGCCCGAACTCCGCGATCGCCTCCAGTGCGCCGGTGAACGCCACCTTGGCCTGCTCGTACGGGTCGCCCTCCCCGTACAGCACACGGCCCCGGAAGGACGTCGTGCCCGCCACCAGCACCCGGTCACCCGCCGCCACGGCGCGCGCGAACCCGAAACTCTCTTCCCAGGGACTTCCGCTCTGCACGCGCCGCACGGCATCGGTCATGACGACACAGCCTCCAAGGCCTCTTCCAGGGTGAACGCCTTCGCGTACAGGGCCTTCCCGACGATGGAGCCCTCGACACCGAGGGGTACCAGCTCGGCGATGGCGCGGAGGTCGGCCAGCGACGACACGCCGCCGGACGCCACGACCGGCCGGTCCGTCGCGGCGCAGACGTTCTTCAGCAGCTCCAGGTTCGGGCCCTGGAGGGTGCCGTCCTTGGCGATGTCGGTGACGACGTAGCGGGCGCAGCCCTCCTTGTTGAGGCGCTCCAGCGTCTCGTAGAGGTCGCCGCCGTCCCGGGTCCAGCCGCGGCCGCGCAGGGTCGTGCCGCGCACGTCCAGGCCGACCGCGATCTTGTCGCCGTGCTCGGCGATGACCTTGGCGACCCACTCCGGGGTCTCCAGGGCGGCGGTGCCGAGGTTCACCCGGGTGCAGCCGGTGGCCAGGGCGGCCGCCAGGGAGGCGTCGTCCCGGATACCGCCGGACAGCTCCACCTTGATGTCCATCGCCTTGGCGACCTCGCTGATCAGCTCCCGGTTGTCGCCGGTGCCGAAGGCGGCGTCCAGGTCGACCAGGTGCAGCCACTCGGCGCCCGAGCGCTGCCAGGCGAGGGCCGCCTCCAGCGGGGAGCCGTAGGACGTCTCGGTCCCGGACTCGCCGTGCACGAGGCGGACGGCCTGGCCGTCACGGACGTCGACGGCGGGGAGGAGTTCGAGCTTGGCCATGGTCTACAGGGTTCCGATCCAGTTGGTGAGGAGCTGGGCACCGGCGTCGCCGGACTTCTCGGGGTGGAACTGGGTGGCCCACAGGGCACCGTTCTCCACGGCCGCCACGAAGGGCTTGCCGTGCGTCGACCAGGTCACCCGGGGCTGGTGCATGACCGGGTTGTTGGTCTCCAGGGTCCAGTCGTGGACGGCATAGGAGTGCACGAAGTAGAAGCGGGCGTCCCGGTCCAGGCCGGCGAACAGCTCCGAGTCGAGCGGGGCGTCGACGGTGTTCCAGCCCATGTGGGGCACGATGTCGGCCTGGAGCGGCTCGACCGTGCCGGGCCACTCGTCGAGGCCCTCGGTCTCCACGCCGTGCTCGATGCCGTTCGCGAACAGGATCTGCATGCCGACGCAGATGCCCATCACCGGCCGCCCGCCGGACAGCCGGCGGTCGATGATCCAGTCACCGCGGGCGCCGCGCAGCCCCTGCATACAGGCGGCGAACGCGCCGACGCCCGGCACCAGCAGGCCGTCGGCGTTCATCGCCCGGTCGAAGTCGCGCGTTATCTCGACGTCGGCCCCCACGCGCGCGAGAGCGCGTTCGGCGGAGCGGACGTTGCCGAAACCGTAGTCGAAGACGACTACTCGCTTGCCGGTGCTCAATTCCACACCTCCAGCCTCAGGACGCCCGCGACGAGGCACATGCCCGCGCCGATGGACAGCAGCACGATGAGGCTCGTGGGCATCTTCTGCTTGGCGAAGGAGATGATGCCGCCGACCAGGAAGAGACCGACGACGATCAGGACGGTGGACAGACCGTTCATGGGTTACAGCGCGCCCTTCGTGGAGGGGAGGATGCCGGCCGCGCGCGGGTCGCGCTCGCTGGCGTAGCGCAGAGCCCGGGCGAGCGCCTTGAACTGGCACTCCACGATGTGGTGCGCGTTGCGCCCGTAGGGCACGTGCACGTGCAGCGCGATCTGCGCCTGGGCGACGAAGGACTCCAGGATGTGCCGGGTCATCGTCGTGTCGTACTCGCCGATCATCGGCGCCATGTTCTCGGGCTCGGTGTGCACGAGGTAGGGGCGGCCGGACAGGTCCACGGTGACCTGGGCGAGGGACTCGTCCAGCGGGACCGTGCAGTTGCCGAAGCGGTAGATGCCCACCTTGTCGCCGAGGGCCTGCTTGAAGGCGGCACCGAGCGCGAGGGCGGTGTCCTCGATGGTGTGGTGGGAGTCGATGTGCAGGTCGCCGTCGGTCTTCACGGTCAGGTCGAACAGACCGTGCCGGCCGAGCTGGTCGAGCATGTGGTCGTAGAAGCCGACGCCGGTGGCGATGTCGGTCCGCCCGGTGCCGTCGAGGTCTATCTCGACGAGGACCGAGGTCTCCTTGGTGGTGCGCTCCACACGTCCTACGCGGCTCATGCCTCAAACTCCTTCTTCAGTTCCCGAACCGCGTCGAGGAACGCGTCGTTCTCTTCGGGGGTTCCGGCGGACACCCGCAGCCACCCCGGTACGCCGTTGTCCCGGACCAGGACGCCCCGGTCCAGAATCTTCTGCCAGGCCTCGTGGGCGCTCTCGAACCGCCCGAACTGCACGAAGTTCGCGTCCGACGCGGTGACGTCGTAACCGATCGCCCGCAGTTCGGCGACCAGCCGGTCCCGCTCCGACTTCAGCTGCTCGACGTACTTCAGCAGCGTCTCGGTGTGCTCCAGGGCGGCCAGGGCGGTCGCCTGGGTGATCGCCGAGAGGTGGTACGGCAGCCGGACGAGCTGTACGGCGTCCACGACCGCGGGGTGCGCGGCGAGGTAGCCGAGGCGCAGGCCGGCCGCGCCGAACGCCTTCGACATGGTGCGGGAGACGACCAGGTGCGGCCGGCCCTCCAGCAGCGGCAGCAGCGAGTCGCCGTGGCTGAACTCGATGTAGGCCTCGTCGACGACGACCATGGACGGCTTGGCCGCCTGGGCCGCGTCGTACAGCGCGAGGACCGTCTCCGGCGGAACCGCGTTGCCGGTGGGGTTGTTGGGGGTGGTGATGAAGACGACGTCGGGCTTGTGCTCGGCGATGGCCCGCTCGGCCACGGCGAGGTCGATGTCGAAGTCCTCGTTGCGAGGACCCGAGATCCAGCCCGTCCCCGTACCGCGCGCGATGAGCGCGTGCATCGAGTACGACGGCTCGAAGCCGATGGCGGTGCGGCCCGGTCCGCCGAAGGTCTGCAGCAGTTGCTGGATGACCTCGTTGGAGCCGTTGGCGGCCCACACGTTCTCGATGCCGAGCGGGTACTTGCCGGTCTTCGTCAGGTACTTGGCCAGCTCGGTGCGGAGCTGGACCGCGTCCCGGTCGGGGTAGCGGTTCAGGTCGCGGGCGGCCTCCCGCACGCGCTCCGTGATCCGCTCGACCAGCGGCTCGGGCAGCGGGTACGGGTTCTCGTTGGTGTTCAGCCGTACGGGGACGTCCAACTGGGGCGCGCCATAGGGGGACTTGCCGCGCAGCTCGTCCCGTACGGGAAGATCGTCGATTCCGAAGTTCACTTGCTCTCAGGCACCTTCCAACCGAACCTCGCCTTGATCGCCGCGCCGTGCGCGGGCAGGTCCTCCGCCTCCGCCAGCGTCACCACGTGGTGCGCGACCTCGGCCAGCGCGTCCTTGGTGTAGTCCACGACGTGGATGCCACGCAGGAAGGACTGGACGGACAGGCCGGAGGAGTGGCAGGCGCAGCCGCCGGTGGGCAGCACGTGGTTGGACCCGGCCGCGTAGTCGCCGAGCGAGACGGGGGACCAGGGGCCGATGAAGATCGCGCCCGCGTTCCTCACCCGGTCCGCGACCGCGGCGGCGTCGGCGGTCTGGATCTCCAGGTGCTCGGCGCCGTACGCGTCGACGACCCTGAGGCCCTCCTCGATGCCGTCGACCAGGACGATCGCGGACTGCTTGCCGCTGAGGGCCGGGACGATCCGGTCCTCGATGTGCTTGGTGGCCGCGACCTGCGGCTCCAGCTCCTTCGCCACCGCGTCCGCCAGTTCGACCGAGTCGGTGACCAGCACGGCCGCCGCCATCGGGTCGTGCTCGGCCTGGCTGATCAGGTCCGAGGCCACGTGCACCGGGTCGGCGGTGTCGTCCGCGAGGACCGCGATCTCGGTCGGACCGGCCTCGGCGTCGATGCCGATCTTGCCGGTGAAGTAGCGCTTGGCCGCGGCCACCCAGATGTTGCCGGGGCCGGTGACCATGTTGGCGGGCGGGCAGGACTCGGTGCCGTACGCGAACATCGCGACGGCGGTGGCGCCGCCGGCCGCGTAGACCTCGTCCACGCCGAGCAGGGCGCACGCGGCGAGGATCGTCGGGTGCGGCAGCCCCCCGAACTCCGCCTGGGCCGGGGAGGCGAGCGCGATCGACTCGACGCCGGCCTCCTGCGCGGGCACCACGTTCATGACCACGGAGGACGGGTAGACCGAGCGGCCGCCCGGGGCGTACAGCCCGACGCGGTCGACCGGCACCCACTTCTCGGTGACGGACCCGCCGGGCACGACCTTGGTGGTGTGCGTCGAACGGCGCTGCGCACGGTGGACCAGGCGGGTGCGGCGGATGGACTCCTCCAGGGCCGCGCGCACGGCCGGGTCGAGGGCCTCCAGCGCGTCGGCGAGCGCCTGGGCCGGGACACGGACGGATTCCAGCCGTACTCCGTCGAACTTCTCGGCGAAGTCGATCAGCGCCGCGTCACCCCGATGATGCACGGCCTCGCAGATCGGACGCACCTTCTCCAGGGCGGCCTGAACGTCGAAGTCGGCTCGGGGCAGCAGGTCGCGCAGGGCGGGGCCCTCGGGAAGGGCGTCGCCGCGCAGATCGATTCGGGAGATCACGGTGTCAATTCTCTCAGACCGGGGTCGGGAGCCGTCCGCGCGTATCAATGGCTGATACAGAACGCGGGACAGTGGGCGGTACATAGCCTGGCCGGAATCCGGAAGATCGCGGGGGGTCTGGGGGTATCCCCCCAGAAGGCACAGCACATCGTGTGTATCAGGCGTCACTCAGCGGGCATGAACGGGTGTACGAGGAAGGTGACAGCGAGTAGTCAGAGGAGGAAGGAGGAGCGGTGACCGAGGGGGCCGGCATCCACGCCGGGGACCTGCCGGACGACCTGACCGCGGCCGAGGCGGGCATGTGGCAGGCCTTCCGCAACGGCAGCGTGTACGACCTGAGCAGCGGGGACGCCGTCGTGGACGATCCGCACGGCGGGCATCCCTGGGGACCCGAGCGGAGCGTCCGGGCGCGCATCATCTGCTGGCTGCTGCTGGACGGGCCGCCCGCGCTCGCGGGCCGGGTGTCCTCCCTGAAGCTGACCGGCGTGCGGGTCACCGGCACGGTGGAGCTGGCGGGCGGCACGGTCACGCCGTACATGGAGCTGCGCGGCTGCCGCTTCGACGACCAGATCCTCCTGCCCGAGGCCCGGTTCACGACCCTGCGTCTGGTGGACTGCGCGGTGCCGCGCCTGGAGGCGGCCCGGGTGCACACCGAGGGCGATCTGCACCTGCCGCGCTGCCGCTTCCAGAACGGGGTGCGACTGACCGACGCGCACATCGGCACGGACCTGTTGCTCAACCAGGCGATCGTCTACCGGGACCGCAGCGGCCGCTCGATCGCCGCGGACGGCATGACCGTGGGCCAGGACCTGCAGGCGGAACTGCTGGAGTCGCACGGCGAGCTGAGCCTGCGCAGCGCCAAGATCGGGGTCTCGCTGAGCCTGCGGGGAGCGAGACTGGCCAACCCGTACGCGCGCCTGGCCCTGAACGCCCCCCAGCTGACCGTGGGGCGCACCCTGTATCTGACCCCGGCCGGCGTGGGCAACCCGCTGCTGAGCGGGACGACCCCCGCGCGCGGGACACGCATCCAGCGCTTCGAGTGCCGGGGCGGGATACGGCTGGACGACGGGCGGTTCGGGGACGCCGTGGACCTGGAGCGGGCCCGGTTCGGCTTCACCGACGACCAGGAGCTGTCGCTGCGCCGGGTGCAGACGCCCGAGCTGCGCTTCCTCGGGGACCGGCCGCAGCGCGGGAAGGTGGTGCTGTCCGGCGCGCGGATCGTCAACCTGGTGGACCACGCGGGCAGCTGGCCGGGCCCGGGCAGCCTCCACATGGGCGGCTTCGCGTACGAGAACCTCGTACCGCAGGGACCGTTCCCGCTGACCCGGCGGCTGGACTGGGTGGCGGCGGCCACCGCCGAGTACAACCCGGAGCCGTACGAGCGGCTGGCCACCGTGCTGCGGGCGGCCGGGGAGGACGAGGACGCCCGCGAGGTGCTGCTCGCCAAGCAGCGCCGGCGCCGCGAGACGCTGCCGCTGGCCGCCAAGTCCTGGGGGTACGTCCAGGACTGGACGGTGGCGTACGGCTACCGGCCGGGCCGGGCCGCGGTGTGGATGGCGGTGCTGTGGGCGGCGGGCACGCTGGCCTTCTCGCACGCCGGCCATCCGCCGGTGAACCCCGGCGGCCATCCGTCCTGGAGTGCCGCCCTGTTCACGCTGGACCTGCTGCTGCCGGTGATCGACCTGGGCCAGGTCGGCCAGTGGCAGCTGCGCGGCGGCTGGCAGTGGCTGGCCGCGGCGATGATCCTGCTGGGCTGGATCCTGGCGACGACGGTGGCGGCGGGGGCGACCCGGCTGCTGCGGCGGGGCTGACGCCCGGTTCACCGGCACGTACGGATGCCCGGTTCATCGACATGTACGTCACATTGGTCAGGTACACCACATTAGTTGAACAATCACCTTTTACTTGTCCTTGACCGTCGGGCGTACAACCTTCCATGACTTGCCCGGACCCTCTGGCGCACGCCCGACCTGCGGACTTTCAATGGTCGACACCATGGCTCTGCTGCCGGCGTTCTTCCGCCCCACACGGATGACACGACGTGCCTCACGCCCCGCCGACCCACCGGCGGCCGGCGACGAGGCCGTCCTCGACGCGCCCGACGAACGCCTGTCCCCCGCGCTGGTCGCGGCCGGCCGGGGCGAGTTCGGCGCCGCCTCCGCTCTGCTCGCCACCACGCGCGCGGCGGCCGAGTGGGAGGACCACGACCGCTACGCCAGGCGCCTCGCGGCCTTCGCCCGCTCGCGCTCCGAGTGGTTCGAGGCCTGGCGCGCGGCCGCCCCGGACGACCCCGACGTCGCGCTCGTCGCGGCGCAGCTGGCGGTGGACCGCGCCTGGCCCTCCCCGGCCCGCGCCGAGCTGCTGCGCGAGGTGAGCCCGCTGATCACGGCCGCTGCCCGGGCCGACGACCGCGATCCGGTGCCCTGGCGGATCGCGCTCGACCACGCGAGGGGCTCCCGGGCCGGGCACCGCTACTTCGAGGAGCTGTGGGAGGCGGCGGTCCGGCGCGCCCCGCACCACTACGGCTGCCATGTGGCCGCCCTGCGCTACCTGGGCACCTCCTGGCACGGCTCGCACCGCGAGTGCTTCGACTTCGCCGACCTGGCCGCGCAGGACGCCCCGGCCGACTCGCTCGTCCAGGCGCTGCCGGCCCGGGCGGCCCTCTCCTACCTGACCGACGGCTGCGGCCCCGAGGTACCGCGCGAGCGGCTGGAGGCGGCTGCCGACCGGGCGATCGCGCTCTCCGGCCGGTTCCCGGCGGCCACACCCTGGCCCGCCGAGATCCGCAACAAGCTGGTGTACGTCCTGGCCCGGCTGGAACGCTGGGAGGACGCCCGCACCCAGCTGCGTCTGATCGGCCCGTACGCCACCTCGTTCCCCTGGGACCGGTTCTCCGACGACCCGCTGGGCCGCTTCCTGCGGCTGCGCGAGGCACTGCTCACGACCGCTCCCGGAACCACCGTGACCGAACTGCTGGCGGCACCCGCTCGACCGCGGAACGAACACCGCGGCCGAGCCCCCGCCCCCGACCATTAGGCTGGGGCGTCGTGACCACCGTCCGTCTCCCTCTCTTCCCGCTGAACTCGGCGCTGTTCCCCGGGCTCGTGCTGCCCCTGAACATCTTCGAGGAGCGCTATCGCGCCATGATGCGCGAGCTGCTGAAGACCCCCGAGGACGAACCGCGCCGGTTCGCCGTCGTGGCGATCCGCGACGGCCACGAGGTGGCAGCGAGCGCGCCGGGCATGCCCGATCCGACCGCACAGCCCGAGCGGGGCCCGGCCGCGGGCTTCGGCCCGGACCCGCTCAAGTCCTTCCACGGCGTGGGCTGTGTGGCGGACGCGGCGACCATCCGGGAGCGCGCCGACGGCACGTTCGAGGTGCTGGCGACCGGGACGACCCGGGTACGGCTGCTGTCCGTGGACGCGTCGGGCCCGTACCTGACGGCGGAGCTGGAGGAGCTGCCGGAGGACCCCGGCGACGAGGCGGGCGCCCTGGCCGAGGGCGTCCTGCGCGCCTTCCGGCAGTACCAGAAGCGCCTCGCGGGAGCCCGCGAGCGCTCCCTCTCCTCGGGCGCCGACCTCCCGGACGACCCCTCGGTGGTCTCCTACCTGGTGGCGGCCGCGATGGTCCTGGACACCCCGACCAAGCAACGGCTGCTGCAGGCGCCGGACACCGCCTCCCGGCTCCGGGACGAGCTGAAACTCCTTCGCTCGGAGACGGCCATCATCCGTAACCTTCCGTCGTTGCCCGCGTTCGAGCTGACGCGGACGCCGACCAGCCTGAACTGAGCGAACCGAGGCCGACACCCCGATGGCGAAGAAGTCGAAGAAGCAGCAGCAGTCCGGAGGCACTCCCGCGACGGTGTCCCTGACGGCGGCGGGCGTGGACTTCACCCTCCACTCCTACGACCACGACCCCGCCCACCCCTCCTACGGCGAGGAGGCGGCGGAGGCGATGGGCGTCTCCCCCGACCGGGTCTTCAAGACCCTGGTGGCCGACGTGGACGGCGCGCTGACGGTGGCGGTGGTCCCGGTCTCCGGCACCCTCGACCTCAAGGCCCTGGCCGCGGCGGTGGGCGGCAAGCGGGCGACGATGGCCGACCCCACCCTCGCCGAACGCACCACCGGATACGTCCGCGGCGGCATCTCCCCCTTGGGCCAGCGCAAGAAGCTCCGCACCGTCCTGGACGACTCGGCCGAGTCCCACGCCACGATCTGTATCTCGGCGGGCCGCAGGGGCTTGGAGGTGGAACTGTCTCCGGAGGATCTGACGAAGCTGACGGAGGCGGTACTGGCACCGATCGGGCGCGGCTGACGGGCTTACGCCAGCGGGGCTCCGTACGAGTCCTTCGGGGCCGGCCCGTGCGGATACGGCTCCTCAGGATCCCGCGGTCCGAACAACGCCGTGAGCCCCAGATGCACCAGCACCGCGGCCAACGGCCAAGCCAGCAGCGCCCCCTTCGCCCCCAGCTTCAACGGCGCCGAGAAGGTGACCCCCTTCCCCACCGCCTTCGCGTGAGCGATCACATCGGACCCGGGCCCCAGCCAGAGGCCGAGCCGCCACGCCAGCACCGACCCGAGCAGGGCGCCCAGCCCGAGTGCCACCACGAGAGGCACACCCCCACGCCGCCGGAACAGAAACACGACGACCGCGCTGACCAGCCCGAAGGCCAACCCCAGCAGCGTGAACGTCCCGTCCACCCCGGCCGCCTGCTCCCCCTCGGTGTCCTTGAGGTAGACGACCCAGCTCTTGTCGACCTCGTCCCCCACCAGCGGCACATGCGGCGCCAGCCACCACCACAGCAGCCCGAACAACACCCCGCCCAGCGCCACTGCTATCGCGATCACGACGGCTTCCCGGACTTCGGTCTTCATCCCAGGGCCGTCCTGTTCGTACTGGCCTCCCACCGGCGCCCCGGCCGGCGGCGGCGCCTGCCAGACCTGGTGCGGGGAGTCGTCGTGCGGCGGCGGAGGCGGAGTCAGCGGTGCGGTCACTCTGACATCGTGCCAGGTCGCGCTGTGGGCCGCGTCATCGGACGGCTGCCCTGCGGTACGCCCAGGTCGCCACGGCCAGCGAGATCACTCCGACCCCCGCGCAGACTCCCAGGTCAGCGAGGACGACGGCCCAGTCCGGGTGGGCCTCGAAGGTCCGCGCGTAGGCCTCCACGCCGTAGGTCGACGGCAGCAGGTCCCGGGCCAGCCGTACGATCTCCGGCATCCGGTCGGCCGGCAGCACACCGAGCAGCAGCGCCGCCGACATGCCGAGCTGCCCGAGCAGCGTGGCCAGCTCGGGCCGCGGCGCGAGCAGCCCGCAGGCGGCGCCGAGCCCGGCGAGCGCGGCCCCGGCGAGCGGAACGACCGCCACCAGGATCCAGAGGTTGGACAGCGGCAGCCCGAACAGCACACAGCCGAAGACGGCGGTCACGAGGGTCCCCGGCACGGTGAAGGAGGCGTACGCCCCCGCCGCGCCCAGCACCACCGCCGCGGGCGGCACCGGCAGCGTGGCGTAGTGGTCGAGCCCGCCGCTGGCCCGCAGCTGCCCGAAGTACTGCGACAGCAGATTGAGCGCGACGTACGCGACGACGAGCACCGAGGACCCGGCCACCACGGACTGGGCCTCGCTGCCGCTGTCGACGACACCGCGCATCATCACGGCGATGCCGACGGACTGGAAGGTCGCCACGAACAGCAGCGGAATGCGCGCCACCCGGGCCCGGGACAGCTGGGCCCGGTAGACGGCCACCAGCGACGGCCACAGCCGCGCGGGCGGTGCCAGCTCGTCCGCGGGCCGGGCCGGTTCCGGCACGGCCCGGGCACCGCCCGGCAGAACCTCCGCGGGTACGACACTCACGACGAGCTGCTCCTCTTCCCTACGGCAGCCGCGCCGCCGTCCCACAGGGACCATACGGATACGACGATCCTCGCGCTCACGCCTTCACCAGCCCCTGCCGTGCCGCCCCGCCCAGCGCCAGGTACACGTCCTCCAGGCTGGGCGTGGCGAGCGTGAAGTCGTCCAGGGCGGCGAAGGCGGCCCCGCCGGTCACCGTGGCGACGACGGCCCGGGCCTCCTCGGGTGCGAGCCGGAGCGTCCAGCGCCGGCCGGACTCCACGGCCCGTTCGCGCAGCACGGCGACCTCGGGCACGTCCAGCGGTGCCCGCTCCCGCCACACCAGCTCCACCCGCACCTCGCCGGAGACCTGTTCCTTCAGCCCGGCCGGGGTGTCGCAGGCGATGACCCGGCCCTCGTCCAGGACGGCGACCCGGTCGAGGACGGTCTCGGCCTCGATGACGTTGTGGGTGACCAGCAGCACGGTCGCACCGTGTTCGGCCCGCCGCCGGTCCACGGCCGCCCACACCGCGCGCCGGGCCACGGGGTCCATGCCGGTGGTCGGCTCGTCCAGCACGAGCAGCGGCCGCCGGCCGACGAGGGCGGCGGCGAGGCAGGCGAGCCGCCGCTGTCCGCCGGACAGCTTCTTCAGCGCCCGCCCGGCGATCGGCGTGAGCCCCAGTTCGTCGAGTACGGCGTCCCGCTCGGCGCGCGCCTGCCGTACGTCCAGGCCGCGCAGGCGTCCGGTGGTCTCGGCGGCGAGGGCGACGGTCAGCTCGTCCAGGGCGGAGGACTCCTGCCCCAGGTAGGCGAGAATCCGCGCGGCCCGCTCGGGGTGCCGGACGATGTCGTGGCCGAGGATCTCGACGCTGCCGGTGTCCGGCCGCAGCAGTCCGGTGAGCTGTCGTACGAGGGTGGACTTGCCGGCGCCGTTCGGCCCGAGCAGCCCGAAGATCTCCCCGCGCCGTACGTCCAGTTCCACGCCGTCGGTGGCCCGCACCTCGGGTGTACCCGGTGTTCCGCGCCGCCCCTTCACGGGCGGGTAGGTCTTGCTGAGCCCGCGCACGCGTACGACCTCGTCCTGCCGAAGTGCCTGTCCCGCGCGCGTACTCACAAGGCACGAGACTACGGGGTCCGGCCCCTTTACTCGCCTTTGGGGCCACTTCTGTACTTGACCGGTAAGAAAAGAACGGTCATTCCCCGGCAGGGGCGTGTTCGGCCGCCGCCGGCACGTCGACCTCCCGCCAGAACCCCGCCCGGATGGCGTAACGGTCGTGCTCGTCGATCTGGTCGTCCTTGTGGGCGAGCAGCCCGAAGCGGGCGGCGTAGCGCAGCAGCTCGCCGTCGATGCGGTGCGGGATGCGCGGGTACATCGTGGACAGCCGCTGCAGATGGCTCTGGTCGCCGAGCCGGGACATCCACCGGCGCGCGAAGACCTGCCCCACCTCGTACGGGTCGCCGCCGACCGTGGTGATGTCCTCCTCCCGGTCGGCCCACCGCTGCTCGGCGGTGGTGAGCTGGGCCAGCGTCGGCATGGAGGCGACCTCGGGCGGCTCGGAGACCCCACCCGGCCGGTCCACCCAGCCCTTGTCGGAGGACCACCTGAGGGTCGCGGTCGTCGGATGCTGCACGGCGTGCACGCCGGGTGCGCGCAGCGCGGCGAGGTCCTTGGGGGTGGGTACGCCCTTGGGGGCGGGCACCCGCTCCTGCGCTCCGTTCTCGGACGCGGCGGCCGGCGCGTGTGCACCCTCCTCGGCCGGGCTCTCGGCGGCCGTGCCGAGCGCGGACTCGGGCAGCGGCGCGGAGAGGATGGCGGCGATCTCGGGGCGGGGCGCGGGCGACGGTGCGCAGACGCCGGTCAGCTCCTTGGCGCGGACCGCCTGGGTGATCCAGGCCCGGTCCAGTACGCGCCGCTCGTCGGCCTCGGCGACCAGGTCCTCGGACTGGTTGTAGTCCCCGTCGGCGGCCTGCACGGCCCACAGGTGGACGGCGACGCCGTGCTCCTTGGCGGCCATCATGCCGGGCAGCAGGTCACCGTCGCCGGTGACCAGGACGACGTCGGAGCAGGCGCGGTTGCGGGCCAGCTCGGTCAGCTCGGCGTGCATGGCGGCGTCCACGCCCTTCTGGGCCCAGCGTCCGTCACTGCGGGTGAGGGCGCCCAGCCGGACGGTGACCCGGGGCATCACACGCAGCCGGCGGTGCTCCGGCTGGGGGACCCGGTCGGGGGCGCCGTCGAACCAGTAGATGCGCAGCAGCGGGCGCTCGGTCTCCGACTCGGCGCGTTCGCGCAATGCCTGGATCAGCGCGGCGTGGTCGACGGTGATCCGGGACCGCGAGGGCTCACCGGCGAGGAGGCTGGCGGCGGCTCCCAGCAGATACCCGGCGTCCACCAGGACGATGCAACGGTCCACGCGACTCACCCTCTTCCCTGGAGGCTTTTGCTTCGGACTTCCTTCGAGTCTGCCCGACCACGCGGGGGTTAACGGCCGGAACTGGATCTTCGGCGTGGCGTTTGCGCGTCCCGCTCGTCCACCAAGCCTGTCACACACGGTAATTATCCGACATGCGCGTGATGTCAGCTTATGTGAATCTGGTCGCGGCCCTGGCCCCTAGATCCCCCACAGGAGGCAGATCACCATGGCCAAGAACAAGAACCGCAAGGGTGGCTCGCAGAACCGCGCGCCGCAGGCCGAGCAGGCTCACGAGCACGCACAGCGGTCGTCCACGGAGGCGCACGAGTCTCCGGCGCACGTCCCGGGCAGCCCCTCGGATGTCGCTCGTAAGAAGCAGAAGAGCTTCGGCCACAACTAAAGGGCAGTTGAAGCCCAGGCACACGGAAGGGGCGTACCCGTTGAGGGTGCGCCCCTTCCCGCTGCATCCGCTCAGCCCGCCAGGCAGGACGGGCCGAGCAGCACCTTCAGGTCTCCGAAGAGCGCCGGGTCCGGCTTCACGCGGTGCCGGTCCAGGCGCAGCACCGTCGTCTTCCGCGGCCCCTGGAGCTTGATCCGGACCTCGCTCTCGCCCTTGTGGTGGCTGAGGATCTCGCCGAGGCGGCTGACCATCGGCGGGGTGACCTTGACCGCCGGGATGGTGAGGATCACCGGCGCGTTGGTGCCCGCGTTCGACAGGTCGGGCACCTGGAGCTCCATCGCGACCAGCCGCGGCACGTCCTCGCGCTTGTCGAGCCGGCCCTTGACGAACACGACCGCGTCCTCGACGAGTTGGGTCGACACGAGCTGGTACGTCGCCGGGAAGAACATGCACTCGATGGAACCGGCGAGGTCCTCGACCGTGGCGATCGCCCAGGCGTTGCCCTGCTTGGTCATCTTGCGCTGCAGCCCCGAGATGATGCCGCCGATGGTGACCACCGCGCCGTCCGCGTGCTCGCCTCCGGTGAGCTGGGCGATGCCCGCGTCGGCCTTGTCGGACAGCACATGCTCCAGACCGAAGAGCGGGTGGTCGGAGACGTACAGACCGAGCATCTCCCGCTCCTGGGCGAGGAGATAGGTCTTGTCCCACTCCTCGGTGGTGAACTCCACGTCCAGTCCGAAGCCGGGCTCGCTGGAGTCCTCCTCGCCCATGCCGCCGAAGAGGTCGAACTGTCCCTCGGCCTCCTTGCGCTTGACCGCGACCACGTTGTCGATCATCGGCTCGTACTGGGCCGTGAGCCCCTTGCGGGTGTGGCCCATGGTGTCGAAGGCGCCGGCCTTGATCAGCGACTCCGTGGTGCGCTTGTTGCAGGCGACCGCCTCGACCTTGTCGAGGTAGTCGGGGAAGGAGGCGTACTTGCCCTTGGCCTTGCGGCTCCTGATGATCGACTCCACCACGTTCGTACCGACGTTACGAACGGCTTCGAGGCCGAAGAGGATCACGTCGTCGCCCTGGGCGGCGAAGTTGTGCACCGACTCGTTGACGTTGGGCGGGAGCACCTTGATGCCCATGCGGCGGCACTCGTTCAGATAGACGGCGGACTTGTCCTTGTCGTCCTTGACGGAGGTCAGCAGTCCGGCCATGTACTCGGCGGGGTGGTTCGCCTTGAGGTAGGCGGTCCAGTACGAGACCAGGCCGTACGCGGCGGAGTGCGCCTTGTTGAACGCGTATCCGGCGAAGGGGACCAGCACGTCCCACAGGGCCTGGATCGCCTCGTCGCTGTAGCCGTTCTTCTGGGCACCGGCTTGGAAGATGGTGAAGTTCTTCGCCAGTTCGTCGGGCTTCTTCTTACCCATGACTCGGCGGAGGATGTCGGCCTCGCCGAGCGAGTACCCGGCGATGATCTGGGCGGCCTTCTGCACCTGCTCCTGGTAGACGATCAGGCCGTAGGTGACGGCCAGGACCTCTTCCAGGGGCTCCTCCAGCTCCTTGTGGATCGGGGTGATCTCCTGGAGCTTGTTCTTACGCAGGGCGTAGTTGGTGTGTGAGTCCATGCCCATCGGGCCCGGACGGTAGAGCGCGGAGACGGCGGAGATGTCTTCGAAGTTGTCGGGCTTCATCAGGCGCAGCAGCGAGCGCATGGGGCCGCCGTCGAACTGGAAGACGCCCAGGGTGTCGCCGCGCTGGAGGAGTTCGAAGGTCTTCGGATCGTCGAGCGGCAGGGCCAGCAGGTCGAGGTCGATGCCCTTGTTGGACTTCACCATCTTGACGGCGTCGTCCATGATCGTCAGGTTGCGCAGGCCGAGGAAGTCCATCTTCAGCAGGCCGAGCGACTCGCACTGCGGATAGTCCCACTGCGTGATGGTCACGCCGTCCGTGTGGCGCACCCAGATCGGGGCGTGGTCGACGATGGGCTCGCTGGACATGATCACGCCGGCGGCGTGCACACCCATCTGCCGCACCAGGCCCTCGACGCCCTTCGCGGTGTCGATGACCTTCTTGACGTCCGGCTCGTTCTCGTACATCCCGCGGATCTCGCCGGCCTCGTTGTAGCGCGGGTGCGAGGGGTTGGTGATGCCGTCGAGGTCGATGCCCTTGCCGAGGACGTCGGCGGGCATCGCCTTGGTGAGGCGGTCGCCCATGGCGTACGGGTAGCCCAGCACGCGCGCGGAGTCCTTGATCGCGTTCTTGGCCTTGATCTTGCCGTAGGTGCCGATCATGGCGACCTTGTCGGCGCCGTACTTCTCGGTCACGTACCTGATCACCTCGACGCGCCGACGCTCGTCGAAGTCGATGTCGACATCGGGCATCGAGATGCGCTCGGGGTTGAGGAACCGCTCGAAGATCAGGCCGTGCGGGATCGGGTCGAGGTCGGTGATGCCCATGGCGTACGCCACGATCGAACCGGCCGCGGAGCCACGACCCGGACCGACCGCGATGCCCTGGCTCTTGGCCCACATGATGAAGTCGGCGACCACGAGGAAGTAGCCCGGGAACCCCATCGAGATGATGGTGTCCATCTCGTACTCGACCTGCTTCATACGGTCGTCCGGGATGCCGCCCGGGAAGCGGCGGTTCATGCCGCGCATGGTCTCCTCGCGGAACCAGGTGACCTCGGTGTAGCCCTCGGGGATGTCGAACTTCGGCATGAGGTTCTTCGCCTCGAACATGCCGGTGGTGTCCACCATCTCGGCGACGAGGAGCGTGTTGGCGCAGCCCTCCTGCCAGGCGTCCGAGGAGTCGATGGCGTACATCTCGTCCGTGGACTTCAGGTAGTAGCCGGTGCCGTCGAACTTGAAGCGGTCCGGGTCGGAGAGGTTCTTGCCGGTCTGGATGCAGAGCAGGGCGTCGTGGGCGGTCGCCTCGTGCGCGTACGTGTAGTGCGAGTCGTTGGTGACCAGCGGGGGGATGCCGAGCTTCTTGCCGATCTCCAGGAGGCCGTCGCGGACCCGGTGCTCGATCTCGATGCCGTGGTCCATCAGCTCCAGGAAGTAGCGGTCCTTGCCGAAGATGTCCTGGTAGTCGGCGGCGGCCTTGAGGGCCTCGTCGTACTGGCCGAGGCGCAGCCGGGTCTGGAGCTCGCCGGAGGGGCAGCCGGTGGAGGCGACGATCCCCTCGGACCACTGGGCGATGGTCTCCTTGTCCATCCGGGGCCACTTCTGCAGCCAGCCCTCGGCGTAGGCGTCGGAGGAGAGCCGGAAGAGGTTGTGCAGGCCCGTGCTGTTCACGGCCCACATCGTCTTGTGGGTGTAACCACCGGAACCGGAGACGTCGTCGCGCTTCTGGTGCGGCTGGCCCCACTGGATCTTGCGCTTGTTGCGCCGGGACTCGGGGGCGACATACGCCTCGATCCCGATGATCGGGGTGATTCCGGCTTTCTTCGCGGTGTGGAAGAAGTCGTACGCGCCGTGGAGGTTGCCGTGGTCGGACATGGCGATGTGCGTCATGCCCATCTCGTTGCAGGCGTTGAACATGTCCTTGAGCCGCGCGGCACCGTCCAGCAGCGAGTACTGGGTGTGGACGTGCAGGTGCGTGAAGGGCGGCTTGGACACGGTGAGGCCTCCAGGGGAAACACTCGGCGACGGGTGGCGGACAGTTCTGGGGTCAGCGTCGAAGTCTATGCCTCGGGACTGACACCCGACGGGCACTCCCACGTACCTTCGTGCGTTGGAGACGGCAGAAACGCTGTCGTACAGGCACTGCACCAGGAGGCACCCCGCGATGTCGGTCCCCCAGCTCAACGACGAGCAGCGCGGCGAGGAGATCCTCGCCGTCTTCGACACCGCCTTCGGCCGGCTCCTGGCCGCCGACCCGGCCGCGTTCCGGGTGAAGTTCCGGAAGATGGCGGCCTCGGCGTTCGCCTTCTACCGGGGCACGGCGGCCCTCTTCTACCGCGACCTCGACGCCGAGAAGCGCGGCGGCCCGTACCTGGACGACCGCACCTCGCGCGTGTGGATCCACGGCGACCTGCACGCCGAGAACTTCGGCACCTACATGGACTCCAACGGCCGCCTGGTCTTCAACGTCAACGACTTCGACGAGGCCTATGTCGGCCCCTTCACCTGGGACCTCAAGCGGTTCTCGGCCTCCATCGCGCTCATCGGGTACGCGAAGGCGCTCAGCGACGAGCAGATCACCGAGCTGGTGACGATCTACGCGGCCGCCTACCGCGAGCGCATCCACGCCCTGGCCACCGGCGCCAAGAGCGACGAGGTACCGCCGTTCACGCTGGACACCGCGCAGGGTCCACTGCTGGACGCGCTGCGTGACGCCCGCTCGCTGACCCGTTTCGAGCTGCTGGACTCGATGACCGAGATCCGCGACTTCGAGCGCCGCTTCGCCCCGGGCGGCGGCTCCATCGAGCTGGACGCCGCCACCCGCTACAAGGTGCTGGCCGCCTTCGACGGCTACCTGGAGACCCTGCCGGACTCCTCCCTGGCCCGCCCGGACTCGTACCGGGTGAAGGACGTCGTGGGCCGCCGCGGCATCGGCATCGGCTCGGCGGGCCTGCCGTCGTACAACATCCTCCTGGAGGGCCACAGCGACGCCCTGGAGAACGATGTCGTGATCTACATCAAGCAGGCCCAGACCCCGGCCGTCTCCCGGCACATCACGGACCCGGCGATCGCGGGGTACTTCCAGCACGAGGGCCACCGCACGGTGATCTCCCAGCGCGCCCTGCAGGCGCACGCCGACCCGTGGCTGGGCTGGACCGAGCTGGACGGCGCTGGCCAGCTGGTCGCCGAGGTCTCGCCGTACGCGGTCGACCTGGACTGGGGCGACATCGACGACCCGGAGGAGATCGCGGCCGTCGTCGCCGACCTCGGCCGGGCCACGGCCACGATGCACGCGGCGGCGGACGACACCTCCGGCGAGTCGCTGGTGCCGTTCTCCACCGAGCGGGCCATCGACGCGGCGCTCGCGTCCGACGAGGAGGGCTTCGCCCCCCTGCTGGTGGACTTCGCGCACGGCTACGGCGCACGCGCGCGTGCCGACCACCAGATCTTCGTCGACCTGTTCCGCAACGGCCGGATTCCTGGGCTGTAACTTCGCACACTCACAGGCACCCTTTAGGGGTCTCTTACTCGCGTACGTGACAGACTCTGCTCTCGCTATGGACATATCCGGGACCCAGCTCAGAGCCGCGCGCGCGGCGCTGTTCACGGCCGTGGTCGTGACGCTCAGCACCGCGTCGCACGTCCTGCTGTCCAGGGCCCCGCTGCCGGTGGCGACCGTGGCCGCGGTCGCCGGCGGCGTGTTCCTGACCGCGTACGCGCTGGCGGGCCGCGAGCGCGGCTTCGGCCGGATCGCGGCCCTGCTGATCCCGCTGGAGCTGGCCGCGGACACCGTGTTCACCACCGGCCAGCACGCCTGTTACGGCAGGGCGGGCGGCCCGGTGGCCGGACCGCTGCGCGCCCTCGGCCTGGACGTGCTGTGCCAGGGCAGCGTGGGCACCCCGCTGGCCCAGGTGACCGGCGCCTCGGACCGCGGCTCCGGGGCACTGCTCGCGCACGCCAGCCCGGCCGCCTCCTGGCTGCTGCTCGCCGCGCACATCGGCGTGGGACTGCTCGCCGCCGCCTGGCTGCGGCGGGGCGAGCGGGCCCTGACCCAACTGCTGCGCGCGGTCGCGGCCACGACCTTCCGGCCGCTGCTGCTGGCGGTGGCCGCGGTCGCCGTACGGCTCTCCCCGGCGCGCCGGCTGCCGCGCCCGGCCCCGCGTCCGGTCGCCGCCCGCGACCGGCTCCTCGTGCACTCCCTGGGACGGCGTGGACCGCCGTGCTCACCGGCATTCGCCTGAGCACGATCAGTCCCCCATACGTATCCCGCGTACGGCATGTGCGCGTCCCACACGGAGATCACCAACATGAGCAAGCGGAACAGTCAGGCGTCGAAGTCGGCGGCCCGGGAGCGGCTGCGCCAGGAGCGCGAGCGGCAGGCCAAGCGCGCCAAGGTCAGGCGGCAGGTCATCGTGGCCGCCTCGGTCGTGGGCGTGCTGGCCGCGGCCGGCGGCATCGGCTACGCCGTCGTCCAGATGAACAAGCCCAGCTACTGGGAGGGCCTGAAGGACGCCTCGGTCGTCGCCCCGGCCAACACCACGGGCACGAAGGGCACCACCGTCGTCATCGGCAAGGACACCGCCAAGAAGACCCTCAAGGTCTACGAGGACCCGCGCTGCCCGGTGTGCGCCGCGTTCGAGCAGACCGTCGGCTCGACGGTGAAGAAGGACATCGACGCCGGCAAGTACAAGATCCAGTTCATCAGCGGCACGTTCATCGACAACCACGACAACGGCGTGGGCTCCAAGAACGCGCTGAGCGCACTGGGCGCGGCGCTCAACGTCAGCCCCGAGGCGTTCCTCGAGTACAAGACCGCGCTGTACTCCACGAAGTGGCACCCGGACGAGAACACCGACAAGTTCAAGGACGACAGCTACCTCATCAAGGTCGCCGACACCGTGCCCGCGCTGAAGAGCAACGCGAAGTTCCAGGACGCGGTCAAGAAGGGCACCTACGACGCCTGGGCGATGGCCATGTCGAAGACCTTCGACGACAACAAGGACGGCGTGACGGGCACCCCGAGCTTCGTCATGGACGGCAAGAAGCTCACCACCGGCAACCAGGGCAACCCGCCCATGTCGGTGGCCGACTTCAACACGGCGGTGGACGCGGCTCTCAAGGGCTGACGCCTATCTGGCGATTCGTCAGAATCTGATCACCGCATGAAGAGCGGGCGAACTTTCGGAGTTCGCCCGCTCTTGCGCATACCGATCAGTAACCTGATGGGTCGTGACCAGTCGATACCAGCCATCCGAGGCCGCCAAGCGCCTCAACTCCCTTTCGCCCCGCCGCCGTACGGTCGTCAAGGCCGCGGCGGCGACCGCTGTCCTGGCCGGCCCGCTCGCCGCCGCCCTCCCGGCGCGCGCCGCCACGGACGCCCCCGCCTTCCTGCACGGCGTCGCCTCGGGCGACCCGCTGCCCGACGGCGTCCTGCTGTGGACCCGGGTGACCCCCACCCCCGAGGCGATACCCGGCTCCGGGCTCGGCCCGGACACCGAGGTGAGCTGGGTCGTCGCCAAGGACAAGGCGCTGACGACCATCGTCGCCAAGGGCTCGACCACGGCGAGCGCGGCCTCCGACCACACCGTCAAGGCCGACATCCGCGGCCTGGAGCCGGCCACCGACTACTGGTTCCGCTTCTCGGCCGGCGGCACCGACTCCCCGGTGGCGCGCACCCGCACCGCGCCGGCGGCGGACGCTGCCGTCCCCGGCCTGCGCTTCGGCGTGGTCTCCTGCGCCAACTGGGAGGCCGGCTACTTCTCCGCCTACCGCCACCTCGCGGCCCGCAGCGACCTCGACGCCTGGCTGCACCTCGGCGACTACATCTACGAGTACAAGTCCGGCGAGTACGCGGCCCGGGGCACGGTCGTCCGCCCGCACGCCCCCACGAACGAGATCATCACCCTCGCCGACTACCGGATCCGGCACGCGAAGTACAAGACCGACCCCGACCTGCAGGCGCTGCACCTGAAGGCGCCGGTCGTCGCGATCTGGGACGACCACGAGTTCGCCGACAACGCCTGGTCGGGCGGCGCGGTCAACCACACCGAGGGCGCCGAGGGCACCTGGACGGCTCGTCAGGCCGCCGCCAAGCAGGCCTACTTCGAGTGGATGCCGGTCCGTCCCGCGATCGCCGGCACCACCTACCGCCGGCTGCGCTTCGGCAAGCTCGCCGACCTCTCCCTGCTGGACCTGCGCTCCTTCCGCTCCCAGCAGGCCGCGACGGCCAGCGGCTCGGTGGACGACCCGAACCGTACGATCACCGGCCGGGCCCAGCTCGACTGGCTGAAGGCCGGACTGAAGGCCTCCGACACCAAGTGGCGGCTGGTCGGCAACTCGGTGATGATCTCGCCGTTCTCCTTCGGCTCCCTCTCCGCCGACCTGTTCAAGCCGCTCGCCAAGCTGCTCGGGCTGCCGCAGGAGGGCATCGCCGCCAACACCGACCAGTGGGACGGCTACACCGACGACCGCCGCGAGCTGCTGGACCACCTGCGCTCCAACGCCATCGGCAACACCGTCTTCCTGACCGGTGACATCCACATGGCGTGGGCCAACGACGTGCCGGTGGACGCGGGCACCTACCCGCTGTCGGCCTCGGCGGCCACCGAGTTCGTGGTGACCTCGGTGACCTCCGACAACCTCGACGACATCGTGAAGGTCCCCGAGGGCACCGTCTCCGCGATCGCCTCGCCGCTCATCAAGGCTGCCAACCGGCACGTCCACTGGGTGGACACCGACCGCCACGGCTACGGCGTCCTGGACATCACCTCCGACCGTGCGCAGATGGACTACTACGTCCTGTCCGACCGCACGGCCGCCGACGCGACCTCCTCCTGGGTGCGTTCGTACCGCACCCGCAGCGGCACGCAGAAGGTGGAGCGCACCTACGACCCGGTGTAGCCGAGCCTTACAGGCTGTCGAGGAAGCCGAGCGCCACCCGCCAGGTGGCCTCGGCAGCCTCCGCGTCGTAGTCCGGCAGCCCGGGGTCGGTGTACAGGTGCCCCGCCCCGGCGTACCGGTAGACCTCCACGTCCGCCCCCGCCCTGCCCATCTGCAGGTACCAGGCGCTCAGCCAGTCGTCCGTCTCGAACGGGTCCGGCTCGGCCACGTGCAGCTGCACCGGCAACTCGTCCACCCGCGTGTTCGGCGCGAGGTCCGAGGTGCCGTGCAGGAGCAGCAGGCCGCGTGCCTTCTCGTCGCCGAGGGCCAGGGTCTGCGCGATGGAGGCGCCGAGCGAGAACCCGGCGTACACGAGCCCCCGCTCCGAGTACGGCGCCGCCGCCAGCACGGCCCGCTTGAGCAGCTCCTCCTTGCCGATCCGCTCCTTGAACTCCATCCCCTCCTCGACCGTCTCGAACGTGCGCCCCTCGAAGAGGTCCGGCGTCCACACCTCGTGGCCCGCCGCGCGCAGCCGGTCCGCGGCCTCGCGCACCGCGGGCCTGAGCCCGTAGGTCGAGTGCAAGAGCATGATGTTCATGAGGCCATGGTGCCAGCCGGGTACGACAACGCCGTAGCGCGGCCTTTCCCGGGTGCGCCGCGAAGTCGCAGGTTCATGACGCCGCGAGCCTGGTAAGACGCGAAGACATGGAGAATGTGCTCCGCCCCCTCATCGTGCTCGGCGGCTCGGTCCTGCTCACCCTGGCCATCGGCTGGGCCACCGACCGACTGCTGCGCAAGGCCGACGAACGAAACCCCGAAACCCCTCTGTGGGACCTGCTGCGGCGCGGCCGCATCCCCTATCAACTCGTGCTGTGCGCCGCCCTGCTCAGAGGCTCCTACGACCACGCGAACCTGCTGCAGCGGCATCACACCGGCGTGGGCCGGACCCTGACCCTGGTGCTGATCGGGTCCGCCGCCTGGCTGGTGATCCGGATCGCCGCGGCGGTCGTCGAGACCTCCTACACCCGGTACGCGCGGGCCCACCCGGACGCCGCCCGGGTGCGCCGGGTGCGCACCCAGGTGGAGCTGATCATGCGGGTGGTCTCCGCGATCGTGATCGTGGTGGCGAGCGCCTCGATGCTGCTGACGTTCCCGGCAATGCGCGCGGCCGGTGCCTCGCTGCTGGCCTCCGCCGGCATCCTCGGCATCGTCGCCGGCGTCGCCGCCCAGTCGACGCTGTCGAACATGTTCGCGGGGCTGCAGATCGCCTTCGGCGACATGGTGCGTATCGGCGACACGGTGGTGGTGGACGGCGAGTGGGGCACGGTGGAGGAGATCACCCTGACCTTCCTGACGGTACGGACCTGGGACGAGCGACGGATCACGATGCCGGTGTCGTACTTCACCTCCAAACCCTTCGAGAACTGGTCGCGGGGCACTCCGCAGATGACGGGCACCGTCTTCTGGCACCTCGACCACGGCGCGCCGATCGAGGCGATGCGCGAGAGGCTCCGCGACATCCTGCGTCAGTGCCCGGCCTGGGACGGCCGCAATTACAACCTGTACGTGACGGACGCCACCCCGAACACCATCCAGGTGCGCGCCCTGGTGACCGCGAAGGACGCGGACGACATCTGGACGGTCCGGGTCACCGTCCGCGAGCAGATGATCACCTGGCTGTCGGCCGAACACCCCTACGCCCTGCCCCGCGTCAACACCGCCGACGCGGTCCTGCCGCCGGGGCTGACCGCACGGTCCGTCAACGGCCCCGCTCGCTACCCCCGTTGACCTGGATCACCTGCGAGGTGACATGCCCGGCTTCGGGCGAGGCCAGCCAGCGCAGGGTCGCGGCCACATCCCCGGGTATGCCGGCGCGGCCGGTCACGGTGTCGGCGATGAGCCGCTGCCGCCGCGCCTGGTCCATGGTGTCTCCGAAGAACTCGGTGTCCTCGATGTACCCGGGTGCCACCACGTTCACGGTGATGCCGCGTGGCCCCAGCTCACGGGCGAGGTCATGGGCATAGGGATGCAGCCCCGCCTTGGCCGCCGCGTACGCGCCGCTGCCCGAACCCCGGTACGCGGCAATGGAACTGAGGAAGAGCACCCGGCCGCCGGGCTCGGCGAGCCGGTCCTTGAGGGCTTCGGTGAGGAGGGCGGCCGTGAGTGTGTTCAGCCGGAAGTTGACCGTCCAGTTGTGGAACACCCGGTCGAGGGGGTCGTCGCTGCCGGCCGGGGGCTCCAGCTGCCCCGCGCCGCCCGCGCTGTGCACGAGCACGTCGACGGTGCCGAACTCCTCGGCCACGAACCGGGCGACGCCCCGCACGTCACCGGGTTCGGCCAGATCCGCGGCATAGGTGAGCGCCCTGGGCACCCCTGCCTTCTCCAGCACCTCCGCGCGCCGCCCGAGCAGCAGCACCCGGTCCCCGTCCGCGGCGAAGGCGTGCGCCGTCGCGAGGCCAATTCCCGTACCGCCACCACTGATCACGATGTTGCGAGTCATGATCCGAGAGTACGAACGCCGCCCGGCGCACGCTTCCGGTTATCCACAACCCCGGTCTGCTTGTATGAGAATCAGCGCAGGCTCCGCACATCGAGATGCCTCAGCACCCGGTCCACGATCTCCGGATCCGCCCCGGGCTCACTCCGTGCGGCCAACACCTCGTGCCGAGCCGCACTCAGCATCTCCCCTTGGATCCGCCTCACCCGCTTCACCCGCCGCTCCCGCTGCTGGTGCGCCTCCCGCCGCTCCGCCTCCCCCATGTCCGGGCTGATCCGGATCCCGATGTCGAAGGCCCGCCGCAACATCTGCTCCGCCAGCTCCTCCGGCAACTCCTCCACCTGCTCGATCTCCCGCAGCCTCCGCCTGGCGGCCTTCGTGGCCCGTCGCGCCAGCTCCTCCTCGAACTCCGTCTCCCGCTCGGAGTCGGCCCGCACCCCCAGCCGCTTCACCAGCCAGGGCAGTGTCAGCCCCTGCAGCACCAGCGTGGCGATGATCACCCCGAAGGCGATGAAGACGATCTCGTCGCGGTCGGGGAAGGGGGATCCGTCGTCCGTCTTGAGCGGGATCGCGAGCGCCAGCGCCACCGAGGCCACCCCACGCATCCCGGACCACCACATCACGACGGTCTCGCGCCAGCTCACCGGGATGTCCTCGTCGTAGTCCCGCAGCGCGTGCAGCCGCTTGGTCAGCCAGGTCGCGGGCACCAGCCACAGCAGCCGTACGAGGACGACGACGCCGACGATCGTGGCGGACCAGCCGATCAGCTCGCCCCAGCGCCCGGTCGCCGTCCTGATCGCGTTGTGCAGTTCGAGGCCGATCAGCCCGAAGGCGACACCGGTGACGAGCGTGTCGATGATGTCCCAGAAGGTGTACCCGGCCAGCCGGGTCATCACGTCGTCGGCATCGGTGGCGTACTCGGCGAGGAAGAGGGCCGTGGTGAGTACGGCGAGCACCCCGGACCCGTGCAGCTCCTCCGCGAGGACGTAGGAGGCGTACGGCACCAGCAGGGTCAGCCCGATCTGCAGGGTGGGGTCGCCGAGCAGGTCCATCAGCTTGTTCGCGCCCCAGCCGAGGGCCAGCCCGATCACGACGGCGACCACGGCCGACAGGACCAGGTCGACACCGGCTCGCCAGGCCGAGAACTCCCCGCTCACGGCGGCGGCGATCGCCACGTGGTAGAGCACGATGGCCGTGACGTCGTTGAAGAGCCCCTCGCCCTCCAGGATCGACACCAGACGGCGCGGCAGTCCGAGCTGCCCGGCGACGGCGGTGGCCGCGACCGGGTCCGGCGGGGCGATCAGGGCGCCCAGCGCCACGGCGGCGGCGACCGGCAGACCGGGCACGATCGCATGGGCGACGGCGGCCACACACACTGTCGTCACGAACACCAGGGCGACCGCCAGCAGGAAGATCGGCCGCTTGTTCGCCGTGAACTGCCGCCACGAGGTCCGCCGTACGGCGGCGTAGAGCAGCGGCGGCAGCAGTCCGGGCAGGATCAGCTCGGGCGGGATCTCCACGTCGGGCACGAAGTCGGTCACCGCCAGAGCCCCGCCGAACACGGTCATCAGCACCGGCGCCGGCAACCCCAACCGGTCCCCCACCGGGACGCTCACCAGGGCCCCGAGCAGCACCACGAACAACAGAGCCAACTGATCCACGGCCGGCGCTCCGGGAGTCGACGATCACACGGCAGATGTCCAGCCTGCCACGGCCCCCCGCGCACCGGCCGTCACGGCGCCTCGGCTACAGGACGCGCCGCATCGCCCGGTGCGGGATCCCGGCCTCCGGGTACTCCGGGCCGTACGCCTCGTACCCGAGGCGCTCGTAGAAGCCCAGGGCGTGGGTCTGCGCGTGCAGGTCCACGGCGGCCAGGCCACGCGCGCGTGCCGCCTCCTCGATGGCGCGCACCAGGGCCACGCCGACGCCCAGCCCGCGCGCCTCACGGGCGACGGCGAGCCGCCCCAGGGCGCCCACCGAGGCGTCCCCGCCGGTCTTCGCGGCGGCCGCCTCGCCGTACAGCAGCCGGCCGGTGCCGAGCGGCACGCCGTCCTCGCGGACCGCCAGCACATGCACGGCGGCTGCGTCGTACGCGTCGTACTCGATGTCCTGCGGAACACCCTGCTCGACGACGAAGACCTCCTTGCGCACCGCGAAGCAGGCCTCGCGGTCGGCGGCGTCCTCGGCGATCCGGACGGTGTACGGCGTGCTCACCCGTACGTCTCCTCGCGGACCAGGTCGAGGGCGCTCTGCAGGTCCTCCGGGTAGTCGCACGCGAACTCTACCCACTGCCCGTCCCCGGGGTGCTCGAAGCCGAGCCGCACCGCGTGCAGCCACTGGCGGGTCAGGCGCAGCCGCTTGGCGAGGGTCGGGTCGGCGCCGTAGGTCAGGTCGCCGACGCAGGGGTGGCGGTGGGCGGCCATGTGGACGCGGATCTGGTGGGTGCGGCCGGTCTCCAGCTTCACGTCGAGCAGGGAGGCGGCGCGGAAGGCCTCGATGAGGTCGTAGTGGGTCACGGAGGGCTTGCCGTCGGCCGTGACCGCCCACTTGTAGTCGTGGTTCGGGTGCCGGCCGATCGGAGCGTCGATCGTGCCGCTCGTCGGGTCCGGGTGGCCCTGGACGAGGGTGTGGTAGCGCTTGTCGACCGTGCGCTCCTTGAACTGGCGCTTGAGCGACGTGTACGCGTACTCGGACTTCGCCACGACCATCAGGCCGGAGGTGCCGACGTCGAGGCGGTGCACGATGCCCTGGCGCTCGGCGGCGCCGGAGGTGGAGATCCGGTACCCGGCGGCGGCGAGTCCGCCGATGACGGTCGGGCCGGTCCAGCCCGGCGAGGGGTGCGCGGCCACGCCGACCGGCTTGACGATCACGACCACGTCATCGTCGTCGTGCACGATCTCCATGCCCTCGACCGGCTCGGCGACCACCTGCACGGGCGCGGGCGCCTGGGGCATCTCGACCTCGAGCCAGGCGCCTCCGCTCACCCGCTCCGACTTGCCGACCACCGTCCCGTCGACCTGGACCTTGCCGGCCGCGGCCAGCTCCGCCGCCTTGGTGCGGGAGAAGCCGAACATGCGGGAGATGGCGGCGTCGACGCGCTCGCCCTCCAGGCCGTCGGGCACGGGCAGGGTACGGATCTCGGGAATCGTGCTCACCCGACGAGTATGCCGGACGGCTCCGACGCTCCCGACCGAGCCTGTGGACAACGACCCCGCGCCGGCCGGTGTCAGTCCTTGTGGACGGTGCCGTCGGGGTCCAGGCCGCGGAAGGACAGCAGCACGATCAGGATGCCGCCGCACACGATCGCCGAGTCGGCCAGGTTGAACACCGCGAAGCCCTTGGGCGCGATGAAGTCCACGACCTCGCCCTGGAAGATCCCGGGCTCCCGGAAGATCCGGTCGGTCAGGTTACCGAGCGCGCCGCCGAGCAGCAGGCCGAGGGCGATCGCCCAGGGGAAGCTGTAGAGCTTGCGGGCCAGGCGGATGATCACCACGATCACGGCGGCCGCGATGAGCGTGAAGATGATCGTGAAGGCCGCGCCGAAGCCGAAGGCGGCGCCCGGGTTGCGGATGGCGTGCAGCTCCAGCAGGTCCCCGATCACCTGGATCGGAGCGTGGTGCTCCAGCTTCGCGACCACGATCATCTTGCTGATCAGGTCGAGGGCGTACGCGAACGCGGCCACCGCGAACAGCACGGCGATCCGGCGCCCGCGCCCGGTCCGCTGCGGTGCCGCCGCCTCCTGCTCACCCGCGTCGGGCACACCGGACGTCCGCTCGCCGCTGTCGTCCGGGGTGTCCGGCGTACCGATGATGCGCTCCGCCTCTGCCACGTGAGTCCCTCAACCTAGGTGCCTGACTGAGGACGAGAGTACGGCACACCCCGGGGGACCCTCGTGCTCAGGAGCGACGTTCCTGCTTCTGCTTGCACTCCACACACAGAGTGGCCCTCGGGAACGCCTGCATGCGGGCCTTGCCGATGGGATTACCGCAGTTCTCGCACAGGCCGTAGGTGCCCGCGTCGAGCCGTTCCAGGGCGCGCTCGGTCTGGATCAGCATCTCGCGCGCGTTGGCCGCCAGCGCCATCTCGTGCTCGCGCGTGATGTTCTTGGTGCCGGTGTCGGCCTGGTCGTCGCCGGCGCCGTCCCCGGAGTCCCGCATCAGGCCCACCAGGGAGGCCTCGGAGGAGCTGATCTCGGTCCGCAGCCGCTCCGCCTCGGACTGCAGCTCGGCGCGGGCCTCCTCGACCTCTTCCGGGGTCCAGGGGTCCTCGCCCGGGCGCACCGCCAGCTCGCCGGGCTCCACCGCGGCGACCCGCGCCTTGGGAACGGCGGTCTGCTCCGCCGTGGCCGTGCCAGGAGTCTTCTTCGCAACCACCGTCGTGGCTCCCGTCTGCTTCGCGGCCCGCGCCGCGCCCGCTTTCTTGGCCGTGCTCTTCCCGGCCGCCCCCGTGGAGACGCCCTCGGCGACCGCCTTCCCGCCGGCGGCCTTCTTCCCGCCCGCCTTCTCGGCAGCCCCCTCCACGACAGCTCCGGCACCCGTCTCCTCGACAGCCACCTCCTCGGAGGCCGTCTCCTCCACCACCACCTTCCTGCCCACCTTCTTCGCGCCGGCCGCCTCCTTGACGGCCCCCTTCTTGCCACCCGCCTTCGCGGTGGCCGCCTTCTTGGCACCCGCCTTCGCGCTGGCCGCCTTCTTGACGGCAGCCGTCCCCTTGGCGATCGCTTCGTCGGCAGCCGTCTCCTTGGCCATCGCTTCCTCGGCAGCCGTCTCCTTCGCAGCCGCCTTCCTGGCCACCGTTTTCGTGGCCGAGTCCTTGGCAGCCGTCCCCTTGGCAGCCGGTTCCTTCAGCGCGGCCTTCGTAGCCACAGCCTTCGTGGCGCGGTCCACGGCGGCGGTCCCCTTGACGGCCGATTCCTTTGCCGCAGCCTTCTTGGCCACCGCCTTCGTGGCACGGTCCTCGGCGGCCGTCACCTCGGCGGCCGATTCCCTCGCCGCCACCTTCGTGGCCGAGTCCTTGGCAGCCGCTCTCTTCGTAGCTGCCGTCCTCGTAGCTGCCGTTTCTGTGGCGATGGTCTTCGAAGCCGCAGCCTTCTCGGCCACTGCCTCCTTGGTCGCAGCCTCCGTGGCCACCGCCCCCTTGCCCGCCGTCCTCCCAGCCGCAGTCTTCCTGTCCGTCGTCTTCCCAACCGTCGCCTTCTCGACCACGGCCTCCTCGGCCACCGCCTCCCTGGCCGCCGCCCCCTTGCCCGCCGTCCTCTCAGCCGCAGCCCTCTTGGCCGTCGTCCTCCCAGCCGTCGCCTCCTCGACCGCAGCCTCCCCGGCCACCGCCACCTTGGCCACGGCTTTCCTGGCAGCAGGCTTGGTGCCGGCCTCCACAGCCGCCGTCCGCTTCCCTGCCTTCCCGACCGCCGTGCCCTTCCCGGCGGCTTCCCTGACCCCCGCACTCTTCCCGGCGGCTTCCCTGACCCCCGCGCCCCTCCCGGCCTCCCCGACCGCCGTACCCTTCCCGCGGCCCGGGGTCGCCGTCGGCCCCGCCCCCGCCGCCGCAGAGCCCTTCTTCGCCGCAGGACCCTGCTTCCGCCCGGCCGAGGCGGCACTCGCCCTCTTCGCGGCAGCGCCCGGGCCCTCCGCGGGTGGCTTTCTCGGTGTCTTGGCTGTCGCCGTGCTGCCCGGGGGCAGGGGGGAGCGCTCCGCTCCGTCGGCGCGGGTGTGGACCGTCTTCGGCGGTCCCGTCCGCCCGGCCGAGGCGGCACCCGCGCGCGTGGTCTTCTTGCCGCCGGCTCCCTTGGCCTCGCCGCCGGAGGCGGCCGCGCCCCGGGAGCGGCCGGTCGCCGGCAGCTGTACGGCGGTCTTCTTCGCCACCATGGCCGCGACCCCTTCACATATTGTGAACTTGCTCGCGAATCGTGCTGGGACGATAAATCGACTTGAGTCCCGCGGCAACGGGGCACACCGCCCGATTCGCCCGCCCGCACCCCCCGCGCAGCGGACCTGCATCCGTTGTGCCCAGCTCCCCGCCGGGTAATCCGCCGAGCCGGGCGCGCCCGCATACGGGCACCTGTACCCCTCGCCATTCGGGTCACCCCGCACCCTCCCCGACCAGGCCCCGGGGCGGGCCCGAAAAGCGGTCGGCCGCTGTCCGCGCGGCGCCGTACACTGGGCGGAGCGAAAAGCGTGGATGGGGACGAGTAGCGACGTACGCAGCCCAGAGCGACCCGGGGACGGTGTGAGCCCGGGGGCGAGCGCGACGCGAAGATCACCCCGGAGCCGCCGGAAGAAAGCCGTGGAGGACCCACGGCGAGTAGAGCCGGCTTCGCGACCCCAATGAGGGGGCTCACCGGCGCGTACGGCGCGCAGGGGAGCCAAGGAGGGTGGTACCGCGGGAGCGCGCCGCACACGGCGTAGCAGGAAAGAAGGCTCTCGTCCCTCCGACGGAAGGCAGCAAGTCCGTTGGAGGATGCTCGCAGATGACAGCGCCGACGTACCGCCAGGTGCCCGCCCAGGTCGACCTGCCCGCGCTTGAGCACGCGGTGCTCGACTTCTGGCGCGACCAGAAGATCTTCGCCAAGAGCCTGGAGCAGTCCGAGGGCCGCCCGGAGTGGGTGTTCTACGAGGGCCCGCCCACCGCGAACGGCATGCCCGGCGCCCACCACATCGAGGCGCGGGTCTTCAAGGACGTCTTCCCCCGCTTCCGCACCATGCGCGGCTACCACGTGGCCCGCAAGGCCGGCTGGGACTGTCACGGCCTGCCGGTGGAGCTGACCGTCGAGAAGGAGCTCGGCTTCAGCGGCAAGCAGGACATCGAGGCGTACGGCATCGCCGCCTTCAACGACAAGTGCCGCGCGTCCGTGCTCCGCCACACCGACGCCTTCGAAGAGCTCACGACCCGTATGGGCTACTGGGTCGACCTCAACGACGCGTACGTCACGATGGACCCCGAGTACATCGAGTCGGTCTGGTGGTCGCTGAAGGAGATCTTCAACAAGGACCTGCTGGTCCAGGACCACCGCGTCGCCCCCTGGTGCCCGCGCTGCGGCACCGGCCTGTCCGACCACGAGCTGGCGCAGGGCTACGAGACGGTCGTCGACCCGTCCGTGTACGTCCGTTTCCCGCTCACCTCCGGACCGCTCGCCGGCGAAGCCGCGCTCCTGGTGTGGACGACGACCCCGTGGACCCTGGTGTCCAACACGGCGGTCGCCGCGCACCCCGACGTGACCTACGTCGTCGCGACCGACGGCGAGGAGAAGCTCGTCGTCGCCGAGCCGCTCGTCGCCAAGGCGCTCGGCGAGGGCTGGGAGACCACGGGCCAGACCTTCACCGGCGCCGAGATGGAGCGCTGGAACTACCGACGTCCGTTCGAGCTCGTGGAGTTCCCGGAGCCGGCTCACTACGTGGTGAACGCCGAGTACGTCACCACCGAGGACGGTACGGGTCTGGTCCACCAGTCCCCCGCCTTCGGTGAGGACGACCTCAAGGTCTGCCGCTCCTACGGCCTGCCGGTCGTGAACCCGGTCCGCCCGGACGGCACCTTCGAGGAGGACGTCCCGCTGGTCGGCGGCGCCTTCTTCAAGAAGGCGGACGAAAAGCTCACCGCGGACCTCCAGCAGCGCGGTCTGCTCTTCAAGCACATCCCGTACGAGCACAGCTACCCGCACTGCTGGCGCTGCCACACCGCGCTGCTCTACTACGCGCAGCCCTCCTGGTACATCCGCACCACGGCGGTCAAGGACCGCCTGATCCAGGAGAACGAGAAGACCAACTGGTTCCCGGAGACGGTCAAGCACGGCCGCTTCGGCGACTGGCTGAACAACAACATCGACTGGGCGCTGTCCCGCAACCGCTACTGGGGCACCCCGCTGCCGATCTGGCGCTGCGAGGACGACCACCTCACCTGCGTCGGCTCCCGCGCGGAGCTGACCGAGCTGACCGGCACCGACCAGTCGGGCCTGGACCCGCACCGCCCGTACATCGACGAGGTCACCTTCGCCTGCCGTCACGACGGCTGCGGCAAGACGGCCACGCGCGTGCCGGAGGTCATCGACGCCTGGTACGACTCGGGCTCGATGCCGTTCGCGCAGTGGGGCTACCCGTACAAGAACAAGGAGCTGTTCGAGAGCCGGTACCCGGCGCAGTTCATCTCCGAGGCGATCGACCAGACGCGCGGGTGGTTCTACACCCTGATGGCCGTCGGCACACTCGTCTTCGACAAGTCGTCGTACGAGAACGTCGTCTGCCTGGGCCACATCCTCGCCGAGGACGGCCGCAAGATGTCCAAGCACCTGGGCAACATCCTGCAGCCGATCCCGCTCATGGACCAGCACGGCGCGGACGCGGTGCGCTGGTTCATGGCGGCCGGCGGTTCCCCGTGGGCGGCCCGCCGGGTCGGCCACGGCACCATCCAGGAGGTCGTCCGCAAGACGCTGCTGACGTACTGGAACACGGTGGCCTTCCAGGCGCTCTACGCCCGTACGTCGAACTGGGCGCCGTCCGCCGCGGACCCGGCCCCGGCCGACCGCCCGCTGCTGGACCGCTGGCTGCTGTCCGAGCTCCACGCGCTCACCGACCAGGTGACCCAGGCGCTGGAGGCGTACGACACCCAGCGCGCCGGCAAGCTGCTGTCCGCGTTCGTCGACGACCTGTCCAACTGGTACGTCCGCCGCTCGCGCCGCCGCTTCTGGCAGGGCGACAAGGCCGCGCTGCGCACGCTGCACGAGGTGCTGGAGACCGTCACGAAGCTGATGGCCCCGATCACCCCGTTCATCACCGAGCGGGTGTGGCAGGACCTGGTCGTGCCGGTGACCCCGGGCGCCCCGGAGTCGGTGCACCTGGCCTCCTGGCCCGAGGCGGACCTGGGCGCGATCAACCCGGACCTGTCGAAGCAGATGCTCCTGGTCCGCCGGCTGGTGGAGCTGGGCCGCGCCACGCGCGCGGAGTCGGGCGTCAAGACGCGCCAGCCGCTGTCCCGGGCCCTCATCGCCGCCACCGGCTTCGAGAACCTGGACCCCGAGCTGCACGTCCAGATCACCGAGGAGCTGAACGTCACCTCCCTGGCGTCCCTGTCCGAGGTCGGCGGCTCGCTGGTGGACACGACCGCCAAGGCCAACTTCCGCGCCCTGGGCAAGCGGTTCGGCAAGCGCGTCCAGGACGTGGCCAAGGCCATCGCGAACGCGGACGCGGCGGCGCTGTCCCTGGCCCTGCGCGAGGGCACGGCGTCGGTCGAGGTCGACGGGGAGACGGTCACCCTCGCCCCGGACGAGGTGATCATCACGGAGACCCCGCGCGAGGGCTGGTCGGTGGCGTCCGACTCGGGCGCGACGGTCGCCCTGGACCTGGAGATCACCGAGGTGCTGCGGCAGGCGGGCCTGGCCCGGGACGCGATCCGGCTGATCCAGGAGGCCCGCAAGAACAGCGGCCTGGACGTCGCCGACCGGATCGCCCTGCGCTGGACCTCCACGGACCCGGCGGTCATCGCGGCGCTGTCCGAGCACGCTGAGCTGATCGCCGACGAGGTCCTGTCGACCGACTTCGGCCAGGGTGAGGCGGACGGCACGTACGGCGACGCGTTCACCGACGAAGGTCTGTCGCTGACGTTCCGGCTGCGCAAGGTGTAAGCACCGGCTGTTCGAGAAGGGCCCGGTCTCCAGCGAGGAGGCCGGGCCCTTCTTCATGGGTTCCGGTCGGAGCACGTACTGTGCCCCCGCAGATCGACGCAGCCCCGCGCCCCTCAGGTACTCGTACGTACTCCTCCTCAACACGCGTAAAAAGGGCGGGGCCCCGGACCGAAGTCCGGGGCCCCGCCCTCTTGAACGCTGCCGACGCCGTTGTCGTACTAGTGTCCGCGGGCCGTCAGTTGTCGTCCTCGTCGATCAGGAACCCGCGCATCGGCGAGGGTGCCTGGCCCATCGGGGACGGACCCTGCGGACGGACCGGAGCCATGGGCTGGGTCATCGCGGGGGTCATCTGCTGCTGGCCGCCGTAGGACGGGGCGGACGGAGCAGGAGGGCCGCCCATCGTCTGGTTGCCGCCGTAGGACGGGGCACTCGCGCCGGCCGGAGCCATGGAGGGCGCCGGGGACGGCGGGAGCGACGCGGTGGCCGGGGTGCGCGGCGGAGCCAGGGAGTCGTCGGCCTGCGTCTCCAGCTGGCGCAGCTGCGACTCCAGGTACGACTTCAGACGCGTGCGGTACTCGCGCTCGAAGCCGCGCAGGTCCTCGACCTTGCGCTCCAGCGTGGCGCGCGCGGACTCCAGGGAGCCCATGGCAACGCGGTGCTTCTCCTGCGCGTCCCGCTCCAGCGCGTCGGCCTTGGCACGGGCGTCACGCTCCAGACCCTCGGCGCGGCTGCGGGCCTCGCCGACGATCTTGTTGGCCTCGGAGCGGGCCTCGGCGATCGCCTGGTCGGCGGTCTGCTGGGCCAGCGAGAGGACTCGGGCGGCGC
The DNA here is from genome assembly GCF_002242805.1 of Streptomyces diastatochromogenes. GTDB lineage: Bacteria > Actinomycetota > Actinomycetes > Streptomycetales > Streptomycetaceae > Streptomyces > Streptomyces diastatochromogenes. Next base: position 83,151 of record NZ_MCGQ01000031.1, on the reverse strand, counting down.
TGTCGCCACCGGGGCCCTGACCGGGGCCGCCCATCGGACCGCCCATGGGGCCGCCCATCGGACCACCCATCTGCTGCTGCATGGGCGGCTGACCACCCATGGGGCCCTGACCCATCGGACCCTGACCCATAGGACCCTGACCCATAGGACCCTGGCCCATCGGGCCGGGACCCTGCGGGCCGCCCTGACCGCCGGGGCCGGCGGGCAGCTGCGGGGCACCGCTCGGCAGCTGGGGCGGACCACCCATGGGGCCACCCATCTGCTGCTGCGGCGGGCCCGATATGCCGGCGGGCACCGGAGCGCCGGGACCTCGCATGCCCTGCTGAGGCATTCCTTGCTGAGGCATTCCTTGCTGAGGCATCCCCTGCTGAGGCATCCCCTGCTGCTGATCCTGCGGCTCCGGAGGCTTGCGCATGTTCTGCTGGTTCTGGGCAGCAGCGCGCGTGGCCGCGGCCAGCTTGGCGCGCAGGTCCTCGTTCTCGCGGAGCAGACGGGTCAGTTCGGCTTCGACCTCGTCGAGGAAGGCATCGACCTCGTCCTCGTCATAGCCTTCTCGGAGGCGGACGGTCGTGAACTGCTTGTTCCGCACGTCCTCGGGGGTCAACGGCATCTCTTCACCTCAACGTAGTCATCGGCAGTCGGCAAGACCGTATCGTCCACCCTCATCACAGGAAGCTCTGCACAACGGAGATGAGGATGTAGACGATGATCATCAGTACGAAGAAGGACAGGTCGAGCGCCACGCCCCCGAGACGCAGCGGCGGAATGAACCGCCGCAGAAGCTTCAGCGGTGGATCGGTGACAGTGTAGGTGGCCTCCAGGACGACCACCATCGCCTTGCCGGGTTGCCACGAGCGGGCGAACTGGAAGACATAGTCCATGACCAGCCGGAAGATCAGCACGACGAGGAACACCATCAGCGCGATGTAGATCACCTGCGCGAACACGCTCATGGCCTGGGCTTCCCTCTCCCCTGTTCCGTACTTCTTTTCCGGTGGTGCGTCTCAGCTCTGGTTGAAGAACCCGCCCTCTGCGATGCGGGCCTTGTCCTCCGCCGTGACATCGACGTTAGCAGGAGACAACAGAAACACCTTCTGCGTCACCCGCTCGATGCTGCCGTGAAGACCAAACACCAAACCAGCCGCAAAGTCGACAAGTCGCTTCGCGTCTGTGTCATCCATCTCAGTCAGATTCATGATCACCGGGGTGCCCTCACGGAAGTGTTCCCCGATGGTACGGGCCTCGTTGTAGGTCCGCGGGTGAAGCGTGGTGATCCGGTAAGGCTCTCGTTCCGACACGACCTTGGGCATGATCACCGGTGCGTTCTTCTCCAGGGACTGACGTTCTTGTGTGATGGACGCCACGGGCGCGATGCGCGCCGGACGTCCGGATTCCGCGGCGAGCGAAGTCGAACGGGCCACCGGTTCGCGCTGCGCGGGCGGTTGCACGATTCGCACCTCTTCGTCCCTTTGGGACTGATGTGCACTGTGCGACTGGTGTGACGACTCGTGCCGTCGGTGGTCCCGCTCGGGCTCCGGGTCCAGTTCGGGCTCGAAGTCGTCGTCGGGGTCGAATCCGCGGCCGTCGTACCCATCGTCCTCCACGAGGCCGAGGTAGACCGCCATCTTGCGCATCGCGCCGGCCATGCTCTGAGTCCTCCGCTCTGTGGTGGATCGACTGACGACTGCCAAGTGCCCGCGATCCACGAGGTCGTTGTGCCCGCCTTCACAGGCATTGACCATATTTTCTGCTGTGGTCCGACTTCTTGGCGACGTTACCCGAGCCTGGGGCGGACTCCGAGTACCGCAGTGCCGACGCGCACATGTGTCGCCCCGGCTGCCACGGCCTGTTCGAGGTCCGCACTCATCCCTGCCGACACCATGGTTGCAGCCGGATGAGTTCGGCGCAGGTCAGTCGACAAATCCATGAGGCGCTCGAATGCCGCCTGTTCGCGTCCCGCGTACTCTCCGGTGAGCGGAGCGACGGTCATCAGCCCGTCGAGCCGCAGCCCGGGTGAACCGGCCACGAGGTCGGCCAACTCTTCGATTCCGCCGGGCGCCACGCCACCGCGCTCGCCCCGCAGGCTCTCGCCGGCGTCGAGCGCGACCTGGATGAGACACCCCACCTCGCGCTCCGCCCGCACGGCCTCGGTCGACAGCGCCGTGACGAGTCGCGCGCGGTCCACGGACTGCACGACATCGGCATAACCGACCACAGAACGTGCCTTGTTGGTCTGCAACTGACCGACAAAATGCCACTTAAGGGGCAGATCTGTGCAGGCTGCGGCCTTCGGTGCCGCATCCTGGTCGCGGTTCTCGGCGACATGAATCACACCGAGTTCCGACAAAATCCGCACATCGCTCGCCGGATAGGTCTTGGTGACCACGATCAGGGTCACCTCTTCCCGCCCCCGCCCGGCCGCCGCACACGCTGCGGCGATGCGCTGCTCCACTTTCGCCAGATTTCCGGCGAGTTCGGTCTTACGGTCCGTCATGCCCCATCAGTCCAGCCAGACATAGCCCGCGAGCCGCCCGGTGGTGCGGTCACGGCGGTACGAGAAGTGATCGCCCGACTCCAGCGTGCACACCGGCGATTGCGCCCGGTCGCACACTCCGAGCCGGTCGAGCTGCGCGTGCACTCCGGCGCTCACGTCGACCGCGGGCGTGCCCCAGCTCGTTTCGGCGTGCGCCGCCGGCTCGACGGCGGCCACTTCGGCGCGCATCTGCTCCGGTACCTCGTAGCACCGGCCGCAGACGGCCGGTCCGGTGCGGGCGACGATACGGGCCGGTTCGGCACCGAGTTCGGTCATGGCCCGTACGGCGGCGGGGACGATCCCCTTGACCATGCCGGGCCGCCCGGCGTGGGCCGCGGCCACGACCCCGGCGACGGGGTCGGCCAGCAGCACCGGCACGCAGTCGGCGGTGAGGACGGCGAGAGCCAGTCCCCGGCGGACGGTGATGATCGCGTCGACCTCAGGGACAGGCCGTTCGCCCCAGGGCGCGTCCACGACGGCCACGTCGGCGCCGTGCACCTGGTTCATCCAGACGACCCGACCGGCGTCCAGCCCGAGGGACTTCGCCGCCAGCTCTCGGTTCTCCCGCACCGCCGCGGCCTCGTCCCCGACGGCCCCGCCGAGGTTGAGCTCCTCATACGGAGCGGCGCTCACCCCGCCCCACCGGTCGGTGAAGGCGAAGTGCGCGCCGCTCACGCTCTCGCGCTGTCCTATCACTTCAGGAAGTCCGGGACGTCCAGTTCCTCCGCCGCGCTGTCCGAGTAGCTCCGCGAGGACGGGACCGGCGGGGCGGCCGGGATGTCGGCCACCGGCTCGGGCGCCGGCTCCGGCTCCTCCTTCGGGGTCACACTGCCGAGCGAGCCGAAGGACGGGCGGCTCTCCGGCTGGCGTGCCGGAGCGGGCTCGTCGCGGCGGGGCGCGGAGGAGGCGGAGGCCGAGCCGAGGATGTTGTCCCGGCGGGCCGGCGGCTGGCCGCCGTCGAAGCCGGCCGCGATCACGGTGACCCGCACCTCGTCGCCGAGGGCGTCGTCGATGACCGCGCCGAAGATGATGTTGGCCTCGGGGTGGGCGGCCTCGCTGACCAGCTGGGCCGCCTCGTTGATCTCGAACAGGCCTAGGTCGGAGCCGCCGGAGATGGAGAGCAGGACGCCCCGGGCGCCGTCGATGGACGCCTCCAGGAGCGGCGAGGAGATCGCCATCTCGGCGGCGGCCACCGCGCGGTCGTCGCCGCGGGCCGAGCCGATACCCATCAGGGCCGAACCGGCCTCGGACATGACCGACTTGACGTCGGCGAAGTCGAGGTTGATCAGACCGGGGGTGGTGATGAGGTCGGTGATGCCCTGGACACCGGAGAGCAGGACCTGGTCGGCCGACTTGAAGGCGTCGAGCACCGAGACCTGGCGGTCCGAGATGGACAGCAGCCGGTCGTTCGGGATGACGATGAGCGTGTCGACCTCTTCGCGCAGTTCGGCGATGCCGTCCTCGGCCTGGTTGGCGCGGCGCCGCCCCTCGAAGGTGAACGGGCGGGTGACCACGCCGATGGTGAGGGCGCCGAGGGAGCGCGCGATGTTGGCCACGACGGGCGCGCCGCCGGTGCCGGTGCCGCCGCCTTCACCGGCCGTCACGAAGACCATGTCGGCCCCCTTGAGGACCTCCTCGATCTCCTCGCGGTGGTCCTCGGCGGCCTTGCGGCCGACGGCCGGGTTGGCGCCGGCGCCGAGTCCGCGGGTGAGTTCACGGCCGACGTCGAGCTTGACGTCGGCGTCGCTCATCAACAGCGCCTGCGCGTCCGTGTTGATGGCGATGAACTCGACGCCCTTGAGACCGACCTCGATCATCCGGTTGATGGCATTGACACCACCGCCGCCGACACCGATGACCTTGATGACTGCGAGGTAGTTCTGCGGTGCTGCCACGTCGAAGGCCTCTCGCCTCGAATTACGTTGTCGCCTCCGGGCGGTTCCCCGCACCGGGACGACGGATGCCGAATGGGACGGTCCGAACGCCGACCCGAACCCTAACCCTGAAGTTTAGGGTTACCAGTGTGTCTGTTCCCTGGAGTCTTCTGAACAGGACACTAAGTCGACAAGTGGCGCCCGTTCAACGAACACGCCGAACCTCCCGTTTTTCTTTTCACCCTATGTGATCAGCCGTAGCAGTGCCCAACCAGGGTGCTGGCCTGCGCTGATGTGCGTCAACTCCCGGATGACGCAGGGGCGGTGGGGACGCTGACATCGAAGTGCCGCGCACCGGGAGCTGCTTTCATGAGAGCCGTGAGAGCCCGCGCCTTGACGCGGCCGCTCCCCCCGCTACCCCACGCCACCGTGCGGCCGTCGCCCAACTCCAGCGAGATGTCGTCGTAGGAACGGACTTGGACGGTCCGGGTGTCCCGCGCGACCGCGGCCGGCAGATCGCCGGCGACCTGGACCGCCTCGCGCACCAGCCGGTCGGTGCCGAAACGCCGGAAGCTCGCGGAACCGGAACCCGACCGGGATGCGGTCAATTCCAGCGTCGGAACGCCTTTCGGCGCCTGCGAAACCGTAGCGAAACGGACACCTTCATCGTCGACTTCGACGAAGTTCCCGGCTTTTCGGACAAGCAGCACGGGGGTGCGCTCGACCACTTTCAGGCCGATTCCATGGGGCCAGGAACGGACGACATCAACGGTGTCAATTCGGGGCAATTTCCGGCGAAGTCGGGCTTCGATGGCGTCCGTGTCGACGGAAATCATCGGATCCCCGACCGGTACGGAGGCGACCTCGCGCACGTCGGCGGGGGTCAGTACGCGGGTACCCGTGACCGAGACCTGCCGCACGCGCAGCCACGAGGAGCCGTACAACGCCCAAGCGGAACCCGCCCCGAGGAGCACCAGGGCGACAGTCAGGATGACGATCGTACGAAGGCGGGGTCTGCTCAACCGCCGCGCGGGCGGCGGGCCGGACGACTCCTGCTGGCGTTCACCGCGCTCGGCGGTCGTCGGTCCGGCCACGCTCACTGCCCCTTCGTCATACGGTCCTATCGGCGCGAGGCGATCGCCTCGTACACCATGCCGACGAGCAGCTCGTCGGCGTCCCGGCGGCCGAACTCGCTTGCCGAGCGGGACATCTCGTACAGCCGGTGCGGGTCGGCGAGCACGGGCAGCACGTTCTGCTGGACCCACTCGGGCGTGAGTTCCGCGTCGTCGACCAGGAGGCCGCCGCCGGCCTTGACCACCGGCTGGGCGTTCAGCCGCTGTTCGCCGTTGCCGATGGGCAGCGGGACGTAGGCGGCCGGGAGCCCGACGGCGGAGAGTTCGGCGACGGTCATCGCGCCCGCGCGGCACAGCATCATGTCCGCCGCGGCGTACGCGAGGTCCATCCGGTCCAGGTAACTTACCGGGATGTAGGGGGGCATTCCCGGCATCTGCTGCACCTGCGGCAGTTCGTTCTTCGGGCCGACCGCGTGCAGGATCTGGATACCGGCCTGCTGCAGCCAGGGGGCGACCTGCTGGACGACCTCGTTGAGGCGCCGGGCGCCCTGGGAGCCGCCGGTGACGAGCAGCGTCGGCAGGTTCGGGTCGAGCCCGAACATCGCGCGGGCCTCGGGGCGGGCGGCGGCGCGGTCCAGGGTGGCGATGGAGCGGCGCAGCGGGATGCCGATGTAGCGGGCGTCGCGCAGCTTGCTGTCCGGGGTGGAGACGGCGACCCGGGCCGCGTACCGCGAGCCGATCTTGTTGGCCAGGCCCGGCCGCGCGTTGGCCTCGTGGATCACGATGGGCACACCGAGCCGCTTGGCGGCCAGGTAGCCGGGCAGGGCGACGTACCCGCCGAAGCCGACCACACAGTCGGCCTTGGTGCGCTCCAGGATCTGCTCGGCGGCCTTGATCGTGCCGCGCAGCCGGCCCGGGACGGTGATCAGCTCGGGCGTGGGCTTGCGGGGCAGCGGCACCGCGGGGATCAGCGCCAGCTCGTAGCCGCGCTCCGGGACGAGCCGGGTCTCAAGTCCGCGTTCCGTGCCCAGGGCTGTGATCCCCACGGTCGGATCCTGCCTGCGCAGGGCGTCCGCGAGGGCGAGCGCGGGCTCGATGTGGCCGGCGGTCCCCCCACCAGCGAGTACGACATGCACCGAAATTCACCGCTCTCCGGACGAACGCGCCGCTGAGGCACGCCGTCGCATCGTGTTCCATCTCCGAGGCCCCCGATTCATCCTGGTGCCTCCAGCCCGCTTTCTACCAAAGCGAGGCTGCCGCATCGCAAGCGCCGCCCGCGCAGCGGGGTCGTCGCGTGCGAAGGCGATCAGCAGCCCGATGGCGAACATGGTCGGCAGCAGGGCGGACCCTCCGTAGGAGAACAGCGGGAGGGGGACGCCGGCGATCGGCAGCAGGCCGAGCACCGCACCGATGTTGATCACCGCCTGGGCGATGATCCAGGTGGTCACGCCTCCCGCGGCGTACCTCACGAAGGGGTCCTCCGTGCGTCCGGCCACGCGGATACCCGCATAGCCTAGAGCCGCGAACAGGGCGAGCACCGACAGCGTCCCCGCCAGGCCCAGTTCCTCACCGGTGACGGCGAAGATGAAGTCGGTGTGCGCTTCCGGCAGTTGGCCCCATTTTTCCACACTCGCACCGAGACCGGATCCGAAGAGTCCGCCGGAGGCCAGGGCGTAGATCCCGTGCACGGCCTGCCAGCAGTCGGCGACCCCTGACCTCGGCTCGGTGGCGCCGATGCAGGCGAGCCGGGCCATCCGGTTGGGGCTGGTCTTGATGAGGACGACACCGATCAGACCGGCGATGGAGAGCACCCCGGCGAACAGCCGGGTCGGTGCCCCCGCGAGCCACAGCAGGCCGAACAGGATCGCCGTGAGGATGATCGCGGTGCCCATGTCGCCGCCGAGCATGATCAGGCCCAGCAGCAGGAAGGCGACCGGCACCAGCGGCACCAGCATGTGCTTCCACTGGGTCAGCAGCTTCTTCTCCTGCTTGCGGGCGATCAGGTCCGCGCCCCACAGCACCAGGGCGAGCTTGCCGAACTCGCTGGGCTGGATCTGGAAGGAGCCGCCCAGGGAGATCCAGTTCTGGTTGCCGTTGACCGCCATCCCTATCCCCGGCACCTGCACCAGGGCCATCAGGAAGACGGCACCGGCGAGGATCGGGTAGGCCAGCGCCCGGTGCAGCTTCACCGGCATGCGGGAGGCGGCGAGCAGCAGTCCGCCACCGATCGCGGCGGCCAGGAACTGCTTGCGGAAGAAGTACGACCCCGGCAGCGACAGCTGCAGCGCGGTGATCTGGGAGGCCGAGTAGACCATCACCAGGCCCAGCACGGTGATCAGCAGGCTGCCGCCGAGGATCAGGTAGTAGGCGGTCAGCGGGCGGTCCCAGGCCTTGTGCGCGCGCGTGTAGAGCCGCAGGAAGGGGTTCTCGCCCGGCGGCCGGGGTGTCGCGGGCCTTTTGGCGGCGCGCTGAACCGGAGGACGGCCTGTACGGCTACTGGACATCACCAGCTCCTCGCACCCGCCGACCAAACCCGAGCCACATCCGCCTCACGCGTCCCTCCAAGGGCCCGAAGCACCCCAGGTGACCGAGACCCGCCGTCAGGCGCCCGCGCCGAGTTCGCGGACCGCCGCCGCGAACGCGTCACCGCGCTGGTTGTAGTTGGTGAACATGTCCATGGAGGCGCAGGCCGGGGCCAGCAGCACCGTGTCGCCGGGCTGCGCGAGCCGCTTCGCCTCCGTCACCGCCTGGAGCATCGCCCCAGTGTCGGTCCGTTCGAGGTCGACGACGGGTACTTCCGGGGCGTGTCGCGCGAGGGCCTCGCGGATCAGGGCGCGATCGGCGCCGATCAGGACGGCACCGCGAAGTCGCTTTGCCGACTTGGCGACCAGCTCGTCGAAGGTCGCCCCCTTCGCCAGACCGCCCGCAATCCATACGATCGGTTCATATGCCGCCAACGAGGCTTCCGCGGCATGGGTGTTGGTCGCCTTGGAGTCGTCCACGTACGCCACCCCGTCGAGGTCGGCGACGTGCGCGATGCGGTGGGCGTCCGGCCGGAAGGCCCGCAGGCCGTCGCGTACGGCCTTGGCGGGCACCCCGAAGGCACGCGCGAGGCCCGCCGCGGCAAGGGCGTTGGCGATGTTGTGCGGGGCCGGCGGGTTGACGTCGGAGACCTCGGCCAGCTCCTGCGCGTTCTTGTGGCGGTCCTCCACGAAGGCGCGGTCGACCAGGATGCCCTCCACGACACCGAGTTGGGAGGGACCCGGGGTGCCGAGGGTGAAGCCGATGGCGCGGCAGCCCTCCTCCACGTCCGCCTCGCGCACCAGGTCCTCGGTGAGCTTGTCGGCCACGTTGTAGACGCAGGCGACCCGATTGCCCTCGTAGATACGGCCCTTGTCGGCGGCGTAGGCCTCCATGGAGCCGTGCCAGTCGAGGTGGTCCGGGGCGAGGTTCAGGACGACCGCGGAGTGGGCGCGCAGGGAGGGCGCCCAGTGGAGCTGGTAGCTGGAGAGTTCGACGGCCAGGACGTCGTACTGCTCCTCGCCGAGGACCGCGTCCAGCAGGGAGACGCCGATGTTGCCGACGGCGGCGGTGCGCAGGCCGGCGGCCTTCAGGATCGACGCCAGCATCTGGACGGTGGTGGTCTTGCCGTTGGTGCCGGTCACGGCCAGCCAGGGGGCCGCGTCGGGACCCCGCAGGCGCCAGGCCAGCTCCACGTCGCCCCAGACGGGCACGCCCGCCTTCCCGGCCGCGAGGAACAGCGGCTTGTCCGGCTTCCAGCCGGGCGCGGTGACGATCAGCTCGGTGCCTTCCGGCAGGGTCGCCCCGTCGCCGAGGCGCACGGTGATGCCGAGCGCCTCCAGCTCCGCGGCCTGCTCACGCGCGCGTGCGTCGTCGCCGTCGTTGACGACCGTGACGATCGCCCCGCGCGCGTGCAGCACTTTCGCCGCCGGGACGCCGGAGACGCCGAGCCCGGCGACGGTGACGTGCTTGCCCTGGAAGTCAGAAGGCACCGAGGAGGTCACTTGTCCGCTGCCCATCCCGCGTAGAAGAGGCCAAGTCCGACAATCACACAGATTCCCTGGATGATCCAGAAGCGGACCACCACCAGGACTTCGGACCAGCCCTTGAGTTCGAAGTGGTGCTGGAGTGGCGCCATCCGGAAGACGCGCCTGCCGGTGAGCCGGAAGGAGCCGACCTGGATGACGACCGACATGGTGATGAGGACGAACAGGCCGCCCATGATGGCCACCAGCAGCTCCGTGCGGGAGAGGATGGCCAGGCCCGTCAGCACACCGCCGAGGGCGAGCGAACCGGTGTCGCCCATGAAGATCTTCGCCGGCGAGGTGTTCCACCACAGGAAGCCCAGGCAGGCGCCCATCAGGGCGGAGGCGATCACGGCGAGGTCGAGCGGGTCGCGCACCTCGTAGCAGGCGGCCGGGTTGGTCAGGGTGCCCGCGTTGGCGCAGGACTCCTGGAACTGCCAGACGCCGATGAACGTGTAGGCACCGAAGACGAGGACGGAGGCGCCGGTGGCGAGGCCGTCCAGACCGTCGGTGAGGTTCACGCCGTTGGACATCGCGAGGATCATGAACAGCGCCCAGACGACGAACAGCACCGGGCCGATCGACCAGCCGAAGTCCGTGATGAACGACAGCTTGGTGGAGGCCGGGGTGTTGCCCCTGGCGTCGGAGAACATCAGCGACAGCACCGCGAAGGAGATGCCGACGATCAGCTGGCCGGCCATCTTCGCCTTGGCCCGCAGGCCCAGCGACCGCCGCTTGACGATCTTGATGTAGTCGTCGAGGAAGCCGACCAGACCCATGCCGAACATCAGGCCGAGGACCAGCAGTCCGGAGTAGGTCGGGGCGTAGCCGGTGATGAGCTTGCTCAGGAAGTACGCGGCGATCGTCGCCAGGATGAAGGCGATACCACCCATGGTGGGCGTACCGCGCTTGCTGGCGTGCTCGCGCGGGCCGTCGTCGCGGATGTACTGGCCGTACCCCTTGCGGGCCAGCAGCTTGATCAGCAGCGGGGTCCCGATCAGGGTCAGGAAGAGGCCGATGACTCCCGAGAACAGGATCTGCTTCATCATCGGGCGGCAACCTCACCCTCGGCACCGGTCTCGACGAGCGCCTGGGCGACGCTTTCGAGCCCCACCGAACGGGACGCCTTCACGAGTACGACGTCCCCTGGGCGCAACTCGCTGCGCAACAGGTCGACCGCCGCCTGTGCGTCGGACACGTGCACCGACTCCTCACCCCACGAACCCTCGTTATATGCGCCCAGTTGCAGCCAGGAGGCTTCGATCCCCCCGACCGCGACGAGCTTGCTGACGTTGAGCCGGACGGCGAGCCGTCCGACGGCGTCGTGCTCGGCGAGCGCCTCGTCCCCCAGCTCGGCCATCTTGCCGAGCACCGCCCACGTGCGGCGCCCCTTGCCCATGGCCGCGAGCGCCCTGAGGGCGGCCCGCATGGACTCGGGGTTGGCGTTGTAGGCGTCGTTGACGATGGTCACGCCGTCCGGGCGCTCGGTGACCTCCATCCGCCAGCGGGAGAGGGAGCCCGCCTCGGAGAGCGCGGTGGCGATCTCTTCCGCGGACAGGCCCAGCTCATGGGCGACGGCGGCCGCGGCGAGCGCGTTCGACACGTGGTGCTCACCGTACAGGCGCATGGTCACATCGCTTGCACCGGAGGGTGTGTGAAGTCTGAAGGCGGGCTGTCCGCTGTCCGTGAGTCGCACGTTCTCGGCGCGTACGTCCGCTTCGGCCGACTCTCCGAAAAGGACCACCTTCGCCTTGGTACGGGAGGCCATGGCACGTACCAACGGGTCGTCGGCGTTGAGGATCGCCGCGCCGTCCTCGGGCAGCGCCTCCACCAGCTCGCCCTTGGCCCGGGCGATCTGCTCGCGGCCGCCGAACTCGCCGATGTGGGCGGTGCCGACGTTGAGCACCAGGCCGATCCTCGGCGGGGTCAGGTCGGTGAGGTAGCGGATGTGCCCGATGCCGCGGGCGCCCATCTCCAGCACGAGGAACCTCGTCTCCTCGGTGGCGGACAGGGCGGTCAGCGGCAGCCCGATCTCGTTGTTGAGCGAGCCGGGCGTGAACACGGTCGGCGCCTTGCTCCGGAGCACCTGGGCGATGAGGTCCTTGGTGCTGGTCTTGCCGGCGGAGCCGGTCAGGGCGACGAGGGTCGCGCCGAGCCGTCGTACGACATGGCGGGCGAGGGCGCCGAGGGCGGTCTGGACGTCCTCGACGACGATCGCGGGCACGCCGACGGGGCGCGACGCCAGTACGGCGACCGCGCCCGCCTCCACGACGGCCCGCGCGTAGTCGTGGCCGTCCACGCGTTCACCGACGAACGCGGCGAACAGGGTGCCGGGCACCACCTCGCGGGAGTCCCGGACGACCGGTCCGGTGACCTGGACGGACGGATCCGGTATGTCGTGCGTCTGCCCGCCGACGACTGCTGCGATCTCGGCGAGGGAGAGGGCGATCACAAGTTCATCCCTGGGTCTTCTGGATAGCTTCGCGAAGCACCTGGCGGTCGTCGAAGGGACGGACCACGCCGGCGATGTCCTGGCCCTGCTCGTGGCCCTTGCCCGCGACCAGCACGGTGTCGCCGGGCTGTGCGCGGCCCACGGCGGCCTCGATCGCGGCGGCCCGGTCCTCGAACAGGAGCACCTCGCCGCGCTCGTGCGCGGGCACGGAGGCCGCGCCCTGGAGCATGGTCGCGAGGATCGCGAGGGGGTCCTCGGAGCGGGGGTTGTCGGAGGTCAGTACGGCCGTGTCGGAGAGCCGGGCCGCGGCGGCGCCCATAGGGGCGCGCTTGGTCCGGTCGCGGTCGCCGCCGCAGCCGAGGACGACGTGCAGGCGGCCCTTGGTGACCTTGCGCAGCGCCTTGAGCACCGACTCCACGGCGTCGGTCTTGTGGGCGTAGTCGACGACCGCGAGGTAGGGCTGCCCGGCGTCCACCCGCTCCAGACGGCCCGGGACGCCCGGTACGGCGGCGATGCCGTCGGCGGCGACCTGCGGGTCGAGGCCGGCCGCGGCGAGGGCGACGACGGCGGCGAGGGTGTTCGCCACGTTGAAGGGACCCGGCAGCGGCGACTTGGCGTGGATGCGCTCGCCCTCGGGGCCGACGACCGTGAACGTCGAGTCCATGGGGCCGACCTGGACGTCCTCGGCGCGCCAGTCGGCGTCGGGGTGGCCCTCGGCGGAGAAGGTGACGACCGGGACGGTCGCCTCCCGCGCGAGCCGGCGGCCGTACTCGTCGTCGGCGTTGATCACGCCGAGTCTGCTGCGTTTCGGCGTGAACAGCTGCGCTTTGGCCCGGAAGTAGTCCTCCATGTCGGAGTGGAACTCCATGTGCTCCGGGCTGAGGTTGTTGAACACGGCGATGTCGAAGACGCAGCCGTCGACCCGGCCGAGGACGAGAGCGTGGCTGGAGACCTCCATGGCGACCGCCTCGACACCGCGTTCGCGCATGACGGCGAACAGGGCCTGCAGGTCGGTGGCTTCGGGGGTGGTGCGCTCGGACTTGATGCGCTCCTCGCCGATGCGCATCTCCACGGTGCCGATGAGGCCGGTGTCGCGGGTGGTCTTCAGACCGCCCTCGACCAGGTAGGCGGTGGTGGTCTTGCCGGAGGTGCCGGTGATGCCGATCTGGAGCAGGCCGCGGCCGGGGTGGCCGTAGATCGTCGCCGCCAGTTCGCCCATCCGCGCGCGGGGGTCGTCCACGACCAGGACCGGCAGTCCGGTCGCGGCTGCGCGCTCGGCGCCCGTCGGGTCGGTCAGCACGGCGACCGCGCCGAGGCCTGCGGCCTGGGTGACGAAGTCGGCGCCGTGCAGGCGGGCACCCGGGAGGGCGGCGTACAGGTCGCCGGGGCGGACGGCGCGCGAGTCGTGGGTGATCCCCGTGATCTCGGCGGCGGCGTCCGGAGCGGCGGCACCCAGCTGATCGGCCAGTTCCGCGAGGGGTGTGGCGGAGACCTGAACCGGTCGCGGCGGTCCCGGATATGTCACGGAAGCGCCCTTCTGGGTGGTTTGGGACTGATCAGCGTGTGGCACGGCGGTGAGCGTACCGGGCGCACCCGCTCCGGAGCGAAGTGAGGGCTCTGCGGCGCCTTGGTTCCCGGAATCGGGGGTGATCGTTCTCACGGGCTCGTTCCTGGTGGTCTTCCGGTGGTGCGGGGTGGGGCTGATCAGGGCTTGTAGTCGACGGGCAGGTTCGCGGCCTTCGCCCCGGTCGGCGGGACCTGGAGGGTCTTCAGGGCGAACTCCATCACCTGCTTGTAGATGGGTCCGCAGATCTGGCCGCCGAAGTAGTTGCCGGACGTGGCGTTCTGGATCGCGCAGTAGACGGTGATCCGCGGGTTGTCCGCGGGTGCGAATCCGGCGAAGGACGAGGTGTAGCCGCGGTAGCGGCCGGTGGCCGGATCCACGCGGTTGGCCGTGCCGGTCTTGCCCGCGACCCGGTATCCGGGGATGCGGGCCTTGACGCCGGTGCCCTGCTCGTCGTCCACGACGGACTCCAGCATCTGGGCGAGGGACCTGGCCGTCTTCTCGCTGACCACGCGGGTCTTCCGGGGCTTCGAAGCGGGGGTGAAGCGGCCGTCGGCGCCCTCGGTGCCGCGCACCAGGGTGGGCTCGACGCGGACACCGCCGTTGGCGATCGTCGAGTACACGGAGGCGGCCTGCATGGCGCTCAGGGAGAAGCCCTGGCCGAAAGGAATCGTGTACTGCTGCGACGTCGACCACTTGTCGGCGGGCGCGAGGATGCCTCTGGTCTCGCCGGGGAAGCCGAGCCCGGTGGGGCCGCCGATGCCGAACTTGCGCAGGTACGAGTAGAGGACCTTGTTGGCCTCCGGCTGGGTCTTGCCGAGCTGGCCGGCGGCGAGGATGGTGCCGATGTTGCTGGACTTGGCGAGCACGCCGTTGAGCGTGAGGTTCCAGGTGCGGTGGTCGATGTCGTCCTGGAAGAGCCGGTCGCCGCGGTGCAGCCGGTTCGGTACGACGACGTGCGTGAGCGGGGTGGCCGCGTTCTGCTCCAGCACCGCCGCCATCGACATCACCTTGGCGGTGGAGCCGGGCTCGTAGGCGTCCTGGACGGCCGCGTTGCCCATGGCCGACCCGTCGGCCTTCGACAGGTCGTTCGGGTCGAAGCCGGGCGAGTTGGCCATGGCCAGGATCTCGCCGGTGCGGGTGTCCTGGACGATGACGTAGCCGCGGTCCGCCTTGGACTTCTTCACCTGTTCGGTGATGGCGTTCTGGGCGGCCCACTGGATGTCGCGGTCGATGGTCAGCTCGACGTCGCTGCCGGGCACGGCGGGCGTCTCCGCCGAGCCCGCGGTGGGCACCTCACGGCCGCCGGACTGGGCGTAGCGGATCTTGCCGGCCTTGCCGGTCAGCTGCTTGTTCAGCTCCTGCTCGATGCCGCCGCCGCCCTTGCCCTCGGCGTTGACCCAGCCCAGTATCCCGGCGGCGAGGTCGCCGTTGGGGTACACGCGCTGGCTGCTGGGGTCGGCGAAGACTCCGGCGAGCACGTTGGCCGTGTTGTTGTCGGTGTCGGCCTTCTTGGCGAGTGCGCTCTTCAGGTCCTTGATCTGCTTCCAGACCTGCGGGGTCTGCCGGGTGGCGAGCCGGGTGTAGCGCGACAGCTTGTTCGCGGGCCTGAGCTTCCTGACGATCGTGGCCTGGTCCTGGCCGAGGATCGGCGCGAGCAGCGCGGCGGCCTGTTCGGGTCCGTCGTCGATCTTGAGCTGTTTGACGGTGAACATCGTCGGGTCGGCCGTGATGTCGTACGCGTCCTCGCTGATGGCCAGGGCCACGCCGTTGCGGTCGGTGATCTGGCCACGCTCGGCGGCCAGGGTGTGCACGACGTACCGGTTCTGTTCGGCCTTGGCCGCGTACGCGCTGGCGTCGACGGCCTGGACCTGGAGCAGCCGTACGACGAAGGCGAGCAGCACCAGGGTGAGCGCGAGGGCGACCATGCGCAGCCGGGGGCGGGGGCTGCCGAGCCGGAGGGCGGGCGGGGGCATGGGCCGGGCCCCGCTCGGCCGCCGGGCCGGACGGGCGCCGGGCCCGGGCTGCCGCCGTACGGCGCCCCGCGGCCGGGGCGGCTTCGCGGGGCCGGGCACGCGGCGGCGCGGCGGTTGCCTTTCTCCAGAAGTGTCTGACACTTCCGTCACCTGCCGGGGGTCGGGGTGGGCGCGGGCTGGAGGATGGTGGGCGGTGGCGGCACCGCCCCTTCCGGTGCGGCCGCCGGGGCCGGAGCCGAGGGGAGGGGGGTGGCGGGCGGCTGTGTCGGCGCGGCCGAAGGGGAGGAGACCGAGGGGCTCGCGGGGGACACGGAAGGACCAGGGGCCGGAATCATGGTCTCCGGGGCGACCGGCTGGGTGAACGAGGCGGGCTCGGGGCTGGCCGCGTTCGGTACGCCCTTGACGGTGCCGTCGGAACCGAGGAAGGCCGGGTCGCCGCCGGGGACCATGCCGAGTGCGCGGGCACGGCGCTGGAGCGCGTCGGGGGACGAGTAGGCGTCGATGTCCCGTTGCAGGGCCTGTTCCTCGTCGGTGAGGCTCTTCGTCTGCTTCTGCAGGTCGTCGAGTTTGAACGAGCCTTCGCTGAGCGCGGAGTTGAGCACCAGCAGCCCGATGAGGCCGCCACCGAGCAGCAGGACGACGAGGAGCACGAACGGGGTGCGGCCCGCGCGGGCACGGCCGGCCGGAATGAGCCGGACGAGCCGGGCGGCCCTCCCCCTGAGTTCGGGTTTCCTACTCACTGGGCCTCCGGTGGCTCCGGCACACCGACGGGTGAGTCCGGAAACCCAACCGACCCGATTCGCTCACTCGGCGTCCTCCCTGATGCGCTCGGCACCCCGCAGCCGGGCCGGGGCGGCCCTGCGGTTCTCGGCGACCTCTTCCTCGGTGGGAAGTTCGGCACCGCGCGTGAGCAGCTTGAGCCGCGGCTGGTAGCGCTCGGGCACGACCGGCAGTCCCGGCGGCGCGGTGGACGCGGCGCCGGCCGCGAACACCTGCTTCACCAGCCGGTCCTCCAGCGAGTGGTACGACAGCACGGCGATGCGCCCGCCGACGTCGAGGGCCTTCACCGCGGCCGGGATCGCCCGCTCCAGGACGGACAGCTCGCCGTTGACCTCGATGCGCAGCGCCTGGAAGGTGCGCTTGGCCGGGTTGCCTCCGGTGCGCTTGGCGGCCTGCGGCAGCGCGTCCCGGATCAGCTCGACGAGCCGGGCGCTGTTGCTGAACGGCTCCTTCTCGCGTTCCCGGACGATCGCGGAGACGATCCGCTTGGCCTGCTTCTCCTCGCCGTAGGCGCGCAGGATCCGCACCAGCTCGCCCGCCGGATAGGTGTTGAGGACCTCGGCGGCACTGATGCCGGTCGTCTGGTCCATGCGCATGTCGAGGGGGGCGTCCTGGGCGTAGGCGAAGCCGCGGTCGGCCTCGTCCAGCTGCATGGAGGAGACGCCGAGGTCGAACAGGACGCCCTGCGCGCGCGGGATGCGGAGCCGCTGCAGTACCTCGGGCAGCTCGTCGTAGACCGCGTGCACCAGGGTGGCCCGCTCGCCGAAGGACGCGAGCCGCTCGCCGGACAGGCGCAGCGCCTCCTTGTCCCGGTCGAGGGCGACGAGCCGCGCCTCGGGGAACCGCGTCAGCAGTGCCTCGCTGTGGCCGCCGAGGCCGAGGGTGCAGTCGACGACCACCGCTCCCGGCCGCTCCAGGGCGGGCGCCAGCAGATCCAGGCACCGCTGGAGCATCACCGGGACGTGTCGACTCTGGCTCAAGGGGGCCTCTCAGTTCCGGCGGGCGTCGCACGCACCGCCGGGTCCCCGCCCGCTCCGTGAAGGGGAGGCCTGCCGGCGCCGGAAGCGTCAGCCGACCGGGAGCGGGAGGAGGCCGAGCCGTACGTACGCGCCGCGCACGTGGGGAGACGGTCCGGATGTGTGCCGGGGTCTCCGGGGGGTTTCACCAGCAGGGAGAGCCGCCCCTCCCGCTTCGCGTCACTTTAGTCCACCGTGTCTCGCGGTCAATCAACCGGCCTGCGCGTCGCGTAGCGCGCCTCGGACGGAGTGGCAATTCGAAAAGATTCACCCGTCCGGCCTACGTTTGCCCTCCGTGTGGGTTAGCTCACAACAAGCCACGATGACGTTCTTTGTCCGCTCTCACAGCAGGCCTGGACCGAGGGTGACCAGTAACGTCGTGACTATGACGACTTCCGCAGCAGTTCCCACTGGATCCGAAGGCGCCATAACCAGCGACGGCACCGTGACGGACCGCTTGGTGGAGGCGAACGAACACTACGCCTCCGCGTTCACCGACCCCGGTATGGACGCCCGGCCCGTCCTGCACGTGGCCGTGGTGGCCTGTATGGACGCCCGACTCGACCTGCACGCCGCGCTCGGCCTGGAGCTCGGCGACTGCCACACCATCCGCAACGCGGGCGGCGTGGTGACCGACGACGTGATCCGCTCCCTGACCATCAGCCAGCGCAAGCTCGGCACCCGCAGCATCGTCCTGATCCACCACACCGGCTGCGGTCTGGAGGCCCTCACCGAGGACTTCCGCACCGAGCTGGAGATGGAGGTCGGCCAGCGTCCGGCGTGGGCGGTGGAGTCCTTCCGGGACGTCGACCAGGACGTGCGCCAGTCCATGCAGCGGGTGCGCACCTCGCCGTTCCTGCTGCACACCGACGACGTGCGCGGGTTCGTCTTCGACGTGCGCACCGGTCTGCTGCGCGAGGTCGACCCGGCCTGACACCTGGTCTGAACCTGGCCCGACCGGGGCCGCCGGTCCGCCCCGAACACCCCGCCCTGCCCACCCGGCACCCCCGCCCTGCGAAAACATTCCGCCGCACGGCATCGAAAACGGTGGTCGAAAAGGCCGTAAGACCGACATCGTGCGGGCAGTTGTCCACAGGCGAGTGACACGAATCGGTAACGGCAGCAAGAATGCGGGGTGTGGGCGTCGCGTGGAACCTTTTCCGCGCGGTGTCCGTGTTTTCGGGGTGGGCCGGTTTCGCATCGCAGAGCGTCGGCCCGAGTAAGAACGGGCCGAGGAGGGCCGGGTGACGACCTATGACGATCGAGCGAGCCTCACTGATCTGACCGCCACTGTGGAGCGTGTCCGCAGTTCGGTGGAGGGTGTGATCGAGGGCAAGCCCGAGGTCGTACGGCTTTCGCTGACCGTACTGCTCGCCGAGGGACACCTGTTGATCGAGGATGTCCCCGGAGTGGGCAAGACCATGCTCGCCAAGGCACTGGCGCGGTCCATCGACTGCACGGTGCGGCGTATCCAGTTCACGCCCGACCTGCTGCCCTCGGACATCACCGGGGTGTCCATCTGGGACCAGCAGCGCCGGGACTTCGAGTTCAAGCCGGGCGCCATCTTCGCGCAGATCGTGATCGGCGACGAGATCAACCGCGCCTCGCCCAAGACCCAGTCGGCGCTGCTGGAGTCCATGGAGGAGCGGCAGGTCACCATCGACGGGCAGACCTATGAACTGCCCAGCCCCTTCATGGTGGTGGCCACGCAGAACCCGGTGGAGATGGAGGGCACCTATCCGCTGCCCGAGGCCCAGCGCGACCGCTTCATGGCGCGGGTCTCCGTCGGCTACCCGAGCATCGAGGCCGAGTTGCAGATGCTCGACATCCACGGCGGCGTGAGCCCGCTGGAGGACCTCCAGCCGGTGGCGCACGCGCACGAGATCGTGAAGCTGATCGAGGCGGTGCGCGGGGTGCACGTCTCCGAGGCGGTGCGGCGGTACGCGGTCGAGCTGGTCGCGGCCACCCGCACGCACCCCGACCTCAGACTCGGCGCCTCCCCGCGCGCGACGCTGCATCTGCTGCGCGCGGCCAAGGCGTCCGCCGCCCTCAGCGGCCGGGAGTACGCACTTCCGGACGACGTCCAGGCGCTCGCCGTCGCCGTCCTCGCCCACCGGCTGCTGCCCACCGCGCAGGCGCAGCTCAACCGGCGTACGGCCGAACAGGTGGTGCTGGAGATCCTGCAGCACACCCCGGTGCCGGCCGCACCGCAGCAGCAGAGCGGCTTCGGCGGTCTGGGCCGGGGTGTGCCGGCCTATCCGCAGCAGCCCCCGCGGAGTCTGTGATGAGCGCCGGGGGGACGGGGCAGGCGGAGCCCGATCGCGGGGAGGCGGGCGGGGTCCGCACGGCTCTGGCGGGGCTGACCACCCGTGGCCGTTCCTTCCTGGCCGCCGGGATCGCGGCCGCGATCTGCGCGTATGTGCTGGGCCAGAGCGATCTGCTGCGGGTGGGCCTGCTGCTGGCCGTGCTGCCCCTGCTCTGCGCGACCGTGCTCTACCGCACGCGCTACCGGGTGGCCGGCAGCCGCCGGCTCTCCCCCGCGCGCGTGCCCGCCGGCAGCGAGGCCCGGGTGCACCTGCGGGTGGACAACGTCTCCCGGCTGCCCACGGGCCTGCTGATGCTCCAGGACCGGGTGCCCTACGTCCTCGGGCCCCGGCCGCGTTTCGTGCTGGACCGGGTGGAGCCGGGCGGCCGCCGCGAGGTGTCCTACCGGGTCCGCTCGGACCTGCGCGGCCGCTATCCGCTCGGCCCGCTGCAGCTGCGGCTGACCGACCCCTTCGGGATGTGCGAACTCACCCGCTCCTTCTCGACCTACGACACGCTGACCGTCATCCCGCGTGTGGAGCCGCTGGCGCCGGTCCGGCTCAGCGGCGAGGCCAGGGGGTACGGCGACGGGCGGCAGCGCTCGCTGGCCCTCGCGGGCGAGGACGACGTGATCCCGCGCGGGTACCGCTACGGCGACGACCTGCGCCGCGTGCACTGGCGCTCCACCGCGCGCTACGGCGAGCTGATGGTGCGCCGCGAGGAGCAGCCGCGCCGCTCCCGCTGCACGGTCCTGCTGGACACCCGGGGCATCGGCTACGAGGGCGCGGGCCCCGACTCGGCCTTCGAGTGGGCCGTCTCGGGCACCGCGTCGGTGCTGGTGCACATGCTCGAACGGGGCTTCTCGGTACGCCTGCTGACCGACAACGGCAGCTCGGTGCCCGGCGAGGGCGCCGACGGGTTCGCGGGCTCCGGCCAGGACAGCGCGGACGCGGCCGGGCTGATGATGGACACCCTCGCGGTGATCGACCACTCCGACGGCACGGGCCTGTCCCGGGCGTACGACCTGCTGCGCGGCGGGAACGAGGGGCTGCTGATCGCCTTCCTGGGCGATCTCGACGAGGAGCAGGCCGCGGTGGTCGCGAAGATGCGCCAACGCAGCGGCGGTGCGGTCGCGTTCGTGCTGGACCCGGACACCTGGGTGCGGGAGACGCCGGACGTGCCCGGCCCGGGCGCCCGGCACGAGGAGCGGCTGCGCATGCTGCGCGAGGCGGGCTGGACCGCGCTGGGCGTGCCGCGCGGCGCCTCGCTGAACGATCTGTGGCGGCAGGCGGACCGGGAACGCTCGGGCCTGACCGCCGTGAGCGGGGAGGCACTGTGATGAGCGGGCGGGCACGACTGGCCCTGTGCGCCGCGGCGGCCACGCTGATGGCCGCGTGCGCCCTGCTGCCCCTGGTCGACCAGCCCACGTGGCTGTTCCAGACGGTGCTGCTGGTCGCCGTGCAGACCGGGGTGGGCGCGGCAGCCCGGCGGGTGCCGCTGGCCCGGCCGCTGACCGTGGCGGCGCAGGTCCTGGTCACGCTGATGCTGCTGACCCTGGTCTTCGCCCGGCAGCAGGCGTTCTTCGGGCTCGTCCCGGGCCCGGAGGCCTTCCGGCACTTCGGCGACCTGCTCCAGCAGGGCTCGGACGACGTCAGCCGGTACGCGATACCGGCACCGCTGACCGACGGCATCAAGCTGATGCTGATCGGCGGTGTCATGGTGATCGGCCTGCTGGTGGACACCCTCGCGGTGACCTTCCGCAGCGCGGCCCCGGCCGGGCTGCCGCTGCTCGCGCTGTACTCGGTGGCCGCGGGGCTGTCCGACGGCGGCACCGACTGGCTGTGGTTCCTGGTCGCGGCGGCCGGCTATCTGATGCTGCTGCTCGCCGAGGGCCGGGACCGGCTGGCCCAGTGGGGCCGGGTCTTCGGCGGCGCGCCCCGCGCTCCGGGCGACCCGGACGGCGGCGCGGTGGCCCCGGTGCGCACCGGACGCCGGATCGGCGCGGTCGCCCTCGGTGTCGCCCTGGTGGTCCCGGCCGCCCTGCCCGCGATGCAGGGCGGCCTGCTGGACGGCACCGGAGCGGGCGTCGGCGCGGGCAACGGGAACGGCGGCACGATCTCCGCGGTCAACCCCCTGGTGTCGCTGCGCGACAGCCTGAACGTGGAGAACGACCGCCAGGTGCTGTCCCTGAAGACCAGTGCGGGCGACCTCTCGGACATGTACCTGCGGATCGTCTCGCTGGACGACTTCGACGGCACCACCTGGAAGCCGTCCCAGCGGCACATCGTCGGCGTGCCGGACGTCTTCCCCACGCCCGTCGGCCTGGGCACGGGCATCAAGCGCTCCACCGTGAAGACGACGGTCACGGCGGCGGACTGGTACGCGCAGGACTGGTTGCCGATGCCGTACCCGCCGAGCGGGGTGCGGATCAGCGGCAACTGGCGGTACGAGCCCGTCGGCATGACGCTCGTCGGAGACCACGGGCAGAACACGCGCGGCGAGACCTACCAGGTGAACAGCCTGGACGTGCAGCCGACCGCGGACCAGCTGGCCGCGGCCGCCCAGCCGCCGGCCGCGCTGAAGCGTGAGTACACCAAGGTGCCGTCCAAGCTGCCGAAGGTGGTGGCCCAAACCGCCAAGGCGATCACCGCGGGCTCGGCGAGCCACTACGAGGAGGCGGTCAAGCTCCAGGACTACTTCGCCGTGTCCGGCGGCTTCCAGTACGACACCCAGGTGGAGGTCGGCCGCGGCCCGGACGCGATCGCGACCTTCCTGAAGAAGAAGCAGGGCTTCTGCGTCCACTTCTCCTTCGCCATGGCGGCGATGGCCCGCACGCTCGGCATCCCGGCCCGGGTCGCGGTGGGCTTCGCGCCCGGGACCCCGCAGGCGGACGGCTCGGTCTCGGTGACCCTGAAGGACGCGCACGCCTGGCCCGAGCTGTACTTCGAGGGCGTCGGCTGGACCCGCTTCGAGCCGACTCCGACCCGGGGCACCGTGCCGTCGTACACCCAGTCGAACACGCCCGGCTCCTCGCAGCCGGACGAGGCCCTGCCGTCCCGCGGGTCGTCGACGGCGCCCTCCGTGTCGGCTTCGCCGAGCGAGAGCTGCACGTCCCAGCAGCGCAAACTTGAGGCATGCGACAGCCCGTCCGCCGCGGTGGCGCAGCCCGACGGTGGCGGCGGTTCGTGGCGCTGGCTGTGGTACGCACTGATCGGGCTCGGCGGCCTGGTGGTCCTGGCGATCCCGCTGGCGCCGATGCTGTGGCGGGCGCGGGTGCGGTCCGTACGGCTCGGGGCGCACGCGCGGACCGAGGAAGGCGCGGCGGCCCACGCGCTGGCGGCCTGGCAGGAGCTGACCGGCAGCGCCTGGGACGTGGGCATCCTGCCGGACGAGTCGCAGACGCCGCGCAAGGCCGCCGCCCGGATCGTGCGGCTGGGGCATCTCGACCCGGCGGCCGGGGCCTCCGTGCACCGGGTGGCGGACGCGCTGGAGCAGGTGCTGTACGCGCCCCGGCCGCGCCCGGTGGCGGGCCTGGCCGAGGACGTGCGCCGGGTGGTCGCCGCCCTGAACGGCAGCGTGAACAGGTGGTCGCGGCTGCGGGCGCGGTTCGCGCCGCGGTCGGCCGTGCAGGTGCTGTGGGCGGTGTCGGCCCGGTGGGCGGCGCTCAGGGCGCGTGCGGTGGCGGCCCGGCCGACGCTGCGCAGGCCTTCGGGGCAGCAGGGCTGAGTCCGGAGAACGCGTGAGGGGTGACCACCGGCTGGTGGTCACCCCTCACGGATGTCTGCTGTTGTGTGCGCGAACCGCCGAGCGGCTAATGGCCCTGCTGCTCGTCCCGGCGGCGCTGCCAGCGCTGCTCGATCCGGTCCATCATGGAGCGCTTCTGCCGTACCTGGCGGCGCGGGGCACTTGCGGGCTGCTCACCCGGCTTGGGGGCCTTCCGCCAGCCTGTGACGGCGAGTACGGCACAGCCCAGCATGACGAGGAAGCCCACCACGCTGACCCAGATCTGCTGTGCGACCATTCCGGCCATGAGGAGCGCGATACCCACGAGGAAGCCCGCGACCGCCTGGTAGACCCGCCGCCGGGTGTACGTCCGCAGCCCACTTCCCTCAAGCGCCGACGCGAACTTGGGATCTTCGGCGTACAGCGCTCGCTCCATCTGCTCGAGCATGCGCTGCTCGTGCTCCGAGAGCGGCACGGAGTCCTCCTCATCGTGCAGTCGCCGGGGCGACTCGGGGGTCCCTTCAGGATAGGCAGGGAATCGCCCCCGTGAAACCCGCCCCTCTACGCCAATAGGCCAACCGGAATCCGCCATGGCCGTCCCGGCTCGCTGAGGCTTCCATTCCCCGGCGGCCGACCCGTCATGCCGGACGGTATACCTCGATCATACGGCGCAAACCGCTCGATCGGGGGTCTTGTGGCGTACTCCATCTGCCGCCAAGTCCCTGATCAGCGCCGGATCTCGGAAGGCCGCTCAGACCTCCGCGGCCCCCGACGTCTCACCGAGCACATGGAGCTGGGTGGCGACGGAGTGGAACGCGGGCAACTCGGCCGCCGCGGCCTCCAGCTTGAGCAGGGCGTCGAGGGCGCCGGGCTCGGTGTCCACCAGGACACCGGGCACCAGGTCGGCGAAGACCCGCACGCCGTGTACGGCGCCGATCTTCAGGCCCGCGCCCTCGACCAGCGCGGTGAGCTGCTCCGCGGTGAAGCGGCGCGGCATCGGGTCGCCGGCGCCCCAGCGGCCCTCCGGGTCCTCCAGGGCCTGCTTGGCCTCCTTGAAGTGGCCGGCGAGCGCCCGCGCGAGGACGGCACCGCCGAGACCGGCGGCGAGGACGCTGAGGACGCCCTCGGAGCGCAGCGCGGCGACCGCGTTGCGGACGCCCTCGGCGGGGTCGTCGACGTACTCCAGGACACCGTGGCACAGCACGGCGTCGTAGCCGCCGCGCTCGACCACCTCGAACAGGCCGTGGGCATCGCCCTGGACGCCCTTGACCCGGTCGGCGACACCGGCCTCGGCGGCGCGGCGCTCCAGCGCGAACAGCGCGTTCGGGCTGGGGTCGACGACGGTGACGCGGTGCCCGAGGCGGGCGAGCGGCACGGCGAAGTTGCCGCTGCCGCCTCCGGTGTCGAGCACGTCCAGCGAGTCCCGCCCCGTGGCCTTGACCCGGCGGTCGAGGGCGTCCTGGAGGACCTCCCAGACCACGGCGGTACGGAGAGAGGCGCGGGGGCGCATCGGGTCCGACACGGCAGTTGACTCCTCGGCAGGGCGGGCGGCTTCCGGTGAACTCCACCCTATTGCCTCCGGCGCCGTACCTGGTCACCGCGGAGGTGTACTGCCGTGTCCGTCCCGCCTGGCGGACCGTCGCGGTCAGCCCGCGTCCGGGAGGCGGCCGCGAGGGCCCGGGCCGCTTCGCTCGTCGGTGTCCTGGCGGGGCTGGGGCAGGACGGGCTGGAGCACCAGCATCCGCTCCACGATGCGGAGGAACATCGCCACGTCGCGTATCAGGTCGTCGGCGTCCCGCTGTCCGGCCGCTCCCTGGATGCCCGCCTCGGCGCGGGCGCGGCGGGCGGCGCCGGAGGCGAAGAGCGCGCTCCACTCGGTCAGTTCGGGGGCGATCTCGGGAAGCACCTCCCAGGCGCTGCGGATGCGGGCCCGGCGGCGCGGGGAGGTCTCGGGGCGGGCCCGGGCGGCGAGCACGGCGGCGGCGGTGCGCAGAGCGGCCAGGTGGGCCGCCGCATAGCGCTCGTTGGGGGTTTCCAGGACGGTGGCCTCTTCGAGGCCGGCCCGGGCCAGGGTCAGCAGGTCGAGGGCGGCGGGCGGGGCCGTGGTCCGGCGGAGCACGGGGTGCACATCGCTCGCCGGGCCGGTCAGTGAGGGGGCAGGGCCGGTGGCGCGGCGCCGATGGGCGGCGGCTGCGGACGAGTTGGCCATGACGAACCTCCTGTCGTCTGGGTGACGGCACAGGTGCCGTATGTGCCCATCGTGAGGTATGGCACTGACAATCCGTTCTGACCTGGGCTTTTGCTTCGATCGTAGGTTCGGGCGTATTTTTGCACTGACCAGTCAGTTCAAAAAGATGCAACCAGGCAGGGGGGCGTGTGGACGGCGTGGACGTCACAGCCGAGGGCCTAGGGCTCAAGGGGCCACGGGGGTGGGCCTTCCGCGGCATCACCTTCGACGCGAAGCCAGGCTCGCTGATCGCGATCGAGGGACCGTCCGGCTCCGGCCGTACGTGCCTGCTGCTCGCGCTCACGGGACGGATGAAGCCCACCGAGGGCGCGGCCACGGTGGGCGGGTCCGGGATCCCCCGGCACATGGCGGCCGTGCGCCGGATCGGCGCCGTGGCCAACGTGGCCGGTGTCACCGACCTGGAACCGGCCCTGACCGTCGGGGAGCACCTGCGCGAGCGGGCCCTGCTGCAGCGCAGGTTCGGCGACTCGCCGCGCGCGCTGCTGAGTCCGCGGGCGGACCGCGCCCGCGAGGCACGACTGCGCGTCGACGCGGCCCTGGCCGCCGCCGGACTCGACCTGGAGACGCTCCCCAAGGGCCCCCGCACGGCCGTACGTGATCTCGAGCGGCTTCAGGAGCTGCGCCTGTCCATCGCGCTGGCCCTCCTCGGCCGGCCGGGGCTGCTCGGTGTGGACGACGTCGAGACGAAGCTCTCCGACGCCGAGCGCGCCGAGGTCTGGGACCTGCTGCGGTCCCTCACGCGCGCGGGGACGACGGTCGTGGCGGTGTGCCGCACCGCCCCCGAGGACTGCGTCGCCGTCCCCACCCACCGAGGCGAGGACACGAGCGGTCGCGGCGAAGACACGGAAGACAAGAGCGAGAAGAGCGAAACGAAGGGGGAGGCCGATGCGCTCGCCGAGGCTGGCCGCGCTTGAGCTGAGGCGCTTCGGGCGCGGGAAGCTGCCGCGCGCGGCCCTGGTCGCGCTGCTCGTGCTGCCCCTGCTCTACGGCGCCCTGTACCTGTGGTCGTTCTGGGATCCGTACGGCCGCCTGGACCGCATCCCGGTGGCCCTGGTCAACGACGACAAGGGCGCCACCGCGGGCGGGAAGAAGCTCACGGCCGGCGACGACATCGTGGCCGGGCTGCGCGACAGCCGGACCTTCGCGTGGCACGAGGTGAGCGACGCCGAGGCCCGCGAGGGCGTCGAGGACGGCACGTACTACCTGTCGCTGACGATGCCGGCCGACTTCAGCGAGCGGATCGCCTCCAGTTCGGGCGACTCCCCGGAGACGGGCGCGCTCCGGGTGCGCACGAACGACGCGAACAACTACATCGTCGGCCAGATCTCCCGGACGGTCTTCAGCGAGGTCCGCACGGCCGCGTCCACCAAGGCGTCCCGGACCTTCCTGGACAAGATCTTCATCTCGTTCTCCGGCATCCACGACAAGACCGTGACGGCGGCCGACGGTGCCGACCGGCTCAAGGGCGGCATCGGAAAGGCGGAGAAGGGTTCCAAGGACCTCGCGGACGGCCTGAAGGACGCCAAGAGCGGCAGCGGCAGGCTCTCCAAGGGCCTGACGAAGCTCACCACGGGCGCGAGCGACCTGGAGGACGGCTCACAGCGGGTCGCGGACGGCACCCAGGCCCTCGCCGACAACGTCAACGGCGTCTACCGGAAGGCCGGCCCCTTCCTGAAGGACAACGGGAAGACCATCGGGGACACCGCTCAACTGGTCGCCGACTCGGCCAAGGCGGTCCGCCACAACCTCGACGTCCTGGTGAAGCTCGCACCGGGTGCGGCCAGGACCGCCCATGCCTCCTCCGCCGTCCTGGACGAGGTCTACCGGACGCACTGCGAGACCGCGACCCTCCCCGACCCCATCTGCCCGGACCTGAAGAAGGCCAGGCAGGCCGCCGCCGACGTGGCCACCGTCGCCGACGACCTCAACACCCTGATCGCCGACCAGGACGGCGACCTGAAGACGATGCAGGCCAACCTCGGCACGCTCCAGACGCAGGCCCAGGCCCTGGCCGAGCGCGCGCCGCACCTCTACGAGGACGTGAACGACGCCGTCGGGAAGATCAACCGGCTGAACGACGGCGCGGCCGAGGTCGCCGCGGGCGCCAAGCAGCTCCATGCCGGACTGGGCACCGCCGGGATCGGCGCGGTCAAGCTCGACCAGGGCATCGGAACGGCCGAGTCGGGTGCCGAGACCCTGAGCGGCGGCATGTACAAGCTGGTCGACGGCTCCGGAAAGCTCGCCGGCGGTCTGCACGACGGTGCGAAGAAGATCCCCGACTACGACAGGCAGGACCGCGACCAGCGCACCGGCGTGATGGCCGACCCGGTCCAGCTCGCCACCCACGACCTGCACAAGGCGCCCAACTACGGCACCGGCTTCGCCCCCTACTTCATCCCGCTGTCCCTGTGGGTGGGCGCGATGGTGGCGTACATGCTGATCCCGCCGCTCAACCGGCGTGCCCTGGCGGCCGGTTCGCCGGCCTGGCGGATCGCGCTGGCCGGCTGGCTGCCGGTGGCCGCGGTGGGCGTGCTGCAGACGGTGGCCCTGATGTCCGTGCTGCACTGGGCGATCGGCCTGCAGATGGCGCGGGCGGCCGGAACGGTCGGCTTCCTGTTCCTGGTGGCGGCGTGCTTCGCCGCGATCGTGCAGTGGCTCAACGCCCGCTTCGGCGCGGCCGGCCGGATCCTCGTCCTGGCGCTGCTGATGCTCCAGCTGACCTCGGCGGGCGGCACCTACCCGGTGCAGACCAGCCCGGGCTTCTTCAACGCCCTCCACCCGTTCCTGCCGATGAGCTACATCGTGGAGGCCCTGCGCCGGCTGATCACGGGCGGCGGGCTCGGCCCGGTGTGGCAGGCGTGCGGGGTGCTGACCGCGTTCACCGCGGGTGCCCTGGCGCTGACGGCGCTCGCGGCCCGGCGCCGCCAGGTGTGGACGCTGGACCGGCTGCACCCGGAGCTGAGCCTGTGATCCCCAACGCGTCCCTGCACGCGCGCGTACCTGTGACAATCGGGGCCATGGAAAGCAGCAGCGCCACGTCAGGCGGCAGCACGCGCCGCGAGGCAACCCGGCAGAAGCTCTACGAGGCGGCCGTCACACTCATCGCCGAGCAGGGCTTTTCCGCCACCACGGTGGACGAGATCGCCGAGCGGGCCGGAGTCGCGAAGGGCACGGTCTACTACAACTTCGCGAGCAAGTCGGTCCTCTTCGAGGAGTTGCTGCGGCACGGCGTGGGCCTCCTCACCGCCTCCCTGCGGGAGGCGGCCGAGCGGACCGCGGCCGAGGGCGGCAGCAAGGTGGACGCGCTGGACGCGATGGTCCGCGCGGGCCTTGTCTTCATCGACCGCTACCCGGCCTTCACCCAGCTGTACGTGGCCGAGCTGTGGCGCACCAACCGTGCCTGGCAGTCCACGCTGATGGTGGTGCGGCAGGAGGCCGTCGCCGTCGTCGAGGGGGTGCTGCGCGAGGGTGTGGCGGCCGGTGAGTTCAGCGAGGAGATCGACGTCCAGCTGACGGCGGCCGCGCTGGTCGGCATGGTCCTGGTGGCCGCCCTCGACTGGAAGTCCTTCCAGCCGGAACGCTCCCTGGACGACGTCCATGCGGCCCTGTCCCGACTGCTCCAGGGGCGCGTGAGCGGGAAGGGCTGAACACACCGGAGCACGAGAAAGGCGCCGGTCCGCTTGCCGGACCGGCGCCTTCCCACTCCCCCGTACTTCCCGTACTCCCCCGTACGGTTTCCCCCGATGGTCCCCCGTGGTGGTCTGCCCCGGGTCCCCCGTGCCTCGCTTCCGCCGACGGATCGGCGGAAGGAGCGGCCAGGGCGCGGACGCCGTTCCGCCGCCCCGTGTCGGCGGTGCCGGTCCGCGCCCCCTTGCCGTGTCTCCACTCTCCCGTTCGCGCAGGCCGCGGCCCATCCGCGCGCGTACTCATCTCGGCGCCTAGGTACGGATACTCAGGCGTGTGTGCGCGGGCCCACGACGCCGGCCCGCCGTCTGGCTACGATCGCGTCCGTGTCCGTACTCCCTTTGGCCGGGGGTCTGGGGGTGTCCCCCAGAAGACACAGCACCAGCGGCTGGGCCAGCGGCATCAACGCCTACGCGGTGGTGCTGCTCCGTGCACACGGTCGTCCGGCCGCTCGCGGGCGCCTGGGTCGGGGCGCTGCTCGCCGGGCACAGCGGTTCGCTGTCGGACGTGGCGGCCGGGCTGGTCGGCGGTTCGACCGCGCTGGCCAGTCACACCGTGAAGGCCGGGACGCGGATGGCGGTCAACACCTCGCCGGAGCCGTTCAGCAACTTCGTGCTGAGCCTCGCCGAGGATCTCGGGGTGGCCGGCCTCGTCTCGTTCGCGATCTTCCATCCGGAGGCGGCGGCGATCATCGCGGCGGTGCTGCTCGTCTCCGGGCTCGTGGTGCTGGTGTTCCTGGTCTCGCGGATCCGGCGCTTCCTCAGGCGCCGGGCCCGGCGGCGGGAGGAGCGGCGGCCGGCCTCACGGGTGTCCGGGCCGCCCGGCTGACGCCCGCGGGCCGCGTTGTCAGTGGCGGTCGATAAAGTCGCAGGCATGGCACGGATTGCGGTGATCGGCGCCGGGATGGGCGCGATGGCGGCCGCTGCCCGGCTGGCCGTCGCGGGCCACCGGGTGGCGGTGTACGAGCGTACGGAGACGTACGGCGGTGCGGTGCGCCGCTTCGAGCGGGACGGGTTCGCCTTCGACACGGGCCCGGGGCTGCTGACGCTGCCGGCCGTGTACCGCGATCTGTTCGTCAAGACCGGCAAGCAGCCGCTGGAGGACGTCGTCGAGCTGGTCCAGGTCGACCCGGCCGCGCGGCACGTCTTCGCGGACGGCACGCGGGTGGCCCTGCCGAACGCCTCGCGCGCGGGTGTCGTCGCGGCCCTGGACGAGGCGCTGGGCGCGGGGGCCGGGCAGCGCTGGGGCGACTTCCTGGTGCGGGCCCGCGAGGCCTGGGACCGCACCCGCCGGCCGCTGCTGGAGGAGCCCCTGTGGCCCAACTGGCAGGTGCTGGCGGAGCGGGAGCCGTATCCGGCCGTCCCGCACAAGCGGCTGCTGCGCACACGCCGGGCGAGCACCCCGGCCGAGATCGGCGCCTGGGAGCTGCGCGACGAGCGCCTGGCGGCCCTCCTGCAGAGCCACGTGCTCGCGTACGGCCTCGATCCCCGGACCGCTCCGGCGAGCGCGGCCGTGCTGCCGTACATGGAGCACGCCTTCGGCACCTGGTATGTGCGCGGGGGCATCAGGGAGTTGGCGCGCGCGGTGTACGAGCGGTGCCTGCAGCGGAAGGTCGAGTTCTTCTTCGGCGCCGAGGTGATCGGGATCCTGGAGAAGGACGGCCGGGCCAAGGGGTTGGAGCTGGCGGACGGGACGGTGGCCGAGGCGGACCATGTCGTGGCGGACGTGGACACGGCGCGGCTGCGGGACCTGACGGAGCATCCGTTGGACGAGGACGGTGACGTGCGGGCCGACCCGATCTCGCCCCCGCCCGCCCGGTTCACCCTGCTGCTGGCGTTGCGTGGCGGGCGCGAGCCCGAAGCCGCCCACCGTACGGTCGTCCACGCACCGGACGCCGAGATCGAGCTGGACTTCCTGGCCTCTCCCGGCGGCGACCAGCCGGTGTGCCCCACGGTGACCGTGCTGCGCCCGGACGACCCCGCGCTCAGACCGGACGGCGCGCACGAGTCCGTGGTGGTGTCCGCCGTGGTGTCGTGCGAGGCCGCCTGGGAGGACGAGGGCACGGTCCGGCGCTACACGGACTTCCTGCTCGAAGCCGGCCGGCGCGCGGTGCCCGGGCTGCGGGAGCGCCTGCTGTGGCACGAGGTGCGCAGTCCCGTGCACACGGAGGAGGAGACGGGCGCCCGCTTCGGGGCCGTGCCCGCTCCCGCACTCGCCGCCGGCCGGGGCCGTTTCCTGCACCCGGCGAACACCACGCGCCTGCCCGGGCTGTACCGCGTGGGCGGCTGGTCACACCCCGGCGGCGGTCTCCCCCACGCCGGTATGTCGGGCGCGCTGGTGGCCGGGCTGATCGTGGAGGGGCCGGAGTTCCGCGGCTCCCAGTGAGCCGCGGCAGGCCTCAGAAACGGTACTGCTCGTCGTACCCCGTGCCCGGCTGCGGCTGCTGCCCGTTGCCCTGGTACGGGTACGGCTGCTCCTGCGGGAGTTCGCCGCCGTAGGTCTCGTCGTTGCGCTGCTGCGGGACCCAGACCCCGCCGGCCGGGGTCTGGCCGTAGCCGCCGGTGGCGTACGGGTCCTGGCCGTAGCCCTGCTGGCCGTACTGCTGCTGGTCGTAGCCGGTGCCGTAGGACTGGGTGCCGATGTACGGGTCGGAGTAGTTGGCGTAGCCCTGCTGCTGGGCGCCGGTGTCGTAGCCGTAGCTCTGCTGCTGGGCGTAGCCCGAGTAGTCGTAGGCGTAGTTCTGCTCGGCGGCCTGGGGCTGGGCGGCGCCCGCGTAGGCGGTGTCGCCGTAGACGCCGTAGGAGCCGGTGTCCTCGGGGAGGGGCTGGGGCTCGTAGACGGCGGTGGTCTCGGCGGCGGTGGGCTCGGCCGACCGGGCCGGGCTGAAGACGTCGTCGCGGTCGTAGTCGTCGTCGCCGTAGGCGAGCTGCTCACGGCCGTAGTCGGCGCCCCGGTCGTCGCCCTCGGCGGGCTCCAGGTCCGAGACCTCGAGGTTCGGGTCGTGGCGGTCCGCCCGGCCGCGGCGGCGCTTGCTGCCGCCGCCCTCGGCCTCGGCCTCGGGGCGCTTGACCGCCCAGCCGGCGGCGAAGCCGCGGCGGAAGGACAGCGTGACGTAGGTCTGGCCGAGCGCGAACGCGATGGCGCCCAGCCCGATCACGATGACGGACGGCATCAGCACGCCGACCACGACACCGAGGAAGCCGACGAAGGCGAGCAGCCGCCAGCGCAGCCGTGCCTTGTACTGCAGCAGCACCTCGCCGAGCAACCACAGTGCGACGATGCCGAACGCGATGTAGAGGACCGTCCAGCCCATGTACGCCCCTCTCCCAGTGACCGCTACGCAGTGTGTCGTATCGCGGTGCGGCCGGTCTAGGCCTGCGGGGGGTGGTGCAGGCCCAGGTTCTCGTAGATTTCCAGGGTCGCCGTCGAGTTGTTCAGGGTGATGAAGTGCAGTCCGGGCACTCCCTCGTCCAGCAGCCGTGCGCAGAACTCCGTGGCGAACTCGATGCCAATGGAGCGTACCGCCGCCGGATCGCCCTTCGCTGTGAGGATCCGCTCTTTCAGGGCGTCCGGGAAGTGCGCGTTGCTGAGCTTGGGCAGCCGCTCCAGCATCTTCACGCTGGTGACCGGCAGGATCTCGGGGATGACCGGGGTGTCGCAGCCGGCGGCCTCGACGCGGTCGCGCAGCCGCAGGTACGACTCCGGCTGGAAGAACATCTGCGTGATGGCGTAGTCGGCGCCCGCACGGCACTTGTCGACGAAGTGGGCGACATCGGTGTCCCACTCCGCGGACCGCGGGTGCATCTCCGGGAAGGCGGCGACGCCCACGCAGAAGTCGCCCGACTCCTTGATGAGCCGGACGAGCTCGGCCGCGTAGGTCAGGCCGCTCGGGTGCGCGACCCAGTCGCCCATCGGGTCGCCGGGCGGGTCGCCGCGCACGGCGAGCATGTTGCGGATGCCGGCGTCCGCGTACTGGCCGATGATGTTGCGCAGCTCGGCGATGGAGTGATCGACCGCGGTGAGGTGGGCGACCGGGGTGAGCGTCGTGTCCACGACGATCTGCTGGGTCTCCTTGACCGTGTTCACGCGCGTGGAACCGCCGGCGCCGTAGGTGACGGAGACGAAGTCGGGCGCGACGGCCTCGACCCTCCTGAGCGCGTTCCACAGGTTCCGCTCGCCCTGGGGGGTCTTCGGCGCGGAGAACTCGAACGAGTACGTCGTCTTGCCGGCGGCGAGCATGTCGCGCACGGTGCGTGCGCGATCAGTCCTGGTGGATGCGGTTCCGAGGGCCATACCGGCAGGTTAGCCAGGGGTGGGCGGTCCCCCAACCGGGCACTGGAAATTTGCCCGAATTGTCCGCTTCCTGTCCACCCCTTGGACAAAAACCTGGACAGACACCGGACAGAACCCGCTCTACGCCCGCCCTAGGCCTGCCGCAGCCGCTTCGCGAACTCCGCCGCGGCGGCTCCGGGGTCGTCGGCCTCGGTGATCGCGCGGACCACGACCACCCGGCGGGCACCCGCGTCCAGCACCTCGTCCAGGTTGCCGAGGTCGATGCCGCCGATCGCGAACCAGGGCCGGTTGGTGCCCAGGGCGGCGGTGTACCGGACCAGGTCGAGGCCCGGGGCGTGCCGGCCGGGCTTGGTGGGGGTGGGCCAGCAGGGGCCGGTGCAGAAGTAGTCCACGCCCTCCTGGACGGCGGCCGCCGCCGCCTCGGACTCGGCGTGCGTGGAGCGGCCGATCAGGACGTCGTCGCCGAGGATCGCGCGGGCCGCGCGGACCGGGAGGTCGCCCTGGCCGAGGTGGAGCACGTCGGCGGAGGCGGCGTGGGCGACGTCGGCCCGGTCGTTGACCGCCAGCAGCTTGCCGTGCCGGGCGCAGGCGTCGGCGAAGACCGCCAGGTGCTCCAGCTCCTCGGCGGCCTCCATGCCCTTGTCGCGCAGCTGCACGATGTCGACGCCGCCGGCCAGGACCGCGTCCAGGAACTCGGCGAGGTCGCCCTGCCGCCGGCGGGCGTCCGTGCAGAGGTAGAGGCGGGCGTCGGCGAACCTGCTGCGGGCGGTGTCGGACATGCGTGGGTCCCCCCGTTGTCGGTGTTCATGGGTGGGCGAGTGGGTGGCGTACGGGCCGGGGCCCGTACGCCACCCGTGGTGCGGGTCGGTTCAGACGGCGAGCGCCTGGGCGCGGCGCTTCACCTCCGTGCCGCGATTCTCGCTCAGGGCCTGCGCGGGGGTGCCGGGCAGGGTCGGGTCGGGGGTGAAGAGCCACTCGATCATCTCTTCGTCCGTGAAGCCGTCGTCCCTCAGGAGCGTCAGGGTCCCGGACAGGCCCTTGACAACCTTGTCCCCGTCGATGAAGGCGGCGGGGACGTGCAGCGCCCGGTTCTCACCTCGGCGTACGGCGATGAGCTGGCCCTCCTTGACCAGCTGCCGCACGCGCGTCACCTCTACGTCGAGCATCTCGGCGATGTCGGGGAGGGTGAGCCAGGCAGGGACGAGAGCATCGATCTTTGCGTCAATCTCGGTCACAGGACAAGCCTGCCATCCCCCACTGACAGTCGGAAGCCAGGCCGGTCCGGCCGGGGACGGCGTGCCTAGTCGGCGGTGCTGTCCTTGAGCGGCCGGGCCGGGTCCGTCAGGGCCTCGGGGTCCATGCGGCGGCCGGCCTCGATCAGCCGTCGGCCCTGGGCCAGATCGCGCGGCCTGCCCACGGCGAGCAGGGCCACCAGGCGGTCCTCGCGCAGCCAGCAGACGGTCCAGGCCGGGCTCGCCGGGTCGCCGCGCCACACCATCCGGTCGGCCGCGGGGTGGTGGCCGGCGTACTGGACGAAGCGGCCGAACTGCTCGGACCAGAAGTACGGGACCGGGTCGTAGGCCACGGGGATCTCGCCCAGGATGTTCGCGGCGACCGTGCGCGGGCCCTGCAGGGCGTTGTCCCAGTGGTGGACCAGCAGCCGGGCGCCGTACCGGGCCGAGGGGAAGGAGGCGCAGTCGCCGACCGCGTAGACGTCCGGGGCGGAGGTGCGCAGCCGGGCGTCGGCCACGACCTCGCCGTGCGTGCCCAGCTCGATGCCGGAGCCGGCCAGCCAGGCGGTGGCGGGGCGCGCGCCGATGCCGACGACGACGGCGTCCGCGGGCAGCCGCGTGCCGTCGGCGAGCACCACCGCGCCGGGCTCGACGCGCTCCACGCGCGCGTGCGTGCGCAGCTCGGCGCCGCTGTCGGCGTACCAGGCGGTCATCGGGGCGGCCACCTCGGGCGGGAGCGCGCCCGCCAGCGGCCGGTCGGCGGCCTCGACGACGGTCACCGCGCAGCCCGCCTCCCGGGCCGCCGTGGCGAACTCGGCGCCGATCCAGCCGGCACCGACGACCACGATGGCGTGCTGCCGGGCGAGCACCGGTCGCAGCCGTTCGGCGTCGTCCAGGGTGCGCAGCAGGTGCACGCCGGGCACGCCCTCGGTGCCCGGGAGCGTGATCGGTTCGGCGCCGGTGGCGAGGACCAGCACGTCGTACGGGACGGGCCCGGCCTCGGTGTCCAGTTCGTGGTCGCCCGGGCGCACGCCGAGCACCTCGCAGCCGAGGCGCAGGTCGACGCCGAGCGACTCGAAATCGATGTCGAAGGCGGAGCCCTCGGCCTTGCCGAGCAGCACGGCCTTGGACAGCGGTGGCCGGTCGTACGGCTGGTGGGGCTCGGCGCCGATCAGCGTGACGGTCCCCGTGAAGCCCTGTTCACGCAGGGCGACCGCGGTCTGCACTCCGGCCATGCCGGCGCCCGCGACGACCACGCGCCGCCCTTGTGACGTGCCCTGCTGCGGTGTCTGCTCGCTCACCCGATCACCATAGACAACTGACAATCCGTCAGTCAGCGGGCGTGCTCGGTGACCTGCTCCACAACGCTGGTCCCGGCGCCCGGCTGGGACTCCCACTCCCAGGTCTCCTCCAGCCGCACCCGCCCGTCCGGCAGCTCCACGACGGTCGAGACGCAGTGCCCCGAGGAGGTGGTCCCGTCCCGCTTGAGCTGCACGTACCGGAAGTCCAGCAGGTCCCCGGCCCGGGTGCCGACCAGATGGCCGCGTACGACGTCGCCGCCCGCGTACTCGGCCCAGATCTCGCCGTCCTGCTCGTGGTACGTGAACCGGGTGCGCGTACCCACCTGACCTGGGGCTTGGTCCGCCACCGGAGCGAGGACGAGTCCGTCGAGCGAGCGGGCCATGGATCGGGGCTCCCTTACGGGTGACGAGTGCCGCGGGCTAGGGTGGCCACCGTACAAGCACTCGCGGGAGCCCGGACGCACCGGGCTGAGAGGGAGGCTGGCGGCCTCCGACCGTACGAACCTGATCCGGGTCATGCCGGCGAAGGGAGGGGCTGGACGCCCATGTCGTCACGTACGTCCGACGTCCTCGTCATCGGGGGCGGGATCATCGGCCTGGTCACGGCCTGGCGGGCCGCGCAGCGCGGGCTCGCCACGGCCGTGGTGGACCCCGAGCCCGGCGGCGGGGCCGCGCGGGTCGCGGCGGGGATGCTGGCCGCGGTCACCGAACTGCACTACGGCGAGGAGACACTGCTCGCCCTGAACCTGGAGTCCGCCCGCCGCTACCCGGACTTCGCGGCCGAGCTGACCGAGCTGACCGGCCACGACCTCGGCTACCGCCGCTGCGGCACGCTCGCCGTCGCACTCGACGCCGACGACCGCGCCCACCTGCGCGAACTGCACGCGCTCCAACAGCGTTCGGGCCTGGAGTCGGAGTGGCTGTCCGGGCGGGAGTGCCGGCGTCTGGAGCCGATGCTCGCGCCCGGTGTGCGCGGCGGGCTGCGGGTCGACGGCGACCACCAGATCGACCCGAGGCGGCTGGCCTCGGCCCTGGTGGCCGCCTGCGAGCGGGCCGGGGTGGTGTTCCACCGGTCCTGGGCCGAGCGGCTCGACGTCGTCCGGGACCGGGCCGCCGGGGTCACCACGGCGGACGGCACGGCGCTGCGCGCGGAGCGGACCGTCCTCGCGGGCGGCAGCCTCAGCGGGCGCCTCACGGGCGTCCCGGAGGACGTACTGCCCCCCGTGCGGCCGGTGAAGGGCCAGGTGCTGCGGCTGACCGTGCCGCGCCGGTACGCGCCCTTCCTGAGCCGTACCGTGCGGGCGGTGGTGCGCGGCAGCCAGGTCTACCTGGTGCCCCGGGAGAACGGCGAGCTGGTCGTCGGCGCCACCAGTGAGGAGCTGGGCTGGGACACGACGGTCACGGCCGGGGGCGTGTACGAGCTGCTGCGCGACGCGCATGAGCTGGTGCCGGGGATCACCGAGCTGCCCCTCACCGAGACCCGGGCGGGACTGCGCCCCGGCTCCCCGGACAACGCGCCGCTGCTCGGCCCGTCCGGGCTCGACGGGCTGCTGCTGGCCACCGGGCACTACCGCAACGGAGTGCTGCTCACGCCGGTCACCGGGGACGTCATGGCGGAGCTGCTGGTCAGCGGTGAGCTGCCCGACGAGGCCCGCCCGTTCACGCCGAAGCGCTTCGGCGCCGTACTCATGGAGCAGCCCGCATGAACATCTCCGTCAACGGGGAGCGCCGCCAGGTCGCCCCGGGCACCGCGCTGGACGCCCTCGTGCAGACCCTGACCGTGGCGCCCTCCGGGGTGGCCGCCGCCCTCAACGAGACCGTCGTCCCGCGCGCGCAGTGGGCGACCACGGCCCTCGCCGAGGGTGACCGTGTCGAAGTCCTCACCGCCGTGCAAGGAGGCTGACCCATGGCCGACGATCCCTTCGTCCTCGGTGGTGTGCCCCTCGGCTCCCGGCTGATCATGGGTACGGGTGGCGCGCCGAGCCTGGAGGTGCTGGAGCGGGCGCTGGTCGCCTCCGGTACGGAGCTGACCACGGTGGCCATGCGGCGGGTCGATCCCGCGGTGCACGGCTCGGTGCTGTCGGTGCTGGAGAAGCTGGGCATCCGGGTGCTGCCGAACACGGCGGGCTGTTTCACCGCCGGAGAGGCCGTGCTGACCGCCCGGCTGGCCCGGGAGGCGCTGGGCACCGACTTGATCAAGCTGGAGGTCATCGCCGACGAGCGGACGCTGCTGCCGGACCCGGTGGAGCTGCTGGACGCGGCGGAGACGCTGGTCGACGACGGCTTCACGGTGCTGCCGTACACCAACGACGACCCCGTGCTCGCGCGGAAGCTGGAGGACGTGGGCTGTGCGGCGGTGATGCCGCTGGGCTCGCCGATCGGCTCCGGGCTCGGGATCCGCAACCCGCACAACTTCCAGCTGATCGTGGAGCACGCGCGCGTGCCGGTGATCCTGGACGCGGGGGCCGGCACGGCGTCGGACGTGGCCCTGGCGATGGAGCTGGGCTGCGCGGGCGTGATGCTCGCCTCGGCCGTCACGCGGGCCCAGGAGCCCGAGACGATGGCCGCCGCCATGAAGCACGCGGTGGAGGCGGGACGGCTGGCCCGGCTGGCCGGGCGGATCCCGCGCAGGCACTTCGCCGAGGCCTCCTCCCCGGCGGAGGGCCGCGCGCACCTGGATCCGGAACGCCCTGCCTTCTAGCGGCGTGCCACCAGGGTCACAGCTCTGCTGCAGTCCGTCCCCGGAACGGCCGAGCGGGCGGGACTGTCGGTCACCCCTCGTACACTCGCCTGCGTGGATACGACCCTTCAGGACCCCCTCGTCGGGCAGGTGCTCGACGGACGGTATCGCGTCGATGCGCGGATCGCGGTCGGTGGGATGGCCACGGTCTACCGGGCCCTGGACACCCGCCTCGACCGTGTGCTCGCGCTCAAGGTGATGCACCCGACCCTGGCGGCCGACGGGTCGTTCGTGGAGCGGTTCATCCGGGAGGCCAAGTCGGTCGCCCGGCTCGCCCACCCCAACGTGGTGCAGGTCTTCGACCAGGGGACCGACGGGTCGTACGTGTACCTGGCGATGGAGTACATCGCCGGGTGCACCCTGCGGGACGTGCTGCGCGAGCGGGGCGCGCTGCAGCCGCGGGCCGCGCTGGACATCCTGGAGCCGGTGCTGGCCGCGCTCGGCGCCGCCCACCGGGCCGGGTTCGTGCACCGGGACATGAAGCCCGAGAACGTGCTGATAGGGGACGACGGCCGGGTCAAGGTCGCCGACTTCGGGCTCGTACGGTCCGTGGACACCGTGACCAGCACGACGGGTGCCGTGCTCGGGACCGTGTCGTACCTCGCGCCCGAGCAGATAGAACAGGGCACCGCCGACCCCCGGGTCGACGTGTACGCGTGCGGTGTCGTCCTCTACGAGATGCTGACCGGCGGCAAGCCGCACTCCGGGGACTCCCCCGCGCAGGTCCTTTACAAGCACATCCACGAGGACGTGCCCCCGCCCTCGGCGCTGGTGCCGGGGCTGCCGTACGAGGTGGACGAGCTGGTCGCCTCCGCCACCGCGCGCACCCCGGACATCCGGCCGCAGGACGCGGCGGCGCTGCTCGGCCAGGTGCTGCGGGCGCGGGCCGGTCTCAGCGCCGAGCAGCTGGACGCGCTGCCGCCGCAGGCGCTGTCCGCGGATCACGAGCACCGCGACATCTCCGCGGACCGTACGAGCGTGATCCCGCGCTCGCTGACCGTGCCCCGGCCGCTGCCCGTCAACGACGACGAGGACCCCGCCGCGGGCGTCCAGCACACCAGTCGGCTGCAGGCACCGCCCGTGCCGCCCCGTCGGTCGAGGCGCCTGGTGCTGACGGTCGTCGCCGCCGTGCTGGTCGTGTTCGGCGTGGGCGCCGGGGTCTGGTACATCAACTCCGGCCAGTTCACGAAGGTCCCGCCGCTGCTGTCGAAGACGGAGGCGCAGGCGAGGGAGCGGCTCGAGACGGCCGGGCTCGGCGTCGGGCAGGTCAAGCGGGCCTACGACGACACCGTCAAGCGCGGCACGGTCATCAGCACCGACCCGGCGCCCGGCGCCCGCATCCGGGACAACGACTCGGTGACGCTGACCATCTCGCTCGGCCCGGAGACGGTGAACGTGCCGGATCTGGAGGGACAGCCGCTCGCCAAGGCGCAGGCCCGGCTGAAGGCGGACGGTCTCGAGCCGGGCATGGTCACCCGGGAGTTCAGCGACGACGTCACCCTGGGGTCCGTGATCGCCACGACACCGCAGGCGGGCACCAAGCGGCATGCCGGTTCGGCGATCGCGCTGACCGTCAGCAAGGGCAGCCGGATCGACGTACCGGACGTCACCGACAAGGACCTGGACGTGGCCCGCCAGGAACTGACGGACGCCGGGCTGAAGGTGAAGATCGCCGCCGCGCAGATCAACTCCGAGTACGACAAGGGCAAGGTCGCCGCGCAGAGCCCGGGTGACGGCAGCCAGGCCGCCGAGGGCGACACGGTGACGCTGACGCTGTCCAAGGGCCCGGAGATGATCGAGGTCCCGGACGTGGTGGGCTCCAGCGTGGACGACGCGACGAAGCGACTGGAGGCCTACGGCTTCCAGGTGGACAAGGACCGCGGGCTGCTCGGGCTGTTCGGCGACACCGTGACGAAGCAGTCGGTGGAGGGCGGCAAGAAGGCGCCCAAGGGGTCGACGATCACGATCACCATCCGGTGACGGGGGTCACCGGGGACCGTGGTCCGGGGGCCGGACGGGCATGACACCCTGAACGGGTGAGTCCTGATCAGCCCTCCCTCCCCCGCAACCCCGTGGGCGGCCACGTCCCCGTGGCCGGCGGCCTGCACTCCGTGGGTCTGTCGTACGCGCATGACCTCAAGGCGGAGACCGTGCAGGTCTTCGTCGCCAACCCGCGCGGGTGGGCCACACCGGCCGGGAACCCCCGGCAGGACGAGGCGTTCCGCGCGGCCTGCGCCGAGAAGTCGATCCCGGCGTATGTGCACGCCCCCTACCTGATCAACTTCGGCTCGCACACCGAGGCGACCGTCGAGAAGTCGGTGGAGTCGCTCAGGCACTCGCTGCGGCGCGGGCGGGAGATCGGTGCGCTCGGCGTCGTCGTGCACACCGGCAGCGCGACCGGCGGGCGGGAGCGGGCCGTGGCACTGCGGCAGGTGCGCGAGCACCTGCTGCCGCTGCTGGACGAGCTGACCCACGACGACGATCCCTACCTCCTGCTGGAGTCGACCGCCGGGCAGGGCGCCTCGCTGTGCTCGCGCACCTGGGACTTCGGGCCGTACTTCGAGGCGCTGGACGCCCATCCGAAGCTGGGCGTGTGCCTGGACACCTGCCACATCTTCGCCGCCGGGCACGACCTGACCGGGCCGAACGGCATGCACCAGACCCTGGACCTGCTGGTGGACACCGTCGGCGAGGGGCGGCTGAAGCTGATCCACGCCAACGACTCCAAGGACGTGGTCGGCGCGCACAAGGACCGCCACGAGAACATCGGCTCCGGCCACATCGGCGAGGACCCGTTCCGGGCGCTGATGACCCACCCGGCGACCGAGGGCGTACCGCTGATCATCGAGACGCCCGGCGGCAAGGAAGGACACGCGGCGGACGTGGAGCGGCTGAAGAAACTGCGCGACGGATAACCCCTTGGGGAATACCCCTGGGGGGTATACGGTTCCTGCTGGGCGCAGGAACCGTTACCTGACATGGGGGTCGTCATGCAGCACGAGGCACACGCAGCGCACCACGAGCACGAAGCACACGCGCACCACGAGCACCCCGAGCACGGGACACACGCGCACCATCACGCACCCGCCGCCACCTGGTCCGTGGCCGCCCGGGCCACCCTGCACTGCCTCACCGGCTGCGCCATCGGCGAGGTGC
This sequence comes from Streptomyces diastatochromogenes, assembly GCF_002242805.1. Classification (GTDB taxonomy): domain Bacteria; phylum Actinomycetota; class Actinomycetes; order Streptomycetales; family Streptomycetaceae; genus Streptomyces; species Streptomyces diastatochromogenes. Next base: position 41,156 of record NZ_MCGQ01000031.1, on the reverse strand, counting down.
TGGGCATGGTCTTCGGGACGGCGTTCGGGTGGGGCAACCTGCCGACCATGCTGCTGGCGATCGTGCTGGCCTTCTTCTTCGGCTACTCGCTCACCCTGCGCGGCGTCCTGCGCGCCGGCGTCGACTTCCGTACGGCCCTGCGGGTGGCGCTGGCCGCGGACACCCTGTCCATCGTGGTGATGGAGCTGATCGACAACGGGGTGATCCTGGTCTGGCCGTCCGCGATGGACGCCACGCTGAGCGACGCGCTGTTCTGGATCTCGCTGGCGATCTCGCTCGTGATCGCCTTCGTGGTGACCACGCCGGTCAACAAGTGGACGATCGGCCGCGGCAAGGGCCACGCGGTGGTGCACCAGTACCACCACTGACCGGCACGCCGGGAGAGGTCAGAGCTCGGGGCCGTCCCCGGGCTCTTCCTGGTAGGAGTAGCGCTGTTCCTTCCAGGGGTCGCCGATGTTGTGGTAGCCGCGCTCCTCCCAGAAGCCGCGGCGGTCGGCGGTCATGTACTCCACGCCCCGCACCCACTTGGGGCCCTTCCAGGCGTACAGATGGGGGACGATCAGGCGGACCGGGAAGCCGTGCTCGGCGGTGAGGAGTTCGCCGTCCTTGTGGGTGGCGAAGATCGTGCGGTCGGAGGCGAAGTCCGACAGGCGCAGGTTCGAGCTGAATCCGTACTCCGCCCAGACCATCACATGGGTGACGTCCGGCGCCGGCGGGGCGAGGTCCAGGATCGCGCGGGCCGGGACACCGCCCCACTCCGCGCCGACCATGCTGAACTTCGTCACACAGTGCAGATCGGCGACCACGCTGGTGTACGGCAGGGCCGTGAACTCCTCGTGGTTCCAGGTGCGCTTGTCGCCGTCGGCGGTGGACCCGAAGACCCGGAACTCCCAGCGCTCGGGCCGGAACTTCGGCACGGGACCGTAGTGCGTGACCGGCCAGCCACGCTGGAGTCGCTGCCCCGGCGGAAGCTCGGACCCTGCCGTTGCTCCAGATTCGCGCTCCACCGGATGACCCATGTCTCCATCCTGACAGACCTCGGGCAGTGCCCTTGACCACCCATGAGCAAATCGGACAACTGCTATTAACTCAGCGCGTACCTACTAAGTACGCACTTACTGGACGATCTTCACTCACGGTGCAATCATGCGGCCGCACACCTCACCCGTCCCCCGTGTGGAAGGAGCCGCTGCGATGCAGGGCGACCCCGAGGTCATCGAGTTCCTCAACGAGCAGCTCACCGGCGAGCTGACCGCGATCAACCAGTACTTCCTGCACGCGAAGATGCAGGAGAACTTCGGCTGGACGAAGCTCGCCAAGTACACGCGGCACGAGTCGTTCGACGAGATGAAGCACGCCGAGGTGCTGACCGACCGGATCCTGTTCCTGGAGGGGCTGCCCAACTACCAGCGGCTGTTCCATGTGCGGGTGGGGCAGACCGTCAAGGAGATGTTGGAGGCCGACCGGCAGATCGAGGTGGAGGCGATCGACCGGCTCAAGCGGGGCATCAAGGTGATGCGCGAGAAGGGCGACATCACGTCCGCGAACATCTTCGAGGACATCCTCGCCGACGAGGAGCACCACATCGACTACCTCGACACCCAGCTGGAGCTGGTGGAGAAGCTCGGCGAGGCGCTGTACATCGCCCAGGTGATCGAGCAGCCGGAGAGCTAGCCGAGAGCTAGGCCGCCTCGTCCAGGCCCACGGGGCCGGACAGCTCCGCCAGCATCGGCTTGCCCTGGTCGGCCAGCTCACGGCGCGGGCAGGCGCCACGGCCGAGGATCGCCTGGATGCGCCGTACGCACGAGCCGCAGTCCGTGCCCGCCTTGCAGGCGGAGGCTATCTGCCGGGGGGTGCAGGCGCCGCCCTCCGCGTGCTGCTTGACCTGGGCCTCGGTGATGCCGAAGCAGCTGCAGACGTACACGCGGATTCACCTCCCGACGGGATTGATAGGTAGTGCCGTCCCGCTTGATCGGTGAGGCTTACCTAACCTTACCCGCCCTGCCGAACCCGCAAAAGTGCCGAGGGGCGCGGATCGGGTGTGATCCGCGCCCCAACGCAGCTACCGGTCTTTCGCGATCACTGGTCCCGGTACATCTCGGCGACCAGGAACGCCAGGTCCAGGGACTGGCTGCGGTTCAGGCGGGGGTCGCAGGCCGTCTCGTAGCGCTGGTGGAGGTCGTCGACGAAGATCTCGTCGCCGCCGCCCACGCACTCGGTGACGTCGTCGCCGGTCAGCTCGACGTGGATGCCGCCCGGGTGGGTGCCGAGGGCCTTGTGGACCTCGAAGAAGCCCTTGACCTCGTCGAGCACGTCGTCGAAGCGCCGGGTCTTGTGCCCGGAGGCCGCCTCGAAGGTGTTGCCGTGCATCGGGTCGGTCACCCAGGCCACGGTCGCGCCCGAGGCGGTGACCTTCTCGACCAGCTCGGGCAGCTTGTCGCGGACCTTGTCGGCGCCCATGCGGACGATGAAGGTCAGCCGGCCCGGCTCCCGGTCGGGGTCGAGGCGCTCGATGTACTGCAGCGCCTCCTCGGCCGTGGTGGTAGGGCCGAGCTTGATGCCGATCGGGTTGCGGATCTTCGAGGCGAACTCGATGTGCGCGTGGTCCAGCTGCCGGGTGCGCTCACCGATCCACACCATGTGCGCGGAGACGTCGTACAGCCGGCCGGTGCGCGAGTCCACGCGGGTCAGCGCCGACTCGTAGTCCAGCAGCAGCGCCTCGTGCGAGGAGTAGAACTCGACCGTCTTGAACTCCTCCGGGTCCGTGCCGCAGGCCCGCATGAAGTTCAGCGCGTTGTCGATCTCACGCGCCAGCTGCTCGTAGCGCTGGCCGGACGGGGACGACTTCACGAAGTCCTGGTTCCAGGCGTGCACCTGGCGCAGGTCGGCGTAGCCGCCGGTGGTGAAGGCGCGCACCAGGTTCAGCGTCGAGGCGGACGCGTTGTACATCCGCTTCAGGCGCTCGGGGTCCGGGACGCGGGCAGCCTCGTTGAAGTCGAAGCCGTTGACCGAGTCACCGCGGTACGTCGGCAGGGTCACGCCGTCGCGGGTCTCGGTGCCCTTGGAGCGCGGCTTGGAGTACTGGCCGGCGATGCGGCCGACCTTCACCACGGGCACCGAGGCCGCGTAGGTCAGGACGGCGCCCATCTGGAGCAGCGTCTTGAGCTTGTTGCGGATGTGATCGGCGGACACCGCGTCGAAGGCCTCGGCGCAGTCGCCGCCCTGGAGAAGGAACGCCTCTCCCTTGGCGACGGCCGCCATCCGGGCGCGCAGCTGGTCGCACTCGCCCGCGAAGACGAGCGGCGGATACGACTCGAGGTCCGCGATCACTGCGCGCAGAGCCTCGGGGTCGGGGTACTCGGGCTGCTGCGCCGCGGGCAGGTTTCGCCAGGTGTTGCCAGCGCTCGGGCTGGTCTTAGCGTTCACGGTCACCTCGTAAACATTACGGGGTCGTGTCGCCATATTTTCCTCCGGCTCGACTGGTGAGACGGAGTGACTGCCACATGGACGGCACGGCCGTGCGGTAGGGTTCCTCGCATGTTCGCGCTTTCGAACCAGAACTGGTGGTGGACCGCTCATCCGGCGGCCCACTGACTGCGCGTACGCAAGACTTCGCGAAGGCCGCCCGAGGGGCGGCCTTCGGTGTTTCCGGGGTCGTTCCTCTCCATCGAGGAGGATCACCCATGGATCTCCAGAACCTCTTGCACGACCCCCGTCCCTTCGCCCTGCTCCGCCGTCGCACCCCGGGTCGCGACGAGCACACGGTGGAGGTGCTGATCGGCCCCGTCTCCTCCCGTGACCGCCTCGCCGACCTGCCCGACGAGGGGCTCGCGCTGGTGCCGTTCCGGCAGATCCGCGAGCGCGGCTTCGACGTCCGCGACGACGGCACGCCACTGCTGGTGCTGACGCCCGAGGAGTCGTACGAGATCCCGCTCGCCGACGCCCTCCGGTCGCTGCCGGGCCACGAGGTGCGGGTCGAGGGCGGGGGCTTCGACGTCGGCGACGAGGCGTACGGCGAGATCGTCGGGCGCGTGCTGCGCGAGGAGATCGGCCGGGGCGAGGGCGCGAACTTCGTGATCCGGCGGACGTACGAGGGTGAGATCCCGGGGTTCGGGCGGGCCGACGCGCTGGCGCTGTTCCGGCGGCTGCTGGAGGGCGAGCGGGGCGCTTACTGGACGTTCGTCGTGCACACCGGGGAACGCACGCTGGTAGGTGCCAGTCCCGAGGTGCATGTGCGGATGTCGGGCGGGACCGTCGTCATGAACCCGATCAGCGGGACGTACCGCTATCCGGCCGACGGGCCGACGCCGGAACATCTGCTGGACTTCCTCGCCGACGGCAAGGAGATCGAGGAGCTGTCCATGGTCGTCGACGAGGAACTGAAGATGATGTGCACCGTCGGCGACATGGGCGGGGTGGTCGTCGGCCCGCGTCTGAAGGAGATGGCGCACCTCGCGCACACCGAGTACGAGCTGCGCGGCAAGTCCTCCTTGGACGCACGGGAGGTCCTGAAGGAGACCATGTTCGCGGCGACGGTCACCGGGTCGCCGGTGCAGAACGCGTGCCGGGTGATCGAGCGCCACGAGGTCGGGGGACGGGGTTACTACGCAGGCGCGCTGGCGCTGCTCGGCCGGTACGCGGGTGGCGGGCGGGAAGGATCCGTGGGCGCCCAGACGCTGGACTCCCCCATCCTGATCCGCACCGCCGACATCGATGCGGACGGCCGGCTGCGCGTCCCGGTCGGCGCGACGCTGGTGCGCGGCTCGGACCCGGCGGGCGAGGTGGCGGAGACGCACGCGAAGGCGGCGGGCGTGCTGGCGGCCCTGGGGGTACGACCGTCCCGGCCGCGCGCGGAGCGGGAGCGGGCCCGACTGGCCGACGACCCCCGGGTGCGGGCCGCGCTGGACGGGCGCCGCTCCTCGCTGGCGCCGTTCTGGCTGCGGATGCAGGAGCGGTCGACGGACCTGGAAGGGCACGCCCTGGTGGTCGACGGTGAGGACACCTTCACGGCGATGCTCGCGCATGTGCTGCGGTCGAGCGGGCTGGACGTCACCGTCCGGCGGTTCGACGAGCCCGGGCTGCGGGAGGCCGTGCTCGCGCACGAGGGGCCGGTCGTCCTCGGTCCCGGCCCGGGTGACCCCGGCGACCTGGACGATCCCAAGATGCGCGTCCTGCGTGCCCTGACCGCCGAGGTGATCCGGGAGCACCGGCACGGTGTCCTCGGGGTCTGCCTCGGGCACGAGCTGATCGCGGCGGAGCTGGGCCTGGAGATCGTACGGAAGGAAGTGCCGTACCAGGGTGCGCAGACGGAGATCGACCTGTTCGGGCGGAGCGAGACCGTCGGCTTCTACAACAGCTTCGTGGCGCGCTGCGACGACGAGGCGGCGCGCGAACTGGCCGCGCACGGGGTCGAGGTGAGCCGGGCCGCGAACGGCGAGGTGCACGCGCTCCGGGGCCCCGGGTTCGGCGGGGTGCAGTTCCACCCGGAGTCGGTGCTGACGCTGGACGGGGCGGCGATCGTGCGGGAGCTGGTTGCCCAGCTGCGCCGCACGACCGTGCAGCCGTCGTAGCCGTCGTAACCGTCCAGGGGCTGCCGTCAGCCGAAGAACACCCCGACCTCCTCGTACAGCTTCGGGTCCACCGTCTTCAGCTTGGCGGTGGCCTCGGCGATCGGGACGCGGACGATGTCGGTGCCGCGCAGGGCGACCATCTTGCCGAAGTCGCCCTCGCGGACGCAGTCGATGGCGTGCAGGCCGAAGCGGGTGGCGAGCCAGCGGTCGAAGGCGCTCGGGGTGCCGCCGCGCTGGATGTGCCCGAGGACCGTGGTGCGGGCCTCCTTGCCGGTGCGCTTCTCGATCTCCTTGGCCAGCCACTCGCCGACGCCGGAGAGGCGCACGTGCCCGAAGGAGTCCAGCGACTCGTCCTTGAGGACCATCTCGCCGTCCTTCGGCATGGCGCCCTCGGCGACGACGACGATCGGGGCGTACGAGGCCTTGAAGCGGGAGGTGATCCAGGCGCACACCTGGTCGAGGTCGAAGCGCTGTTCCGGGATGAGGATGACGTTGGCGCCGCCGGCCAGGCCGGAGTGGAGGGCGATCCAGCCGGCGTGGCGGCCCATCACCTCGCAGACGAGGACCCGCATATGGGACTCGGCGGTGGTGTGCAGGCGGTCGATGGCCTCGGTGGCGATGCCGACCGCGGTGTCGAAACCGAAGGTGTAGTCGGTGGCGGACAGGTCGTTGTCGATGGTCTTGGGCACGCCGACGACGGGGACGCCGTACTCGTCGGTGAGGCGCGCGGCCACACCGAGCGTGTCCTCGCCGCCGATCGCGATGAGGGCCCCGACCTCCAGCTTGGCCAGGTTCTCCTTGATACGGCGGATGCCGTTCTCCTGCTTGAGGGGGTTGGTGCGCGAGGAGCCGAGAATGGTGCCGCCGCGGGGCAGGATGCCGCGCACCGCGGGGATGTCGAGGCGGACGGTGTCGCCTTCGAGGGGTCCGCGCCAGCCGTCCCGGAAGCCGACGAAGTCGTATCCGTACTCCTGTACGCCCTTGCGGACGATGCCCCGGATGACGGCGTTGAGCCCGGGGCAGTCGCCGCCTCCGGTCAGTACTCCGACCCGCATGGAAATGTCCCTTCGCCGCAGTTGCCTGACGCTCAGTCACGGTAAGGGTGATTCGCGTCACACAGGGAGAGGCGGGAAGGGTGATTCCGGTGAATTGTCAGGAGGCTGCTTGACCAGGCGGTTTCACTCGTCGTCGAGCCCGCGCTCTATGGCGTACCGCACCAACTCCACCCTGTTGTGCAGCTGGAGCTTGCCGAGGGTGTTCTGGACGTGGTTCTGGACCGTGCGGTGGGAGATGACGAGGCGTTCGGCGATCTGCTTGTAGCTCAGGCCCTTGGCGACCAGCCGCAGCACCTCCGTCTCCCGCTCGGTCAGCCGGGGCGCCCCGGGCTCGTCGGCGTCGGGGGCCGGCGCGGGCTCGGAGGCGAGGCGCCGGTACTCGCCGAGGACCAGTCCGGCGAGGCCCGGTGTGAACACCGGGTCGCCGACGGCGGTACGGCGCACCGCGTCCAGGAGTTCCTCGGTGGAGGCCGACTTGAGCAGGTAGCCGGTCGCGCCGGACTTCACGGCCTCCAGCACGTCGGCGTGCTCACCGCTCGCGGACAGGACGAGGACGCGCAGGGCGGGGTTGTGGCCGACGAGTTCCTTGCACACCTGGACGCCGGGCTTGGCGGGCAGGTTGAGGTCCAGCACGAGGACGTCGGGGGCGGCGGCCTTGGCGCGGCGGACCGCCTGCTCGCCGTCGCCGGCGGTGGCGACCACCTCGAAGCCGGACTCGCTCAGGTCCCGGGCCACCGCGTCGCGCCACATGGGGTGGTCGTCGACCACCATGACCTTGATCGCGTCCTGCCGCTCGCTCATCGCTTCCCCGCCTTGTGCCGTGAGACCTTCGGTACCTTCAGTTCGACCTCCGTGCCCTGCCCGGGGACGGAGAGCAGCTCGGCGCTGCCGCCGAGGTCGCGCAGCCGGCCCCGGATCGACTGGGCCACGCCCAGCCGGCCCTCGCTCTCGGCCTGGGCGAGCCGGCCCTCGGGGATGCCGGGGCCGTCGTCCCGTACGGTGACGACGATCTCGTCGGGCTCGTCCTCGACCAGGATCCAGGCCCGGGCGTCCGCACCGGCGTGCCGGCGCACATTGTCCAGGGCGGCCCCGACCGCCGAGGCCAGCTCATGCGCCGCCGCCCGCGGCAACGGCACCGGGGCACCGGGCTCGGCGAGGCTGACCCGGGCGCCGGCGTAGGGGGCGAGCAGGGTGCGCAGGTCGACGGGGCCGTCTTCGTACCATTCGTCGTCCGGTACCTCGACCGCGCGGACGACGGCTCCGGCGGCCGCGTCCTCCGACACCCGGGAGACCGGCAGCAGCCCGCCGGAGACCAGCGTGCGCAGCGCCACCTCCTGCTCCCCCGCGAGGCGCCCCAGTTCGGCCGCCTCGCCGCCGATGACCGCGCCGCGCCGCTGCACCATCGCCAGCACCTGGAGCACGCTGTCGTGGATGTCCCGGGCGAGGCGCTCCCGCTCCCGGGTCGCGGCCTCGATCTCCAGGGCGCGGGCGAGGGTGCGCTCGGAGGCGCGGGCGACCTCCACGACGTAGCCGATGGCGATGGAGGCGACCCAGACCAGGATCACGTTGTGCACGGTGTCCCGGGCCGGGGTGCCGCGCTCGACCAGGTTGACGACGGCGACGGCCGTGGAGGCCACGGCGGCCCAGCGCCAGCCGCCCTTGATGGCGAAGGCCAGCACCGAGCCGGCGGTCCATATCGACGGCAGCGTCGGGCCGCCGCCCGCGATCCGCTCGTGGCTGTCGGCGAGCGGGGTGAGCATGATGCCGGTGAGGGCGATGGTCAGGTCGGCGGCCAGGAAGCGCTTGGTGCAGCTCGCCGCGTTGGCCACCTTGGGCAGGGTGGCCAGGGTCCAGCCGACCAGGACCGCGTAGTAGGCGACGGCGACCCAGGGGCGTACGAAATGGTCGTACGCCGTGGCGCAGAGGCCGATGGCGTACAGCATCGTCAGCAGGCGGTAGCCGGCGAGCGCACGCCACAGCGGCAGCTCGACCGACATCCGCATGACCCGCTCGCGCTTCGGCATGCCCCCCCCGATCCCCCGGCTTCCCCCAGTCTCCCCTAGACCTGCTTCTTCTCCGCCTTCTCCGCGTCCTTGGCCGCCTTCGCCGCGTCCGCGATCTGCCGCTTGGCGGCGGTCGCGTACATGTCGACGTACTCCTGGCCGGAGAGCTTCATGATCTCGTACATGACCTCGTCGGTCACCGCGCGCAGGACGAAGCGGTCGTGCTCCATGCCCTGGTAGCGGCTGAAGTCCAGCGGCTTGCCGATGCGGATGCCCGGACGCATCAGCTTCGGCATCACCTTGCCGGGCGGCTGGATCTTCTCGGTGTCGATCATCGCGACGGGGATGACCGGCGCGCCGGTGGCGAGCGCCACGCGCGCGAGGCCGCCGGGCTTGCCCCGGTACAGCCGACCGTCGGGCGAACGGGTGCCCTCCGGGTAGATGCCGAACAGCTCGCCGCGCTCCAGCACCTCTATGCCGCTCTTGATCGCGGCCTCGCCGGCACCGCGCGCCCCGGAGCGGTCCACCGGGAGCTGTCCGACCCCCTTGAAGAAGGCCGCCGTCAGACGGCCCTTCACGCCCGGGGTGGTGAAGTACTCGGCCTTCGCGATGAAGGTGACCTTGCGGTCGAGGATCGCGGGCAGGAAGAACGAGTCCGAGAAGGACAGGTGATTGCTCGCCAGAATCGCGGCACCTTCGTCCGGAATGTTCTCCAGACCCTCCACCCAGGGCCTGAAGGCGACCTTCAGCGGTCCTCCGATGGCGACCTTCATAGTGCCGTACAACACCCGCGTGCCTCCTGTTTCCGTCGATGAGACCTTATCCCGGAGTGCCGACAATGGGCCCGACGACCCTGGTCGGTGTCAGTGCGGTCGCGTACGGTGAAGCACATCCGCCAGTTCTTCACGCCTCTCTCAGGAACAGGAGCCCGAAAGGTGCCGGTTCTCCCCGGAGCCGAGCCGTACCGCCACGAGGGCGGGGAGGTGGGTGTTCTCCTCTGCCACGGCTTCACCGGCTCGCCCCAGTCGCTGCGCCCCTGGGCGGAGCACCACGCGGCGCACGGCCTGACCGTGTCGCTGCCGTTGCTGCCCGGGCACGGCACCCGTTGGGAGGACATGCAGGTCACGGGCTGGCAGGACTGGTACGCGGAGGTGGACCGCGAGCTGGGGCTGCTCTCCGAGCGCTGCTCCCGGGTGTTCGTCGCGGGCCTGTCGATGGGCGGGGCGCTGGCGCTGCGGCTGGCGGCCAAGGAGGGCGAGCGGGTGCAGGGCGTCGTCCTCGTCAACCCGGCGAACCGGGTGCACGGCCTGTCGGCGTACGCCCTTCCGGTGGCCCGGCACCTGGTGCGGACGACGAAGGGCATCGCCAGCGACATCGCCAAGGGCGGCGCGGCACTGCTGGGTTACGACAGGGTGCCGCTGCACCCGGCGCACTCCCTGCGGGTGTTCCTGCGCCGGCTGGACGGCGAGCTGCCCCAGGTGACCCAGCCTTTGCTGCTGCTGCGCAGCGCCCAGGACCATGTGGTCCCGGCGGCCGACTCGGCCCGGGTGCTGAGCCGGGTGTCCTCCCTGGACGTAACGGAGGTCGTGCTGGAACAGAGTTACCACGTGGCGACGTTGGACCACGATGCGGACCGGATCTTCGAGGAGAGCCTCGCCTTCATCGGCCGGCTCGCACCCAGTGTCGGCAAGGAAGGGACGGCCGCAGTTGGCTGAGCACGACTCCGACCGCGAGGACCGCGAGCCGGAAGAGAAGGGCGTGCCCTTCGACGAGGAGGCCGCCTGGCGGGCGATCGTCGCAGGGTACGGCGAGGAACCGAAGGACCCGCCGGGCAGCAGGCCGTTCAAGCCGGTCGAGGATCTCGCGCTGCCCGAAATGCCCCCCGAGGGCGACGGTCCCGAGGAGCCGCGGCCCGCCAAGCCGCTGGGCAGCTCGATCTCGTTCGCGCCCGGCGTGGGCCCACGTGACTACACCGCGCCGGAGCCGTCCGAGGACGACTTCGACGAGGACGACGAGGGCCACTTCGTACCGCCCGAGCCGCCGCCGCTGCCGACCGCCGACACCACCGCGAAGTTCGCCTGGCTCGGGGTGGTCGGCGGGCCGATCCTGCTCCTGGTGGCCGTGCTGCTCGGCTGGGAGATGACCTGGTGGCTGACGACCGCCGGCGTCGGCGGGTTCCTGGGCGGCTTCGCAACCCTGGTGGTGCGGATGCGGACGGACGACGACGAGGACGACGGCCCGGGGCGCGGAGCCGTGGTCTGACCCGCGCCGCACCGCCGACGCGCGCTACGACGCAGGGATCTTGAGGGCGGCCAGGACCGGAAGGTGGTCCGTGGCCGCCCTCAGGTCTGCCTCGGTGATCCCCGGCTGGTTCAAGGGCACCCCGCAGCCGAGCACCTCGATGCCCTTGGTGGCGAAGACGGCGTCGATGCGCTGGTGGGGGTTTGCGGGGGTCGAGGTGAACTCGCCGCCCCAGGGGGCGGTGGTCCGGCAGTCCTGGAGGGCGGCGGCGAGGTGGCGGAAGGAGGGGCCGTCGGGGCGCTCGTTGAGGTCGCCGCCCGCGACGGCGTGCTCCACGCCCAGGTGGGCGAGCCGGTCGAGGAGCATGCCTGCCTGCTCGTAGCGCTCGTCCTTCTGCAGGCTCAGGTGACAGCTGATGACGCCGAGGCGGGCCCGGCCGAACCGCACGACGGCGGTGGCGAGGCCGCGCCGGTGGAGGCCGGGGGTGAGCGGGAGGAGCACGTCTTCCGTCCGCTCGACGGTGGCGCGCAGGTTGCACAGAATCGCCGGTCCCGCCGCCGTCGCTCCGCCGGTGAGGATGACCTGTCCGGAGGCCGCCGCGAGGCGGGCCAGCTTCTTGTGCCAGCGGAAGAAGCGGGGGGCTTCCTGGACGAGGACCAGGTCGGGGGCGCAGGCGGTGATCACCCGGGCGAGGGCGTCGGTGTCGTCGCGCAGGGAGCGGACGTTGTAGCCGAGGACCCGGATGACGGCGGAACCGTCAGGTTCCGTACGGGAGTTGGGAAGCAGCATGACGATCAACATACGACGATGCCCGCCGTCCCGGGACCGGACGCGGCGGGCACTGTCGTAGGTGGGGGCTCACTACATGATCGGGTCGGGCTCCCGGGCCAGGTCGGCCGCGCCCACCAGGCCGGCCTTGTTGCCCAGCTGGGCGGCGATCACGTCGGCGACCGGGCGCCAGTTGCCGCCGACCAGCCAGCGCTTGTAGGACTTGCGGATCGGGTCGAGGACCAGCTCGCCCTCGTCGGAGAGGCCGCCGCCGACGATGAAGGCGGAGGGGTCGAAGAGGGAGGCGAGGTCGGCGAGGCCGGCGCCGGCCCAGCGGGCCAGCTCGCGGTAGGAGTCGACGGCGACCGGGTCGCCCTGACGGGCGGCCATGGAGATGTGCTTGCCCTCGATGCCCTCGGGGGTGCCGTCGCCGAGGCCGAGCAGGATCTCGGCGTTCTCGGGGGTGGCGTTGGCGCGCTGCTTGGCGTAGCGGACCAGGGCGCGGCCGGAGGCGTACTGCTCCCAGCAGCCCTGCGAGCCACAGCCGCACAGCAGGCCGTCCGGGACCATCCGGATGTGGCCGAACTCGGCGGCCACGCCGAAGTGGCCGCGGCGCAGCTTGTTGCCGATGATGATGCCGCCGCCGAGGCCGGTGCCGAGCGTGATGCAGATGACGTTGCGGTGGCCCTTGCCGGCGCCGAACTTGTACTCGCCCCAGGCGGCGGCGTTGGCGTCGTTCTCGACCACGACCGGGAGGCCGGTGCGGGCCTCGACCTCCTGCTTCAGCGGCTCGTTGCGCCAGTCGATGTTGGGCGCGAAGTACACCGTGGAGCGCTGCCGGTTGACGTAACCGGCCGCACCGATACCCACGCCGACGATCTCGTGCCCGGCGCGCGCGCCCTCGACGGCGGAGGCGATGGCGTCCACGATCGCCTCGGGCGTGCCCGGGGTCGGCACCTTGTAGGTCGAGAGGATGTTGCCTTCCTCATCGACCACGCCGGCCGCGATCTTCGTGCCGCCGATGTCGACGCCGATGGTGAGTCCCATGAATCCCTCAGTTTCGGTCGAGCCCCGCTACGGCCAACCGTACCCGAGGCCCTGCCGTGGGAGGGCTTCAGTCCAGGTCGATGCGCTCCCCCGGGCCGGTGCCCTCGCCCCGGTCGCGGCGGTCGGTCCAGTCGTCCTTGAGGTCGTCCGCGCCGGTGGTCCAGCGGTGCTCCTGGGCCTGGACCGCGGAGCGGTAGGCGGCCAGCAGTTCGTTGCCGGCCGCGGCGAGGTGGTCGAAGACATCCGGGTTGCGCTCGATGACGGGCTCGACGGCGGCCTTCGCCTGCTGGACGACCTGGCGCACCACCTGCTGGGCCGCTGGTCCGGCGACGGCTCCGAGGAGCGGGGACTGGAGGCCGGACAGCTTGTCGGCCACCGTGTCCACGAGCCTGCGCAGTTCCTCGGCGGCGGAGCCCGGTGGCGGGCCCTGCTCGGCGCGGCGGCGGGCCTTCTCGGCAGCGAGGTCCTCGGCGCAGGCCGTGGCCCAGGCGTCGGCGTCGGTCACCCGCTCCTCCTTGACCTCCTCGGCGGGGTCGGGTGCGGGGCGCTCATCGCTCATGGCGGACTCCTGACTACGGTTCGCCCCTACGACGTTACCCGAATGGGCGTGCGGCGTTCAGCGTCCGACGGCGGGCCACAGGTCGGGATCGGGGGTGAAGCGGATGCGCAGCTCACCCTCGCGCAGGGCGGCTCCGGCAACGGTGCAGCGGCGCAGGGCGGAGGGAAGCGGAACGATGCGCCGGAAGGGGCCCGCGGTGATCACGAGTTCGTCGCCGCGCCGGATCAGGTCCAGCTCGTCCCGTATCGCGCCGGGCAGCGGGATGTGCCAGACGAGGACGCCGTCGTCGGCGAGGCAGTCGGCGACGGGCCACTCGGCCGGGGCGGACCCGGGGTTGACGCCGGGGACGGCGAGGGCGTGCAGGTCGTCGGTGCCGTGGGGGTCGCGGCCTAGGTGGGGGACGGTGTGGAGGTCGTACGGCTCGGCCCACTCGGCCAGGGCCTTGCGCTGCTGGGCGAGGAGGCCGGCGAGCCAGGTGTCGGGGGCGGTCTCGGGCAGGACGCGGTTGGCGATCAGGGCCTCGGTGCGCAGGCCGCGCAGGGCGAGGCCGAGGGTCGCCGTGTGTACGGCGTCGGCGCCGGCGGGGCCGGGTTCGGCGACCAGGCGTACGGCGGTGTGCCGGTCGGTGAGGACCGCCTCGACGGCCGCCAGCTCGACGTCCCAGCGGGCCGCCGTCTCGTACAGCCACTCGGCGGGCATGGGGACGCCGGCCAGCCGGCCGAGGACCGGGCGCAGGGCGCGGGCCGCCTGCCGCTCGGGCGGGAGCAGGCGGCGCAGGTAGCGGCGCAGCTCCTCCGGGAGGGCGAGCAGGGGGAGGGCCTGCGGGAGGGCCGGCAGGTCGACGACGAGGAGGTCGTAGCGCTCGGAGAGGGCGGCGTCCCTGAGGGCGCGCAGGAAGGACAGCTCCTCGGCGCCGGGCAGCGGGGTGACCTCCTCACCGTCCAGCCGGGCTGCGCCAAGGAGGTCCAGGACGTTGGCGGCGCGGGTCTGGAAGGCGGTGAGGTCCTGCCGGAAGCGGTCGACCGCGTCGGGCCTCCACACGGTGAGGAACGGGGCGACTTCGGTCGGGGTCGGTCCTGTTCCGGTGCCCAGCGCCACGCCCGGGGTGTCCGTGCGGTCGGCGCTCAGGAGGAGGGTGCGGGTGCCCTCGCGGGCGGCGTCGACCGCAGTGGCGGCGGCCACGGTCGTACGACCGCTGCCGCCCGGGCCCGTGATCAGGATGGTGCGCATGAGGGTGAACGGTAACGGTTGGCAGGGGGCGCGCGGTGTTCGGGCGGCGCCCTGCCCACGGCAGTCGGGAAACCTCAGCTTCCCGACTCGACCCGCTTCTTCAGGCCCGCCAGGGCTCGGTCGATGATGACCTTCTCCGCCTTGCGCTTGATCATGCCGAGCATGGGGATCTTGACGTCCACCGTGAGCTGGTAGGTGACCTCGGTGGCGCCCGTGCCGGCCGGCTTGAGGAGGTAGGAGCCGTCCAGCGAGCGCAGCATCTGGGACTTGACCAGCGTCCAGGAGACCTCGTTCGCCCCGGTCCAGGTGTAGCCCAGGGTCTGGTCGTCCTTGATGGCCCCGGCGTCCATGACGAGGCGGACCTGCTCGGCGCGGCCCTGGTCGTCGGTCTTGAGGACCTCCGCCTCCTTGACCTCGCCGGTCCAGTCCGGGTAGCGCGCGAAGTCGGCGATGACCGCCATGACGTCGGCCGGAGCCGCCTCGATCGTGATGCTCGAACTGGTGTGTTCCGCCATCGCCGTGGCTCCTCCAGATACGGACCTAAGAGTGTGCAGCGTGAAGGCTACCGCGCCGCCGACCTCACCATTCCAGCGCCCATGGCCTGCCCGTCCCGGCGAAGTGCCCCACGTTCACGCACTCGGTCGCCCCGATCCGCATCCGGCGCGTCAGTGGCTGGTGGACGTGGCCGAAGAGGGAGTAGCGGGGGCGGGTGCGGCGGATCGCGTCCAGGAGGGCCCGGCTGCCCCGCTCGAAGCGGCGCGCGACGGTGTCGTAGACCAGTTCGGGCACCTCCGGCGGTATGTGGGTGCACAGCACGTCCACCTCGCCGACCGCCTCGATCTTCGCCGCGTACTCCTCGTCGTCGATCTCGTACGGCGTCCGCATCGGGGTGCGCAGGCCGCCGCCCACGAAGCCGAAGGTCCGGCCGCCGATCTCCACCCGCTCGCCGTCCAGCACCGTGGTGCCGGGCCCCGCGTACTCGCTCCACAGGGGCGGCATGTCGACATTGCCGTAGGTGGCGTACGTCGGTGTCGGGAACGCCGCGAACAGCTCGGCGTACTGCTTGCGCACCGCCTTCTCGATGGCGGTGGCCCGGTCGGAGCCGATCCCGGCCCACAGCCGGGCACCGAAGACACGCGCCTCCTCGAAGCGGCGCGCGGTGCGCAGTTCGACGATGCGGTCGGCGTTCTCCGTGCCGAACAGGTCGGGGAAGATCCCGCGCGAGTGGTCGGCGTAGTCGAGGAAGAGGACGAGGTCGCCGAGGCAGATCAGGGCGTCCGCACCTTCGCCGGCCCGGGCCAGGTCACGGGCGTTGCCGTGCACGTCACTGACCACATGGACGCGTGTCCTTCGGTTACCGGAGCGTGTGGGTGCCATGGCGATCAAGCGTAGGCGTGTGGGGTGTGCGTGAACAGTGGCGACCCGGCTTGTGGTTACTCGCCGGTCGCTTAGGCCGTGGACTACTGTGCGCGAAGGAACGCCATCCTGTGTGACGCAGCGAACATCTCGCCGGGACCCCCTGTCGTAGAAGCCATACCGGCGGGTAACGTCCGGGCAGTCCAGTCGTGCTCTGGATTTCAACAAGTGAATTCCAGAGCACCTGCCCGAGCCTTGGACCGCACCGTCGCATCACACAGTGTCGTGGCGCCGGCGCCCTATGAGGAGCAGCAGTCTTGCGCGAGTTCAGCCTTCCGGCTTTGTACGAGGTCCCTGCGGACGGCAACCTGACCGACATCGTCCGCAGAAACGCCGCGCAGCATCCCGACGTCGCCGTCATCGCCCGCAAGGTGGGCGGCGCCTGGCAGGACGTGATGGCCACGGAGTTCCTGGCCGAGGTGCACGCCGCCGCCAAGGGTCTCATCGCCTCCGGTGTCCAGCCGGGCGACCGGGTCGGCCTGATGTCCCGCACGCGGTACGAGTGGACGCTCCTCGACTTCGCGATCTGGAGCGCGGGCGCGGTCACCGTGCCGGTGTACGAGACCAGCTCGCCGGAGCAGGTGCAGTGGATCCTGTCCGACTCGGGCGCGACCGCCTGCATCGTGGAGCTGGACAACCACGCCGCCGCCGTGGACTCGGTGCGCGACTCGCTGCCCGCCCTGAAGCACATCTGGCAGATCGAGGCCGGGGGCCTGGAGGAGCTGGGCCGGCTCGGGCAGGACGTCTCGGACGCGACCGTGGAGGAGCGCAGCTCGCTCGCCAAGGCCGACGACCCGGCGACCATCGTCTACACGAGCGGTACGACCGGGCGCCCCAAGGGCTGCGTGCTCACCCACCGCAGCTTCTTCGCCGAGTGCGGCAACATCGTGGAGCGGCTGCGCCCGCTGTTCCGCACCGGTGAGTGCTCGGTCCTGCTCTTCCTGCCGCTCGCGCACGTCTTCGGGCGGCTGGTGCAGATCGCGCCGATGATGGCGCCGATCAAGCTGGGCTGCGTCCCGGACATCAAGCACCTCACGGACGAGCTGGCCGCCTTCCGGCCGACGCTGATCCTCGGTGTCCCGCGCGTCTTCGAGAAGGTGTACAACTCCGCGCGCGCCAAGGCGCAGGCGGACGGCAAGGGCGCGATCTTCGACAAGGCCGCGGACACCGCGATCGCCTACAGCAAGGCGCTGGACACCCCGTCGGGCCCGCCCCTCGGCCTGAAGATCAAGCACAAGGTCTTCGACAAGCTGGTCTACAGCAAGCTGCGCGCGGTCCTCGGCGGCCGGGGCGAGTACGCGATCTCCGGCGGTGCCCCGCTGGGCGAGCGGCTCGGTCACTTCTTCCGCGGCATCGGCTTCACGGTGCTGGAGGGCTACGGCCTGACCGAGTCCTGCGCGGCGACCGCGTTCAACCCCTGGGACCGGCAGAAGATCGGCACGGTCGGCCAGCCGCTGCCCGGCTCGGTGATCCGCATAGCGGACGACGGCGAGGTGCTGCTGCACGGCGAGCACCTGTTCAAGGAGTACTGGAACAACCCGGGCGCGACCGCGGAGGCGCTCGCCGACGGCTGGTTCCACACCGGTGACATCGGCACCCTCGACGAGGACGGCTACCTCAGGATCACCGGCCGCAAGAAGGAGATCATCGTCACCGCGGGCGGCAAGAACGTGGCCCCGGCCGTGATCGAGGACCGTATCCGCGCCCACGCGCTGGTCGCGGAGTGCATGGTGGTGGGCGACGGGCGGCCGTTCGTGGGCGCGCTGGTCACCATCGACGACGAGTTCCTGGGCCGTTGGGCGGCCGAGCACGGCAAGCCGGCGGGCTCCACCGCGGCGTCGCTGCGCGAGGACCCGGATCTGCAGGCGGCGATCCAGGCGGCGGTCGACGACGGCAACGCCGCGGTGTCGAAGGCGGAATCGGTGCGGAAGTTCCGCATTCTGTCCTCCCAGTTCACGGAGGAGTCGGGCCACCTCACCCCGTCGCTGAAGCTCAAGCGGAACGTGGTGGCGAAGGACTACGCGGACGAGATCGAGGCGATCTACGCGAAGTAGTCACCCCTGGAGCAGGCTCATGGCGCGGTGTCCTCGGCGAGGACCCGCGCCATCGTGCGTTCGGCGAGCGCGGTGATGGTGACGAAGGGGTTCACCCCGATCGAGCCGGGCACGAGCGAGCCGTCGGTGATGTAGAGCCTGGAGTACCCCTTGACCCGGCCGTAGTCGTCGGTCGCCTTCCCGAGGACGCAGCCGCCCAGCGGGTGGTAGGTGAAGTCGTCCGCGAAGACCTTGCTGGTCGAGCCGAAGAGGTCGTACCGGTAGATGGTCGCGTTGGCCGCGTTGAGGCGGTCGAACAGCTTCTTGGCCATGCCGACGGAGACGGCGCTCTGGGCGGCGGTCCAGCCGAGCTTCACCGCGCCCGACGAGGAGTCGTACGAGAACGACGCCCGCTCGGGGTTCTTGGTGATCGCCAGGTACAGGCTGATCCAGTGCTCGAACCCCATGGGCAGCGGGGCGATCTCGGCGAAGACCGGGTTGGCGGTGTTGGCCCAGTCGTCGATGCCCATGACGGGCATGGTCGCCTGGTTGGCGCCGACGGTGTCCCAGATGTGGTTGGCGCGGCCGAGCATGGTGTTGCCGTTGGTGCCCCAGCCGGCGCCGACTCCGGCGTTCAGCGCGGGCAGGGTGCCCGTCTCCCGTGCCCGGACGAGGAGTTCGGTCGTACCGAGGCTGCCGCCGCCGAGGAAGAGGTACGTGCAGCTGTACTGCTTGGTCTCCACGACCTTGCCGGTGGTGTCGATGCGGTCGGCGGTCAGGACGTACGACCCGTCGCTCGCCCTGGTGACCGACCTGACCTTCTCCAGGGTGTGGATCGTGACGTTGCCGGTGCCGAGGGCGGCGGCCAGGTAGGTCTTGTCGAGGCTGCGTTTGCCGTAGTTGTTGCCGTAGATGACCTCGCCGGCGAGCGCGGACTTCGTGGCCGTGCCGGCGGCCTCGCGCTGCATGTAGCCGAAGTCGTAGACGTTCGGCACGAAGGTGGTCTTCAGGCCGGCGTTGGCAGCGGCCTTCCGGGAGGTGCGGGTGAACTGGTACCACTCCGTGGACTCGAACCAGGCCGGGTCGACGGTGTTGACGCCGAGCATGGAGCGGGCGCGCGGGAAGTAGGTGCCGTACATCTCGTCGGCGTCCACGGTCGGGAACTGCTCGGCGAAGTAGGACTTCAGCGGGGTGACCGCCATGCCGCCGTTGACCAGGGAGCCGCCGCCGACGCCCCGGCCGACGTACACGGACATGTTGTCGTAGTGCACGCGGTCGAGGACTCCGGGGTAGGCGCCGATGTCCTTGTTGACGAGGTCCAGCCAGAGGAAGGTGGCCAGCGGGGCCTCGGTGCGGGTGCGGAACCACATGGAGCGCTGGTCGGGTGCGCTGGTGGAGCAGAACACCTTGCCGTCACTGCCGGTGGTGTTCCAGAGGCGGCCCATCTCCAGGACGAGGGTGCGGATGCCGGCCTGGCCGAGGCGGAGGGCGGCTACGGCGCCGCCGTAGCCGGAACCGACCACGATCGCGGGGGAGTTGTCGACCGCGGCCGGTTCGGCGGCGTGCGCGGACTGGAGACCGATGCGGGTGAGACCGGACGCGGCGGCTGTCTGGAGAGCCACCATGCCGAGGATTTGACGTCTCGTCAGCTGATGCTGCATCAGTTTTGCTGTCATGTGCGCAGCATGTGCGGATTTCCCCGTTCCGCCTAGAGCGGGGACGAGTTTTTGAGGACCTCTTTCAGAGCAGTTCTCTGAGCTTGTCCGCCAGCAGGTCCCAGCGCCACTTCTCCTCGACCCACTGGCGGCCCCGCTTGCCCATCCGGTCGCGCAGCTCGGCGTCGCCCAGCAGAGCCACGATCCGCTCGGCCGCCTCCGCAGGTTCGCCGCCGCGGACGACCCAGCCGGTCTCCCCGTTGAGCACCGCGTCCGGCGCGCCGCCCGAGTCGCCCGCGACGACCGGCAGGCCGGTGGCCGAGGCCTCCAGGTAGACGATGCCCAGGCCCTCGACGTCCAGGCCGCCGCGGCGGGTGCGGCACGGCATGGCGAAGACGTCGCCGGCGCCGTAGTGCGCGGGCAGCTCGGACCAGGGCACGGAGCCGGTGAAGCGGACCGAGGCCTCGACGCCGGTCTCGCGGGCCAGGCGGCGCAGGTCCTGCTCGTAGGGGCCGCCGCCGACGATCAGCAGCACGGTGTCCGGCTCGGCGGCGAGGATCCGGGGCATGGCCTGGATGAGCGTGTCCTGCCCCTTCCGCCGCACCAGCCGGGACACGCACACGACCACCGGCCGGTCGGTGAGCCCGAGCCGTGCCCGGACCTCGTCGCCGCCCGAGCCGGGGTGGAAGGTCTTCTCGTCGACCCCGGGCGGCAGCTGCACCATCCGCTCGGCCGCGTCCGGGGTGAGCGCGGTCGCTATCCGGGAGCGGGTGTACTCGCCCAGGTACGTGATCGTGTCGGTGGAGTCGCCGATCCGGCGCAGCAGCTGCCGGGCGGCGGGCAGCTGGGCCCAGCCGGCCTCGTGCCCGTGGGTGGTGGCCACCAGCCGCTCGGCGCCCGCCCTGCGTAGCGCGGGAGCCATCAGACCGAGCGGCGCGGCCGCCCCGAACCAGACCGAGGTGCAGCCGTGCTCGCGCAGCAGCGAGACGGCCCGCCGGGTCGCGCCGGGCGTGGGCAGCAGCATGGTCGTACGGTCGCGGACGACGGTGAAGGGCTGCTCGGCGTCGAAGGCGGCCGTCGCCGCGACGCCCTCGCGACCGCGCTTCCAGGTGGAGGCGTAGACGACCAGCCGCCCGGGCTCCAGGCGGAGGGCCATGTTGTGCAGGAAGGCCTGGATGCCGCCCGGCCGGGGCGGAAAGTCGTTGGTCACGATCAGCGTCTTGTGCATCGCCGCCGACCCTACCGGGCGCGCTTCGTGGCACTCGCACAGGTCGGCAGGGAATCATGGGTCCGGACCGGGGTCGGGATACGAACAGGGGTGCGGGTGAGCGGGAAGATAGCGGGACTGTCGGCGACTTGGTGCGCCACCCGGCTGGCGCTACTGCTCTTCGTCTTCGGGGTGTACGTCTTCCCGGGCCCCGACGTGACCACCGACGTGTCGGTGATCTACCAGGGCTGGTACGAGGTGCTGCGCCAAGGAACGTTTCCGCTGGCCGATGTGACCTGGCAGTACCCGCCGGCAGCGGCGCTCGCGATCCTCTGCCCCGCCGCCCTGCCGTTCCTGAGCTACCCGCACGCCTTCTTCGTGCTGGTGTGCCTGGCCGATCTGGCCGTGCTGGCCCTGCTGGGGTACGCGGGCCTACGGCCCGGCCGGTCGCTGCGCGGGGCCTGGACCTGGGTGGCGGGCGTACCGCTGCTCGGCCCCACGGTGTACGCCCGTTACGACCTGATGGTGACCGCGGTGGCCGTGGCTGCCCTGCTCGCGGGGACCCGGCATCCCCGGGTGATGGGCGCGCTGGTGGGTTTCGGGGCGCTGCTGAAGGTGTGGCCGGCGCTGCTGCTGGTGGGCGCCACCCGGCTGCGGGCGTGGGTGTCGGCCGCGGTGGCCGCGGGCGGCGTCGCGGCCCTGTTCGCGGTGTCCATGCCGGGCGCCTTCGCCTTTCTCACCTTCCAGCGGGACCGGGGCACCGAGGTGGAGTCGCTGGGCAGCCTGGTCTTCCATGTGGCCCGGCACCACGGCTGGCAGGGCCAGGTGCTGCTGAACTACGGGTCGATCGAGTTCGTCGGCCCGTACGTGGGACTGGTCAGCACTGTCGCGATGGCGCTGAGCGGGGCCGCGCTCGGCTGGCTGGTGCTGTGGCGGCGGCGGGCGGCCCGGTTCGCCCCGCACACACTCGCGGACGCCGCCCTCACGGCGGTCCTCCTGTTCACGGTCACCAGCCGGGTGATCAGCCCGCAGTACCTGGTGTGGCTGATCGGGCTGGCCGCCGTGTGCCTGTGCTTCCGGGCCAGCCGTATGGGCGCCCCCGCCCTGATGGTCCTCGCCGCGGCCTTCGTGACGGTCCTCGAGTTCCCGATCGGCTTCATCCACGTGGTCGTGAGCGACACGTACGGCGTCACCCTGCTCGTCCTGCGCAACGGCCTGCTCGTCGCCGCCGCGCTCACGGCGGCCCGCGCACTGTGGCGCTCCACGGTCCCCGCGGCCGCCGCGACCCCGCTGCCCCCTCAGCCGACCCTCGCCAAGGAGACCTCGGCCACCTGACGCCGGCCCCGCCGCAGCAGCACCGCCACGGCCCCGCACTGCACGGCCATCGCGAGTGCCAGGGCCAGACAGACGCCGGGCAGGCCGAGGCCGGAGAGGGCGTACGCCAGGGGCAGCTGGACGGCGGTGCCGAGCACGGTGGCCCGGAGCAGCGCCGGGGCTCCCCCGCTGCCCTCGAAGACCCCGCCGAGCGCGATGCAGCAGGCCATCAGCAGCAGGTAGGGGCCGATGCAGCGCAGGAACAGCACGCCCTGGTGGGCGACCTCGGGTCCGGCGCCGAAGGCGGCCGTGATCCAGGGGGCGGTGGCGGCGAACAGGACGGCCGCGGTCAGGCCCAGCGCTCCGGAGAGGAGCATCGCCTGCCTCCCGATGGCCCCGCGCGCGTCCTGTCCCGCGCCCCGGGTGTGCGCGGTGTGGATGGCGGCGGCCTGCCGTACCGCGTAGAAGGCCATGGTGGCGACGTACAGGACCTTGTACGCGATCGAGTAGGCGGCCACCGCCGTCACCCCGAGCCGCGCCACGATCGCCACCAGCACCAGGGCCCCGCCCTGCCGCACGGTGAAGTCGGCGGACATGGGCAGGCCGGTGGTGAGGGTGCGGCGCAGGGCGGCGCGGACCGGTTCGGCGGGCGGGGTCTCGGCCGCCGTGCGCAGCAGCGCGTCGCGGCCGAGCGCGCGCAGGCCCACCGCCAGGGCCGCGCCACGGCACAGGACGGTCGACAGGGCGGCGCCCCGGACGCCGTAGAGGTGGATGAGGACCGGGTCGCAGAGCAGGATCAGCCCGTTGGCCAGCAGGGCGAGCCGCATCGGGGTGCGGGTGTCGCCGGCGCCCTTGAGGAGGCCGTCGACGAGCTGCTGGGCGAAGAAGACGGCCATGCCCGGCAGGGAGATCGCGAAGTAGGCGGCCGCGAGGCCGAGGGCCGCCGAGTCGCCGGCGCCCAGGACCAGGCGGGCCAGCGGCTCGCGCAGGAGGAACCCGCCCACCACGACCACCGGTGTGACCAGCGCGCACAGCGCCCGGCCGCCGCGCACCGCGGCCCGCAGGGCGGCGGGATCACGGGCTCCCCGGGCGTGTGCGACCAGCACGGTCGTGCCGGAGGCGAAGACCAGGGCGATGCCGAGCAGCACGTTCTCGGTGTTGGTCGCGACGGCGACGGCGGCCACGGCGGCACCGCCGAGCCGGGAGACCCAGACGGTGTTGATGATCCCGGAGGCGACCGAGGCGAGAAGCGAGAGGTAGACGGGGTGGGCGAGCGAGACGAGTTGCCTGCGGTGCGCGTTCACAAAGAGCCCCCTCTTATCGATGTACCTCTAAACGAGGTACATCGATAAGAGCTAGCATGGACCCGACGTCCGCTGCAAGGAGGAATGCGCGTGCTGGAGCTGTCGATCCTGGGCTTCCTCGCCGAGGAACCCCTGCACGGCTACGAGCTGAAGGAGCGCATCAAGGCGCTGAGCGGCCATGTCCGCCCGGTCAGCGACGGCGCCCTCTACCCGGCCATCAACCGGCTGGTCGCCGCGGGCAAGCTCGACCAGCACACCGAGGAGGGCGCGAGCGCCGCCCCGCGCCGGGTGCTGTCGCTGACCGCGAAGGGCCGCGCGGACCTGATGGAGCGGCTGCGCACTCCCCAGCAGGCCGAGATCACCGACCACGTCCGCTTCAACACCGTCCTCGCCTTCCTGCGGCACCTGGCCGACCCGGCGGAACAGGCCGCGGTACTGCGCCGCCGCCTGGACTTCCTGGAGACCCCGGCGAGCTTCTTCTACCGGGACGGTGAGCCGGTGCGCGCGGAGGAGGCCGACGACCTGTTCCGGCAGGGCATGCTGCGGGTCGCCCGGGCCACCGGCACGGCCGAGCGGGCATGGCTGCGCGAGGCGATCGAGGTGCTCGGTCAGCGCAGCTGAGCGCGCACGTACCGCCGCCACTCGGCGGTGAACGCCTCGGGCTTGGTCTTGAGCACCTTCCTCAGCGCCTCCTCGACCGCGCCGGGTCGCTTCTGGTGGTCGCCGACGGCCCGGTAGAAGGCGCCCAGCCGGGCCCTGCCCCAGTGGTCGGCGATCATCCGGCAGGCGAGCCAGCCGCCCTCGTAGGCCTGGGCGAGGCGGGCGGGGTCGCGGCTGAAGCCGAAGTCCTTGTCGGCGGGGAGGCTCGTGGGCACCTGGCTGTCCTTGACCGCGCGGGCCAGTTCCGGTGCGGCCTCGGCGGGCGTGCGGCCGGTGCCGAGGTAGCCGATCCAGTCGGCGTAGCCCTCGGAGAGCCACAGCGGGGTGGCGGCGTTGGTGTGCGCGCGGGTGGCCACATGGGTGGTCTCGTGGGTGAGCACGACCTGCTTGCCGACGCCGCCCAGCATGGCGTACGCATCCGGGTTGACGACCACCCGGTCCGCGGGCGCCCGTCCCGCGCCGCCCACCTCGCCGGTGGTGACGGCGGCGATGCCCCGGTAGTTGGACGCGGGCGAGCCCAGCAGCCCCGCCATGCCCTCCAGCGTGCGCGGGACGAGGACGACGACCCGGCCGGCCCAGTCCGTGCCCCACGCCCGGGAGACGGCCGGGACCGCGTGGTCGGCGAGCCGGGCGTAGGCGCGCAGGTCGCCGGCGCTCTGACCGGCCCCGAGGACCAGGCTGTGCGCGCCCTTCGCCGCGGTCACCGTGCCCTGGTCCCACAACTGCTCCCCCGCCTTGTGCGCGGGCTTGTCGGCGGTGACGTACCACTTGCCGTCGGCGGTGCGGCCGAGGGTGAGGGTGCGGCGGACGCTGACCGGGGCCCGGTCGTAGCCGGCGATCCGGTAGCGCAGTTCGGCGTCGGCGGTGGCGCCCTTGCCGCCGTGGTGCACGGCGGTCACCCGGTAGGTCCAGGAGGCCAGCGGGAGCGCCCGCAGGCGGGCGTACGCGGTCCGGCTGCCCGTCGCGCCGTACGCCGTCTCGTCGTGCCGGAGCAGGGCCGCGGAGCGCCGGTCGAGCACCTGCTGCACCCCGGCCCTGGCCGGGTCGACCGCGGTCCGGTCGCCGCATCCGGCGAGGGGCGCCGCGAGCAGCAGACAGAGCCCCACCACCGTGGAGCGCCATGCCCGCCTGTGACCAGCCATTCGCCGATCGTACGGGGTGGAGAGGGCGGTCAGGGCCGGGTGACCGAGGAGACGGGCATCATGCCGACCGGGTCGTAGCGCACCGGCGCGCCCGGATAGGGGGCGTGGATGACCTGGCCGTTGCCCACGTACATCGCCACATGGCTGGCGTCGGAGCGGTAGACGACCAGGTCGCCGGGGCGCGCCTGAGAGAGCGGGATCTGCCGGCCGGCGTACCGCTGCTCCTGCGAGGTGCGCGGCAGATGGACGCCGGCGTGCCCGTACGACCACTGCATCAGGCCCGAGCAGTCGAAGCCGGAGGGGCCGGTCGCGCCCCACACATAGGGCCGGCCGAGGGCGGAGCGGGCGGCGGCGACGGCGGCCGCGGCGCGGGCGTCGGGGGCGACGGCGCCGGACAGGTCGGGCAGGTCGACGCGGTCGGTGCCGTCGGAGCGGGAGGCCCGGTCGTAGGCGGCGCGTTCGGCGGCGGGCAGGGCGTTGAGCAGTTGCCGGGCCCTGGCGAGCTTCTTCTCCACGGTCCGCTTGTGCGTGGCGACCGCCTTGCGGCTCTGCTCCAGCGCGGCGAGCTTCCCGGCGGCCTCGGCACGCTCCTGGGCCAGCTCGCGCATCGCCGTGCTCAACTCCCGCAGCCGGCCGGCCTGCTGGGCGCCGATGCGGTCGAGGGTGGCCGCCTTGTCGAGGTAGTCGTCGGGGTCGTCGGAGAAGAGCAGGGCGACGGCCGGGTCGAGGCCTCCGGCGCGGTACTGGGCGCCGGCCAGCGAACCGAGCGCCTCGCGCATGGTGTTGATGCGCTGCTGCTGCCGGGCGATGTGGTCCTGGGCGTCCCGGATCTCCCGGCGCAGCACGTCGGCCCGCTCGTCGGCCTTGTCGTAGGCCTGGGTCGCGCTCTCGGCCTCCTCGTAGAGGCGGTCCACCTCGGCACGGGTGTCGCCGTGCGGCGCTGCTTGGGCGGGTACGGCGCCGAGCGCGGCGGCCGCGGCCGACAACACACACAGGGCGACGCCGGCCCCTCGATTGAACCCGGACAGTGCAAGGCGGCGATGGGACCCCACGGCAGTCCTTCTGCTGGCGGACAGAGACGGCCTCCCCGGCGCCGGGGACGGGGAGGCCCCTGCGCCGGGGAAACGCGGCAGACAGTAGCCGTGCGGAAGGACCGCGCCGAACGACATCGAGGGGCGCACAAACCTGACGCCCCGCCCCTGACGCAGGTCATGGGCGGGGCGTGGAGTCAGTTTCGGTGCACGGGAATTCGCCCGTTCGGGCGCCCCCGAGTCAGCGTCGCGGTGTTGTCAGACCCGGACGCCGAACTGGAACGGCATGTTGCTGATCGACTCGTAGCGGACCACGGCGCCGGTGTGCGGGGCGTGCAGCACCTGGCCGTTGCCGGCGTAGAGGCCGACGTGGTGCAGGTCGCCGTAGAAGAAGACCAGATCGCCGACCTGGAGCTGGCTCTCCGAGAGGTGGGCGCCGATGTTCGCCTGCGCCTCGGAGGTGCGCGGTATGGAGACGCCGGCCTGGGCGTAGGCCCAGGAGGTCAGGCCCGAGCAGTCGAAGGAGGAGGGACCGGAGGCGCCGTAGACGTAGGGCGAGCCGATCTTGCTCTGCGCGGCGGAGAAGGCGGCGGCGGCCCGGCCGGAAGCGGAGGAGTCGTCGCCGAGGTCCACGCGCTCGGTGGAGGAGCGGTTGGCACGCGCCTGCTCGGCGGCGAGCGCGGCCTTCTCCTTGGCGGTCAGGGTGTTGAGCAGCTTCTGCGCCTCGGCGAGCTTGCCCTGGACTTCCTTCTTCTTGTTGCCCAGCTCGGTGCGGGTGGCGGCGAGGTCCTTGAGCTTGTCGGTGGCCTCTGCCCGCTCCTGGGCGAGTTCGCGCTGTTTGTCCTGAATCTTCTGCAGGGCCTCGACCTGCTGGCTGCTCAACTGGTCGAGCGTGGAGGCCTTGTCGAGGAAGTCGTCCGGGTTGGAGGACAGGAAGAGCTGGACCGAGGAGTCGATACCGCCGGAGCGGTACTGGGCGGTGGCCAGCGAACCCAGGCCGTCGCGCAGCTTGTTCAGCTCCTGCTGACCGCGGGCGACGTTGTCCTGGATCGTGGATATTTCCTTCTGCAGCTTCTGCTGCTTCTCCTTGGCCCCGTTGTACTTCTCGGTGGCCTGCTCCGCCTGCTCGTAGAGGTTGTCGACCTTCGCCTTGACCTCGTCCTTGCTGAGCTTCTCGCTCGGCGCGGCATTGGCGGCGTTCGCGCTGAGCGCGACGGCAGCGGCGGCTGCGGTGGTCAGCACGGTGACACGCGTGCGGCTCGGCTGCTTGGGTCGACGGTGGGACGCCACGGAGGAGGAACTCCTTCTTGTGAGTGATCACCCGCTCGGAGGTTCGAGCCCAGACCCTAGTGACCCACTTGTGATCAGTTCAAATCCTCGCGGCAAAAAACCCTGTGACGCAATGCATTCTTTGCACATAACTCACGTGCAGTGAGACGCGATTGACCCTACGTGGCGTGAGAGTCAGGTCAATTCGGGCATTGCGTATGTGCGTTGGACCTTCAGGACAGTCGCTTCAGAAGTACCGCAGAGGCGACGGGACGGGCACCGGCCTTCGCGACCCCGTCGGCCACCTCCCGGTCGGTCGAGGCGACGATGACCGGACGGCCCGGGGGCTCCGCGCGCACCAGCTGACGGATCAGCTCGTCGGCCGTGATCCCCGGCTTGGAGAACAGCACCCGCACCCCGCGCGGCGGCGCGAGCAGCACCGGCGCGGCCAGTTCGGCGCCGTCGAAGACGCACGTCACCTCGGCGCCGGTCTGCGCGGCGAGCGCCGACAGCTGGCCCAGGAGCCGCAGCCGCTGCTTCTCCAGCGGCATCTGCGGATAGCCGGTCTTGGTGACGTTGTAGCCGTCGACCACCAGATGCACCTGCGGCAGCGCGAGCAACTGGTCGAGGATCGCCGGGTCGTTCTCGGACAGGGCCCGGGCCGCGATGTCCTTCGGGGTCATGCGTCCCGGTTCGACCGCGTCCACGGTCTCGGCCGGGCGCACGGAGACCGGGGGCAGGGCGAGTTCGCGCCGCAGCCCCTGAGTGGCGTCCAGCAGGGTGTCGAGCAGCAGCCGTACCCGCATGTCCTCGACGCTGCGCCCCTCGCGGGCCGCCCGGCGGGTGGCCTCCAGCCCGGCCTCGGCCTCGCCCAGCCGGGCCTTGAGCCGGCGGGACTCGCTCTCGGCGGCCGACAGCTGCGCCTGCCCCTCGGCACGCACGGTCTCGATCTCGCCCTGCACCTTGCGCAGCGCGGCCTCCCCGCGCTTGACGTCGCTGAGCGCGGCCCGGAGCTTACGGTGAAGCGATTCCGCTTCCTTCTTCGCCGACTCCAGCTCGGTGCGCAGCCGTTCGGTCTCGGTCCGGGTCTGCGTCCGGGCCTGGGCCAGCTCCTCGCGCAGCCGCTCCAGCTCGGCCCGGCTCTCCTCGTCGGCCCGCTCGGCGTCCGCGCGCTGGGCCTCCTCGCCGGCCGCGGTGACCAGCTTCACCCAGCCCGCCGGGCGCAGCACATAGGCCGCGGCCGCCACATCGAGCGGGTCCGCGGCCGGGGGCGGCGAGCCGGAGTCCAGGGCGCCGGACAGCTCCGGCTGCGCCTCTCTGAACTTCTCCCCGATCCGCTGCCGGAAGAGCGGGTCGGTCTCCAGCGCGGCCGCCATCGCGTTCCCGGCGAACTTGGCCCGCCGGTTCGGGGCGAACCGGGCGTACTGCCTCAACTGGGCGGGCAGTTCCGCGACGGTCAGGCCGCCGAACCCGTCGGAGACGATCTGCACGACCCGCCGGCGCACGCCGTCGGGCAGCGGACGGTCAAGCACCTCAGCGGTGCCGTCGCCCGGCCCCCCGCCTGCGGTCTCCACCATCCGTCACACCCCAATACCCTGTACGGGGCCCGCTCCGCTCAGGAGCCGGCGCCCGGCCTGTCCACGAGTTCCACCTGGTCCACCGCGTTGCACCAGCGGCAGCGGACCGACTCGATGGTCTCACTGACCACCTCGCGCTCCTCGACCGTCGGCTCACCGGCCAGGTCGAGGTGGATGTACTCGACGACCTTCGACGAGCGGGTCACGTCGAAACGGGTGAGGTTGCCGCAGAGGGTGCAGCGCCATCGCGTCGTGGCGGTCGGCAGGGGAACCGTCATCGTGGCTGTTCGCTTCCTTACTCGGGTCGGTCCGCGCCGCTCCTCGACGCGTGTGGCTCGTAACCCTACGGCCTGGCGGGTACTCACCGCCCGTCCGTCCACGGCGGCGAGGCGGTCTGTCAGGTTGCGTCCCCTTACGTCATGCTCTGTAGTCATGATCAACGCCTGGAGCACGACGGCCGGCCGCACACTCAGGGCGCTCCGGGACACCTCCGCGCCGATGACGTACATCCTCATCGCCCTGTGCTCACTGATCTTCGTGCTGGGCCCGGCCTCCGGGCTCACTCCGGCGTACGGCTCCGCGGACGCGCTGCCGGCCGCGCAGCGCGCGTACTTCCGGCGCTGGGGGGTGGTCCCGGCGGAGCTGTTCCACGAGCCCGTCCGGGAGGCCCTGACCCCGGTCACCGCGCTGTTCGTGCACGGCAGCTGGGTGCATCTGCTCGGCAACATGCTCTTCCTCTTCGTCTTCGGGGTGATGACCGAGGAACGGATGGGCCGGGTGGAGTTCACCCTGTTCTACGTCGGCTGCGGCTATCTGGCCCTGCTGGGCTACGCAGCCGCCAACGCCACCTCCGAGCAGTCGCTGGTGGGCGCGTCCGGGGCGATCTCGGCGGTGCTCGGGGCATTCCTCTACCTGTTTCCCCGCGCCCGTGTGACCAGTCTCCTCCCCTTCCTGTTCTTCCTGCCGATGCGCTTCCCGGCCTGGGTCGTGCTGCCCTTCTGGGCCGCCCTGCAGTGGCTCGCGGCGGGCCGCTCCGGCGAGGGGCCCGGGGTCGCCTACCTGGCACACCTGGTCGGCTTCGGGGTGGGGTTCGGCTACGCGTGGGTGCGCTACGGACGCACGACTAGAGTGAACCCTGCACCGGCTCCGGCACCCGAGGGAGAGAACCCGTCGTGATCACCGCGATCGTCCTGATCAAGACCAGCGTGGACCGGATCCCCGAGATCGCCGAGCAGATCGCCTCGCTGGATACCGTCAGCGAAGTCTTCTCCGTCACCGGTACGTATGACCTGATCGCCATGGTGCGGGTACGCCAGCACGAGGACCTGGCCGACGTGATTCCGGGGCGGATCAGCAAGATCCCCGGGGTCGAGGCCACGGACACGCACGTCGCCTTCCGTACGTACTCGCAGCACGACCTCGAGGCGGCCTTCTCGATCGGGTTGGACAACTGATCGACTGAAGACCGCCTCACCGGGCGTTCAGAGACTCACACCGCCGGGACGCAGCGGCCGTCCTCCGTGCGGTACTGCCACTGCGCGCCGTCCGTGACCAGTTCCCGTACCGCGTTCACGAAGCGCTCCACGTGCTCGTCCGGCGTGCCCGCGCCGAAGCTCACCCGGATCGCGTTCAGGGACTTCTCGCCGGGGGCGGCCTCGGGGGCGCCGCACTCGCCCTGGATCTGGGGGTCGGAGCCGAGGAGGGTGCGGACCAGCGGGTGGGCGCAGAAGAGGCCGTCGCGGACGCCGATGCCGTACTCGGCGGAGAGGGCGGCGGCGAAGTGGGAGCTGTTCCAGCCGTCCACCACGAAGCTGATCACGCCGACGCGAGGGGCGTCGTCGCCGAAGAGGGAGAGGATCCTGACCTCGGGGACCTCGGCGAGGCCCTCGCGGACCTGGGTGATCAGGTGCTGCTCGCGGGCCACGAGGGTGTCGAAGCCGGCCTCCGTCAGCGCCTTGCAGGCGGAGGCGATGGAGTAGGCGCCGATGACGTTCGGGGAGCCGGCCTCGTGGCGGGCGGCGGTCTCGTGCCACTGCACGGCCACTCCCCCGTCCTCGCGCCGCGTGACCTTGCGGCTCGCGCCGCCGCCCGCGAGGTACGGCTCGGCCGCGACCAGCCAGTCGGCGCGGCCGGCCAGGACGCCGGAGCCGAAGGGGGCGTACAGCTTGTGGCCGGAGAAGGCGACCCAGTCGACGTCGAGGTCCTGGATCGACACCGGGTGGTGGGGGGCCAGCTGGGCCGCGTCCAGGACGATCCGGGCGCCGTGGGCGTGGGCCGCGGCGGCCAGCTCGCGGACCGGCCACAGCTCGCCGGTGACGTTGGAGGCGCCGGTGACGCAGACCAGGGCCGGGCCGTAGCCCCCTTCAATGGACACAGTGCGGTCGGCGAGGGCCCGCTCCAGGGTCTCGACGGCCTGCTGCGGGGTGCGCGGGGCGTTGAGGTAGGTGACCCGGGCGTCCTGCCAGGGCAGCAGGGAGGCGTGGTGCTCGGTCTCGAAGACGAAGACCTGGCAGTCGGCCGGGATCGCCCGGGCCAGCAGGTTCAGCGAGTCCGTGGTCGAGCGGGTGAAGATCACCTGGTCGTCCGCGCGGCAGTCGAGGAACTCGGCGACCGTCCGGCGGGCGTTCTCGAACAGGTCGGTGGAGAGCTGGGAGAGGTAGCCCGCGCCGCGGTGGACGCTGCCGTAGTACGGCGCGTAGGCCGCCACGTCGTCCCAGACGCGCTGCAGGGCGGGGGCGCTGGCCGCGTAGTCGAGCGCCGCGTAGGTGACCTCGCCGCCGGTCACGAGCGGGACGGTGACATCCCGGCCCAGAACGGGCAGCGGGGCACAAACGGACTGGGCGGAGGCAGCGGTGGAGACAGACATGGCGAACTCCTGTGAGGGGTAAGCGAAATCGCCGTACCGGACGGTGCGTCGACGGCACGGGAGAAGGTGAAAGGGGTGTGCGGAGGCGGGGCTCGGCGCCCTATCGCATTCGCTTGCTCACAGAAGGCTCCCTCGATGACCAGGACCCCTGGTGTCTTTCGAGGGGCCCGCGCTTGCCGTAGACCTCGCTGCCTACGACCTGGTCTTCACCCGGGGCACCCCGCCACGGACGGAGGGTTGCCGGACAGTCGGCCGGGGCCTCATGACTGTCACTCATGACCTGGACAGGAACGTACGTGAAGTGATCGCGGTCCCGCAACTCCTGTCCGGATCGCGGGACCGCACCTCGGATCCGTCAGCTGTTGCTGGCCGCCACCCACCGCTCCAGCGTCCGCTTCGCCGCACCCGAGTCGATCGACTCGGCCGCCTTGGCCATGCCCGCCCGGAGCTGCTCGGCCAGGGGGGCCTCGGTCGGGTCGAGGGCCACCAGGGCCGCCGCCGAGTTCAGCAGGACCGCGTCCCGGACGGGGCCCTGCTCGCCGTCCAGCAGGCGGCGGGCGACCTCCGCGTTGTACGACGCGTCGGCGCCGCGCAGGGCCTCCACGGGGACGAGGTCGATGCCGACGTCCCGCGGGTCGAAGCTCTCCTCCGTGACCTTGCCGTCCCGGACCACCCACACCCGGGAGGTGGAGGTGGTCGTCAGCTCGTCCAGGCCGTCGTCGCCCCGGAAGACCAGGGAGGAGTTGCCGCGCTCGGCGAGGACCCCGGCCACGATCGGTGCCATCCGCGGGTCGGCGACACCGACCGCCTGGGCCCGCACCTTGGCCGGGTTGGTGAGGGGACCGAGCACGTTGAAGGTCGTACGGATCCCCAACTGGCCGCGTGCCGCGGCGACATGGCGCAGCGACGGATGGAACTTCACCGCGAAGCAGAAGGTGATACCGGCCTCCTCGGCGACCTCGGCGACCCGCTGCGGGGTCAGGTTGAGGTTGACGCCGAGCTTCTCCAGGACGTCCGACGCGCCGGACGCCGATGACGCGGCCCGGTTGCCGTGCTTGATCACCTTCGCGCCCGTACCGGCGACGACGATCGACGACATCGTGGAGATGTTCACCGTCTTCGCGCCGTCACCGCCGGTGCCGACGATGTCGACGGTCCGGCCGGGCACCTCGATCACGTTCGCGTGCTCGTACATCGCCCGGACCAGCCCGGTGATCTCGTCCACCGTCTCGCCCTTGGCCCGCAGTGCCACCACGAACCCGGCGATCTGCGCGTCGGTCGCCTCGCCGCGCATGATCAGGTCCATCGCCCAGGCCGTGTCGTCGGCGGACAGGTCCCGGCCGTCCAGCAGCCCGTTCAGCAGGGCGGGCCAGGAACGGCCCGCCGCGGTGTCGCCTCCAGCGGGGGTCACAGCGCTCATAGCCGCTCCTGGGTGTCGTAGAAGAACAATGTGGTCCCACCCTATCCAGCCCGGGACAGGGCGAAGGGCCCCGTCCGTAACCCGGACGGGGCCCTTCAGCGTGGCGTGGCGACGCGGGGATCAGTGGTGGCCGTGGCCGCTCGTGATCTCCTTGTACTCGTCGACAGTGGGCTTCGGGATCTGGTTGTCCTCGCCGTAGTAGGCGTTGCTGAGCTTGACGCGCAGCTTCTCGGACCCCTTCACCTTGCGCTCGACACCGTTCTCGTCGACCGTCGGGCCGATCTCGGCCGGCTCGTACTGGTGGTGAGCCGTGAGGGTGTGCAGCTGCTCCTGGCTGAGCGGCTCGTGCACCTCGATGAACTCACCGTGCGGCAGGCGCTTGATGATGCCGGTCTCGCGACCGTGCAGCACCTTGTCGCGGTCGCGGCGCTGCAGGCCGAGGCAGATCCGCTTGGTGACGAGGAACGCGATGACCGGTCCGGCGAAGAAGAAGATCCGGACGAACCAGGTCACGTCGTTGATCGACAGGTTGAAGTGGGTGGCGATGAGGTCGTTGCCACCACCGACCAGGCCGACCATGTACACGGTCACCCAGGCGACACCGAACGCGGTACGCGTCGGGGCGTTGCGCGGCCGGTCCAGGATGTGGTGCTCGCTCTTGTCGCCGGTGACCCAGGACTCGATGAACGGGTAGAGCGCGATCGCCGCCAGGACGAGGCCGAAGAGCATCAGCGGGATGAACACGCCCAGGACGAGCGTGTGACCCCAGAAGTTGATCTCCCAGCCCGGCATGTAGCGGACCAGACCCTCGGCGAAGCCCATGTACCAGTCGGGCTGGGCGCCGGTGGACACCTGGTCGGGCCGGTAGGGGCCCATGGCCCAGATCGGGTTGATCTGGGTCACCGCGGCGATGGCCGCGATCACACCGAAGACCAGGAAGAAGAAGCCTCCGGCCTTGGCCATGTACACCGGCAGCAGCGGCATGCCGACGACGTTCTTCTCGCTCTTTCCGGGACCCGCGAACTGCGTGTGCTTGTGGTAGAAGACCAGGATCAGGTGGCCCACCATCAGGCCGAGCATGATGCCCGGCAGCAGCAGGATGTGGATCGAGTAGAACCGCGCCACGAAGTCGTGGCCTGGGAACTCGCCGCCGAAGAGGAAGAACGAGATGTACGTGCCGACGATCGGCATCGACAGGATCGCGCCCTCGGTGAAGCGGACACCGGTGCCGGAGAGCAGGTCGTCCGGGAGCGAGTAACCGGTGAAGCCGGTGAACATGCCGAGGACGAACAGCAGGAAGCCGAACAGCCAGTTGATCTCACGCGGCTTGCGGAACGCGCCGGTGAAGAACACGCGCATCATGTGCACGAACATGCCGGCGAGGAAGATCAGCGCGGACCAGTGGTGGATCTGCCGGATGAGCAGACCACCGCGCACGTCGAAGGAGATGTGCAGGGTCGAGCTGAACGCCTCGGACATCAGCTGTCCCTGGAGCGGGACGTAGCTGCCGTGGTACTCCACCTCGTTCATCGACGGGTGGAAGAACAGCGTCAGATAGACACCGGTCAGGATGATGATGAGGAAGCTGTACAAGCAGACTTCGCCCAACATGAACGACCAGTGGTCGGGGAAGATCTTGCGCATGTTGGACTTGGCCAGGGAGTAGATCCCCAGCCGTCCGTCGGCCCAGTCGGCGACCCGCTCGCCTGCCGGGGCCTTGCCGCGTCGCTCGTTGTTCTCGTTGGTGCTCATCCGCGCTCCCAGAATGCAGGACCGACGGGCTCCTCGAAGTCGCCGAGCGCCTGGAGGTAACCCTCGTCGTTCACGCCGATGCGGAGCTGCGGCAGGGCGTGACCGGCGGGGCCGAAGATCACTCGGGCACCGTCGGAGAGGTCGAAGGTGGACTGGTGGCACGGGCACAGCACGTGGTGCGTCTGCTGCTCGTACAGGGAGATCGGGCAGCCGACGTGGGTGCAGATCTTCGAGAACGCGACGATGCCCTGGTGCGACCATTCGAGCTCGCGCTTGTCCTTGATGTTGTCCGGCTGGAGCCGGATGATCATCAGGGCCGCCTTGGCGATCTCGTTCTGGAAGTCCTCCTGTGCCTCCTCCAGGCCCTCGGGCTTGGCGAAGGTCAGCGAACCGACGGCGACGTCCTCGGGACGCAGCGGCTGGTTCGTGTTCATGTTGACGAGCAGCTTGCCCTTGGCCCACAGCGTGTGACGCAGCGAGGTGCCGGGCAGCGGACCGAGGTCACGCAGCAGCATGACGCCGGAGAGCGGCACCAGGGCCAGCGCGCCGAACATCGTGGTGCGGATCAGGCCGCGGCGGCCGATCGCCGACTCCTTGGCGCCCTGCTTGAAGTCCGCGTGGACCTGCGCACGGACCTCGGGAGAGGCCGCGATCGCGTGACGCTCGTCGGCGACCTCGACGTCGGACATCAGGGTGCGGGCCCAGTGGACCGCGCCCGCGCCGATGCAGAACAGCGCCGTGCCGAGGGTCAGGCCGAGCGCGAAGTTCAGCGCGCTGACGTGCCCGATCGGGAAGACGAAGATCGACTTGTCGTGCGGGATCGCCACGTAGGAGACGATGAAGCCGACGGTGGCCAGCATC
The DNA here is from genome assembly GCF_002242805.1 of Streptomyces diastatochromogenes. Taxonomy (GTDB): domain Bacteria; phylum Actinomycetota; class Actinomycetes; order Streptomycetales; family Streptomycetaceae; genus Streptomyces; species Streptomyces diastatochromogenes. Next base: position 5,176 of record NZ_MCGQ01000031.1, on the reverse strand, counting down.
GACACCGTGAACAGCAGGGCGACGACGCGTTCGGACCGCTTGGCGGCCCGCTCGTCGATGTCCTGGATCCGGTGCTCGTGAGGCGGCAGCCCCGGGTCCGCGAACGGGTTCTTCTCGTCCGCGACGGTCACGGCCGCGTGCGCGTGGTCCTGCTCAGCGGGCAGGTTCTCTTCTGGAATGTCTTGGCTACTCATGACTTCTTGGCCTTTGCGGTCCGAGCGGCGACCCAGACGGCTACCGCGATCAGCGCACCGAGGCCGAAGACCCACGCGAACAGGCCCTCGGTGACCGGGCCGAGACCGCCCAGCTCCATGCCGCCCGGCTGCTCCGTCTCGCTGCTGTTGATCGCGTTCAGGTACGCGATGACGTCCTTCTTGTTCTTCTCCGACAGCGTGGTGTCAGGGAAGGAGGGCATGTTCTGCGGGCCCGTCTGCATGGCCTCGTAGATGTGCTTCGGGTCGACGCCCGTCAGGTCCGGCGCGAACTTGCCCTTGGTGAGGGCACCACCCTTGCCGGTGAAGTTGTGGCACTGCGCGCAGTTGGTGCGGAACAGCTCGCCACCCTTGGCGATGTCCGCGCCCTCCGGGCCGTACTGGTCCTTCGTCGGCACCTCGGGACCGGCGCCCAGCGAGGCGACGTACGCCGCGAGCTGGTCGATCTGGGCCTGGGTGTAGATGTTCTTCTTCTTAACGACCTGCGGGCCCTGCGAGGTGGCGGCCGGCATACGGCCGGTCGCGACCTGGAAGTCGACCGCCGCGGCGCCCACGCCGACCAGGCTCGGGCCGTCGGAGGAGCCCTGGCCACCGGTGCCGTGGCAGCTGGCGCAGCCGACCTGGTAGAGCTTCTTGCCCTCCTTGATGGTCAGGGACTGGGAGGTTTCATCGGCCTGCGCCTTGCTCGCGGGCGCGAACGCGGCGTACAGCCCCCCAGTGGCCGCCAGCGCGAGGAGTAGGACGACGACCGCCGCCAGCGGATGGCGTCGTCGTGCGGAGAGCTTTTTCACGGATTACCCCGGTGTCAGGATCTTCTGCGTCGATGCTTCTGGATGTGCGGGAGCGGTCCCGGCTACTTGATCAGGTAGATCGTGGCGAAAAGGCCGATCCAGACCACATCGACGAAGTGCCAGTAGTAGGACACGACAATGGCGGCGGTCGCCTGCTCGTGGGTGAACCTCTTCGCCATGTAGGTGCGGCCGAGGACGAACAGGAAGGCGATGAGGCCGCCCGTCACGTGCATGCCGTGGAAGCCGGTGGTCAGGTAGAACACCGAGCCGTACGGGTCGGAGGACAGGGAGATCCCGTCCTTCTTCACCAGCTCCGTGTACTCGTAGATCTGACCGCCGATGAAGATCGCACCCATGATGAAGGTGAGGATGAACCAGCCACGGAGCTTCTTCACGTCCCCGCGCTCGGCGGCGAACACGCCGAGCTGGCAGGTGAGCGAGGAGAGCACCAGGATCGTGGTGTTCGTCGCGGAGAACGGCACATTGAGCGCCTCCGCCTGCTCCTTCCAGTGCGCCGGACCGGTCACCGATCGGAGGGTGAAGTACATCGCGAAGAGGGCCGCGAAGAACATCAGCTCGGAACTCAGCCAGATGATGGTTCCGACGCTGGTGAGGTTCGGTCGATTGACCGACGGGTGCGCGTGCCCGGTTTCTACTGTCGTTGCTGTCGCCACGACCGACATTATGTCGGTCGCTTATCCCGCCCTCACTCCGGGGGGTGCCGTTCGGAGTGTTGCTGCCCGCCGAACCGGTGTTGACGTGGTGTTCATGGGAGTAACATCCGCCCCGAACGGCCCTGTCCGTAGGACGCTGACGTCTCGGAGGAAGCATGCAGCCGACCGCTACCGTGCTGGTGTACAGCGACGACTCCAACACGCGGGAACAGGTGCGGCTGGCCTCCGGCCGCAGGCCGGCTCCCGATGTGCCCCTGGTCGAGTTCGTGGAGTGTGCGACTCCTGAGGCGGTGCTGCGGGAGCTGGGCAAGGGCGGCATCGATGTGTGCGTGCTCGACGGTGAGGCCGTGCCGATGGGGGGCATGGGGGTGTGCCGGCAGATCAAGGACGAGGTGTTCAACTGCCCGCCTGTGCTGCTGTTGATGGGGCGGCCTCAGGATGCGTGGCTGGCCACGTGGAGTCGGGCCGACGCCGCTGTGACGCTGCCGGTGGATCCTGTGGAGTTTGCCTCGGCCCTGGCTTCTCTGCTCCGTCAGAAGAGGTTGCTGAGCGCCTAGCAGCTCGGGGCGCGAGGGTATGTGCGCTAGTGCCGGTCGTGTGTGGCTGGTCGCGCAGTTCCCCGCGCCCCTTCAGGGCGCTCACACGGCCGTTGGCTGCAAGCGCAGGGCGTCCTGGGGTGCTGGGCCGTCCGGGGTGCCGTTGATGAGGGCGCTGCCTGTGCGCCACTTGTTCCAGTCGACGTTCCAGTCGCCGAAGCCGTTGCCGAACGGTTCCATCGGGTTGCCGTTGGAGTTGACGACCTTGACGATGTCGCCCTCGTGGATGTGGTCGAAGAACCACTCGGCGTTGGATGTGCTCATGCCGGTGCAGCCGTGGCTGACGTTCTCGTAGCCCTGGGAGCCCACTGACCAGGGCGCGGCGTGGACGTACTCGCCCGACCAGGTGACCCGGGTGGCGTAGTAGACCGGCAGGTCGTACGAGTCGGAGCTGCCCTCGGCGATGCCGACGGTGGTGCCGCGCATGCGTACGAAGTACTGCTTGGCCAGTACGACCTTGACCCCGTTGCGGGTCTCGAAACCGGGCTTGCCGGTGGTGACCGGGATCGACTGGATCGCCTGGCCGTTCTGGTAGTACGTCAGCTGGTGCGCCGAGGCGTCCGTGACGGCCTCGATCCGGTCACCGGTGGTGATCTTCAGTGCCTTGGACTTGCCGCCCCAGAGTCGGTCGCTGATCCGTACGCCGTCCAGGTTGCTGTGCACCTGGATGGTGGCGTGCGCGGGCCAGTAATCCTTGGGGCGGTAGTGGAGTTCCTTGTCGCTCACCCAGTACCAGGAGCCCTGGACGGCCGGCGTGGCGTCCACCCTGAGGGCGCGTTCCACGAGGGCCCGCTGCGCCTTGTCCTTGACCGCCTGGTCGAGCTGGGCGGTGATGGGCTGTCCGACGCCGTACTGGCCCGACTCGGGCCCGAACGTGACGTTCAGGCGCTTGGTGGTGGTGGGCTTGCTGGTGTCGAAGGTGAGGATCTTGCGGCCGGGCGCGCCGTCCTCGTCCTCCGTGCTCACCTCGACCGTGTAGTGGGCGTTGGCGGCCAGCGGGGAGGTGCTGTGCCAGCGGCTGCCGTCGGCGGCGAGTTCGCCCGCCACGAAGCGTCCTGTGGAGTCCTGGGCGGTGACGTCGGTGATCCGGCCGTCGTCGTCGCTGGTGGTGATCTCCAGGGGCTTGTCCGGGTCGGCCTGCTTTCCTGCGCCGGTGGGGCCGTTGAAGGAGATCATGTCCGCTGCGTCGTACGGCTTGGCCGACAGGGGGTTGCCGTCCGAACCGCAGCCGGTGACGCCCGCGCCGAGGGCGGCAACCAGCAGGGTGCAGCTGACGACGGTGCGGGTCCGCGGAGTGTGGTTCATATGATCACGCTATGAGATACAAGCCCCATTTGCGCGCTACGTAACTCATACGGGGGACGGCGCTGCGCAAAAGCAGGAGCCCGGACCCTCCTGACGGAGTGTCCGGGCTCCCGGTGTGCTCACTGCGTGCTACTGGGTGCGGTTCTCACCGTGGTAGTACTCGAACACCCAGCCGAACAGGCCGACCAGGATGAACGGTGCACCGAAGTACAGCAGCCACCAGCCGACCGCGACACCGAGGAAGGCCAGCGCGCCGCCGAAGCCCAGGGCGAGCGGCTGCCAGCTGTGCGGGCTGAAGAAGCCCAGCTCGCCCGCGTCGTCCGCGACGTCGGCCTCCTTGTCGTCCTGCGCACCCGCGTCGACCCGCCGGGCGGTGAAGCCCAGGTAGAAGCCGATCATGATGCTCAGGCCGAAGGCCAGGAAGAGCGCAGTGGTACCGGCCGGCTCCTTCGACCACACGCCATACACGATGGCCATGATCAGGATGAAGACGCTCAACCAGATGAACATCCGACCCTGGATCTTCACTTGCCGGCCTCCTTGCTGCCCGCGATGGCACCGTGACCGGAGTACTCAAGCTGCTCGAGGGCGGCGATCTCGGGGTGGTGCAGGTCGAACGCCGGGGATTCACTGCGGATCCGCGGCAGGGTGAGGAAGTTGTGCCGCGGCGGCGGGCAGGACGTCGCCCATTCGAGCGAACGGCCGTAGCCCCACGGGTCGTCCACGCCGACCGGCTTGCCGTACTTGGCCGTCTTCCACACGTTGTAGAGGAACGGCAGGATCGACAGACCGAGCAGGAACGAGCTGATGGTCGAGATCGTGTTCAGGGCGGTGAAGCCGTCGGCCGCCAGGTAGTCGGCGTAACGACGCGGCATACCCTCGGCGCCCAGCCAGTGCTGGACCAGGAAGGTGCCGTGGAAGCCGATGAACAGCGTCCAGAAGGTGATCTTGCCGAGGCGCTCGTCCAGCATCTTGCCGGTCATCTTCGGCCACCAGAAGTGGAAGCCGGAGAACATGGCGAACACGACCGTACCGAAGACCACGTAGTGGAAGTGGGCCACCACGAAGTACGAGTCGGAGACGTGGAAGTCCATCGGGGGCGAGGCCAGGATGACACCGGTCAGACCACCGAACGTGAAGGTGATCAGGAAGCCGGTGGCCCAGAGCATCGGCGTCTCGAAGGACAACGAGCCCTTCCACATCGTGCCGATCCAGTTGAAGAACTTCACACCGGTCGGGACGGCGATCAGGAACGTCATGAAGGAGAAGAACGGCAGCAGTACACCGCCGGTGACGTACATGTGGTGGGCCCACACGGTCACGGACAGACCGGCGATCGCGATGGTCGCCGCGATCAGACCCATGTAGCCGAACATCGGCTTGCGGGAGAAGACCGGGATGACCTCGGAGATGATGCCGAAGAACGGCAGCGCGATGATGTACACCTCTGGATGGCCGAAGAACCAGAAGAGGTGTTGCCACAGTAGTGCGCCGCCATTTGCCGCGTCGAACACATGCGCACCGAACTTGCGGTCCGCCTCCAGGGCGAACAGCGCGGCCGCGAGGACCGGGAAGGCCAGCAGCACCAGAACGGCGGT